>NZ_JAEPQA010000028.1 GCF_017640745.1 Nisaea sp. | reverse complement strand
TCGGAATGCAAGTCTGGACCGCCTCTCGGAGCCGGGGCTACTGTCCCCGCTCCCGCCTCGAGACCAAGAGATCGACATGACCACGTATTTTCCCGCCTCCAGCGAATCCTGGGACCGTATCGACCCGCGCGCCGCCGGCTTCGACGCCGACGGCCTCAAAGCCGCGAGCGACTTCGCGATTGCCAATGAATCCACCATGGACCGGGACGTCAGGAAGGCGCTCGACAACGATCTGTTCGGCGAGCCGGAAGGCCTGCGCGACGTCATCGGCGTCACCCGCCCGCGCGAGGACCCGCACGGGCTCGTCATCCGAGGCGGCAAGATCGTCCACGAATGGGGCGACACGCGGCGCCCGGATATCACCTTCAGCATCGCGAAGAGCTATCTGTCGATCTGCGCCGGGCTGGCGCTCGACGACGGCCTGATCCCGAGCTTTGACAATCCGGTGGCGGAACTGGTCGATGACGGCGGCTTCTCGTCCGAGCAGAACAGGGACATCACCTGGGCCCAGCTTCTGCAGCAGACCAGCGAATGGGAAGGCACGCTCTGGAGCAAGCCGGACTGGATCGACCATAACCGCGATCTCGACGCTACCGCCGGCGAAGGTACGATGAAGGGCAAGGCGCGCGAGATGCAGCGGCCGGGTACGTTCTGGGAATATAACGACGTCCGCGTGAACCGCCTGGCGCTCGCCCTGCTGCGGGTCTGGAAGCGGCCCCTGCCCGAGGTCCTCAAGGAAAGGATCATGGCTCCGATCGGCGCCTCCGCCGACTGGGAATGGCACGGCTACGAGAATTCCTGGGTCGAGATCGACGGCAGACGGATCCAGTCGGTCTCCGGTGGTTCGCACTGGGGCGGCGGAATGTTCATCAGTTCCCGAGATCAGGCACTGACCGGACTGATGATGGCACGCGGCGGCGTCTGGAACGGCGAGCGGCTGATCTCCGAGGCCTATATCGAAGCGGCGACGACACCGTGCCCGATCAACAGCGATTACGGTTGTCTCTGGTGGCTCAACGGGGCCGGCGGCAGCGCGCCCTCGGCGCCGCGTTCCAGCTACTTCGCCAAAGGCAAGGGCTCAAACGTGATCTGGATCGATCCGGAGCTCGATCTGGTTGCGGTCGTGCGCTGGATCGAACGGGATGCCTTCGACGGCTTCTGCGGGAAGGTGATGGAGGCCTTGCGGCGCCCGTAAGCACTTTCTTAATCATACCAGCGGATTATTCAGCTCTGGATGCAGACTGATTCCGGTGCGACAAGACGGCACCGGTCCGCTGGTAAAGGTCCTTGAATGCGCGAACGCTATCTCAAGTTCGCAATATTGGTGCTTCTTATGGTCGGCGCGGCTACGGCCGCCCACGCAACCACTCTGCACGACAAGCGCATTCTCTTCATCAGTTCCTATCACTTGGGATTTCACAGCGTTCCCAAGCAGATCGAAGGCATACGCGCGGGCTTCGACGAATTCCTGAAAGGTGGCACTCAGCCGCTTATAGACGTCGAGTTTATGGACACCAAGCGGCTCGGCTCAGCGGTTTACGGGCGGGTTTTCCGAGAAACTCTCGTCGCCAAACTGGGCGCCGTCGAGCCTTACGACCTTGTGATCGTCGGCGACGACAACGCGCTCGATTTTGCCCTTGAGGAACGGGACTCCCTCCTCAAAGGCCTCCCGATCGTGTTCCACAGCGTCAACAATCTCGAGAAAGCCGCGTCGCTCGATGACGACCCCCAATTCACCGGCGTGGTCGAAGAATTATCGCTTATCAAAACGATCGGCCTGATAAAGGCGCTTCTTCCAGCTTCCCGCAGACTCTTCGTCATCAGCGATGCGACTCCAACCGGTCGGGTCAACATGAGCCAGCTCGACGCGATCCCGCCGGACCAGATTCCGTTCGAGCTCGTGACATTGTCGCTGGACGCGATGACTCACGAAGATCTGGCATTGTCGCTGGCCACTCTCGATACCGACGAACCGGTTCTGCTGGTGTCTGCCTACAGGGACTATACCGGGCGGTCACGTTCCCGTGCGCAGATCATGGACATGCTTGCCGTTCATCTGAGAGCTCCCTTGTTCCATCCCATCCCGTTTCAGCCCGGCGATGGTCCGGTCGGCGGATACGTTGTCAGCCATTTCGAGCAGGGCAAGGCGGCCGCATTGATGGCGGCCCGGATCCTCAGCGGCGCGCCGGTCAAGGATATTCCGGTCCTCCTCAAGAGCCCGAACCGCTTCATCGTCGACATGGACGCATTGAGACGTTTCGGATTCGATGAAGACAAGATTCCCGAGGACGCGATCCTCTTCAACGACGATACGAAATTCGCCGGGCTGGACATTCGCGTCATCTGGATCGGGGCGCTTTTCATACTCTTTCAGACAGCTCTGATCGCAATGCTGGTCATCAATCATCTGTATCGCCGGCGCGCGCGGATCGCCTTGAAGAACAGCGAAGGCAGGTTCCGGGATATCGCAGCGATTTCGTCCGACTGGTTCTGGGAGTCGGACCCGGACCTGCGCCTGACCGAACTCTCCGACCGCTTCGAGGCCGTGAGCGGCGAATCTCCGCATTCGCGCCTCGGCACCTCGCATTTCCAATATGAGCAGCTGGAGTGGAACGCCGGCCGGGAAACCGAATGGAATAACCATCGTGCCCAGATCGAGGCCCACGCCCCGTTCCGCAATTTCGAATATGCCCGGCTCGGACCGGACGGGGAGCGCCGTTACGAACGGATCAGCGGCACTCCGGTTTTCGAGAAAGGCGTTCTGACGGGATACCGAGGCACCGGAACAGACATTACCGGCGAACTCGAGCGCCGGAACCAGCTGCTCGACGCGATCAACGAAGCCGATCTCGCCAACCGAACCAAGAGCGCCTTTCTGGCAAATATGAGCCATGAACTGCGGACGCCGCTGAACGCGATCATCGGCTTCTCGGAGATCCTGACCGGTCAGCTCTTTGGCAAGATGGAGAACGACCGGTACCTCGACTACGCGAAAGACATCAACGAAACCGGCAAGCACCTGCTGACGGTTCTGAACGACCTGCTCGACATATCGCGGATCGAAGCCGGCTTTGTGAAACTCGACGAGGGTGTGATCGACATCCGCCGAATGTTGAAATCCTGCGCCCGCATGCTGGGCGACCGGGTGGTCGAAGCCGGTCTCCATCTCGAGCTCGATATCCCGAACGATCTCCCCGCCCTCTTTGGAGACGAGACCCGGCTGCGCCAGGTGCTGATCAACCTGCTGATCAATTCGGTGAAATTCACTCCGCGTGGCGGAACCATCCATATGCGGGCTCTCATGGCCGATGACGGCGGGATCGATATCGAGGTCGAGGACACCGGCGTCGGCATATCGCCCGGGGATCTGGAACGCGTGATGGAACCGTTCCAGCAAGCCGAACAGGCCCTTTCAAGACGCTATGGCGGCGTCGGCCTTGGATTGTCTCTTGCCCGCAACCTGACCGAACTGCACGGCGGGACCATCACACTCAAGAGCGAGCAGGGCGCCTGGACGCTTATCCGAATCCATCTGCCGGCCGACCGCGTGCGCGCCTATCCCGCTTCCGAACAGCGGGAAACCGACAGCGCCTCGGCAACGGCCTAATCCACGGCCTCGCCGGGCCTCAGACCCGGACGATCTTGCCCGGGTTCATGATATTGTTCGGATCGACCGCCTGCTTGAGCGCGCGCATCAGGTTGAGCGCTGCTCCATGCTCTTCCTCGAGATAAGGCATCTTGCCATAGCCGACGCCGTGCTCCCCGGTACAGGTTCCGTCCATCGCCAGCGCCCGGCGGACCATGCGTTCGCTGTGCGCCTTCGCCCGACCCATCTCGTCGGGATTCTCGGGGTCGATGATATAGACGAGGTGAAAGTTGCCGTCGCCGACATGGCCGACCAGCGGCGCGAAGAGCCCGGTCTCCTCGAGATCCGCCTTGGTTTCGCGAATACATTCGGCCAGCCGCGAGACCGGCACGCAGACATCCGTCGGCCAACCCTGCGCGCCCGGGCGCTGGGCCAGCGCCGCATAATAGGCGTCGTGCCGCGCCTGCCAGAGCACGTTGCGGTCCTCGGTCCGCGTCGCCCACTGGAAGGAGGAGCCGCCGAACTCGGCCGTAATGCCCTCGACCGTCTCCGCCTGCTCCTTCACGCCGGCTTCGCTGCCGTGGAACTCGAAGAAGATGGTCGGCTTGGGCTGATATCCTTCGAGCTTCGAATAATCGATGCAGGCGCCCATCTGCACCTCGTCGAGAAGCTCCATCCGCGCGACGGGGACGCCCGCGTGGATCGTGGTGATGACGGAATCGACCGCCCCTTCCATCGTTTCGAACTGGCAGACGGCGGAGGAAATCGCTTCCGGTATGCCGTAGACCTTGAGCGTGATCTCGGTGATGACGCCGAGCGTGCCTTCCGAGCCGACGAAAAGGCGCGTCAGGTCGTACCCTGCCGAGCTCTTGCGGGCGCGCCGGGAGGTGCGGATCACCTCGCCGCTCGGCGTGACCACGCGGAGCGAGATCACGTTCTCCCGCATCGTGCCATAGCGCACCGCGTTCGTGCCGGAAGCGCGGGTCGCCGTCATGCCGCCGATCGAGGCGTCGGCGCCGGGATCGATCGGGAAGAACAGACCGGTATCGCGCAGGTGTTCGTTCAACTGTTTGCGGGTCACGCCCGGCTGCACGACGACGTCGAGGTCCTCTGCGTTGACCGAAATGATCCTGTCCATGAGCGAGGTATCGATCGTCACCCCGCCCTTCATCGCAGCAACGTGTCCTTCGAGAGAGGTGCCGGTGCCGAACGGGATGACGGGAAAGCCGAGCCGGTTGCAGACCGTGATCGCCTGGGAGATCTCGTCCTCGGTCTCAGCGAAGACCACGGCATCGGGCGCCATCGGCGCGTGATAGCTTTCGTCCTTGCCATGCTGGTGACGAACCGCCTCGGCGGTCGTGAAACGGTCTCCGAAGATCTGCTTCAGCGCGTCGAGTGCCGCCGCTCGGGTCTTTTCATCCACGGGATTCGCGTCCACGTTCATCCTGGCGGTCTCCGCTCTCGGTTGGGATGGTTGATTGATCGCTGCAACCTACTCCCCCTTGCCGGAAGCCAGCAAGGGGCCGCCGCCGCGGCATGGCAGACCTCCTGTGACTGGCTGTTGACGGATACAACCTCAGCCGACATGTTCCACCTGCGTTCCAGAGGGGAACAGTTCCAGGCAGACGGGCGTCGAACGTGAGTATCTGGGGAAAAATCATCGGGGGAACGGCCGGTCTCGCACTCGGCGGGCCTATCGGGGCCTTGCTGGGCGCGGTGGCGGGCCATGCCGTCGACCGTTTCGCCAGCAATGACGCCCCGAAGAACGAGAAGGACGAGCAGGCGGCGACCCGCAAGATCGCCTTCACCATCGGTGTCGTCGTGCTCAGCGCGAAAATGGCCAAGGCCGACGGCGTCGTCACCCGTGACGAGATCGCCGCCTTCCGCGAGGTCTTCCACATCCCGCAGGACGAGATTCGCAATGTCGGCCGGGTCTGGGACATGGCCCGCCGCGACGTCGAGGGTTTCGAGATCTACGCGCAGCAGATCGCGCGGCTGTTCAACCCCGGTTCTCCCGTGCTCGAGGAACTGCTGCTCAGCCTCTTCCATATCGCCAAGGCGGACGGCGTGGTGCACCAGAACGAGCTCGCCTATCTGGAGCGGGTCGCCGAAATCTTCGGCTTCGACGAGATCGCTTTCCAGCGCATCCGTGCGGTCGCCGGCGACAAGGACGCGGAGGATCCCTACAGCGTGCTCGGCATCTCGCACGATGCGGACGAGGCCGAGATCAAGCGCGTCTACCGCACCCTGATCCGCGAGCACCATCCGGACCGGCTCATCGCCGAGGGCCTGCCGGAGGAATTCGTCGACGCGGCGACGGAAAAGATGGCCGCGATCAACGCCGCCTACGACCGCATCGCAAAACAACGCGGCATCAGATAGATCATGGCCCGAGCCTCCTCCGCCCCGCCCCTCGTGGCGCTCCGGGGCGCGCGCCTGACCCTGGGCGAGCGCATCCTGTTCGAGAATGCCGACGTCACCGTCGCCAAGGGCGAGCGCATCTGCCTCGTCGGCCGCAACGGTTCCGGCAAATCGACGCTGCTGAAATGCCTCGCCGGCCAGATCGATCTCGACCAAGGCGAGCGTTTCGTCCAGCCCGGCGCCAAGATCTCCTACCTGCCGCAGGACCCGCCGCTGCCGAAAGGCATCCCGGTCCGCGACCATGTCGCCGGCGGCCTCGCCTCCGCGCCCGGCGAGCATCCGGCGGAATATCTGGTCGATGCGGTCATGGCGCATCTCCGGATCGACGGTGACCGGACGACGGACGGGCTGTCCGGCGGCGAGTCGCGCCGCGTCGCCCTCGCCCGCGCGCTCGTTTCCGAGCCGGACGTCCTGCTGCTCGACGAGCCGACCAACCATCTCGACCTGCCGACCATCGAATGGCTGGAAGAGGAACTGGCGAATTTCAAGGGCGGCATCCTGCTGATCAGCCACGACCGGACCTTCCTCAGCAAACTCTCCAACCGGACCTACTGGATCGACCGCGGCGAGGTGCGCCGGAACTCGGAAGGCTTCGCGGCCTTCCCCGACTGGGCCGACAAGGTACTGGCCGACGAGGAAGCGACCCAGCGCCGGCTCAACAAGCAGATCGCCGAGGAGACCCGCTGGCTCCGCGAGGGCCTGACCGCGCGACGCAAACGCAACATGGGGCGCGTGCGGACCCTGCTCGGCATGCGCCGCGAGCGGGCGGAACGGATCAAGCGCCCGGGCCTCGTCAACATGAGTGTCGGCGACGCCGAGGGCGGCAGCCAGCTCGTGATCGAGGCGAACCACATCTCGAAATCCTTCCCGCTGCCGGACGGCGGCGAGAAGAAGATCACCTCGGACTTCTCCACCATCGTCCGGCGCGGCGACCGCATCGGGCTCGTTGGCGCCAACGGCGCGGGCAAGACGACGCTGCTGAAGATGCTGATCGGCGAGGAGAAGCCGGACAAAGGGCGGGTCCGCGTCGGTTTCGGCGTCGAGACGGTTTATTTCGACCAGTACCGGGAGACGCTCGACGGCGAGGCGACACTCTGGTCGACGCTCTGTCCGGGTGGCGGTGATACCATCTTCGTGCATGGCAAGCCGAAGCATGTGGTCTCCTATCTCCGCGACTTCCTCTTCGAGGAACGCCAGGCCCGTGCGCATGTGAAGAACCTCTCCGGCGGCGAACGCAACCGGCTGCTGCTGGCGAAGCTGTTTGCCGCCCCGCACAACCTGCTGGTGCTCGACGAGCCGACCAACGACCTCGACATCGAGACCCTCGACCTGCTGCAGGAGGTGCTTGCCGACTATGACGGCACCATCATCCTGGTCAGCCACGACCGCGACTTTCTCGACCGGGTGGTGACCTCGATCATCGCCGTCGAGGGCGACGGCAGGATCGAGGAGTTCGTCGGCGGCTTCAGCGACTACGCCGCGCTGCGCAGCCGGGAGGAGCCCGAGGCCGCATCCGCGCCGAAGAAGAAAGACAGCAAACCCGCCGCCCAGCCCGAGAAACCGGCACAGGCGAAGACGAAACTGAGCTACAAGGATCAGCGCGCGCTCGAAATGTTGCCCGGCAAGATCGAAAAGCTGGGCGAGGAGATCGCGGCGCTGGGAGCCAAACTCGCCGATCCGGATCTCTTCACCAAGGACCCCGGCAGCTTCCAGAAGACAAGCGAACGGCTCGCGGCGGCCCAGGCCGAGCTCGACGATGCCGAAACACAATGGCTCGAGTTGGAGGAAATGCGCGAAGATCTGGAGAAAGCACGCGCTTCATGAAGCCACTCGACATTCTGATCGGCGTCATCGTCATGGTCGTCTGGGGGATGAATTTCGCCATCGGCAAACTGGCGATGGCCGAGTTTCCCCCGATGATGCTTGTCGGCCTGCGCTACCTGCTGACCGCGATCCTGCTGATCCCATTCCTCAAACCGCAGGGAATGAAGTTCGCGCATATCTTCGCGCTCTCGATCTCCCTCGGCGTTTTGCATTTCGCCTTCATGTTCACCGGACTCGAGGGCACAGACGCCTCGCTCGCGGCGATCGCGGCGCAGATCCAGGTGCCTTTTGCCGTGATCCTTGCCGTCATCTTCTTCCGCGAGCGGCCGAGCAAGAAGCAGATCCTCGGCATCGCCATCGCTTTCGCGGGTGTCGCCATGCTCGCCGGCGCGCCGAAGACCTCGAGCAGCCTGTTCCATCTTGGCCTCGTCATCATCGCCGCGCTGCTCTGGGGCCTCGCCCATATCCAGGTCAAATGGATGGGCGCGGTGAACCCATTCGTGCTGAACGCCTGGATGGCCGTGCTGGCCGCCCCGATGATCCTTTCGGCCTCTCTGGTCATCGAGGACGGTCATTGGGACGCTCTCCAGAATGCCGGGCTCGCGGGCTGGGGCGGGGTCGTCTACATGGCGGTCGGCGTCACCGTCTTCGGTTACGGGCTCTGGTACCGGATCCTGCAGAAATACGACGTTTCGCAGACCATGCCGCTGACCATCCTGGCTCCGCTCGTCGGGGCCGCCTCCGGGATCGTCTTTCTCGGCGAGCATATGGACGCCTTCCAGCTGACCGGCGCGGCGCTTACAATCGTCGGGGTCGGTGCCGTGACCACGGGCGGTAAGACCAAGGCGAAAGTGGAAGCCGAAAGCTAGGGGCCGCATGACGGACGCTCTTTCCATTGCCGAACGGCCGTCTCCCAACCACGATGCGCGTCCCGACGGAACCGGCGTCGATATCCTGCTGCTGCATTATACCGGGATGCAGAACGCCGAAGCCGCGCTCGACCGGCTGACGGACGCGAATGCAAAGGTCAGCGCGCATTACCTGATCGCCGAGGACGGCACCTGCTGGCGCATGGTCGCGGAGGACCGCCGGGCCTGGCATGCCGGCGTCGCCTCCTGGGCGGGCGCATCGGACATCAATGCCCGTTCGATCGGCATCGAGCTGGTCAATCCGGGCCACCAGTTTGGCTACAGGCCGTTTCCAGAACCGCAGATGGAAAGCCTGAAAGCGCTCTGCCATGACATCCTCGCGCATCATCCGATCCCGCCGTCGCGCGTGCTTGGCCATTCCGACGTGGCGCCTGAGCGCAAGGAGGACCCGGGCGAGTTGTTCGACTGGGCCGGACTCGCGAAGAACGGCATCGGGCTCTGGCCGGAACCGGAACAGACCGGCGATCCGGAGATGCCATTCGGGGAAGCAATGCGTCTGCTAACTGAGATCGGCTACGCGGCGCCGGAGACAACGGTCATGACCGGCCCCGCGCGCAATGTCCTGCTCGCCTTCCAGCGGCGCTGGCTGCCGTCGGATCTTTGCGGGGCGCTGACGCCAGGGACGGCGGCCCGTATTCTTGAGGTTCACGCGGCGCTGACGCGCACTTAGTGAACCACCCTCCTTTCGAATTCTCCACTTCCGCCGTCATTCCGGCCGCAGAGCCTGGACCTTTTCGAGCAAAGGTCCGCACTCTTCATAGGAAAGTCCCGGATCAAGGTCCGGAATGATGAATTATCTGATCACTCCATCACCGCGAGCACCACCGGCTGGGTCGCGCGGCCGAGATAGCCCTTCGTATCGTAGAGGTCGCTCGTCGTGATCCCGAGACCGCTTGGGTTCCAGTGCGGTTGCGAATCCACCGCCAGCCACTCCCCCTCGATCGGCCGTTGCAGATGGATGGTGATCTCGGGGTTCGGGAACATCACCTTGTTCCGGTCGACCCAGTCCGGACGCGATAGTCCGGTCGCCCAGTCAGCGAGAGAGAGCACGCGTGCGAGACCACCCATATCCTCGACCACGGGATTGCGGTGCCGCATCCAGATCCGCCCGCTCTCCTCCCGGCGCATCTCGCAGGCCTCGAAGAACCAGGGCGCGTCGGTGACGCGGCCGACATGGAAGGGCTCGCCGCCGACCTCGGCCGGGATCAGGTCCCGCTCGGGAATGAACGGGAGCAGCTCCTCGGTCAGGAACAGGCCGGACGCGACGGCGCAGAGCTTGCCCTCCGAAGTCAGCTCCGCCGAGAGCTGGAGCGAGCGCCGCCCCTGACGGAGCGTGCGGACGGAGACCTGGATCGGCGCCATCGGGGTCGGGCGCAGGAGCGACAGCGACATCTGCAGGCCGTCACCGGCGCCGAGCTCGGCGGCCTGCCGTTCCATCGCCGCCGCGAGCAATCCGCCGGAAACGCCGCCATGCAGGCCAGGGAACGGCCCCTTGGCGAGCGGGCCCGGGATCCAGTTATCACCGTCGAAAATACAAACGGGGGAAGCTTTCATGGCGAAAGCTTCCCCCGCTTTAAGTCTTCAAGTCCAGTGCCCGGACGGAACGGTATCTATCGACTGAAACGCCATACCGGCGAAGGCCGGTACCCAGAAGATCGCGGATATCGTCCTACGATCCCTGGGCCCCGGCTTCCGCCGGGGTGACGATCCAGATTCTTACTCGGCCGCGACAGCGACCTCGGCCGCATGGGCGCGGACGGTCTTCTCATAAGCCTCAACCAGCGTCCGGGTCATGTCGCCCGGCGTGAAGCTGTAGGTGCCGATCTTGCCGACCGGGGTCACTTCCGCGGCCGTGCCGGTGAGGAAGCATTCGGTGGCGCGGGTCATGTCTTCCGGACGGATGTGCCGTTCGACCACTTCGTAACCGTTGTCCTTGGCGAGCTGGATCACCGTGCGGCGGGTGATGCCGTCGAGGAAGCAGTCCGGCTTCGGCGTGTGCAGGCGACCGTCATCCATCAGGAAGAAGATGTTGGCACCGGTCGCCTCGGCGACATAGCCGCGATAGTCGAGCATCAGCGCATCGTGGAAGCCGCGCGCCTCGGCGTCGTGCTTGCACATGGTGGCGATCATGTAGAGACCGGCCGCCTTGCTGTTGGTCGGCGCCGTGTCGGGGGCCGGGCGGCGCCATTTTCCGATGTCGAGGTTGATCCCCTTCATCTTGGCTTCCGGATCGAAATAGGACGGCCATTCCCAGGCTGCGATGGCGAGGTGAATGGTGTTCTTCTGTGCGGAGACCCCCATCATCTCGCTGCCGCGCCAGGCGACCGGACGGACATAGCCGTCGACGATGCCCATGGAGTCGATCACGGCCTGCTTCGCGGCCTCGATGGCATCGACGTCGTAGGGGATCGTGAAGCCGAGAATACCGGCGGAGCGATGCAGGCGCTCGGTATGTTCGCGGGACTTGAAAATGCGCCCGCTATAAACCCGTTCGCCCTCGAAGACCGAACTGGCATAATGCAGCCCGTGGCTCAGTACATGAAGTTTGGCATCGCGCCAGTCAAGCAGCGCACCATCCATCCAGATGGCGCCGTCCCGATCGTCAAAAGGAAGCAGGCTCATGAGGTTTCATCCCGGCAAGCTCCAAAGTCTAACCCGTTCGATTTATTCAACTTGACGGGCCCTTTGGATAGATTGTTACCCAAACATGGCCTGAGAACTAACATTCAGAAGGAAATATGTCAACATGGTTGACGTAAAAAGCATGGCGAACCCGCTCTTCCTGCGGGAGGAGGAATTGAGGCAGGGCATCGAGATGCTGTTTTTCGCCTATCGCGACTTCACCGGGGAGCCGGACGCGATCCTCGGCGAGCTCGGTCTCGGGCGGGCGCATCACCGGGTGATCTATTTCGTCGGGCGCAATCCCGAGATCACCGTCACCGACCTTCTGAAGATCCTCAAGATCACAAAGCAGAGCCTCTCGCGGGTGCTGAGCCAGCTCGTCAGCGAGGGCTATATCAACCAGGAGACGGACCAGGCGGACCGGCGCAAGAAGCTGCTGACCCTGACCGAAAAAGGTGTCGATCTCGAACGCAGCCTGACGGCGAACCAGCGGGCACGGATCGCCCGCGCCTACAGGGCCGCGGGCGCGGAGGCGGTGCAGGGCTTCCGCGAGGTGCTGCGCGGCATCATCGATCCGGCGGACCAGGAACGCTTCGAGATCGCCAGCCCGACCATGCCGGTGCCGCGGCGCAGCAAGGGACGCGGCTGACCGTGACCGAGGGCGACGATCTCGCGCATATCCTCGTCGTCGACGACGACAGCCGGTTGCGCGACCTGTTGACCCGTTTCCTCAGCGAGAACGGCTTCCGTGTGACCGCCGCGGGCGACGCCGCTGACGCGCGGCGCAAGCTGGCCGCAATCGAATACGACCTGATCGTCCTCGACGTCATGATGCCGGGCGAAACCGGGTTCGAGCTGACCCGCGCCCTCCGCAAGACACGCGAACTGCCGATCCTCCTGCTGACCGCGATGGGCGAGGTCGAAAACCGGATCGAGGGGCTGGAGACCGGCGCCGACGATTACCTGACCAAACCGTTCGAGCCGCGCGAACTGCTGCTCCGCATCCGCACCATCCTGCGCCGGACCCGCTCCGTGCCCGAGATCGCCGAGACGGGCAACGAGGTCACCTTCGGCCCCTACAGCTACAACCGGGCCCAGGGCGAGCTGACCAAGGGCGGACAGACCGTGCATCTGACGGAATCGGAAGCCCTGCTGCTCGGCTGCTTCGCGCAGGTGCCGGGGCGTACCCTCAGCCGTGAGGATCTCGTCGCCCGCAACGCGGTGAACGGGCACGAGCGCGCGGTCGACGTGCAGATCAACCGGCTGCGCCGCAAGATCGAGAAGGATCCGAAATTCCCGCGCTTCCTGCAGACGGTGCGCGGCAAGGGCTATGTCCTGAAAGCCACACCGCCAGGCACGTAAGCGCTTGATGGCGGGCCGGTTCCTATCCGCGGGCCGGAATTTCGCCTAATATGCGCCCCGTCCGGCCCAACCGGACCGTGCGAACAGAAAGAGCTGCAATCGCCTCATGGCAACGCTTGCCGAAAACCCTCCCAGAACCCGCAAACAGTCCTGGCTGAAACGCCACTTGCCGAAAACGCTGTTCGGTCGGGCGCTGGCGATTTTTCTGACGCCGCTGATCCTGATGCAGGCGATCTCGACCTTCGTCTTCTACGACCGGCACTGGGACACCATGGTGCGGCGTCTGGCCAGCTCGCTTGCCGGCGAGGTCGCGATGCTGGTCGACGAGGTCGAGGAGGATTCGAGCCCGGCCGCGCTGGCGCGGATCGACCGCAAGGCCCGCAACAGTCTCGCCCTGGTGGTCACCTACAGGGCCGGGGCGATCCTGGAGAACCGAACGAGCGATCCGCTGTTCGATCCGACGCTGCGCCAGATGCTCCGCTCCATGGAGGAACAGGTCCGCCGGCCCTTCGTCGTCAACCTGGATACGGACGAACGGCAGATCGCAATCGAGGTCCAGCTGCCGGACGGGGTCCTCGAGGTCCTCGCGCACGAGAAACGGCTCTACAGTTCGACGACCTATATCTTCGTCATGTGGATGCTCGGCAGCGCGCTGATCCTTTTCGCCATCGCGCTGATCTTCATGCGCAACCAGATCCGGCCGATCCGGAGGCTGGCGATCGCAGCCCGCGCCTTCGGTCTCGGACGCGAGGTCCCGGACTTCAAGCCGGAAGGCGCCAAGGAAGTTCGGCAGGCGGCCGAGGCCTTCCAGCAGATGCGGGCGCGGATCCGTCGCCAGATCAAGCAGCGCACCGACATGCTGAGCGGCGTATCGCACGATCTTCGGACCCCGCTTACGCGCATGAAGCTGCAACTCGCGATGCTCGGCGACGACACAGCGGTGCGGGAACTGCAGGCCGACGTGCAGGACATGGAGCGGATGGTCGAGGGTTACCTCGCCTTCGCGCGCGGCGAAGGGACGGAAGCCACCGTCACGACCGACATCAAGTCCCTGCTCGGCGATTTCGCCATCGGCGAACGGCGGGGCGGCGCACCTTTGGAACTCGAACTGACGACCCAGCCGCTTGCCCCCGTCGAACTCAAACCGCAATCGGTGAAACGGGCGCTTGCGAACCTGGTCTCCAATGCAAGGCGGCATGCGAAGACGGTACGGATCACGCTCGAAGCGAGCGAGGACGCCTTCGAAATCTTCGTCGACGACGACGGTCCGGGCATCCCGGAAGAGGACCGCGGCCGCGTCTTCAAACCTTTCTACCGCGGTGATCCCTCGCGCAATCCGGAGACCGGCGGTACCGGCCTTGGCCTCACCATCGCGCGCGACATAGTGCACAGCCATGGCGGCGAGATCGGTCTGGAAGACTCGCCCCTCGGCGGGCTAAGGGTGCGGATCCGGATTCCGGTCTGATCCGGCGCTAGAACAGGCGCCCGCCGTTCGGCACTTTCAGATCAGGACCAAGCAGGACGACGCCCCCCTCCTCGTCCGGAAAACCGACGACCAGGCATTCGCTCATGAACTTGCCGATCTGCTTCGGCGGGAAATTCACCACGCCCGCGACCTGTCGGCCTATGAGCGCTTCCGGCTGGTAATGCTTGGTGATCTGGGCGGAGGTCTTGCGCGTGCCGATTTCCGGGCCGAAATCGACCCAGAGCTTGATCGCCGGATTGCGTGCTTCCGGGAAAGGCTGGGCGTCGATCACGGTGCCGACGCGGATGTCGACCTTGAGAAAATCGGAATAGTCGATGGTCATGCTCTGCTCCCTTTTGGAGCGGACCTTAAGCGGCTGGCGCCGGCAGGTGAAGAGGAATTGCCGCCGCACAAACAAAGAGCCGCCGGCGCGAACACGCCGGCGGCTCTTGGTCAGATCCCTGGAAGAAGGATTACTTCTTCGAGGAGAGGCTCTGCACTTCGTCGAGGCTTTCGGCGATGCGCTTGTTGATCACGTCGAAGGCTTCCTGGTTCGACTTGGCGAGCATCTCGGAGATCTCGCGAATGTTCGCGACGGTCCGCTCGATGGTCGTCTTGACGGTCTCGGCCTGCTTGGCGACCCGATCTTCCGGCGCACCCTGGGCCATCAGCTCGCCGAGCGCCTTCTGGGATTCGGCAATCGCCTGCTGGAACAGTTCGGCCTGACGCTTGCCGATCGCCTGCATGCCTTCGGCAGCCAGCTGGTTCGCGGCAGTGATCGCCTCGATGTTCTTCTGCTGCGCGTTCATCAGCGCGTCGGCGTCGATGCCCGGCATCTTGAATTCGGTCATGATTTTCTGGAAATCGATATTGAGGAAGGGGTTTTCCTGCTTAGCCATTGGACGTCTCCACTTTTGCGCTTTGCCGGCCGCCCATTGCGAGAGGCCAGACTGTTGACCCGGCATTTTCTTACTGCATTGCAGCGCAGCTGCCGCACGTTGTGATTGGCGGTATATCGGGATATTTACTGAAAATGTCAAGAATAAATGTTGCACCGCAACAAAACCGTCGCGTGCAAAAAGGCACTTAATGCATACGGGATTTCTTCACCCCGAAAGGCGCGGAAGCGACCAACTCGTCGAGCTTCCTGAGACGCTTGTCGAGCGCCGCCATGGTGGGGCCGAGATCTTCACTCTTGTCTTCCAGCCACACGTTGAGAACGGAAATATAGAGTGCAGCCAAAACCTTGCGGCGCAGGCATCCGACCGGGCCCCGCGCGCGAAGGCCGCTCAGATGGAGCACATCCCCCATCGCTGAGTACAATCGTGGCAGCCCACCGAGCGCCATGCAGGGGTCCCGGCGCGCAGCTTTGAGCAGCGCCGCATAGCCGTCGCGATGTTCCTGAAGCAGTTCGAAGCGGGTCATCAGCGCGTCAAAAAGCCGCTCCGGCGCCGGCAGGTCAGGGTCTTCGGCATCAGGATCGACAGCGGCCACCGCTTCACGGTCGAACCGGTCCGCGATCCCATCCAGCAAGGCACGCTTGGTCCGGAAACTGCGCTCAAGTTCGACCGGCGGCAACCCCGCATGTTCGGCGACATCGTGCAGGGTCAGAGCGAACCAGCCACGCGCGCCGGCGACTTCAAGCGCCGCGTCGAGGATCTTGTCGGTATCTGCAGAGGACATCATCCGCTCTCTTGCCGGTTACCCCCTCGATATGGGCCGGCAAGAGACGGAAGCAAGATCGCCGGAGCTAGCCGGCCAGCTCGCGCGACCGGTCGGCGGCGGCCTTCAGGGCGCGCTCGAAGACCGGGCCGATGCCGTCCTCTGCCATCAGAACCTTCAGGGCCTCGGCCGTGGTTCCGCCGGGGCTGGTCACGTTCTGCCGAAGCTGCGCCGCCGGCTCGTCCGAGAGCCGTGCGAGCTCACCCGCTCCGGAAACCGTGGCCGAGGCGAGGCGCATCGCGAGATCGGCCGGCAGACCAAGCTTTTCGCCCGCCGCCGCCATCACCTCGATAAGAAGGAAGACATAGGCCGGGCCGCTACCCGAGACGGCCGTCACGGCATCGATCAGATCCTCGCTCGGCACCTCAAGCGCCTCGCCGACGGAGGAGAGCAGGTCGCCCGCGAGATCCATCTGAGCCTGGTTTGCCGCCTTGTTGCCGACATAGGCGGTAATCCCGCGCCCGACAGCGGCAGGCGTGTTCGGCATCGAGCGGATGATCGCGGCATCCGCCCCGAGCAATTTTTCGAAGTAGGAAATGGTCTTGCCGGCGGCAATCGAGAGGAACGCCGTTTCCGGGCCGACATAGCGCGAAAGAGGCGCCGCCTCGTCCATGACCTGCGGCTTCAGCGCGAGAATGACCATACCCGGATGGAAATCAGCCGGGATTTGCTCCTGGTCGCGGACAATCGTCACGCCGTCGATATTCACGAATTTTTTCGTCGCGGCCTCTGCGCGCTCGACCACGCAGACTCCGTGGGCGGCGTAGCCTTTTTCAAGCCAGCCTTGAAGAAGGGCACCGCCCATTTTGCCGCATCCAAGCAGCAGGAGAGATTTGTTCATTGGGAGCTCAAGCTTCTCCGACAACATCCAGCAGGGAGGCCTGCATGGCCTCTTCCGCCGATTTACCGCCCCAGATCACGAACTGGAACGCGGGGAAGAAACGTTCGCATTCGGTCAGGGCCACATCAACCAGATCCTCGAGCTGCTCGACGCTCGCGGAATGGGCACCGCGCAGCAGGCTGGTCTGACGGAACATCGGCGTTCCGTCCTCGGTCGAAAGATCGAAATGACCGAGCCAGAGCTTCTCGTTGATCATCGCCAGGAGGGAATGCACCTCGCGCCGCTTCTCGACCGGCACCCGGCTTTCGAAGATGCAGGAAAAGTGAAGCGCCCCCATATCCTCCTGCCAGAGGAAAAAGAGCCTGTAGTCCGCCCAGCGGCCCTGGATTTCGACTGCAAGTTCGTCGCTGCTCGCGCGCTCATGAGCCCAGTCGTTGGCTCCGACTATCTCCTCCATCAGATCTAACGGATTACGGGGAACTTCAACCGTTTCGACGTAAGTCAGAGACATACTATCTAACCCCCCTCTGAGAGGTGCGCTGTCCGGCGCTCCGGGGCGATCGTAGACAGGAAGGCTTGGTCTCGCGGACCGCCGAACACAGCCCGACTAGATCTAGCGTGGTGCCAATCGCCAAGCACCACGACAAGTAGACTCTCAAATGAGAGTCACGCGATCAACCTATATTTCGTGGGTCGTTCCTGAAAACTAGGTATATTTAGTTTTCATTACAAAACAGTAGGTTATTTCTCTTTTGTCGCATTCTGGGTTGCCGCCTTCGCGGAAGCCGCTGTTTTGGCCTGCTTAGGCGCCCTGCGCGCGGTTTTCGCCTTGCCGTCCTTCAGCGCCGCGATTTCCTTCTCCAGCGCGGAAATCCGCTTGGCGAGAGCCTCCTGCTCCTTGCGGGCGGCCGCGGCCTGATCCCGCACCGCGGCGAACTCCTCGTAGGTGACAAGGTCGTGCTCGCCGAGGAATCGCTCGAACTGCTGACGAATCATCTGCTCGAATTCCTCGCGGACGCCCGCCGCCGCCGACATCGCGCCGCTCGCCATCTTGGCGAGATCGTCAAAAAACCTGTTGCTCGTCTGCATCGGCGGCTCCTTCCGTCCGGCTTCGGCACCGTTCGGACCCAGACCTACTACTTTCGGGCTTGCGAAAGCAATCGGCGTCGGGCCAGAACAGCCATATGGTGTCATGCGCCGCGGTGGAAAAGGCAGAGGGCCGATTGCCGCGGCCGGGAAGGAAGCGCTCATGATTGTTGTCACCGGCGGCGCCGGCTTCATCGGATCGAACCTGGTCGCGGCGCTCAGCGAGCGCGAGGATACCGCCCGCGACCTCGTGGTCTGCGACACCCTCGGCAGCGGCGAGAAGTGGCGCAACATTGCGAAGCGCGAACTTGCCGACCTGATCCCGCCGGAAGACCTCTTCAGCTTCCTGGACGAACACAAGGACATGGTAAAGACCGTGTTCCATCTCGGGGCCAGTTCCTCGACCACCGAGCGGGACGCGGACTTCATCGTCAAACAGAACTTCCGCACTTCGATCGATCTCTGGAAATGGTGCGCCGAGAACGACGCCAGCTTGATCTATGCGTCTTCAGCGGCGACCTACGGCGACGGCACCGAGGGCTTCGACGACGATGCCAGCCTGGACGGGCTCGCGCGGCTGCAGCCGCTCAATCCATACGGCTGGAGCAAGCACCTCTTCGACCGCCGCATCGCCCGGCTCGTCTCAGAAGGACGCAAGACACCGAAGCAGTGGGCCGGCCTGAAGTTCTTCAATGTCTACGGCCCCAACGAGGCTCACAAGGGCGGGCAGAAAAGCGTCGTCGCGCAGATCTATCCGCGCGCCGCGGCGAACCTTCCTGCCACCCTGTTCCGCTCGCACCATCCGGATTACAAGGATGGCGGGCAGCTCCGCGATTTCGTCTGGGTCGGCGACTGCGTCGACGTGATGATGTGGCTGCACGATACACCGGAGGTCTCCGGCCTGTTCAATCTCGGCACCGGCCAGGCGCGTTCCTTCGCCGATCTCGCCCGCGCCGTCTATGTCGCGCTCGGCAAGGATCCGCGGATCGATTTCGTCGATACCCCGGTCGAGATCCGTGACCGCTACCAGTATTTCACCCAAGCCAACATGGACAAGCTGCGCAACGCCGGGTACCCGGGCCAGTTCACCTCGCTCGAGGAAGGCGTCCGGCGCTACGTGCAGGACTTCCTGGATTCCGACGATCCCTATCGCTGACCGCGGGAGCCCGGCCACATGGAGCAGAGTTTTCTGCAGTTCCCGAACATCGACCCGGTGATCTTCTCCATCGGTCCCTTCGCGGTCCGCTGGTACGCTCTCGCCTATATCGCCGGGCTGCTTCTCGGCTGGCGCTACTGCGTCCATCTCTGCCGGCAGGCGCCGCGTTTCATGGAACCGCAGGCGCTCGACGACCTGCTCGTCTATGCCACCCTCGGCGTCGTGCTCGGCGGGCGGATCGGCTACGTGCTGTTCTACAATCCGGCCTATTATTTCGAGAATCCGGCGCAGATCCTCCAGGTCTGGCAGGGCGGCATGGCCTTTCACGGCGGCATGCTCGGCACCGTCCTCGGCCTCGTCGTCTTCGCCCTGCGCCGGGGGATCAATCCGCTCGCCGTCGGCGACATGGTCGCCGCGGCGGCGCCGATCGGGCTGTTCTTCGGGCGCATCGCCAACTTCATCAATGGCGAGCTGTTCGGCCGGCCGGGCGACGTGCCCTGGGCGATGGTGTTCCCGAACGGCGGGCCGGAACCGCGGCATCCGAGCCAGCTCTACGAAGCGGCGCTTGAAGGTGCCCTGCTCTTCGGCCTGCTCGCCTTCCTGATCTGGCGCACGGACATCAGGCGCTATCCGGGTGCGGTCGGCGGCCTCTTCCTTGCCGGCTACGGGATCGCACGCTTCACCGTCGAATTCTTCCGCGAACCGGATGCCCAGCTCGGATACCTCTTCGCCGGCGCCACGATGGGCCAGCTTCTCTCCCTGCCGATGATCGTCGTCGGAATCGGCATCGCGCTCTGGGCCCGGCGCCGACCGGCCATGACCGAGGGCGCATGACGGACGGACCGCTCGTCCCGTATCTGAAAGACCTGATTGCCGCCGAAGGACCGCTGAGCCTCGCGCGCTACATGCGAGAGGCCCTGCTGCATCCGGAGCATGGCTACTATACCGGCCGGGAGCCTTTCGGAACGCAAGGCGACTTCATAACAGCGCCGGAAATTTCCCAGGTCTTCGGTGAGCTGATCGGGCTTTGGTGCGCCGCGGTCTGGCAGCAGATCGGATCGCCGGAACGCGTGGCGCTCGTCGAATTCGGGCCCGGGCGCGGCACCCTGATGGCGGATGCTCTGAGGGCGGCCCGCATCGTCCCAGGATTTGCCGAGGCCATCGAGGTGCATCTGGTCGAGGCCAGCCCGCGCCTTCGGGAGATCCAGCGTACGGCGCTTCCCGGCATCCGGGTGACCTGGCACTCCGCCCCAGACACGCTCCCCGCCTGCCCCACGCTCATGATCGGCAACGAGTTCTTCGATGCCCTTCCGATCAATCAGCTCGTCTATCGATCCGGCATGTGGCAGGAGCGCTGCATCGGATGGAACGAGGAGAAAAGCGCGTTGAGCTGGGTCGAGAAGCAGGCCACGGACGATCTTGAAGCATGCGTTCCGGCCGCGGCCGGAGCGCCGGACGAAGGCGACATATTCGAGATCTCGGCGGAGGGGCGTGCGCGTATGGATGAGATCGCCCGGCACATCCGCCGGCACGGCGGCGCCGGGCTGTTCATCGATTACGGCCACGGCAGCAGCGCTTTCGGGGATACATTCCAGGCGGTGAAGGCGCACAAGCCGGTCGACCCGCTTTCCGCGCCGGGCACGGCGGACCTTACGGCCCATGTCGATTTCGACGCCCTTCTCGATACCGCCGCAGCAACCGGCTGCAACGGATTCGGAACCGTCACGCAGGTCGCCTTCCTGACGGCGCTCGGGATCGAACAAAGGGTGGAGCGGCTGCTCGCTCAGGCTTCGGAGACGCAGGCTGCGACGCTACGCAGCGGTGCACGCCGCTTGATCGATCCGGCCGAAATGGGCACGCTGTTCAAGGTTGTTGCGGTTGCCGCCCGGGAGATCGAGGAATTGCCCGGGTTCGGTCCGCCGAGGGACCAGGCACGGACCTGAAGGAGACGCGAGAGCGTGATCCAGCTTGACGAGTTGAACACGGACAAGATCCGCCATGCTTTCTATACACGGCGCGGCGGCGTCAGCCAGGGGATATACCGCTCGCTGAATTGCGGATTCGGGTCCGGAGACCAGCGGAAGTCCGTCGCCGCGAATCGCGCCCGCACGATGGCCGCCCTCGACTGCGAACCGGAAATCCTCATCACCTGCAACCAGATCCATTCCAGCATCGTGCATGTCATCGACAGCGACGAGCGGCCGGCGGAGCCGCCGCGTGCCGACGGCCTGGTGACCATGCGCAAGAACGTCGCGCTCGGCATTCTGACCGCCGATTGCGCGCCGGTCCTGTTCTCAGATCCGGCGGACGGGATCATCGGCGCCTGCCATGCAGGCTGGCGCGGCGCGCTGAACGGCGTCATCGAGGCGACCGTCGATGCAATGATCGAACTCGGTGCCAGGCCGGACAATATCCAGGCCGCCGTCGGCCCCTGCATCGGCCGCGCCTCCTACGAGGTCGGTCCCGAATTCCCGCAACCCTTCCTCGAGCAGGACCGCAACAACGCCGAATTCTTCTCGCCGGGCGATCGCGAGGGTCACTTCCAGTTCGATCTCTCGAACTATTGCGCCTCGCGCCTT
Organism: Nisaea sp.; assembly: GCF_017640745.1. Classification (GTDB taxonomy): domain Bacteria; phylum Pseudomonadota; class Alphaproteobacteria; order Thalassobaculales; family Thalassobaculaceae; genus Nisaea. Next base: position 41,812 of record NZ_JAEPQA010000028.1, on the reverse strand, counting down.
TCCCGCCTCGGGCTCGGCGAGATCTACCGTCTCGACTGCGACACCTGCCGCGACGAGCCGAACTTCTTCAGCTACCGGCGCTCCCGCCTGCGCGAGGAGCCGGATTACGGGCGCCAGCTCTCGACCATCGTCATCGCGGAGTAGCATCGTGCTGCACTTCACCGAGGAAGAACTCGCGGACCGCCGTGCGCGCGCAATCGCACTCATGGAAGAGCGCGGCCTCGACGGGCTGCTGATGTTCCGTCAGGAGAGCATGTTCTACCTGACCGGCTACGACACTTTCGGCTTCTGTTTCTTCCAGTGCCTCTATCTCGGCGCCGACGGACGGCTCGCACTGATCACCCGGGCACCCGATCTGCGGCAGGCGCAGAACACCAGCATGATCGGCGACATCCGGATCTGGGTCGACCGTGACGGCGCAACGCCGGCGAGCGAGCTCAAGGCGATGCTGAGCGAGTTCGGCTGTGCCGGAAAGACTCTCGGGATCGAGTACGACGCCTACGGTCTGACCGCCCGCAACGGCATGGCGGTGAACGCGGAGCTCGACGGATTCTGTGGCCTGAAAGACGCGTCAGAACTGGTCTCGGAACTCCGGGTGGTCAAGTCGCCGGCCGAACTCGCCTATGTGCGCCGCGCGGCCGAGTTGGCGGACGACGCGCTGCTCGCTGCGCATGAAGTGACCGCGCCCGGCGTCTTCGAGGGCGACATTCTCGCCGCCATGCAGGGCGCGGTCTTCAAGGGCGGCGGCGACTATCCCGGCAATGAGTTCATCATCGGATCCGGCTCTGACGCCCTGCTCTGCCGCTATTTCACCGGGCGGCGGACGCTGGCGGCGCAGGACCAACTCACGCTGGAGTTCGCCGGGGCCTACCGGCACTACCATGCCTGCATGATGCGGACGATCCCGGTCGGGCCCGTCAGGGACGGACATGTCGACATGCACAGCGCCTGCGTCGAGGCGCTGGAGGCCTGCCGCAACGCTCTGCGCCCCGGCGGGACCGTGGGCTCGGTCTTCGACGCCCATGCGGCGGTGATGGATCGGCGCGGCTACCGCCATGCCCGGATGAATGCCTGCGGCTACTCGCTGGGCGCGGTCTTCGCCCCGATCTGGATGGACTACCCGATGTTCTATCACGCAAACCCGGTCGTGATCCGGCCGGGCATGGTGTTCTTCGCGCATATGATCCTGATGGATAGCGACAAGGACCTTGCGATGAATGTCGGCGAGACCTTTATTGTCACAGACGACGGCAACGAGCGGCTCTCAAAACTCCCGCTCGATCTGGTTTGCCGATAACCGAAGACGCGGAGCGCCGCGGCGATGCCTCACCTGCAGATCCTCTTCGCGGCAACCCTCCTCGGGTTGCTTGTCAGCTGCATTCTGGTCGTCTAAAGCGGCGCCCATGAGAAAAGCAGTCCGGTTCCGTTCCGGCCGCTCCTTCCCGGGTGCGGTCCTCGTCCTCCTGATGGTGCTCGTGCTCGCGTCCTGCGGCGAGATCCCGCGCCCTTTCGCCCCGCAAGTCGACAAGAAATCCCACAACGCGTTCCTCTTCGTCCCGGAGACCGCCGGCATCCATGTCGAACCGGTCGAAGGACCGGTGCCGTGGGTCGGCGCGGCGATGGCACATGCCATGGCCGGTGCACTGGTCGATCACAATGTCGTCGCCAGCGACAGGACCCGCAACCGCCGCAGCTTCATCCTGAAGAGCAAGGGGTACCAGCAGCTCCGCAATGACGGGCCGGCGGAGCTCGTGATGGACTGGGCACTGGTCTCCCCGGAAGGCGAAAAAGTCGGCGAGAAAACCGTTGTTTCCGTCCCGCCACCCGCCTTCTGGGAAGAACCGGTAGACGCGCACTTCGCGGAGATTGCGGAAGCAACGGCGCCGCAGGTCGCCGCCTGGCTGGTCCCGGAGATCGGTCCTCGCGCAGCGGCCGCCCTGCCATCCGTACAGCTCGATCTGATCGACGGCCCCGACCAGCACGGCAACGCGGTTCTGCGCCAGACCATGCTTCTCAGACTGCAGTCGCGCGGCATCGAGATCGTCGACAGCAGCGCCATTCCCGACGGCGCTCTCTCTCTCAAGGGCAGGATCGACATCAAGCCGCTGAACGGCGAGACCGACCTTGTCGCGATTTCCTGGCGCCTCGCCGATCCCGGCGAACGCGAGATCGGCGTGATCGACCAGAACAATACCGTGCCTGCCGGGAGCATGGAGAAAAACTGGCTCAGCGCCGCGCCCCTGATCGCCGACGGCGCGCTCGAAGGGCTGCTGCCGCTGCTGGAAGCCTACGAGCGCCAAAGGATAGGCGGTAGTGGTGTCACAAAGCGGCAATAACCCTTGCACCTTTTCGACCCGCGCTGATATGGTCCGCCCGCTTTCAAAGACGCCGCACCGCTGGGCATCCGGCTCAGTTTGATAGGGACTTCGCCGCCTCCTTCCCAACTTGCGACCACAGGGCACGAATGTCAGACGTTCGTATGAAGATCTTGGCCTGCAACAGCAACAGGCCGCTGGCGGAAACCATCGCCGCCTACCTGAACATGCCGTTGACGAAAGCCGATGTCAGGCGCTTCTCCGACATGGAAGTGTTCGTCGAGATCCAGGAAAACGTGCGCGGCGAGGACGTCTTCGTCATCCAGCCGACCTCCTATCCGGCAAACGACAACCTGATGGAACTGCTGGTGACGCTCGATGCGCTGAAACGCGCGTCGGCCCGGCGCATCACGGCGGTCATTCCCTATTACGGCTATGCCCGTCAGGACCGGAAGTCCGGCTCCCGCACGCCGATCTCCGCCAAACTTGTCGCGAACCTGATCACCGTCGCGGGCGCGGACCGGGTCCTGACGATCGATCTGCATGCGGGTCAGATCCAGGGCTTCTTCGATATCCCGACCGACAACCTCTTCGCCGCGCCTGTGTTCCACAAGGACATCACCGAGCGTTATGGCGACGAGCAGATCACCATCGTCTCGCCGGACGTCGGCGGCGTGGTCCGGGCCCGGGCGCTCGCCAAGCCGCTGAATGCCGATCTCGCGATCATCGACAAGCGGCGCGAACGCGCCGGAGTCTCCGAGGTGATGAACATCATCGGCGACGTGAAGGACAAGCGCTGCATCCTGGTCGACGATATCGTCGACAGCGGCGGCACGCTCTGCAACGCGGCCGAGGCCCTGATCGAGTCCGGTGCGGTCTCCGTCGACGCCTATATCACCCACGGTGTTCTCTCCGGCGGTGCCGTCGCGCGCATCACCTCCTCGCCGCTGCAGTCGCTGGTGACCACGGACAGCATCGCGACAACGGAAGCTGTCCGCGTCGCGCGCAATATCCGGCAGATTTCGGTTGCGCCGCTGCTTGGCGAGTCGATCCGGCGCATCGCCGAGGAACGCTCGGTTTCCAGCCTCTTCAATTTCTGACCGGGTCCTGGCAGGACCCAGTATCAGGCGCGGCGTAAAAGGCTGGCTTTTTCCCGAGAAAGCCACTAAAACGCCCCGCTCATCCGTTCCGCTTGACGGGTCGGCACCCCTGGAGGTCGGCCGTGGGCGGGACTTTTCTATTGGAGATACAAAATGTCTGACGTGATCGAACTGAGCGCCCAGACGCGTGACCGGGTCGGTAAGGGGTCCGCCCGCGCTGCCCGTCGTGCGGGGCTCGTCCCGGCCGTTATCTACGGCGACAAGAAAGACCCGGTTTCCATCACCCTGGAAGAACGGGTGCTGGTGAAGCAGCTGCATCAGGCCGGCTTCTTCTCGACCCTGATCGACCTCGATATCGAGGGCAAGAAGCACCGCGTGCTCGCACGTGACGTGCAGCTCCATCCGGTCACCGACCGTCCGGAGCATGTCGACTTCCTGCGCATCAGCGCGACCTCGACGATCCACGTCGAAGTGCCGGTCGAGTTCATAAACGAAGAGAAGTGCCCGGGCCTCAAGGCCGGCGGCGTTCTCAACGTCGTGCGCCACGAAGTCGAGGTGAGCTGCCGTCCGGACCAGATGCCGCACTCGCTCGTCATCAACCTCGAAGGCTACAAGGTCGGCGACAGCATCCATATCAGCGCCGTCGACATGCCGGAAGGCGTCGCCCCGACCATCACCGACCGCGACTTCACCGTCGCCACCATCGCCGCCCCGTCGGCGCTCCGTGGCAAGTCCGACGATGAGGATGCGGAAGAGGCGGACGAAGCCGACGAGTCCGAGGAAGACGAAGAGTAATCCACCTAGCGACGCCGCGCTGACTCCGGCGCGGCGTTTCGGGAAGGGACCGTGCGATGTTTCTGTTCGTTGGCCTAGGCAATCCCGGGCCGAAATACGAGCTGACGCGCCATAATATCGGGTTCCTCGTCGCCGACGAGATTGCCTCGAGCTACGGTTTCGGCCCCTTCCGCGCCCGTTTCCAGGCCCTCACCGCCGACGGCACCGTCGGCGGTGAGAAGGTCCTGCTGATGAAGCCGACCACCTTCATGAACGAATCCGGCCGCGCGGTCGGCGAGGCGGTCCGGTTCTTCAAGATCCCGCTCGAAAACATCATCGTCTTCTATGACGAGATCGACCTCGCGCCCGGCAAGATCCGCGTGAAACGCGGCGGCGGCGCGGGCGGTCACAACGGCATCCGCAGCATCGATGCGCATGTCGGCAAGGACTACTGGCGCGTGCGCCTCGGGGTCGGCCATCCGGGCGACAAGAACCGGGTGAAGGACTACGTGCTGAACGATTTCGCCAAGGCGGAACGCGAGGGTTGGCTCTCCAAGCTGATCCCGGCGGTCGCCGACGAGGCGGACCTTCTCGTGCGCGGCGAGGATGGCAGCTTCATGAGCCGGGTGAGCCAGGCCGTGTTCCCGCAGCGCCCGAAGCCGCCAAAACCGAAGAACCTGCCGAAAGCCGAAACGGCCGAAGGCACAGAAGATAACAGTCAGGATCGTTAGTCATGGGCTTCAAGTGCGGCATCGTCGGTCTGCCGAATGTCGGCAAATCCACTCTTTTCAACGCCCTGACACAGACGGCGGCGGCCGAGGCGGCGAATTATCCCTTCTGCACCATCGAGCCGAACACCGGCCGCGTCGCCGTGCCCGATCCGCGTCTCGACAAACTCGCGGCGCTCGCGGGCTCGAAGCAGATCCTGCCGACCCAGCTTGAGTTCGTCGACATTGCCGGCCTGGTGCGCGGCGCCAGCAAGGGCGAAGGCCTCGGCAACCAGTTCCTCGCCAATATCCGCGAGGTCGACGCTATTGTGCATGTCCTGCGCTGCTTCGAATCCGACGATATCACCCATGTCGAGGGTTCGGTCGATCCGCTGCGCGACGCCGAGACCATCGATACCGAGCTGATGCTCTCCGACCTCGAGAGCCTCGAGCGCCGGGTCGCGCCGCTGGAGAAGAAGGCGAAGTCCGGCGACAAGGACGCGAAGGTCCAGGTCGCGATCATGAGCAAGATCCTCGATGCGCTGCGCGACGGCAAGCCGGGGCGCTCCATCAAGGACTGGAGCCCGGAAGAAAAGAAGATCGTCGACACGCTGCAGCTCCTGACCACCAAGCCGGTGCTCTATGTCTGCAACGTCGAAGAAGAGAACTCCGCCGAGGGCAATGAGAATTCCGCCAAGGTCTTCAAGATGGCCGAGGCCGAAGGGGCCGTCGCGGTTGTGATTTCCGCCGCCATCGAGGCCGAGATCGCGCAGCTCGGCAGCGCCGAGGAGAAGAAGGAGTTCCTGGAGACGCTCGGTCTCGAGGAAACCGGCCTCGCCCGCGTCATTCGCGCCGGCTACAGCCTGCTCGACTTGCTCACCTTCTTCACCGTCGGCCCGAAGGAGGCCCGCGCCTGGACCGTCGGCCGCGGCGCCAAGGCGCCGAACGCGGCGGGCGTGATCCATACCGATTTCGAACGCGGCTTCATCCGCGCCGAGACAATTTCCTACGACGATTTCGTCGCCTGCGGCGGCGAACAGGGCGCCAAGGAAGCGGGCAAGATGCGAGTCGAGGGCTCCGAATATCTGGTGAAGGACGGCGACGTCTTCCACTTCCGCTTCAACGTCTGACCTCCAACTTCCGACCTCGCGAGAGCATTCACGCCGTTCCCGGCGCGGGCGCCAGCTTGCCCCGCGCCAGCGCCAGGAAGAGCAGCCCGGTCCCGAACATGATCAGGCTGTAGGTCGCGGCCGGAATCACGTAGGCGCCGCCTCCGAAGAGCAGCACGCCCACCGCGATGGCGAGCGTCCCGTTCTGCAGCCCGCATTCGATGCAGATCGAGATGCGCTGCGCCGGCCCGCTCCCGAGCGCCAGTGCGCCGAGAAAGGCAAGCAGCATCATGGTGACGTTGAGCGCGAGCGTCACCAGACCGGCCTCCGCGAAATAGGCTGCGACATTGGCGCGTTCCTGGAGGATCGCCCCCGCCAGCACCAGAACGAAGAAGGCAGTCGAGAGCTTCGTCGCATAGGGCATGCACCGCTCCGCCGCCCCGGGGGCGAAGCGCCGGACCAGCATGCCGAGCAGCACCGGAACCGTCACGATCAGGAAAATGCCGATCGCGGTCCTGCCGATGGAGACCTCGCCCGCCAGCGCCTCTCCGACGATGTGCTCGTGAGACATCGCGAGGACCAACGGAACCGTCACCACGCTCAACAGACTGGCGATGGCGGTCAGCGATACCGAGAGCGCCACATCCCCCCGGGCGAGAGATGTCAGGTAGTTCGAGGTGACGCCGCCGGGTGCCACCGCGATCAGCATCACGCCCATCGCGATCTCTGGCGTCAGGGGCCACATGCTGACGAGCAGGAACCCGGCTGCCGGCAGCAACAGCATCTGGAATGCAATTCCGGTGAGCACATCCCGCGGCTGCGTCAGCAGACGGCCAAAATCCCGGACCCGGAGGCCGAGCCCCAGGGTCAGCATCATGAAAGCGAGCACCAGAGGCAGGACGATATCCGTGACGGTTCCCATTTGAACTCCGGTTTGGGATCTGAGCGCCGGCCTCCCGGTGACGGGACGCATGCCTTGCGAAGGTACCGCCATTCGGAGCGTGTTCGTCAATGCCGCAAATAGAACCGGGAGATCACGGCCCGCCATGCACGACGACCGGCAGACCCTCCGCCGGGACGGGTACCTCGAAATACCCCGAGATCAGGTCGAACTCCGCGTCTGTCGGCGCGAAGGCATGCTCACCCGTCGCATTGCGACCCCGCAGCCGCGCCTTGCAGGACGCCTCCGGCAAATCGAGATAATGCAGAAGAGCGGGCACCTCCGCCTCCTCGGCGATGCCGCGCATCCAGCCGCGCAGCTTCCGCGTGTTTGCCGGAAAGTCGAGCGCAATGGAATTGCCTGCTCTGAGCAATCCCACCAGATGCGGCGAGAGCGTCGCCCGCAGGCGCGCGGAGTACCGGACGTAGTCTGCAATACTCTCCATCTCGGGCCCGAACAGACCGCTCATCAGATCGTCTTCCGAGACCAGAAGGGCGCCAGATTGGTCGGCGAGACGTTTGGCGAGAGTCGATTTACCGGCGGCGATCTTGCCGCAGAACAGATGCAAAATAGTGGTCATGGCGCTTTTCCAGGACCGGGCGGCATCGGCCCGGATGCGGGTCTTCCCGCACGAGTTAAACAGGGAGTGTGACGACCCGGCCTGAACCTTCAGACCGGGCCGCTAATAACTCGGCGCACCGTTCCGGCCGCCGTCCTGTTTACCAGCGCATGCATACCTCATGATTACCCGCGCTGGAGCGCCCCGTCACGCGGAATCCGGTTTGCGCGCATCCGCCTCGGGCACTAGAGTCCGCGCCGAGCAATTCATCCAGGGAGGGACTGATGGGCGATTTCATCCAATTGACGGCGTCGGACGGTCACAAGTTCGATGCCTATCTGGCGCAGCCGACCGGGAAGGCGCGCGGCGGTATCGTGATCGTGCAGGAGATCTTCGGCATCAACGCGCATATCCGCAGCGTCGCCGACGATTACGCCTCCGAAGGCTATCTGGCCGTCGCACCGGCACTGTTCGACCGGATAGAGCCGAAGATCGAGCTCGGCTACGAGGCCGAGGACATCGAGAAAGGCCGGGACTTCAAGGGCCGCTGCGCGGATGATGCCGCGCTGCTCGATATTCAGGCGGCGCAAGGCACGGCGGCGGCCGCGGGCAAGGTCGGGGTGGTCGGTTATTGCTGGGGCGGCTATCTCGCCTGGCTGGCGACGACGCGGCTTGAGGGCTTCGACGCCGGGGCGAGCTATTACGGCGGCGGGATCGGTTCGGTGGCGGCCGAGAAGCCGAAATGCCCGGTGATCTTCCATTTCGGCGAAAAGGACCACGCGATCCCGATGGAGGACGTGAACAAGGTCAAGGCCGCGCATCCGGAACTGACGGTCAACCTCTACCCCGCAGGTCACGGCTTCAACTGCGATCATCGTGGCAGCTTTGATGCCACCAGCGCGAAGATCGCCCGCGAACGCACTCTGGAACTATTCGCCGACAAGATCGGCTAATTCGGGGTCTCCTGCCCCATAGAAGGCCGTGCTATCCATTGCCGCGCGCGACTTAGAAGGGATTATGTGCCCTCTTGGGTCGCGCGCGAATAGATTGCTTGGCATCGTTTCTTGAGCCGCGAACGAAGCGACATGGAAGCCCTCGATATCTCCATCAACTACCGTGATCCGGCTTGGATCGCCGTGGCGTTCATGTTCGGTTTGCTGGTACGGCAGATCAACCTGCCGCCGATGGTTGGCTTCCTGATCGCAGGCTTCGTCCTACACCTGCTCGGCGCCGAAGACAGCCCGTTCCTGCGCGCAGTTGCCGATATGGGCGTGACGCTCCTGCTCTTCACCATCGGCCTGAAACTCCGGGTCAACACGCTGTTCCGGCCGGAAATCTGGGCGACGACGACCATTCACATGGCGCTCACCGTCGGTCTTGCGCTCGGTTTCATACTGAGCCTCGGCTGGGCCGGTTTTCTGCTGTTCAGCGCGGTCGATTTCACCAGCGCCCTCATCGCGGCGTTCGCCCTGTCCTTTTCCAGTACGGTTTTCGCCGTCAAGACACTGGAAGACCGCGGCTCGCTGATGTCGCGCTACGGCCAGGCGGCCGTCGGCATCCTGATCATGCAGGATATTGCCGCCGTGGTGTTCCTGGCGTTCTCGTCGGGGAAATTACCTTCCCTCTGGACTTTCGCCCTTCTCGCGCTGATTCCGGCCCGTCACCTGTTGGCCTACATCATGGACCGGACAGGTCATGGGGAGTTGCTGGCGATCTTCGGCTTCAGCATGGCGCTCGGCGGTGCGGCGCTGTTTGAACTGGTGGGCATGAAAGGCGACCTCGGCGCGCTCGCCGTGGGCGTCCTGTTGTCTCACCACGCAAAGGCCAAGCAGCTCGCAAACAACCTGATGACTTTCAAGGACGTGTTTCTCGTCGGTTTCTTTCTCACCATCGGACTGACCGGCCTTCCGACTTGGGAAACGGCGGCAACCGCGCTCGTCCTGATGGTCCTGATTCCGGTCAAGGCCGCTCTGTTCGTCATACTGCTCCAACGTTTCCGGGTGCGGTCGCACGGGGCGGCATTCGGCGGCCTGGTACTCGGCAACGATTCAGAGTTCGGGCTGATTGTCGTTGCGATCGCGATCGGGACCGGCTGGTTGCAACCGGAATGGATGACCGTGGTCGCCATTTCGCTCTGCGCCTCGCTCATTCTCTCGTCGCTGTTCAACGTCTATGCAAACGCGATCTACAACCACTTCCGTTCCAGTCTGACCAGACTGGAGACCGTTCGGCGCCTTCCCGGCGACGAGGATATCGACCTCGGCGGGCACCGCATGCTGATTTTCGGCATGGGCCGCGTCGGGCGGGCGGCCTACGACGAAATGCGCTCTTACGCACAGGATCAGATCGTCGGCATCGATCTGGATGAAGCTCAGGTCGCGCGCAACCTGAAGGAAGGCCGCAACGTCGTGCTGGGCGACGCAACCAATCCGGAATTCTGGTCCCGCCTGATTACGCCCCACGAGGATATCGAGATGATCCTAATCGCCACACCGAACCACAGAACCAATATCGAGGCGGCGATCAGGATGCGCGAGCGCGGCTACACAGGTCCGATCGTCTCCACGGCCCTCTATCCGGATCAGGTCCAGGAACTGCGCGACAATGGCGTCGACGAGGTCTTCAACATCTATGAAGAAGCTGGCAGCGGCGCCGCAAAGCGCATGCACGCGCTGCTGGGAAATACGGAAAACTGAGATCAACCGAAACCAAACAGCATCCTAGGCACCCGGCAGTTCGTAATCCCGAAACTGCTCACGGAGCTCGCGCTTCGAGAGCTTGCCCGTAGCGGTGTGCGGTAGCTCGTCAACGAAGACGACATCGTCCGGCAGCCAGAGCTTCGCGACCTTGTCCGCGAGGAAGGCCTTCATTTCCGCCGCCGTCAGCTGGGCCCCGTCCTTCAGCACGGCAACCAGCAGCGGTCGCTCCCCCCATTTCGGATGTGCCGCCGCGATCACCGCGCATTCGGCGAGCGCCGGATGGGCGAGCGCCGCGCTCTCAAGGTCGATCGAGCTGATCCATTCGCCGCCGGACTTGATGACGTCCTTCGTCCGGTCGACGAGGAAGAGGAAGCCTTCCGGATCGATCCGGGCCACGTCCCCGGTCTTCAGCCAGCCCTCCTCGTCGAAAGCTCCCTCGGAAGCCTCCTCGTCATTGAAATAGGCGTTCATGATCGCCGCGCCGCGGACATGCAGCTCGCCAAAGGCGACACCGTCATGGGGCAGACGCTTGCCGTCGGTATCGACGATCTTGAACTCGACCCCGAACATGCGCCGGCCCTGGGCGGTCTTCAGGTGCATCCGCTCGGCCTCGGGCAGCGCGCGGTGGCGCGGGGTGAAGGCACCGACGGCGCCGACCGGGCTCATCTCGGTCATGCCCCAGCCGTGGATGACATTGACGCCAAAATCGCGCTCGAACTCCTCGATCATCGGCTTCGGCGCGGCCGATCCGCCGATCAGCACATTCTCGAAGCCGTCCGGCTTCCGGCCCTGCTTGCGCATCTCCGCGAGGAGGCCGAACCAGACCGTCGGCACGCCCCAGCTCGTGTTGACCTTTTCCCGATCCATGAAGGCGAAGAGACCGGGCCCGTCGAGCCTTGGGCCGGGCAGGATGAAATCCGTTCCGACCAGCGGCGCGGCGAAGGGCAGCCCCCAGGCATTCACGTGGAAAAGCGGGACCACCGGCAGCAGGGACCGCTCGGGCCGGAGCCCGATTTTCTCCGCCACCGCGAGCAGCCCCATGGTGTGGATCAGGGTCGAGCGGTGCGAATAGAGCACGCCCTTCGGGTTGCCTGTGGTTCCCGAGGTGTAGCAGAGGCCGGAGGCCTGCCGCTCGTCCAGCTCCGGCCAAGTGATGCTGTCCGGCTGGCCGTCCAGCAGCTCCTCATAGACGAGCACGTCGAGCCCGGTCTCCGGCAGATCCCCCCGCGCGCAGAGAACCACATAGCGCAGATCCTTCGGCAGACGGTCGGCCAGCTTCTCGACCAGCGGCAGGAAGCTCGTCTCCAGGAACAGGATCCGGTCCGCGGCATGACCGACGATGTAGAGAATCTGATCCTCGAACAGACGCGGATTGATCGTGTGGCAGACGGCGCCGATCCCTGAGATCGCGTAATAGAGCTCGAAATGCCGGTAACCGTTCCAGGCGAGGGTCGCCACCCGGTCGCCGTCGGCGACCCCAAGCTCTTTCAGCGCATGGGCGAGCCGGCTGACCCGCTTGTGCGCGTCGGCATAGCTGTAGCGGTGCACGTCACCCTCGACCCGCGCCGAGACGACCGACGCGTCACCGTGAATCTCCGCGGCAAAATCGAGGATGCTCGGAACCGTCAGCGGACGGTCCATCATGTTCCCTGGCAGCATTCATTTCCTCCGGCAGAGGCCGGGCTCTCCGGCCCGGTCCGATGCGTGTCGGCGCCGAGTCTAGCAAGCGTCGCGGAGACTTGAACAGGGGCCCGCATTGCCGCCCGGGGCGCGTGGCCCCATAGTTCCGTCAAACGAAGGGAAACGGGAGGGACCGGAATGGAACATAAGGCATTCGCCGCTGGAAATGTCGCGCTGGTGACGGGCGCCGCCCTCGGGATCGGCCGCGCCGCGGCGCTGAAATTCGCGCGTATGGGTCTCAGGGTCTGCATGGTGGATCTGCCGTCCGACGATCTCGACGCGAGCTTCGAGGAGGTCAGCGCGGCGGCGTCCGACGAGGTCGCCGCGGTCCCGGCCGACGTCTCGGATCTGAAGGCGATGGAGACCCTCAGGGACTCGGTCAGGCGCCATTTCGGCGGGGTCGACGTTCTGATGAATAACGCGGCCTCCCGCGTCGGGCGCGGTTTCGATGCCGATCTCGCGGACTGGCGCCGGCTGGTCGAGGTCAATCTCTGGGGCGTGATCCACGGCGTCAAATGCTTCCTGCCGGAGATGGGCACGGGCGGGAAACCGGGCGTGATCGTCAATGTCGGCTCGAAGCAGGGCATCACCAACCCGCCAGGCCACCCGGTCTACAATCTGAGCAAGGCGGCGGTGAAATCCTATACGGAAAGCCTCGCCCACGAGCTGAGGACCAACGGTCCTTCATCCGTGACCGCACATCTTCTGGTGCCGGGCTGGACCACCACCGGCAAGAACGAACACCGGCACGGCGCCTGGCTTCCGGAGCAAGTGGTCGATTACATGTTGACGGGGATCGAGGCCGGCGCTTTCTACATCATCTGTCCGGACGACGAGACCTCGAAGGAAGAGGACCGCCGCCGCATCCTCTGGGGCGCCGGCGATATCACCGAAAACCGCCCCGCCCTTTCCCGCTGGCACCCGGATTTCAAGAACGCGTTCGAGACCTACATTCCATGAGCATTGCCTATCTCGCCGTCTGTGCGATCTTCCGGAACGAAGCACGCCATCTTGCGGAATGGATGACTTTCTACGAACTGCAGGGCGTCGAGCATTTCTTTCTCTACGACGACCAAAGCGATGACAACGGTGCTGCCGAGCTGAAGCCATGGCTCGAGCGCGGGATGGTGACCTATCTGCGCGTCGCTGGCGGCCTCCGACGGCAAGCCGGCGCTTACCAGCACTGCCTCAAGCACCACAGGCAGAAGGCGCGCTGGATCGGCTTTTTCGATTTAGACGAATTCGCCTTCAGCCTCGACCACCGGCCGCTCCGCGAAATCCTTGAAGGCCACGAGAACGTCCCCGGCCTCGGTCTCAACTGGGCGATGTACGGCTCTTCGGGATTCGATCAACAGCCAACCAGCCTGACCATGACCTCCTACCAGCTCCGGGCACCGATCAACGTGAGGGTCACCGATCGCGAAATGCTGATCCCCGGCATGCCGCCCGAACAGCCATCGAGCTACCGTTACCTCTGTTCGCATATCAAGAGCATCGTGAACACGGACGAGGTCGAGGCTTACGTCTCGCCGCACAGTTTCGCCTACCGGAACAACGCCTTTGCCGTCGATGCAGAGGGACGGGAGATCCGCGACACACTCTACAATGCCTTTACGCAGGAACCGCTGGCGGGCCCGATCAGGGTCAACCACTACTGGTCGCGCTCGCTGGGAGAATTTGCGGGCAAGCTGGACTCCCTGCGCGCGGATTCCGACACCCGCAGAGACGCGCAAATGGCGCGCTACAAGGAAACATGGATGAACAAAGCCTATGACCCGGCAATCCTGCCGGCTGCCCGCACAGTCGCGGACCGGCTGGGTCGTCCGTTCGAGCCTGGCACTGAGGCGGACTGGCAGGAACGTCTGGAGGAGCTCAAGGCGCGAGAATTCGACGCGGGCGCCAATTAGCGCCCGCCAACCTCGATCACGGTCCGCCCGCGCACGCCGCCCTCAAGGATCTTCTTCCCGAGCGCCGGAAGGTCCTCCAGCGTGTGCCGCTCGATCATATGATGCAGCTTCTGCATCGGCAGGTCCGTGGCGATCCGCTTCCAGATCTCGAGCCGCCGCTCTTTCGGACACATGACGGAATCGATGCCGAGAATGCTGACGCCGCGGAGCAGGAAAGGCAGGACAGTGGTGTGCAACTCGTTCCCGCCGGCAAGCCCCACGGCGGCTACTGCGCTGCCGTATTTCATCTGCGTCAGGACGTTCGAGAGCGTCGGCCCCGCGACATTGTCGATGCACCCGGCGAAGCGCTCGCCCGCGAGCGGCCGCGACGGCGCCTGCGCCAGTTCTGCACGATCGATTACCTGCGCGGCCCCGAGATCGGTCAGATAGCTGGCCTGCTCCGGGCGCCCGGTGGAGCCTGCCACCGAATAACCGAGATTGGCGAGGATCGCGGTCGCCACGCTGCCGACGCCGCCGGCGGCCCCGGTGACCAGCACGTCGCCCTGATCCTTCTTGAGGCCGTGCCGCTCGAGCGTGTCGACGGACAGCATCGCGGTGAAACCGGCGGTGCCGATCGCCATCGCGTCGTCGAGTGCGATCCTGTCCGGCAGCTTAACCAGCCAGTCGCCGCGGACACGGGCGAGTTCGCCATAACCGCCCCAGTGGATCTCGCCGACCCGCCAGCCGGTCAGCACGACCTTGTCGCCCGCGGTGTAATCGGGATGTTCGGAGCTTTCGACGATGCCGGAGAAATCGACGCCGGGGATATGCGGATAGTCGCGCACCAGCCGGCCGATGCCGTTCATCACCATGCCGTCCTTGTAGTTCAGCGTGGTGTAGGCGACTCGGACCGTGACGTCGCCCTCCGGCAGATCCTCGACCGGGACCTGCTCGATGGCGGCGGTCACCTTCTTGTCGGCCTCGCGCAGCAGAATGGCTTTGAACGTCTCGGTCATTCCCCGATCCCCCCTCAGAAATCAAATCTCATCGCGACCCGGCTGGAGACCGGATATCCGCCAGCCTCCGCCGCGAGCGCGTTTTTCAGTGTCTCCGTCAGACCGTCGCCGGAAAGCGGCCGGAAGCCGATGCGCTCGTAATAGGGCGCATTCCACGGCACATCGGCGAAGGTCGTCAATGTCAGATGGCCGAGCCCCCGTCCGGCGAAGAACCGGCCGAGCGCGCGCACCATGCCGGCGGCCCGCTTCGCGCCGGCAAAGTCCGGATCGACATCGAGCTGCCGCACGTGCAGCCCGTCTCCCGACGGAACGACACGGAGCGCGCCCACCGTCCGGTCCTTATCGTCGACCGAGACCCAGAGCCACCATCGGTCCTGCGCCGTGGCGAGATCCTCGGCGCTGTCGGGCTCGTGATCGGCGATCTCGGGATAGGGACTGTCGAGAAACAGGCGGCCCGCCGCCCGCTGGATCTCCCGGATGCGTTCGATCTCGTCCGGGCGCGCCAGCCGGCTGGGGCCGCCATACATCGCCGCCATGGGACGCCGCTTAGCGCAGCGGCTCGAGGATGGAGACGTAGTTCGCCACCGCGGCCCCGCCCATGTTGAAGATGCCGCCGATCCTGGCATTCTTGACCTGCATGTCGCCGGCATCGCCGCGCAGCTGCATCGAGGTCATGACATGCATCGAGACACCGGTCGCACCGATCGGGTGGCCCTTGGCCTTCAGCCCGCCGGACGGGTTCACCGGCAGCTTGCCGTCCTTGAAGGTCCAGCCCTCCTTGACCGCCCGCGCGCCTTCGCCCGGCGCCGTCAGGCCCATGGCCTCGTATTCCAGCAGCTCGGCGATGGTGAAGCAGTCATGGGTCTCGACGAAGCTGAGATCGTCGAGCGAGAGGTTCGCCGCGCCCAGCGCCTGCTTCCAGGCCTGGCCGCAGCCCTCGAACTTGATGATGTCGCGCTTCGACATCGGCAGGAAGTCGTTCACCTGCGCCGCCGCCCGGAAGGCGATCGCCTTGTCGCGACCGAGCGCGGTTTCGACATCGGTCAGCACCAGCGCCGCCGCGCCGTCGGAGACGAGCGAGCAGTCGGTGCGCTTCAGCGGGCCGGCGACAAACGGATTCTTTTCGGATTCGTTGCGGCAGAACTCGTAGCCGAGATCCTTGCGCATCTGGGCATAGGGGTTGTGCACGCCGTTCGCGTGGTTCTTCGACGCGATCAGGGCCAGCGCGTCGGACTGGTCGCCGTGGCGCTGGTAGTAGGCCTGGGCGATCTGACCGAAGACGCCGGCGAAACCACCCTCGATGCCGGCCTCTTCCTTCAGATAGCTCGCCTTCAGCAGCGTCTCGCCGATCTGCTTGCCCGGCAGCTTGGTCATCTGCTCGACACCGACGCAGAGCACGACGCGCGCCTTCTTCGCGGCGATCAGGTTCAGGCCCTGATGCACGGCGGCACTGCCCGTGGCGCAGGCGTTCTCGACCCGGGTCGCCGGTTTGAAACGGAAATCGTCGGAGCTCTGGAACACCAGGCTGGCGGTGAAATCCTGCGGCGAGAAACCGCCGTTGAAATGGCCGAGATAGACCGCATCCACGTCCTTCGGCTCGAAGCCGGCATCGGCGACGGCCTCGGCCGCGACCTTGACGATCATGCTCTCGACATCATGGTCCTCATGCTTGCCGAAGGGCATATGGGACCAGCCGACAATACATCCGGTCATGAGACTTTCTCCCTGAGTTTCTGGGCCGCAGACGCGGCTTTGCTTTTCCCTAGCAGAAATCGGGGGGCGAGTCCCAGACTACAATGCTGCGGTGCGGGACGGGATCAGTGACGAGCCGGAACGGCAGGTGGCCCTAGAGCGTTTCGACGAAGCGGACCGGCTTGCCGGACGGGCCGCCGACCAGTTCGTCCTCGCGCATGACGAACCTGCCCCGCACAAGGGTCGCCATGACCCAGCCGTTGACCTGCTTGCCGTCGAACGGGGTCCAGCCGCACTTGCTGGCGATCCAGTCGTTGGTGATGGTGCGCTTGGCCTTGAGATCGACGATGGCGAAATCGGCATCGTAGCCGCGCGCGATCCGGCCCTTGCAGGCGATGTTGTAGACCCGCTGCGGGCCGGCGGAGGTCAGCTCGACCAGACGGCGCAGCGAGAGCCGGCCCTCGTGCACATGGTTCAGCATATTGACCAGCAGGGTCTGCACCCCGGTCATGCCGCTCGGGCTCTGCGGATAGGGCTTCGCCTTCTCCTCAAGCGTGTGCGGCGCATGGTCGGAGCCGATCACGTCGACCACGCCTTCCTCGATGGCGCGCCAGAGGGCGGCGCGGTGCCGCTCCTCGCGCACCGGGGGGTTCATCTGGGCGCGGCTGCCGAGCTCCTCGTAACAGTCGGGCGCGGTCAGGGTCAGGTGGTTCGGCGTGACCTCGACGGTCGCGACATCCTTGTTGGCGGCGAGGATTTCCATCTCCTCCGCCGTCGTCACATGCAGGATATGCACGGGCCGGCCAGCCTCGCGGGAGAGTTTCAGGATCCGTTTGGTCGCCCGGACCGCCGTTTCCTCGTCGCGCCAGATATTGTGGACGCGCGGATGGCCCTCCTCGACCGCGATATGCTTGCGCTCCTCCAGCCGGTACTCGTCCTCGGCATGGACCGCAAAACGGCGGCGGCCGTCGGCGAGGATCTTCGCCAGGGTCTCGTCGTCCTTCGCCAAGAGCGAGCCCGTCGAGGAGCCCATGAAGATCTTGATACCGGGGCAGCCCGGCAGGTTTTCGTATTCGTGCAGCTTGCCGACATTCTCCGCCGAACCGCCGACGAAGAAGGCGAAGTCGACCCAGCCGCCCTTCTCGCCGCGCGCGATCTTGTCCGCATGAGTTTCCGGCGAGAGGGTCAGGGGCGTGGTGTTCGGCATCTCGAAGATCGCCGTAACCCCGCCCATCGCGGCCGCCATGGTGCCGTGCGCGATGTCTTCCTTGTGCTCGGCGCCCGGCTCGCGGAAATGCACCTGGGTGTCGATCACACCGGGCAGAATGTGGAGGCCGCTGGCGTCGAACACTTCCGGCGCCGAGTCCGGATCGAAACTGCCGAGCCCCGCGATCTTGCCGTCCTTCACCGCGATATCCATGACCTCGATCGCGCCGGGCGTGGCGACGGTGCCGTTCTTCAGGATCAGATCATAGTGGGACATGGAGCGGGCCTTTCGGGCGGTTCGGTCACGGGAGCGCTAGCGATACCCTCCAATCGCCATCGGACACAAGTCCGCGGCTGCGCAGACGAGACAAGTGACGTGCGGCGCACAAACGGTTACGACATTCCACGGAAACACAATGCCGAATGCGTTTGGGGAGCATCCATGACGTTCGAAAGCAGCGGGGCCGGCAGCATCGGACAAGCCGGCGAGAAAGAACTCGCCACGCACAAGCTGAGCTTCGACACAACCGGCGCGGGCGGGCTGATCGGCCTGCATATCGTGAACCTGATCTTCATGGCGCTGACCCTCCTGGTATACCGCTTCTGGGCCCTCACCCGCATCCGGCGGGCGGTCTGGCCGCGGATGCGGCTCGACGGATCCCCGCTCGAATATACCGGGTCCGGGCTGGAGATCTTCATCGGCTTCCTGAAAGTCTTCGTTCTGATCCTCTTGCCCTACCTCTTCGCATCGAATTGGATCAATTCGAATTTGATCGACCGGGAGCTGGGCCTCAACCCGACGTTCATGGCGCTTTCGCTCCTGCTCGGCATCGGTGCGGTCTTCCTGCTCTCCGCCGCGCGCTTTCTCGCCTACCGCTACCGGGTGAACCGGACGCAATGGCGCGGCATCCGCGGCTCTGTTGGGGGTGCGGCCTATCTCTATGGTCTCAGGGTGCTTTTTTATTATTTCCTGACGGTCATCTCGCTCGGCATTCTGAAACCATGGGCGGACATCAGGCTCCTGCAGTACCGGATAGAGAATACGAAGTTCGGCGGACGCACTCTGGCCTTCGACGCAACCGCGCGCGGCCTCTGGCTGCCATACGTCGTGTTCCTCGCGTTGTACCTTTGTTTCCTTGGTAGCTTTTTCGTGCCCTACCTTACTCTATTCGGGGATTTCCTCGTCGCTCTGTTCTCCGGCAACTTGAACGGTGCCAATCTTGAGCTCAATGACGAGGACCTCAAATCCGCCGCTATCGGAACGTCTTTCGGTCTGGCGCTCGTCTTCGTCCTCGGCGCCGGGCTCGCCTATCTGAACTATCTGGTGGTGTTCTGGAAGAACGTGGTCGGCAAGATCCGGTTCGGCCGCGCCCGCTTCAGTTTCCAGCCGACCCGCTGGCAGATATTCTGTCTCTTTCTCGGCAATGCGCTGATCGTTCAGCTCACCTTCTGGCTGCTGCTTCCGATCGCCTGGCTGCGCAAGGGCAAGTTCCTCGCGAAGCATCTCGTGATCGTCGGTGACCTCGACGAGAACGAGCTGGTTCAGGCGGAGTTCGATACCGGCACAACCGGCGAGGGTTTCCTCGGCGATTTCGATCTGGCCTAGACGCATGGGGTCGCACTTTTTCGACGGCGCCACTCCGAAGCGCCACGATATCGAGCCTGACATCGGCCCCGAAGGCATCGCGTTTGAGACTGAACGCGGCGCTCTTGCCTGGCGCCACGAGGATCTGATCCGGCTCTGGGACTACCGGCCCCAGGAGCATCTCGCCTTCACCCACAGACGTCATCAGGACAGCCGCCTGATCATCGAAGAAGCCTGGGCGGTGGAAGCCATCGGACGACAGGCCCCGCAACTGCTTGAGCGCGGCCGCGAGCGCTGGCGCCATACCGGTATCGCGGCGGGGCTAAGCCTCGGCGTTCTCACCCTGATCGCCGGGCTCTATTTCTTCGTGCCGCCGGTTACGGACCGCCTCGCACGGGCGATGCCCTGGTCCTTCGAGGCCGTGGACCGGCCGGAGCTGGACAAGCTCGCTTTGATGATCGGCAAGCGATGCGCCGCAGAGGAACCGAACCGGATCCTGCGCGGTCTGGTCGAGGATCTGCTTAAGACGGCGGCATTCCCGCATCCGATCACCGTCGATGTCACCAGCTCGAAGATGGTGAACGCCCTGACCTTCGCGGGCGGACGCATCGTCCTGCTGCGGGGCCTGATAGACAAGGCCCGCAGCCCGAACGAACTGGCCGCCGTGATCGGGCATGAGATCGGCCATGTCGTGCATCGCGACCATACGGAGCGCTGGATGCGGGAGAACGCGCTCAGCGCGGCGTCGGTCCTGCTCTTCGGCTTCGACGGGACGAACACGATCGGGCAAACCGTCTTTGAGACCGGCCTCTCCCTCTCCTATTCCCGCGGCAGCGAGCAGGACGCGGACCGCTATGCCCTACGTCTGCTCAACCGCCTGGATCTGGATCCCGCCGGCGGTGCCGAGTTCTTCGAGCGGATGCGGGGCAAGGGCGATCTCTCGGGCCTGTTGCCCGGATATCTCAGCACCCATCCCGACAGCGATGGCCGGGCGGTGTTCTTCCGCGAACAGGGAACCGGAACGAAGCAGGCGCTGTCTCCGGAAGACTGGCTGATCCTGAAACGGATCTGTGACAAGACGGATTAGAGCGGCTTGCCCGCCTTCGCTTCCATGAGCATGTCCAGCCGCTCCTTGATGTGCGGCATATGCGGATTGATATCGAGCGCGGCACGGAAGGCCTTGATGGCGCCGTCGGGGCTCTCCAGCTGCTGGTAGATCAGACCGAGCCCGGAGAGCGCACCGAAATGGCGCGGTTCGAGAGCCAGCGTCCGTTCGATATCCCTGACAGAACCGGCATAATCGCCGGTGAAATAGAGCAAGGTCGCGCGCTTGTTCCAGGCCTCGGCGAATTCGGGGGCCACATCGATGACGATGCTGAAGAGCCGGATCGCCTGTTCGAGCTGCCCGGCATTCATCAGCAGCAGCCCCTCGTTGAAGCGCATCTCGGCTTCGACATCCGCGCCGTGCTCCGACCAGATGCCCCAGATCTCGCGCTCGATATAGCGAGCGTCGGTAACCGAGGCGGCCGTTTTCAGCTCCTCGAAGAGCGGATCCAGACGCGGATCGCGCTGATCCGCCATCGCCAGGAAGACGAACGTAAGAGCGATAATCGTGGCACCGAGAAAACTGCGCATTTTTCTAACCTAGCGCAGCCTGCTCCCGGGCCAAGTCTCAACCCATCACATATGGTCGAGCGCGTCCGGCTTCGGCCCGCCCGTCGCCCAGTCCAGAAGCTCGACCGTATGGACGATTGGCACCTCGGTTCCGGAGGCGATCTGGGTGATGCAGCCGAGATTTCCGGCGGCGATCACCTCCGGCCTGGTCTTGGCGATATTCGCCACCTTGCGGTCGCGGAGCCGGGTCGCGAGCTGCGGCTGCAGCATGTTGTAGGTACCGGCGGAACCGCAGCAAAGATGGCCTTCCGGCACGTCGCTGACGGTGAAGCCGGCCTTCCGCAGCAATGCCTGCGGCAGGCTCTTGATCTTCTGCCCGTGCTGCATGGAGCAGGCGGAATGGTAGGTCACCCGCATGCCTTCGCCGACCGCCGTTTCGGGCAGGCCGACCTCTGTCAGGAGTTCGGTCACGTCCTTCGCCTTGGCGGCGATCCGTGCCGCCTTCTCCGCATAGACCTTATCCTCGCGCAACAGGAAGCCGTAGTCCTTCACCGTGGTGCCGCAGCCCGACGCATTGATCACCACCGCGTCGAGACCGCCCTCCTCCGCCTCCAGCTCCGCCCAGGCGTCGATATTGGCGCGGGCGGAGGCCATGGCGCTCTCCTCCTTGCCCATGTGATGGGTCAGCGCACCGCAGCAGCCGGCGCTCTTCGGCACCACCACCTCGATGCCGAGACGGGTCAGCAGACGGATCGTCGCATCGTTGATCGAGGGCGCAAGCGCCCGCTGGGCGCAACCGGCCAGCATCGCGACCCGCATCTTCCGGGCGCCGGCGGCGGCGTGCGTGCCCGGCTTGTCGAGCGGGCTGCGCACCGGGAAGCGTTTCGGCGCGAGCGAGAGCATTGCCTTGATCCGCCCGCCGAGCGCGTCGCCGAAGAGACCCGCAAAGGGCCGCGCCATGGAGGCGCCGAGCAGGGCGAAACGGAAACGGTTCGGATAGGGCAGCAGGAAGGCCAGCAGCGCGCGCAGGGCGCGGTCGAGCAGCGGACGGCTGTAGGTCTCCTCGATATGCGCTCGGGCATGATCGACCAGGTGCATGTAGTTCACGCCGGAGGGGCAGGTCGTCATGCAGGAAAGACAGGAGAGACAGCGGTCGACATGGCGCACGACCTCGTCGTTTGCCGGCTTGCCGTTCTCCAGCATGTCCTTGATCAGGTAGATCCGCCCGCGCGGACTGTCGAGCTCGTCGCCGAGCAGGACGAAGGTCGGGCAGGTCGCGGTACAGAAGCCGCAATGCACGCATTTGCGCAGGATGGACTCGGATTCCCTGACAGCGGGATCGGCGAGCTGGGCGAGGGTGAAATTGGTCTGCATCTCTCTTCGCCCCCTCAGATACCCGCATACATGCGGCCGGGGTTGAGGATCTGCTTCGGATCGAAACTCTCCTTTACCCGGCGGCTGAGCGCAGCGATCGGTGCCGGCTGCGGATGAAAGACCGGAACCGCGGCGCGCACATCCTTTGACGCACGCACGAGTGTCGCGTGTCCACCCGCCGCATCGACCGTAGCGCGGACCTCGGCGGACGAAGCATCGTTGGAGGCCGGAAGCTGCAGCCAGATCAGACCGCCCGACCAGTCGGAGAACCAGGCCGCACCGTCGAGCTTCGAAAGGTCCGCGGCGACCGTCGCTCCGGACGCCGGGGGCACGGAAATGCGCCAGACCGGATCCTGCATCGGTGCGACGAGATAATGCACGTCGCGCACCTCGAGCCAGAAGCTGAGGCTGTTCATCGTGTGCAGCTCTTCGATGGTGCCGAAGGATGCGAGCTCCTCACGGAGCTCGGCGCAGCGCCGCTCGACGGAGGGGCCGAACCCCTCGATGCGCAGCGCCGTCACCGAGGCGCCGGCCTCCCGGATGTAGGAGACAGCGGATTTGGCGGTGAGGTTCGCCGGAACGTGCGCCGCCGCGGAGACCTCGTGCGCACTGTTCATCGCCGCGCCCATCGCCCTGACGGCCTGTTCCGCGTCGAGACCGAGCACGAGGACGGTATAGACCTTCTCCGGCCGGGGCAGCACCTTCACGTCGATCTTCGTTACGGCCGCAAGCGTGCCGTAGGAGCCGCAGATCACCTTCGGCAGATCGTAGCCGGTGACGTTCTTCACCACACGCGCGCCGGACTTGAAGCTCTCCGCCCGGCCGCTCACCGCCTCGAATCCCAGCAGATGATCGCGGGCCGCCCCGGACTTGATCCGCCGCGGTCCGCCGCTGTTGATCATCAGCGACCCGCCGAGGCTGCCTTCGGAGCTGGCACCGCCGAGAAGGGCCGTCAGATCCATCGGCTCGAAGGCGAGCATCTGGTTGTTTTCGGCAAGAAGCTTCTCGATCTCGGCCATCGGCGTGGCGGGACCGGCGGTCAGGACAAGCTCCGCTGGCTCGTAGTCGATCACGCCCGAAAGCGCGGAGAGGTCGAGCATGGTCTCGACCTGAAACGGGCGGCCGAGCGCCCGCTTGCTTCCTCTCCCGATCAGTTCGAGCGGCTCTCCGTTCGCAACCGCCCAGGCAATCGCTTCCTCGACCTGCCGTGCATCATCCGGCTTCAGTGTAGACGCCATATCTCTCCACGCTCACGCTGAGGCCGTTTCGCCGGCCCTAGTTGGTAGTTTCAGGTGCGGCATCGCCGCCATTCGCCCGGCCCCGCTTCAGGTCCGGATGCAGCGACTTGCCGAGAATATGATCGTCATGGCCGAAGACATGCGCGCTGGAGCCGACGATCAGCGGATCCGGACCGCGGACCACCCTCCGGTCCTTATTGTCATAGGGAAGGGACGAGAGAAAGTGCTGCATGCAGGCAAGCCGCGCCCGTTTCTTGTCGTCCGACTTCACGATCGTCCAGGGCGCGTCAGCGGTGTCCGTGTAGAAGAACATCGCTTCCTTGGCTTCGGTGTAATCGTCCCATTTGTTGAGCGACGCCAGATCGATCGGAGAGAGCTTCCACTGCTTCAGCGGATCGGATTCCCGCGCCTTGAAGCGGCGCCGCTGCTCGTCCTGGGTGACCGAGAACCAGTATTTAAACAGACGGATGCCCGAGCGGGTCAGCATCTGCTCTAGCACAGGGGTCTGGCGCATGAACTCGAGATATTCGGTCGGCGAACAGAAACCCATGACGCGCTCGACACCGGCGCGGTTGTACCAGGAGCGGTCGAACATCACCAATTCGCCGGCGGACGGCAGATGCTCGATATAGCGTTGGAAGAACCACTGGCTCTTTTCGCGGTCGGACGGCTTGTTGAGCGCCACGACATGCGCACCGCGCGGGTTCATGTGCTCCATGAAGCGTTTGATCGTTCCACCCTTGCCGGCAGCGTCCCGCCCCTCGAACAGGATCACAACCTTCTGCCCTGTCTCCTCGATCCAGCGCTGCGCCTTGAGGAGTTCGGCCTGAAGATTGGCCTTCTGTCGCTCGTAGACCGCGCGCTTCATTTTCTCGTGGTAGGGATATTCGCCGGTCTCGAAGATCCTGCGGATCTCCTCGGGAGAGTGCCGCATCTCCGCCAGATGATGCAGCGATGCCGCCGCCTCTGCATGGCCCTCGTCCTTGTAGACAGGCTGCGCAACGGCCGTTGTCGCCGGTTTCGCTCTGCTTCGTCTCGGCGCCGCCGGTTTCGCGGCAGCGGCCGGGTCTTTGGAAGCTTCAGTCATCTCACTTCTCCTTGCCAGTCCGGTCCCCATGAACGTTCCAGTAGACGTCTCGGAACCCGAACCGGCATTGATGAAGATCAAAAACGCGGAATGTCCGGAAACGGCAGTTGCCCGCCCGATACGTGCATGCGGCCAAGCTCGGCGCAGCGGTGCAATTGCGGGAAGACCTTGCCCGGGTTCAGCAGGCCGTCGGGATCAAAGGCGCATTTCACACGCTGCTGCTGCTTCAGGTCGATTTCGGTGAACATCTCGCCCATCAGGTCGCGTTTCTCGATGCCGACCCCGTGCTCGCCGGTCAGCACGCCGCCGAGCTCGACACAGGCGGTCAGAATATCGGCGCCGAAAGCTTCCGCCCGCTCCAGCTCGCCTTCCTGGTTGGCGTCGAACAGGATCAGCGGATGCAGGTTGCCGTCGCCGGCATGGAACACGTTGGCGACCCGCAAACGGTGCTTCTTCGACATCTCGCTCATGCGGCTGAGGATCTCGGGCAGCTTCTTGCGCGGTATCGTGCCGTCCATGCAGATATAGTCGGGGGAGATCCGTCCGACGGCGGGGAATGCCGCCTTGCGGCCGGCCCAGAAGTTGTTCCGCTCCTCCTCGCTTTCGCTGATCCGCACCTCGGTCGCGCCATTGGCCTCGGCAATCTCCTTCACCCGGCCGATCAGATAGTCGACCTCGACCTCGGGACCGTCCAGCTCGACGATCAGCAGCGCCCCGGCATCGCGCGGATACCCGGCATTGACGAAATCCTCGGCGGCGTTGATTGCCGGATTGTCCATCATCTCCATGCCGCCCGGGATGATTCCGTTCGCGATCACCGCGGCGACGCAGGCGCCCGCCTCTTCGGGGGTCGGGAAACCGACCAGCAGGGCGCGCGCCGTCGACGGCTTCCTCAGGATGCGGACCGTGACCTCGGTGACCACGCCGAGCAGCCCCTCGGAGCCGGTGATCAGACCAAGGAAATCGTACCCGTCCGCCTCGAGATGCTTGCCGCCGAAACGCAGGATCTCGCCATCCATGGTGACGAACTCGACGCCGAGCACGTTGTTGGTGGTCAGCCCGTATTTCAGGCAATGCACGCCGCCGGAATTCTCCGCGATGTTGCCGCCGATCGAACAGGCGATCTGGCTGGAGGGATCGGGCGCGTAATAGAAGCCGTCATCCTGAACGGCGTGAGTGATCCCGAGATTGGTGACGCCCGGCTGGGTGACGACGGCACGATTCTCGTAATCGATCTCAAGGATCCGGTTGAACTTGCCGAGCCCCAGCAAAACACCATCGGCGAGCGGCAGGGCGCCGCCGGAAAGACCGGTGCCGGCCCCGCGCGGCACGACCTTCACGCCTGCCTGCTTGCAATAGCGCAGGATCGCGGCGACCTGCTCCGTCGTCTCCGGCAGGACGACGATCATCGGAAGCTGGCGGTAGACGGAGAGACCGTCGGTCTCGTAGACGCGCATCTCGTCGGTCGCGGTGATCACGCCTTCGCCCGGTACGATACCCCGCAAAGCCGCCGCGATCTCCTCGCGGCGCTCCATCACCGAACGGTCCGGTTCCGGCATCAGCATGTCGCTCTCCTCGGGTCTTTTCCGGCCACAATAGGACCGTCGCGTCCGAGGAGCAATCTGACGTCCGATTTCCGGATGGAAAGATCGTATCCCACGATGCGGAAAGCAAGATCCGAACATGAAAAAGGCGGCGGTCCTTGCGGACGGCCGCCTTGATCGGATCAGACCGGGGCTATCAGCCCTGGCGTGCCTTGAAGCGCGGATTCTGCTTGTTGATCACGTACGTCCGGCCCTTACGGCGAATGACGCGACAATTGCGGTCCCGCTTCTTCAGCGTTTTGATCGAATTCGCGATTTTCATGACACGAGTCCAAAAAACCTGTCGGGAGGACCTTCCGGCCCTCGGGAAGCGCGGAACATATGGTGGTGGATGGCGGATGTCAACGCCTGATCCCGGAAATTTCCCGGCTTTCTTCAGGACCCGCGCACTGCCCCGAAAATCAGGCTTTGACCGGCTTCAGCGCGAAATAACGGTGCAGCTTCACCTCGCCCGATTCCAGCAGGGCCGCGAGCCGGGCCCAGCGCTCCACCTCCCCCATCAGAATGGGAAGCTGATTCTTGGAGGCCCTGATCTTGCCGTCCTGATAGCGGTCGATAAAGCTCTGGAACGCGCGCGTCATGTACAGGTGATATTCCTTGCTGATGTTCTCCGAGACGCGGACATCGAGCCCGAGGGCTTCGATTTCCTGCTCGTACCGGTCGACGCTCCAGAGATGGATCGGGAACGGGTCCGACTCGATCCATTTCTTGAGCGACGGCGACGGTTCCTTGTTCGAATCCAGCATGAAATCGGTGAGCGAAAGCTGACCGTACATCCGCATCGCCCGCTTGATCGTCTGCAGCATGCGGGTCTTGTCCTCGACGCGGAACAGGAACTCGCGGGTCAGGATGCAATCGAAACTGTTCGCCTTGAGCACGATCTTTGCGGGGTCGAATTCCTGCAGTTTGATCTTCGAGCGCACCTCGGACATGTCGATGTTGCGCTGGGAGATTTCCGCGAGTTCAGGAACGTTCTCGAGCAGGGTCGCGTAACAGCCGAACTGGCTGGAAACGGCGATGGTGCCTCCGCCCATGCCGCTGCTGATGTCGAGCAGGTTCATCTGGTTGTCGAGGGCGAACGGCTTGGCCAGCGTCAACACGTGCTGGGGGCCGCCCGGCATGTTGAAGCCCTTGCCCCAGATCGTCTCGATCATCTCGATGGCTTTCGGATGCCAAGGACCGAGAACCTCTTCCTGGACGACTTCCTCTTCCTCGGGCTCGTAGTCGACCTGGAATTTCGGCTCGTCAACGGACAGGGCGCGCAGGATTATATACCACGCGCGCCGCACATTCCGGACTATGCGTTTCCCTTGAGTCGCTAAGGCCAAATGGTCCCCCACCAGGAAGTATCAGGGCGTCTTTGCGGACGTTTATATACCCTGAATTTTTAACAACCTATTGAGACCAAGGCGAGCCGGTCCAAACTTACATACATTTTTGCTCCCCACTCCCAAACCTTAACTAATACATTGAAAGACTTCGGCATAGGATTTTTACAGTCATATAAAAGGACTCAGGCGGGAGGCCCCGGCGCCCGGCGATTGACCTCAAGCACGGATGTCCGTTTATTCTCCGCTGCCGATTCCCCGATAGCGGACAGGAAGAATGACATCCGATTTCCAAGAGACTTACCGCGGCGACGTGAAGGCCTGGGAATGCGACGTGGTCGAGCATTTCACGGTGGCCTATTACTACGAGAAGTTTGAGGCGGCGGCCTGGCGCTATCTACGAGAAAGCGGCGTCGATCCGCGCACGGCACGGACGACCGATTGCTACACGCGGTATCATGCCGAACTCAGGAAAGGCGATCTGTTCCATATCGAGACCGGTCTTATTGAGACCGGACTCCGACCCGTGATCGCGCACCGCCTGTTCAACTCCGACACGGGCATGCTCTGCACCACCATGGAGCAAACCCTCGACGGCATCCCCCTCAAAGGCTCACCCGCCGAATGGGACGGACCGGCGAGAGAAGAGAGGGCGCCGGCGCCCAAATCCGCGAAATGGGTTCGCGCCGGCACCGACGTGGTGCGGCCGAGCGATCTCGACTGGACCGGAAAACTCGGCCTCGGCGGTCTGATCCACCAGTTCTCGGGTTCGGGTTTCCACGCTCTTGCGACGATCGGCATGAGCCCGAGCTACCTGAGGGAGAACCGGCGCGGTTTCTCGACCTTCGAATTCCAGATCGAGATGGACCACTGGCCGGAAGGCGGCGATCTCGTTCATGTCGAGAGCACCGTCGCCCATGTCGGCTCCTCTTCGATCCGCATGGTCCACCGGCTCGTCGATACGACCCGCAAGAAGCGCCTCGCGGAGCTGAGCCAGTTCGGCGTGCATCTCGATCTCGACGCGCGCAAGCCGACACGCCTGCCCGAGAACATCCTCGAACAGGCACGCGCCCTGCTCGGCGGCTGATCGCTCAGGACTTCAGAAACGCCGCTTCGGCTCTCACTTCGATGAGGGTAGGCCCGGACGCGACGAAAGCATCGGAAAGCGCACTGGAGAGATCGCCGGCGCTTTCCGGTGCGGCATATCCGCAGCGATATCCTTTCGCCAGCGCGGAGAAATCCGGCACCAGAAGGTCGGTTCCGAGCGGCTGTACGCCCGCTTCGACCATGGAGTCGCGGATCTGCCGGTAGCCGCCATTGTTCCAGACCAGGACCGGAAGCGGCAGGCCGAGCTCGGCCGCGACGATCAGTTCTTCCGCCGTGAACAGCAGACCGCCGTCGCCCGCGATCGCCATCGCCGGGCGATCCGGGGCCCCGAGCTTCGCGCCGATCGCCGTCGGCACGCCGGTCCCGAGCGTTCCGAAACCGTTCGGGAAATGCCAGCCGTTCGGATGGCCGATCCGGAAATAGGAGGCCCCGGTATAGGCCACCTGGGTCGAGTCGAGGGAAATGAAACAATCCGCTGGCAGGTATTCCATAAGCAGATCGAGCAGCCGGCAGCGGTTGGCGGTCTCCGGCGTGTCGCTTGCGTTCCGGATCTCCGGCCAGAGCGACGCGGCCAGGG
The DNA here is from genome assembly GCF_017640745.1 of Nisaea sp. Lineage (GTDB taxonomy): Bacteria > Pseudomonadota > Alphaproteobacteria > Thalassobaculales > Thalassobaculaceae > Nisaea. The sequence continues at coordinate 12,615 of NZ_JAEPQA010000028.1, read as the reverse complement.
CCGCTCCGCCAGCAGGTTCGCTCCGTTCCATCAGGGTGGCGAGCGCGGAAAGCGTGAGCGTGGCATCGCCGAGAATGGCGAGGTCCGGACGGAAGCTGCGCACCAGCTGAGCCGGGTCGATGTCCACCCGGATGAGTTTTGCGCCGAGACGCAGGTCCGGCGCGGGCGTCCAGAAGGAGGTCTCGGCAAGTTCGCTGCCCACCGCGAGCACGACATCCGCTTTGGCGAGCGCCCGCTGCGTTGCTTCATGCTCAAGCGATGAGCCCGCGCTTTGCGGGTGCGTTTCCGGAATGACGCCCTTGGCCGCATTCGTGGTCACGACCAGAGCACCCAGTTTCTCCGCGAGCGCCAAGGCCTCCGCACCCGCCCATTTGGCACCGCCGCCGAGCAGCAGGACCGGGCGTGCCGCTTCGCTCAGCAGCGCCGCCGCGCGTTGGAGCATCGCCGGATGCGGCGCTGGTTTCGGCGTCCTCGGCCATGCCGTCGTTTCAGCCTGACAGGTTGTTCCAAACAGATCGCGCGGCACTTCGATCCCGACCGGCCTCGGGCGTCCACTGTCGAACACAGCATAAGCCTGGGCGAAGATTTCCGGCAGGTTATCCGGCGCTATCAAGACGTGATTGAACGCCGTCACGGTGCGCGCCGCCTCGTGCTGGTTCGGCATCTCGTGCAGGAAACCCTGCCCCATCGCCACCTCGTGGCTCTGGTTGGTCGCGGCAAGGACCAGCATCGGCACGGAATCGGAATAGGCCTGCCCGATCGCCGTCGCCGCATTCAGCAGCCCCGGCCCGGTGATGACGGAAATGGCCGCCGGACTCCCAGTCGCAAGTCCGTAACCGTAGGCCATCAGCCCCGCCCCCTGCTCGTGCCGCGGTGTCACGTGGCGCAGGCCGCTCGCGGTCAGCGCCCGGTAGAACTCGACCGTATGCACGCCGGGAATCCCGAAAATCGTATCGATCCCGTAGCTTTCCATCAGCCCGACGATCACGTCGGCGCAGCTCTTCCCGGACATTCCGCCCCCGCCCTGTTCTCCGATTGGCGCCACGCCGGGCCTGAACCCGTTCGCAGCCGGACACTTCACGCGACCCTAGCCGCCGGTCTATCTTCGGCAAAACAACAATTTCTTATGTCCGCATAAGCCGGCCAGCAGGGAGAGCACCGCATGAGTACCGACATCCGCCAAGCCCGTATCGACCTTGCCTGTTCTCTGCGCTGGGCTGCGCGCTATGGCCTCAACGAGGGTGTCGACAACCATTTCTCCCTCGCCCTGCCGGACGATGACGGCGTGATGCGCGGCAACCGCTTCCTGATCAACCCGTTTGGCTGGCACTGGTCGGAAGTCACCGCCTCCTCGATGGTGCTCTGCGACGGCGACGGAAACATCCTGGAAGGCAAGGAGACGGTCGAGGACACCGCCTTCTTCATCCATAGCGAAATGCACAAAGCGGTGCCGAGCGCGGTCTGCATCATGCACACGCACCAGCCCTATGCGACGGCGCTGACCCTGCTCGAGGGCGGGCGCCTTGAGATGTGCGAGCAAAACGCGCTGATGTTCGACGGCCGGATCGCCTATGACGACGAATATGGCGGCCTCGCCCTCGACGAGAACGAGGGCGCGCGGATGGCAAGCAAGATCGGCAACCATTCAGTGCTCTTCCTCGCCTGCCACGGCGTCATCACCACCGGCCCGACGGTGCAGGACACCTTCAACGATCTCTATTACCTAGAGCGCGCGGCGAAGTTCCAGGTACTGGCGAAGTCGACCGGCCAGAAGCTGCGCTCGATCCCGGAAGAGACCCGCGCCCATACCCGCCAGCAGGCGTCGACGGAGAATGCCCGCGTCGCAGACCGGCACTTCAAGGCGCTGCGGCGGATGCTGGAAAAGGAAGAGCCCGACTTCCTGAACTAGGCGCAACCCCTTCTGAGTACAGGTTTATTTAGAAGATAAAATTCCTTTTACCCTCTTTCGTTGCATACCGAATGGTGGCACGATCCCGTTTCCTCTTGAGCCGAAAGGCTCATCGGCATGGAGCCGGGAACGATGGACGGGCACGGGAAAATCGGGGGGAAACGGGCCGAGCCGCTGGTTGCGGGCCCGCCGCCATATCTTGAAGCGCTGCGAGCGAACGCCGGGCTACGCAGCTTCTATTCCTCACCTGAAGATCGCGCGGCCCTTCTCGATGCTATTGCCGAAAAGGTGACCGAACACCGGATCACGCTGCTGTCGATCGACATCTTCGACACGGCCCTGCTGCGCAGACAAAGATCCGAACTTGCCAGGTTCAGATGCGCCGCCAAGCGCTTCCACCGGACCGTCTTCGAGACGGGCGGCACTCCGGATTTCTCCATCGAAGACGCATTGCTCGCCCGTATCGCCGCCGCCAGAGCGGCTTACAGCGTGAACGGCAGCAAAGCAGAAGGCGGCGACCCCGCATTCCGTGAGATCGCAAAGACCGTCTGCAGTCTGCTCCGCCGGCCTGAACTCACGAGGCTCTACATCGAAAGCGAGCTTGCCTCGGAAATCGACGATGTTCAGGTCAATCCCCTACTCGAAGCGGTCCGGTCCCGTTTTCCGGCACTGCGGACGATTTTCCTGACGGACACCTACCTTGAAGGCCCTCAGGTACGAAAAATCTTCAGCGCCGCTCATGGGAAAGTCAGACGTCCGACAATTCTGTCCTCCGCCGACGGTTTCGGCAGCAAAGCCGCGGGAACTCTCTTTGCCCACGCCGAACGGACTTTCCAGGTCCCGCCGAAACGCGCATTGCACATCGGCGACAATCTCGAGACCGACTATCTCAGTCCGAAACGCCGGGGCTGGCAGGCGTTGCATGTCCCCCTGCCCGTAGCGGAACTGGCCGCCCGGCGTACCAGTTTCGAGAGGATCTTCCGCGGAGGACGCGGCCTGCCGACCGCTTTCCGCCGGGATATTGCATTCGCACCATGAGCAACGATCGAGCAATACCGGCAGAGCTGAGAAAACTCGGGCGCGACCTGCTCGGTCCGATTGTGAATTTCTATTTCGTGAAGCTGCATGCACATCTCCTGCAGACCGATCCATCGGCGGATCGGATCCTTTTCGCGATGAGGGCCGGTTTGAGGCTCAGATCCCTCTACCAGGGCTGGCTCCGGCGACGAGGAGCGCCGCTACCGGGACACGCACACCTCTTCCGCTCCTCGCGCCTGATGGCGATCAAGGCCGCCTTCGGGAAAGCCCCGGCGACCGCCATGACGGCTCTCGGGACGGAACTCGACGGCGAGTCCCTGGACACGATCGTTCGCGCCGTACTCCGCGCCGAGCACAAGGGCAATAGCGGTCCCGCCATCCCCTTCGTTCCGCAGCAGCCCTTGCATGAGTTCCTGAGGTCGGACACAGAGCTCGCCGAGCGTGTGCGCCGCCATCTCCGCCAGCAGGCCCGGATCTTCAGGGATTATGTCGAAACGATCGCCGGATCCGCAGACCGCCTGATCCTTCTGGACACAGGTTGGCGCGGAACCCAGCAATTGCTGCTCGAACAGACCTTCGCCGACCGGGAGTGGAGCGGTCTCTATTTCGGCTGCATCGGCCGCGCCGAAATTCTCGGAAAGCGTCCGGCCGGAATGACAGGACTGCTCTTCGACAGCCCGCATCCCTGTCCCGAAGAGCCGGCAACGATCCTCGCCGGTCACCGGCACCTGATCGAGAGCCTGTTCGAGCCCAACCACCCGTCGGTAGAGCGCGTGGAGCATGCCGATATCGAGGCCGTCCGGAACGGCAACCACAACCGGACAAGAGAACGCAGGCTCGCGGATCCGGTCTATGACGGCCTCTCAGACCATATCCGCGAGCATGCCGGAGACGGCCTCTCGGAGATCGGCGGCGCTTTTGAGCAAGCGCTGACGAAGCTGTCACGGATGATCTCGTTTCCCGACCGGGGAACCGCGGCGCTGCTCGCCCACAAGCCGAGATCCCTCGACCTCGGGCGGAGCGGTTCGGTGGGCGTCATTCTGCCGGCGAAGGACCGCCACGCCGGCGACGGCGCCTCCCAGCGGATTGCAGATGCGCTTTGGCCAGCCGGTCAAGTCGCCCTCGAATTCGCCGGACCGCGCAGGGAGCGGATGCAAAGACGCCTGCTTAGGAATGCAGTGTCAGCGCCGGACCTCCAGCCGTCTGTCGCGATCATAACCCGGACCAAAGACCGCCCGCTGTTGCTGGCACGCGCCGCCCGCAGCGTCGCGGCGCAAAGCTACCGGAACTACTGCTGGGTCGTTGTAAATGACGGCGGCGACGCAGATTCGGTGCAGGATATTCTCGCGGCCGCTCCGATCGATCCGGCCCGCATCCTGTTCTGTTCCTTCGATGAGAGTCAGGGCATGGAGGCCGCTTCCAATGCAGGCATCGAAGCCAGCCGCTCCGACTTGATCGTCATTCATGACGACGATGACAGCTGGGAGCGCGATTTCCTCACCGAGACAGTCGCCTTCCTCGAGGAACACAAGGATCGGTATGCCGGGGTCATCGCGCACAGCACCTATATCGCCGAGGATATCCGGGACGGTGAGGTGCGGGAACGGGAACGCCGGCCATTCAACGCCTGGGTCAATTGCATCCACCTCGCCGAAATGGCAGTCGCCAATCTGTTTCCACCCATCGCCTTTCTCTACCGGCGCGCGCTCTGGGAAAAACTCGGAGGCTATGACGAGAGCCTGCCCGTCCTCGGAGACTGGGACTTCAATCTCCGCTTCCTCATGGAGGCGGATATCGGCGTGCTGGCGAAACCGCTGGCCAACTATCACCACCGCGCCGGAACCTCCGCCGGGGACGCCTATGCGAATTCCGACATCGCCGCGCGCAATCCGCATATCGCCTATAACGCGATCGTCCGGAACCGCTACATCCGGGCGGCGGAGTACAATCCGAATTTCCGGACGCTCGCGGCCCTCATGGGCCAGGCCTATGCGCAGGAAGACATCAGAGGCCGCTTCGACCGGATGGCCGGCATTCCGGATCTCGCCGCGTATCGCCAGAGCGAAGGGACCGGTCTGCGAAGCTCCGATTTCGATGACCTGCATCGCGAGCTGAACCATCGCTGGATACTGCTGCACATGGTCGTCTCCGAAATCATCGCCTCACGCGGCCTGCGGATCGGCGTGGACGAAATGATCAGTCAGCTGTCCGGTCTCGCGGACAAGTATGCGCGAACCGCCGACATCCGGTTTCCCGCATCTCCGGGCATGAGGGACAGCGGGAGGATCGGGAATGCCCGGCCCGCGACCGCCGGCAACGGTCCGCGCGCCAGGACGGATAAATCACGGTCACTGCATTTCGCGGTGTCCGAAGGACATCACGGGGACTGAAAGCCGGCAATAGACCGGCGCTGAATTGGGGGTAGATCAGGTGGCATCGCTTCCGGGCGGCTTCGATCCTGTGCTGAACAGGAACATCGACGCGGGCCAGAGCACGCTGATCCGGGATTTTCTGGACAATATCGGCGTTTCAGAGAGCTCGATCGAAACGTTCGATGCGCCGGCGTCCGACATCGCCGGCGGCGCCGGTGCCCTGACACCGTTCCTGCTCCCCGATACCATGTCCGCGGCCACGGCCACCGTGGCAAGAGGGCAGCAGATCTCGATCCTGCTCAATCCCGATGCGACCGACGGCACGGTCCTGATCATTCAGGGCGAAGGCAATGCCCGCATCCGGGGCGGTGGCGGGAGCGACAAGATCCAGGGCGGCAGCGGCGACGACACGATGACCGGTGGTCTCGGCGACGATCTCCTGCGCGGCGGCGGCGGCAACGACTCGATCTTCGGCGGCGCACATGACGACATCATCTACGGAAACATCGGCGACGACACGATCGCGTCCGACGACGGGGCAGACAGCTTCTTCGGCGGACAGGGGAACGACGAAATCGCCGGAGGTGTCGGCGACGACTTCCTGATGGGCAATCGCGACGCGGACGTGGCCTACGGCAATATCGGCGACGACATCCTCTACGGGAACCAGCAGGACGACACACTCTTCGGCGGCGCCGGCAACGATACGCTCTATGGCGGCCAGGACGCGGACATCCTCGAGGGGGGCAGAGGCGACGATGCCCTGCATGGCAATCTCGGAGGCGATCAGTTCGTCTTCCGGAACGACAGCGGGGTCGACGTGATCTACGACTTCGTCGGCGGCACGGACAGGATCCTCGTCGCAGCGAACATCAACGGGCTCCCGGTGACCGAAGCCGCCGATCTTGCCGTCCGTATCTCCAGCGACGCGACCGGCAACGCGGTGATCGATCTTGGAGGCGGCAATGTCGTCACCATCGACGGACTGAGCGCGACGGATCTGGTCCGCGATATCGCCTCCTACATCACGGTGACCTGACACATGCGCACCGAAACCGGCATAAGCTCGTCCGACGCTGCATACGATTGCAGGTCTCTTCTCGCCAGATGCCTGCCCGGGCTCGCCCTCGGCCTCGCGCTCAGCTTCGCCATCTCCCTGACCATGTTCATTCCCCCGCTATACATGCTGAAATTGTTCTCGGGCGTCACCATGAGCGGAAGCGTCGCGACGATCGTCGGCCTCTCCGTCCTCGCTCTCGGCGCCGTGCTGCTGTTCTGTGCGCTGGACTATCTGAGAAGCCTTACCTACCAGCGGCTCTCGGCATGGCTCGCGGGCAGGCTCGGCGACCGCGCGCTGGAGCCAATCGCGACCCGCACTCTCGGCGGCACCGCCGATCCTGCGGAGCTGCTGAAGGACATCGGTCAGATCCGCGATTTCATCGCCGGCGGAGCGCTGACCGCAGGGTTCGAACTGGTCTGGGCGCCGATGTTCTTTTTCGCCCTCTTTCTTCTGCATCCCTATTTCGGATGGCTCGGCCTCGCGGCCGGGGCGGTCCTGCTGCTCCTCGCGGCCGCAAACGATCTGCTGACCCGGCGCCCGGCGCGCGAGAGCGGCGAGCGGGCCGCGGCGGCCTACCGGGAAATCGGCAATGCCCTCAGGTTCGGGGAATCCCTGGAGGCGATGGGGATGCTGCGCCGCCTCGCCGGACGCTGGCACCGGCAGAACGCGGCGATGATCGAGGCATCAATGCAGGGCGCACACCGGCAGGCAATCTCCGCCAGCATAGCCAAGGGTCTTCGCATGAGCCTGCAACTGGCGGTGTTCGGCGGCGGCATGCTGCTGGTCGTCGAGCAATCCGCCGGGATCGGTTCGCTGCTGGCCGCCTCTATCATAATGGTCCGCGCCCTGGCTCCGCTGGAACAGATCCTTGACCGCTGGCGGCAATGGAATGCGGCGGCATCCGCATTGCGCCGTCTGACGGAGGCGCTCGAAGCGCCGCCACGGATCACGCGTGCCTCCGTCTCGCTGCCAAAACCACGTGAGACGCTGAATCTCGAGCGTGTGTTCTTCGTCCCGCCGGGTGCAAGTCAGCCCGTGATCAGAGGCGTTTCCCTGCATCTGGAATTCGGCAGGCTGGTCTGTATTGCCGGCGCGGCGGCGGCCGGAAAGACAACCCTGCTCCAACTCATCGCCGGTCTCTGGAAACCGACGGCAGGCGCCGTGACCGTTGACGGCCACGACGCGCACAGCTGGAACCGGGAGGATTTCGGCCACCATATCGGCTATCTGCCGCAATCCCTCGAACTGTTCGGTCCGACGGTGCACAGCGCGATCGCGCGGCTCACGGAAGGCCCGCCGGACGCCGTGATCAAGGCGGCGAAGCTTGCCGGCATCCACAAGACGATCGGCCGCCTTCCGAAAGGTTACGACACCGACCTCGAAACCTGCCGGACGCTGCTCAGCGGCGGACAGAAGCAGCAGCTCGCCATCGCCCGCGCCTTCTACGGCGATCCCTCCCTGATCCTGCTTGATGAGCCGGACGCCAGCCTCGACCGAACGTCGCTCCGATCTCTCGCGGCGACGCTCCGATGGCTGGCGGACCGTGGACGCCTCGTGGTCGCGACAAGCCACCGGATGGAGATGCTGCAAGCGGCCGACCAGGTGGCTTTGCTGGACCAGGGCGCGGTCGCGCGGATCGTGGCCCCACGCGTCGCCCCGGCAGCTCTGGAGACGGCAACGGCGGAGATACCGGTGGAGGTGGCGCGCCCATGACCCTCGCTCCCATCACCGATACAGCGGCGGGCCCGCGTATCGCGCCCATCGCCCTCCTGGCCCTGACGTCGATCGGCCTCTTTCTGCTCGGAGCCGCGCTGTGGAGCCGGCTCGTCCCGATCAATGCGGCGGTGCTCGCTGAGGGCCGGGTCACCGTTCTATCCTATCGCAAAGAGATCCAGACGCGAGAAGGCGGGCGGATCGCGCACATTCTGGTCGCCGAGGGCGAGAATGTCGCCGCGGGTCAACCGCTGCTCCGGCTCGATCCGGCCCAGGCCTGGAGCGAACACGACATCCTGCGCGATCGCCTGCTTCAGACCCTAGGACGCCGGGCGCGCCTCACCGCCAGCCTGCGCGGCGCGGAGAGCCCCGACTGGCCGGCGGAACTGACTGCAGCCGGGACGCCGCCGGAAGCAGCACGCGTCAAGGAAATCGAGGCCGCCCTGTTCACCGCCTCGGAGCGGGAGCGGGCGGGCAAGGAGCGCGTGCTGGAGCGCAGGATCGCCGAACTCCGAGAAGAAGCAGGCTCGCTGGTCGAGGAACTGCGCTCGGTCGACCGGCAATTGCCGATGATCGAGGAGGAAGCCGCCGACGTCGCGACTCTGCTCGGCAAGGGACTCGAACGCAAACCGCGGCTGCTCGCTCTGAAGCGCGCCCGCGAGAGCCTGATCGGAGAGCGCAACGCTCTGCGCAGGCGCATCGCGCAGGCGCAAGAGAACCTCGCCGCCGCCGAGCTCAATCTCGATGCCTTCCGCCATCAGTGGCAGAGCGGCCAGGCCGAAGCCCTGACGGAGGCTTCGAACGAGATCGCCATCCTCGGCCAGCAGCTGAAGAGCGCGCGGGACCGGCTGCGCAATACCGAACTGCGCGCGCCCGTCGCTGGCGAGGTGGTCGACCTCGCGTTTCACACGGTCGGCGGCGTGGTCGCGCCGGGAGAGACGGTGCTCAGCATCGTGCCGCGCGCAGACGAACTGGTGGTGGATGCAAGGGTGCGTGCCGGAGACATCGATTCCGTCTTTCGCGGACAGATCGCAGAGATCCGCATCGGCGCGTTCCACTGGCGCGACCGCCCGCCCCTGCCTGCCCGCGTCATCCGGGTCTCGGCCGATCTGCTGAACGATCCCCTCACGGGTCAGCAGTACTACGAAGCCCGGCTTCGCTTCGACGGCGCCCGCGACCGGGAAGACCTGAAGGTCGGCATGGCGGCCGACGTCGCGCTCCTGACCGAGGAGCGCACGGCCGCCGACTACGTTCTCGGACCCGTGACCCGCCAGCTCTTTCGCGGCTTTCGCGAGCGTTGATTCTCCCTCTCTTTCGATGGAAGCGCGAAGCCCCTCCGCAAGGGCGGAATAAGCTTCTATGCTTTCGGAGGGGAGAGAGCGATGACCGAAGAAATCGTGATCCTGCAATCCCGGCTCCAGCTGGTCGATCCGCAGGACTGTACCGACAATTCAGACACTCTGGCGCTGCTGGAAGCGCTGTTCGACGCGCTGATCCGGCGGGGCCCGGACGGGCGCTACATGCCCGCGCTCGCGGAGAGGTGGCAGCTGTCCGAGGATGCTCGGCACTGGACCTTCCGTCTCCGCCCAGGCCTCTGCTTTCACGACGGCAGCCCGCTCGACGCGGAGGCCATGCGCTTTTCGATCGCGCGCATGCAAAGACCTGACATCGGCGCCACGCTCGGCGCGCCGGCGGTCTGGGGCCAGTATCTCGGCGGCGCGACGATCGCGGCCCCGGATCCGCTGACCCTGACGATCGAGACCGTGGAACCCTGCGCCGACCTGCTCGACGTGCTGGTCTCCGGCTACGCGCTCCCGCCGCATCTCGCCGACAAAGCCGATTTCCTCGATCACCCGATCGGCAGCGGCCCCTTCGCGTTCGAAAGCCGCAAGGACGGGGGCGAGATCCGAATGACATCGAACCCGGACTGGTGGGGCGGGACGTCCGCCAGCCGGCGGCTGATCTGGCGGGAGGTTTCCCGTTCGGCGGACCGGGCGCGGGCCCTCGCCGAGGGCGCGGCACAGGTCGCGACACGGCTCTCTCCGGCCGATGCCGCAACGCTCGACGGGAAATTCAGCCGGCACGACTATATCGACCCGACCTCGATCATCTATCTGCTGAACGCCGCCAACGGCCCGTTCACGGATCCGAAGGTGCGGCGGGCGGTCAATCTCGCCATCGACCGCACGGCGCTGATCGAGGAAGTGCTAGGTGGCGCGGGCAGTCCGCTCGGTGGGTTCGTCAGCCACTTCCATCCGGGAGCGGCGCCGGAACCGGCGGATATCGAGCCGGACCCGGAGACCGCCTCGAAATTGCTTGCCGAGGCAGGCTACGGCACGGGGCTCGCGATCGAGGTCGACTGCCCGACCCGCCTGCCGGACGAGGCGGAGGCCCTGACGGCCGCGCTCGCGCGCCAACTCTCAAGAGTCGGGATCTCGCTGACCGCACACAGGGTCGAGGACCGGGTGGCTTATGCCGAGCAGGTCAGGGACAAGAAGATCCATGACATGTGCGTCTTCGATTCCAGTCCGATGAGCACCTTCCGGGTGCTCTACGAGAAAATCGACAGCCGCGTGCGCGGTTCCTGGTGGGAAGGGTACCGGAACGAGGAGGTGGAGAAGCTGCTGGACCGCTCGCGGACCACGGTCGATCCGGCCGCCCGCGAGGCCCTTCACCGGCAGAGCTACGAGGCCCTGCGCCGGGATCCGCCCTGGCTCACGCTCTATCACCACAGCTTCGTCGCCGCCCGCGCCGGCACTCATCCGGGCTGGCGGATGCGTGCCGACGGAGTGCTGGACGTGACGACCCTTTAGCGGCCCGAGCCAACGGCTCAGGCGTTGCCGGTGAGGTAATCCATCGCCGCCTGGGCGCCGCCCTTGTTGTGCGGAACGCCGGCTACCGCCAGGCCCATCTCGACGCCGGAAAGGGTGCCCATCAGCATCAGGTCGTTGAAATAGCCGAGATGGCCGATGCGGAAGACCTTGCCCTTCACCTTGCCAAGGCCGGAGCCGAGCGACATGTCGAACTTGTCGAGCACGATCTCGCGGTACTTGTCCGCGTCGTGGCCTTCCGGCATCAGAACGGCGGTCAGGACCGGACTGTACTCGTCGGCATTCTGGCAGAGCACCTCGAGGCCCCAGGTCTTTACCGCTCGGCGGGTCGCCTCGGCCCATCGCTCGTGGCGGGCGAAGACGTTCTCCAGCCCCTCCTCCATCATCATGTCGCAGGCCTCTTTCAGGCCGTAGAGCAGGTTGGTGGCGGGCGTGTAAGGGAACCAGCCGTCCTTGTTCATACCGATCTGGTGCTTCCAGTCCCAGTAAGAGCGGTTGGTCGTGGCCTTCTCGGACGCCTTCAGCGCTTTCGGACCGACCGCATTGAAGCTGAGGCCCGGCGGCAGCATCAGGCCCTTCTGCGAGCCGCTGATCGTGACGTCCGCGCCCCATTCGTCATGCCGGTAGTCGGCCGAACCGAGCCCGGAGATGCTGTCGACCAAAAGCAACGCCGGGTGGTTCGCCGCGTCGATCGCCTTGCGCACCGCCTTGATGTTGGAGGTGACGCCGGTCGAGGTCTCGTTATGGACGACGCAGACGCCCTTGATCTCGTGCGTCTTGTCCGCCTTCAGCCGCTCCTCGATCGCCGCCGCGTCGACGCCGTGGCGCCAGTCGCCCGGAATGACTTCCGGCTTCAGGCCGACGCGGGTCGCGAGCTCGCACCAGAGCGTGGAGAACTGGCCGGTCTCGAACATCAGCACCCGGTCGCCCGGGCTCATGGTGTTGACCAGAGCCGCTTCCCAGGCACCGGTGCCCGAGGAGGGGAAGATCACCACCGGGCACTCGGTCTTGAAGACCGGCTTCACCTTCGCCAGCACCTCGTTCGCGAGCTTCTGGAACTCCGGGCCGCGATGGTCGATGGTCGGCTGACCGATGGCATGGAGGATCCGGCCGGGGACGTGGCTCGGTCCCGGGATCTGCAGGAAGTGGGGGCCGGACTTGTAGGTCATTGCTCTTCTCCAGAGGATGGGATCACGCCAGCGCGCGGTCCAGGATGGTTGCGACATGCACCGCCTCGCGGGCGGCGCCGTCCTTGATCTGATGGCGGCAGGAGGTGCCGTCAGCGACGAGCACGGTGTCCCCGTCCGCGGCGCGCACGGCCGGCAGCAGGTCGCGCTCCGCCATGGCTATGGAGACCTCCAGGTTCTTCTTCTCGTAACCGAAGGCGCCGGCCATGCCGCAGCAGCTCGAATTGATCACCTCGACCTCCATGCCGGGCACGAGGCGGAGCGCGCTTTCGACCGCGCCCATGGCGGCGAAGGCCTTCTGGTGGCAGTGGCCGTGCACCAGCGCCTTCTTGGCCACCGGCTTGAAGTTGGCGGCGATCTTGCCGGCTTTTTGCTCGCGGGCGATGAATTCCTCGAACAGCAGCGCGTGCTCGGCGACGAGATCGGTCTCGGCGCCCGGCAGCATGGCCTTGAACTCGTCCCTGAGCGTGAAGAGGCAGGAAGGCTCCAGCCCGCCGCGATTCGC
>NZ_JAEPQA010000027.1 GCF_017640745.1 Nisaea sp. | reverse complement strand
GCCAGAAGCTGCATCGGAAAGTCACGCGCAGCCTGAAAGAGCACCAGAAGGACGAGACCTATCTGGAGCTCGAGAAGCGCTACATCACGAAGCACGAGATGAAGCTGGACGCCCTGGCGCAGGGGCTCTTCCGCTGCTACGAGAGCCCCGGCAAGGCGCGCGAAACGCTGGATCAGCTTTGCGGGAACTACGATACCAACTACGCACTTGAAGTGGTCCGCCTCGGAATACGCCGGCTCGCAAAGCCGATCGGCTTCGACATCCTCGGGATCAAGAGCGAAAGCCGGCGTGTCGCGGAGGAATATTTCGAGAGCACGCTGCTGCCATCCCTCGAAAAACTGATCCCCGATCACGGGGATTATATCAAGCTGAAGCGCCTCGACGTCGAGGAGCGCTACGAGAAGGTATTGCACGAAATCGAGATCGGTCGTCAGGCCGTCACCGCCGTCGAGGCCGGCCTGAAGAAATACAAGAGCGAACTCGAGACCGCGGCGAAGGCGATGAGCGAGGAAGAGGTGAGCCAGCTCAACGCCGAAGAGGCGTCCGACCGGCTCCTGTTGCTGCCGGCGAAAATGCGCGAGGCGGTCCTGGAAACGAAGCTCGAAGCTCTGAAAAAGCGCTGATGTAACCGCGCGACGGGAGCTAGCTGCGGCGCCCGTCGGTGAATTCGCGGACGCGGTCGAGCGGAACCTCCACCGGCATCGCGAGCAGCATGAAGGACAGCGTCTTGCCGTGAAGGTCGAGATTGAGCGTGCTGTTGACCCCGCCTTCCAGCGCATCGTCGATCACGAAGTTCAGCGCCGGCAGGTTCGGCAGTTCGTAGCGTTTCACCGCGCTCGCACCCTTATGCGCAAAGAGTTCCAGCACCTTCGCTTCGGTCACCTGTTCCAGCAGCAGCGGGTAGGCCTCTGGGCTATAGGGAATGACGCTGATATTCGAGCGGTTGCCCTTGTCGCCGCTGCGCCCGTGGGCGATGTCGTGCAGCTTCAGGCGGACAGTTTCGAGCACGATGGTCATATCTCCGCTCCGCAATAGCCGACCGATGGAGCGAGCCGGTCTCTGTCCACCAGGATGGAGGCGGTATGGATCTGCGCCGTGATGTTACGGCGGAAACCTCCGCCGCCCGCCGGACCCGAGCAATAGAGACTGAGAACCTCGTCGGCGAGATCCTCCGCAACTTCTTTCGAGTGGCAGGAAACCGCGGCCCGCACCCTGAAATCGCCGTCGGGCGCCGGAGCCGGACGGCCCGGATAGGGCGCGCTTCCGCCGTCGAACGTGCTGGAGAGCCCGACGATATCGAAGCGGTACTCGGCGTTGCTGCCGCGTTCCAGACAGCGCTCGCGGATCACGTCGCGGGCAAGTTCCGCGCGTGCGAGGGCATTCGGTCCCGCATAGCTGATCTCGGCTTCTCCGAGCCAGCCGCCGTCGAAGCTGACCGTCGTCTTCAGCGTGTCGGGCCGGGGCTTGCCCTTGGCGCCGCTGACCGCGACGACGTTTTCGCTCTCCTGGGTGACCGTCACGCCGGTGATGTCGAGCACGACGTCGGCGGTCAGGTAGGCCGATGGATCGTGCATTTCATAGAGGATTTGTTCCATCACACTCGCGGGCGTAACCGCGCCCCCGGTGTTTTCCGCCTTGGAGACCGTGATCGCGCCGTCGCGGCCGATCGTGGCAACCGGGAAGCCGACATGCGCGAGATCGGGCACATCCTTGAAGCCCGGATCGGCGAAATAGGCGCCGGTCACCTGGGCGCCGCACTCGAGCAGATGCCCGGCAAGTGTTCCCGCCGCGAGCCTGTCCCAGTCGTCTTCCGCCCAGCCGAACTCATGGATCAGCGGACCCAGGACCAAGGCCGGGTCGGTGGTGCGTCCGACAACCACGATATCCGCGCCTCCCGCAAGCGCCTCGGCGATAGGGCGAGCGCCGATATAGGTATTGGCGGCGACGATACCGTCGCCGATCGGAAGTCCCTCGATGGTCTTGTGCGCGCGGATCTCGCCTTCGTTCATGACTGCGAGCAGGTCGTCGCCGGAGACCACGGCGATCCGCGGGGTACGGCAGCCGAGCTCTCTCGCGATCTCCAGGATCTTCCGGGCCCCGCCCATCGGGTTCGCCGCACCGAAATTGGAGACGATACGGATCTTGTGCTCCAGGCAGCGTTGCAGCACAGGGCGCACATAGGCTTCGAGAAAGGGTGAGTAGCCTTTCTCCGGATTCTTCAGTTTCTGTTTCTGCGCGAGCGCCAGGGTGCGTTCGGCCAGGGTCTCGAAGATCAGATATTTCGGGCCGTCGCGTTTCGCGAGCGTGTCAACAACCGGGCCGCCGGCATCCTTGCGGTCCCCGGCGAAACCGGCGCCGCAGCCGATATGGACGAGATCTCTGGTCATGGGTCTTTCGCTTGGCAGGGTCGGGAGCGAACTGTAGCGTTTGCTGCGGCTTCGTTTCCAGCCCCTATGCAACCAGCCCGGAGGAGCGGCTCCATGAGCGGACGCGCAGACCGTGTCACCGGAAGCACCGCAGCGACTCCGTTTGACGGCTTTCCCGAGAGCGGCAGCATCGTGATTTTCGATCTCGAGATTACCGCCTGGGAGGGCTCGCTCGCGCGCAACTGGAGCGGCCCTGGCGAATATATGGAGGTCGTGCAGATCGGCGCGGTGAAGCTCGACGCGGCGATGCCGATGGCGGAGCAGGACAGTTTCGAGATCCTGATTCGACCGGAGAAAAACCCTGTCCTCTCGGACTATTTCACCGCGCTCACCGGGATCACCAATGTGGATTTGGACCGGGAAGCCGTCGGCTTTGCCGAAGCGCTACAAGCTTTCGCGGCCTTTGTCGGCGATGCCCGGGCGGCGTACAGCAATGGCGGCGACTGGTCTGACCTGGTGCAGAATGCTGGATGGGCGGGCGTGGATTGGCCGTTCCCTCCCGGACTGTTTTCGAATCTCCGAGAGACCATCGCCGAAGCGCTCGGCGTGCCGAACCGGCGAGCCGTCAGCTCGAGTCTTCCTGCACAGCTCGGGCTGGAAGAAGTGCCCGGCGCTCACACGGGGCTAGGCGACTCGCGGGCGATCGCGGCGGCCTTGCGTCAGCTGCGCGCCGACGGACGTCTCTGACGTCCGGCCTGCGACCCGGAGTACGGTTGCGCCGGACAGGCTGCGCATACAAAGTGGTGGGACACAGTCCAGAAAACAGGCGGAAACCAGATGAGTGCGAATATTGGGGATGTCGACGGCGGTCCGGTCAGTGCCGAGGAGATCGGCCGGATCTCGATCTTCCAGGATCTCGGGGAAAACGAGCGCGCGGAGATCGCAGCGCTCTGCACCAAGCGCCTGTTCCGGGCCGACGAGGTGATCATTTCCACCGGCGGCGCGGACCATGACGTCTATTTCATGCTCTCCGGCAAGGCTGAGGTCCTGAACCACACGATCATCGGGAACGCCCTGCATCTGGATGCGCTCGGCAAGGGCGCCTATTTCGGGGAGCTGTCGGCGCTGGACGGCGGACCGCGGTCCGCCGAGGTTCAGGCCATAGAAGACTGCATCGTCGCCGCAATGCCGCCGAGCGAGTTCCGTCAGGTGCTCGCGGACTACCCGTCCGTGCTGGTTCTTGTGCTGCACAATCTGGCGCAGATGATCCGCGCGGCCAATCTCACCGTGTTGCAGCACGCGACGATCTGATCCGGGAGCGGATCAGTCCTCTTCGCTGGCGGCGTGGTCTTCCTCGCGGCGGCCGTCGGCCGAGCGGGTGAGCCGGCCCATGAGTTGCTCAAGGGCGGCGTGCAGGTTGCGGACGCCCGAGCGCGACATGATCATCCGCGAGACCACGGCATGTTCGACCTGCGAGCCGTCGATATTGAAGCGCGTATTGACCAGATTGATCCGCACGACACCGTCCCGCACCATGGCGCCAATGACACCGTCGACGAAGATGTCCTGGCATTCCGGGGCAATCACGATGTTCGGCTGCTGACCGCCCTTGCCGCCGCCGCTGGTGTTCGAAGTGTCGCTCATGGAGACTCGTCCGCCCTAAATTTGTGCCAAATTCGATAGAATACCGATAACACGTTGCATCCCTTGGCGGAAGACGGTTCGGCGCCGGATATGTGCCGTGCCGGAGGATTGCCAAATCATGGAGCTGGGGGCAGTGTTCGAACTCCCGCCCTGTGTTCGCTCCGCCGCTGGAGACCAAGATTCTGCCGCAGATTTTCAAGGACTGGCGTGTTCTGCTCCTGGCAGCTGTCTGGCTCGGATCGGTTGCCGGTCTCTTCGTCTCCGCGCCGATGCTGGACCATCTGACCGGCATCGGTCTGCTGATCTTTGTGCTTCTGACCCTGCCGAAGGCCCGGCGCGAGACCAAGTTCCTGATGCTCGGCGGCGGTCTCATCACGGCCGTCCTGCTGCTGACGGTGGCGGGCCCGGCGGATGCCTTGCGCGGCCTCGAGCGCAGCCTGATCTTCGCCGGATTGTTGCCGACCCTGCAGATGACCAAGGCCGTGGCGCTTCGCATGCCATCTGTGCGGATCAGCCAGGAGAGGCTGGCCTCCCTGCCGGGACAGGCCGCCGATGTGGGCATCGCCATCGGAACGACGGTGTTCGGCTCGGTGCTCAACACCGGTGCTTTTGCCCTCGTCTCCGCAGTGATCAAGCAGGACGCGACCGAAGAGCGCCGGCTCACAGCGGCCCGCGCCGCCATGCGCGGCATGAATATCTCGGTGCTCTGGTCGCCGTTCTTTGTCGGTTTCGCGGTGGCCGGGACCTATCTGCCGCAAGTCGAGCTCTGGCAGATCGTGCCGTTCGGCTTCTTCTGTGTCTGTCTCTCGATCGCCATCGCGCTCGCCATGTTCGCGCGACCCTTCAGCCTCGGAGCGGTTCGGGATTCCCTCGCCTGTCTCGGTCCGATCGCGCCGCGGCTCGGGTTTGCCGCGGGGACCGTGATCCTTGTCGGCGCGCTCACGCCGCTCTCGACCCTCGGAGCGATCATCGTTGTGATGCCGGTGCTCTGTGCGATCCAGTTCCAGCGCCATCCGGAGCAGGTCCGCCCGGTCTTCGAGGAAACGGCGACCGCGATGAGCCGGATGGGCGACGACCTCGCGCTGATCGTCGTCGCAATGGTGGTCGGAACGACCGCGGGCGAGGCGGATGCGCTGATCGTCCATGTCGCGCCGCTGCTCGAGGGCGGACTGCCAGCGCCGGTTCTGCTGGCAGCGCTGATCGGCATCCAGCTGCTGCCGGCGGTCGTCGGGATCCATCCGATCATCACCGGGACGATCTTCCTCGCCGCGCTGACCAGCCTGCCGCATGGCGTCCTGCCGCTTGCGCTCTACGAGGCAATGCTCGCGGGCTGGGGGCTCGGATCGATGATCTCGATCGCCTCGCTCTCGGTGGTAACCGCGGGATCCATGTTCGGCGTGCGGCCTCTGGTCGTCGCGATCGGGCCGAACCTGCTCTATGTGCTGGTGGTCTGGGCCGTGCTGGTGCCGCTGCTCAGCGCCGTGCACTACGCCTTCATCTGAGGTTTCAGCGCCGCCGCCGGGTCATCACCAGAAAGACCGCGGAGACGACGGCGGCGAGCGCCGCATAATCGACCAGCCCCGGCACCGTGCCGAAAATCATCGCGTCGAACACCACGCCCATGACCGGGACCATCAGCGTGCCGACGGTCGAGACCACGACCGGCAGCATGGTGACCACGTTGAAATAGGCCCAGTAACAGAAGATCCCGGTGATCGTCATGTTGTAGACGAGACCCATGGTCGGCCAGAAACTGACGCTCTCCGGCATGTGCTGGTAGTCCCAGACGCCGGCGATCAGTGCGATCGGCACCGCGCCCAGCAGCTGTTGCCACCCGGTCAGCACGGTGACGGGGATCGAGAAGCCGAAATATTTCACCGCAGCCGTCCCCGAGCCCCAGGCGATGGCGGCGAACAGCACCAGCGCCGGGCCGAGCGGCCCGCCCGAGAGCGCGCGCTCGTCGCCGAAGAACAGCAGTCCCATGCCGACGAGACCGAGGCCGAGGGCGATCATCGATCGGCCGCTCAGGCACTCCTTCACCAGCCACGCGCCGGTCAGCGAGGCCCAGAGCGGCATGGTGTAGGCGAGGATCGCCGCCCGCCCCGATTCCATCAGGTCGACGCCGTAGAGCACCGCGATATTCCAGACGGACATGTTGAGCACGGAGACGATGATCAGGCCCTTCCACTCGGCGCGCGGGACGCGGAGCGGCAGGCCTCGTGCCCGGGCCAGAGCGAATAGCCCGACCGCCGCTGACAAGCCGGCAACCGCACGGAACACGAAGGGCGGGTATTCCGCGAGCGACAGCTTCATCACCGGCCAGTTCAGGCCCCAGAGCAGGGCGAGCATGGCGAGCAGAAAGACAGCGAAAGCGGGGATGCCCGAAGTGTCGGGCGTGCCGGGTTTGACCACGGGCGTTGAGCCCTTATCTCTGTGACGGGTACGTGAAGAGAGGTCTTGCTACTCCAATTCATGCTTGAGCGCCAGACTTCTCCCCTCCTAACATCCCGCCCGAGAGATTAACGGCGCGGCAATCAGGCTGCGATCCGACATGGAGGCTTTTGATGGTTAAATTCGGTATCGGTCAGGCGATCAAACGTGTCGAGGACCAGCGCCTTCTGACCGGCCAGGGGAACTATACGGACGATGTGGCGCCGGACGGCGCGCTGCGTGCCTATATTCTCCGCTCGCCCTATGCGCATGCGAAGATCAAATCCGTCGAGACGTCCGACGCCGAGGCGGTGCCGGGCGTGGTCGCGGTGCTGACCAACAAACACGTGAAAGAAGACGGGCTCGGCGATCTGCCCTCGCTCGCGCCGGCGCCGAACAAGGACGGCAGCCCCCGGGCCGATACCCCGCGGCCGATCCTTGAGGGCGACAGGGTGCGCCATGTCGGTACCCCGGTCGCCATGGTGATCGCGGAGACGCTTTCGGCGGCGCGCGATGCCGCCGAGCTGATCGACATCGAATACGAGCCGCTCGCGGCGGCGACCGATGCAGAGGCGGCGACCAAGCCGGGCGCGGCCCAGCTCTACGATCACATCCCGCACAATATCTGCTTCGACTGGCACAAGGGCGATCTTGAGATCAACGACGCCGCCTTCACCCGCGCGGCGCGGGTGGTCGAGACCCGCGTGGTCAACAACCGCATCATCGTTAATTCCATGGAGCCGCGCGGCGCCATCGGCCTCTATGACGCGGAGACCGACCGCACGACGCTCTACAGCTCGACCCAGGGCCCGTCCTTCATCCACCCTCATCTGGCGGAGACGGTGCTGAAGATCGACAAGTCGAAGCTGCGCTGCATCACCACCGATGTCGGCGGCGGTTTTGGGATGAAGATCTTCCTCTATCCCGAACAGTGCCTGATCGCCTGGGCCTCGCGGCGGCTGAAGCGGACGGTGAAATACACGCCGGACCGCTCGGAAGCCTTCATGTCCGACACCCAGGGCCGGGACAATATCAGTTATGTGAAGGCCGCTCTCGACGAGAACGGCAAGATCATCGCCATGAAGGTCGAGACCTTCGCCAATCTCGGCGGTTACCTGTCGAATTTCGCGGCCTTCATCCCGACCGAGGCCGGCACCCACATGCTGTCCGGCGTCTACGACATCCCGAGCATCTATGTGAACGTGAAGGGTGTCGTCACAAACACCACGCCGACTGACGCCTATCGCGGCGCCGGCCGTCCGGAAGCGGCCTACCTGATCGAGCGGGTGATGGACAATTGCGCGGCCGAGACAGGGCTTACCCGCGACGAGATCCGTCGGCGGAACTACATCAAGCCGGAGCAGATGCCCTACAGCACCGCGCTCGGGAACGTCTACGACACCGGCGAGTTCCAGACCGTCATGGAAAAATGCATGAAGCGGGCGGACTGGGACGGCTTCCCGGCGCGCAAGGCGGAGTCGGAAAAGCGCGGCAGGCTGCGCGGCATCGGGCTCGGCTACTACATCGAGAAATGCGGTGGCGGCAATCCGGAGACCGCGGACATCCGCTTCACCGAGGACGACAAGATCGAGATCTATATCGGCAACCAGTCGAACGGGCAGGGGCACGAGACCGCCTATGCCCAGGTGCTGGGCGACGTGCTCGGCATCGACGGCGAGCGGATCAAGATCATCCAGGGCGATACCGACCGCACGCCTCCGGGCCTGACGGGTGGCTCGCGCGCGCTGCCGGTGGGCGGCGTCGCGGTGCTGCTCGGCGGCCGCGAGATCGTCGAGAAGGGCAAGAAGGTCGCAGCCCGCGTTATGGAAGCGGCGGTCGAGGACATCGAGTTCGCCGACGGCACCTTCACCGTCGCCGGCACCGACAAGACCATGTCGCTGTTCGATGTGAGCCGGCAGGCCGAGGGTGACGAGAACCTCGACACCACGCATCACCGGGTGCCGGAAGCCGCGACCTTCCCGAACGGCTGCCATGTCTGCGAGCTCGAGATCGATCCGGATACCGGCATCGTCGAGATCCAGCGCTACACCGTGGTCGACGATTTCGGCTCGGTGATCAATCCGAACATGCTGGCGGGCCAGGTGCATGGCGGCGTCGGCCAGGGCCTCGGCCAGGCGCTCTACGAGCATGCGGTCTATGACGAGGAGAGCGGCCAGCTGATGACCGGCTCCTACATGGACTACAACCTGCCGCGCGCGGACCAGGTGCCGATGATCGACTTCACCACGCACAATGTCTGGTGCACGACCAACCCGCTCGGCATCAAGGGCTCGGGCGAGGCTGGCGCCATCGGCGCTCCGCCGGCGGCGATCAGCGCCGTCTGCGACGCGCTCGGCGTGGTGAATATCGACATGCCGGCGACCCAGGAGAAGATCTGGGCCGTTGCCAACGAGGGCCGGCTCGCCGCGGCCGAATAAGACCCGTTCCGAAAAGACGGTTGCACAAAGGCAGCCGTCTTTTTTGTATGCAGGTTCCAGAATTCAGAGGGGGACGCCATGACGGCACCGATCGAATGCTACACGTGGAAGACGTCGAACGGCCGCAAGATCACGATCATGCTGGAGGAGTGCGGGATTCCGTACAACCTGCATCCGATCAATATCGGCGAGGACGAGCAGTTCACGCCGGAATATATCGCCATCAACCCGAACTCGAAGATCCCGGCGATCATCGATCCGGACGGCCCGGGCGGGAAGCCCTACACGGTCATCGAGTCGGGCGCGATCCTGATGTATCTCGCCGAGAAGACCGGCAAGTTCATGCCGTCCGAGATGGGCAAGCGCTACGAGGTCATCCAGTGGCTGATGTTCCAGATGGGCGGTATCGGTCCGATCTTCGGCCAGGTGCACCATTTCAAGCGCGCCGCCAAGGAGAAGGTGCCCTACGGCATCGAGCGCTATGGCAAGGAATGCCTGCGTCTCTACGGCGTGCTGAACAGCCGTCTCGAGGGCCGGGACTATCTCGCCAATAACGAGGTTTCCATCGCCGACTTCGCGACCCTGCCCTGGGTGTTCCGGCACGACTGGCAGGAAGTGGACCTCGCCCAGTTCCCGAACGTGAAGCGCTGGTACGACAATATGATGGCGCGTCCGGCCCTGCAGCGGGGTATGGAACTGCCCTGAGGTTTGTTCGCAGGCCTCATTGACCAGAATGCGAAAGGGCCGGCAATGCCGGCCCTTTTTCTTGTTTCGGGTCGTCATCCCCACGCAAGTAGGGACTTAGGGAAGACGGTCTCTGTTCTACGGTCGCTGGGTTCCCGCGTTCGCGGGAATGACGACTGCAAAAAATTCTGATCGAGCTATCCCTCGACCCGCTTGGCTTCGAAATCGATCTGCAGCTCCATCTCGCCGCCGGGCGCCCCGGTGCCGCCGAAAGTGCGGTCGCTGATCCGCGTCTCGACCGAGAGCGCCACCGCGTGGTGCTTGGAGCGGAAGGGGAAGTCCTGGTTGTCGATCCAGGTGAGGTCCAGCGTTGCCGGCCGGGTAATTCCGTTCAGGGTAAGATCACCGCTGACGGTCCCGGTGCGGGGGCCGGTCTGCCGGCTCTGTTTGCCGACGAAAGTGATTCTGCTCCCGGCTCCGGCGATGTCCGCGCTCCCGGTCTGAGGAGGCGTGAAGGCGCCGGCCGGCGCGACGGTGAAACGGATATCCCGGATCGCGGGGGCGGATTCGTCGAAGCTGAAGCTGCCCGCGCCGATCAGGAACATGCCGCGGCTGTCGGCCAGACCGAGATGGCTGGTCCGAAAGGTAATCGACAGATGATCCGGATCGACCTCGTATCGCGCGGGTTCCGCCCTCGGCGCCGCGCCGGCCGCGAGCATCACCAGAACGGCGACGACGCTCACGATAGTTTTTGCTGCGCGCGAGGGGAGTTCCATATTACGCCTCCAGGGATGAATGCTCGGGCCGGATGCCCGGATGGGAACCATGAAATCAGATTTGGGCAGGAATATGCGCGTTGCGAGTGCCTTTTGGTCGCACGGTAACGGGCAGGGGGAAATCCGCGAGGAAACGCTCCGGGAGCCGGCGGATGGCGAGCTTCTGGTCGAGACGCTTTTTTCCGCGGTCAGCAAGGGGACGGAGAGCCTCGTCTTCCGCGGCGGCGTGCCGCGCTCGGAATGGGACCGGATGGCCTGTCCTTTCCAGGAGGGACGTTTCCCGGGTCCGGTGAAATACGGCTATGCCTCGGTCGGGCGGGTCGCGGGGGGCGACGGGCTGGCCAAGGGCACGCCGGTCTTTGTGCTCTACCCGCACCAGACCCGCTATGTCGTCCCGACCGACGCGGCGATCCCGCTGCCGAAGAAAGTGTCGCCGGAGCGGGCGGTGCTGGCCGCGAATATGGAAACCGCGCTCAATGCGGTCTGGGATGCAGAGGCGGCGCGCTCAAAGGAGCTCTGCGTCATCGGCGGCGGCATGGTCGGGCTTCTCACCGGCTATCTCGCCCGTCGCTTCTGGGGTGAAGAGGTGTGGGTCTTCGATCCGGTGGAAAGCCGGGCGGCGGTCTGCGAGGCGCTCGGTCTTCGCTATGCCGGAGCCGGCGGGCATCCCGAGAAATTCAGCCTGCTGTTCCATGCGAGCGCGACAGAGGCGGGGCTGCGCCGGGCGCTCGACCTCGCCGCTTTCGAGGCGACGATCATCGAACTCAGCTGGTATGGCGACCGCGAGGTCTCGCTGCCGCTCGGCGGCGCCTTTCATTCCCAGCGCCTCACCATCCAGGCCTCCCAGGTCGGCGCGGTCGCCCCGTCGCGGCGCCAGGGTGCGAGGCACCGGGAGCGTCTTGCCGAAGCCATCGGTCTGCTCGACGACCCTGCGCTCGATGTGCTGATCACCGGCGAAAGCCCGTTCGAGGACTTGCCGAAGATCATGGCCAAGCTTACATCCGGCGCGCCCGAGACTCTCTGCCACCGTATCCGCTATCCTGATTGACCGGAGCCATTCATGTACGCACTTACCGTCCGCGACCACGTGATGATCGCGCACAGCTTCAACTCCCCGACCTTCGGGCCGGCGCAGCGCCTGCACGGGGCGACCTATGTGGTCGATGTCGAGTTCCGCCGCGCGGAGCTGGATGCGGACAATCTCGTGATCGATATCGGCGCCGCCTCGGAAGAACTGAAGGCGGTCCTGGCGCCGCTCGCCTACCGCAATCTCGACGAACTGCCGGAATTCAAGGGCGAGAACACCACGACCGAGTTCCTCGCCCGGCACATCTTCGATGCCATGGCGGCCTCGATCCGCGCCGGAAAGCTCGGCGAGACGGCCCTCGGGCTCGCCGGCATGAAGGTTACGCTTCACGAGTCCCACATTGCCTGGGCCTCCTACGAGGGGACATTGTGACCCCCGCACGTCTGCAGGATTCCAGCCTCCCGGTCCATTTCATCGTTCCAGGGCCGCTCGGCACGCTGACAGGCGGCTTCATCTATGACCGGCAGATGGTCGAGGGATTGAAGGCAGCCGGCCGGCTGGGTGCCGTCCATGAAATTTCGGGCGACTTCCCGCGTGCGGCGCCTTACGACGTTGCGGCCGGTGCGGCGGTGTTGGCCGGACTTCCGGACCGGGCGCTCTGCGTCATCGACGGTCTGGCCCTGACCGCGCTCGGTCAGGCGGTTGCCCAGCACGCATCCCGGCTCGACGTGGTGGCGATGATCCACCACCCGCTGGCCGACGAGACCGGTCTTGGAGACCGCGAGAAGGAAGCGTTTTTCGCCGCCGAGAAGGCGGTGCTGGCAGAGGTCGCGCGGATTGTCGTCTCCAGCGCCCGGACCGCCCTGAGGCTGCGCGATTTCGGGGTGAATCCCTCCGCGGTCCGCGTGGTCGAACCGGGTATCGCCGAATGGGCCCGGCGTGAACGCTGGTCCGGCGGCGGGAGTACGCCGGTCCGCATCCTTTCCGTGGCGACCCTGACGAAGCGCAAGGGGCACGACATCGCCCTCAGGGCGCTCGCGTCCTGCCGCGACCTCGACTGGCGCCTCGACATCGTCGGCGCGCCGCGCGACCCGGACCATGGTGCGGCGCTGAAGACGCTTGCGGGCGAGCTGGGAATCCTGGAGCGTGTAACCTTCCATGGCGAGCTCGTCGAAGAAAAGCTGGTGGCGTTGCACCGCGGGGCCGGCCTCTTTCTCTCCGCCACCTATCACGAGGGGTTCGGCATGGCGCTTGCGGACGCGGTCGCCTTCGGGCTTCCGGTGGTGACGACCGAAGAGGGGGCCGTCGCCGAGGCGGTCCGGGCGGCGGCCGAACTGGTGCCCGCTGGCGACAGCAACGCGCTCGGGCGCACGCTCCGCACCCTTCTGATGGATGACGGTGCCCGCCTGCAACGCGCGGCGCGGAGCCGGGACGCGGCGGCAGGGCTGTCCGACTGGGCGCGGGCGCAAACGGCCTTTCAGCGTGCTGTCGACGGGGTGACTTTGCAATGAGCGGCGGGTTTTCGGCAGATTGGCTGACGGCGCGCGCGGTATGGGATCGGGCGGCGCGAAGCCCGGAAGTCGAGGGCGCACTGGTGCAATGGGCCGGGAGACGGCCGGCGCCGCTCCGGATCCTCGATCTCGGCGCCGGGACGGGAAACAACCAGCGCCATCTGGCACCGTTGCTGAAAACGCCGTGCGACTGGCGTTTGGTGGACAGCGACGCTGCGTTGCTGGACCGTGCCGTTGGCCATGCCTCTCTGAAGACTGACGACCGGATCGCGGTGGAGAGCCTCGATCTCGCTACATCGGATATCGCACCGCTGCTGGAAGATGTGGATCTGGTTACTGCTTCGGCGCTCTTCGATCTTGTTTCGGCGGAATGGCTTGATCGCTTCCTCGATGCCGTCGCATCGCGCGGCTGTGCCTTGCTCGCGGTGCTGACCTATGACGGGCGGATCGATGTCGAAGGCGATCACGAGGAGGCGGAAAACCTCGAGGCGCTGATGAACGATCATCAGCATGGCGACAAGGGCTTCGGACCGGCGCTCGGTCCGGACGCGCATCCGGCCCTGGTCGAAGGCCTTACGCGGCGCGGTTACCGGGTCGATGAGGGCGCGAGCGACTGGAGCCTGACGGCGGGCGATCCGGGGGCGCGCGATCTGGTCGAGGGCTGGGTGTCTGCCGCGGGCGAGATCGCGCCCCTCGACCGCGAGGAAATCGCGACCTGGGGCGCGGCACTGCTCGCCCGCCCCGAAACCCGGATCTATGTCGGCCACCGGGATCTGTTCGCTGTGCCGCTCAGCTGAGGCGGCAGTCGAACAGCGTATCCTTGCCGAGCGGGTAGGTCCGCGCCTCGAAGCGGAGTGCCGCATCGAGTTTCTCGATTTCCGGCAGGACAAGTCCCGGGCGGCCCGAGCCGATGATCAACGGCGCGACCGAGACCTGCAGCCGGTCGATCAGCTTCTCCGAAAGGAAACGGGAAATCGTCAGCCCGCCGCCCTCGATCAGGATGGTGCAGAGGCCGCGCCCGCGAAGTGCCGCGAGCAGGAGACGAGGATCCACGCGGCCGTTGGGGCCGGTGGCGTCCAGCATGCCGCAATGTGCCGGGAGATCGCTGCGGGACGTGCCGGAGACGAGGAGGGTTTCCGCATCCGGTTCGGTCAGCAGGGCATGGCCTGCCGGCACTCTGCCCTGCGTGTCGATCACCACGCGGACCGCGTTCGGGCCGGGTACCCGGCGGGTGGTCAGGCGGGGATTGTCGAGTACCGCGGTCGTCGCGCCGACCACGACGGCATCGGCGATGGCGCGGAGACGGTGCAGGTGATCGAGGCTCTCGGGTCCGTTCACGTAATGCGAATGACCGCTCACGGTCGCGATGCGGCCGTCGAGGCTCTGTCCGATCTGGGCGATCACGGTCGGTCGCTCCGCGCAGGCCGCGGCGAGGTCGCGATACAGCTCCCAGGGGACGTATTGCGCGTCCACCCCGGTATCTTCCGGGATGCTCTTTCCGAGCCCGGCGAGGATCTCCCTCCAGATGCCGCTCATCTTTGTTCGCCGAAAGGCGCACCGCCACTCAACGGCCAGTCCGCGACATCCTCGATCAGGTCCGCGAGCTGTTGCCCGTAGGCGGCGAGCAGGGCGCTCCCCTGGTCCGCTGTCGCGCGGCTCGCCGCACCGGTTGCGCCGGACGGGTTGAGATCCTCCGCGTTCCAGGCGAAACCGCCGGCCCCCGAGAGTCCGAGCCGTTTCGATGTGGCGGTGCGGGTTGCGGCCGAATTGGGAAAATCCGCGATCTTGTCCTTCCGCACCAGCTCCGGCGCGATCGCCAGCATCAGGGCGGTCTCGATCTGGCCCCCATGCAGGCCGGTTTTCTGTTCGTCGTCCGAGATCAGTCCGTCTGGCAGGTCGAACCGGAAAGTGTTCGCCCGGACCGCCAGCATCCCGGCTTCGCTGCGCAGGCGTTGCGCGACGAGGTCGACGATCTGCGGCTGGCCGCCATGGCTGTTGAGAAGGATCAGCTTGCGCACGCCCGCCGCGGCGACGGAACGGCCGATTTCTGTCCAGGAGGCGATGAGGGTTTCCGCGGCTTGTGTGAGGGTGCCGGCAAAACTCATATGCTCGGGGCTGAGACCGATGGCCTGGGACGGCAGGATCAGGAGTGTCAGGTCGTCCGCCACACGCTCGGCCGCGGAGGAGAGCACCGCTTCGGTGATCAGGATGTCGGTCGCCAAGGGAAGGTGCGGGCCGTGCTGCTCTATCGCGCCGACGGGCAAAAGGGCCAGCGTACGCGACGGCTTTAGCGCCGCGACATCCTCCGTCGTCAAGTGACCCCAGAAATGGACAGACATCCCTTTGAAAACCCGGCTGTTTCCGAGACGGGCAGAGCGAACACCGCGGCCTCTCCGCTGTCAAGGTCCCGGCGTGGTGCCGCGCACTTTTGCGTTGTCACATAACGGAGATCTGTTTGTCATCATTCGGACAAATAAAATTCAATGAAAAATGGAAGTGCGATCTCTTTTTGAGACGCTTTGAACATAAAAACTAAATAATGTTTCGCGTATACTTTGCATGGATCGATGAATTCATGATTTGTCGATGAGTATTATGGCATGTCTTGGCACGGCAGGCGTTGGAACAATGTTAAGCTCACCTTTTGTCGCAGGAGCGTTTCTCGGGGTGCGCCGCCGCTGACAGAATTTCGTCTGTCGGTGCGCGGGTCCCGATCCCGATACGCTAATTGGCACCGCAGGGCGGTGGCTGGAGCTGTGTGTCTGCGGCCCCATGGATCCTGATCAGGATCCGGCGCGGCAGACTGCGCTGCTGACGGCCGCGAAACCGTTCGCCGCGGCTGCGTGCGACCGGTCTGTTCTCCAGGGCGTCGCCGCGGTCCGGGTCCTCGGTCAGCATGCCGAGGCCGAGATCGTCGATCCCGATCAGATGCAGGGACCAGCTCCCGGTGTGCCATGTGATCCGGCCCGCGGCTGGCGTCGCATTTGCCGGCAAACAGATTTCCGCGGGCTTTCCGTATCTCTGCTGAAGCGCGTCCTGCACGGCTCCGGCGCTCTCGCGCGTCGCCGCCGCATGGCGCCGCTCAAACAGCACTTGTCGGAGCCGCTCCTCAGCATCGAACTGCAGATAGAGCCGGAAGCTCGAGCCCAGCGTCGGAATGGACGGCAGGACGAGCCGGGCTTTCAGCGCGCCGAAGTCGAGACCGTCTTCGAGATAGCGGGCCTCCGGCAGGGCGTTGCGTGCGCCGTCGAGAGGCATGCCGAAGCTGAGCCGGGCAAGGGGAGGGGGAAGTGCGGTTTCGGCCGCTTCTGCGGCCCGGTTACCGAGGCCGGCGGCAAGGATAGCCAGCACAAGTGCAATTGCGGAGCCGGTCCGCAGCCGTCTCACCTGAGGCCGGCGCGCATCAGGCCGCGTTTGGCTCCCTGGAAGCGGCCGAGCGCCATCAGGCCCGCCTGACGCAGCAGTTTCTGAGGCGCATAAGGACGTGTCGCCACACCGGCAAGAGCGCCGATCGCCGAAAGCCGCCCGGCGACGTCGGGCTGCCGCCGCGGCGCATATCGCGCAAGGGTCTCGGCGGATCCGATATCCCGGTCTTCGGCCCGCGCGGAGCGCAGCAGGTCGGTCAGCGTCATGATGTCACGGACCGACATGTTCCAGCCCTGGGCCGCGATCGGCGGCGCGATGTGCGCGCTCTCCCCGATCGCCACCACGCGATTGCGCGCCGGCCGGGGGGTGAAGCCGAGATTGAGGGGGAAGACCGCCTTGGCGCCACTGAACGCGATTTTTCCGAAGGCGGGTTGCCGGCGTGACAACTTGCGCGCGATTGTTTCGTCGTCACAGGCGGCCAACGCATCGATATCGCCCGGAGAGGCAATCGTGATCAGCGAGGCATCGTATTCCGCGACCGGGATCAGGGTCAGCGTGCCGGTGTCGTCATAGCGTTCGATGCAGAGTCGCCGGTGCGGCTTTTCGAGGTGCACCGGGACGCAGAGCGCGCTGCGGCCAAGCGGACGTTTGCGAAGGGCGATGCCGGCGGCTTCCCGGGCGATGGATTGCAGGCCGTCGGCGGCGACCGCGAG
Organism: Nisaea sp.; assembly: GCF_017640745.1. Classification (GTDB taxonomy): domain Bacteria; phylum Pseudomonadota; class Alphaproteobacteria; order Thalassobaculales; family Thalassobaculaceae; genus Nisaea. The sequence goes on along the minus strand of NZ_JAEPQA010000027.1, from coordinate 52,902 downwards.
GGCCGCTTCGAGCATCGTGCCGTCTGCAGTTTCAATCCGGACGCTCCGATCTCCGGGAAACACACCGGTGGCGCGCGATGCGACGGACGGCACCTCCGGAATGACGGCCATCAGGTCGCGAATAAACAGGTTTTGCGCGAGAAACTCTTCTCCGGCGTCGTCTGCCGTGAAATTTTCGGTCACCAGGCCGAACGGGCCCGTGGTCTCGATCCGGAGATCGAGCAATGGCGTCGCTCTCGAACGGACGTCTATGCCCAGGATATCAAGCGAATCAACGCTGGAAGGCACCAAGGCCGTGGTCCTGGGGTCCGTCTCCCGGTCGGCTCTAGGGCCGACCATCGCGGCCTCGAATCCGGCGTCGCGAAGAGCATGGGTCGCAAGTTGGGCTGTCGGACCATTGCCGATGACGGCGATATCGAGCTTCATGGCGCTTCCTTTCAATCGGATAGTAGACTTCGGGTTCGACAATGCAATCTTCAAGTTATTGCCCCATGGTCAACTTTAGATCGTAAAGGTTGATGTCACGCCGTGGCCTGGAATCTGCCGTGAAGCCCGTATTTAGCGCAAATGTCAGCTTTTTGGAGGCCCACGCAACCAATAGTATTTGTTTCTTTGGTGCCGAAAAATTCACCTATAACGTCCACGTGGAAATTGATCGTGCCGGCACAACATGGTATGGTTAACGACCTAGACGCCAGCCACGCAAGAAAATACAAGAACCGTTTCAGGTCTCGGTAGCGCGGCATCAAAGTCCGGCGGCGCGTTTTCTAGCGTAGCAGAAAGCTTTTAGGGCAGAAATCTCAACCAGAGATAAAGTTATTGTCTCTACCTCATCGGAATTCGGGGTTTTGGCAATTTTCGGTTTAGGGAACTCTTGAGGGATCGGGGGGTGATTATGAAAAATGCCGCCAATCGTCTTATTGACGAGGCAGCGGACGCTTCCGGGCAGGCGTCCGAAAAAGACTCGGCGGATCGGGGCAAGACGAATGCGAACAATCCGGTCGATGTATTCGTCGGCGCGCGCCTGCGCCGCCGCCGCAAGGAAATGGGAATGACGCAGCGGATCGTCGCGCAGAAGATCGGCGTGACGTCGCAGCAATACATGAAATACGAGCGTGGGGACAATCGCATCAGCGCGTCCCGTCTGTTCGATGTCGCTTCGGTCTTGAATACGCCGGTGTCCTACTTCTTCGACGAGATGGACGAGCAGACGATTTCACAATCGCCCGCCCGGCTGCTGGGTGCCGAGGATATCGCGCCGCCGGTTGCCAGCGCCCACGATGTCGAGATGGACTCTCCGCTGGCCCGCCGTCAGGCGAATGAACTGGTGCGTCTCTGGGGGGACCTGCCGGAACACGCCCGCGCGCGGATCGTCGATCTCGTCCGGACCATGTCCGAACTGGCCGAACCCGGCCATGACAAGGAACATCACTAAGCGGCTGTGATCAGCCTCTTGGGGTCAAAATATCGCCGCCCGCGCCGCTTCGGTTGTGCGGGCGGTTTGCTTTTTGGAGTATCGGCCGAAGACGCGTCGCGGCGCCGCCGGTACGCGTCCTAGCCGGCGACAATTGTGTAGGGCTCCGGGAGGTGGTGTTCTTCAAGATTGGCGCCGGGTCCGATCCTGTCGACGATCAGGAAATCCGCCGGGCCGGAAAGCGGCGCGAGCACGCCGTGCCAGCAGTTCCGCTTGTACTGAATGCCCTGGGCCCCGTCCGTGAGGAAGGCTTCCGGTTTGCCCGGCGCACCGTTTTCGTCTGCGGCGACGATGACAAGGAAGCGTGTCCCGTTCATCGGCACGAAGGCCTGGCTGCCGTCCGGATGCCGTTCCATCATTTTCAGGCTAAGGGGCAGGGAAACCGCATCGCTTCGGCCGATGCTGAGCGTGACCTTGCCCTCCGCGTCCGTTTCCGGCCGTGCGCGATCGTGATACCGCCCGCAAAGCCCGGCATTGATCATGTAATCCGGCGCGCCGGCGGCCTCCAGGACCTCGCCGTAGGGGGCGAACGCCTCCGCCGTCAGCGGCTGTGCGGTGATCGTCCGGCTCATCGCCCGAAGGCTCCGACACCGGTCAGCCGCGGATGGCGGTGCATGTCCTTGTAGAGCAGGTAGCGGAACGGTCCCGGCCCGGCGGCGTAGCAGGCCTGCGGGCAGAAGGCGCGCAGCCACATGTAGTCGCCCGCCTCGACCTCGACCCAGTCCCGGTTCAGCTTGTAGACGCCCTTGCCCTCGAGCACGTAGAGCCCGTGCTCCATCACATGCGTCTCCTCGAAGGGAATGGTACCTCCCGGCAGGAAGGTCACGACGGTAATGTGCATGTCGTGGCGAAGATCCGACGGGTCGACGAAGCGCGTGGTCGCCCACCGTCCCTCGGTATCCGGCATCGCGGCGGGCGCGATGTCCTGGTCGCGGGCGAAGACAGGCTCGGGCGCGTCGATGCCCTCGACCTTCTCGTACATCTTCCGGATCCAGTGGAACTGCGCGGGTTTTGCGCCATCGTTTCTTAGCGTCCAGCCGCTTGATGGCGGCAGGTAGGCAAAACCGCCAGGTGTCAGAACCTTTTCCTTGCCGCCAACTGTGACGGTGATCGCGCCGGAGACGACGAAGAGCGCACCCTCGGCGCCCGCTTCCGGTTCCGGCTTCGTCGAGCCGCCGCCGGGGGAGACCTCCATGACGTAATGCGAGAAGGTCTCGGCGAAACCGGAGAGCGGGCGGGCGATGATCCAGCCGCGGGTGTTCTCCCAGAACGGGAAGAGGCTGGCGACGATGTCCGTCATCACGCCCTTCGGAATCACAGCATAGGCCTCGGTGAAGACGGCCCGGCCTGTCATCAGCTGCGTCTGCCCCGGAAGACCGCCGGGAATTGCGTAGTAGGAACGGTCGGCGCCACTCATGGCAGGAGATCCTTCAGTCGGAGTTCGGTGATGCGTTCGACCTGTCGACAGGCCTCGGCCATTTCAGTCTCGCGGTCGTTTTCGATGCGCCTCTTGAAGGCCGCGAGGATGCTGGGCTTCGTGTTGTCGCGCACGGCGATGATGAAGGGGAAGCCGTGCTTCTCCACATAGCGCCGGTTGAGGTCCTCGAAGCTCGCGCGCTCCTCGTCGGTCAGTGCGTCGAGCCCGGCGCTTGCCTGTTCGGCGGTTGAGTTCTCGGTCAGGCGCTTGGCCTGCGCGAGCTTGCCCGCGAGGTCCGGATGCGCATTGAGAACGGCCAGCCGCTGCTCCGGGCTTGCCGAGCGGAAGATCCGGGTGAGGGCGGAATGCAGTCCGGTCGCGGTGTCGTGCGCGGGGCCGCGTTCGAGATCGAAGGCCGCCTCGGCGATCCAGGGCGAGTTCTCATAGATGCCACCAAAGCGGGCGACGAAACTCGCCTTGTCCATCCGGCTTGGCCGCTCGAAGCGCTTCGGCGGGTGTTTCGCCTTCCAGTGCTCGGCGATCTCGATCCGGCGTGCGAACCAGACCTTGTCCTTGGCTTTCGCATAGTCGAGGAAGCGCTTCAGGCCCGCCGCCCGGCCAGGGCGTCCGGCCAGCCGGCAATGCAGTCCGACGGACATCATCGCCGGGCGCCCTTCCTTGCCCTCATCGTAGAGCGCATCGAAGCTGTCCTTCAGATACTGGAAGAACTGCTCGCCGGTATTGAAACCCTGCGGCGTCGCGAAGCGCATGTCGTTGGCGTCGAGCGTATAGGGGATGATCAGCTGGTCGCGCTCACCCGCTTCCATCCAGTAGGGCAGGTCGTCGGCATAGCTGTCGGAGATATAGTCGAAGTCCCCGCGTGCGGCGACCAGCTCGACCGTGTTCATCGAGCAGCGGCCGGTATACCAGCCGCGCGGCGCCTCGCCGGTGACCTCGGTATGGAGCCGGATGGCCTCGACGATCTGCGCCAGCTCCTCCGCCTCGGTCATGTCCTTGTGCTCGATCCATTTCAGGCCGTGCGAGGCGATTTCCCAACCGGCCTGTTTCATCGCCTTTACCTGGGAGGGGCTGCGGGCGAGCGCCGTGGCGACGCCGTAGACGGTGAGCGGGATCCCGGCGTCGGTGAACATCCGGTGCAGCCGCCAGAAGCCGGCGCGGGCGCCGTATTCGTAGATCGATTCCATGTTCCAATGGCGCTGTCGGGGCCAGGCCGCCGCGCCGACGATTTCCGAGAGAAAGGCCTCGGAGGCCGCGTCCCCGTGCAGCAGGTTGTTCTCCCCGCCTTCCTCGTAGTTCAGTACGAACTGGACCGCGACCCGGGCGCCGCCCGGCCAGTCCGCATCGGGCGCGTTTGGGCCGTAGCCTTCGAGGTCGCGCGGATAGTCCCCCATCATCCCACCTCATCGTCGGTACCGGCGCCATTGTTCCGGAGAACGCGCGCGCGGACATTCAACAAAATTTTGAAAGACTCTTATGACATGGCGCCTTTCATATACAATTCCTTGAGAATCTAATTCGGTCAAAGAGCAGCCGGGAAAACCGGCGCGATATGCCGAGCGAACAGGGACAGAGAGACTATGGCGTCGGGACGTCTGACAACGCATGTGTTGGATCAGGCCGCCGGGAAACCCGCGGCGGGACTGAAGATCGCGCTCTACCGCCTCGACGGGGAAGCGCGCGAACTGGTCTCCTCGACCGTCACCAACGACGATGGCCGCACCGACGCGCCGATGGCGAGCGGCGACAGCTTTATCGAGGGCCAGTACGAGCTGGTGTTCGACGCAGGCGATTATCTGCGCCGCGCGGGACACGTCTCGGGCGAGATCCTCTTCCTCGACCGGATCCCGCTCCGCTTCGGCATCGCCGATGCGTCGCAGCATTTCCACGTACCGCTGCTGCTCTCACCCTACGGCTACGCGACCTACCGGGGGAGCTGAGCCATGTCGGCGCGCGGCGAGATCCGGTTCCTGCTGAACGACCGCGAGGTGCGGCTCGGGGCCGTCGGCGCCGGCGACACACTGCTCGATCATCTCCGTCTGGAGCAGCGGCTGCGCGGTACCAAGGAAGGTTGCGCCGAGGGCGATTGCGGCGCCTGCACCGTGCTGGTCGGGCGGCGCACACCCGACGGACTGAAATACGAGACCGTGAATGCCTGCATCCGCCTGCTGGCCTCGGTCGATCTCTGCCATGTCGTGACTGTGGAATATCTCCGCGACCCCGAGGGCGGGCTGCACGTTGTCCAGCAGGCCATGGTGGAGCATCACGGCAGCCAGTGCGGCTTCTGCACTCCGGGGGTCGTGATGTCGCTCTACGCGCTCTGGATGGAGGGCGGCTGCGGTACCGTCGAGGCGGTGGAAACAGCGCTCCAGGGCAATCTCTGCCGCTGCACCGGATATGCCCCGATCGTCCGGGCGGCGCTCGACGCGGCCGGTCGCGGAGCCGTGGCTGAAGACCCGCTTGTGTCGGAGCGCGAGGCCGTGACGGCGAAGCTGGCGGAGATGGACGATGGAGCGCGGGTCGTCGTCTCGCGCGGCGGCAGCACGGCGATCCTGCCGGCGGATGCGGACGATCTCGCACGCGTGCTGCTTGAGGTCGGCAATGCCACCATGGTGGCGGGCTCGACCGATGTCGGGCTCTGGATCACCAAGCACATGAAGGACATCTCTCCGGCGGTCTTCATCGGCCATGTCGCGGATCTGAAGCGAATCAGCGTGACCGGGGACGCGCTCTTCCTCGGTGCGGGCGTGACCTACAGCGAGAGCGCTTCGGTGATCGCGGAACACTTCCCGCATCTCGCCGAATTCTGGGACCGGATCGGCGGCTGGCAGGTCCGGAACATGGGCACCATCGGCGGCAATATCGCCAACGGTTCGCCGATCGGCGACACGCCGCCCGCCCTGATCGCGCTCGGCGCCGAACTGATGCTGCGCCGGGGCAGCAAGCGGCGGACGATCCCGCTCGAGGACTTCTTCATCGATTACGGCAAGCAGGACCGGGCACCGGACGAGTTCGTCGAGAGCGTGCGCATCCCGCTCCCTGTGTCGGGCACGCTGAACGCGGCCTACAAGATCTCCAAGCGGCGGGACGAGGATATCTCGGCGGTCTGCGGGGCCTTTTCAGTGGCGCTCGACGGCGGGAAAGTGACGTCGGTCCGGCTTGCATTCGGCGGCATGGCGGCGACGCCGAAACGGGCGGCGAAGACGGAGGCGGCTCTGCTGGGCCAGCCCTGGAACGAGGCGAGCGTGCGGGCGGCGATGGCGGCGATGGGGCAGGACTTTACTCCGCTCTCCGACTGGCGGGCTTCGGCCGACTACCGCTCCAAGGTGGCGGCCAACCTGCTGCTGCGGTTCTTCCTCGAAACTTCCGGCGGGGAAACTCCCGCGAGGCTGAGCGCGTGATGGACGGGGGCCGAAAACAGGGAACGATCCGCGGCGGCGTGCACAGCCCCGAGCGGCACGACTCTGCCCACAAGCACGTGGCGGGTTCGGCGGACTATATCGACGACATGGTCGAGCCGGCGGGCACTCTGCACGGCTGGCTCGGGCTCTCGGAAGCGGCCCATGCGGAGATCGTCTCAATGGATCTCTCCGCGGTCCGTGCGGCACCCGGCGTCGCGCTGGTCCTGACGGCCGCCGACATTCCGGGCGAGAACGACGTCAGCCCTGTCCATGCCCATGACGATCCGGTCTTCGCCGACGGCAAGGTCATGTTCCGGGGTCAGCCCATCTTCGCGGTGATCGCGGAGACCCGAGACGCCGCGCGCAGGGCGGCGGCGCTGGCGAAGATCGAGTATCGCGCGCTTCCGGCTCTGGTCACGATCGACGAAGCGCTGGAGGCGGGCGGCGATCTCGTGACCGCGCCGCTGAAGCTCGAACGCGGAGACGTTGAAAGCGCGCTGAAAGCCGCACCGCACCGCCTCAAGGGCGGGATGGAGATCGGCGGGCAGGATCATTTCTATCTAGAGGGGCATATCGCGCTCGCCATTCCGGGCGAGGACGAGACCGTCACAATTCATTCCTCGACCCAGCATCCGAGCGAGGGGCAAGTTCTGGTCGCACAGGTGCTCGGCATCCCTGCGAATGCGGTCTCGGTCGTTGTCCGGCGCATGGGCGGCGGGTTCGGCGGCAAGGAAAGCCAGCCGGCGCTCTTCGCCGCGGTCGCTGCGCTGGCCGCCAAGAAGCTGAACCGTGCGGTGAAGGTCCGCCCCGACCGCGACGATGACATGATCGCGACCGGGAAACGGCACGATTTCAAGGTCAGCTACGATGTCGGCTATGACGAGGAGGGACGGATCCTCGCGGTCGACGGAACCTTTGCGGCGCGTTGCGGCTTCTCGGCCGATCTCTCAGGCCCGGTGACGGACCGCGCGCTTTTCCATGCGGACAATGCCTACTACTACCCGGCCGTTCGCCTGCGCTCGCAGCCGCTCCGCACCAACACGGTCTCCAACACCGCTTTCCGCGGCTTCGGCGGACCGCAGGGCGTGGTCGGGGCGGAACGGATCGTGGAGGAAATCGCCTACGCGCTCGGCAAGGATCCGCTGGAGATCCGCAAGGCGAACTTCTACTGCGCCGGCCCGGACCGGGATGTCACGCCCTACCACCAGCAGGTCACGGACAGCATCCTCGACCGGCTGGTGTCGGAGCTGGAGGAAAGCGCGGACTATCAGGCGCGCCGGAAAGCGATCCTCGATTTCAACGCGAAGGGCGGCATCCTCCGCAAGGGCATCGCGCTGACGCCGGTCAAGTTCGGCATCTCCTTCACCGCGACCTGGTACAATCAGGCGGGCGCGCTAGTGCATGTCTACAAGGACGGCTCGATTCACCTGAACCATGGCGGTACGGAGATGGGGCAGGGGCTCTTCACCAAGGTGGCGCAGGTCGTGGCCGACTGTTTCCAGGTCGATCTCGACCGCATCAGGGTGAGCGCGACGACGACGGAAAAGGTGCCGAACACCTCCGCGACGGCCGCTTCCTCGGGTTCGGACCTGAACGGCATGGCGGCCCAGGACGCGGCCGAGCAGATCAAGAGCAGGCTGAGAGCTTTCGCGGCCGAGAAATGGGACGTTCCCGAAGACACGGTGCGCTTCGAGGCAGGGCAGATCCTTGTCGGCAGCGAGGTCCTGGGCTTCGAAGAGTTCATCGCCGCCGCCTACATGGCGCGGGTGCATCTCTCGGCCGCCGGATTCTACAAGACGCCTGACATCCACTGGGACCGCGCGGCGGGCAAGGGCCGGCCCTTCTATTATTTCGCCTACGGCGCGGCGGTCTCCGAGGTCACCATCGACACGCTGACCGGCGAATACCGGATCGACCGCTCGGACGTCCTGCACGACGTCGGGAAGTCCCTCAATCCGGCAATCGACAGGGGTCAGGTCGAGGGCGGTTTCATCCAGGGCGTCGGCTGGCTGACGACTGAGGAACTCTGGTGGGACAGGGACGGGCGGTTGCGCACCCATGCGCCCTCAACCTACAAGATCCCGCTCGCCTCCGATGTGCCGCGGATCTTCAATGTCGCTCTCGCCGAATGGTCTGAGAATAAAGAACGCACCATCCGCCGTTCCAAGGCCGTGGGCGAGCCGCCGCTGATGCTCGCGATCTCGGTGCTGGAGGCGCTTTCCATGGCGGTGGCGAGCGTCGCCGGCTACCGCGAATGCCCGCGCCTCGATACGCCCGCAACGCCGGAGCGAATCCTGCTCGCCGTCGAGCGGCTGCGGACTGTGGACGGAGCGGCGGCATGAGCGGGTCGTTCTTCGAGACCGCCGGAACGGCAATCCGGCTGGAGGTGGTTTCGGCGCATGGCTCGACGCCGCGCGCGGCCGGGACGGTGATGTATGTCTCCGCCGACAGCACCGAAGGCACGATCGGCGGCGGTCGTCTTGAACACATTGCCATCGAGGCGGCGCGCGAGATGCTCGCCGCCGGTTCTGCCGAGCGCCGGCTCGAAATGCCGCTCGGCCCGGAAATCGGCCAGTGCTGCGGCGGCTACGTTGCCCTCAGCATGCTTTTGCTCGACTCCGCCATGCTCGCCCGCGAGGGAGCGCACCTCGCGGCGGCGCAGCGGAACAATCCGTCAATCTACATCTTCGGCGCTGGCCATGTTGGCCGCGCGCTGGCAGCCGCGATGAGCCTGCTGCCGGTCCGCACCGTGCTGGTCGACGAGCGCGAGGAGCAACTCGCGCTCTGCCGGGCGGTGGTCGAGCAGCGTCTGACTCCGCTGCCGGAGGCCGAAGTGCGGAGCGCACCGCGGGGCAGCGCCTTCGTCGTCCTGACCCATGATCATGCACTTGATTTCATCATCACCGCCGAGGCGCTCATGCGCGGGGACGCGGCCTATGTCGGCATGATCGGCTCGAAGACCAAGCGCGCCTCCTTCGAGCGCTGGTGCGCGAAAAGCAGTGCGCCGGTGGGCGATACGGTGCCGCTGGTCTGTCCGATCGGGGCGACGGGGAGCGACGACAAGCGACCGGAAGTGATCGCTGCCTTCGTCGCGGCAGAGGTGATCGCGCGATTGACGGAGGCGCGGGCCGCGGGGGATGCTGCGCCGCAACAGGCTGAAGCGGGGGACGGGCTGAATGAGTGATGGGGTGACGAGCCGCCTGGAACTGACGGGGATCACCAAGTCGTTTCCGGGCGTGCTCGCCAATGACGATGTGAGTTTCTCCGTGGCGCCGGGCACGATCCACGCGCTGCTCGGCGAGAACGGGGCCGGTAAGTCCACGCTGGTGAAAATGATCTACGGGATCATGCATCCCGATGCCGGTGAAATCCGTTTCGACGGCAAGCCGGTCCAGGTCGCGAACCCGAAGGCGGCCCGTGCCATGGGCGTCGGCATGGTGTTCCAGCATTTCTCGCTCTTCGAGGCGATGACTGTGCTGGAGAACATCGCCCTCGGACTCGACGAGGCCGTCTCCTATTCCGAGCTCGAAAGTCGCATTCGTGCCGTGCTCGAGCAGTATCACCTGCATCTCGATCCGCACCGCACCGTCGCCACCCTCAGCGTCGGCGAACGTCAGCGCATCGAGATCGTCCGGGCCCTGCTGCTGACCCCGCAGTTGCTGATCATGGACGAGCCGACCTCGGTGCTGACGCCGCAGGAGGTCGCTCAGCTCTTCGACACGCTCCGGGCGCTCGCGAAGCGCGGATGCTCGATCCTCTATATCAGCCACAAGCTGCACGAGATCGTGGAGCTCTGCGACAAGGCGACGATCTTGCGCGGCGGCAAGGTTGTGGCGGAATGCGATCCGAAGAAGGAATCCTCCCGCTCGATGGCGGAAATGATGATCGGCGGCTCGCTGAAGGAGATTGAGAAGGCGGAGGGCCGCAGCTTCGGAGCCGAACGCTTCGTCGTCGCGGACCTTTCGCTGCCGGCCGATGACGAGTTCGGCACGACGCTCAGGAACATCACCTTTTCGGTCCGTGCGGGCGAGATCTTCGGCGTCGCCGGGGTGGCCGGAAATGGCCAGAACGAGCTGCTGTTGGCCCTCAGCGGGGAGCGGCCGGTGCCGTTCTCCGACGCGGTGAAGATCGACGGCACGCCGGTCGGCATGCTCGGGGCGGATGCACGCCGGAGGCACGGCCTCTGCGCCGTTCCGGAGGAGCGCAACGGCCATGGCGCGGTGCCGGGTTTCTCGCTCATCGACAATGCGATCCTGACCGCGCGCAACCGCAAGAACATGGTGAACTGGGGCGTGATCAACAGCCGTCTCGCCGAGCGTTATACGGACGAGGTGATCCATACCTTTGCGGTTAAGACGACCGGCGCGTCGTCGCCCGCCGGATCGCTTTCCGGCGGCAATCTGCAGAAATTCATCATGGGGCGGGAAATCATGCAGGCGCCGGAAGTGCTGGTGGTCTCGCAGCCGACCTGGGGAGTCGATGCGGGCGCTGCGGCGGCGATCCACCAGGAGATCGTCGATCTCGCCGCGCGGGGTTCGGCGGTGGTGGTGATCAGTCAGGATCTCGACGAACTGCTCGCGATCTCCGACACACTCGCAGTGATGAACGAGGGCGTGCTCTCGCGCAGCCTGAAGGTGGGCGAGGCCTCTGTGGACGAGATCGGACTGCTCATGGGCGGCGTGCACGGCGATCCCGAAGCGACACGCGAATATGCGGGAGCCGCCCATGTTGCTTGAACTGGAGAAGCGCAAGCAGCCGAGCCGCCGGATGCTCTACCTGACGCCGGTCATTTCGGTCCTGCTGACAATGATTGCGGGCGCCACGATCTTTTCCCTGCTCGGCTACGACGGGCCGGGCGCAGTCTGGGCGATCTTCTTCGTGCCGGTGCTGGATATCGGCGCCTGGCAGGATCTTGGTATCAAGGCGGCGCCGTTGATCCTGATCGCGACCGGGCTCTCCATCGGATTCCGGGCCAATGTCTGGAACATCGGTGCCGAGGGGCAGTACGTGATGGGCGGGCTTGCCGGTACCGGCGTCGCGCTTGCGACCTGGGAGCTGGAAGGCTGGTGGATTCTGCCGGCAATGTGTTTCGCCGGCGTGATCGGCGGCGCGCTCTATGCCGCGATCCCGGCCTTCCTGAAAACGAAGCTCAATGTCAGCGAGATCCTCAGCAGCCTGATGCTGACCTACGTGTCGATCCAGCTGCTCTATTTCCTGATGCGCGGGCCCTGGAAAGACCCGGAGGGTTTCAACTTTCCGCAGAGCCGGATGTTCAACGACAGCCAGCTCTTGCCCGAGATCGGCAATACCTTCGTCCATCTCGGCGTACCGATTGCCTTCATCGTCGCCGTGATCGCCTGGTACGTGCTCTCGAAGACCGTGTTCGGCTTCGAGATCCGGGTTGTCGGCGCAGCGCCGCATGCGGCGCGCTATGGCGGGTTCAACCAGAAGCGGACGATCTGGCTGGCGCTTCTGGCCGGCGGCGGATTCGCTGGGTTCGCGGGCATCCTGGAAGCGGCCGGGCCCTACGGTCAGATGGTGCCGCAATTCCCGACCGGTTACGGCTTCACGGCCATCATCGTTGCCTTCCTCGGCCGCCTGCACCCGGCGGGCATCGTGCTCGGCGCGCTCATTCTCGCGATTTCCTATGTCGGCGGTGAGATCGCGCAATCCTCCATCGGGCTTCCGAACGCGGCGAGCGGCCTCTTCCAGGCGATGATGCTGTTCTTCCTGCTAGCGACCGACATTCTGGTGACCTATCGCCTCCGCTTCGGCGGTGCGCGCAGCGGAGGCGCGGCATGACCGAAGCGATCCTGATCTCCATCCTCGTCACGGTCGTCGGCGCGGCGACGCCGATCCTGCTGGCGGGGCTTGGCGAATTGGTGGTGGAGAAGTCCGGCGTCCTCAATCTCGGGGTCGAGGGCATGATGCTTGTCGGCGCCGTCACCGGCTTCGCCGTCACCACGATGACAGGTGTGACCTTCGTCGGCATCGTCGCGGCGGCTTGCGCGGCGGCGGGTGCCTCGATGATCTTCGGCTACCTGACACTCACGCTGACCGCCAACCAGGTCGCGACCGGCCTCGCGCTTACCATCTTCGGCATCGGCCTTTCCTCGCTGATGGGCGCCGGTTTCGTCGGCCAGACGGTGGAGCGGATAGGCCCGCTCTTCCCGCCGGCGCTGGCCGAGCACGAGCATCTGCGGATCCTCTTCGGCTACGATCCGGTAGTCTATTTCTCCTTCGCCATGACCCTTGTGGTGGCCTGGTTCCTCCGCCGCACCCGTGCCGGGCTGATCCTGCGCGCGGTCGGGGAGAACGACGTCTCCGCCCATTCGATCGGCTATTCGGTGATCTCCGTGCGCTACATGGCGGTTGCTTTCGGTGGCGCGATGGCGGGGATCGGCGGCTGCTACTATTCGCTGGTCCTGACCCCGATGTGGGCCGAACGGCTGACGGCAGGCCGCGGCTGGATCGCGCTGGCGCTCGTCGTGTTCTCTGCCTGGCGGCCGATGCGGTTGCTTGCGGGCGCCTATCTCTTCGGTGTCGTGATGACGCTGGAATTGCACGCCAAGGCGGCCGGCTTCGAATATGTTCCGCCGGAATTTCTCGCCGCGATGCCCTACCTCGCGACCATCGTCGTGCTGGCGCTGATCTCGCTGCGGAAGTCCGTCGGTTCGCAGGCCCCGGCGTGCCTCGGCCAGCCGTTCAAGCCGTCGACCTGACACGTCTTGGTTACTTCGCTAGTTTCGCGGGGGCGCCGTCTTCCACTCGCAAAAAGTCCGCAGGAAGACGGCTTCCATAGCAGAGACATGATCCGCGAAGCCGTGTTTCTTCTGGAACATTGCGTGCCCGGCGTCTCCAAGCCGTTTCCGAAGCGCACCATCCCCAGCGACCCGGTGGATGCAGTCCATGAAGGCTTTGACGTCTCCGACGGGAAACAGCAGCCCCGTTTCTCCGTCGATCACGGTTTCCGGTATCGGCCCAAAATCGCTGGAGATCACAGGCGTTTTCCGGGCCATGGCTTCCAGAATGGATACCGTTATCAGATCGTCGTTCGTCGGGAAGACCAGGGCATCCACGTGGGCCAGATACGCGTCAACCTCGTCCGGGCCGAGTACGCCGAGGAAATGAACCTGACTGGCAATGTTTTCCAATTCCGAGACCCTCGCTTTTAGCTGGTCGGCGAAGCGCGGATCGACTGCGTCGGATCCCGCGATGAACACATGAATGTTCGGGTCGCCCAGGTAGTCGAGTGCGGCCGCCGTCAGGTGTTGGCCTTTGCGCGGCGAAAGCCAGCCGAGCTGCAAAAGAGCGGTCGCGCCGTCCGGCAGCTCGAATGGTTTCGCGCGCGGTTTGGACCGTGGCTCGATACCGTAAGGCACGATGTCGTATGTCCTGCCTTTCAGATATGGCGCGTATAGCTCTTCCGCCTGCCAGCGCGTGGGAAAGATGATGGCATCCGACAGCGCGAAAGCTTCCGTAGAAATTAGCCCCTTCTCTATGAAACGGGGCCCTTCTTTCGGTTCGTGAATCCAGAAAACCGTTGGAAACTTACCCGCTACTTGCGCGATGGATTTCGCGCCGTGAAGGGTGTTTGCGAGCAGGAGATCGAATTCTCCGGTAACCACCGTGTCGACGATCTGGATCCCGGCGGCTATGTCCTCTTTGAGGAGACCCGGCTCGACCGTTTCGCCCTTGGGACCGAGCACGGTTATCTCGTGACGGTCTGCGAGCGCTGCCAGGAGCCGGAAAAGCAATAACGGGGCTCCGGAATAGTCGAACCGGTGACAGCAGGCGAGGATGCGAAGTTTCCGATCAGACATGAGCAGTGTTCAACTCTTCATCATTCCCTCGACACGTGCCTTGCACTTCCTGATCATGAAATCGACGAAGAGCCGAATCTTCGGGTCGAGCAGGCGCCGGTGGGGATAGAGGCAGGCGAGGGCCACCGGCGGTGGCGGCGTGTCTTCGAGCACCGGTACGAGAGCGCCGCTGCGGATATGGCTTGCGACCTCGAAATAGGGCTTGTTGACGATACCGCGGCCGGCGAGCGCCCATTCGGTCAGCACGTCGCCCTCGTCGGCATCGTAGGGACCGCGGACGTTGAAGCGGGTCGGGCCGGTTTTCGTCTGCAGGGTCCAGAAATATTCCTGCGCGCCCGGGAAACGCAGCAGCAGGCAGCGGTGGCCGCCCTCGACCAGGTCCTCCGGCTTTTCAGGCGTGCCGAAATGGTCGAGATAGATCGGCGCGGCGCAGAGCACGCGCGGACAATCCATGATCTTCCGCGCCTTCAGGCTCGAATCTTCCGGCGTGCCGAGCACGATGGCGACATCGACCCGCTCGTCGAAGATGTCGACCTTGCGGTCGGAGAGCCGGAGCTGGATCGCGAGGTCGGGATAGAGATCGTTGAACTCGGGCACCAGCGGCGCCACGACGCGGCGCGCGAGGCCGAGGGGCGAAAGGACCTTGATCGAACCGCGCGGATGCTGCGAGTACTCCGCGACGGCCGCTTCCGCCTTGTCGAGCGCGTCGATGATCTCCTTGGCATGGTCGTAGAACAGGCGCCCGACCTCGGTCGGGGCGATCTTCCGCGTGGTCCGGTTGAAGAGGCGGATGCCGAGGCGGTTTTCAAGCTCCCGTATACGATTGCTCGCGACCGCAGGGGTCAGCCGCAGATCCCTGCCGCCCGCGGTAATGCTGCCGAGTTCGACCGTGCGCACGAAGACCCGGATGCTGTCGAGGTAGGGCATGTCCGCCTCTGATTTTCAAAAATTCCTATAAAGTAAAGCGGAGATATCTGACTTTTGGAAGCGCCGCGGATTTGCCAGAGTGTCGCCATGGGATGCTGCTGGGGGTGTGCGGATGCTTGAGTTGTTGCCGAATTCGGCGGTCGTCTGGGACTGGGCGTCCTTCGCCGCGCGCTGGCTGCATGTCATAACCGCCATCGCCTGGATCGGCTCGTCCTTCTATTTCATCGCCCTCGACCTCGGCCTGCGCAAGGCGGCAAACCTGCCGGAAGGCGCCCATGGCGAGGAATGGCAGGTGCATGGCGGCGGCTTCTATCACATCCAGAAATACCTCGTGGCCCCCGCCGCGCTGCCGGAGCACCTGACCTGGTTCAAGTGGGAGAGCTACTGGACCTGGGTGTCGGGCTTCGCGCTGCTCTGCATCGTCTATTACGGCCATGCCGATCTCTACCTGATCGACCATAATGTCTGGGCCGCCGAGAGCTGGCAGGCGATCGCCGTCTCGCTCGGCTCTCTTGCGCTCGGCTGGACCGTCTACACGCTGGCCTGCCGCTCGCCGCTGGCGAAGAACCCGACCCTGCTGATGGTTATCCTCTATGCGGCTCTGGTTGCGCTCGCCTGGGGCTTCACGCAGATCTTCACCGGGCGCGCCGCCTTCGTGCATCTGGGCGCGATCACCGCGACCATCATGTCGGCCAATGTCTTCATGGTGATCATCCCGAACCAGAAGATCGTCGTCGCCGACCTGAAGGCGGGCCGGGTGCCGGACGCGAAATACGGCGCCATCGCCAAGCTGCGCTCGACGCACAACAACTACCTGACCCTGCCCGTTCTTTTCCTGATGCTCTCGAACCATTACCCGCTCGCCTTCGCGACCGAGTACAACTGGGTCATCGCGAGCCTGGTCTTCCTGATGGGCGTCACCATCCGGCATTTCTTCAACAGTATGCATGCCCGCAAGGGCCAGCCCTGGTGGACCTGGGGGCTGACCGTCGCGCTCTTTCTCGCCATCGTCTGGCTTTCCACGGCGGGACCGAAACAGGCGGGCGAAGAGGCCGCCGCAGCGGAACTCAGCCCGGCTGCTCAGCAGCTCGTCGCCTCGCCGCACTTCGAGCCGGTGCTCGAGGCCGTGCTTGGCCGCTGCTCCATGTGCCATGCGACGGAGCCTGTCTGGGACGGGATCGCGGCCGCACCGAAGGGCGTGAAGCTGGAGACCGAAGCGGAGATCGCGATGCATGCGCGGGAGATCTACCTGCAGGCGGGCCGAAGCCATGCGATGCCGCCGGCCAACGTCTCCTACATGGAGCCATCCGAGCGCGCGGCGATCGTGCGCTGGTACGAGGACAGCTCCCTGGCGGTGAACTGATGACCGACACGATCCTGCGCGGCCGGGTGCTGAGCTTCCGTGCCGAGCCGACGCATTACGACGACACGGACAGTTTTCTCTATATCGAGGATGGCGCTGTCCGGGTCGCAGACGGGAAGATCCTCGATGTCGGCACCTACGATCCGAAAACTGCGGAGGGAGCAAACGTCGTCGATCACCGCCCGCACCTGATCGTCCCGGGTTTCATCGACACCCACGCCCATTTCCCGCAGATGCAGGTCATCGCCTCCTGGGGCGCGACGCTGCTCGACTGGCTGGAGAAATACACTTTCCCGGAGGAGACCCGTTTCTCCGACCCGGACCATGCGGCCGATATCGCGGGACATTTTCTCGACACGCTCGCGGCGCACGGCACCACGACGGCCGCAGTCTACTGCACCGTGCATCCGCAATCCGCCGAGGCCTTCTTCACCGAGGCAGAGCGCCGGAACATGGCGATGATCGCCGGCAAGGTGATGATGGACCGGAACGCGCCGGAAGGACTGCTCGACACGCCACAGAGTTCCTACGACGACAGCAAGGCGCTGATCGCCAAATGGCACGGCAGGGGACGGGCGCTCTATGCCATCACGCCGCGCTTCGCCATCACCTCGACGCCGGAACAGCTCGAGATGGCCGAGGCGCTGGTGCGCGAGCATCCGGATTGCTACCTGCAGACCCATCTCTCCGAGAACACGGCGGAGATCGAGCTGACGCGGCAGCTCTATCCCGGCGCGCGGGACTATTTCGACGTCTACGAGAGCTATGGGTTGCTCGGCGCGAAGAGCCTCTTCGGCCACGCTATCCACCTGACCGAGCGCGAGCAGAAGCGGATGGCGGAGACCGACTCCGTGGCGGTCTTCTGCCCGACCTCGAATCTTTTCCTCGGCAGCGGTCTCTATGACGAAGCCGGACTGCGCGCCGACGGGGTGCGCCGGGCGATCGCGACCGATGTCGGCGGCGGCACCAACTACTCGATGCTCCGCACCCTGGATGAGGGCTACAAGGTCCTGGCGTTGCGCGGCCAGCGGATGGACCCGCTGCACAGCTTCTACTGGGCGACCCTCGGCAATGCCCATGCGCTTTCGCTCGAAGATCGCATCGGCACGCTGGAGCCGGGCACGGACGCGGACATCGCCGTGCTCGACAGCCGCGCGACGCCGGTCATGGCGCTGCGCATGGAACGGGTCCGGAGCCTGCAGGAGGAACTCTTCCTTCTGCAGACGCTTGGCGATGACCGAACGGTGGTCGAGACCTATGTGGCCGGTGTGCCGGTAAAGCGGGCCTGAAGCCGCAGCCTTATCTAGGAAAACACGTTCTGGTAAGCGGCGAGAATGTCCAGCTGCCGCTGGTCGGTGAGCGGACGGCTGTTCTCGATCTTCCAGAGCTGGATTGCCCAGTTCTGCCCGTCGAACTCGACGATGTGGGCGGTTGAAAGGATCGTACGATCCTTCGACTTGAGCGGGATGCGGTGAATCGAGAAGGAGTAGCTGCGGCACTCCGCGCGGCCCTGACCGGCCTCCCAAATGAGCCTCGGTGCAGGTGGCATGTAGGGCGTGTCGCTCATCAGGCCGGACGCGTTGTGTCGGGCTGTCTGGACCGAGAGTTCGGATTTGGACAGAAAGCTGTACCGGCAGTAATTGAACTCGTCCTCGACCAGATCGGCCAGTGCCTCTTCGGTCGTCTTATGATCGATTGCCTGCATCACCTGATTGATCGGAGCCGACTTCATGACCGAGGACGGCTGCAGGTAGAAAAGCCGCGGCAGGCAGGTATTGCAGTCACGTTCGAAACTGCTGACCCAGTCCTCGGGCAGAGAAGAGGCGATACGCCGGGCGAGCTTCAGCGACGGTGTCCATCCCGGCTCCATGATCCGGTGCACCTGGCTGGGAGACGTTTCGGCGGTCAGGGCGAGCTTGTAGGGTGAAAGACCGTTCTCGACGATCCAGCGCCGTGCCATCTCGGTGATCTTGAAGATCTCGAACTCGATCGTTTCGAGAGATTGCGAAACGGAGCCGACGGTCGACCCGCTGGAATGTGGCCGTACTTCCTGCTGGAACGAGTAGGGGCTGCCCGACCCTTCTTTCAGAGCTTCGAATGCAAGGCTAAGGGCTTGGATTGCATCGGAATTCACCTTGATGTCGGCGATCTCTGCTTGCTCCCCCAAGTATTTCCCAGTCCGGGATTCGTTCGCATTGGCCTCCAGGCTCAGGGCCATTTCGGAGCTGGAGAAAGTGTCGGTGCTCATTTTCTCACCTCTACCCTGGCAGAAAGCGCGAATGCCGACATTTGCCTCTTCTGAGGGTCGGATGAATTCACAGCAAAGATTTCACTGACGCCAGTTTACCCAGCCAGCGTGCGGCAATCAATCTTGGCGAAAGTCGGGAGACCGATATGCGCGCTCTGCGGGAGCGGCGGAATCGGCGCAGAAATACGGGTGTTCCCGCCCTCTGACGGCTCCCGCTACTTCGGGTGCGCGCGCTGCATCAGCGGCGAGAGAATCTGGTCGGAGACATGGAAGTCCCAGATCGCGGGACCGCTTGAGGCTTCGAATTTGCGTGCGAGATCTGGAAGGCTGTCGAGGTCCGTTACCGTTTCGCCCTGCAGTCCGAAGCCGCGTGCGATGGCGGCGAAGTCCGGACGGCCGAAGACCGCGCCTTCGTCTGTCAGGCCTTCCGAGCGGAGTTTGTGGATCTCCGAGCCGTAGGCGCCGTCGTTCATGACGCAGATCAGCACCTTCATGCCGTGCCGCTTCATGGTCTCCAGCTCCTGGATATGCATCAGCAGGCTGCCGTCACCGTCGAACATGACGACCGGCTTGCCCGGGTTCGCGGCCGCGACGCCCATCGCGAAGGAGGTGCCGTTTCCGATGGCGCCGAACTCCCGGATGGTGAGGAAGTTCTCCACCGGGCGGTCCGGCATCTGGGCGAAGAAATAGGAGCAGTGGCCGGAGGAATTCACCGCCTCCCAGGTCTTCGGCAGCGCCGCGTCAAGCGCCGTGGCGACATCGCGCGGGTCGAGCAGGCCCTGTTCCTGCGCATGGACGGAGCCGTCCGCCGGAGCGCTCCGGATCCGGTCCGCCAGTTCCGGGCTGCGCCAGCTCGGGGCATTGGCGTCACGCGGGCCGAGCGCCTCGACAAGCGCGCGGACGCTCATTCCGGCATCGCCGCGCAGATGGCGGTGCGCGGTGATACGGCCCTGGGTAATGGTGGTCGGGGCGGTGTCGATGCGCAGCACCTCGGCGTTCGGGTAGAGCGTGCCGTTATAGGAATTGTGGTTGGCAAGGCTGGCGCCGACCGCGATGACCATGTCGGCGTCCTGGAAGCAGTCCCGTGTGACGTCGCTGGAGAAGCCGCCGGCAATGCTGAGATTGAACGGGTCGTCATGGAACAGCCCTCGCGCGGGCAGGGTGGTTGCAAGCAGACCGCCGCAGCGCTCCGCCAGCGCCTTGCAGGCTTCGGCCGCGCCTTCCGAGCGCAACGCGCCGAGACCGGCCATCACGATGACCTTGCGCTTCTCCGAGATCACCGCCGCCATGTCGGCAACGTCGTCCGGGTGCGGCGGCATCGGCCGCATTTTCGGCAGCACCTCGCGGGACGGTGCCGGAAGCTTGCTGTCGCCCTTCCAGTCGAGATTTTGCAGGTCGAACGGGACTCCGAGCACGACCGGCCGCATTTCTTCCTGCGCCTGCACGAAGGCGTCGCGGATCTGGCGGAGCATGCGGTCCGGGTGATGCAGCGCGTGATAGTCGGCGCCGCAGGCTTTCACGAACGGTGCCTGTTCGAGCTCCTGATTGTACCAATGGTTCTTCAGCGGCGACTCGCCGGCGAAGACGACGAGCGGGATATGGGCGCGGACGGCGGCGGGCAGGGCGGTCATGACCTGGGTCAGGCCGGGTCCGCAGGTGACCGTGGCGACGCCGACCGCGTTCTTGGAGCGCGCATAGGCCATCGCCGCAGCGACGGCGCAATGCTCATGCCGGACATAGACGAAATCGCAGCCGAGCCCGGCGAGCGCCGTCGCCCAGTTCATGTTGGCGTCGCCGAGCAGGGCGAAGCAGGTTTCCACCTGTTCCTGATGAAAGGCTTCTGCCAGAATTTCGTAGGTTTTCTTTGCCGACATGACGCGCGCGCTCCCTTGGGCCGACCGGTTTGCGGACCATGGTGCGTCAGCTGCCCGGCCGGTGCAAAACCCGTCTGTTTTCGTGGTTTGACGCTACGGTATTCAATTGTATACAATATAGTCAAGAAGGCTGCGGATGGCGGCGTTTCGAAGTCGCCAAGCGGTCCGTTACGAGGAGAGGATACCTTGTCAGCCATAGCCGAAAAGGTGTGGGACGTCGTCGTTGTCGGCGGCGGGAATGCGGCCCTGTGCGCGGCCATCGAGGCGGCGGAATCGGGCCGGAGCGTGATCATCCTGGAGGGCGCGCCGAAGACCTATCGCGGCGGCAATTCGCGCCACACAAGGAACTTCCGCTGCATGCACCGGGGACCGCTCTCGGTGCTCACGGACAGTTACGAGGAAGACGAGTATTTCGACGACCTGATCCGGGTCACCAAGGGCAATACCGATGAGGAACTGGCGCGCCTGGCTATTCGCACCTCGGAGAAGTGCCTGCCCTGGATGGAGGCGCATGGCGTCCGCTTCCAGCCGTCGCTTTCCGGCACCCTGTCGCTTGGCCGGACCAACGCCTTCTTCCTCGGCGGCGGCAAGGCGCTGGTGAATGCCTATTACAACACAGCCGCCGATCTCGGCGTCGAAGTCGTCTACGAGGCGCAGGTCACGCACGTGGAAATCGAGGACGGGCGCTTCAATGCAGTCGAGGTCGAGATTGCGGGCGGCGCAAAACAGCGTATCGAGGGCCGCACAGTGGTCCTCGCCTCCGGCGGTTTCCAGGGTGATATCGACTGGCTTGCGCGGGCCTGGGGCCCGGCGGCACGGAATTTCCTGATCCGCGGCACGCCCTACAATCGCGGCGTCGTTCTGAAGGACATGCTGGATCAGGGCGCGGACAGCGTTGGCGATCCGACCCAGTGCCACGCGGTCGCGATCGACGGCCGCGCGCCGAAATTCGACGGCGGGATCGTCACCCGGCTCGACTGCGTACCGTTCTCCGTCGTGGTGAACAAGAATGGCGAGCGCTTCTATGACGAGGGCGAGGATGTCTGGCCGAAGCGCTACGCGATCTGGGGCCGTCTCGTCGCCGCGCAGCCGGACCAGGTCGCCTACTCGATCATCGACAGCAAGAGCGCCAACCTTTTCATGCCGTCCGTGTTCCCTGCAGTCCAGGCGGACACGCTGGAGGGGCTGGCCGAAAAGATGGGGCTTCCGGCGGGTAAGCTGCGACAGACGGTGGACGCCTTCAACGCCGCCTGCCGCGATGGCACCTTCCATCCGACCGAGCTCGACGGTCTCGCGACCGAAGGGGTCGAGCCGCAGAAAACGAACTGGGCCCGTCCGATCACCGACCCGCCCTTCTATGGCTATTCGCTCCGACCCGGCGTCACCTTCACCTATCTCGGCCTCAAGGTGGACGAGACCGCGCGGGTGACGATGGGCGGACGCAAACTCGAAAATGTCTGGGCCGCGGGAGAGATCATGGCGGGCAGTATCCTCGGCGAGGGCTATCTCGCCGGTTTCGGCATGACCATCGGTACCGTGTTCGGCCGCATCGCCGGCCAGCAGGCCGCGAAAGGCGCGGTCCGGGGGGAGAACTCCCATGCCGCTTGACCAGACCCGGACCGAGCTCTCGACGACCGAGGAGGCGCGCCGCCAGATCGAGATCTGCAATGCCTGCCGCTATTGCGAGGGCTATTGCTCGGTCTTCCCGGCGATCACCCTGCAGCGCAGCTTCAGCGACGGGGACATCACCCAGCTCGCGAACCTCTGCCACAATTGCCGCGGCTGCTATTACGCCTGCCAGTATACCGACCCGCACGAGTTCCAGATCAACCTGCCGAAGGCACTGGCCGAGGCGCGGACGGAAAGCTGGGAGCGGTTCGCCTGGCCGGGCATCTTCTCGGGCCTGTTTCAGCGCAGCGGCGTCGCCGTCGTGGCGGCATTGATTGCAGGGTTCGCTCTGCTCTTCTGGGCCGGACAGGCGCTGCGTCCGGAGAGCGGCGAGGGCTTCTATGCCTTCCTCTCCCATTCGGTGATGGTCGCGATCTTCATGCCGGCCTTCCTGCTGCCGTTGCTCGCCATCGCGCTCGGTCTCCGGGGCTATTGGAGCGAGGTTGGCGGAGCATCTGTACGTCTGTCGCACCTGAAGCGGGCGTTTGCTGAGGCCGCACGGCTGAAGGATCTTTCCGGCGGCGTGGCAGGAGGCTGCAATTTCGAGAAGGAAGACCGCTATACCAATGTACGCCGTTGGCACCACCAGGCGGTGATGTACGGCTTCCTGCTCTGCTTCGCCTCGACCGGGTCGGCGACGCTGCTGCATTACGTCTTCGATATGCCGGCGCCCTACGGGCTCTTTTCCCTGCCGAAGCTGCTCGGCATTCCGGGCGGGCTGCTGCTGACCCTCGGCGGGCTCGGCATGGCGGTGCTGAAGACGCGGGGCGAGAAAGAGCTCGGCGCGCCCGCGCTCTGGGGCGGGGAGATGGCCTTCGTGCTGCTGCTGTCCTTCACCGGCGCGAGCGGACTTGCGCTCTATGCCGCGACGGGAACGGCGCTGGTCGGCATTTTGCTGCCGGTCCATCTGGGGGCGGTGCTCGCCTTCTTCCTGACGGCGCCCTACACCAAGATGGTGCACGGCTTCTTCCGGCTGGCGGCGCTGGTCCGGAACGCGCAGATGCAGGAAAAGTAGGATAGAGCCGCGCCGGAATGGCGCGGCTCCACTAAGTTTGCTTAGACGACCTTCACC
Source organism: Nisaea sp. (assembly GCF_017640745.1). Taxonomy (GTDB): domain Bacteria; phylum Pseudomonadota; class Alphaproteobacteria; order Thalassobaculales; family Thalassobaculaceae; genus Nisaea. Next base: position 29,617 of record NZ_JAEPQA010000027.1, on the reverse strand, counting down.
GTCATGCTGCCGAGACCCTCGACGCTGGCTTCCATCACGTCGCCGCGGGAGACAGGGCCGACGCCGGAGGGCGTGCCGGACAGGATGACGTCGCCTGCAGCCAGTTCGAAGAAGCGCGACAGGTAGGAGATCATCTCCGGCACCTTCCAGATCATCTGGTTGAGGTCGCCTTCCTGCTTCAGCTCGCCGTTGATGCTGAGCGCGACACGGCCCGCGTCGAGATGGCCGACCTTCTCCACCGGATGCACCGGGCCGCAGGGCGCGGAGCGCTCGAAGGCCTTGCCTATTTCCCACGGACGGCCGAGCTTCTTCTGCTCCCCCTGGAGGTCGCGGCGGGTCATGTCGAGCGAGAGGCCGTAGCCGTAGACATGATTGAGCGCGTCCTCGAGGGCGATGTTGCTGCCGCCGGATTTGAGCGCGACCAGCATTTCCATCTCATGATGGACGTCGTTGGATTCGGGCGGGTAGGGGAACTCACCCGACGCGTCGAGATTGTCCGGGTTCTTCTGGAAGAAGAAGGGCGGTTCGCGGTCCGGATCATGCCCCATCTCGACCGCATGCGCCGCGTAGTTGCGGCCGATGCAGTAGACGCGGCGCACCGGGAAGAGCGCGTCAGAGCCGGCGACCGGGATGGCGACCTGCCGGGGTTTTTCGATGACGTAGTCGGGCACGCGAACCTCCATCGTGCTGTTGGGCGAGCGCCGCTTTTAGGGGCGCGTAGAAGAAAAATCAATCGAAACCAATTTCGGAATTTCAGCTTTTACGCTTCCGAAGCGCAGATTGATCTGCCATATTCGTACCAATAGCAGCCAATTGGTCAACCAAAATGAGGTTCCGGCGTGCTTAAGGTTCTGGATGCCAGAGAGCGGGACGATCCGGTCGCGACATTGAAGGAGTTCATCTCCGAGGGCGGATATGTCCCCGGAGACCGGCTTCCGGCGGAGCGTGAACTGATCGTCGAGCTCGGCGTGAGCCGGGCGACGCTCCGCAAGGCGCTCGACGTGCTGGAACGCGACGGGATGATCTGGCGTCATGTCGGCAAGGGCACCTTCATCTCCAGCCAGGGCGGGCCGGGAAGCTCCGGAAACCTGCTCGAACTCGGCCGCCATCTCACGCCGGTGAAGATGATCCGCGCCCGGCTCTGTATCGAACCGGCGATTGCCCGGGAAGCGGCGATCAATGCCTCCCGCGATGCGATCAACCGGATCAACGCGGCCAAGGAACGGGCACGCGAGGCGCTGACCTGGGAGGCCTATGAGGCGGAAGACGACCACATGCACCGCGCGATCGCCGAATGCACGGACAATCCGCTGCTGCTCGGCATGTTCGACCAGCTGAACCAGGTGCGGCGCGCGGTCGCGCTCGGCAACGTGGTGCGCGGCTCGGAACGGCCGCCGGATAACCACTCCAGTTTCACAGAGCATGAACGGATCTCGGCTGCCATCGAGGCACGGGATCCTTCGGGAGCGGAAGCGGCCATGCGCCAGCATATCGCCTCCGTCTCAGCACGGCTTTTCGGGGAGGACTGAGCACCAGTCAGGTCTTTTCGCGGCGAAAGAGGGGAAAACCCCCAGCCTCGGGATCTCAAATCCCGGAAAGCGAACAAAAAGGGAGGAAGCAATGAAGAAATTACTGAGGGCGGCTCTGTCGCTCTGTGTTGCCATACCGGTTGCCGCCGCACTGATGGTGTCGGCGGCGAAGGCGGAAAAGATCAGGATCGCGCTGGCGGAAACCCCGTCGGACGAACTCGCGGCCTTCTTCGTCGCGCTCGAAAGGGCCAAGGCCAACGGTCTCGATTACGAGTGGACGGCATTCTCGGACGAGGAACTCGCCATCCAGGCCGTTCTCAGCGGCCAGATGGATATCGGCTTCGGCACGCCCTACGCGGCAATGCAGCGTTCGCGGGCGCCGATCCGCATCGTCTTTCAGCTCTCCAAGCTGAAATTCTTTCCGGTGACGTCGAAGAAATACAGCAAGCTCGAGGATCTGAACGGCGAGCCGATCATGCTGCATTCCCGCGGCGGCGGCACGGACTCGATCGCCAACGTCATCGAGGAAAAGCTCAATATCAAGTTCGGCACGCGGTCCTACGTGCCGGGCTCCTCGAACCGTATCGCGGCGCTGATCGCCGGGCAGACCGACGCGACGATCGTCGACCTTTCGAACAAGAACAAGCTGATGAAGCTGCAGGGCGACAAGTTCAACGTCCTGCCGATGTTCGAGGTCGATGCCAGCGACGAGGCGCTGTTCGCCAATCTCGACTGGATCAAGGCGAACGAAAAGGATGTCGACATCTTCGTTAAGGCGCTGCTGAGCGTCTGGCGCGACATGAGCAAAGACCCGACGATCATCCGCAAGGAGACCAATCCGGACGGTCCGATCGGGCAGCTTCCGAAGGAAGTGCTGGACGGTCTCGACGGCTTCTACAAGGACGCGGTTGAGGGCGGTCTCTACGACCCGAACGGCGGCGGCCGCAAGGCGGCGAAGGCCGACATGGAGTGGTACTCGGCCGCGGGACAGCTGACCGGCGATCCGGCAGCCCTGAAGATCGAGGATTTCTGGTACCTGGCGCCGCTTGACGCCGCCTCGAACTAGGACCCTGCGGCGGTCGCCGGTTCCCTGTCCGGCGGCCGCCTCCTTCTTCCGCAAACCCATAGAGGCGCTTGATGACCTCTTATCGTTCCCTTTTTCTGAAACTTCTCTCCGCCGTGCTCGTGTTCGGGGCCTGGGAGATCGCCGGCCGGATTCCGGTCAGCTACTCCTTCCCGACCTTCCTCGACACGATGTCGGCGCTGGCGGCCCTGACGCTCGACGGAACCATGCTCCGCGCCTATGCGGAAACCCTTCAGCCGCTCGCAGTGGGTGTCACGATATCGGCCGTGTTCGGCATCGGGATCGGGCTCTGGGTCGGTCTCAGCGCGCGTTTCGATTGGCTGTTCTCGCCGATCTTCATCGTCATGCAGGCGGCGCCGCTGGCAGCACTCATCCCGCTGCTGGTGATGGCCTACGGCATCGGGCTGACCTCGAAGGTCTTCGTGGTCTGCATCATGGCGATGCCGGTGATCGTGCTGAATACCGGCGCGGCCGTGCGCAACACGCCGTCCTCGCTGAAGGAGATGGGCAAGGCGTTCCTCGCCCGCGAGGACCAGATCATCCTCAAGGTGATCATCCCGGCGGCCTCGCCGGTGATCTTTTCCGGACTCCGGCTCGGCATCTCGGCCGGCTTCATCGGGGCCATTCTGGCGGAGCTGAAGATCACGCCGACCGGCGTCGGGGACATCATCACCTACAGCCGATCGATCGCCGATTACCCGAGCATGTATGCGGCGATCTTCTCGATCATCCTTTTCGCCGTGCTGTTCCTGAACCTGGTCGAACGGCTCGAATTCATCCTCTTCAAAGGAAACAATCGTGGCTATGTCTCAGATTAGCGACGCGCCCCGTCCCATCCGGGAACCGGCGCCGGAGAACGCCGTTGTCGCGCGCAATGTCTCGAAGCATTACGGGCCCGTCGAGGCCTTGCGCGACCTCACCCTCGAGTTCCCGCGCGGACAGCTGACCTCTCTGCTCGGCCCGTCCGGCTGCGGGAAGACGACGCTGCTGAAGATCATCGCGGGCCTGCTGGAGCCGACTTCGGGCGAGATCCTCGTCAACGGCGAGCAGGTGACCGGTCCCGGGCCGGACCGCGCCTTCGTCTTTCAGGATTTCGCCCTGCTGCCCTGGGCGAACGTGATGCGCAACGTCGCCTTCGGGCTGGAATTGCGCGGCGTCGCCAGATCGGAGAGGGAGGCCATCGCCGAGCGCTATATCCGCGATGTCGGGCTCGCCGGTTTCGAGGACAGCTATCCGCACCAGCTTTCCGGCGGTATGCGCCAGCGTGTCGGCCTTGCCCGGGCGCTCTCCGTCGACGCGCAGGTCCTGCTGATGGACGAGCCGTTCTCCGCCGTCGACGAGCAGACAAGGCGCAAGTTCCAGGAAGACCTTCTGGCGCTGGTGGAGAACGAGAACAAGACCTTCATCTTCGTCACCCACTCGATCGAGGAGGCGGTCTATGTCTCCGACCAGATCGCCATCCTGCTGCCACGCCCGAGCCGGGTCTCGGAGATCATCCGGCCCTCCGGTATCCGCGGCAAGGGTGCCGACAATATCCGCCGCGATCCGGAATATCTCGACATCGTGGACCGGATCTGGGCCTCGCTGCGCAGCTATGTCGAGTGAGGGCTGAGAGATGCGGCTATTCGGCTATCCACTGCCCGGCATGTCGTCGCTGATCCTCTGGGGGCTGCTCTGGGAGATCGTCGGCCGGCTCGACCTGACATTCTTCCTGCCGCCGCTGACCGAGGTGGTGAGCACGCTCTTCGCCGTGATCGGCACGCCGGCCTTCCTGAAGGCCCTGACGGAGACGGCCTATGCCTTCTTCGCCGGTGTCTTCTTCGCCGTCGCGATCGGCATTCCGACCGGCATCCTGATGGGCAAGAGCCGCCTCCTCGACGAGCTGCTGCTGCCCTGGGTGAACATGTTCCTCAGCGCTCCGCTGACTGCGCTGGTCCCGGTGCTGATGGTGCTGTTCGGCTTCGGCATGAAGGCGATCATCATCACGACGACGCTGTTCGCGATCTGGATCATCATCCTGAATTCCCGGGCCGGCGTGCTGCAGATCAACCGCTCGCTGGTCGAGATGGCGCGCTCCTACGGCGCCACGCCGCTGGACGCCTTCTTCAAGATCTATTTCTGGGCGGCGCTGCCAGAGATCCTCGGCGGGGTGCGCATCGGTGTGATCCGCGCGGTGAAGGGGGTGATCATCGGTCAGCTGCTGATCTCGATCGTCGGCTTTGGCGCGCTCTTCGAGCTTTACGCCAACAACTTCCTGATGGCGCATTTCTGGGCCGTGCTGGTCGTGCTCTTCGCGCTCGCCTTCACGATCTCGGAGTTCCTCGCCTATCTCGAGCGGCGGGTCTCATATTACGCGGCTAAACGCTGAACGGAGTCTCCGTTCAGCCCTTGGCGACCTGGATATCCAGCAGGACCTGACGGCGTTCCTCCGTCGCGATACGGATTGCGCGCTCAAGAGCGGCCGGGAGTTCCTCGCCTCGCTCCACCCGCTCTGCATGGGCGTTGCTCGCTTTCGCGGTCTGCACGAAGTTCGGGCTCGGCGTCAGCGCCGTCAGCGGCACCTCGTTCGCCTTCGCAGCATGCCCGTCCGGATAGAGTCCCACGACCGACTGCCGGACCGCGCCCCATTCGTGGTTGTTCAGGACCAGCGTGATCACCGGCAGTTTCAGTCCCTCGGCGATCATGTGGCAGACGATCGGGTTGGAGAACATGTAGGAGCCGTCGCCCATGGTTGCGACGACGACCCGGTCCGGGTCGGCAAGCTGGGCACCGAGCGCCGCACCGAAACCCCAGCCGAGACCGCCGGAATGCGGCTCCTGGAAGAAGCTGTTGCGCTCGCTCCGCTTCAGGAAGCCGAGCATGGCGCCGAGCTCGGCATAGACTGTCGACCTACGGCCCGCTTTCTCGAGAGGGGCGAGCGCCTCACCGAGGCACTGGCTGACCCACTGCTTGGTCATCGGCCCGCCCTTGCCCTGTTCGGCGATCTCGCGCTGCTTCTGCCTCGTCGCGTCGGAGGCGGCGGCGATACGCTTGCGACGGGCGGCGATCGCAGTCTCGTCCCGCTTCATCCCGGAGAGCATTTCGGCGAGTGCCGGGATGGTGTCGGCGGACTCGCCCGCCAGCGTGATGTCAGAGCGGAAACCGCGCACGGGGAAGCGGGAGAAGACCGGGTCGGGGCCGACATTGATGATGGTCGCGTCGGCGCGCGGCTTGTGAACGTCCGGCTGCCAGGGAGCGAGGCTGTCGAGGATGACGATGACATCCGCCTCCTCGATCCAGGGCGAGGGCGAGGCGCCGATATGGCAGGGATGCTCTGTCGGGATCGCCAGCTCGACGGCCCAATAGGAGCAGACCGGTATCGCCCAGTCCTCGACCAGCTTCTGGAACAGTCGGAAGCTCGCCTCATCGCCGGCGCCGCGCTGGGCGACGATGAGCGGCGCCTTGGCACCGGCAATCGCCGCCGCGGCGCGTTTCAGACTTTCCGGGTCCGGCACCATGCGGACGGGCGCGATGGAGCCTGCCGGCGCGAGCGTCGCCGGGTCGATCTCCTCGCACAGCGTCTCGCGGGGCAGGGAGAGGTACGAGGGGCCTTTCGGCGTCGAATTGGAGATCGCGAAGGCGCGGTCGAGATGCTCGCCGATCTGCTCCGGGAACTTAAGCTCGAACTCCCACTTGCAGCATTCGCGCACCATCGCCGCCTGGTCGCGCATCTCCTGACCCCATCCGATCGGCACCGTGCGGGCGCCGAAGCGGGAATGCTCGGTAACGGGCGTCCGGCCGGACATCATCAGTACGGGCACATGGGCGCAGGCGGCATTGATCGCGCCGGTGACGCCGTTGGATAGCCCGACATTGGTATGCAGCATGACCGCCGCGCACTTGCCGGAGATCTGGTAGTAGCCGTGCGCCATGCTCATCGCCGCATGCTCGTGCGGCACGGTGATGGCTTCGGGCAGCGGCAGTCCCTTCGCCCTGGCGGCGACGAGGCCTTCGATGATCGGTGGGAAGTCGGTGCCCGAGTTGCAGAACACGTAGTCGATGCCGAGGTCTTTCAGACGCGAAAAGATCACCCCTCCCGAGGTGATCTTTCCATCAGATCCAGACATTCCGGTCGCTCCCGGAGGCCCGAGGGCGGCGAACTATTCCGCCGCCTGCTTCATTGCGTCGAGCTTCTCGAGGACCCGCGGCGGCGACATCGGCAGGCTGTTGAAGCGGATGCCGAGCGCGTTGTAGACCGCGTTGCGAATGGCCGCGAGCGGCGGCACGAGCGGAACCTCGCCGACGCCCCGCACGCCCTGCGGATGCAGCGGGTTCGGGACCTCGATGATGACGTTGTCGAGCATCGGAACGTCGGAGCAGACCGGCATCCGGTAATCCAGGAAGCCCGGATTATCGACCTTGCCGTCCTTGTTGTAGATGTACTCCTCGTTCAGCGCCCAGCCGATGCCCTGGACGGCGCCGCCCTGCATCTGGCCCTCGACATAGGCCGGATGCACCGCCTTGCCGACGTCCTGGAACGAGGTGTAGCGGATCACGCGCACGATCCCGAGATCGACGTCGACCTCGACGTCGCAGATATGCGTCGCGAAGCCGCCTTCAGCGCCGGTCGTGTTGAGCTGGGTGCCGGCCCCGATCGGACCGCCGGTCATGTTCGCCTTGGCGGCCAGTTCCTCGAGCGTCAGGGGCTCGAACTTGCCCGCATTGTCGCCTGCCGGACGAGCCGCGCCATCGGACCAGGTGACCGCGTCGGCCGGGATGCCCCAGATCTTCGCCGCGAGCCCCTTCAGGGTCTCGATGACCTTTTCGGTCGACTGGGTGACCACCATGGCGGAGGCGAACAGCACGCGGCTGCCGCCGGTCAGGTTGCTGTAACCGATGGTCGCGGTGTCGCCGATCAGGACGGAGACCCGGCGATAGTCGATGCCGAGCAGTTCCGCCGTGATGTTGGCGATGGAAGCGCGGGAGCCGCCGATATCCGGGTGCCCGGTGGTCACGACGACGTTGCCGTCCTCGGTGATGTTCACCTGGGCGGAGGATTCGCCGCCGGCGTTGAACCAGTAACCGCTGGCCACGCCCCGTCCCTGGAACTTGCCGAGCGGCGCCTTGTAGTGATCGTGCGCAAGCGCGGCCTTCACCGTTTCGGCATAGCCCATGACCGGATAGACCGGACCGTGTGCGGCCTTGGTGCCCTGCTTGGCCGCGTTTTTCAGACGCAGCTCCAGCGGATCGATGCCGAGCTGCTCGGCCAGTTCGTCCATCGTGCTCTCGACGGCGAAGGCACCGATCGGCGAGCCCGGAGCGCGATAAGCCGCGACTTTGGAGCGGTTGGAAACCACGTCATAGCCGAGCGTATAGACGTTCGGGATATCGTAGGGCGCGAAGCAGCAGCCGCAGGCGCCGCGAATCGGAGAGCCCGGGAAGGCGCCGGCCTGCAGGTAGTGGGTGGCCTGCGCGGAGACGATGGTGCCGTCCTTCTTGGCGCCGATCTTCACCGTGCTCTTGGCGCCGGAGGTCGGACCGGTCGCCCGCATCACCTCTTCGCGGGTCATCACCATCTTCACGGGACGGCCCGCCTTCTTCGACAGCATGGCCGCGACGGGCTCGAGATAGATGATCGTCTTGCCGCCGAAACCGCCGCCGATCTCCGCCGGAATGGCGCGGATGTCGCTCTGCGGGATGCCGGTCAGGAAGGCGGTCATCGCGCGGACCATGAACTGGCCCTGGCTGGAGCTCCAGATCGTCGTCTTGCCGTCGGCCGCGACGCTGACGAGGCAGGCATGCGGCTCGATGTAGCCCTGGTGCACCGGCCGTGTGTCGAAGCTGCGCTCGACGATCACGTCGGCTTGCTCGAAACCGGCCTCGATATCGCCGAGCTTGTGCTCCAGCGTGCCGGCGATGTTCGACGGCTTGCCCTCGAACTTGATGAAATCGTGCAGGATCGGCGCGTCCGGCGCGATCGCGTCCTCGATCTCGATCGCCCAGGGCAGGACCTCGTAATCGACCTCGATCAGCTCGCATGCCTTGGCGGCGATGTCGGCCGACATGGCGGCGACCGCGGCGACCGGGTGACCGTGGAACAGCGCCTTCTCGCGCGCCATCACGTTGCGGCACATCCAGCGCATGTCCTGAATGCCGAGCGGCACCGGGGTGCCGACGGAGAAGTCGACGATGTCCTTCGCGGTGACGACGGACTTCACGCCCGGAAGCGCCTCCGCCTTGGAGGTGTCGATGCTGCGGATGACGGCATGGGGGTGAGGGCTGCGCAGCACCTTGCCCCAGATCATCCCGGGCATCGTGGCGTCCGCCGCGTACTGGGCCCGGCCGACAACCTTGTCGACGCCGTCAGGCCGGACCGTGCTGGTGCCGATCCATTTATTCGTCATATCGCTCATTCTGCCTCTCCCTGCGGTCCGCGGCGCGACGCGTCCGGATTGTCCACGCGCCTGGCCGGCGCATTGTTCTTCGCTTGGCAGAAGCGTACACGGTCACCGCGCATTCGAACAAGATCGCCTGCGCGAAGGGAATGTGCCGATTTGCGAAAGATCGGCGTGCTCTAGACCTCGACCGCGACTTCTCCGATCGGATGCGAGCAGCAGGCGAGGATGTAGCCGGCCTCGATATCGTCCTCGGATATGCCGCCGTTATGCACCATGTGCACCTCGCCGGAGAGCTTCTTCACCTTGCAGGTACCGCAGACCCCGAAGGTGCAGCCCGACGGGATGTTGAGGCCGGAGGCCTTGGCTGCGGCGAGGATGGTGTCCGTCTCCGCAAACTTGCCGGTGACTCCGGAAAGCGCGAAATGCACCTCTGCCTGCGCCCCTTCCTCGGGCGTTGTGTCGTCCAGTTCCGGGATGTCCTCCGCCGTTTCGGCCGGGGCCTGGAAGCTTTCCTGGTGGTATTGCTCCATGTCGAAACCGAAGCCGGCAAGGGCCTCGCGGACCGCCTGCATGAAAGGTTCCGGGCCGCAGCAGAAGACTTCGCGCTCCAGATAGTCCGGGCACATCAGGCCAAGCATGAGCTGGTTGAAGCGGCCCTGATAGCCGGTCCAGGGACGATAGCGGTCAGGCTCCTTGACCACGAACTTGAGGTCGATGCCCGGCACGCGGCTCGCCATGTGCTCCAGACGCTCGCGGAAGATGATTTCGGACGGGCGGCGGGCGCAGTTGATCAGGACGACGTCGGGCTCTGTCCCGAGATCGAACATGTAGGTCGCCATGGACATCATCGGCGTGATGCCCGACCCGGCGGAGATGAAGAGATATTTCTTCGCCGGATGTTCCGCCATGGAGAACAGCCCGGCAGGGCCCAGGGCCTTGATCCGCATGCCCGGCTTCAGATTGTCCAGCATCCAGCGGGTGCCGATGCTGCCTTCCTGCGCTTTCGCCGTGATCGATATCGAGCGCGGCCGCGAGGGAGAGGAGGAGATCGTGTAGGTCCGGTAGAGCGGGCCGCCCGATACCGGGAGTTCCAGCGTCAGAAACTGGCCCGGCTGGTAGTCGAAAAGGGCGCCAGACGGGGCCTGGAAGGTGAAGGTCGAGGTGTTCGGGATTTCCGGCAGTACAGAGACACATTCGAGCGGCTCGCTGTCCTTCCAGATCGCGGAGCCGAGGATCGCATTGGTCGCGGCCATCTCCTATTCCGCCGCCAGCAGGGTCGGTAGGAGGCGTTGCTGCATGGTGTTGCAGTACCACTCGACGAAGGAGATCACGCCGTCTTCCTGGGTCGGCGAATAGGGACCCGGCTCGTAGGCCGGCGAATTGATGCCGTTTTGATTGTCCTCGACGACGCGGCGGTCTTCGTCGTTGGTCGCGGTCCAGACCTCGGTCAGGCGCTTCAGGTCGTAATCCTCGCCTTCGACGGCGTCCTTGTGCACCAGCCACTTGGTCGTGACCTCCGTCTCCATCGGGCCGACTGGGGTGACCCGGAAGGTGATGGAATGATCGGCGAGGAAATGGTTCCAGGTCGTCGGGTAATGGAACTTGAGCAAAGCGCCGGCGGTCCGGTCGGAGACCCGCCCGAGGAAGCGGTCGACGGCGATCTTGCCGTCCATCGTGTAACTCTCGGCGCCGTCGAGCAACGGGATACGGGTCATCCGGTACTGCATGTTGTCGGCAATCCGGTAGCGGGACGGCCAGCCCTGCGCTTCCATGCGCCGAAAATGGGACTCGAGCTTTTCGGGCGTTTCGTGATCGACGCCGAAAAGCGACGGGTCCTCGGGAAAGGTCCGGCAGAGGGCCGGGTGGTTGCCGCTGCAGTGATAGCACTCGCGGTTGTTCTCCCAGACCAGCTTCCAGTTGCCTTTTTCGACGATGGTGCTCTCGTGCGCGATCTTCGCGTTGGCGAGGTCGTGCGGCTCGAGATAGGGCCGGGCGAGCTCGGCGAATGCGTCGAAATCCGGCGCCTGGTCGGCGAGGCAGATATAGACGAGGCCGGCCAGCTCGCGGCAATGGACCGGCTTCAGGCCGAACTTGGAGGCGTCGAAATCCGCGCCCATGTCGCGCGCCCAGAGCAGCCTGCCGTCGAGCTCGTAGGTCCACTGATGATAGGGGCAGACGAGCTTGGGAGCGTTTCCTTTCGCGGCCTTGCAGAGGATCGAGCCGCGGTGGCGGCAGGTATTGTGAAACGCGCGGATCACTTTGTCGGCGCCGCGTACAATGATCACCCGGTAGTCACCGACCTTGTGAGTGACGTAGCTGCCCGCCTTGGCCAGTTCGCAGGACGGAATCGCGAAGAGCCATTCCCGGTACCAGATCTGCTCAAGATCCAGCCGGAAGATCTCCGGATCACGGTAGAAGGGTTGGGCCAGGCTGTAGCCGCTCTGGCGCTGGGCCAGAAGGGCCAGCATGTAGTTGCGCGCACTCATGTCTCGTCCTCGCGGTGCGCGGCCGCGGTCAGACCGTGGGCCGCCAGATCCTTCGTGCCGGCGCGGTTCGGGAGTCTGATCTGAGGACTCCCAGAAGCTCCGGACTCTGCAATCAGAGCACAGCGGGAGGAGTTTCAGTGATCATGGGAGCGACATCGCTGCGTCGCAAAACGACATCGCGAGGAATTGCCGGGAAACCGCTGGAAGCTGAGTGTTTCCGGCGGTTTCCCGATGAAAGGATGTTATTCGGCGGCGCCGCGCATTTCCGCGGCGGTCTCGAGGACGGCGCGGACGATCTTGTCGTACCCGGTGCAGCGGCAGAGGTTGCCGGCGAGCCAGTACCGCACTTCGGTCTCGCTCGGGTTCGGGTTCTTCTTCAGAAGCGCGTCGGCGGCGACGAGCACGCCCGGCGTGCAGATGCCGCACTGGAGCGCGGCCATCTCGAGGAACTTCTGCTGCAGCGGATGCAGTTTGTCGCCGTCCGCCATGCCTTCGATGGTCTTGATCTCATGGCCTTCCGCCTCGGCGGCGAGCATGAGACAGGAGCAGACCAGCCGGTCATCGAGCGTGATGCTGCAGGCACCGCAGTCGCCGGATCCGCAGCCTTCCTTGGAACCGGTAAGATCCAGGGTGTCGCGCAGGACGTCGAGCATGGTGTGGTGCGGCTCGCAAAGGAACTCCGTCGGCTCGCCGTTGATCGTGGTGGTCACATGGAGTTTCGCCATGGTATCAGCCTCCCTTGGCGCGATCGGCGGCGATCGCCGTGGTGCGTTTCAACAGCACGCCTGCGACCTTCGTCCGGTAGGCGATGGTGCCGCGTTTGTCGTTGATCGGATTGCAGGCAGCGCTGCAGGCTGCCGCGGCTTTTTCCAGCGCGGCATCGTCGAGCTTGCTGCCGATGAGCGCCTTCGCCGCGTCCTCGACCAGCAGGACCGTCGGCGCGACGGCGCCGAGACTGACCCGGGCCGCCGTGCAGGTGTCGCCCTCCATCGTCAGGCTGACGCCGCAGCCGACCACCGCGATATCCATCTCGGTGCGCGGGATCATCCTGAGATAGGCGTCGCTCGAGCCTTTCGGTCTGGCGGGGAAGGTGAAGCTGACCAGGATCTCGCCCGGGGCGAGGTTGGTCTTGCCCGGGCCGGCCGGAACCTTTTCGACCGGCAGTTCGCGGGTACCGTTCGGTCCCTTGATGTTCGCGATCGCGCCGGCAGCAACAAGTGCGGGGACGCTGTCCGCGGCGGGCGAGCCGTTGCAGAGGTTTCCGCCGGCCGAAGCCCGTCCCTGGACCTGCGTCGATCCGATCAGGTTGAGGCCTTCAAGCACGCCGGGCCAGACTTTGCCGAAAGTCGGATGCTCTTCCAGAACGGCGCCGGGTACAGCGGCGCCGATCCTGAAGCCACCCTCCGGCGTCTGCTCGATTGCGTTCAGTTCCGCGACCTTCTTGATGTCGACGATCAGCCCCGGCTTGACCATGCCTGAGCGCATCTGCACCAGAAGGTCAGTGCCGCCGGCCATAATGCGTGCCGCACCGCTTGCCGCGGCATAGGCGCTGATGGCCTCGTCGAGTGTCGACGGCGCAACGTATTGGATCTCTGTCATAAAGATTTTCCCAGCGTCGTTCCCCAATCCGCAAACCCGATCCGCCGCCACGTTCTTGAAGGGAGGCGTTCCAACTTGGATGAGCGAATAGGGAGAGGCTACACGGGCGGAGGGACCGGTAACAACCCCAACTGTTGCAACGGGTTTTGTGCGGCCCGGGCAACAGTTGATGCCGGGCGCGAAAGAACGCCCGGCATCAACTGGATAAGAGGGGGCCGGTCAGGAGGTCAGGAACCAGATCGAGAAGATCGGAAAGGCCGTGAGCAGGACGACCCTCAGCATGTCGCTCACAAGGAACGGCACGACGCCTCTGTAGGTCTGAAGCATCGGGGTATTCCGCGCCATCGAGTTGATGACGAAGAGGTTCATGCCGACCGGCGGCGTAATCAAGCCGACCTCCACGACGATCAGCACCAGCACGCCGAACCAGAGCCCGAAGGCTTCCGCCGACATGCCGTAATCGAGCTGGCTCACGACCGGGAAGAAGATCGGCACGGTCAAGAGGATCATGGAGAGCGAGTCCATGAAGCAGCCGAGGATCAGATAGAGGATGAGGATCGCGATAAGCACCGTGTAGGGCGCGAAGCCCTGCGAGGTCACCCAGAGCGCGGCTTCCTGCGGCAACTGGGCGAAGGCGAGGAAGGAATTGAACGCCGCCGCTCCGAGCACGATGAAGAAGATCATGGCGCTCGAGCTCGCGGTCTGGCTGAGCGAGGCGACCAGCCGTTCCTTCGTCAGGCCGCCGTTCAGCAGCGCGATCAGCCCGGTTCCCGCCGCACCGAAAGCGGCGCCCTCGGTCGGGGTGAAGAACCCGGCATAGATCCCGCCGACGACGACGATGAAGACCGTCAGCACCGGCCAGATGGCGATGGTCGCCTTGATCCGCTGGCGCATCGGGGTCGCGTCCCGCTGTCCTGCGCTATCCGGCTTCAGGCGCACATAGATCGCGATTGCCAGCATGTAGCCGGCCGCGGCGATGATGCCGGGCACGACGGCGGCAAGGAACAGCTTGGCAATGTTCTGCTCGGTCAGCAGGGCGTAGATCACCAGCACGACGGAGGGCGGAATGAGGATCCCAAGGGTGCCGCCGGCCGCCAGCGCGCCGGTCGACAGCGAGCCGGAATAGCCGAAGCGCTTGAGTTCGGGCAAGGCCACCTGGGCCATGGTCGCGGCGGTCGCGAGGGAGGAGCCGCAGACGGCGCCGAAACCCGCGCAGGCCCCGACGGCGGCCATCGCGACGCCGCCCTTGCGGTGTCCGAGCCAGGACGCTGCGGCGTCGAACAGGGATTTCGAGAGCCCGCCATGGGTCGCGAACTGGCCCATCATCAGAAACAGCGGAATGATGCCGAGGGAATAGTTCGAGAAGGTCTCGAAGGGCAGCGACTTCAGCTGCGAGAGCACGGGGATCCAGCTTCCGTTCACCAGGACCGAGCCGCCGATGCCGATTACCAGCATGGCGAGCCCGATGGGCATGCGGAACAGGATCAGGAGCAGCAGGACCGGAAAGGACCAGATCGCGATTTCGAGCTTGGTCATCGGCCGGCCTCCGTACCGGAATGTCCGCCGCGCGAGGCCGCCAGGGCCTCGCGAATATCCCGCAGCACGGTCCAGAGCGAGGCGAAGACCGAAAGCGCGGCGAGCGGCAGGCAGGCGGCATAGGCCCACCAGACGGGAATTTGCAGGATGAAGGTGGTCTCGGCGTAGGTCTGCAGATCCTCCATGCCGCCCCAGAGGCGCCAGAGAATAACGGCAGACACCGCCGTCATGACCACGTTGTAGATGGCCGCCAGCCAGCTATCGACGGTCTTGCCGAGGACCGATTGCAGGATGTCCACGGAAACATGGCCGCGCTGCAGCTGGCACCAGGGCAGGAAGCTGAACACGGCCAGCGCCGTCGCGAATTCGACGAGTTCGAAGTCGCCCGGTATCGGACCGAGCCCGACGGGGATGAGGGCGCGTCCGGTGACGCTCGTCACGACGAGGATCGTGATGAAGAGCAGCAGGGCGCCTCCGAAAAGGGCCAGGTATCGGCAGAGTTGTGTAAGCATCGGGCGCCAGCGTACCGGTTTTCTGTTGTCACGTAACCGCTGCGGCGGCGGATCGGCTCCGCCGCCGCAACGCATCGAGGTTTCGCAATCCGGGAGCGGATTACTTGCTGTGCTTGGCGATCAGCGCCTTGGCATCGTCCACCAGAGCCTGCGCGTCGATACCCTTGCCGGACATCTCGGCGACCCAGCCCTTTTCGACGGCCGCGGCCGCTTCCGCCCAGCGCTTGGTCTGGGCATCGTCGAGCGTGATGATGTTGTTGCCGGCTTCCTGCGCCTTCTTCAGGCCGACGGCATCGCCCGCTTCCATCGCGCGGCCCGCCCATGCGGCGGCTTCGACGCCGGAATTGTCGTCGATGACCTTCTTCAGGTCGTCCGGCAGCTTGTCATAGCTCGCCTGGTTCATGGCGAAGAGGAAGGTCGCGGTGTAGAGCGCCTTGTTGCCGCTGAAACCGGTATGATTCTTCACGAGTTCGCTCATCTTCAGCGGCAGGGTCACTTCCCACGGAATCACCGCGCCGTCGATCACGCCTTTGGAGACTGCTTCCGGAACCGCCGGGACCGGCATGCCGACCGGCACGGCGCCGAGAGTGGCGAGCATGTCGGTGATGACGCGGGTCGGGCCGCGCAGTTTCATGCCCTTCAGGTCGTCAAGCGTGTTGACGGGGTTCTTGGAGTGGATCAGTCCCGGGCCGTGGGTATGAACGGCGATGACCTTCATGCCGGGGAAATCGTCCTTCATATGTTTCTCGGCATATTCCATGAAGGCGCGGGAAGAAGCCTCGGCGCTGGTCGAGATCATGAAGGGCAGCTCGAAGGCCTCGGCTTTCGGGAAGCGGCCCGGCGTGTAGCCCATGACGGTCCAGATGATGTCGACGACGCCGTCGGTCACCTGCTGGGCGAGCTGCGGCGGCTTGCCGCCGAGCTGCATCGAGGGATAGTGCTCGATCTTGATCCGTCCGCCGGAATCCTTCTCGACCTTCTCGATCCACGGCGTGATGAAGCCGGCCGGAACGGCGGCCTTCAGTGGCAGCAGCTGGTGCAGTTTCAGGGTTACGTCCTGCGCCTTCGCCGCCAGCGGCGAGAGCGCAAGGCCGGCGACGAAGCCGGCGGCGATCAGTTTCTTGAGCATCGGGGGTCCTCCTCTGTTGCTTGATTGGTTTCTGACGCCTGTATCAGCGCGATCCGGGGCGAAATCCGGTATCGATGGTCGCGCTTCCACTCGTGAGGCGGGAGACGCAGGTGCAGAGGCTCCTGTTCTCCGCCTTCTGTTCGCTTGAGAAAAATACGTCGCGATGGTCGATCGCGCCGTCGAGCTCGACGACGTCGACGGCGCAGAGCCCGCATTCACCGCGCAGGCAATCCCAGATCATGTCGACACCGGCATTGGTCAGCGCGTCGAGCATGGTCTGGCCGGGCCGGACCTCGATTACGCGTGAGTCGCCCGAAAGCCGGACGGTGAAGGGGCGGTCGGCCGGATCTTCCATGGCGCCGAAAACTTCGAACCGCAGCTTGCTGGTCGGCCGACCGGAGCTGGCCCAAAGCGCTTTCGCCTCGTTCAGCATGCGGACCGGGCCGCAGACATAAAGCTCTCCATCCGGCGGCAGCCGGTCTATCTCGGCGCCAAGATCGAGCCGATTGCCCTCATCGGCCGCGTAGAGGGCGCAGGCATCGCCAAGCGCCGCCCCGAGCTCTTCCGCGAAAGCGGCCTCACTGCGTTTCGCGACGGCATAAGCGAGACGGACCGGCATCTTGCGCCTTGCGAGGGCGAGCGCCATGCCGTAGAGCGGCGTGATCCCGATGCCGCCGGCGACCAGCAGGTAGGACGGGGCGCGCCAGGACAGCTCGAAACGGTTTTCCGGCAGGCTGAGACGTACTTTCGCGCCGGGGGCGAGGCTCCACATAAAGGCCGAGCCGCCGCGGCTCAGCGCATGGCGTTTCACGCCGACCCGGATCGTCCCCGGCGGGCTCGGCAGGCAGCTGTAGGAGCGCTGGGCCGATTTTCCCCCAAGCGGGATCTCGAAGGTCGAGTGCGATCCGGGCGAGAAGGAAAAGGCGGCGTCCGAAGCTTCGACCGCAAAATCTATAACGCGCACGCCCGGCGCTGCGTCGGTGGTTGCGGTGACGATGGCTGTCTGCCAGTTCAGTTTGCCCTTCATGACGGTCTCCGCGCTCAGTCCGCGACCAGGGAGAGGGCGGGGACCCGCTCGATCATACGCTCGTCCTGCAGCACGAAATCGAGGTTCTCCCGGGCGAGGCGGGCATGTTCTCGGGCCAGCGCCTCGGCGCGGAACCCCTCACGCATCTCGATCGCGCCGATGATTGCCCTGTGCTGGCCCTGGGCGACCGTGAGACTGCCGAGGAAATTCGGCAGCTCGATCTGGGCCTGCAGGAAAGCGCTCGGATTGGCGAAGGAGAGATTGGTCACCCGTTCGATTTCCCGCGCGATCAGCGGACTGTTGCAGGCGTCCTTCAGCATGTCGTGGAACTCGGCGTTCCTCTCGATATAGGCCTCGTAGGAAAAGCGTTCGGCCGGCTCCGCGACGATTTTGTCCATTTCGGTCAGCAGGCTGCCGAATGCGGCGAACCGCGCGGGGGAAAGCCCGCGTTCCGCGGCGAGCCGTGCCGCCGTGCCTTCCAGCACGCCACGTAGTTCGATCGCGTCGATGACGTCGGAAACAGAGAAGCGCCTGACCGAATATCCGCCGGACGGGATCACCTCCAGCAGGCCTTCCTGTTCCAGGCGGGCGAGCGCCGCGCGTACCGGCGTCCGCGAGATTCCGAGCTGACGTGCAATAACGGGTTCCGACAGGCGCTCGCCCGGCGCGAAGCTGCCGGACATCACCAGATCGCGGACGCCGAGCACCGCTTTCAGGGACTGCGAGGTCGCCCGCGTCCGCCGTCCATCCGGTTCGGATTTCATTCCGCCGCCTCTGCGAGCGAGGTTTCGCGCGCGATCATCCGGTCGATCAGCTTGCGCGCCCGCATCGAGCCTGCATCGATGTTCAGATTGTAGAAGACATGATCCGGATTGGCCTCGATGGCCTTCTGTTGCGCCTCCAGGACGTCCTCGTCTTCGCGGAAGATCGTGGCGACGCCTTCGCGCAGCTGGTGCGTGCGCGCCTGGTTCTCGAGGTCGTAGTTGCGCGCGAAAGCCCAGAAATAGAGGCAGGTGCTCTCCGTCTCGGGCGTAATCGTGTTGAGCACGAAGCCGTTGACGCCCTGGCTGCGGTCGCCGTCCGGCGCGCCGGTTCCGGCAGGCGCCACGCCGACATCGATGGCGACGGTGCAGGGCGCCTCGAAATTGATAATCTGCCAGCGGTCCACGTTCCCCGGCTTGCCGAGCTGGGCGCGCCAGAAGGGCGGCGGCTCGATGTTTTCCATCCAGCGGGTGACCGTCGCGGTTTTCTCGGAATGAGTCACCGTAAACGGGGACTCCGCCACCGCCCGGTTCCCGATGGAGGACCCGTGCACATAGGTTTCGTGGGTCAGGTCCATCAAATTGTCGACCACGAGGCGGTAGTTGCAGCGGACCGGGATCATCTTCCCGTCCGAACTCCAGCCCGGACTGTCGTTCCAGTGCAGGTCAGGGACGAGATCCGGATCTGCCAGTGCTGGATCGCCGGGCCAGATCCAGACGAAACGGTGGCGCTCGACGATCGGATAGCTCTTCACGCAGGCGGAGGGGTTAATCGTGTCCTGCGACGGCATGTATACACATCGGCCGGCCTCGTCATATTCAAGCCCGTGGTAGCCGCAGACCACATTGTCGCCGTTGAGCCAGCCTTTCGAGAGCGGAAGAAGGCGGTGCCAGCAGGCATCGGCAAGCGCTGTCGCTTCGCCGCTTTCCTTGCGATACAGCACGATCGGCGCACCCGCGATCTTGCGCGGGAGAAGCGTGCGTCCGACCTCGACGTCCCACGCCGCCGCGTACCACGCATTGAGCGGAAAGCTGTGCTGTCCCATGATCCTCCCAGCCACTTTTTCTTTTTGATTTTGGTCAGAATGTATACAAGTCGAAAGTTGCGTATACAAGGTTCTTCTGCCAGATTTCGCATTCGATTCACGGCAATCCGATAAGAAAAAGATCAAGGGAGTTCTCCATGACTGCCACGACCCCTCCGTTCCGTGCCGACGAGGTCGGAAGCCTGCTTCGTCCGCAGCGTCTGAAAGAGGCTCGAGCCGCCTTTCAGGCCGGGACCCTCGACGGCGCAGGCCTGAAGAAGGTCGAAGACGAATGCATCCGTGAAGTCGTCGCCAAACAGGAGAGCACCGGCCTCAAGGCCGTGACCGACGGTGAGTTCCGCCGCTCCTGGTGGCATTTCGATTTCCTCGCCGGTCTCGACGGCGTCGAGCTGGTCAGCGGCGCCAAGGCGATCCAGTTCGCCGGGGTGCAGACCAAGTCGGAAAGCATCGCGGTCACGGGCAAGGTCGGGTTCTCTGGCCATCCGATGCTGGAGCATTTCAGCTTTCTCAAAGGCGCGGTGAAGACGGCAATGCCGAAGCTCACGATCCCGTCGCCCTCGGTGCTGCATTTCCGCGGTGGCCGCGATGCGATCTCGAAAGAGGTCTATCCGGACATGGACGGCTTCTATGCGGACACGGCGGAGGCTTACGCGCAGGCGGTGCGCAGCTTCTACGACGCGGGCTGCCGTTACCTTCAGTTCGACGACACGGTCTGGGCCTATCTCTGCTCGGAAAAGGAACGCGCCGGTATCCGCGAGCGCGGTGACGATCCGGACGACCTGAAGAAGAACTACGCGGCGATGATCGCGCATGCCCTGAAGGCGAAGCCGGCGGACATGACGATCACCACCCATGTCTGCCGCGGCAATTTCCGCTCGAGCTGGATCTCAGAGGGCGGCTACGAGCCGGTCGCGGAAGTGCTGCTTGGCGAGCTGCCGTATGACGGCTATTTCCTCGAATACGATTCCGAGCGGGCCGGCGGTTTCGAGCCGCTGCGCTTCCTGCCGAAAGGCAAGAAGCGGGTCGTGCTCGGCCTCGTGACCTCCAAGTTTGGCGAGCTGGAGAACCGTGAGGGCGTACTGGCCCGGATCGAGGAGGCGAGCAAGTTCGCGCCGCTCGAGCAGTTCTGTCTCAGCCCGCAATGCGGCTTCGCCTCGACCGAGGAAGGCAACATCCTCTCAGAGGAGGAGCAGTGGCGGAAGCTCTCCTTCATCGTCGACGTGGCGAAGGAAGTCTGGGGCGAGGTCTGATCGACGTCCTCAACCTGTTGTTTGAACGAAAGCGGGCGCTCCGGAAGGGAGCGCCCGTTTCTATGTGTGCAGAGCCGCCGATTCAGAAGTCGAAGAACACGGTCTCGTTCTCGCCCTGCAGATAGATGTCGAAGCGATAAGCGCCGTCGCCCTCCTTTTTCGCGATCAGGGTGGGCACCCGGTTCTGGTGCTCGATCTTCGTCAGGATCGGATCCTTGGCGTTCGCCTCGGCCTCGTCCGGGAAGTACATCCGCGTCTGCAGGCCGATATTGATGCCGCGGGCGACGATCCAGAAGCTGATATGCGGCGCCATTTTGCGGCCGTCCGGGAACGGCACGGCGCCGGGCTTGACGGTCTCGAACACCCATTCGCCGGTCTGGTAGTCGCCGGCCTTGCGGCCGAAACCGGTGAAGTTCGGGTCGGCGGTGCCGCGATGTTCTTCCGGGCTCGGATAGAGCCCGTCCGCATCGGCCTGCCAGATCTCGATCAGGGCATCCTTCAGCGGCGTGCCGGTGCCGTCATAGACGGTGCCGGACACCTTGATGCGTTCGCCCTTGGTCTTCTCGTTCACCATCGTGGTGCCGAGATCTTCCTCGTAGACCCCGCCGATGCCGGAGAAATTCGGCACGCAGCCGATATGGACGTAGGGGCCCGCGGTCTGGCTCGGGCTTTCCTTCAGACGATAGAGCGATTGCATCAGTTCCCCTCCAGGCGATTCTCGAACAGGGTCGAGCGCCGGCCGCGCAGGACCATGTCGAATTTGTAGGCACGGGCATCCATCGGCACGGTGCTGTCCATGTCGAGCTGGGCGATCAGGCTTTCGATGCCCTCGCGGTGCGGCACCACGTCGACGATCGGGCATTTCCAGATCATCGGATCGCCTTCGAAATACATCTGCGTGATCAGACGCTGGGCGAAGCCCTGTCCGAACAGCGAGAAATGAATATGCGCCGGGCGCCAGTCGTTGCCACGGTTCGGCCAGGGATAGGGGCCGGGCTGCACGGTCCGGAACTCGTAAGAGCCGTCCTCTGCGGTGATGCAGCGCCCGCAGCCGCCGAAATTCGGATCGAGCGGCGCGATATAACCTTCCTTGGCGTGGCGATAACGGCCGCCGGCATTGGCCTGCCAGAACTCCACGAGCACGTTCGGAACGCCCCGGCCGGTCTCGTCGAGCACGCGGCCATAGACGTAGATCCGCGGGCCGATCGCGCTCTCGCCCGGTTTGGCGAAGTTCAGGATCAGATCGTTGTCCAGCGGGCCGATGATGTTGTGTCCGAACACCGGGCCGGTGATCTCGCTCAGGGTCTGCGGCATGCTGAGCAGCGCCCGGCTCGGCGAGCGCGCGACCGAGGTTTTGTATTGCGGGGTCAGTGCCTCCGGTTGCCAGCCCCGGTCCCTGGCAAAGAAACTGGCTGCCGGCCTCTGGTTCGTCAGGCTCATATCTTCACTCCCATCTCGGAATAGGTCTTCTTGATGATCTTGAGGGCATGGTTCGCCGCCGGAACGCCGGCATAGACCGCGACATGCATCATCGCCTCTCGGACATCCTCGGGCGTCGCGCCGGTATTGGCCGTGGCGCGCACATGCATCGCCACCTCGTCCCATTGGCCGAGCGCCGCGAGCAGGGCGAGGGTGATCATGGAGCGCTCGCGCTTGGTCAGCTTGTCGCTCGCCCAGACGGTACCCCAGGCGCCCTCGGTGATGAAGCTCTGGAACGGTTCGTCGAACGCCGTCTTCGCCGCCTCGGCGCGGTCGACATGGGCGTCTCCCAGGACCGAGCGGCGGATCTTCATGCCGTTGTCGTAGCGTTCACTCATTCAGATGGCTCCATGCTGGTCAGTCATTTGTGCGTCAGCCGGTCACCAGGGTGAGGGCCGGGTAACGCGCCTTGATCCGGTCGTCGTTCATCGCGACCTCGAGATTGCGGCGCGCGAGCCGCGCATGTTCGCGGGCGAGGTTCTCCGCGCGGGTGCCCTCGCGCAGCTCGATCGCCTCCAGGATTGCCTTGTGCTGCGACTGGGCGAGCAGCAGAGAGCCGTGAAATTCCGGCAGTTCGCGCTGAACCATCAGCAGGGCGTTCGGGCCCGAGAAAGGAAGCGAGACAAGCCGGGAGATCTCGCGCCCGATGACCGGACTGTCGGCTGCGTTCTTGACGAGCTCGTGGAATGCGGCATTGCAGCGCGTGTAGCTGTCATGGTCTAGGGCGTAATGCGTTGCCTCCAGAACCTCGTCGATCTCCGCCAGAATCTTTTGCATGGCGATGGACTGGGCCGGTGAGATCCCGCGCTCGGCGGCGAGGCGCGCCGCGGTGCCTTCCAGCACGCCGCGCAGTTCGATGGCGTCGAGAATGTCTCTCGGGGCGAAACTGCGGACCGCGAAGCCGCCCGACGGGATCGCGTCGACCACGCCTTCCTGCTCGAGGCGGGCGAGGGCTGCGCGGACCGGGGTGCGGGAAATCTGCAGACGGTCGGCGATGGCCGGCTCGGACAGGCGGGCTCCGGGCACGAAAACACCGGAGAACAACAACTCGCGAATGCCTTCGAGTGCGCGCTGCGACTGCGTCGGCAGGCGGTCCTCGGTCGCGTTTGTCATTCTCCCCGCTCCAATCTCTTGCTGGATTGCGTTGGAATATTAAGAATCAAAAACCAAGCTGTATACAGATATTCGAGATTTTGGCTCTTTGAGGCGCAAAAACAGCGATTCCGTGTGCGAGATTCAGAAAAGTGAATACATAAACTGCGTCTTGGCGCGGAGCAGATCAGGCGCGCGCCAGGGTGCGCGATGCCGGGAAGGTAATTGTCACCGTCGTTCCTTCTCCGGGCGTGCTGTCGATCTTGAGCTTCGCGCCATGGGCTTCGACATGAGCGCTGACGATGGCGAGGCCGAGGCCGACGCCGTCATGCGTGCTCGTCATCGCGCCCGGGCGCTGCCAGAAGGGCTGGGTGACGAGGGCGATCAGCTCCGGCGGTATTCCGATCCCATGGTCACGCACGGAAAGGGCGATCCTGTTCTGCTCGTCACACCATCCACCAATCTCGATCGATGCGCCGTCCCGCGAGAACTTGACGGCGTTGCCGATCAGGTTCTGCACGATCTGGTACAGCATCTGCGGGTCCGCGAGCAGGTTCGGCATATCGCTCGCGAGTGCGGTTTCCACTGTGATCCCGCGCTGCTGGATGGCCGGGATCAGGTCGGTCAGCGCGTTCCGGATGATTGCGGCGGGCTCCGTCGCGACCGCTTCGACCGTGGTCGGGAGTTTCTCCAGCCGGGCGAATTCGAGGATCTGATCGATCATTGCGAGGAGGCGGAAGCCGCTGTTGGAAATGTCGCCCGCATAACCGAGATAGCGCCCGTTGCCGAGCGGGCCGTATGGCTGGCTGCGCAGCATGTCGGCAAAGCCGATGATGGCATTGAGCGGAGTCCGGAGCTCGTGACTCATGTTGGCGAGGAACTCCGATTTGGCGCGGCTTGCCCGCTCCGCCAGTTCCTTTGCCGCTCCAAGCTCGAGTTCGCGGTTCTTGAGTTCGCTGATATCCGTATAGACGCAGACCATCCCGGCATCGGCGGTGCGGCGTTCGTCGATGCGGTACCACTTGCCGTCGGTGGTGGCGAGTTCACAAGGCGCACTGTCGGAGCCGAAGGATGCAAGCCGGCCGGCAATCCAAGAGCCGGACCGCTCGTCTCCGGTCGTGGATCCGCGCCTGATCTCGGAGAAGCGTTCCAGCATCGTCGCATAAGGCGCGCCGGGTTCGGCGAGATCGCCGGCGGAACCGAGCATGTCGCGGAAATGGCGGTTGCAGAGCACGAGCCTCCGGTCCGGAGAAAACAGCGCGAAGCCGTCGGAGATCGAGTCGATGGCGTCGCGCAGGCGCTGGGCCGCCCGATCGGCAGACGCTTCCGCCGCCTTCCGGACCGAGACATCTCTCAGCACGAGCACATAGATCCGTTCGGTTCCGGCCACAGATGCGGCCAGCGTTATCTCCGTCGGATGGGAGGTTGTGCCGTCCGGGTCGAGGATATCGGCTTCAAGGATGCCCCCGGAACCTGCGGCGCGGCGCAGGTGATCCGCGGGTTCGGCCGAAAGGCCTTCCGCCCAGTCTCCGCGCAGGCGGCCCGCGACCGGATGCCCGATCAGATGCGCGGCCGGAAGGCCGAAGAGATGCCCGGCGGCCCGGTTCGCAGTACGGATCCGGGCATCCTCCCCGACTGTCACGATCGCGTCGAAGCTGGCATCGACGACTTCCCGGATATAGGCATCATGCCGTTTCAGCGTCGTCTCGTTGCGGCGCCGGAGGAAGATCTCCGCACGGAGATCCGAAAGGACGAAAATCGCGCCGGTGAGCAGAAACGCGAGGCCGGGAAAGGTCGGATCGAGGAGGACGCCGAAACCTGCATGCGCGGCCGCCGTGAGCCCCGCCGCGCCGGCGGTCAGCGAAAAGGCAGCCACCGGTTTCCAGGCCAGAGTCAGCGACGGCAATAGCCAGATCATCAGACCGCACAGGAGAAGCGTCGCGGCGATTTCCAGAGGTGCGAACACCGGCGGGCGGGCCGGCGTACGACCCGTCAGAATGGTATCGAGCGCAAGCGCCTGGAACCGCAATGCCGAGAAGTTTTCTCTTCCGGCAGCCCGGACCCGGTCTCCGATGCCGGAAGCGGAGGTGCCGATCATCACGATGCGGCCCTCGATATCTGCGGCCGGGACGTTGCCCTGAAGCACGTCATGGGCCGCGACTGCCGTGACCCGCTCTGGCCGGGCGGTGTCGATCCAGACCCGGCCCTCCCGGTCGGTCGGCACGTATAGGGGACCCACCGAGATGCCGCTTAATCCCAGGGCTGAGGGAACCTCCAGCAACATTCCGGATTGACCGAGAGCGACACGCGCTGCTTCGAGTGCGAGGCCGGGTTCCAGCCGGTCCAGGACATGGAACACGGCCGGGACACGGCGCGCGTTACCGTCCGGTTCCGGAAGCAGATTGACGATGCCCGCGCCGGCGCTCGCCGCGCTGAGCACGGGGATATTCTCGATTACACCACCGATGTCGGGCAGGCTCCCGAGGTCCGGTGTGCCGCGCACCGCGAAGCGGCCTTGCCGCTTCGTACCGTCCGGATCCTCTGTTCCGGCGGGTGCCGCCGCGGTCGCGGTCACCGTCGGAAGCAGGCGGATGGCCGCCGCGAGATCATCGTCGTAGCTGCCCCGTTCCGAGAGAGTGCGGCGAAGATCGGCTTCAAGACCGGGGAGCGTCTCGGCGAGCAGGTCGGGCGACATCCGGTCCGGTTCAGCGAACAGGATGTCGAAGACGATCATCGCCGCACCCGCCTGATGGAGCTTCTCGACCAGATCGGCATAGTACCGTCTCGGCCAGGGCCACTGGCCCATCTGCGCCAGGCTCTCATCCGTCACGTCGACGGCAAGCACGGGAGAAGGGACGGGTGGAGCTGCGCGCAGTCCGATCTGCTGGTCGAAGGCCCAGAGCCGGGGAATCTCGAGCGGCGAGACATCGAGGACTCGGAGGACAACGAGCAGAAGAAGCAGAAGCAGGGCGATCAGCCTGCCTTGGCGAACGAATTTCGCGGGCCGGCCTTCATCCTGATCGTCCAGCCACGGAAACGCACTGCCTTCCGCTGGCAGCGCCTGGCCGATCTCGTTGCGTGCTCTGCCGTCCATTCAAGCCTCGGTGGTGCAGCGGCGCGGCGGATAGCGCCCTCTCTGCGGTTTCTGTATGAGCCAGCCTTCCGGATGACGGTAGCGCCATGCGGTATGGGCGTGAACCCGGCCCATACGAACCCGGGATGCCCGGGGCAGGCAAGGAGGCTAGCGGATGACGATCTCGACCCGCCGGTTGCGGGGTTCGGAAACGCCGTCCGCGGTCGGAACGATCGGCGCGCGTTCGCCGAAGGATTCGACCGTAACCACCCGCTCGGGGACACCGAGGCCGAGCACCGAGGAGTTGACGATCCGGGCCCGGTCGAGAGCCAGTCCGTCGTTATAGGCGACGGAGCCGGCCCTATCGGTGTGTCCCGAGATCTCGACCTGGGGCAGTTTCCGGGTGCGGATCGTTTCCAGAACCTGTGCGAGAAGCTCCTGAGAGGCCGGTGTGAGCGTGTCGGTGCCCTGCTCGAAATAGAGGATGAAGGTCACCGGGGGCACCGGGCTGGCCGCGATCGCGTCTCCGAACACGATCTGGACATCCGCCGGATCGAAGATGCCGGAGCTTTGCGGCGCGGCGTTCGCCGCCGCGACCAGCGCGCTTGCCCGTTCCGTGTCGAGCAGGACCTGGCCTCCCGGATTGCCGACGCTGACGGCGCCGAGTTTTCCGTCGGCGTCGGGCAGCAGCACCACGAGCGCGCCCTTTACCGCCCCTTCGATCTCGGTGACGGCGGCAACGAAGATTGCCCGGCATGCGGCGATGTCGTCGGGCTGGTGGCCTTCCTCGAGTTCCTGCATCCAGCAGTCGAACCCGGCCTGACCGCGGGCGCTTCCCGGTCCGGCGATGGATCTGGCACCGGCGGAGAACAGCGCCATGAGACGGGTGCGGGCCTCCGCGAGTTCCTCAAGGGCCGCCGGCGTGAGATCGCGGGCATCCAGGGGTTCCGGCTCGAAAACCTCGCCCTTCGCCGCCCGGATGGCACGGTCGTAGAACCTGGCGGTATCCGGCCAGTCATATTCCTCGCGTTCGAGGTCACCGAGTGACGTGTACTCGGCGCTCAGGGTCTGCAGGAACTGGGAGTCGGGCGGCGGAAGCTGCTTGAGTTCCTCCGTGTCATAGGGACCGAAGGCACAGGCGCTCATGCCGAGGGTCAATGCCGTAACGGCAAGAAGGGCGCGGAGCGGGCGGAAAGGTGTCTTTGCACGCATCGTCTAGTTCCCCGAGCTTGCCGGAACGCGGACAGCGAAACGTGTCCCGCGTACCGCGATGACAGAGAGGGGGGTCTCTATCCGGGTCTTTTCCGGCGCGATCTTGCCGATCCGGCCGGACTGGTAGATCAGCGTACCTTCCAGGATCTTGCCGAAGAAATTGAAGGCATCCCGCCTCGGCGAGAATTCGAAGGCGGCCAGCTCGAAGCGCGAGTTCGGGCCGAGAGAGATCAGTGTACCGTCGTTCAGCGTAATGCCGAGCGACCCGTCTGCGCCGGTCATGAGCGTGTCCTTGCGTTCGACGTCGAAGCCCTCGGATGCCGGGAGCATCTTTCCGTCCCGCTGCACGCTGGCTTCGCCGCTTGCGACCTTGACCCTGCCGATGGTGCCCGCATCCTGAGCTGCGGCGCCTGTGGCGAGCATCAGGAGCGTCGCCAGGCTCATAAGAAGTTTTCGCATTCTGCTCTCCGGTCCCCAACCCTGAGCGTCGGCCTTCGGCCGAATGAAAGCTGGAGTTTGAGGAGCCTGACGTGCTGGCGTCAAGCGATGCGCGAATAAGTGGTGGCGCTGATCACGCGGAACGCCGGTCAGATTTCCGGTTCTCCGGCCTGTCGCTTAAGGAGTCGTTCGGCGCTGTCATTCAGGACATCGATGCGGGTGATCTTGCCGTTGCGGATTTCGAAGCGGTCGACATAGCGGTTGCCCTCGAACGGCGTTCCGTCAGGCCATTCCCCGTAGAGCGTGCCGGTTCCGTAGGCCACGATGTGATCTTCGGCTCGGGCGATATCGAGGGTCCCGAACTTCTTCTTCACCCATTTGTACCGGCACGCGTTGTAGGCCGCCATTTCCCGAGGATGGAACATGCGCGTCTTGCCGGTGAAATAGATCTCTGCATCCGGCGCGAGAAACCGGGCGGCGCTGTCCGGATCCGGGATCATGGAAACCTCAAGGAAACGCTCGACCATGCTCCTGGCCTCTTGCACTTCATCGTCCACCGCCATTTCGCTCCTCCATCGGCTCTCGCCTTCGCACCTGCAATAAAGTTAGACTCCTTTTCTGCGTCGGCGCCATGGGGTGTCGTTCAGCCATTCGATTTCTGGAGGTCGTCCCGTGGATCTGACGTTCCGCAATGCGCGGTTGATGGAGGCGCCGGACCGGATGCTCGATGTCGGCGTTGCCGGCGGAAGGATCGCTGCTATCG
Organism: Nisaea sp.; assembly: GCF_017640745.1. GTDB lineage: Bacteria > Pseudomonadota > Alphaproteobacteria > Thalassobaculales > Thalassobaculaceae > Nisaea. The sequence goes on along the minus strand of NZ_JAEPQA010000027.1, from coordinate 1,224 downwards.
GCGAAGCGCTTCCCGACGGTGCGCGCACCCTGGATCTCGAAGGTCGCCTGTTGCTGCCCGGGTTCGTCGAAACCCATATCCATCTCGACAAGTCCTGCATCCTCCACCGCTGCTCCTCGGAACGCGGCGACGTCGCCGAGGCGATCTCCGAGGTCTCGCGCGTGAAGCCGGACTTCACCGAAGAGGATATCGCGGAGCGGGCGGGCCGCACCCTGCGCAAATGTGTCGTCAACGGCACCACGCGCATCCGCACCCATGTCGAGGTCGACCCGGTGATCGGCTTGCGCGGGCTCGAGGGGGTGAAGGCCGCGATCGCGGACTGGCGCTGGGCTGTGGAAACCGAGATCTGCGTCTTCCCGCAGGAGGGATTGCTGAACAATCCCGGAACGGACGAGTTGATGGTGGCCGCGCTGAAAGACGGCGCCCGCTGCGTCGGCGCCACGCCCTATACGGATACGGATCCGAACGGCCAGATCGACCGGGTGTTCGAGATGGCACGGGAGTTCGATGTCGATATCGACATGCATCTGGATTTCTCGACCGACCTCTCTTCCGTCGACGCGGATTACGTGATGCGGAAGACGGACGAGTACGGATGGGGCGGACGTGTCGCCATCGGCCATGTCAGCAAGTTCTCGGCCATGCCGCCGGCGCAATTCGAGGACTATGCAAGGCGGCTCGCGACTGCCGGCGTCGCAGTGACGGTGCTGCCCTCGACGGATCTCTTCCTGATGGGACGGGAACACGATTATTCGGTGCCGCGCGGGGTGACGCCCGTGCACAAGATGCTGGAGCATGGCGTGACCTGCTCGCTCTCCACCAACAACGTGCTGAACCCCTTCACCCCGTTCGGCGACGGCTCGCTGATCCGGATGGCCAATCTCTATGCCAATGTCGCGCAGATCGGCCGCACCGAAATGCTGAAGGCCTGCCTCGAAATGGTGACGAGCCGCTCCGCGAGACTGATGAACCTGAAGGATTACGGGATCTCGGTGGGCAAGACGGCGGATCTGGTGGTGATCGACAATTCGGATCCGTCAATGGCGGTCGCGGAACTCTCGCAACCGCTCTATGCGTTCAAGGCCGGCCGGCAGACCGTGCACCGGCCGTTGCCGGTGCTCGGGGATGGCTGAAGAGCTGGAGCGGCCGGATCAGTAGACCAGCTGGTCGTCGCCGCCGGAGCCTCCGATGACGAGTTCGCCGCGGTCGGCCAGATCCTTCGCG
>NZ_JAEPQA010000026.1 GCF_017640745.1 Nisaea sp. | reverse complement strand
GGCGAGACCTTCAATGCGGGCTACCAGAACCAGTCGATCATGAGCATCGCGAAGATCGTGAAGAAGGTGATCGAGGAGGAGCTGCCGGAGCTCGGCGATATCGAGATCGTCACGACGCCGAGCGACGACAACCGCTCCTATCACATCAATTCGGACAAGATCGCGGAGAAGCTCGGCTTCCGGCCGCAGCATTCGATCGAGGATGCGGTGCGCGATCTGGTAAAGGCCTTCAAGGCCGGCAGGCTGCCGGACCCCATGACGGACGATTTCTATTATAACGTCCGCCGCATCAAGCGCCTCGGAATGACGTAAGACCGAGACGCGGACCTTCCGCGGATCCGGGCCATCATACCGGCTTTCCGGTTCAGGTTCGAGAACAGCCGCAATCTGGCAGGAAATCGACGTGAGCAGTGATTCTCATCAGAGCTACAAACATCTCTATCTGCCGATCGAGGAATCCGCGCGGGAGCTGAATGCCCGTCTTCTGCTCGTTATCGTGGCGATCAGCAAAGGCTATCGTGTCGTCATCGGTCAGCAATGGCTATTGGCCCACAATCTATACAACCTTGCGCCCGGCGTGGTGTTCTTCAAAGGGACAAACCGAATTCAGTGCAACTGGATGAGGATCGCAAAGAAGTATGGGCACAAGGTCGTCGCGATCGACGAAGAGGTGACGGCAATTGCTGCCGAACGATTCGTCCTGAAAGAAGTTTGGCCGGAGTCCTTGCCTTTGGTCGACCGGTTTTTCCTCCAGGGTCCCAATCAGTACGAGATCTATGAGCGGGCCTTTCCGGAGCACAAGAATCGTTTCGAGATCACGGGAAACCCAAGGTTCGATCTGCTGCGGAAAGAGTTCACCGAAGCGTTCGTGTCCGATGCCACGCAGTATCGTGAGCGCTATGGCCGCTACATCCTGATCAATACGAACTTTGGATATGTGAACACCGCATGGGGACAGCCGGCGGACTTCGAGCGCATTTGCGGGGAGGTCGGGTACGTCGACCACAACGATCCGGAGGACAAGAAATTTCTCCGGGACTTCCTTCAGCTGGAGACGGAAAATCTCGCAGGCTTCAAGCGTATGATCCGGGGGCTCCGAGACCGATTCCCGGGACATCAGATTATTTTGCGGCCGCATCCCGCCGAGAATGTAACTGCTTGGCGGAATGAGCTTCAGGGCGAGGAGCGCATAAACGTCGTGTTTGAAGGCTCGGCTGTTCCCTGGATGCTGGGGGCCGATTTTTTCGTGCACAACACCTGTACGACAGGAACCGAGGCCATGGTGCTCGGTGTCCCGGTCGCAGCCTATGCGCCGTTCACCAACTGGGTCGAATCGATCTTCCTGTCCAATCTGGTGACACCTGTGTACCGGGATATGGAGGACCTTTTCGGAGCCGTCGCCGCCGGGATAGCAGATCGTGAGGCGTTCGTTGCCGCCATGCATTCAGAGAAGGGCGAAATGCTCCGTTCGCACATTTCAGGTCTGGACGACCGGTATGCCATGTCCGGAATCTTCCGCGGCATCGATCAGCTTCCGATAGAGCGAGTATCTGGAAGTCTTTTCCGGAACGGAACCGGTCTGACTACGCAGGTGCGGAGAACCGACTACCAGCGCAAGAAGATCGATCTCGATACTGCTGAACTGAACAAGCGTATCACCAATCTGCTGAAAGCAACGGGACTTGGATTCATAGCGAAAGCTGAAAAGATCGGCGACTCGCTCTTCGTCATTGCCCCGGTCGACTAGGCAGCGGCGGTGCGGAAACCCCTTGGTAAATTGCCATCGCCTTCGGATAATTCCCGATTCGCAAGCGCGTTTTTTGTCGTGGCTTAGACCCGTGAGTATTTCCGAGACTTATTGGATTGAATTTTGATAAACCTCCGGCCGTGGTCCGGCGGCCAGTCCGCCGAGGCATTTGATTCTGGGACTGGGTCTGACAGGCAATTGACGTGAGCAGTGAATCTCCGCGGAGCTACAAACATCTTTATCTGCCGATCGAAGAATCCGCACGCGAGCTGAATGCGCGATTGCTTCTTCTCGTGGCTGCGGTCAATCAGGGGTATCGCGTGGTGATCGGCCAGCAGTGGCTGATGGTCCATAACCTCTACAATCTCACGCCTGGGGTTGTGTTCTTTAAAGGCCTGAACAGAATTCAGGCAAACTGGATGGGATTGGCGCACAAATACGGACACCGGGTTGCCGCGATAGACGAGGAAGTCACCGCAATCGCCGCCAAGCGCTTCGTGCTGAAGGAAGTATCCGAGGAGTCCCTGCCGCTGATCGACAGGTTCTTTCAGCAGGGCCAGAATCAGCACGATATCTATCGGGAGGCTTTCCCGGATCATCAAGAGCGGTTCGTGATTACCGGCAATCCCCGGTTCGATCTCCTGCGGAAGCAATTCACCCGGGCATTCGAGGGGGATGCCGCGCAATACCGGGAACGGTACGGCCGCTATATCCTGATCAATACGAACTTCGGCTTCGCGAACACGGTTTACGGCGCCCCCGAGAAGTTCATCGACACCTGCGAGAGGGTCGGCTACGCCTACCGCAACGACCCGGAAGATGCCAAGTTCTTCAAGGATTTCTTAGAGCTGGAAGCTAAGAACATGGATGCCTTCCAGGTCATGATCCGGGCGCTTCGAGACCGATTTCCCGAGCACCGGATCGTGCTGCGCCCGCATCCGGCGGAGAACATCACGACCTGGCAGGAGGCCATGGCCGGTGAAGAGCGCATCCACGTGGTTTTCGAAGGCTCCGCCGTTCCTTGGATGCTGGCCGCCGATTTCTTCATCCACAATACATGCACCACCGGGACAGAGGCGATGGTGCTCGGCGTCCCGGTCGCCGCCTACGCATCTTTCACCAATTGGGTCGAGTCGATCTTTCTCTCCAATCTGGTTACGCCGGTATACCGCGATCTCACGGGCCTGTTCGAAGCCGTTGCCGCAGGAATTGCGGATCGTGAAGCCTTCGTCGCCTCCATTCATGCTGAGAAGGGCGCAATTCTGCGCAAACACATTTCCGGTCTGGACGAGCGCCTGGCGACGGGCGGGATATTCCACGGCATAGAACAGATTGCTCCCGATCCGGTCGGCGGCAGCATTTTCCGGGAAGGCACGCGGCTGAAATATGGTTTCCGGCGTACCGAATATCAGCGCAAGAAGATCGACCTGGACGTAAGGGAGTTTAGATTGCGCGTGTCGAATATTTTAAAAGCGACCGGCCTCGGGCTGAAGGCGGAAGCTGAGAAGATCGGTGACTCACTGTTTCTCGTTACGCCGACCGATTGAGGCTCCAATGTGACAGGACGCGCCCGTTCTCTCATCCCGCGATGAACTGTTTCAGAATCCGGAGGCCGACCGGCCCGCTCCGTTCCGGATGAAACTGCACACCGGTCACGTTCTCATGTGCGACTGCGGCAGTAACGGTTGTTGAGCCGTAATGTGTGGTCGCGAGGATGGCAGAGGAGTGCACTGGAATACCGTGATAGCTATGCACGAAATAGGCATACTCGCCTGGCGAGACCGACCTTAGCGGGGTCCCCTCCCATCTGTCAGGCGACGGACGTTCCAGCGGTGCCCAGCCGATATGCGGAAGTTTGAAAGCGTTCTCGCCTGGTGTCGGCGCGAGTTTTTGGACGCGGCCTGGGATTAATCCGATGCCTGGGTGCTCGCCGAACTCCTCCCCGATCTCGAAGAGCGCCTGCATACCGACGCAGATTCCGAGCATGGGGCGGCCGGTCTCCGCAATTTCCCGCGCCAGGTCGACCGCGCCGTAGCGCCGCATGGCCTCAAGGCATTTGGCGAAGGCGCCGACGCCGGGCAGGATCAGCCTTTCCACCTGTTCGGCGCGTGGGCAGGTATCGACAAGCTCGACATCTGCGCCGCATTGCTCGACGGCGCGGCAGACGCTGAAGAGGTTGCCGATCCCGAAATCGAGCACCGTTACCTTCGGGCTGCTCATGGCTCTGCGATCTCCCGGATCGGAATCTCAAGGGCGAGGGCCTGGTCTCTGATCTCGGCGACGGTCATCCGGTCGTAGTGCAAGATATCCGCCATCGCGATCGCGTCTGCATGGCCGAGGCTCACCGCCTTCGCCAGGTCGTCGACCGAACCCATGCCGCCGGAGGCGATGACCGGAATGCTGACACGGTCCGCGACGCTGCGCACTAGATCGATGTCAAAGCCCTTGCGAGTCCCTTCCTGGTCGATCGAGGTTAGCAGCAGTTCCCCCGCACCGAGTTCCTCGGCCTCTCCGATCCACTCGATTGCGTCGCGTCCGGTATGTTCCCGCCCGTTGTCCGTATAAGCTTCCCAGCCGCCTTTCCCGAGGCGCTTTGCCTCCACGGATAGCACGACCGCCTGGCTGCCGAACTCCTCGGCGATCTCCTTCAGGAGCGGCGGGCGAGCGATCGCCGCCGTGTTGATCGCCACCTTGTCCGCCCCCGAGCGGAGCAGCTTACGGGCATCCTCGACGGAGCGCACGCCGCCGCCGACAGTGATCGGCACGAAGACGTGGCGCGCGGTATGCTCAAGGATTTCGGTCAGGTTGTTGCGCCCGTAGAGGCTGGCGACCGAGTCCATGTAGATGATCTCGTCGATCCCCTGCTCGTAATAGCGCTGGGCATAGAGCTGCGGGTCGCCGATGACCCTGAGACCCTCGAGATGGATCCCCTTGATCAGGTTCGGGCCCTTGATGTCCAGGCGCGCTATGAGGCGGATGGGACGCACGGCGGCTGTTTCCGTTCTTCCGAGGTCAGTTCTGCTGCCAAACTGTGCGACGCAGGGACCAGGATCCGTCCTCCGCGCGCTGCCAGAGATGCGGCGAGCGGAAACGGTCCGCGAGATGCAGGAAATACTCCTTGGTCATTTCCTTCTGCTCGAAATTCTTCGACGCGACCGGGAAGTCTTTCTCTGGAATGCTCATATAGGCGAAATTGTCCGCTTCGAAACGATCCGGGTATTCGCCATCGAAGCGTTTGACCAGCGCCACGCCCTCCTCGCGCAGGATATCGCGGGAGCGGATTTCCTGTGCGGCGTCGTACGTCGCCCGGCCGATGCCGAACTTCACGTGGGTGCAGAAATAGTGCAGGTCGTCGATCTTGTCGTCGATGCTGTTGTACTTGCTGTAGGTGCCCGGCGTGCGTTCCGGTGAGGCTTGGAAACCGCCATGCTCGACGGCGTAGTAATATGCGCTCTGTGGATGCCACTTCAGGTAATAGCCGAGATAGTGCACCGAGACCCCGACATCCTCAAGCCGGTCCGGATCTGCGGGCATATAGGGGATGAAATCTTGCTCCTCGAGCCCGAAATCCTCCTGCAGCTCGGTCAGCGAGACGCCGCCGAGATAGATGTTGTCGAAATCCTTCGAGGCGTAATAGGTGTTCGAGCGGATCGGCGAGACCACGTCCGTCTTCGGATTGCCGTACTCGGCCTCGTTCTCGCCATAGAACACCAGCGGAATGTCGAACTGTTCGGCCAGCTTCGGCGCCAGGTTCTTCTGCCCGAGAATGAAGGGCTGGAAAGGGTGGTAGAGGTTTTCCACCGCGAGCCGCGTCAGCAGCCGGTGCACCCGGCCGTTCGGGGTGCAAAGGTAATTGTCGAAGCCGGCATGGATCCAAGCCTCGAAATTCTTCCAGCCCCAGTCGGTATGGATGTGCGGCGCCCAGGTCACGGTGAGCGGATGCATGCCGTACTTGGTTTTCAGGATATGGGCCGCGTAGAAACTGTCCTTGCCGCCGGAGCCGGGCAGAAGGCAGTCATATTTACCGTCCTTGCTGCGGTACTCGTCGCAGAGCGCAATCAGTTCCTGCTCGCGCGCATCCCAGTCGATCGTGCCGTGTTTCTGTTCGGCGACGCGGCAGGCGTCGCAGACGCCCTCTTCGTCGAGCGCAATGGTCTGCTTCTGGCTCTCTTTCGTGTGCTTGAACTCGACGCTCGAATTTGGGCGCTGGTTGGAGATCACGCAGCGGGTGCAGAACTGCACGTCCTGGGGCAGACCGTAACGTGTCTGTAAGTCAGGATTTTCGGGCGCGAATTTCGAGAAATCGATATCGGCGTGCGCAGGATACTTGAACATGAAAGCCTTGCATTGTCCGGAGGCGCAGGAAGCCTGTGTCCTACCACGTTTGCCACACGTCGGATCAAGAAATTTTATCCGGTTTCCCGCCGTGGGAAGCCAATTCCGTGCGGGGTCTCCCAGAGTCCGAATGCGGTGCTTAAGCTTTGTGACCTTGTGTCTCTCTCGCCTCCCGGCTAGGCAGTAACGGCATTTCGGATTTCCCTTGGGTGATCCGGATTTTCTATAGGTGCGACAAGGTTTGCGGAATGCTGGGCTGGATGAACGAGTTCAACTCCTTGCCGAAAGGCTCATTGTTCTGCTTCGGGCTCGGGTTTACCTGCGCACGCCTTGCCCGTCGGCTCCGGGAGCGGTCCTGGACGGTCGCGGGGACGCGGCGGCACATCGACCGGTCGGTCCAAGATGCCGACAGCATTCCGGTGCACGCTTTCACGGGGCTTGCTCCCATGGAGCGGGCTGCTCAGCTTCTTGCGGACGTCACCCACATCGTCGCTTCGATCCCGCCGGGAGAGTATGGCGACCCGATCCTCCGTTTCCACGAGGCCGATCTGCGCGCGCTTCCGAACCTGAAATGGGTCGGCTATCTCTCCACCCCCGCGGTCTACGGGGACCGGCAGGGTGCGACTGTTCATGAAGACGAGCAGCCGAACCCTGGCTCGGTGCGCGGCAAGAGGCGTCTGGCGGCCGAGCGGGCCTGGGTGTCGGCCTTCGACGGGACCGGCGTTTCGGTGCAGGTCTTCCGTCTTTCCGGGATCTACGGGCCAGGGCGGAACGCCCTCGAGCAGCTCCGCGCGGGCACGGCGCGGATCATCGACAAGCCGGGTCAGGTCTTCAATCGGATCCATGTCGACGATATCGGCACGATCCTGATGGCCTCGATGGCGCGTCCGGCGCACGGGCGGAGTTACAACGTTGCCGACGACGAGGCCTGCGCGAGCGGGGACGTCATCCGCTACGCGGCCGAACTGCTGAGCATGGAGCCGCCGGTACCGATTCCCTATGACAGCGCGGAACTTTCCCCGATGGCGCGGTCCTTCTATGCCGAGTGCAAGCGGCTGGACACGAGCCGGATCAAGACGGAGCTCGGGGTCGAACTCGCCTATCCGACCTATCGCGAGGGACTGCGGCGCATTCTTGACGATATGGAGGCCGCCGCGTAGAGCGAGAGTGTTGAGGGATCAGAGAGGTACGGGCATGTCGCGGACACCGGTCCATATCGTCGGCTGCGGAGGGCACGCGAAGGTCATCGCCTCCATGATAGCGGCTGGCGGCCATTTCGAGATCGCCTCCTTCATCGACCGCGCGCCGGCGGAGGGCACCCGGTTTCTCGACCGGCCGGTCGTGGCCGAGGAAGCGTTTCTCGCATCGGGTGCCGGCGAAGCGGTGGTATTCGGACTCGGCGAATGGCTGCATCGCGCGGCCGCGGTGGCACGTTTCGAGTCCGCTGGTTTTTCCCTTTTCCCGGCCATAGTTGCTCCGTCGGCTATCGTGGCGCCGGATGTGACGATCGGTGAGGGCAGCGTTTTGATGCCTGGTGTTTGCGTCAATGCGGGAAGCGAGATCGGTGATTTTTGTGTCCTCAACACAGGAGCAATTCTCGATCATGACTGCGTGCTCGGCCGTGGCGCTGGGCTTGCTCCCGGGGTGACGGTCGGTGGCGGATGCAGTATCGGTAGCGGTGCTTATATCGGCATCGGTGCCTCGGTCTCCCATGGCCGGACGCTCGGGGACGGGGCGGTCCTTGGCGGCGGCGGTTTCTTGAAAGAGGATGCCGGAGCCGGTGAATTCTGGGCCGGGATTCCGGCAAGCTTTGTCCGCAATCGTGTGCCCGGCGAAACGGTACTGTGAGTTCGAATGACCCAAGGATCTGATGGCCGCCGTACCTTCGTCATTGCCGAAGCCGGCGTGAACCATAACGGCGATCTCGCGCTCGCCCGGCAACTGGTCGAGATCGCAGCAGACGCGGGGGCCGATGCCGTCAAGTTCCAGACATTCTCCGCCGGTGGCCTGGTCGCCGCCAATGCACCCATGGCGGACTACCAGAAAGCCAATACCGGCAGCGACCGTTCGCAGCTCGACATGCTGGCAGAGCTCGAATTGTCCCTCAAGGCCTTCGCCGAACTCTCCGAACTTTCGGCCGCGAGGGGTATCGAATTCATGTCGACAGCCTTCGATCCCGAAAGCCTCGCGCATCTTCTCTCTCTCGACGTCCGGCGCCTGAAGATTCCCTCCGGCGAGATCACCAATCCCGAACTGGTCCGTGCTGTCGGCGCGGCCGGTCTGCCGGTCATCATGTCGACCGGCATGGCCGACCTGGAGGAAGTACGTCAGGCGCTTTCCTGGCTGGAGGAGAGCGGAGCGGCGGAGATTTCGCTGCTCCACTGCGTCAGCGACTACCCCGCCGATCCCGCGGACGCCAATCTCGCCGCCATGGATACGCTCCGCGAGGCCTTCGGCCTGCCGGTCGGGTGGTCCGACCATACGCTCGGCGACACCGTGACGATCGCCGCCGTCGCCCGTGGCGCGTGTATCATCGAAAAGCACTTCACCATCGACACCTCCCTGCCGGGCCCGGATCACAAGGCCTCGCTCGATCCGGCGGCGCTGAAGCGGATGGTGGAAAATATCCGCATCACCGAATCCGCCATCGGCAGCGGCCTGAAACAGCCGACGGCCGCGGAGCGGAAGGTGGCGCTGGTCGCCCGCCGGAGTGTCGCCTCGCGGCGCGAGATCGCGGCGGGTGCGGAGATCGCCATGGAGGATCTCGCCTTCCTGCGCCCCGGAACCGGGATCCCTCCCGCGAAGGCGGAAACGATCGTCGGCAGACGCGCGGCGCACACCATTCCGGCGGGAACGATCATCGAGCTTTCCGACCTGGCCTGACCGGCAGCACTTGCGCCGGGCGCCGCGGCACCCTATTTCCGGCGGATGCCGACGAAAACGCAGCCGCTTTCCGCCCCGTCCTCGATCCTCCCGGTCGAGGATTCCCTGACCGCCCGCGAGATCGCGGACTGGCTTCTGCAGGCATCACGCAATCAACTCGATCTCGGCACGCTATGGGGCGAGTTCTGCCACCGCCTCGCGCTGGCCGGCGTGCCCGTCGAGCGCGGCACCGCGATCCTGATGGCGCTGCACGCGATCAAGGAAGGCGTGCATTGCGAATGGCGCATGGGACAGCAGACCGAGGTGAAGCCCTGGCACTACGCGCCGGGCAATGCACGTATCTATCAGGAAAGCCCGCTCCGCCTCGTGCACGAGACCAAGAGCTGGCTGCACCGGCGGATCGACGACAGGAGCGCGGCCGAGTTCCCGATCCTGAAGGACCTGCTGGCGCTCGGCTATACGGACTATGTCTGCGTGCCGGTCATCTTCGCCAACGGAATGCAGAACGCGCTCACCTTCGCCAGCCGCGAACCAGAGGGTTTCACGAAGCGCGACATGGCGCTCCTCCGCGAAGTCATGCCGACGGCAAAGATCGTCCTCGAACTCATGACCATCTACCGCAGCATGGACGACGTGCTGGCGATGTATGTCGGCCGCGAGCCGGGCGGGCGCATCCTCGCGGGCGAGGTCCGGCGCGGCACGGTGAACCGGATGCAGGCGGCGATCCTGGTCGCCGACATGCGCAATTTCACCCTGCTCTCCGACCGGCTCGGAGACCTCCAGACGGTCGAGCTTCTCGACGCCTATTACGACTGCATCATCCCGCCGATCCTGGCGCGCGGCGGCGAGGTGCTGAAATTCACCGGCGACGGCGTGCTGGCGATCTTCCAGGACGCGAGCGGGCGCGGCGCGTGCCACATGTGCCGGGGCGGCGCGCTCGAGGCCGCGATCGAGGGTCAGGCCTGCCTGGATGCGCTCGACACCTCGCGCTGGGGCTCCGATGTTGAGGTCAGGGCGGGCATCGCCCTGCATCACGGCGATGTCGCCTTCGGCAATGTCGGCTCCGGCGAGCGGCTCGATTTCACGGTGATCGGCAAGGACGTCAATCTCGCCGCCCGGCTCGGCGCCAAGTGCCGAAGCTTGGGCGAGCCGATCCTGATGTCGGAAAGCTTTGTCGACGGACTTGAGCAGGGCGCCCGCCATCTTGGCGATTTCAGCTTGCGCGGCCTGCCGGGAAACCACGCGATCTATGTGCCGGCGTGAGCCGGAGCGGCGGCCTCCGGTCTAGAACTCGATCCCGGCCTGTGCCTTGAAGCCGGAGCGGAAGGGATGCTTGATCTGCGTCATCTCGGTGACGAGATGGGCGGCCTCGATCAGCTCTTCCTTGGCGTTGCGGCCGGTGACGATGACATGCAGGTCCGGGCGCTTGTTCCTCAGCGTCTCCAGTACCTCTTCCAGCGGCAGGTAGTCGTAGCGCAGGACGATGTTGAGCTCGTCCAGCAGCACCATGTTGATCTTCGGGTCGGCCATCAGCTCCTTCGCCTGTTCCCAGGCGGCGCGGGCGGCGGCGATGTCCCGGTTGAGGTCCTGGGTGTCCCAGGTGAAGCCCTCGCCCATGGTGCGGATGAAGACCTGGTCGGCGAAGGCCTCGAGGATCTTGCGTTCGCCGGTTTCCCACTTGCCTTTGACGAACTGCACGACGCCGACATTCATGCCGTGGCCGATGGCGCGGCAGACCATGCCGAAGGCGGCCGTGCTCTTGCCCTTGCCCTTGCCGGTATGGACGATCAGCAGCCCGCCTGTCTCGGTCTTGGTCGCCATGATCTTGTTCCGGGCGGCCTTCTTCTTCGCCATCTTCTCGGCGTGACGGGCGGCCTTTTCCGGGTCGATCTCGGTGTCCTGGATCTCGTCGCTCATGCTCTCTCTCCCTCGTCCCTCATCATGGCACCCCGGACCCCCGAGGGGTCAACCGGCGAGCGCCGTCAATTCCCCGTGCACCGCGTTCCGGCGCGGGCGCCAGAGCCCGCGGTCGAGCGCTTCCTTCAGCCGCGCCGCCATTTCCTTCAGCGCCGCCGGATTGTGCCGCTCGAGGAACTCGCGCACCTCCGGATCGTCCAGATAGGCATCGTAGACGGCGTCGAAATGATGGTCGCCGACGCAGCGCGCGGTGGCGGCGAAGGCGAACATGTAGTCGACCGTGGCCGCCATCTCGAAGGCGCCCTTGTAGCCGTGGCGCATCACGCCCGCGATCCATTTCGGGTTCACGACGCGCGCCCGCACCACGCGCGCGATCTCCTCGTCGAGCGAGCGGATGCGCGGGTTCTCGGGCCGGGAATGGTCGTTGTGATAGATCTTCGGCTGGCTGCCCGAGAGATGCCGAATCGCGGCGGTGATGCCGCCCTCGAACTGGTAGTAGTCGTCGCTGTCGAGCAGGTCGTGCTCGCGGTTGTCCTGGTTGTGCAGGACCAGTTCGACGTCCTTCAGGCGCGACTCGAACAGCGCATGCGCGGCCTCGCCCTCGGCGCCCTTGCCGTAGGCATAGCCGCCCCAGGCGACATAGGCCTTCGCGAGGTCCTCCTCGCTCTCCCAGAGCCGCTCGTCGATCATCGCCTGCAGCCCCGCGCCGTAGGCGCCGGGCTTGGAGCCGAAGACGCGGTAGCCGGCCTGCTTCTCCGCCGCTTCGCGGCTGATACCGGCCTTCTCGAAGGCGGCCGCGTCGGCGCGGTAGCGGGCGGCGAGCGGGTTCTCGGCCGGCGTCTCGTCGAGCTTCGCGACCGCGCGGGCGGCGCTGTCGAGCAGGTCGATCTGGAACGGGAAGGCGTCGCGGAAGAAGCCGGAGACGCGGAAGGTCACATCGACGCGCGGCCGGTCCAGTACCGAGGCAGGCAGGATCTCGAAGCCGGTGACGCGGCCGCTGGCGACGTCCCATTCCGGCCTGACGCCCATCAGGGCGAGGGCCTGGGCGATATCGTCGCCGCCGGTCCGCATGTTCGCGGTGCCCCATGCGGAGAGGGCGAGCCGCTCCGGCCAGGTGCCGTTCTCCTGCCGGTAGCGCTCGAGCAGCAGCGCGGCGGATTTCCAGCCGAGCTGCCAGGCCGCAGGCGTCGGCACCGCGCGAGTATCTACGGAATAGAAATTGCGGCCGGTGGGCAGCACGTCCGGCCGTCCGCGGGTCGGCGCGCCGGAGGAGCCGGGCGCGACGAAGCGGCCGGCGAGGCCTTTCAGCAGCCCGTCCAGCTCCGCATCGCCGCAGTTCGTGACGGTCGGGCGGAGATGCGCGGCTACGGCGTCCAGCACGGCGCGCGTGCGCTCCCAGGCCGGGTTCGGTTCGGCGCGCCCGGCGACTAGCGCGTGGGCCAGCAGTTCCAGCCGCTCGACCGTGTCGCCGTGGCTGCGCCAGGGCGCATCGTCGACCGACGCGAGCGCATCCGGCCGCGCGCCGGTCCAGCCTTCGGTCATGTCCGCGGCCAGCGGATCGAAGGGCTCGCCTGCGACTTCCAGCCTGAGATCGCGGGCGAGCGCCCGTTGCAGGGAGGCGTCGCCGCCTTCCCCCTGTCCGCGCGGCACCCGCACCAGCGCGGTCAGCAGATCGTCCAGCAGCCGTCCTTCGGGCGCCGCGCCGAAGATGTGCAGCCCGTCGCGGATCTGCAGTTCCTTCAGCTCGCAGAGATAGCCGTCGAGCCGGTTCAGCTTCTCCGCCGCGTCGTCGGTGACGGAGAGACCGAGATCCTTGTCGAGGCCGATGGCGGCCATCTTTTCCAGGATCTGTTCCGAGAGCAGTTTCAGGCGCCGCGGATCGACCCCGGCCGCCTGGTAGTATTCATCGACCAGCCCCTCCAGCTCCTTCAGCGGTCCGTAGCTCTCGGCGCGGGTCAGCGGCGGGGTCAGATGATCGACGATGACGGCAGCGGAGCGGCGCTTCGCTTGCGTGCCTTCGCCCGGATCGTTGACGATGAAAGGATAGAGATGCGGCACCGGGCCGAAGACGGCCTCCGGATAGCACTCCTCCGAGAGCGCCAGCGCCTTGCCCGGCAGCCATTCCATGTTGCCGTGCTTGCCCATGTGTATGACCGCATGGGCGCCGAACTCACCGCGCAGCCAGATGTAGAAGGCGAGATAGCCGTGCGGCGGGACGAGGTCGGGCGAGTGGTAGGTTTCGGTCGGGTCGATGTTGTAGCCGCGCGCCGGCTGGATTCCGACCACGACATTGCCGAGCGTGAGGACCGAGAGCCGGAAGGCCTCGCCGGTGACGAAGGGGTCGCTTTCGGGTTTGCCCCAGCGGCCTTCGATCTCGCTCCGGACCTTCTCCGGCAGCGCCGCATAGGCTTCCTTGTAGGCGTCGAGAGGGAGCGTGGCACCACCCTTGCGGTTGGCGCGGTCGGAGAGATCGTTGGTCGGGCCTGAGGACATGCGGCCGATCAGGGCGTCGCCGTTGATCGGGATATCGCGCACGCCATAGCCGGCATCGCTCATCGCGCGGAGCACGTTCACCGTCCCCGCCGGCGTGTCGAGCCCGACGCCGTTGCCGAGCCGTCCGTCCCGGTTCGGATAGTTGGCGAGCACCAGCGCGATCCGGCGCTCCCCGGCCGACGTCGCACGCAGCTTCGCCCAGCCCGCCGCGAGCTTTGCCGTGAAGGCGATGCGGTCCGGGACCGGGGCGTAGGTGACGATGGAGCATTCCGTTGCCGCGTCCCGCCGCGCCTCGGCCTTGAAGGAGACGGCGCGGGCGAGCACCCGCCCGTCCACTTCCGGCAGGGCGACGTTCATGGCGATGTCGCGGGCGGAGAGACCGGCGGTGGAGGCCTCCCAGCCCTCGCGGTTGCCGCCGGAGAAGATCACCTGCAGCACGGTACAGTCGGCCGGATCGAACGGTGTTGCGCTGCCGGGAGCACCGGGCTTGGAGACCGCGAAGCCGGTGGCGTTCAGGATCACGCCGGGCGGCGCGCCCTCGATCGTGTCCCGGATCAGGTCGGCCGAAACCGGGTCCTTCAGGCTGGAGACATAGAGCGGCACCGGAGCCAAGCCTTCGGCGCGCATCGCCTCGACCAGCGAGTCGACCGGGGCCGCGTTCCCTGCCTGCACCAGCGCCCGGTAGAAGACGACGGGTGCCGGGATCGCGTCCGGCGCGGAGGCGGCGAGCACCTCCTCGAGAGACGGGTGATTGCGGCCCGGAAGGTAGTAGCCCGCTTTCGGCAGCGGTGCCGGTTCGCGCCAGTCCGTCTCGGTTCCGACGAGGCTCGCGGCATAGCGCACCGCTTCCGCCGCGTTGCCGATCCCGCCCTCGATCAGGTAGCGCCAGAGCCGCTGGCAGGCGGCGGTGTCGAGCGTGCCGTGTCCGGTCAGCTCCGGGTCCGGCTGGTCGTCGCCGGGCAGGAAGGCGAGCGGGATCTTCTTCCGCCGGCAGAGGGCCGAGAGCTGCTCGACGCCGTAGGGCCAGTAGCCGGTGCCGCCGATCACCCGCGCGATGACGAGCTTCGCGTGCGCCACCATCTCCTCGACATAGAGATCGACGGAGAGGTTGTGCCCGAGCTGCATGAGGTTGGCGAGGCGCAGGCTCGGGAACGGGCCGTCATGGGCTGCCGTCACCTGCGCATAGCCCTGGGCGAGGCAGGACAGCTCCGTGTCCGCCGCGCTCAGGATCAGGATGTCGCCCGGCGTCTGGCCGAGATCGACCGCCTCGCTGCCGTCGGTGACCGTGCCGGGTGTTGCCGCCAGAAGATGCATGGGGCCTCCGGTGAGGAGAGGCCGGGTTTCTTACCCGGCGATGGCGGCGGCGATGGCGTCGCGGTCGAGCCCGTGATGGCCGATCACGACGAGGCGGGATTCCCGCGTCTCGCCGCCCTTCCAGTCGCGGTCGAAATAGCGCTGGATGCGCGGGCCGACGCCCTGGATCACCTGGCGCATCGGCTTGCCCGGAATATCGAGGAAGCCCTTCACACGGAGAATGTCGTGCTCGCGGACGGCGGCGACGATGCGTTCCTCCAATGCGTCCACGTCTTCGACCGAGGCGAGCGGCAGCACGAAGCTGTCGAAATCGTCATGGTCGTGCTCGTGGCCGTCGTCATGGTGCGACGGGCGGCTCTCCAGATCGTCCTCCGCCGCGGCGCCGAGGCCGAGCAGCACGTCCGCACCGAGCTGTCCGTGCGCGCTGGCGACGGTCTTTACCCCGCCCCGGAGATAGGGGGCGACGGTCTCCCGGACCTTGGCGAGGCCGGTTTCGTCGAGCAGGTCGGTCTTGTTCAGCACCACCATGTCGGCGCATTGCAGCTGTTCCTCGAACAGCTCCTCGAGCGGGCTCTCATGGTCGAGCGACTCGTCGGCCTCGCGCTGGCCCTGGACCGCCTCGTGATCGTCGGCGAAGCGGCCCTCGGAGACGGCGGCGGCGTCGATCACCGCGATCACGCCGTCGACGGTGGTGCGGGTGCGCACTTCCGGCCAGGCGAAGGCCTTCACCAGCGGCTTCGGCAGGGCGAGGCCCGAGGTCTCGATGATGATGTGGTCGGGCTTGTCCGGGCGGGCGAGGATCGCCTCGATGGTCGGCAGGAAATCGTCCGCGACCGTGCAGCAGATGCAGCCATTGGCGAGCTCGATCACGTCCTCGTCGCTGCAGCCCTCGATGCCGCAGCCGGTCAGCAGCTCGCGGTCGACGCCGAGATCGCCGAATTCGTTGATGATGAAGGCGAAACGGCGGCCCCCGTTGTTCTCGACCAGGTGCCGGATCATGCTGGTCTTGCCGGCACCGAGAAATCCGGTGATGACGGTCGCGGGGATCTTCTCACTCATGTCTGCCTCCTCGGGCCTTCCACAGGCCGGTGATGTCACGTCTCGTCACCGAACGGAAGACCGTGCCCCGGACACACCCCGGACCGAAGCGGGCGACGATGCTGACGGCAGGTCTCCTGGCTCGCCGGGTCCACGCGCTCCGTCCGCCTTCCCGGCGGCAGTTTCCTGCCTCCAGTGGCCTCCGGTCGAAGCGCTCGCCGGCTACAGTTGCGGGGGCAGCCGCGGCCTGGACCGTCCTGTTGGACCGGACCTCCGCGTTCCCTTTTGATCCCCGAGGGGAACCGTCTGCGGGACTTTTGTCGGATGGGGCGGCGTCCAAGTCAAGGACCGTCCGAGCCGGAATCGACTCCTGA
Source organism: Nisaea sp. (assembly GCF_017640745.1). GTDB lineage: Bacteria > Pseudomonadota > Alphaproteobacteria > Thalassobaculales > Thalassobaculaceae > Nisaea. The sequence goes on along the minus strand of NZ_JAEPQA010000026.1, from coordinate 53,986 downwards.
GGAGAACATCGGTTACATTGCCCTTGAAAAGACAAGTAGTCCCGACCTGACGGACGAGAATCGAAAGTCACCAGATGGCGATTGCATCAACGACTTCGGTATCCCAGCAACTCAGTGCGCTCAACCTTGTCGGCGCGGCGCAACCGGCGGCTCCCGGGGGCAGTTCGACGACGGCCACCACCCCGCAGCCCGTATCCGCCGCGGAAAGTCCCGCCGTCGCGGCGAGTTCCGTCATTGGCAGTTCCAGCCAGCAGAGTGCGGCTGTCTCGCAGGCGCAATCGGCGCTTCAGGCGGCCGAGCGGGTCGTCGCCCAGCGCGAGGCCGACCTGCGGGAGGCCAGAAGCGCGGTGGATACCGCTTCCGATACGGCCGATCAGAGGCGTCAGGCCCTGTTCGATGCGGAATCGGCGGAACGCGTTGCACTTGCCGAGCAGCTCGAACGCGGCTCGCTGGTGAATATTTCCGTCTGAACCTCGTCAGAGGCCAGCGGCGAATCCTGAAGTATCGGGACGCCCGGAATTCTTCAGATAATCACCAGTGTTTCAGCGGGTGGCTTCAGCAGGGAGCGTTCTCTCGGTCTCGCGGGCTTGATCGCTGTGAGCTCCACATAAAGCTCCTTTACGATGCTGTTGCACGTTCTGACCATCGTCATGACTTCGTTCTTGGTTTTTCCTTGGACAATGCGCCGCTCGATGCGGAGTTCGCACCGCGTCACGTCCCAGTCGCCGGTATAGCCGTAGTCCATGCCGTAGTATTTCGGCTGCCCGAAATATTGAAAAGTTTTCGGAAAATATGGCCGTGTATGCGTCGGATCGACCCAAGCGTCCTCATGAAACCCGTGCGGGATGGCGATTTGAAATACGGCCCCTGGTTTGGCGACGCGATAAAGCTCCTGCATGACGTCCAGCGGACGGTGCAAGTGCTCGAGTGTGTGATGCATCAGAAATCTCGAGAAGCGGTTGTCCTCGAACGGCAGCGGCGTGGAGGCTACTGCATCCAAGTCAAACGCAAGATCGACCCCGTCGCCGGCAACGATGTCCAAGTTGACCATGTCATCGAGAATCTGGCTTCCGCAGCCAAGATGCAGTCCGTCTTTCTGATCGAGATGGTTCAAGAGTCTTGATCCTCCAATAGATCGGCTTCGTTGACGCACTAATACGCACCTGTTCGGCCGGATGTCAGCGTCTCGATGGCGGTAAACCGATGCCGGGCCTAAGGAGTGGTGTCGCTTTTCCCCAAACTGGTCACTGTTGCCGTCAGCGTCAGCGTCACGCGCTCCCCGTCCCCGAAATAAGGATTGGTGCGTATATGCAGCCAGCTTGGCAATACGATCATCTGACCGCTCTTGGGTGTGATCATCACGGAACGCCCCACCGTATCGATCGGCAGGCCGGCAAGCTCCGCCTGGGCGCGCGGATCGTCGATTTCGATGGTGCCGCTCTCCGGCGCGTCCTCGTTCGGCGCGTCGCCGGCATCAATGATGTATACCATCGTCAGATGGTGGCCTGGCGAAAGATGGCGCTTCTCGTAGCCACCATAGCGAAGGACGCTGGCGTATCCGGACAGCTCGGTCTCGAAGCTGATTGCACCGCCGGTAATCTGCGGAATGACCGCTTGCAGGGCGCCGGTCGCGGTCTGCCGGATCGTATCGATGCCGCGATCTGCCCAGCCGAAAAGGTTGCCGCTCGATCTCCAGCCGCCGATCACCCCAGCCGCACCCAGTTCGCCGGAAGCCTCCCGCGTCAGCACCGCTGCTTTAAGTGCATCGTTGAGCGGTTCGGCGCCGTCTATCGAGAACATGAAGAGGCGCGTCGGAAAGACCTCCAGAACGTCGGTGCGTGAATCGAACTTGAGCTCCATCGGCCGGTCCCCCCTCGGCAAGCCTTGCGGTTCAGGTATGATTAGCATGGGTCGGCGCGATGGGGTCAAACCCCGGATTGTCCCAGTTTTGTGAAGCGGGCAATTTGGGCGTCGGCTTCACGATGCGACGGCAAATGCGATCTTCAGCGCTGCAGCGAAGAATTTCGATCGCTATAGTCTGGGCTGGTTCGCTCCGATCGGGTTGACGGACGGATGGTTGTGTCGACGCTAGCGGTTGGCGCTTCGGTGTTTTCAAGAATGAGAATGGTTAGTTGCCTATCTGGTCTGGGAGTTTGAAGGCTTGGGAAGAAAAGCGTTCGTCAACATTATCAATCGCACAAATGAATTTACCTATTTTGCATCGCAGGACATCGCAAATGAGTTGAGTGCGGAAAGATGGAACGTCGTCAATGGGCCATTCGACAGTTTTGTGGAATATGCTTACGAGGATATTACTGGCGAAGATATCTGCTTCCTGATGAACAACTCGGCAGAGTCCCTCGGATTGCCAAGGAATTTCAAAGCGCTGAGCTGGCATCAGGACAACCCGTTTCAGATCCATCATTCGCGTGTGCAGGGTACATCAGAGAGGCAATTTTGGCTGTGCGCCGATGGAGATACGATCGAGGATATTCCCTACTGGTTCGGATCGACGAACGCGCCGCGTCACTTTCCCCATTGGGCCACGGACCTCGGGCCGATGGTTGCCGACGAGGATTTCGTTTCCCGGACATTCCGGAAGCGCCCGGTCGAGTTGCTTTTCGTCGGCAGCATCGATCTGGAGAAATTGAACCCCTCCAGCGAGAGGTTGAACGCGCTGCAGCCGCCCTATCGTAAATTCGCGGCCGGCGTATCGGAGCGCTTGCGAAGCGGAGAGCGGAAGTCCCTTACGCAATTGGCGTTCGATACGGAACGGGACCTAGGACTCGACATATCCGTTTCCGACAAGCCGGCGTTGCGGCGGATCCTCTGCTGGATTGACAACCTCTATCGCGCCGAAAACCGGCTTCGCATGTTCAAGGCTCTGAAGGGGTTCGACAAACTGACCGTGGTCTCGCCGCAAAAGGAACTTATCGAGAGGATTATCGAGCGGCCGGTTACATATTCCAACCTGAGCCCGGGTTTCGGCACCGGCCTCTTTACGATGTGTCTTGCGAAAATGACCTTCAACCACCTCCCGAATTATACCAACGGAGTGACGGAGCGCTTTTTCAACGCCCAGAACAGGGGAAGCGCCGTGCTCTCGGAGCGCAACAGCTTTATCGAGAACAACTTCGAGGTCGGAAAAGAGGTTTTCACCTTCAATCCGTTCGATCTGAAGCATCTCAAGGAATATATCGAGGATTCCCTAGCGGATGTGGACGCGCTGCGCGATCTGGCAGTGGCCGGAATGATGAAGACACGCGCAGAGCACAAACTGAAGAACCGCTTTGACACTATTCAGGGCGACCTTATCTGATAGCCCGGCTCCCGATCTGCCGCTTTCGGGCGCGGCCCCGCCTTGTGAAAGCCGAGCCGGAGCGGTTTCAGACGGGTTTCGTGAATGCCAGGAAGAGGGTGGAAAGGGGGACCCCGCCTTCCTCGCGCATCGAGCCGCGACGGGCGTCAAGAAGCGTCAGTCCCGCAGTCCTGGCGGCAGTTTCGAGATAGTCGAGACTATGGCTGTGGGCGCCGTCGAGACCGATGCCGATCCCGTCTTCATCCGTTCCGGTCAGTTCATGCGCGGTCATGAGAAGCCCACCGCCTGGCTGCAGCTTGGCGCCGACCTTACGGAAAAACGGCTCCAGATCGCCGATATAGGAACTCACATCTGCCGCGATTGCGGCATCGTAGAGTGTGTCTTCCCGCTCAAGCGCGGCGACGGCTTCTCCTTCTACGAGCCGGTCGTAGATTTTCTTTTCCCCGGCGATGCCCAGCATCTCGGGAGAAATGTCGATTCCCGTCAATTCCGCGCAATGAGGCCGGACCGCTGCGCCCGAGAGACCGGTTCCGCAGCCGATATCGATAATGTGCTCGACTTTGCGTGCGTCTGGCAGAATTCCGGAGGCGAGCCCGAGACGCCGAAGCTCCTCGGGGCCGGAGTATTTGAGTCGTTCGGTCAGGTGCGCGTCGAAATTCTTCGCATAGCCGTCGAACACCCGTTTCACGTAGGCGCTGCTGTAGGCCTGGCGCACCGGAGCGACGCCGTGGCGCGCGAGATCACGGCGCACCCCCATAGGGTCGTCCGGAGCGAGGCAAAGCGTCGCCCGGTAAAGCCGGATGGCTTCCCCGGCGCGTCCGGCGAGGTCCAGGAACTGGCCGAGAATGAAGGTCGCGTCGAGATTGGCCGGCTCGGAGATCCGGAGCCGCCTGAGGAGCCGGAAACTGTGCGTCCGGTTTTGCTCGCCGAGAGCTTTGAGGGCGCTCATCAGTGCCGCCGCGCCATGCAGGGGATCGAGCACGAGAAGCCGCGAGGCGGCCGTCTTGCCTTCCCTGTCGTCGGCGCCGAGATCGTTCAGGTAGGACGGGATACCGGGATCGATGAGAACGGCCCGCTTGAGAGCCGCGGTCGGACTCTGTCCCGATGCGCGCTGGGCGGATGCCAGGTTCGACCAGTGCCGGGAGTGGCCGGCCTCGTCTCTTGCCTTGCGTTGCAGGATGGGGAGCGCCGTCGCCCAATCGCCGGAGCCGACGGCCTCGCGCAGAATATCGACCTCGTTCCCGGGATCCTCAGCCATGCCCGCATGGTAGAGGAGGCCGGGCCTCTCAGGAAGAAGCGGTCGTACGGACCGGTTCACCGACCCCCGTGCTTGGCGAAATATTCCAGCGCCTTCTCGGCCATGTAGAGGTCGAAGGCGTCGTGGATGTCGATGCCGGAGGCGAAATCGTCGATCTCCAGGATGTCGACCTTCATGCCGGTGCGCTTGCCGGCCCGGATCAGGTCGGCGCGGATCGCCGAGGCGAGACCGGTATCTTCGCGGAACAGCGGCTTGCGGGTCTGGCGCGGGCCGTAGATCGCCATCCAGTCGAACACCCGTTCCCATTCGCCCGCGTCGTTGCGGGACCAGAAATTCTTGTGCGTCTTGTTGGCGACGAAGACGGTCTCGAGGCTGTCGTCGGCCTTCAGCCTTTTGACGCATTCCGCGATCCATTCCGGCTTGCGGAAGATGTCCGTCGGCTGCAGGAACACGACGATGCCGAACGGGCCGTCGAGCGCCTCGGCGCGCTCCAGCGCGTCCTTCAGGACCGGCTCGGTCGGGGTCAGGTCCTCGGCCAGCGTGCCTTCGCGGAGGAACGGGCACCAGGCGCCGGCGGCGACGGCCGCGTCGCGGATCTCCTCGCTGTCGGTGGTCACCAAAACCCGATCGCAGACGCCGGAGGCGAGCGCATGCTCGACGGAATGGGCGATCAGCGGCTTGCCGCCGATCGGCTTCACGTTCTTGCCCGGCAGGCCCTTTGAGCCGCCACGGGCGGGCAGGATGGCGAGAACGCGGTCAGACTTGCTCATGCGATGGAATTCCTGAATTCGGTGAAACGGTCCGCGACCATCTCGGCCATGGCGAGGCTCATGTCGTCGCGGATATCGACAAGGGCCCAGAACTGGTCGACCACCTCGAAGCCGACCGCGTCGCCGAGCCGGCGCCCTTCGCGGATCAGCTCCGGACGGGTCGCCAGCGCGAGGCCCACGACCTCCTGGAAATAGGTCGAGCTGCGGCGGTCGCCGCCGGGGCCGAGGGCCTGGATCGTCTTGTCCGGATCGAGGCGCCAGAGGCTGGCGTCGAACTGGCGGACGCAGACCACGCTGTCGAGATGCTCGCGCGCGGCGAGGTTCTCCGCCGTGCGCCGGATCAGGCCGCGCGGGCGGAATGGGTGGGTCGGCTCGATCACGACGATCTGCTCCGCCGGGAAGGCGTCCAGCACGTCGACGAGTGCGTCGGTATAGGACTCGGCCGTCCGGTCGTGGATGGTGATGCGGTCCGCATAGGGCGCGGCCTGCTGCTTCACGGCATTGTCGTCCGCGGTCAGCACGATGCGCGCGTCCGGCAGGTCCTCGAGCGCCGCCTCGATGGTGCGGACAAGGCTGGAGGTGCCGTCGAGCGGCTTCACGATCCGCGGAGTGGAGCTGGCGCCGGAATAGACCGGGATGATGATCAGCGTATCGCTCATGGCGCGCTCGTCCGGATATAGTCGATGACCTCGGCAACGCGCTTGGCGCGGCCCTCGTCGCGGCCCTGGTGGATGCCGTGATGGTGATAGACGCGCAATCCGGGCTCGTAGAGGATCTCGTGGCCGAGCGCGATCATGCGCTTGCCCCATTCCCTATCCTCGACGCCGCGGATCTCCTCGTCGAACGGATGCTCGTCCCAGATCGACTTGCGGATGCCCGAGTTGGCGTTGTGGAAAAAGTAGTCCCGGCGCTGGCGCACCCGCTCGTCGCGGAAGGTGGTCCAGAGATCGCGCCGGTCGACCGCGCTGGTATCCGGCAGCGGCTCCTGGCGGCCGTAGATGCCGCAGAGCTTCGGGTCGCCGTTCGGACCGAGATGAGCGAGCAGGTAGTCGGCCCAGAGCTCGTCCACCGGCACGCAGTGCGAGGAGATCAGCGCCACCGTGTCGTACTTCGCCGCCGCGATGCCGATATTCAGCGCCCGCCCGTAGGAGAACTCCTCGCGGCTGATGTACTTGATGTTCACGCCGTAGGCCTCGGCGATCGGCAGGGTGTCGTCGGTCGAGTCGTTGTCGACCAGAATGACGTCGATATCCTTCACCCGCTGGTGCTTCAGCGCGGTCAGGCAGCGGCCGATCCAGGCGGCCTCGTTCTTGGCCCGGAGCACGACGCTGATCATGGCTTCCTCCAATCGTCCTCGTCGACGACCCCGAAATCGAGGGCCGCGCCCTCGCCGAGATCGTAGAGCGCCTTCTTGCCGAGGATCGTCTCTTTCAGGCTGGCGCAGATCCCGGGCCCGCCCTTCTCCTCGGCGATATCGGCGGCTTCCAGCACCTTACCGAGCGGGATCGGCCGCGCCGCCTTCAGCGTCGGCCGGGCGAGGCGGTGCAGCTCGAGCCGCGCCACAGGCGTCGGCGCGAAGAGGATCGGGCCCTTCAGCTCGCCCGTCTCCTCCAGCACCCGGAGCCGTTCCAGCGCGTCGAGATCGTGCACCAGATAGGCAGCGCGGGTGCCCGCCTTCAGCAGGGGCGGCTTGGTCAGATGATCGGCCGGGATGACGATGTCGAAATCGGCCGCGACCTCGTTCAGCTCCTCGTGCCGGATGGCGTCGAGATGGATCGGCCAGGCTTCCGCCTCCACCGTGTCCGCATGGTCGCCGAGCAGGATCACGCCATGCTCGAAGGGATGCTCGTGTTCGCCGAGAGGCCGGATCTTCATCGCACCGCCTACCCCGCGTTCCGCATCGCGTCGCGCACCTGGTCGATGGTCAGCGCGCCTGGATTGGCCTTTTGGAAAGCGATCACCGCCTGGTCGAGATTCATGCCGAGCCCGTTCCGCGTCTTGAGGCCGCGCTTTGCCGCCTTTGAGAGGAGCTCGGTCTCCAACGGCTGGTAGATGATGTCATAGACCAGTGCGTCCGCCGGCAGTGCCGCCAGCAGCGCATCCGCTTCCGCGCCGAGCGGCGTGCCCGCCTGGCCGTCCTGGTAGCCCGCCGTGGTACAGTTCACCAGCAGGCCGCAGTCCGAGATCAGCTCCGTCGTCAGCGGCAGGGCAACGGACGAGACGTTCGCGCCGAGCCGGATCGCCGCTTCCTTCGCCTTCGCCTCGGTGCGGTTAGCGACCACCAGCTCTTTCACCGCGCCAGCAAGATAGGCCGCGACCGCGATCCCGGCGCCGCCGAGCCCGATCAGCACCGCCTTGCGGGAGGAAAGATCCGGCAGTGCGTCGGCGATCTGCGAGAGCGCGCCCGCGCCGTCCGTATTGGCGCCGACGAGTGCGTCGCCGTCGCGGTAGATCGCGTTCACCGCGCCGATCCGTTCCGCCTCCGGCTCCAGCCGGTCGAGCAGCGCCGCGATCGCCTGCTTGTGCGGCACCGCAACCGCGCCGCCGATATAGCGCGCATCGGCTTTCAGCGCCGCGACGAGGCCCGCGAGGTTTCCCGGCGTCACGTCCATCGGCACCATCGCGGCGTCGATGTCGCCGGCCTTGAAGGCGGCGTTCCAGAGCAGCGGCGAGCGCGCACCCTTGGACGGCGTCAGCCCGAGGATCGCGGCATATTTCGAGGTCGTGATGTTCGGGTCGTTGTCGAGAAAGTCCTGCACGTGGAGAGCGTCCCGGTTGGCAGTGCGACAGGCGGCGGAATCCCGCCGAAAAAACTGGGTGATGGTTTAGCGCAGGTGGGGCGGGGGAGGGAAGGGTGAAGAACTCTCCTCTTGATCGTCATCCCGGGCTTGACCCGGGACCTCATGACGAGAGGCGATGAGCGCTTCGATCGAAAGGTCCCGGCTCTCCGGCCGGGATGACGATGAAGCAGGCAAACAGATTGTCCCCACCCACGAACAATCTCCCCCTCCAAATGCGCTATGATCGGCCCATCTCTCAGTCTGCGCGGCCATCCGGCCGTGCCCTGAGAACTGGAGGCAAGCCATGTCGATCCGCGCTGTGAAATCCGAGTCCGTTGCCCGTCCGACGATGGAAGGCGCGGGGGTGCATCTGCACCGTGTGTTCGGCTTCGGCGATCCGACCGAGTCCGATCCGTTCCTGATGATGGACGATTTCCGCAACGACGATCCGGCGAAATACAAGGCCGGCTTCCCCTGGCATCCGCATCGCGGCATCGAGACCATCACCTATGTGCTGGCGGGCGAGGTCGAGCACGGCGATTCGCTCGGCAATCACGGCGTGCTCGGCGCGGGATCGGTGCAGTGGATGACGGCGGGCTCCGGCATCATGCACCAGGAGATGCCGCGCGGGAACGCCGCGGGGCAGATGCACGGCTTCCAGCTCTGGGCCAACCTGCCCTCGTCGGAAAAGATGACGACGCCGCGCTACCAGGACATTTCCGGGGCCGACATCCCGGAGATCATCGACGACGACGGCACGAAGGTGAAGATCGTCACCGGCGAGTTCTGGGGCAAGCGCGGCCCGGTCGACGGGATCGCGGCGAACCCGCTCTATCTCGACATCTCGGTACCGCCGAACAGCACGAAGCGGCTGCCGGTCGACACCCACATGAACGCCTTCGCCTATGTCTTCGCCGGCGCCGGCCGCTTCCGCGACGCCTCCGATCCGGTCGGCGTGCTGGTGGAGAAGGAGTTCCAGGGCGAGGAGCTGAACCTCCGCGACATGACCGGCAACCGGACGCTGGTGCGCTTCGACACGGGCGACGAGATCACCGTGACGGCGGGGCCGGAGGGCGTGCGCTTCCTGCTGGTCGCCGGCAAGCCGATCAGGGAGCCCGTCGCCTGGCACGGCCCAATCGTGATGAACACCCGCGAGGAGCTGATGCAGGCGATCCGCGACCTCAATGAGGGAACGTTTATCCGGGAAGGCGCGACGGGGATCTGAGGCGGCGGTCCCCGACTTTTCCGGTAACTAGACGGCGACCAGGCGGTTCAGATAGGCGATCTGGTCGTTGGTATAGACGCCCGGATAGGCCGCGTTAATCTCGTCTCGGAGGTGAGCCAGGGGCGTGATCGACACTTCGTCCTTGATGGTCGGCAGCATCGTGTAGAGCGCTGAGAAAATCAGCCTCTTTTTCGATTTCGGCAGCTGACCCTTGTGGAGGCTCCCGGTGTTTCCCAGCAGGACCGTGCCGGCCTTGCCGGTTTTGGTGACGATCCGGTCTTTTCCGAAGAGTTCCTCGACCTCGGCATCCGTCTTGCGCTGTTTCCTCAGCATCTCCTGGTATTTGGCGAACAGCGCAGGATCGCCGCCGGACTTCTCCTTGAGGAGCCTGCCATGTGCGGCGTAGTCGCCGCTGCCGCTGACATAGACGTGCGGGCCGGATTCCTCGTCCACATCCGTCAGATAGAGGAAAAGCTTGCAGAAGCGGTAGCAGTGCTGGTCGACGTGGAAAAGCTGGGCGTGCTCGGCCTGATCCCGCGGAAACGACCAGAAGGCCTCGAGCGACATGAGGGACGGATACATTCCGAGATACCGGTGAAGCACCGAAATGATCCTGGGATGATTGGCGAGCCGGACCAGGTGCGGTGCCATCGCGATCGTGGTCTGGTCATAGCTTGCGACGCTGACTTGCTCGGGCGCGTCGTCCGGCAGGAAAGGCGGGAGGGACTTGTCCCAGAGATAGGAGGTTTTCCGCCCCTTGAGGTATTCGAGGATTTCGTCGATGGACTTCTGATCGATCATCTGTCCGAGTTCGACATAACCTTCCTGACGTATGCCGCGTGCCCAGTCCTCAAGTGTCGTGGCGTCGTCGCCGTCGTATGACGGGGCGCCGAAGCCATGAATCTGGTTCATCGACTTCGCGATGATGTCGGCGAAATTGTTGTAGTCGCGCGGATTGATGTTGTAGCGCAAAGAGAGGAGAAACCTGCGGTACCAGTCCAGATTGTCGTACTGGAAGAATCTGGCTATCGGCGTTGTTTTATCGATCAGGTTATTCACAAACGGCCTCAACAGTTCTGGGCATGCGGTCCCGATTACTTCAAGCGCACGATCAGGAGGATGACGCCTTTCCGCGACTTATCCAGAGGATCGTGTCGGAATGCGACCTCGTCAATCCGCTCCTCGCCGATAAGTCGGAGAATGTCATCCGAGTGTGTGTTGTTGATACCGCCATCGGCTTCCGCGCGCTTGAACTCATCCGTGCCCGGAGGAATGCGGGTGAAGCCGATGCAGAAGAGACCGCCCGGTTTGAGGATTCTGCACATCTCGTTGACCGCGGTCTGGTGATCGGTGCTGTAGGGCAGTGCCCAGCCATTGATCATCACGTCGAAACTGTTGTCCGGGTGCGGGATGGCATGCATGTCCCCGATATCGATCAGGGGAGAGTTCGATACCTGGTCGATGGCGGAAATATTCTCCGGATGAAAGCCGTGGGCGATCAGATTGAAGATTTCCATCTCGTTGCGCGGGCCGATCGAAAGCACGCGCATGTTTGAAGCCTTCTCATAGACGGGATCGATCACGGAAAGCGGGCGGATGAGGCGTTCAACGTGGGACTCGACGAAATTGTCCATCATCCGCTTGTTGTGCGGGATCGTGATATCTATCGCTTTGCCGCTCGGATTGCTCGCCGTCCGCTGGAAACTTGCAAACATTCCGGCCCGCTTTTTCGCGATATAGACCCGCAGGTCGCGCGAGAAAAACAGGGTCTGGGGACGCCGCCGCAAGTAATTGAAAATCTCGTCCCAGTCGGATTTTTTAAGTCCAAGGGCGTGCTTGTTTTTCTGAACATCTCTGGCGGAGGTGTCGGTATCGCTCATGTTTTTGTTGTCCGTTCGAAGTCCTGGTGGGGAGGCCACCGGGCATGCTCGCCTGATGACCCCGGCATGGCCGCTCCGGTAACATCGAAGTGGTTCCGGTTTCGCGTTCTCGCTTCGGGGTGGTCCCGATCACGCCTTGTGCTTGGCCTGCTGGTCGAAGAAGGACGCGGTCGAGGGCAACTGAGGCAGCGTGATCTCGTAAGGGATCGACCGCACCCGGCCGGTACGCACACCGCGCACGATCGTGCCTTCGTACCTGTTCGGCATCGGGTTGGGCGAGACCGGCACCGCATCCTCGGCGGAATAGACTGAGATGAAGAGGGTGCGAGGCCGGTTCGAAAGGTTTGGGGCCGAGCCGTGCAGCAGACGGGTGTGCATCAGGCAGACGGAACCCGCCGGGCCGGTGCAGAGTGCCGCCTTTTTCTTGCACTCGGCGGCGACATTGTCGTCGATCGCGCCGGTGAAGATGCCCTCGTGCCAGAGGCCGTGTATCTCGCCAAGATGCGAACCGGCCAGCACCTCGAGCGGTCCGTTCTCCTCCGTCACCTCGTCGACCATCAGCAGCGCGGTGATCACGTCGTCGTTGGTGTGCGGGGTGAAGGGGAAGTCCTGGTGCCATTTCACCTGGGTCGCGCCGCCGGGCAGCTTCGAATTGATCTTGGAATGATGGAACTTCACGTTCGGGCCGATCAGGTCGGCGACGCAGTCGGTCATCCGGCTCGAGGCCATCGCCTCGTAGTAGGCCTCGGAAACCTCGACCGGCGCGTTGACGCGGCGGAGGCCCGGCTTCTCGGCCGTGTGGCCCGGCTCGAGGTCGAAACGCGGCTTGTTGTTGATGGTCTCGCCGTAGGGCGTGTCATGCGCCCGGCTCTCCTCGACCCAGCCGTCGAAGGTGTTGCGCAGCCGTCCGAGCAGATCCGGAGAGACCGCGTTCTCGATGGTGAGGTAGCCGTCGCGCCAGAAGGCGTCCTTTTGCATGTCGCTGAGACCGGCCATCCTCACTCTCCCGTGCTTGCGTGGCGTCCGGCTTCAGGCTACGGACAGTGCCCATGAGCGTGCAAGCATTCCTCGACAGGGTGGCGGCGAAAGAGGCGCGGGTCGGCGTGATCGGCCTCGGTTATGTCGGCCTGCCCCTGGCGCTGGCCTGCCTCCGGGCCGGCTTTCCGGTCACCGGCTACGATATCGACGGGTCCAAGGTGGAGATGCTGAAGGCGGAGCGCTCCTACCTGCCGCATATCCCGGTCGACGGCGTCGGAGACGAGATCGCGACCGGGCGTTTCCGCCCGACCAGTGTGATTGCAGACCTCGGCGATGCGGACGCGGTGCTGATCTGTGTGCCGACGCCGCTGACGCCGGAGCGCGACCCGGATCTCCGCTATGTCCGCGACACCGCCGCCGCGCTGGCGCCGGTGCTGAAGAAGGGCGCGCTGGTGGTGCTGGAATCGACCACCTATCCCGGCACGACCGAAGAGGTGCTGCTGCCGATCCTGGAAGGCGCGGGCTTGAAGCTCGGCGAAGATCTCTTCCTCGCCTTCGCCCCTGAGCGAGAGGATCCCGGCAACGCGCAGTATTCCATCGGCCGGATCCCGAAGGTGGTCGGCGGGATGGACGCGGCCTCCGGACAGGCGGCGGAGGCACTCTACGGCGCGGTGCTGGAGAAGGTCGTACCCGTCTCCTCCGCGTCGACGGCGGAGGCGGTGAAGATCACCGAGAATGTCTTCCGCGCAGTCAATATCGCGCTGGTGAACGAGCTGAAGCTGATCTACGGCGCCATGGGCATTGATGTCTGGGAGGTGATCGAAGCGGCCTCGACCAAGCCCTTCGGCTACATGCCATTCTATCCGGGGCCGGGCCTCGGCGGGCACTGCATCCCAATCGATCCCTTCTATCTCGCCTGGAAGGCCCGCAGCGTCGGCCAGACGACCCGCTTCATCGAGCTCGCGGGCGAGATCAACCGGGCGATGCCGGATTACGTCATCGACCGGCTGCGCGAGGCGGTGGACCTGCAATCGGGCAAGGGGCTGCGCGGCGCCGACATCCTGCTGATCGGGATGGCCTACAAGAAGAACGTCGCCGACCAGCGCGAGAGCCCGGCGCTGACCATCCTGGAGAAGCTGGACGCGGCGGGCGCTTCGGTCTCCTTCCACGATCCCTGGATTCCGGAGATCCTGCCGAGCCGCGAGTTCGGCCATCTCGCCGGACGGACCGGCGTGGCGCTGACGGCCGAGCGGGTCGCCGCGGCGGACGCGGTGCTGATCGTCACCGATCACGACGATGTCGATTATGCCTTGATCGCGGATCGGGCGCGGTTGGTGGTCGATACCCGCAACGCCATGCGGGCGCGTGGTCACGAAGGGGATCGCATCGTCACCGCCTGACGGCCGGTAGCGGGACAAAATCGATACAATTCCGCATCTTCGCGCCGCGCGGGCTTTCATGTATCGTCGCCGCGCACGTATCAATTCGGGGACAGGTATGACGGGTCCGGTTCTGGTGACCGGTGCCGATGGTTTCATCGGCTCGCATCTGGTCGAGACGCTGCTGGAAGAGGGCAGGGAAGTGCGCGCGCTCGCGCTCTACAATTCCTTCGGTGCGACCGGCTGGCTGGAGACGATCCCGAAGGAGCTGCGCGGCGGGCTCGAGATTGTGCTCGGCGATATCCGCGACCGGAGCTGCGTCGTCGGCGCTGCCAAGGGCGCCTCGGCAATCCTGCATCTCGCCGCACTGATCGCGATTCCCTACTCCTACCGGGCACCTGAAAGTTATATCGACACGAATGTGACCGGCACGCTGAACGTGCTGGAAGCAGCCCGGCTCTGGGAGACGGAGAGGGTGGTCTGCACCTCGACCAGCGAGATCTACGGCACCGCGCAGTTCGTCCCGATCACGGAGGAACATCCGGTCAATCCGCAAAGCCCCTACGCGGCCTCGAAAGCGGCGGCGGATCATCTGGCGCTCTCCTACGAAAAGAGCTTCGGCCTGCCGGTCGCGGTGCTCCGCCCCTTCAATACCTACGGTCCGCGCCAGTCCGCCCGCGCGGTGATCCCGACCATCATCACGCAGCTTGCGCGCGGCGCGGAGGAAATCCGCCTCGGCGCCACCTCGCCGACACGCGACTTCACCTTCGTCCGGGATACCGCTGCCGGTTTCGTCGCGGCGATGCGGGCGGACAAGGCGATCGGCCGGGTGACGAACATCGGCAGCGGCTTCGAGATTTCCGTCGGCGAGACCGCGGCGGCGATCGGCCGGGTCATGGGACGCAATGTGGAGATCGTCTCGGACGAGGAGCGTCTCCGGCCCGAGGCAAGTGAGGTCGAGCGGCTTTTTGCGGGCGTTGCGGTGGCGGAGGAGATCCTCGGCTGGGCGCCGGCGCATGGCGGCCGCGACGGCTTCGACCGGGGTCTGGAAAAGACCATCGAATGGTTCACCGACCCCGCCAATCTCGCGCGCTATCCCGAAGGGTACCAGGTCTGATGACGGCCGTATTGAAGAACAGCAGCTACGACGAGGACGCGCTTGTCGCCGCCGTCATTTCGGTTCTGCCCGAGAACCGCCCGCTGCCGCTGCACGAGCCGGAATTCATCGGACGCGAGAAGGAATATGTGACCGACTGCATCGAGACCGGCTGGGTCTCCTCGGTCGGATCCTATGTCGACCGGTTCGAGAAGCTCGTGGCGGAGAAATCCGGCACGAAGTTCGGCGTCGCCTGCGTCAGCGGAACGGCCGCCCTGCACATCGCCCTTGTCGCCGCCGGAGTGGCGCGGGACGACGAGGTGCTGGTGCAGGCCCTGACCTTCGTCGCGTCGGCCAACGCGGTTTATCACGCGGGCGCCGTGCCGCATTTCGTCGACAGCGAGAATGCCACGCTCGGGCTTGATCCGGATGCCCTCGACGCCTACCTGGAGGAGATCGCTGAGCTTCGGGACGGCGCGGCCTGGAACCGCTCGACCGGACGGCGGATCAGCGCCGTCGTGCCGATGCATGTGTTCGGTCATCCGGTCCGGATGGAGCGGCTCGCCGAGGTTGCGGAGCGCTGGCATATCGTCGTCGTCGAAGACGCTGCGGAGAGCCTCGGGTCCAGCCGGAACGGCCGCCCGATGGGGAGTTTCGGCAAGCTCGCCGCGGTCAGTTTCAATGGCAACAAGACGATCACGACCGGCGGCGGCGGCGCCGTCGTGACCGACGACGAAGCTCTCGCGAAGCACCTGAAACACCTGACGACGACGGCAAAACTGCCGCATCGCTGGGCCTTCGACCATGACGAGATCGCTTACAATTACCGGCTGCCGAACCTGAATGCCGCGCTGGGCTGCGCGCAGTTCGAGATGCTTGACCGGTTCCTCAAGGAGAAGAGGGTTCTGGCCGCTGAATATGACCGGTCGCTGAGCGGAATTCCGGGAGTGGAGTTTTTCCGTGAGCCCGAGGGTTGTCGCGGGAATTACTGGCTGAATGCAGTGCTGGTTCCCGACCGTGCCGCACGGGACAGTCTGCTCGCAAGGCTGAACGACGAGGGGATTCAGGCCCGTCCGTGCTGGACGCCGATGCACGAACTGTCCTTCAACCGCGATTGCCCGCGGACCTCGCTGAGGGTGACCGAAGCCTTGGTGGACCGGATCGTCAACCTTCCGAGCAGCGCAAAACTCGGCCGCAGGGTGTAGCGCATCATGGCGGAACGTATTGCCTGCGTAACGGGAAGCCGCGCCGATTTCGGAATCCAGAGACCGGTGCTCGACGCGCTCCGCGCTGCGCCGGACTTTGATCTCGACCTCTACGTGACCGGTATGCATCTTTCCCCCCGCTTCGGGAACACGGTGGACGAGGTCGAGGCGGCGGGCTTCGAGATCGCGGGCAAGATCGATTGCGATGCTTCCGGTGGCAGCGATCTCGATGTCGCGCATTCGACCAGCGTCGCCCTTGCCGGATTTGCCGATGCCTGGGCAATGCGGCGGCCCGATCTGGTTCTCTTGCTTGGTGATCGCTTTGAGACATTTGCCGCCGCGTCGGCGGCCTACCTGCTCAATATCCCGATCGCCCATATGATTGGCGGGGACGTCACATCCGGATCGCTGGACGACGGATTACGTCATGCAATATCGAAATTTTCTCATTTGCATTTGACGACAAACCAGCCCGCGCGGGAGCGCCTGATCCGGATGGGCGAGCATCCGGACACAGTCTTTAACACCGGAACGCCTGCACTCGACGCCATCTTGTCGCGCGAACGGCTCACACGGGAGGAGGTGGAACGCCGGGTCGGAGCGTCTCTCGGTACGCGTTTTCTCGTGGCGACATTCCACCCGGCTACGGCGGACAAGGGATCGCCCTCGGAACAGTTTGCGGAACTGCTTTCGGCATTCGAGGAGCTGCCTGACGACATGACTGCGCTTGTCACCTACGCCAACGCCGATTCTGGAGGAGCAGAGCTCAACCGTCTTCTGGAGGCGATGGCGCACGAGTCCGACCGGATCATTGCACGCGACTCGCTCGGGCAGGATCTCTACTTCGCTGCCTTGAAGCATGCCACGATGGTTGTCGGCAACTCGTCGAGCGGCCTTTATGAGGCTCCGTCCTTCGGGATTCCGACGGTGAATATAGGTTGCCGCCAGGACGGCCGCCTCAAGGCGGCGTCGGTTATCGACTGTCCACCTGAGCGCGGTGCCATCGCTGCTGCCATGGTCACGGCTGCCCAAATGGATTGTTCGGGAACGGTCAACCCATATGGCGACGGACGCGCCACGGAACGTGTGCTCGCGGCTCTCAGAAAATTCATGCCGTTCGAAAACCTCGACATGAAACGGTTCTTCGACGCTTGAAGCCGGGGGTCCGGGCGAACCAGACATGGCTCAGATTATCTATCTCTCAGTCAAGAACCTCGAGGTTCCGATCGGAGGCGTAATGGTGCAGGCCGAGCATGTCGCCACACTCCGTCGCGCGGGTTTTGACGCGAAGGTTTCGAGCACTTTCGAAGGAGGACGCCCTGACTGGATCAATCCGGATGCGTCGTTCGCAAACGGAAAGCTTCTTCCAATCCGGCCCGGCGATACCCTCGTGCTGCACGATTCCCTGCCTCGGCATATCTTTGACCGTTTCATATCTCTGCCCGTCAGGCGGGTTTTCTTCTGCCAGAACCATTATTTCCTGGACAGCACGCTCCAGCCCCATGAACGACTGTCGGATTTTCCAATCGACGCGTTCCTCTGCGTCTCCGAGCCGATTGCGCAGTATCTGCGAAAGGTACACCAGGTCGAGAATCCGGTTATTGTCAGTCCGGCAATTCGTCCCGCTCCAAAGGTCGACGGGCCCAAGAAGCTGCAGGTCTGCTACATGCCTAGAAAGCGGGTCGTTGAATTCGGAACGGTGATGTATGGCTTGTGCTTTGAGTATCCCGAACTGAGACAAATCGCCTTTGCAAGTATCCATAAGATGCATCCCGACAAGGTCGCCGAGCGCATGGCGGAAAGCGCGATCTTTTTATCGTTGAGCACGCATGAAGGCCTCGGGTTGCCTCCATTGGAAGCGATGTCGGCGGGTTGCGTGGTGGTTGGTTATCATGGTGGCGGCGGTCTCGACTATGCGACCGAGCAGAATGGCCGCTGGTATGACGAAGCGACGCCGGACAATCTCGTGCACCTGCTGGGCGACACTTTGAGGCGTCTTCGAGCCGACCCGGACTGTTTCGCCTCCATGATTGAGGCCGGTCGGCAGACGGCAGCCGGCTACTCCCAGTCGAACATGGAAAAGCAGCTGCTCGATTTTTGGAGCGCGTTCTGTTGATCGGTTTTGTTCTGACCGAGGAGGAAGGGGCCCGAGAAGAGAAGCTGGCCTTTTACCGCAGCCAGATAGCGCGGCTCGGAGCCGCGGGGGTCGATGCGCGGATTTTCAATTTCACCGGTGCCGTCGAATCGCTCCCGGAGCCGGGTTGGCTCGTCGTCTTCGATGTGA
The DNA here is from genome assembly GCF_017640745.1 of Nisaea sp. Lineage (GTDB taxonomy): Bacteria > Pseudomonadota > Alphaproteobacteria > Thalassobaculales > Thalassobaculaceae > Nisaea. The sequence goes on along the minus strand of NZ_JAEPQA010000026.1, from coordinate 35,812 downwards.
ACCGCCCTCCGGCATTGCAAGCCGCTTTGGACGAATCCGGACATCTCCAGGCGCCGCTTGTTTGGAATCCCTACGCGTTTTTCGGGGGGCCTCAAGCACGGATACGCAAATCTGCGGCGACCGTGGCCGCCGTTGCGCCAGGTGAGTATTGGCGCCAGAAACTCGGCCGCTATCATCTCGGAAAACATGTCCTTGGCGTCGAGGTAACGACTGATTTTCCGGGCCGTGAGTCGGGCAGCAGACAGCCCGCTCCGAGGCTGGTCTCACGGATCGGGTACTTTCCGGCCGGCAAGCCCTATCTCGCTCATATACGCGGTGCGGTAACACGGCTAAGCCCGGATTTCGTGGGTGTCGAATGGATCGAGATGGACTACGAGAACCCCGTTGCGTGGCGGCGCTCTGTCCCGGAATGCGATCTGTTCCTCTCCATGCGCGGCCTATGTGGGTCGGCATTGCCTCTTCTCGACCTGATGGCTGCGGGTGTTGTCGTCTGCGGTACCCATAGCGGGGGGCTGAGGGACGTCGCGACGGCGGAAAACGGTCTGTGGGTCGACAGCGCGACAGCCGACAGGTTTGTCGAGGTCCTGATAGACGGACTGGCACGGGCACGAACAGATCCGGAGTGGCGCCGAAGCTTGGCGGAGAATGCGAGGGCTTCGGCGCTCGCACTCGACGCGGATACGACTTTCGAAGCGAATCTGCCGAGCTGGAAACAACTCCTGACGCTCGCTGCCTCACGTTCCTAGGCGGGTGAGAGCCACGTTTGCCGCGTCGTCCCAGGTGAAATGTCCGAGGATATGGCGCGAACCCGCCATACCGCGCCGGGCTGCATCTTCTCGGTTCCGGTAGACTGCCCGCAGGAGTTCGCAGAGATGATCGGGGTCCGGCTCGGCCCAGCGTCCTCCCGCGGTTGCAGAAGATAGGTAGAGAGGGTCAGAGATCTCTTCGATCTCGCAGCCGATCCGGTAAACCGACTTATCCATGAATTCCGTCGGGCCGCTATAATCCGTTGCGATCACTGGCAAGCCGCAGGCCATCGCTTCGCAGACCGGCAGACCCCAGCCTTCCGCCCGGAAAGGCGCGACGAAAGCATCGCAGGCCCGGTAGAGCTCGGCAAAGCGCGCGTGGCTGCGCACGGGAGGTATGAACGCGATCCGGTTCGGATAACGAAGATTCAGCGAACGAAGAATCCTGGCAATATCGAAATCTGGATCATGATGGTTGTCGCAGGCCAGGATGAGATAGACCTCGTCGTTCGGCCCAAAGGCCCGGTCGAAGGTCTCGATCAAGAGGCGCGTTCCCTTGCGCGTCTCGAACCGTCCGACATTGAGAAATTTGAACCCGGGAAAGGTCTGGAGCGCGTCGGTGGGCGCAATCGCGGGATTGAAGAGCGCAGGATCTACCCCCTCCGGAACGACATGTACCGAGCCCGGCGCAAGACCGTTTTCGATCAGGACACTGCGCCCCCACTTGCTCGGGATCCAAACCTCGTCGGCAGAGCGCAGTTTCTCGATCCAGTTGGGCGGATAGACGGTCGACTCCCAGACCGTATAGGCGATTCTCCGGCCCGGCGCGCCGTCGAGGATATCCATCATCTCCGCGTACAGCAGCGCCACGGTCGCCCGTGGCGAGAGGGCAGGGATATGGCGCAGGATATCCCGGTCTGCTTGCCATGGCCCCTCCTGCCCGATCAGGGGAGAGGCTGTGACGGGAATCAAGCGCGAGAGGCTGTCGAAAAAATTGCGCGTGTGGACGTTGTAGCCGAAACGCCCTTCAAACCAGCCGATCGCATGGACCGGCGGATTTGTGCTTTTCGCGCGGCCTTCCTCAGTCAAGGCCATAGGCTTCGATGAAGGCGAGCAGTTTGGCGATTTGCCGATCCCACGAAAGTTCATGCATCCGCTTCGCGCCTTTACGGCCGATCTCCGCCGCTTCATCCCGGTTCTGATAGGCGAACTCCAGTGCCTCGACGATCTCATCGATGGAGGATTCGCCCCATCCGGCGGTATCGATGCTCCTATGGAATGCGGGTACCGCATCCTGAGACTTCAATGGCAGACATGCGCCGTCATGAATGATGTCGAGGTGGCCCGTATTGTGGGAAATGATTGTCGGCAGCCCGCAAGCCATGGCTTCCATGGCGACGAGGTTGGTTCCGCCCTCGCAGCGGTTCGGGAAAAGCCCAACATCGGCTTCACGCATCAGGGCCGCGGTATGAATGTGCGGAAAGGAGCTGAAAGCGTAGAGATTCTGCCGATTCAAGCCGAATGCCTCAAACCATTTCGGAAGTTGGAGGCGGCCTTCCGCGTCCGGAGGCGGCACAAAGTCGATATATGGAGAACTTATGAATTGCTTGTATGACCAAGCTTCCGGCCAGTGATTTCCCCAGACGCAGAGAAGCAGGGCGTCCGGGTGCCGGTCGACAAAGATCTTCACCGCCCTCAGCGCGATATCCTGTCCCTTGCGGTATTCCATCTTGCCACCGGCGAATATCACGAACCTGCCCTCGAAAATCCCCCGCTTCGGCGCAGGGTGGAATAGGGACGGATCGATGCCCTGCAGGATGGCCGCGACATTCTTCACACCGGCGGCTGTCAGGAGGTTCGCATTCCATGTCGATCCCGCGCCGACACTGGCGAAGCGATTGTAAATCTCGACATCGCGCGCCGTGATCCTGGCATTCTCGAAAAATGTCAGAGCATGGTTCCTCCGGCCGATGACTCCGTTGGAAAGTTTGGAGAATTGAGGAGCCACGTTGCCGCCGCGGGCGTGGAGAACCGGGAATGGAAGACGTCTTCCGGTCCCGGCGTAGGGCGCCAGGCATTCCGGGTTTTCGTTCAGCGGGGTGGAGGTCCTGTCCTTGATCAGTTCTGCCTCGAGCGGATCCGCGAAGCCGAGGTCGGAGACCTCCAGAGCAACCGGAGTATAAGGGGTGTGAAGGCAGAGGTGCCGGATGATGTTGTATCCGTAGATGCCCCAACCGGATTTAGGATCCACCGTCCAGGCTATGCCGATCTTGTCCGCCGCCATTCTGATCTGGTCCTGCCGCGCTTGAGCCTGGTTCAATCGCCGTCGCGTTCCAGATCGAACGAATAGATTTTGCCGCGGAAATATCCGACGGCTGTCATCCGTATTTTATTCGGGTTTGTCTCATCGTGATAGATGGTGAGCACCCGGTTTTCGTTCTCGAATTTGACCAGGGTGCGGCCTTTGTTCGTGGAATACTCCGCCGCACGGACGGTGTCGTTCAAATGGACCGCATCGGGTTCGAACTGTACCACGAAGACATCGCCGTCGATTTCACCCTCGATCTGGAGTTCTTTGCGCGCGTCCTCGGAGATCGTGCCGATCCACCTGCCGTCGATCCTTTCCTCATCCGAGGTGCATGCGGCGAGGCTGGTCAGAATGGCGAGGGTCGCGAGAATCTTTTTCATGAGGGAACCTGTTGCGATTTCGGCGTCGCAGATGTGCGACTCTTGTATCCGGATACGCCGCGTTACTCTCGAGTCCAAGCCAAAACACGAGTCTGGCGGCGAAATGGCGCGGTGCGGGCACTCATTGCGGATCTTTGCTGTAGAGCTGCATGATTTCGTCTTTCAGCGCATCCGATGCGCGGTGTTTCAGTTGCTCAAGGACGTGCTCAACCCTTTGGCTCTGGATCTTAAGGTCGCGCGCATCGGCCCGGTTGATCTGCGTAAGCAATTGAATGACCTGGTCGTCTAGCACGGGATAGATTCGGGTGCGACTGGTCTCTTTCATGTCGTTCTCGGAGTTCACTTCAATCAGGAAGAGCTCGAAATCCCTGTTGCGGACGACAAGGTGCGACAGGGCGCGCATCCACAGAACCGAACTCCGGCAAAACGGCGTCGGATAGGTCAGCGCCGAGACCCGCGTCGGGCCGGGATATTCCCTGATTGCGTTCGGATTAATGCCCGCGAACCTGACCGCCGGCTCAAGAAAGAGCAGGTCTGATTCAAGTACCCATTTCGTCGGCATTTCAAGCCCATCGGCTCTGATTGCGATCCGCCATACTAAACTGTCCGTGTTCCTGCTTCTTGTGATATGGAGCGAGTTATCCGAATTATGCGCCTGAAATTCAACAGAGGGGGGCGCGCTTCATGAGCGGAACCAGTGTGCAGGGCATCGCAGTCGTCACCGGCGGGGCGGGCTTCATCGGCAGCCACATGGTCGATCTTCTGCTGTCGGAAGGTTTGCATGTCCGTGTCGTCGACAATTTCGTTGGCGGACACCGGAGCAATCTCGAACACCATAAAGGCGATGAGAATCTGGAAGTCTTCGACGCGGATATTCGGGACATGGACTCGATCCGCCCGGCGTTCGACGGCGCGCGCTATGTCTTTCACTTTGCCGGTATCGGCGACATCGTGCCGTCGATCGAGCGGCCGATCGATTACATGGCAACGAATGTCCAGGGCACCGTCCACGTTCTCGAATGTGCCCGCGCGGCTGGGATCGAGAAGCTCGTCTATGCCGCTTCATCCTCATGCTACGGGCTTGCCGAGACGCCGACGCTGGAGACCCATCCGATCCGCCCGCAATATCCCTACGCCCTCAGCAAGTTCCAGGGCGAGGAAGCGGTGATGCATTGGCATCAGGTCTACGGTCTGCCGGCCAATTCGGTCCGAATTTTCAATGCCTACGGCACGCGGGTCCGAACAACCGGGGCCTACGGCGCGGTGTTCGGGGTATTCCTGCGTCAGAAACTTGCCGGCAAGCCGTACACAGTCGTCGGAGACGGCACCCAGGAACGCGATTTCATCTATGCATCCGATCTGGCGAAAGCCTTCCTGGCGGCGGCACGGACCGAGAAGAGCGGCGAGATCTACAATGCAGGTGGCGGCAATCCGCAATCGATCAACCGGCTCGTCGAGTTGCTTGAAGGTGAGGTCGTCTATGTGCCGAAACGGCCGGGCGAGCCTGACGTCACATGGGCGGACATCACCAAGATCCAGAGCGAACTCGGCTGGGCGCCGGAGATTCCGTTCGAGGAGGGCGTGCGCCGCATGCTGGCCGACATCGAGCGCTGGAAGGATGCGCCGCTGTGGGATCCGGATTCGATCGCAAACGCGACCAAGACCTGGTTCACTTATCTCGGTAATGGCCGGAAGGCTTGAACTTCTGTTCGGTCGATGCCTCGTGTGGGCAGAGTCAGAAGCCTTTAATCCCTTTTCTTAGCACCGGCTTCCATGCCATTTAGCTTGGCATGGCCGTTGCCGCTCCCGCGGCGCCGGCATCCAACGGGTGGAGTGAGACGACGATGAATGCGGCGGGGGCGAATCGGGCCCGGATCGGGGTTCTTGGATGTGGCCGGGTGTCGGCGCGGTATCGCGAGGTGTTCCGTGACGAACTCACCGATATCGCGGATGTCGTCGCCGTCACGGATTTCGATGCCGGCAAGTCGGCCGCCTTCGCCAAGGATGTCGGCGGCAGCCCCGTGGTGCAGGATATCGACGCGCTGATTGCCACGAAACCGGATCTGATCTGCATCCTGACCGAGTCGGGAAACCATTATAAACACGCGAAGAAAGTCCTCGAAGCCGGGATCAATGTGATCGTCGAGAAGCCGGTCGCTCTCCGTCTCGAGCATGCTGCCGAGCTTTCCGAGATCGCCCGGACGCGCGGGCTGATCTGCGCAGAGATCAAGCAGAACCGTTACAATCCGGCGATGCGGTTCCTGCGCCGTGCCGTTGACGAGGGCCGCTTCGGGAAACTCGTGACGGTCGGCATCAGGGTGCATTGGAGCCGTGACCAGTCTTATTATGACGACCCCTGGCACGGCCGCTGGCTGATGGACGGGGGCGTACTGTCTCAGCAGGCGATCCACCATATCGACGCGATGCGCTGGCTCGGAGGTCCGATCGAGGCTGTTTGCGCTCAGGGACGCGCAGTCATCAACAAGCTCGAGGCCGAGGATACCGCGACCGCGATCGTGCGCTTCGAGAACGGGGCCATGGGCACGATTGAGGCGACGACTGCGGCGCGGCCGAGGGATTTCGAGGCTTCGCTCCATATTGTCGGGGACAAGGCGCTGGCCAAGGTCGGCGGCCGCGCGATCAACCTGGTGGAAACCTGGGAATCGGTCGAGCCGCAGCCCGGCGATGAAGACGTGATCGAGACCTGCTCGCAGGAGGTTCCGACCAGTTACGGGCTTGGGCACGGACCCTATATCCGCGAGGTGATCGATTGCTGGCGTGCCGGCAAGACCGATGTGCCGGTTTCGGTCGACGAGGGCAGCAAGGCGCTCGCCTTCCTTCATGCGCTCTATCGCAGCATGGAGGTCGGCGGCTGGGTCGAACTGAAGGACGGCCCGAAGTCGGAGCGTCTGGGACTCTAGATCATGGCCGGAGGTCTACCGGTATGACGCGCGCGAGCAGCGGTGACGGTGGAGATCCGATCGGTCGTCTGAAACAGGAACTGCAGGAACGGGCCGGCGGGCAGAATCAGCGTGCTGCCCGGCGCAGTCTGGCGATGATCGATCCGCCCGAAGCCGGCCGCTGGGCGGCTCTCGCCGGGGGCTGGCCCGAGCGCGGGCACGAGTTTTTGTCACGGGCGATCGTTGCCGATCCGGAGGATTTCCGGCTCTACGTGAACCTTTCGAACAAAATGCTCCAGCGCGGAGCTGTTCCTGCGGCGGTCGCGGCGCTCAAACGGGCGGCTTTGCTGGAGCCCGGGGATGGGCGTGTCTTCGGAAATCTCGGGGCCTTGTCGGAAAGTGCGGCGAAGGCCCGGAAGCTTCATGCCAGGGCTTGGGTCTCGAGCAGCGCCTCTGGTCCAGGTGCCGGATGCGCGATGGCCGAACGCCAGTTGGAGCGCGGCCGGGTCGTCGAAGCACTTGAAAACGTGCTGGCGGCTCTGCGGCAGGATCCCAAGTCGAGTGAGGCATGGCGGCTACGCGGTATCATTCATCAACGATTTCATGAGATTCCCGAAAGCCGTCTCGGCCTTTGCCGGTCGATCCTTTGCGATCCGTCTGCCGTGAACGGATACATCGCGGCGGCCGGGAACTTTATTGATTCCAGAAAGCTTCTCGGTGCGCGGCGGTTGCTCGGATTCGCGGACATTGTTGCGCCCGGCACGCAAGCGGTTGCGATGAACCGCGCGGCGATCGTTGAAAGATCCGGAGATCTTGACGGGGCTCTCGCCCTGTCCCGCGGCCATGTGATCGCCGATCCGGCGAATGCGGAACGGTATTTCACCGTCGGGACAATCCATATGGAGCTGGGCTCCGTCGATGCAGCATTGAAATATCTGATGCGTGCGACACAGCTGGCGCCGGAAGATCTGCGCTTCCAGAACAACCTTGCTCTCGCGCTGCTCAAGTTAGGACGCTACGCCGAGGGTCTGAAGGTGTACGAAAACAGATGGTACACTCCCGTTGAGGCGCCTTTGGGAGAGCGGACGCTCTGGCCCAAGGCATCGTTCGACCTGCCGCTTTGGGAGAGCGGTCGAATCGCCGACCGAGAGATTCTGATCTGGGGAGAGCAAGGTCTGGGGGACGAGGTTTGGGGATTGTCCTACCTGACCGCGCTTCGCGGTCGCCCGGAGCATTTCACGGTTGAGGTCGATGCGCGGCTGGTGCCGTTGGTCGAGAGATCTTTTCCATTCGTGAAAGTTGTGCCGAGGCGTCCCGATGCAGATCTCGACATTTCCGGGTTTCACTCTCAGCTGCCGCTGCTCAGCCTTCCGCACAAGCTGGGACTGGAAATGGAGAGGACGCCCTCGGCTTGGCTACAGACCGATCCGGGCCGGGTCGCGCGCCTTCGCCGGACAATGTCCGCGGACGGCAGATACCGTCTGGTTGGTCTCGCTTGGCGCAGCATCAAGCCGCTCCAGCATCGGTCGTTCGAAATGGAGATCGAACGGTTTGCCTCACTGAGCGCGCTAGAGCGCATTCGATTCGTCCCGCTGCAATACGGAATGGTCGACGCAGACCGGAATCGACTTGAAGCGGTACTGGGCGACGACCGCATCGCTTGGCCCGAATTCGATGTCAGGGACGATCTCGAAGCGCTGGCCGAAGCGCTTGCAGCTATTGATCTGGTCGCAACCGTAGCGACGGCCCTGGTTCCGATGGCCAACGCCGTTGGGACGCCGTCTGTCGTCCTGCTGCGCGAACAACAGAAAGACTGGAGATACCGGGTGGGAGCAGAGCTTTCCCCGGTGCTTCCCCTCAGCGTGCTACAATGGCCATCGGATGCGACGCCGGAGGAAGCGTTGCTCGACGCCGTGACGCTTCGGCTTCCGACGGATCACGGTGGCTGACGGTCGGCTCGTCCGGGCGCGTCTGTTGCCGAGAAGTCACGGTCTAGGACCGGAATTTCAGCTGAATTGCCCGATATCGGATAATTTCCGTCCGCGTGGAGATGCCCGATCCATTGCATGACAGATGCATGACGCTCGCAGCTAGCGCTTAGTAATCTGAAAAAAAACAAAAATATCTGAGATCACGGCATCATCCAAAAGCGGGGAAGCAGATGCGGGTGGCCTTTCGGGATCGGTGCGGCGGCGGGCTAAAACCGCCGTCTAACCGCTTGCGTTCATTAGGCAAGCGGTGTAATAAACCACCCGAGCCGTTTCGTCGCGGCTAGTAATAGGACTGGCGTTCGCTTGGTGTGCAGGATTTTTTGGTTGACGAAATCCGACTGCAGCACCAAAGCTAACCCAGACAGTTTGGTGTAGCTTTGATGCTAACTAGGGGGTTGTAATGGCAACGATAACGGGCACCAGTTCACCGGATACCATCACTGGTACGGGTAATGCTGATCAGATCACCGCGCTTAGCGGGTCCGACATCATTTCCGCGCTCGGTGGTGCGGATCTTATCTATGGTAACCAGGGCGGCGATACTGTTCTCGCTGGTTCTGGCGCAGACACCGTCTTCGGCGGCCAGGATGCGGACGTTCTGTCCGGTTCTGACGGTAATGACGTTCTGTACGGTAACCTCGCCAACGACAGCATTCTGGGCGATGGCGACTCTGACCTTCTGTATGGTGGCCAGGGTAACGACACGCTCTCCGGTGGTACGGGTGCGGACACGATCTTCGGTAATCTCGGTGGCGACTCGATCCTCGGCAACGACGGTTCCGACGTGATCTATGGCGGTGCCGGTAACGACAACATCGACGGCGGTGCGGGTTCCGACCTGATTTACGGTAACTCCGAGCGTGACACGATCCTCGGCGGTGCCGGTTCCGACACCATCTTCGGCGGTGCGGACAACGACACGATCTCCGGTGGTGCAGAAGCCGACCTTATTTATGGTAACCTCGGTGGCGACGTCATCCTCGGTTCCGGTGGTGCGGACACGCTCTACGGTGGTGCCGGCGCGGATACGATTACCGCTGGTACCGGTGGCGCGGTCTTCGGTGGTGCCGACAACGACGTCATCAGTGGCGCCGGCGGCAACGACCTTATCTATGGTAACACCGGCGCAGACGGTATTACGGCTTTCGCCGGTGCCGACACGGTCTTCGGTGGCCAGGACAACGATACGATCTCTGGTGGTGACGGCAACGACCTGATCTACGGTAACGCTGGTCTGGACACCATCTTCGGTTCGTCTGGTGCCGACACGCTGTATGGTGGTGCCGGTAACGACGTCGTCAACGGCGGTAGCGACGCTGACCGTCTGTTCGGCAACGCCGGTAACGACAGCCTGCAGGGCACGATCGGTGCGGATACGCTTTATGCCGGCGACGGCGAAGACACCCTCACCGCGCTGGGCAACCTGACCACCGTCCTGATGTATGGTGGTGCCGGTAACGACCTGTTCTACGCAGGTACCGGTGGCGACACCCTCTTCGGTGAAGATGGCAACGACATCATCTACGCGGCAGGCACCAACGGTGATCTCATCTCTGGTGGCGCTGGCAACGATATCATCTATGCCTCCAGCGCTGGCGATGACACGATCTACGGTGGTGACGGCAACGATGTTCTCTATGCCGACATCGGGGCGACCGGCGGTACCGACCTCCTGTATGGTGACGGTGGTAGCGATACCTTCGTGATCAACGACATCACCCGGACCACTCCGGCAACGGACATCCAGGCTGGTGCCACTGTCGCGATGATCTTCTCGTTCGAAGATGGCAGCGACAAGATCAACCTCTCGGGCTTTGGCTTCTCGAGCGGTGGTCTTCCGGCCTTCGCGACGTCCTCGGCCTCCATCACGGGTGCCGCCAACTCGATCACGCAGGTTGCGAGCACTGCGACCAACTCTGTGCTGGTCGGTATCAACGGTACTGCGGGTACTGACTACGCGGTGATCCGGGTCTTCGGTGTCACGACCCTCGACCTGAACGACTTCACTTTCAGCTAAGTCCAGTCGTTTAACTTAAAGCGTGCGGGCGGGCCAATCGGTCCGCCCGTTTGCGTTCAAGAGATCAGCTTAAGTGAAAAAAGTAGAGGACCTGGTCGCTATCATTCCCGCGCGCTGCGGATCGAAACGCGTTCCCCAAAAGAACCGTATCGTCATTGGCGACAGATCCCTCCTGGACCGGACCGTCGACTGCATCGAAAGCTCGGGTCGTATTGGCCGGATCATCCTTTCCACAGACGATACTGCACTCGCCCGGGACGCAGCTATTTACCCAAATATGCGGGTTGCGGACCGCCCGGATCATCTCGCCGGCGACGAAGCAACCACCGAGGACGTGATCAGGCATCTGATCCGGACCGAAAATCTTGCTAAGAGCACAATCGTACTCTTGCAACTAACGTCGCCCTTTCGTATTGGCGAGGATATCGCAGCCCTACTTGATGAAATGCGCAAGACAGGAGCCAAAAGCGGCGTCGCAGTCTGCCGATGGCGCATTCCGCCATCGAAGCCATTTGGACCGGTCTCGAACACCCATAATTTGGGAAGATCACCCAGAATCGACTACCCAGCAATGCGGGAAATCCACAACAACCACTGGGCCATCAACGGCGCGATATACATATTTCAAGCAGACGAATTCGGCAGATCAGGAAAACTCTACGACGAAAATTCAGCTATTCATGTCATGCCGAACTGGCGCTCGCTTGACATCGATTATGAAGACGACGTCTTCATCGCAATGGCGATAGCGAAAGCCCGCGATCTCTAGTACAGGCAAAAAACCACGCTGTTCAGGGCTGGAGATCCTTGAGCTTCTCAAAATTCTCCGCGCATCTAAGCGAGAGGATATTGCCGTCGGTAATTTCCCTCGACGCAAAACCGCATTCTTCCAGAAAGCTCAGGATCTCAGCCTTGCGGGGATTCTCCTCCATACCGATGCGATACTCCCAGAGAATGCCATCCACCCGTCCGGAACCGAGCAGCTCACGTCCTCCGGACAGAACATCAAGCTCCCGGCCTTCAGTATCAATCTTCAGCCAGACGGGCCGATGAGAAAAAGCATCCGCCTGAAGACCCGCAAGTAAAGAATCAAGTTTTCGTACTTCTACTTTAATCTCCGGGGGCCCTGACGCTGAAAGCTGCGTCACAAGATGATGGCCCATGCTCGAATTAAGGCGCAGCCGACCGGATCCTGTGCCGCTACCCAGAGCGCACTCGAAACATTGAATCCTGCTTTTGAACCCCGCGAGGGCGACATTTTCCATCAGGACGGAGAAATTATCGGGAGAGGGTTCTATCGCGACGCAGAGTATCCTAGGAAAGCGCGCGCAAAGCACGAGCGGATAAAGCCCAAAATGGGCCCCGATATCGATGAAAATTGCGTCGTCCGACAGGAATTGAGCCAGGATCGCACGCTCTCGGGCTTCAAAACCCGATTGGTGGAACTCTTCGAAAACAAAGCGTTGCAGACCCGGGTCCGAGAGCTTGGCCACCGGAAACCGTAAAACCGGACCGCTTTCCGAATGGCCCGGGAGTTTCAACGGCAAATGAAAATATCCATCGTGAAAAAGCCGTTTAGGTAGCCTGAGAATGTCAGGTTCACTCAAAACAGCCTGTCCATCCGATTTCTCTCGCGCGGTCATGAACGTCGCGACAGGAGCCAGTTCCGCGCCGCCAGCAGGTCATCGTGAATACGCATAATAACGTCATCCCAACTCACACGCGGATCCCTGAAGCAGAGCTTGATCTCGGGAATCCAAGGTATGTGTGGTGTCCCGAGCTGATGCCATGTCGCCTTGAATTCGGACGTACGAAAGACCCAAGTCGGTACCCCCAAAACGCCTGCCATAAACGCCGTGGAAGTCATCGGCGTCACGACGGCGTCTAATGCTGCTATAAGGTCGATCACATCGCTTAAGTCGTCCTTCAGATCGAGCCCCTCGAACGTCGTTAATGTAATCCCGCGGCGAGCCGCGGCGCGTTCAAATTGCTCAATCTCATCATCTTCAAACACGTATTGAAGATTGATTGCCACTGTGTTGTCCGGCAAGCTCGCCGCAAGTTCCTCAGGCGCCAGATATTGCAGCTTCCGGGTCCGCGTTATTTGACCGCTTCGCCACGCCACCCCGATTGCCAGCCGATCGCCAGAGGCAATTTCACGTACCTTGCTTTTCCAGTGCGCTACTCCGTCTGGGTCCGGGACAATCCAGCCGTGTCCGGCCACCCGAGGTTCGACCGCCAGAGCCCATCTTTCCCTAATCAAGGTCCTTAGCTCTGCCGTAAAGAGGCTTGGCAAATGCCCGATCGGAAGTTTGTAGAGCACATCATCGGCGAGGAGGCGACGATCCACCGGAGCGTCCCGGCCTCTGAACTCTATCGAAGGGAAAGAGCGTTCGAACACCGCAACAAGGCGCGAATCGCATTCGACAACCAGCTGACCGGGAACAACTGCGTCAGCGTAGCGCAGGAACCAGGAGAACATCAACTCATCCCCCATCCCCTGTTCCATATAAATAAGGGCCTTCTTACCGGGGGGAAGCTTTTGAAGCGCCCATTCTCTCTGGGGGAACGGGCGCTTTTGCGAGGGAAAGTTTTTTTGCGCCCAACGGCTACGGTAATTGTGGAAACCCTGCTCGATGGCGCCAATGGTCAGTTGATTGAACGCAACTCCCATCCGGGCAACGGCATCTCTCGGATGATACTCCAACTGTTTGAGACCGGCTTCGATCGCCTTCCCCAAATTTCCCAGCCCACGGTAGGCCATTGCAAGATTAGTGTGGCCAGACTGGAGAGACGGATCGCAGACTAAGGCGCGTCTCGCAGCAACGACTCCTGGCTCGGGGTCCAGCATTATCGATCGCGATACCGAATAGGCGCTCAGTGCTTTGGCATAAGCGGGTTCCATGAGAATCGCCCGTCGGACCATCGGATATGCCGTCTCCGCGAACGATTTCTCATTGAAATGGCTGGCGATGTTGTAAAGAAGCCGTGGACTCGTTTTGAATCTATTCGCCAGCCGTTCGAGATAAACTAGGCATATCTCCTGATCTACAAATTTAAGGGCAATGGCGGCATCGTTGGCGGTATGATCCTCAACGTTCGGGAGGATGGCCGCGACCTTTGCCCACCGGAGAAGCCACTCCGCGTTCTGTTGCGCAAAGTCATGTTCGTTCGGCAAAATCGCCCGAATTCCCATCCGATGGTCGGGCTGCCAGATCAAAGCCCGGCGTCCCGCATTTCTGATCACTTTCCGGTCGTGCTTGAGTTCCAGGTGATATGCTGCGGTATAACCGAGACTATCGCCCCCGCTCCGCTGGATCAGTTCGTGCGAGTCCAGAGCCCTTTCGAGTGCTTCGTGATGCCCATGACGCAGAATCCAGCGAAATACCTTCCGTGCGAGCCAATCCTCTGCAAACAGGACATGTGCTGTCTCCTGGATGAATTTCTCGACCTCTTCGGAAGATCCGGGATCCGCGTTGCCGTCGAGCAGGTTGCTGACGACCTTGGCCGGATCGCTGTCCCTGTCAGCAATCTGAGGAGCGATGCATAGCCAACTGATTGCCCGGCAGACCCGCCCGCAATTTCCGAAAGCGATGCCGACGAGCATCGCAACGTCTCTATTGAAGTTCACCCACTCCGAGGCGGATTCATCGGACATCAGATCCACGATCCTGTCCCATTGCGAAAGCCGGCCGAAGCAGCCAACCGCTCGACGCAACGCGTCGCGTGAAAATGCGGACCCGTTTCTGGCGACGCTCACATAATGATCGGCTGCCGACTCGAAATCTCCGGTGAGCTCAAAGGCCATCGCGAGACGATAAAGGCTGTTCTCGGAATAAGGGGGGCCGGAAATCGTGGAGCGTTTAAAGAACCGGAGAGCGGAGTGGACGTCCTGACCCCGTATCAATTGCTGGCCGGTCAGATCCCAGCATTTCGAATCGCTCGGGGTCTCAAGGAGCACAAAGGCGTCTTTTCGGTCGATTGCGTTCAGGATTCCAGAAACAGCCACAATTCAGTCCTTTGTCACCCAATTCAGAATTCTATTGGCTGCGTTCCGATGGATTTGCAAGGAAATGATCCAGTTCCTCTCCAACCTGGTCTATGAGGTCCGACCAGCCGTCGGTGATGCGGAAAAGCCGGACGGAATCGTACCAGAGACTCTCGTTTCCCACGGCAAGCCAGCGCCAGTCCGGCTGGTGGCCGATCATGAGCCAGGTCGGAATTCCGAGGGCGCCCGCAAGATGCACCAACCCGGTATCCACGGAAATGACGAGGTCGAACGAGAGGAGCTGCTCCGCTACATCCGCAAAAGTGCTACCCGGCTCACATATAGGCCGGAGCTGCGAAAGCCGCTCGTGGGTCTCGGATGAAAGATCGAAAGGGAGGGCGTAGAATTCTACGTCGGGCCGGTTCTTGATCAGGCGGGCGAACAGATCCGGCGGACAGGACCGGACCGCGTCCCGGGAATTCTGCGGGTTGCCTTTCCAGGCGAGAGCAATCTTCCTTTTACCGGAAAGCTTGGAAGCGACGCGCACTGCAGCATCCGGCGGCGCGGTGAGATACGCGGAACGCAAAGGAATGTTGTCCGGCCGTGTTTTGAACAGCCTGGGCAGGCTCATGGCCATCACTGCGTAATCGAACGAGACCTTGTCATCGTTGAGCGCAACCTCGTCGATTGAGGGCATCCACGCGCAAAGCTTTTCCAGGAGCTCCCTGGTGAAGAATGTGACGCGTGCGCCCTTGTCCTTCAGGAGCGCGCAATAACGCAAGAATTGGATATGGTCGCCGTGTCCCTGTTCGCCGACCACGAGTACGTTTTTCCCGCACAGATCGGCGGTACCATCCCAGATTTTTTCTTTTCCGATAGATTTTTCGAGGGAAACCACACCTTCGCGCAGATCGTAAAGGGCGAGTCCTTCCTCCCATTCGCCCAACCGCAGCAAGGTGATGCCGAGTGCGATGGCAGTAGCCCGGTCATCCGGGGCGACCGAGAGCGCCCGACGATACCATCTTGCCGCTCCGGAAAAATTACCAAGCATGGAGCATGCATGCGCGAATTGGGCGGAGGCGTTTGGAACACCTGGTCGGTAAGTCATCAGCCGGGTCAGGCAACAAGATGCCTTTGTCGGTTCGTTTATCTCGTTATAGAGGCGGCCCAAGCCGCTCAGGCCTCTGATCGAATAATTCTTTATCCGGAGCGCTTCCTCGAAAAGGCGCTCCGCGATTGGGAAATTCTTCTTTCTCAGTACTTCTTCGGCGGTGGAGAGGATGACGCGTAGTGGCATAGACCGAACGGTCACTCCTGCATCGGAAATCACGTCAGCTCTCTCATCTCCGTCAGCCGCATGCTTAGACATACTGAACCGTCAGCATGTTTGCGTCATGGCTCACGCATCGCCTGATTCAGGCTCTGGCTCAATGGTGTGACGATGTATTCGAACAAAGTCCGTTCACCGACGGAGATCAGTGCGGAAACCGTCATGCCCGCTGTGAGTTTCACGCCGGGCAAATTCTGCGATAGCGAATCCGGATCGATCGAAATACGTGCTTCGAAGAACTCCTGTCCTCTCTCATCTCGAACGACGTCGGCCGAAACCGACGTCAAAGTGCCTTCGATCGGCGGCGTTATCCGGGGATTGAAAGCGGCGAGTTGGAGTTGCACCGGCGCGCCGACCAGAATGACGTCGACATCCTTTTGCTTGATTTTTGCCGTTACGATCAGTTCGTCATCGAGGGGAACAATGGTCATCAGCGGTTCGGCCGGACGGATAACGCCATTCAGCGTATGAATACTCATGTTGACCACCTGTCCGCTGCGAGGCGCCTTTACCTGAATGCGTTCGCGGCGGTCTCGCCAGACATTTTCCTGTTCCTGAAAGTCAACGAGCCTGACAGCATTGGCCCTGAGGCGATCCGAAATTTCTCTTTCCCGCTCATTCGCAAAGGCCTCGAGTCTTAACCTCTGCTCGCTAATCTCCTGCTTGAGTTGTGCGATGAGTGCTTCAAGCTGGCCGGCCGTACCCCTCAGAGATTCCTTGCCCCGCTCCAGCGCTAGAAGCCGCGGTTTGCGCTCGAGACCTTTTTCGTACAGCGCCCGGACTCCGTCCAGTTCCTCCTCGACGATCTCGATTTGCCGGCGCGTCGATTCCAGACGTTCCACTGATCCTCTGATCTGGGTTTGGAGTTGTCCGATCCTTTCGGTGACCAGCGCTTTCTGGTCATTTGTGGAGCGGCGCGTTTTTTCGAATAGGTTCGTTTCCCGCGCTACCAAAGCCGCGATTTGGGGATCGTCAATCTGGCTGAGGATCCGCTCGGGAAACTCGATTTCCGGTCGGTCGTCGCGTTCCGCTTCCAGGCGCGCACGCTCGGCGAGCAACGTCAGAATCTGATTCTGGAGCTGGGCGTACTGAGACTCTGTCTGAAGTGGGTCGAGCTTAACCAGTACCTGACCCTGCTCGACCATCTGTCCCTCATGTACGAGGATCTCTTTGACGATCCCGCCTTCGAAATGCTGGATCACCTGCTCTTCGCTGACGACATGGAGCTTGCCCTGAGCCCGGACCGCGCTCGCAAGCGGCGCTACGTATGACCAGCCGCCAAAGACCACAAGGAAGAGAACAAGAATGCTCCAGCCAAACAGGGATGCACTGGTCCAGCTCTTTGATGTGAGCTGAAGTTCGCCGGAGGTTGCGGTCACCTGATCCCGTGCGGGGATCGGCAGCCGCTTTTGGAGCAAATCTCCGTCAATCGCGGGCACAGAATTAGCCATTGAAAGCTCCTATCAACTTTCCGCAATCGCCTTGGCGGACGTCTGTTCGATCCTCGACTGATTCGCGACACCACCGATCAACGGCATGACATCGTCGCGATTGGAGAATTTCTGCACCATCCCATTCCTCAGAACGAGGATCTTGTCCACGATCTGCAGGATATTGGGGCGGTGCAGGATAACGACAACTGTCGCACCTCGGGATTTCAGGATCTCAATCGCGTTCTTGAGCGCCGTATCGCCTTCGGTATCCAGATTGGCGTTCGGCTCGTCCAAAATGACCAGCTTGGGGTCGCCGAGCAGGGCACGGGCGAGGCCGACGCGCTGTCGCTGACCGCCGGAAAGAAGGGTGCCGTTGTGGCCGACCTCCGTATCGTACCCCTTTTCCATTTCCAGGATCATGCGGTGCAGGCCGGCCATTTCTGCGGCCTGGATGACCTGTTCGTTCGTGATCGAATCGTCGAACCTTGAAATGTTGTCGCGGATCGTGCCCTCGAAGAGGAGCACCTGCTGCGGCAGGTATCCGACATGGCGCCCACGATCCTCGCTTGGCCACCTGTAAACGTCCGCGCCATCGAGTCGGACAACGCCAGCGGTAGGTTGATCGATGCCTGCCATCAATCTCGCGAGTGTGGTCTTTCCGGCCGCCGAGGGGCCGATGATCGCAACGGATTCACCGGGTTCGAGTTCGAACGACACCCGGGAAAGAATATTCCGCTTCATGCCCCGAATGCTGTAGTGAACATTCTCGACCGAAAGTGCGCCCTTTGGCTCCAGCGGATAGACACTGTCTTCGGGCTTGCCTATTTCGCCTCTGAGGATTTGTGAAAGGTACCTGTATTTCTGAATTGCATCCGAGACCTGTGCCCAGGATCCGACCACGACTTCCAGCGGCATGAGCGCGCGTGAAACCAGAATAACGGACGCCATCATTGCGCCGCGGGAAAGGCCGCTCGCCGGGTCGACGATCTGGACCGCAGCAACGGTCATGACGGCCATCATGACGCCCATGCGCACCATCTTGATGAAGGCCTGGACAATTCCGGAAGCGCGGCTGGCGTCGCTCTGCAAAGTTAGGGACAAACGGTTGTATGCGGTCCAGGCGCTCATGAGCGATTTCCGCATTCCCATCGCTTCGACGATGTCGGCGTTTTCTGTCGCTGAGCGGCTGATCTTCCGCGCGCGATTCGCGGCTGCGGTTGCCCGCGTCAGGTGCGTGTCTGAGATCGACCGGTTTACAATAGCCAAGCCGAACAAAATCAAACCGCCAATAGCGGCCGTCATGCCGATCCCGAAGTTCAGCAGGAACAGCACCAACATGAAAATCGGAATGAACGGAATGTCCATGAGCATAAAGATGCTCTGACCGGCGAGAAAGCTGCGCAGGCCTTGCAATTGCTCTAGGGCGTCACCGCCACTGCCACCGCGCGTCAGAGCGCCTGTCACAGATTTCTCGAAGAGTTGCGGCGAGATCTGTTCGTCGATCCAGGTACTGACCTTCGTGAAGACGTAAGTACGGGCAATATCGACCAGGGCTTGGACGAGCAGTGCTCCCGTGGCCATCAGAGCCAACAGTGTGAGCGTCGCCATGTTGCCTGTGCCGAGCACCCGGTCGAACAGCGAGAACATGTAGAGCGGCATCGTTAGAATGAGCATGTTCACGACGAAGCTGAACACACCCGCAGTCACGAAGGCATCACGGCAGGTGCTGAAAATGCGCTGCAGCGGGTCGTCGATCGTTTGACTCGCATCTATCGGCGTTTTTGGTTTCGCCATAAAGGTCTTGCCCGTACAAATTGATCTATCGCTGGAGTATAGCAGAACAAAGCGATGCTATCCGAAATGAGAGACGTTTCGAATTTCCCCGTGTGTCACAGGAACCGAGCTTGCATCGCGACGTCGGGGAATTCATAAGCGCGTGCGGTAAGAGTATCAACGATAATTCGTACCCTGTGACAACATGGTTCAATGCTTATGAAAGTCCTTTTCGTCCATCAAAATATGCCCGGACAGTTCAAGCATCTGGCGCCTGCTTTGGCCGCCGATGGGCATGAAGTGGTCTTCCTGACGAAGCCTAGGCGTCCGAGCATGCCCGGCGTTCGCAAGGTCGAGTATGAACTGCACCGTCAGGCGGGAACTCCTCCGCACCGGTATTTCGACCGTTTCGAGGACCAGATCCTGCACGGCCAGGCGATCACCCGAGCTTCCCTGAAGCTGCAATCCGGAGGTTTCTCACCGGACGTGATCTGCGCCCACACCGGCTGGGGTGAGGCGATGTTTCTCAAGGACGTATTCCCCAAGGCCCGCCTGCTTGCCTTTAACGAGTTTTTTTATCGCTCCCACGGCACCGATACCGATTTTGTCAACAAGAAGCCAGATATGGACCGGGATTGTCGGACGCGCGTGCGCAATGCCCATATGCTCCTTAGTATGGCGGCGGCTGATTGGGGATATGTGCCGACCTATTGGCAATGGTCGACCCATCCCAAGGCCTTCCGCGAGAGCATGACGGTGGTTCATGATGGAATCGATACTGACGCATGTGTGCGCGAGCCTGACGCCTTTATCGATCTCGCCGACGGACGCCGGCTGACTGCGAAGGACGAGGTCGTCACATATGTCGCCCGCAACCTTGAACCTTATCGAGGCTTTGACGTGGTCGCCGGCGCGCTGGAACGAATCCTTCAGGCACGGCCGAATGCTCATATCCTGATCACAGGCGGCGAAGAGATCAGTTACGGCACGGGCCCCGGCTATGCCGACAGCTGGAAGGACGCATTGATTCCGCACCGGAAACTGGACGCGAGCCGGCTCCATTTTCTCGGCCGTCTGCCCTACGGGGAGTTCGGGCGGATGCAATCGATCTCCAGCGCTCATATCTATCTGACCTATCCTTTCGTGCTTTCCTGGTCGATGCTGGAAGCGATGGCGAAGGAATGTCTCGTGGTCGCGAGCGATACGGCGCCGGTTCGCGAAGTCAT
Organism: Nisaea sp.; assembly: GCF_017640745.1. Taxonomy (GTDB): domain Bacteria; phylum Pseudomonadota; class Alphaproteobacteria; order Thalassobaculales; family Thalassobaculaceae; genus Nisaea. The sequence continues at coordinate 15,720 of NZ_JAEPQA010000026.1, read as the reverse complement.
TAGGCATGGGAAGAACGGGCTGCTCGTCGATTATGGCAATCCCGATCTCCTGGCAGACGCGGTGATCGACGCTCTCGCGAAAGGCAAGAAATTGAACCCGGTCCGGAAGGCTGCGCGCGAGACGGTCGTCGAGCGGTACGATCTGAAGAGGGTTTGCCTGCCGATACAGAAAGACATCGTCGAACGGCTCGGGCGAGGTGAGAAACCCGAACCGACCAGCACCATCCCGTCCGACATCGCCGAAGCGATGGGATGGAACGCGACGAAGACAAGCGACCTTGCGCTATGGTCCGAACTGGGGGCATGACGCCTTCGCCGGGTGACGAGGCCCGACGTGCGGCGCTCAAGGCGGAAGCGGGAGCGGCTTTTCGCACCGGCAATCTGGGTTCCGCCATCGACGTGCTCCGACGCTACGCATGCCTCTTTCCGGAGGATGCCGGCGGATACGGCAATTTGCTCGCCGTGGCTCGCCGGACCCAGATGAACAGCGCCGCGCTTGTTCGTCTTGCCCGTCATGCTCTTTGCCTGGCTCCGTCAGTGCCTAGCCCGATGGCGGCTCTCCTTACAGCCCTTGCGGAGCGCCAGGAAGCTTTGCCGGCGGAGTTTGAGGATACAATGTCCCGCTATAGCGCTACCGAGGACGTGGCGCTCGCTCGCGCGATCCATCTGCACCGTCTGGGGCGGCCGGTTTGCGCGGAAAGGGTTGTCCGGCGCGCTTTGATCGAGATGCCGGACCGTCCGCGCCTTTATCAGCAACTCGGGTTGCAGCGGCAAGGGGACAGTGGCCCCGATTCAGGCCGCATGTTCAAGAAGGCGCTTTTCTCCGCGGGTGCGGAGAGCTTGGAGATGGCTGCGGCGTGCGAATATCTTGCCGCCAATGTGCACGCGTCGGGCGATCTGCTCCGAGCTGTCGATCTATATCGCACCGCTTTGGCGCGCGTGCCGGGGTCCGCCGGCCTCCGTGCGAATCTCGCCGCGGCATTGGTCGATTGCGGCGAAGCGGAGGCCGCCGAAACCGAGCTTAGGCAGACCCTGATACTCGATCCGAAACATCGCGACGGTTTGTGGCTCTCGTCCTGCCTTCGGATTGGCGCCGGCGATCTGACCGGCGGATACCGGGCGCATCATGTACGTTGGACGGAGCCTCACGAAGGTGCCCGCAGCCTCGCGTTCGGTTCTCTCCCGCTCTGGCTCGGACAGCCGCCGAAGGGGCGGCGCATCCTGGTCTGGGGCGATTTCGGGATCGGCGACGAGATCATCTTCGCGCCGCTTGCGCAATGGCTGGCGGAGCAGGGCGCCGAGGTGACTCTGGAGACCGATCCGCGTCTGGTCGCACTCTGCCGGCGCAGTTTTCCCGGGGTCGCAGCAGAAGCGCGGGAGGAGGCGCCGCGACGTCTTGAGCGGTTCGACTATCATGTCCCGTCGGCTCTGCTGGCGTGCTTTTACGAGAGGTCGGGCCGCTCCCCGGATCTGCATCCGTTCAGGGCTGACACGGAGCGTGTGTCCGAACTCCGCGAGGCGCTCGGATCTGCCCGCGGCGGCGCGCGGCTGGTCGGATTTTCCTGGGGCGGCGGCGGCGCACGGACGTCCTGGTCGAAATCCACTGAACTCGCCGAATGGGAGCCTTTGCTGTCCTCTCCGGAGATCAGGCCCGTAAGCCTTCAGTACACGGGCGCAGGCGTGTCCAGCGAACTGCCGGAGCGCATTCTCCAGTCGCCGGTCAGCGATCTGCGGAACGATCTGGACGGGCTGGCCGCCCTCATAGCCTGTCTCGACGCCACGGTTTCGATCTCGGGCATCAATGCACACATGGCCGGTGCGCTCCGGCGCCCGGGTTTCATCTTGCTGCCGCGCCTGCCGCTCTGGTTCTGGGGGCGCAACGGAAGCGACTCACCCTGGTATCCGAGTCTTCGTCTGTTCCGCCGCTCCGATGACGGCTGGGCCGCTCCGATCGCGGATCTTTTGAAAAGCGTCAGGCGGTTTCTTTCGCCTTGACCATGGCCTCTTCGGCGAGCCAGAGATCGCCGTAATCGACATCCTGCCAGTTCTCGAACCAGGGGCCGCCGCGCGTGTAGTGGATCGCTGCCGGATAGGAGCCGTCCGCCGGCTTGTCGTACCAGCCCTCGAGCCAGTTCCAGGTATGGTCGACGGCGCCGATCAGTTCGTCGGTAAGCCACTGGAAGCGGTGCAGATAGGCGCCTCCCTCCCGGTTGACCACTTCCGGAGTGAGCGTGGCATTGGCCGGATGGCCGCAATTGATCAGCATCATGCTGGACCAATTCTTGCGCGGATAGACGGTCTGCGCCTTGCCGTCCATCTTGGTCCGTTCGGTCGGGCGATAATCGTGCTGAACGCAGATCAGAGCCTTCCCGTCGTCCGCAAGCGCGAACAGCTTCGCGACGTCGGTCGTCCAGAGAAAGTCGCAGTCGCAGAACAGCGCCCAGCCTTCGTAGCCTGCGAGGTGGGGAACAAGGAAACGGGTATAGGTGAATTCGGTGGATGCCAAGGGATCCGCTTCCTTGGAATAGAGTCCCGCCGCCCGCAGTTCCTCCTGTTTCAGAGGAATGATCTCCAGATCCGCGTCACTGTGGCGCCGCAGGGAATGCTCGCAGACGTCGTAGGCGATGGGCTCGCGGCTGTCCCATCCGATATAGATCCGCAGGGGGCGGGAGCCAGCAACTGCAGTCATGATTTACTCCAAACGGACGAATTGCATGTGCGTCTCATTAGCATGCGTGCGGGCGGCTCCAAAGGATTCGCTTTGTCGCAGGGGCGAGAGCGCTTTGCACCGGTCCAGCCATCCTCTATAAACGCAACGCTTCAGATTTCGTCTTCATATTATTCCGTTGCCGGACGGTTCTTCGTGTCAGCCACCCCTGTTTGCGCCATTCATTATCATCCCGACGCCTACAAGGCGGATCGCGTCGGAGTGAAGGGCCGCCATTCCGCAGGCAGCGGGTTCCTGACCGGACTGTTTCGGCATGGGCGTGCGCCTATGCATGTCAGCGTGACGCCGAACGAGCGTCATGCGGCCGAGTTCGCCGAGGCGGCCAGGCAACGCGACCCCCGGGCCCGCGAAATCCGGAACTTCCAGACCATGCTGGCGGCCGGTTCCGCGGCCGAGTGCCTCATGGTTCCAGGTCCGGTTCTCGACGAGTTCGCCTGGGAACGCAGGGTCAGGGACCAGCGCGCCTATAGTATTTGCGGCGTTACGCATACCCTGGCCTCTGACCGGATCATTGCCGGCCTCGCCAATTTTCACATACTGCCGCTGCAGCCCTGGGATGCCTTGGTCTGCACCTCCCGTGTCGCCCGCGATGTGGTCGAGAACGCGATGGAGACCTACGCCGATTATCTGGCGCGCAGGACCGGAGCCAGGTGCGAGACGTCCCTGAAGCTTCCGATCATTCCGCTCGGCGTCGACGGTGCGCGCTATTCAGAAAACCAGGCGGCCCGACAGTCGTTCCGTGCAGGGATCGGTGCGCGCGACGGCGATTTCGTGATCCTGTTTCTCGGTCGCTTCACCTTCCACGCCAAGGCCCATCCGGTGCCGATGTATCTCGCGGCCGAGCGGGCGGCGAAGCGGCTCACGGACCGGAAGGTCCATCTCGTTATGGTCGGGCAGGCGCCGAACGACAACATCCTGAAGCTCTTCAAGAGCGGAGCTGAAACCTACACCGATGTGGCCGAGGTCCATTTTGTCGACGGACGGGACGACAATCTCGTCAACGGCTCCTGGCAAGGCGCGGATGTTTTCCTGTCCCTTTCCGACAATATCCAGGAAACCTTCGGGCTGACACCGATCGAGGCCATGGCGGCGGGCTTGCCGTCGGTGGTGAGCGACTGGGACGGCTACAAAGACACGATCATTCATGGCGAGACCGGGTTCCGCGTCCCGACAGCCGCTCCCGGCGCCGGGAGCGGGCTCGATCTCGCGGTCAAGTATCAGACCCGGCGGGACGACTATGATCGTTTCGTGGGCCGGGCCTGCATGTCGACGTCCTGTGATTTGCAGGCGACGGCGGATGCCCTGGTGCAGCTCGCAAAGGATCCGGAATTGCGCGCCCGCATGGGCGAGGCGGGGCGGGCAAGGGCCCGGACCCACTATGATTGGTCGGTCGTGATCCGTGCCTATGAGGATCTCTGGCTGGAATTGCGGGAGCTGCGGGCTTCGGCTCCCGAAGTCGCTCCGCGGGGCACGCAGGAAAGCCCTCATCCACTCTACCCGGATCCGTTCGGCATCTTCGCGCCGCATCCGAGCGCGGTCCTTTCCGCGGATACCTTGGTCAGCATCGATCCGCAATCGGACCTTTACAGGATCGAGGACCTCGCGCGTCATCCGTTTTGCACCTTCTCGAGCGACCTGATGCTTCCGAGCCGGCTCCTGCCGGACATGCTCGCCCGTCTGGCCGCTGAGGGACCGCTTTCGGCCGGTGACATGGAGAGCAGTGTCGCTCCGGAACTCCGCCGGCATCTCCGCCGTACCCTGCCGTGGCTGGCCAAGTTCGGCCTGATCAAATTGAGCTGAAGATGAAAGCAATCGACTTGCAGGCACGCGTGAAGCTGCACAACGATACCAAAGCAGCCTTGGCGCAAATTGCCGAAGGCAAACTCGACGAGGCGCAGAAAACTTCTGCCCAGATGCTCAAGGATGTCGGCCGGACCGCGATCCAGGCCGGTATTGAGGCCAGACTGGCTTTCGAGCGCAAGAACCCCGCCCGTGCCCGCGAACTGCTCGGCGATGCCCTGAAGATGGCCTCCCCGGGGGACTTGACGCTCATTCGGGTGGCAATCGACCTGGCGCGGAAGATCGGCGACAACAAATTCACCGAGGACGTGTTCCGGATCGCGCTCGACAAAGTCCCCAGCGATGCCGCCGTGCGTTATGCCGCCGGAGGCTATTGTTACCGCAGAGGTATCTTGCCGGCGGCTCGAGCCCACCTCGAGGCTGCAGTCAATCTGCGGCCGCGCTTCATCGATGCGATGCGGGACCTCGCGATACTCTACTTCGAGATGGGCGAGAGGGACCGGGCGGTCAGTGTTCTCAGGCGGGCCTGCGAATTCGATCCCAAGGTACGGGACAAGGTCCTCGAGATCGGCAACCAGCGCTACAAGATCCCGAACTTCCCGGGCGCGATCCAAGCCTACGAACTGGCCGTGGCATATGAGCCGCTATTCTCGTCGGCCTATTCAAACCTGGGCTCCGTCTACCGGCAATCCTGCCTTTTCGACAAGGCGGAGCGGGCTCTCAAGAAGTCGATCATGATCGAGCCGGACAATTCAGGGGCGTTCTACAATCTCGGTAATCTGAAGAAGGAGACGGCTGACCTGGAACAGTCGATCCGGTCGTTCCGGCGGGCCCTCGTGCTCAGGCCGGACGAGCCGACCTTCCACTGGAACCTGTCGCTGGCGCTTCTCGCAGACGGCGAATTGCGGGAAGGGTTCGAGGAATATGAGTGGCGCTGGCAAACCGCCTCCTTTCCGACCAAGAAGCGGGATCTGAAACAGCCCGAATGGGATGGTTCTCCGCTGGAGGGACGCACACTCCTGATCCTCGCGGAACAGGGGATCGGAGATGCACTGCAATTCCTGCGGTTTGTGCCCGCGGCCGTCGAACGTGCCCAAGCAGGCAAGAAAAAGGGCCGGATCCTTCTGGAGGCCCACGAAGAGATTCTCGAGGTCTATTCCGACTACAAGTCGATCGTCGAACTGGTGCCGCGCAAGCCTGGCGAAGAACCGAAATTTGATTGTCACTATCCGCAGCTTTCCCTGCCGCGGCTGCTTGGCATCGATACCGTCGATGATCTTCCGAAGGCCCCCTACATCAATGCGATCGGTCCGGAGCGGTTCCCGGTCCCGGGCCTCGATACCGGAAAGCTCAATGTCGGCGTCGTCTGGGGCGGCAATCCGGCTTTCCCGGGCGACGATATCCGGTCGTCGAAGGTCGAACATTACCTTCCGCTCTTCGACCTCGGCGGCGTCCAGTGCTACAGCCTGCAGAAGGGGCCGCGGGAAGCGGATATCGACAGGGCTCCGGCCTCGCTCGTGCCGTTGAGCAAGGACATCAAGTCCTTCGCCGATACCGTCTCAATCGTCCGTCAGCTCGATGTCACCGTCACCACATGCACGTCTGTAGCGCATCTCGTCGGCGGGATGGGATGTCCGGTCTTCGTGCTGCTCTCGCACAATCCGGACTGGCGCTGGCTGCAGCATCGTGACGACAGTCCCTGGTATCCTTCGGCCCGCCTGTTCCGCCAATCCGAACCGGGAGACTGGGCCGGGGTGATTGAGAGAGTCGGCGCCGCCCTCGCGGACCTCAGGGATGCGAAAGGGATATCGTGACACGCGTCTTATTTGCCTGGGAACTCGGCGACGGCTTCGGGCATGTGAACCGCCTGCTCCCGATCGCGCGAGTCCTGAAGGAAAAAGGCGTCACCTGCGCCTTCGCCGTGCGCAATCTGACGGTGACCCACCCGGTCATCGCACGGGACGGTTTCCGTGTGTTCCAGTGTCCGTTGGTGAAGCCTTACGTGTCGAAGGAGGTCGAAGGCAAACCGATCGCCTCGATCGGCGACGTGCTGGCGACGGTGGGGTATATCGACGCGGATCTCCTCGCGGCCCTGACAGACGGCTGGTCGGCAATCATCGAGTCCTTCGATCCGGACCTCATCGTCTCGGACTATTCTCCGACGGCAGGGCTCGCAGCTTTCGGTAAACGTCCGGTTGTCCCGGTCGGCGACTGGTTCACGTTGCCGCCTGGCAACTGGTCGGAGTTCCGGACCTTCAAGGACCATCCTAACAGGGTCGACCCGGCGAAGCTGCTGCAGACGGTCCAGGAAGTGCAGCGTCGCCGCGGCAAGCCGGTCCCGGACCGCGTTCCGGCGCTGATGCACGGCGAGCGGAACTTCGTTGTCACCATCCCTGAACTCGACCCCTACCACGCCTTCCGGGAAAACACCTCGAGCTCGCCGCTCAGCCCGCTTCCGGCGCCCGCAACAGTGGCGCCGTCGCAGGACTATTTCGGTTATCTGTCCTATAGCTATCCGGGAACGCCTAAGGTCCTGACGGCGCTTGCCGGCAAGGATTGGACAGGCGAGATCTTCCTGCGCGACGCCAATGACGAGATCCGCGCCGCCTGGCGCAAACGCGGTCTCAAGATCCACGCGGCGCCGCAGCCGATCGAGGAGGTCGTCGCACGCTCTCGGGCGGTCGTCCATCATGGCGGGCTCGGAACGCTGGAGCAGGTTCTGGCGCTGGGCCGGCCGCAATGCATCGTGCCCAGGCACTTCGAGCAACAGAAGAACGGTGAGTTCGCCGGAAAGCTCGGTACCGCGACTGTTCTCAGAAGCTCGAACCGGTTCACCGAGGATCACGCCGACCAGGCCATCGCGGCCGTGCTCACCGGACCGCAATTTGCCGAAAGGGCCCACCGCGCCGCAGACGACCTTGCACGCCGCGGGCCGTTCAATCTGCTTGCGGAGATCACCGACTATATCCTATCGACGTTGGCAAGGCGCTGACACCCAAGGAGCCACCAGGAGGGAATGAACCATGGCTGTTGAGAACAAGTTTCCGGGCAAGGATCTGAGCGAGGACGATATCGCGGGCAAGATCCCTCTGGTGGCCAAGAAGTCGCCCGACCACAAGACGATCGTGACCTGCGGGGGCATCGAAATTGGCGGTGCGCTGGTCCCGGTGATGGCCGGTCCGAACACGGTCGAGACGGAGGACCTGATCGTCGAGAGCGCCAAGGCGATCAAGGCCGCGGGCGGCCATTTCCTGCGCGGTGGCGCGTTCAAGCCGCTGAGCTTCCCCTATCGCAGCCCAAAGTTCTTCGAGCCGCGGGAAGACGGCCTGAAATGGCTCTCCGTCGCGAAGCAGGAAACCGGCCTGCCGATCGTCACCGAGGTGATGGAGATCTCCAAGATCGACATCGTCGCAAAGCATTCTGACATGCTGCAGATCGGCACGCGGAACATGCAGAACTATCCGCTGCTGACCGAGGTCGGGAAGGCCGGCATGCCGGTGATGCTGAAGCGCGGTTATGGCTCGTCCCTGCGCGACTGGCTGATGGCGGCGGAATATATCGCTCTGGAGCATGACCGCCTCGGTATGGAGCCGCAGATCGTGCTGTGCGAGCGCGGTGTCGTTGCGCCGCATACCCATCGTGCGACCTCCCGCTTCATGCTCGACCTTCAGGTCGTTCCCGCGGCGCAGGAAGTCACCCACCTGCCGGTCATGACCGACCCGTCGCACGCCACTTTCTGGCAGCCCTGGGTCAAGTCGATGATGCTGGCATCGCTCGCCGCCGGCGCCGATGCGCTGATGCTTGAAGTGCATCCCGATCCGCGCAATGCCGCGGTGGACCCGTTGCAGGCGAGCTCCTTCGAGCAGTTCGACGACATGATGAAGGCTATGCGACCGGTCGCGGCTGCGATCGGACGGACTTTGGACGCCGGCAGCAACAGCTGAAAACCGGAAGCAGACGCGGTCAGGTAGCCTGGCCGCGTCTGCTTCCAGAGACCATATTTAAAAAATGAGAAACCGCCGGTGGCTGTCAGGCAGTGATCGGCGGATGAGTCTTGCGGCCGTTGTTCTTCCGCATCTCAACGATGATCTCGTCGATCTCTTTTTCAAGCGATTCCGTTTCTTTCGCCATATTCACTACGGTTCCGCCTTTCTTGAGGCGGTTAATCGCGAGCGTGAGGCTTGTCCAGAAGAAGAGAGCGATCCCGGCGAGAATCGCGACAACCGACCCGGCGGATTCAAGAAATTCCAGGAACATTGCTTAGTGCCATTCCGTGAGGTGATCGAGCATCCGAATTGACATTTCTATGGGATCTCGGCGCCGCAATGTCAAAGAATTTGCGGTGTTCTGACTTCGGTGGTTTTTCTGCAGGCCTGCTTCGCGAGCTTCCGCTTTCTCCCCAGAAATCATGATCCAGCCGAGGCGTTCCGGGTGAACGCGCTTGACTCGAAAAACATCAACGCATAAAAACATAAAGACATCTTTATATGATTGTATCGGTTGATCATGGAAACATTGCTGCAGGGCCTGCGGGCCGTCTCCGAGCCGACGCGGCTGCGTATCCTGGTCCTCTGCGCCCATGCCGAACTGTCCGTTACCGAACTGGTGCAGGTGCTGGGACAGAGCCAGCCCCGGGTCTCCCGCCATCTCAAACTGATGGTGGATGCCGGCCTGCTCGACCGGCATCAGGAAGGCAGCCGTGCCTTCTACCGCCTCGCCGAGGACAGCGAGGTTTCCGATCTGGCCCGCATCCTGGTCGACCTCACCCCCGACGATGACGACGTCATTGCCGTCGACCTGGAACGCCTTGAAGAAATAAAGGTGCAGCGGGCCCAGGTGGCTGAGGAGTATTTCCGCCGGAACGCGAAGAACTGGGACGATCTGCGCGGCGAGCATATCGACGATGACGATGTCGATGCGCGGCTGAAACGCCGGATTCTGAGCGCGCCGGTCCGCGACCTGCTGGACATCGGTACCGGCACCGGGCGTGTGCTCCGGCTGGTCGGCGACGAGGTGCGCTCCGCCGTCGGCGTCGACAATTCCCGCGAGATGCTGGCCATCGCCCGAAGCTATCTCGACCAGGACACGCTGCGGAACTGCCAGGTCCGGCACGGCGACATGTACCGCCTTCCGTTCCCCGCCCACCGCTTCGATGCGGTGACCGCGAACATGCTGATGCATTACGCCGACAATCCGGGCGAGATGGTACGGGAAGCGGCACGGGTGCTGCGTCCGGGCGGCCGGCTGGTGGTGGTCGATTTCGCGACCCACGACCTGACCGATCTGCGCGAACGCCATGCTCATCGCTGGCTCGGTTTCTCGGACAGCGACGTCGAGCGTCTGTTCAAGAAGGCCGGGCTCGAACTCCAGAATGTCGAGCGGATCGATGGCGGCACGCTCACCGTCTGCATCTGGACCGGCCGTAGCCGAATTGAAGTCGCCAATGATCTCGTTGCGGAGGCCCTCTGATGACCCAGGATCTGTCCGTCAGTTTCGAATTCTTCCCGCCGACCAGCGAAGCGGCGGAAGCACGCCTCTGGAACACGGTCGAAAAGCTGGCGCCCCTGCGTCCGGCCTTCGCCTCTGTGACCTATGGGGCCGGCGGTACGACGCGTGAGCGCACGCTGAACATCGTGCGGACCCTGAAGCGCGACGGCCGCATGGTGCCGGCGGCCCATCTGACCTGCGTCGGCGCGGAGAAGGCGGAGATCGATGCCATCGCGCGCGGCTGGCTGGACGAGGGCATCACGCATCTCGTTGCGCTGCGTGGCGATCCGCCGAAGGGTAGCGGTCAATACATTCCGCATCCGGGCGGCTACGCGAATGCCGCCGCGCTGGTGGAAGGGCTGCGCAGGATCGGCGATTTCGACATTTCCGTCGCGGCCTATCCCGAAGCGCATCCGGACTCGCCGTCCGAGGCGGCCGACATCGAGAACCTGAAGGCGAAGGTAGACAATGGCGCTGCGCGCGCGATCACGCAGTATTTCTTCGATGCTGAGCTGTTCCTGCGCTTCCGCGACAAGGTCGCCGCGGCGGGGATCGACGTGCCGATCGTGCCGGGCATCATGCCGATCACCAATTTTGGCAAGACGGTGAATTTCAGCAAGGCCTGCGGCGCGACCGTTCCCGCCTGGCTGCACGAGCGCTTCGAGGGGCTGGACGAGGACCCGGAGACCCGCGAGCTGGTCGCCGCCAGCACCGCAGCCGATCTCTGCCACGAACTGATGGCCGAAGGAGTGCGAGACTTCCACTTCTACACCCTCAATGTGCCGTCCCTGACCTATGCGGTCTGTCATCTGCTGGGCATCCGTCCGGACGTCTCGGAGGCGGCATGACCGGAGGCGGACAGCGCATTCCGCACGCGGCGCCCGCGCCGGCGGCCCAGCTTGCGCGCTGGGTCGGACAGAGCGGCTGCGTGGAAGCGCTCAATATCGACAGGCCCAAGCTTGTCATGAAGGTGCACCGCCGCTTCGTGAAGGCGGGGGCGGAGATCATCTTCACCAATTCCGGCAATGCGGCGCCGCAGTTGCTGCGCAATTTCCGCATGTTCGACGAGGCCTTCGCCGTCAGCTATCTCGGTGCCGAGCTCGCCCGCACGGTTGCGGACGAGGCGGCACACCGGGTGCATGTGATCGGCGACGTGCGCCTGCCGTCGCGGGTACCGGTGACGGGCTTCATGACCGAAGACGAACTCGGCTCGGCCGCGCGCTGCCTGGTTTCGGCGCAGGTTGCGGGCGGGGTCGACGCGGTCCTGCTCGATCTCCCGGCGCGTCCGGCCCAGCTCGCCGCGGTGCTCAACGGCGCGCGCTGGGGCATGAGCGAGGCGAAACGTAGAGTGCCGTTGCTACTCCTCCTGCGCCCCGCGATGATGCCCGGCCAGATCGACCGGGACCGGCTGCATGACGAGCTTTCCCAAGCCGCGGTGGTGGCCGCCACGGCGCGCGTGTCGGCACTGGGCGTCAATCCTGGCGACCTTCCCGAAACGGCACCGGAACTGCTCGAGCATGTGCTGCCGTTCTGGAAAGGGCCGATTGCCCTCAGTCCGGCGGCGGATGCGGCGACGGTCCGTACGCTTTGCGAGGATCCGCTGCTCGGCGGACGTCTCGCCTTCCTTCCCTCTTCCTCGCCGCGCGACCTGAGACGCGTCATCAAGACGAGCCTCGGAACCGCCGCGGCGGTCATTCAACGGAGAAACTGACATGACACGCGAACAGCGCAGGGCCGCCTTCGATCTGCTGATCGGCGAGCGCATCCTGGTGATGGACGGTGCCATGGGCACGATGATCCAGGGCTACAAACTGGACGAGGCCGGCTATCGCGGCGAGCGGCTGAAGGACCACGGCCACGATCTGCGCGGCAACAACGACATCCTCAACCTGACTCGCCCGGACATCGTCGAGGAGATCCACCGCGCCTATTTCGAGGCAGGTTCGGACATCGTCGAGACCAATACCTTCAGTGCCACCTCGATTGCCCAGGCGGACTACGCCGCCGAGGACCTGGTCTATGAGATCAATGTCGAGGGCGCGCGCCTCGCGCGACTCGCTGCCGACAAGGTGGAAGCGGACAATCCGGGTCGCGTCTGTTTCGTCGCGGGAGCGCTTGGCCCGACCAACCGGACCGCGTCGATCTCGCCGGACGTGAACGACCCCGCTTTCCGCAATGTGAGTTTCGATGCGCTGGTCGCTTCCTACAAGGAGGCGGCGCGCGGCCTTGTCGAGGGCGGCGCGGACCTGCTGCTGGTCGAAACCATCTTCGATACCCTGAACGCCAAGGCGGCGCTCTTCGCCATCGACGAACTCGGGGAGGAGATGGGGTTTCACCTCCCGCTCATGATCTCCGGCACCATCACCGATCTTTCCGGGCGCACGCTCTCCGGCCAGACGCCGGAAGCGTTCTGGAACTCGGTCCGGCACGCGAAGCCTGTCAGCGTCGGCCTCAATTGCGCCCTCGGAGCGAAGCAGCTGCGCGGTTTCCTCGCCGAGCTCTCCCGGGTCGCCGAGACACATGTGAGCGCCTATCCCAATGCCGGCCTGCCGAACGCCTTCGGTGGCTATGACGAGACTCCCGAGGAGACCGCCGCCGAGATCGGCGCCTGGGCCCGGGACGGGCTGGTCAATATTGTCGGCGGCTGCTGCGGCACGACGCCCGATCATATCCGCGCCATCGCCGAGGCGGTGAAGGACGTGCCGCCGCGTGACATTCCTGTCCCGCCGCGGCGCATGCGGCTGTCCGGCCTCGAGCCGTTCGAGGTGCCGGCATGAGCAACGCGACCGACAGCACCGCCCGTTTCGTCAATATCGGCGAACGCACGAACGTCACCGGCTCCGCGCGCTTCAAGCGTCTGATCCTTGAGGGCGATTACGAGACCGCGCTCGAAGTGGCGCGCCAGCAGGTCGAGAACGGTGCCCAGATCATCGACATCAACATGGACGAGGCGATGCTGGATTCGAAGGAGGCGATGGTCCGCTTCCTCAATCTGATCGCCTCCGAGCCGGACATCTGCAAGGTCCCGGTGATGATCGACAGCTCCAAGTGGGAGGTGATCGAGGCCGGACTGAAATGCGTGCAGGGCAAGTCGGTGGTCAATTCCATCAGCCTGAAGGAAGGCGAGGAGCCGTTCCTGAAACAGGCCCGTCTGGTCCGGCGCTACGGCGCCGCCGTCGTCGTCATGGCGTTCGACGAGAACGGTCAGGCGGATACGGCCGAGCGCAAGTTCGAGATCTGCAAGCGGTCCTACGATCTGCTGGTAGAGAAGGTCGGCTTCCCGCCCGAGGACATCATCTTCGATCCGAACATCTTCGCGGTGGCGACCGGGATCGAGGAGCATAACGATTACGGCCGTGCCTTCATCGAGGCGGCGCGCCGGATCCGCACCGAGCTTCCGGGCGCGCATGTCTCTGGCGGTCTCTCAAACCTCTCCTTCTCGTTCCGCGGTAACAACACGGTCCGCGAGGCGATCCATTCCGTCTTCCTGTTCCATGCCATCAAGGCCGGCATGGATATGGCGATCGTCAATGCGGGCGCCCTGCCTGTCTATGAGGACATTCCGAAGGAGCTGCGCGAGCGGGCCGAGGACGTGGTGCTCAACCGGCGCGAGGACGCGACGGAGCGGCTGCTGGAGATTGCCGAGAGCTTCCGCGGTCAGGCCAAGGAAAAGGAAGCGGACCTCGCCTGGCGCGAACAGGATGTCGCGTCGCGGCTGTCCCATGCGCTGGTGCACGGCATCGCCGATTTCGTCGAGGCCGATGTCGAGGAAGCTCGGCTCGCAATGGGCCGCCCGCTCGATGTCATCGAGGGCCCGCTGATGGACGGCATGAATGTCGTCGGCGACCTTTTCGGTGCGGGCAAAATGTTCCTGCCCCAGGTGGTGAAGAGCGCGCGGGTGATGAAGAAGGCTGTCGCCGTGCTGCTGCCCTACATGGAGCAGGAGAAGGACGGCGGCTCCCGTTCGAACGGCAAGATCCTGCTCGCGACCGTGAAGGGCGACGTACACGATATCGGCAAGAACATCGTCGGCGTCGTGCTTCAGTGCAACAACTACGAGGTCATCGATCTCGGAGTCATGGTGCCGTCCGCGAAGATCCTGGAGACGGCCAAGGCCGAGAAGGTCGACGCCATCGGCCTCTCGGGTCTGATCACGCCGAGCCTCGAGGAGATGTGCTACGTCGCCTCGGAAATGAAGCGCGAGAAGATGGCTGTGCCGCTGCTGATCGGCGGCGCGACCACGAGCAAGGTGCATACGGCGGTGAAAATCTCGCCGAACTATGACGGGCCAGTGGTCTATGTGACCGATGCCTCCCGCGCGGTCGGCGTTACCGGCAATCTCTTCTCCGCCAGCAACAGCAAGAACTTCGCCGCCGAGGTGGCGAATGAGTACGAGAAGATCCGCGCCCATCACGCTCGCGGCAGCAGCGGCGCCAAACGGCTGACGCTGGCCGAGGCGCGGGAGAACCGGGAGGCGATCGACTGGCAGAACTATGTGCCGCCGAAGCCGTCCTTCCTCGGGACGAAGGTGTTCGACAATTACGACCTCTCCGAACTCGCCGACCGGATCGACTGGAAGCCGTTCTTCCAGGCCTGGGAGCTGCACGGACGCTTCCCGGACATTCTCGACGATCCGAAGGTCGGCGCGGCGGCACGGCCGCTCTATGATGACGGCATGCGGATGCTGGAACGCATGATCTCCGAAGGCTGGGTGCGCGCGCGCGGTGTCATCGGCTTCTGGCCGGCGGCGTCGGTCGGCGACGATATCTCGCTCTTCACCGACGAGAGCCGGGGCGAGAAGCTCGGTACGATCCACACCCTGCGCCAGCAGCGTATCCACAGCCGCGCGGATCGAGCGAACCTGGCGCTGGCCGACTTCGTGGCGCCGCTGGACAGTGGCGTGCCGGATTATGTCGGCGGCTTCGCCGTCACCGCAGGCGCCGAGATCGACGAGCGGGCGAAACGCCTCGAAGCGAAGCATGACGATTATGACGCGATCCTGATGAAGGTGCTTGGCGACCGACTGGCGGAAGCCTTCGCCGAACGCATGCACGAGCGGGTGCGCAAAGAGTTCTGGGGGTACGCGCCGGACGAGCATCTCGGCAACGAGCAGCTGATCGCCGAGGAGTATCGGGGTATCCGGCCGGCGCCGGGCTATCCGGCCTGTCCGGACCATACCGAAAAGCCGGAGCTGTTCCGTTTGCTGGACGCCGAAGCCGCGACCGGGATCTCGCTCACGGAAAGCTGCGCCATGTGGCCGGCGTCGTCGGTTTCGGGGCTCTATTTCGCTCATCCGGAAGCCCGCTATTTCGGCCTCGGCAGGATCGGCCGCGATCAGGTCGCCGATTATGCCAAGCGGAAGGGCGTTACGGTGGAAGAGGTCGAGCGCTGGCTGGCGTCCAACCTCGACTACGATCCGAAGGCCGCGGCCGCCTGACAAAATCCGGCGCCTAGCGTTGCTCGCAATGCTATGGTCACGTGCTTGATTCAAAAGACGAAGGCACAGCCATATGTACCGGGACCGCACAGAACTCTTCAAAGCGGAACTGACCGAGCCGGACCGGCTTGCGCATCATCTCAAGCGGCTTCTCGACCTGGTCCGGCCGCATATCCGGCCCGGCGCGAAGAGTCTTGTCTATATCAATGCACAGGTGGCACGGATCGGCCATCTGACGCACGAGGCCTGGTGTCTCGCCCACATGCGG
>NZ_JAEPQA010000025.1 GCF_017640745.1 Nisaea sp. | reverse complement strand
GTCGTCCCCGCCTGCAGTGGTGTCGTCGCCGCCGGCAGTCGTGTCGTCGCCACCCGCGGTCGTGTCGTCGCCACCCGCGGTCGTGTCATCGCCGCCGGCAGTGGTGTCGCCGCCGCCAGTGGTCGTATCGTCGCCGCCTGCAGTGGTGTCGTCCCCGCCCGCAGTGGTGTCGTCGCCGCCCGCAGTGGTGTCGTCGCCGCCCGCGGTCGTGTCATCTCCACCGGCGGTCGTGTCATCGCCGGCACCGCCCGAGACGCTGTCGTCCGGCTGGTATTCGTTCCAGTCGTCGCCGAGCACGGTGTCCTCGACGCCATCGCCGAAGATCGTATCGTTGCCGTCGTTACCGTTAAGAGTGTCGTTGGCGGCGCCGCCGATCAGCAGATCGTCGTCCGATCCGCCGTCGAGGCTGTCATGGCCGTCGCCGCCCTGGAGCGTATCGTCGCCCGCGCCGCCGCTCAGGACATCGTCGCCGTCGCCGCCATCGACCAGATCGTCGCCGTCATCGCCAAGCACGGTGTCGTTGCCGCTGCCGCCCGCGACCGTGTCGTTTCCAGCGCCGCCTTCGGCCAGATCGTCACCGCCCCCGCCGAGAACGATATCGTCGCCTGCGCCGGCTGTGAGCGTATCGTTGCCGGTACCGCCGTCGAGACTGTCATTGCCTTCGCCGCCGCCGAGCGTGTCCTCGCCCGCACCCCCGAGCACGGTATCGTCACCGTCCGCGCCGGTCAGCGTGTCGTTGCCGTCCCCGCCATCGACGAGATCGTTTCCGGCCCCGCCGGTCATGGTGTCGTCGCCGAACCCGCCGGAAAGCGTGTCGTTGCCGGCGCCACCCTCGAGCAGGTCGTTACCTTCGCCGCCAATGAGAGTGTCGTCACCCGCGCCCGCGGTCAGAGTATCGTTGCCGGTACCGCCGTCGAGCAGGTCGTTGCCTTCGCCGCCACCGAGCGTGTCGTCGCCTGCACCGCCGAGCACGGTGTCGTCGCCGTCCGCGCCGGTCAGCGTGTCGTTGCCGTCTCCGCCATCGACGAGATCGCTTCCGGCCCCGCCGGTCATGGTGTCGTTGCCGGCGCCGCCGGAGAGCGTGTCGTTCTCCGAGCCGCCATCGACGATGTCATCACCGTCGCCGGCGAAGATGGTATCGGACCCACCGTCGCCGGTGATGCTGTCGTTGCCGGCCGCGCCGGAAAGCAGGTCGTTGCCTTCGCCGCCGATGACCGTGTCGTCACCTTCTGAGCCGATGACCGTGTCGTTGCCGTCCCCGCCGATCAGGAAGTCGTTGCCGCCGGCACCGTCGATATAGTCGCTGCCGCCGCCGCCATTGAGCGTGTCGTCGTACTCTGTCCCGATCAGCGTGTCGTCGAGGGACTCGGTGGTGAAGCGCAGTTCGGAATGGTCGCCGTTCTGCGTGACCTCGACGCCGACGAACTCGCCGTTCAGGGTGAAAGTAGTTCCCGTGCCGTTGCCGGTATCGATCTCGACCGTGGTCTGACCGTCCTGCGCGGTCAGCGCGACGTTGCCTTCCGCGATCTGGGTGTTCTCCAGGCGCACGACGTCCTCATCCTCGTAATCGGCGATCAGGTCGCCGTCGAGAGAAGCCGGGGTGCCTGCAAAGGTGTCGCTGCCGGTGCCGCCCGCGAGCGTATCGCTGCCGCTGCCGCCGTCGAGCAGGTCGTTGCCGCCGGCGCCGCTGAGCAGGTCGTCGCCGCTGCCGCCGTCGAAGCGGTCGGAATAGGCGCTGCCGAGAACGGTGTCGTTGCCGGCGCCGGCATCGATGCCGAGACCGATGAAGCTGGCATCGATGTAATCGTCGCCGGAGGTGACCGCGTCGAAGACGCCGCGCAGCTGATCGCTGGTGACCGTGACCCCGTCATCGGTGAACTCGAAGCCCTCGACCTCGCGGTTGGCCTCGGTCCAGCGGTTGATCTGGACCAGATCGTCATAGTCCGCGATGTCCTCGGCACCGTTCTCGCCGACGCCGACATAGAGCGTGGAGCCGTTGAGGGAGAAGGTCGTGTTGTCGACCATCCCGTCGCCGACCAGCTGCAGGCGATCGGCTGTGCCGCCGTCCATATCCACGGGCGAATAGACGGTGCCCAGCGGAGAGCGGCCGGTATAGACATATTCGTCGAGGATCTGGTCGTGGCCTTCGCCGGCCCGATAGACGTAGGTGTCGTTGCCGCCGCCGCCACGCAGTTCGTCGTCGCCGGCCCCGCCGGAGAGGGTATCGGACGCCGCGCCCTCGTTGATCGTGCCCTGCGAGCCGCCGCTTCCGCGGATCGTGTCGGCGCCCGCGCCGCCGATCAGCAGGTCTTCGCCGGCGCCGCCGTCGATATAGTCGTTGCCGGCGCCGCCATCGATCGTATCCCGGCCGGTTCCGCCGACGACGACATCGTTGCCCTCGTCGCCGAGACCGAGATTGTTGCCGTTGCCGAGCCGGATGGTGTCGTCGCCGTCGCCGCCGCTGAGGGAATCGTTGCCGCCGGCGCCAACCATGGAATCGTTGCCGCCCGCACCGTCCATCGCGGTGTTTTCGGGGCCGCTCCAGCTCAGGACGTCGCCCCCGGCACTGCCGGAGATGTTCTGCAACATCTCGTTGACATTCATCTGGGTGCCGTCGCCGAACTGGAAGGTCTCGACCCGGTTGAGGGAGTCCCGCCAGTCGGTGATCGTGATCTGGTCGTCCAGATCGAAAATATCCGTATCGCCGTCACGGATACCGACAATGAGGTCGTCGCCGACCAGGTTGATCCAGAGATCGTCCGCGGTGATGCCGTCTTCGAAAGCGATGGTGTCGTTTCCCGCGAACTCGTCACGGCTGAAGAGCACGATTTCGCCGCTGGGCGTCAGCTGGGTGTGAAAATACTCGTCGTGAATCTCGTCGCGGCCGTCGCCGATACCATACTGGTAGAGATCGTTACCGCCGCCGCCGCGCAGCGTATCGTCACCCGCGCCGCCGGTCAGGGTGTCGTTGCCGACCTGCTCGTTGATATTGCCCTGCTCGCCGCCCGAGCCACGGATCAGATCGTCGCCGTCGCCGCCCTCGAGACTGTCGTGGCCGTCACCGCCGTCGATCGTATCGTTGCCGGCCCCACCTTCAACAGTATCGTTTCCGCTCTCGCCGAGCAGGCTGTCATCGCCCTCGTTTCCGTAGACGCCGTCGTTGCCGGCGCCAGCGGCAACCGTGTCGCCACCACCGCCGCCACCGATCGAATCCGCACCTGAACCGGTGCTGACTACGTCAGCGCCGTTTCCGGATGCGACCGAAATGCTTTCCGTCCCGCCCCACTGGATCGTGTCACCGCTGTCAGTGCCAGAGACATTGTCCAGAATGTCCTGCGTCGACCAGACGGACCCGTCGGAAAACTTGAACTGCTCGATCCTGCGATTGGCGTCCGACCAATTCCGGATCACCACCATATCGTCCGAGTCGAAGGGGTTCACCCCCGGCTGCAGGACCGCGACATAGAGATTACCGTCGCTGATCGTGATCCAGAGATTGTCCGGCGTGATCCCCGGGCCGAAGTTCAGCGTGTCGAAACCGCCGTTGCCTTGTTGGACGGGCTGCAGACCGCCAAGCGGGTTTTCCGGGTAATAGTGGTATTCGTCGAGAATTTCGTCGCGGCCGTCGCCGATGCGGAATTCGTAGGTATCGTTACCGCCACCGCCGCGCATCGTGTCGTTGCCGGTGCCGCCGTCGAGGGTGTCGTCGAAAGGAAGTTCGTTGATGGAGCTCTCTGCTCCGGCACTACCGAGAAGAAGGTCGTCACCACTGCCGCCGACGATGGAATCCTCTCCGCCGCGGCCGTCGATCGTATCGGCGCCGTTGGTCCCGACGAGGGTATCATTCCCGTTCGTACCGTTGAGCTCGGCCATCCAAATTAACTCTTCAATCGCACATGTTGTGCGTTGACGCTCTCAAACCACAAATTATCGCAGGAATTCGTTAAGAAAGGGCGAAGAAATCCGCCTTTTGCGATGCTTTGTGCATACATGAGAGCGTCTCTTTCTGTGACGAAAACAGCTTATATCACAAGCTACTATAAATACACTACAAGACGCGGAACAAAAATCAATAAAATTCGATCTAATTTTCTTCGATATTCCGAAAACGCGGTTTTCTTGATGCGCCCGGCCGCATTTGGGATAACGTCGGCGCGCCGGTTCCAAAGCAGGATCGGCGCCGATCAAACAGCTTGCGCGCCGCGGTTATGTCCGGCCGAAAAGAGCACAACCAATTGGGGCCGGAGTCCGAGATAAGATGAATTTGAGCGCCTACTTCGAAAGCGAGCTGGATGAGCACCTGAAAGTGGCGGCGGCTGTCCGGGAAACGCTTGCGGCGCCTTTTGCCGACCTGACCGAGAAATGCGTGGCCTCGATCCGGAACGGCGGCAAGATCCTGTTCTTCGGCAACGGTGGCAGCGCGTCCGACGCGCAGCACCTGGCGACGGAACTGACGGTCCGCTACATTAAGGACCGCGCAGCGATCGCGGCAATCGCCCTGACCACGGACGGTTCCGCGCTGACGGCGGCGGGCAACGATCTCGGTTTCGAGCGCCTGTTCTCCCGGCAGATCGAGGCGCTCGGCCGGCCTGGCGACGTTGCGATCGGGATATCGACCTCGGGCCGCTCGCCCAACATCATCGCGGGCCTGAAGATGGCCCGCGAGAAAGGTCTCGTCGCGGCCGGTCTGACCGGCGAGACCGGCGGGGACATGGCCGGGCTTGCGGATCCGCTGATCAGGGTGCCGCACCGGGCCGCCGCGCGAATTCAGGAAATGCACATCACGATCGGCCAGGCGCTCTGCGGCGCGATCGAGATCCAGCTTGGCCTCGTGGAGGGGTAATGACGCACGATTCCGACCTTGCGGCGAAGGTCGACTCGCTCGCCGGCGTTCGACTTCTTTGTGTCGGCGACGCGATGCTCGACCGGTTCGTCTACGGAACCGTCGACCGGATCTCCCCGGAAGCGCCGGTGCCGGTGCTCCGGATCCAGCGCGAGACGGCGATGCTCGGCGGTGCCGGAAATGTGGTCCGCAATCTCGTGGCGCTCGGTGCCGAGGCCTGTTTCATCTCGGTCATCGGACGCGACGCGGCGGGCCGCGAACTGACCGGGCTGGTCGCCGAGGAGGCAGGTGTCGAGAGTCATCTGCTGACCATTCCCGGGCGCGAGACCACGATCAAGGTCCGCTATGTCGCGGGCGCGCAGCAACTGCTGCGCGCCGACCAGGAAAACGTTGATGCGATCGATGCCGGGGTTGAGGAAGACCTGATTTCGCGCGCAGTCGCAGACATGGAGCAATCCTCCGCCCTGGTGCTGTCCGACTACGGCAAGGGCCTGCTCAGCAGAGGGGGGCTGGCAAAGCTGATCGGCGCGGCGCGGCAGAAAGGGCGCCCCGTCATTGTCGATCCGAAAGGCAGCGACTACGGCCGCTACACGGGCGCGACGGTAATCACGCCGAACCGGCGCGAGTTGTCCGAGGCGAGCGGGATGCCGGTGGACAGTGTCGAGGCGATCGTCGCAGCCGCGCGCCATATCATCGAAACCTCCGGGATCGAGTCCGTTCTGGTCACCAGAAGCCAGGACGGCATGACATATGTGAGCGGCGATCCGAAAGCCGAGCCTCTGCATTTCGAGGCGGTCGCGCGCGAAGTTTTCGACGTCTCCGGCGCGGGCGACACGGTGGTCGCGGTGCTGGCTGCCGCGCTCGGGCGGGGGCTGCCGATCGCCGACGGGATCGAACTCGCCAATGCCGCGGCCGGGATCGTCGTCGGCAAGATGGGAACCGCGGTCGCTTACGCCTCCGAGCTTGCCGCCGCGTTTCGTGCGCACGATCTGCTGCAGGGCGAGGTCAAGGTCGCCTCCGCCGATATCATCGCCAACCGGGCGAAGGAGTGGCGCGCCCAGGGCCTGCGCGTCGGCTTCACCAACGGCTGCTTCGATCTGCTGCATCCGGGACATGTCTCGCTGATGCGCCAGGCCAAGGCGGCCTGCGACAGGCTCGTGGTCGGGCTCAACAGCGATGCGTCCGTGGCGCGCCTGAAAGGCCCGACGCGGCCGGTCCAGTCGGAAGCGTCCCGGGCGGCGGTGCTGGCTTCGCTCGCGACTGTCGATGCGGTCGTCATCTTCGGCGAGGACACGCCGCTGGAACTGATCAAGACGGTCCGCCCCGACGTTCTGGTGAAAGGGGCGGACTACACGGTCGAGACCGTTGTCGGAGCCGAATTCGTCCAGTCCTACGGCGGCAAGGTGGTTCTGGCTCAGCTTGAGGACGGACACAGCACGACGGCCACCATCGCCCGGATGAATGCCGGCAAGTAGCCGGTCTGCGGCTTCTTGCGGCATCGCATCCGTTGTCATCCTCGTCCGTTAGGAGGAGAATGCCTCGATCCTCATTTCGCCGGCGTTCGAACCGGTGGCAAAAGTCGAATAAAATCAAGGGAGATCAGGCATGACCTACGGTCTGAGGGAGTTCTGTCGCGAGAGCCACGACATTCTGGCCGCGAACAACAACGCGAAAGGCCGCGATGCGGTCCGCAAGAATCTCGAGAAGCTTCTCAAGAACGAGGACTTCGTCGAAGAGGTCTGCGGCAAGGACGCGCCGGTCGGCGTGACCGAGCTCTACCGAGACGACGAGCTGGAGTTCGTCGTGCTGGCCCATGTCAACGAGAAGCCGCATGCCTCGCCGCCGCACGATCACGGCACCTCCTGGGCGATCTACGGCCAGGCGAAGGAATATACCGACATGAGCGAGTTCCGGCGTCTCGACGGCGGTGAGGGCGACGGAGCGGCGGAGATCGAGCATGTGAAGACCTATCGCCTGAAACCCGGCGATGCCGGGTTCTATGACGTGCGGGAAATCCATGCGATCGATTATCCGGCCAAGGCCTGCTTCGTGCGCGTGACCGGCCGTCCGCTGGAGAACGAGCCGCGCCTGCGATATGACATGGAAACCGGCAAGGCCGAGCTGATCGCTAACCGTTCCGCGAGCTGACCGCTTCTGCGAGCAGATTGCCGAGATCCCGGGACGCGCCGGCCGTTTCGACGACGGCCGGACGCGCCGTCCGGATGCGCCGGGCGATCTCGTTGCGCCGCCCGGGATCGTTCGCGATTTCAACCGCCTTTGCCGCGTAGTCCGCTAGGTCCGTCGCGATACAATCCGTGACCCCCATGGTCCGGTAGAGGCCGTAGGTCATGCGGCCTCGCATGTAGGGTCCCGGCCAGGTGACGACGGGCGTTCCCGCCGCGAACCCGCCGAGCGTCGTGTTGCTGCCGCCGAAATGGATCGGGTCGAGCATCACGTCGGCCGCTCCGAGCAGCCGCATGTAGTCGTTCTTCGGCAGGTAAGGCAGAAACCGGACCCGCTCCATGGCACCGCTGAGAACGGCCGCCAGCCGGGATTTCAGCCGCGCCGTCCATTCCGGATTGGCGCCTTCGATCAGGCCCAGCGTTCCGCGCGGGTCGCGCGCGAGGATATCTGCCAGAACGTGATCGTAGTCCGGGTGCAGCTTGAAGAGATTCTGCGGGCAGAGGTAGAGCGGGCGCCCGTCCGGAAGATCGAACTCCGATTTCGCCGCCGGAGGCGGGACCGCCTCGTCGCGGTAGACCATCGGGATACTCGGGCTGCGGACCAGCCGCTCCGAATAATGCGCCTCCGCCCCGTCCGGCTCGAAGCAGTCGGGGGAGAGATAGGCATCGACGGTGTCGATCCCCGTTGTGACCGGATGGCCCCAGGTCACCCATTGCACGGGCGCAAGGCGCGTGTGGGCGAGGAAATAGGTGAAGGGCTCCATCCCGATATCCGTGTAGAGCAGGGCGTCGAGCCGGCAGCCGGCGGCAATCTCGGCGGCGCGTCCGATCTCCGCCGGCAGCTCGACGACCTGGTCGAATGCGGCCGCGATTTCGGCCGCCGCCTGGTCCCGGAGGCCGGGCGGGCGCAACAGGGTCAGGCGGAAGCGCGACCGGTCGAGACCGGTGACGAGCCGGCCGAAAACAGCGCCGATCGTGTGTCCGGCGAGGTGTTTCGAACATATCCCGAGTTCGATAGGGCCAGTCGGCGGCGCGGCGCCGGCGCAATGCGGCGCGATGAAATTGAGCGCCGGGCAGGCGCGCCTGTAGAAGGCGCTGATTCCTTCTGCGAGAACCCGGTCGTTGCGGCCGTGATAGACGAGATAGAAGTTCGCCGCGCCGATCTGTTCCAGGGGATTGTCGAGCCGAATGCGCTCGGCTTCGTCAGAGGCGAGAAAGCCGGCGATCTTTGCTCTCGCGGCGTCGATCTGACCGAGGTTTTCCGGAATCACCGGGAGAACGAGGGCGCGCCTTACGGGAAAGCCCGGATCGCCGGGATGGCGGCGGATGGCGTCGTCGAAGGCGTCGAGTGCGGCATCGTAGTGACCGGCACTTGCCAGCGCGCCTGTGAGGTTGCGGGTGATCGCCACCCTCTCCGGCGCGGCTGCGAGGGCCCGGCGATAAAGCGCGATCGCGCCGCGGATCTCGTTGCCGTCCCAGAGAGCGATCCCGAGATCGTTCAGCAGCGTGGCGTCTCCGGGTGCGAGAAGAATGGCGCTTCTGAAGTCGTGCGCTGCCGCGTCCGTGTGCCTCTCGCTCCACAATGCCTGCGCCCGGTTGGCGAGGACGGTTCCGGAGGCGGGCTGGAGTTTTAGCGCACGTCCATAAGACACAATCGCGCCCGACATATCGCCGGCTTCCTGACGCGCCAGGCCGCGATTGTAGAGCTGGGCGAAACCTGAGGGGTCGAGCAGGATTGCCGCGCGGAATGCCCGGTCCGCCGCCGCCATGTCGCCAAGCCGTTTGCTTGCGGCCGCACGGGCGCTCCAGAGCGCCGCATCGGCCGGTCGATGCCTGCAGGCTGTTTCCAGGGCCGAAAGGGCATCCGCCGTGCGGCCGGCATCGATCAATGCGTAGCCGAAATTGAGCCGGAAATCGTGCCGTCCGGGATCGGCGACAAGCGCTTTCCCGATGCATGCCGCCGCGGGCAAGGGACGCGCGGCCTGCAGAAGGGCGGTGCCGAGCAGGTGCCATCCGTCGGCCTGCTCGGGCGCCGCCGTCAGGGCCCTGCGGTAAGCGGTCGCCGCTTCGGCGATTCGGCCGGAGGCGTGCAGGCTGTGCGCCGTGACGAGCAGTCCGCGAACCTGCACCCTTGATCCCCTTTTTCCGTCTCTTTCTGCCGCTGGCACCCGACTCGCTTATCATGGCGCGCCCGGATTGGCGATTCCCCCATGACAGCTCTTATCGGCGTGCTAGTTTCGGGCCAAGGGAGTGAAACATGATGGACGAACTGTCCTTTCCGCCGATTTACCGACCCTGCCGGGTCTTGCCGGGCACAGATGTCGAGGATGCTGCCGCCGAAGCCGCACGTGACGGCGCGGATCCGGCGAGCCTCTATTGGCTCGACAGCGCCGAGCGGCTCGAATGCGCGATCGTGCTCGGCCCGGACCGGCCGTTCTCGGAGACGCTTGCGGCGGTCCATGTCGCGATGGTGGCGCTCGGCGACTGTCTCGGCGCGCAGGTGCCGCCGCAGGTCGAGGTGCTGTTCGGCTGGCCGGACCGGCTGATCGTGAACGGCGGTCTCGCCGGAGGCGTGTCCCTGACGGTCGAGCCGGCACTCTGGGACGATCCGTCCGACCCGGTGCCGGACTGGGCGGTGCTTGGTGTCAAGCTGGCGATGATGCCGGCTGCCGATGCACCCGAACCCGGCATGATCCGCCAGCGCACGACATTGCTCGACGAAGGTTGCGGAGATCTGACCACGGGGGATCTGCTGGAAAGTTTCTCCCGCCATTTCCTGCTCTGGACCAACCGCTATCTCTCAGAAGGGCTGCGCCCGATTGCCGACAACTGGCTTCCCCGCGCCGCCAAGCGCGGGGAAGCCGTGGAGCTGAAACTCGCCGGCAGGGAGTGGCGCGGAAAGCTGCTCGGCCTCGATGAGAAAGGCGGTCTGGTGCTCGGCGAGTCGAAAACGCCGCTCGTGCCGTTGACCGACGTGCTGAGGAAACCGACATGGTCTCTCGACTGACATTGCGGGCGGGAACGGATGACTGAGGCGAGGGAGTTCTGGATCAGTTCGGGTTACGCGTTGCTCGACCGGACCGCGGACGGCCGCCTTGCCGTCACCGATGCTTTCCTGCGCGCGCTCTTCGCCCGTCCCGAGATCGCCCCGGTCGCGGAATCCTGCGCCACGGAGCGCAGTCTGCATGCCGCTCTGCTGGAGGACCCGAGACGCCCGGTCAGCGACATGGAGCTGGCGGCGTTCGGCGATCCGGACGGGCGGGAGAACTACCAGATCGTTCTCGGCTTCCGCGCCGCCCTACTGGCGGCGGACAGCCTCGAATCCTTCTATCTCTCGACGTTCCGCGAGGGCGGCATCTCGATTCCGCCGCTGTTCCTCGACCAGGTCGCCCATGTCGTCGCCCGCAACATGCTCGACGGCGTGACCGATCCGTTCCGGGCGCGGGCGGCGGAGCTTCTGTTCCGCAGCCAGCGTGTGACCCTGCAGGACGGCACCGTGATGTGCGCCGACGAGGAGATCGTCGACATGCATGCGGCCGGGCAGGGCTACAGCTCGCTCGAGCGCCTGATCGCGGAGAACGACACGCCGCTCCGCTCGGTCGAGCTCGATGTGCTGACCGAAGAAAACGCGGAGATCTACTGGGACCGCAGCGACCGCTTCGACACCGTGCTCGACCTGACCTTCACCCGCCCCGGGCTCGACGCGCTCTGCCGCGTTCTCGAGCGCTGGGTCGAGCATTTCCTCGGCACGGAGGTCTCGGTGACGCCGGTGCGCAGTATCTCGGACGAAAAATGGGTCTGGCATATCGGCCTCGATACGACCTCGAGCGCGATCCTGAACGCGCTCTACAAGGGCGAGGAGGTACCGGAAGAGGAACTGGTCAACCTGCTTGCCCTCTTCCGGCTCGAATTCAAGTCGCCGGAGGCGATGATGCCGTCGATCGCCGGTCGCCCCGTCTATCTCGGACTGGCGCAGGATCCGTCGGGGGTGCTGCGGATGAAGCCGCAGAATCTGCTGGTCAACCTGCCTCTTGCGACGCCCGCCTGAGTGCCGGCGGGCCCGCCAACAAGGAGAGAATGATGAACGAAGACATCTTCAACATGAGCGTGCGCAAGTTCCTGAAGAAGGTCGGCGTGACCTCGCAGCGCGAGATCGAGACCGCCATTCGCAAGGCTGTCGAAGAGGGCAAGGTCGGGGCTGCGACGGAGGCGACGGTCGTGCTGTCGATTCCGGCGGCCGGCCTCGAAGTCACCATCGACGGCACCATCGAGACCGAGTAGCGCGATGGCCGGGGCCTCCTTTATCGACAGCTGGCGCGCCCGGGCCGTCGCCGGGCTGGTGCTGGCCGGAGCGGTCGCCTCCCTCGCCTATCTCCACCGGGACGACATTGCCGGACTGACGGGCGGCGCGCCGCAAGCGCTCCCCGCGAACGGTCCGCTCGCCGCGTGCCTCGCCGAGCGGTACGGCGCGGTCGACAAGATGCGCGAGGAAGGCATCATCGACGAGGCCAAGCATCAACTCTTCCGCCAGCGCGCGGCGGCGATGTGCCAGGACAGGTTCGGCGGCTGACGCCGCCGCGCCGTCTCAGTGGATGCTCTCGTCCTCGTCCGAAACCGTGCCGCCGAGGTAATCCTCCGTCGTCCTGATCGCGGGCCGCGCGCCGCCGCGCATCGGATCGTCCTTGCCCTCGAACTGGTCGACCACCCGGCAGTCCTCGCACATCTGCAGCCGTCGCGCCGCCTCAGGCGATTTGAACATCGGGTGCTTTTCCGCCAGCGTCTTCACGATCCGCTCGATCGAACTCTTCGCCGCGAAGGGCTTGTTGCAGCGTACGCAGTGGAACGGCTCCTCCTCCTTCATCACCGCCGGCGATTTCGCCTCGGTCAGGAAGTTGAGTCGCGGTTCCAGCGTGATGGCGCTTTCCGGGCAGGTGTTCTGGCAGAGCCCGCACTGCACGCAGTTGTTCTCGATGAAGGAGAGCTCCGGCTTGTCCGGATTGTCCTGCAGCGCACTCGCCGGGCAGGCGCCGACGCAGGCGAGGCAGAGCGTGCAGGCCTCGACGTCGACCGCGATCCGGCCATAGGGCGCCCCCGGCGGCAACGCGATCATGTCGACCGGTTGCGGCGAGGCCAGCCGGAGCTGGGCCAGCGCCGTGTCCATGATCTCCCGCTTGCCGCCAAGCGCCAGGAAGGGCCGGGGCGTCACCCCCTCGGTCTTCTGCATAGACCAGAGCCTGGTTTCGACGGCATCCGGGTCGGCTTCGATCAGAAGTTCGACCAGGCCGCTCTCGAATCCAAGCCCGGTCAGCACCGTCTCCGCGAGGCCGATCTGGTTTGCGAGCCCGGAGATTTCGTCGCGCTTCGTCGGATGGGCATAGAGCACGACCCGCCCGACCCCGTTTGCGAAGGCGGCGGCGAGGAAATCGAGCCCGACCTGGGTCGTCTGGGTGACGGCGAAGGGCAGCACATGCGCCGGCAGTCCCCTGCCGAAGCGGGCCATCATGTCGATCACGGCGCCGCCATGCTGCGAGTCGTGGACGAACAGGGTGGCATGCCGGCCGCCGGCATCCCGGTAGGCCTGCATCATGGCCGTCAGGCGCTCGATCAGCGTGGCCGTCGCCGGGAAGGTGTAATGTGCCGCGCCGGTCGGACAGACCGAGTTGCAGGCGCCGCAGCCGCCGCAGATATAGGGATCGAAGGCGACGACATCGCCGTCCGGGCTGATCGCCCCCGCCGGGCAGACGTCAATGCAGCGCGAGCATCCGGTCTTGCGGCTCCGCGAATGGGCGCAGAGATCGGAATGGAAGTCGACATAGCGCGGCTTCGCGAATTCTCCGACCATGTCCGAGAGCTCGAACAGCGCCTTCTGCACCGCGACCGGATCTCCCGGGTCGGGCCGGAAGTAGCCGTCGCGCTTCTCATGGCCGGTGAACAGCGGAGTCTCTCCGGTCAGATCGAGGATCAGGTCGCAAGTCGACATCGCGCCGTCCTGCGGCCGCTCGAATCGGAAGCCGTCCCGGCTCGCCGGATCGGCCGGCGCATAGCGGTCGACTGCAATCTCGAAGGCGCCGAGATGTCCCTGGGCGCGGGCGATCCGCCCCTGGAAGACGGGCACGTCCATCACCGCCGGCGGGATGATGCCGTCGCTTTCCTTCAGCAGCAGCGTCACGTCGAGCCGGGCGGCGAGCTGGCGGGCGGCGTCGAGCGCGGCCTGGTCCTTGCCATAGACGAGGCAGACCCCTTCGGAGGTCAGCGGCACCTGTGTCGTGGGCGCGCCGTTGACCGCGGCCTCCGCGATCAGGGCGGCGATCTTGGGACCGGCCTTTGTCGGCTCTTCCGACCACCCTGCGCGCTCCCGGATATTGACGAAGGAAAGCGTCTCCTCCTCGCCGTTCTGCTCCGCCGCGACTTCGGTGAAGAGCGGCGCTTCCTGGGTGCAGCAGACCGTCAGAGGCCCTCCCGCGGCTGCCGCATCGCGAAAATTTCCCAGCTGCGCGCGGCAGAGCGCGGAATGGATGAAAGGTGTCTCGCCATCCTTGGAGAGCGCGGCGACGCTCGCGTCCAGGGGCATGGAGCCGTTGCAGTTGCACATCAGCAGCCGCCCGTTGTCGGTGGCCATATATCTCTCTCCCGCGCGCGTTTCGTTTCGTTGAGGCTTTCCTGTGCGCGCTTTTGGTACACATATTTGCAACAGGGAGCGGCCGGGGCAATGACCCGGCGAGGGGAATCCGAGGAGTGGAAATGGAACGCAGCCGGACAATCCCGGTTGGTGTCGTGGTGGAGCGCAAAAAGCTCGACAATCCCTGGCAGGATTATAGCTGGAGCGCCGTCTCTGTCATTGTCGGCGCGCCGGAGGTGACCGAATGGAAGTTGCTGGACAAGGCCGAAGGCGTCGAGCATTTCCATGCGGCCACGCTTCAGCTGACGCTTTATCGCGGAGAAACCGAGGCGTACAAGGTGAACCTGGCAGGGACGCCGTCGGTTTACGTGGTGCTGCGCCAGAACGACGATCCCGAGTCCGAATTCGACGTGGTGCCGTTTCTGGCGACGGCTTCGGCTTACGAGTCGCAGGACTATCTCGATTCCGGCGAGGAGATTGTCGATGCGGTGCCGATGCCCGAAGGGCTGATCGCTTGGGTGCAGGATTTCTGCGACCAGCACCATGAGGACGAGGTGTTCGTCAAACGCAAGCGCAGCGATCATCGCCGCGAGCAGGACAAGTTCGCCCGCCGCCCGCGGGTGGACGGATCGCGCGACCGATCCGGGAGGCGCCGCCTTGTCTGATCGCAGCGACATTCCGGGCCGGAGCTTTCTCGGGCGCTGGTCCGAGCGCAAGCAGGCAGCGCGGGAAACGGTCGTCGAGGAGGCCCGCAAGGCGCGTGGCGGCGCTGCACCCGCGCTTCCCGAGGAGGCGCCGGAGCCGGCGCTTCCGGAGCTCTATAACGGCGACGAACGGGAGATGACGGAAGAGGAGCGTGCGACGGTCGCCGCCCTGCCCGATATCGACAGTCTCCACGCCGACAGCGATTTCACCGCCTTCATGCTGAGCAATGTTCCGGAATTCGTCCGGCGCCGGGCGCTGAAGGCGCTCTGGCGCCTCAATCCGATCCTGGCGAATGTCGATGGTCTGGTCGATTACGGTGAGGATTACACGGACGCCACGAGGGTGATCGAGGGCATGCAGACCGCGTACAAGGTCGGGCGCGGCTTCCTCACCGACGAGGATCTCGGGATCGAGCCCGAGAAGGAAGAAGACGCCGGCGAAGCTGCGGATGACACGCTGCAGGCCGAGGCCGAGAGTAGCGATGCAGAGCTGGAAGAGTGCGCGAGCTCGGATGTTCCGGACGAAAATGCGCACGACGAGTCCGAAGATGAAGTCGGCGACGGCGATCTTGTCTGACGGGGCGTCCGCATGGTGGAAACCCTTTGATATGCCACAGGTGAATATGTGGACTTCGATCTCGAGTGAGCGTACCGTAGCGATGCTGGAAAATCGGGCGAAAAGTCCGGAAATTTTGAAGTCCGCGGTCGCAATCGGCAACGCGGACACGCTGGGGAGAGAGGGTCGGTGACAGAAACCGCCCGCAGTCTGGTGTCGGAAGAAGACGCCGTTCGCGCGCACTGGTATGGCTTGCTGGCGCATTTTCTCGCGCGTCCGCCGGCTGTCGAGAGTCTCGAGATCGCCCGGAGCCTGGGCGGGGACGATACCCCGCTCGGCAAATCCGTCGCCGCGTTCGCGGCCGCGGCCCGCGCCGCCACGGTGGAGTTGGCGGACGATGAATTCCACAAACTTTTCTACGGTGTCGGGCGGGGCGAGCTGGTCCCGCACGGATCCTATTACCTGACCGGATTTCTGAACGAGAAACCGCTTGCGGACCTGCGCGACGATCTCGCGAAACTCGGGGTCGCGCGCGCCGACGAGGTGAAGGAGCCGGAAGATCACATCGCCGCGCTTTGCGACGTGATGGCCGGCATGATCCGCGGCGATTTCGGCCCGGCCTGCCATCTGGAGCGCCAGGCGGAATTCTTCGACAAGCATATCGCCTCCTGGGCGGAGAAATTTTTCGAGGATCTTGAGGGCGCGAAGGCCTCGGTCCTCTACATGCCCCTCGGTTCGATCGGACGGCAGTTCATCCAGATCGAGGGCGAGAGTTTCCGCATGCTCGGCTGAGGCCGGGCGGCGGATGACCTCTTGCGCCGGGCACGGGCCGGCGACGGAGAGACATATCGGACCCGTGCGGAGAAGAACGGAGTTTGGTGATGGCGAATGCAAAAAAGCCCGAATCAACACGCCGTGATTTCCTGAAATTGTCGGGCATCGGCGCTGCCGCCGGTGCCGCGGCGATTGCCGGGGCGCAGAAACCAGCCGAGGCCGCGGAGCGGCCTGGCAAGGTCAGTGCCGGCTACCAGGAAACCGCGCATGTGAAGACGGCGTACGCCTTATCCCGCTTCTAGGGCGGACAGGGCAGGGCCGTCCCCACGGGGAGAGCCCAGGGCACCGCATGCTGGGGTGCCTCTGAAACATAAGCGGTCGGGCAAAGAGGCCGTAATGTTCGGGAGAACGATATGTTGATGAAGAAGACAGGCGGACGCGCTGCGTCCTCGCGCATGTCTCGCGCTTTGACCGGCCAGGCCGGCAGCGCGATCGACCGGAGAACGTTCCTGAAACGCTCCGGAATTACCGTCGGCGGTATCGCCGCGGCATCCGCCCTCGGCGGCGGCATGGTCAAGAAAGCCGAAGCGCAAGCCAATCCACTGGCCGGGATCGAGAAGATCCGTTCGGTCTGCACCCACTGTTCGGTCGGCTGCACGGTCGAGGCGGAAGTGCGGAATGGCGTGTGGATCGGCCAGGAGCCGGGCTTCGACAGCCCGTTCAACCTCGGTTCGCACTGCGCCAAGGGCGCCGCGGTCCGCGAGCACGCCCATGGCGAGCGCCGGCTGAAATATCCGATGAAGCTGGTCAACGGGAAGTACCAGAAGATCAGCTGGGAGCAGGCGATCAACGAGATCGGCGACAAGATGTTGCAGATCCGTCAGGAGAGCGGCGCGGATTCGGTCTACTGGCTCGGCTCGGCCAAGCACAGCAACGAACAGGCCTACCTGTTCCGCAAGTTCTACGCCTTCTGGGGCACCAACAACGGTGACCACCAGGCGCGTATCTGTCACTCGACCACGGTCGCGGGTGTTGCGAACACCTGGGGCTACGGCGCGATGACGAACAGCTACAACGACATCCACAACAGCCGTTGCATCTTCGTCATCGGCGGCAACCCTGCCGAGGCCCATCCGGTCTCGCTGCTCCACCTGCTCCGGGCGAAGGAACAGAATGCGGCCCCGCTGATCGTCTGCGACCCGCGCTTCACGCGCACCGCGGCGCACGCGACCGAATATGTCCGCTTCCGTCCGGGTTCGGACGTGGCGCTGATCTGGGGCATTCTCTGGCACATCTTCGAGAATGGCTGGGAAGACAAGGAATTCATACGCCAGCGCGTCTGGGGGATGGAAGAGATCAAGGCCGAGGTGAAGAAGTGGACGCCGGAAGAGACCGAGCGGGTCACCGGGGTTCCGGGCTCGCAGCTCCGCCGCGTCGCGCGCACCATGGTGAACAACCGTCCGGGCACCGTGATCTGGTGCATGGGCGGCACCCAGCACACCAACGGCAACAACAACACCCGGGCCTACTGCATCCTGCAGCTTGCGCTCGGCAACATGGGCACGGCCGGCGGCGGCACCAACATCTTCCGCGGCCATGACAACGTGCAGGGCGCGACCGACCTCGGCGTGCTGTCGCACACCCTGCCCGGTTACTACGGCCTCGCCACCGGCTCCTGGAAGCACTGGGCGCGGGTCTGGGACGTCGATTACGACTATCTGCTCGGCCGCTTCGGCAGCAAGGAGCTGATGGAATCCAGCGGCATTCCGGTGTCGCGCTGGATCGACGGCGTGCTCGAGGACAAGGCCAACATCGACCAGCCGGAGAACGTCCGGGCGATGGTTCTGTGGGGGCATGCGCCGAACTCGCAGACCCGTATGGTCGAAATGAAGAAGGCGATGGAGAAGCTCGACCTTCTCGTCGTCGTCGACCCCTATCCGACGGTTTCCGCCGTGCTGCACGACCGCAAGGAAGGTGCCTACCTTCTGCCGGCCTGCACGCAGTTCGAGACCTACGGCTCGGTGACCGCCTCCAACCGCTCCATCCAGTGGCGCGAGAAGGTGGTGGATCCGCTCTTCGAGTCGAAGACGGACCACGAGATCATGTATCTCTTCGCCGAGAAGTTCGGCATGGCCGACCAGATGTTCAAGAACATCAAGGTCGAGAACAAGGTGCCTCTGGTCGAGGACGTGACCCGCGAATTCAACAGAGGCATGTGGACCATCGGCTATACCGGCCAGTCGCCGGAGCGGCTGCGCAAGCACATGGCCAACCAGCATACCTTCGATAAGACCACGCTGCAGGCGCAGGGCGGTCCGTGCGACGGCGACTATTACGGCATGCCGTGGCCGGCGTGGGGCACTCCGGACATGAACCATCCGGGCACCCCGATCCTCTACGATACGTCGAAGCCGGTCTCCGAGGGCGGCCTCACCTTCCGTGCGCGTTTCGGCGTGGAGCGGAACGGCGAGAACCTGCTCGCGGTCGATTCCTACAGCGCGAATTCGGAACTCAAGGACGGGTATCCCGAATTCACCATGGCCATGCTGAAGAAACTCGGCTGGGACAAGGATCTGACCGACGAGGAGCGCAAGACCATCGAGGCGATCGCGGGCGACAAGACCAACTGGAAGACCGACCTTTCGGGCGGTATCCAGCGTGTCGCGATCAAGCACGAATGTGCTCCGTTCGGGAACGCGAAGGCACGGGCCGTGGTCTGGACCTTCCCGGATCCGGTGCCGCTCCATCGCGAGCCGCTCTACACCTCCCGCCGGGATCTCGTGGCCGACTACCCGACCTACGAGGACCGGAAGTCGTACCGTCTGCCGACGCTCTACGCGTCGATCCAGAAGAACGACTTCTCCAAGGACTTCCCGATCATCCTCACCTCCGGCCGTCTGGTCGAGTACGAGGGCGGCGGGGACGAAACCCGGTCCAACCCGTGGCTCGCCGAGCTGCAGCAGGACATGTTCATCGAGATCAATCCGCGCGATGCCAACAATGCAGGCATCCGTGACGGAAGCATGGTCTGGGTGACCGGTCCGGAGAACGGCAAGGTCAAGGTCAAGGCAATGGTCACCGAACGGGTCGGCACGGGCGTCGCCTTCATGCCGTTCCACTTCGGCGGGCATTTCCAGGGAGAGGATCTCCGGAGCAAGTATCCGGACGGTGCCGATCCTTATGTCCTCGGCGAATCCACGAACACTGCGCAGACCTACGGTTACGACTCGGTCACGCAGATGCAGGAAACCAAGGCGACGCTCTGTCGCATCGAGCCTGCGTAAGGGAGCGAAACAATGGCACGTATGAAGTTCCTTTGTGACGCCGAGCGCTGCATCGAATGCAACGCCTGCGTCACGGCCTGCAAGAACGAGCATGAGGTTCCCTGGGGCGTGAACCGCCGCCGTGTCGTCACGATCAATGACGGCAAGCCCGGCGAACGGTCCATCTCGGTGGCCTGCATGCACTGCTCGGACGCGCCCTGCATGGCGGTGTGCCCGGTCGATTGCTTCTACCAGACCGACGAGGGTGTGGTTCTGCACTCCAAGGATCTGTGCATCGGCTGCGGCTATTGCCTCTATGCCTGTCCGTTCGGAGCTCCGCAGTACCCGCAAGCGGGCAACTTCGGCAGCCGCGGCAAGATGGATAAGTGCACCTTCTGCGCCGGCGGTCCGGAAGACGACCATAGCTCTGAAGAATTCCAGAAATATGGCCGTAACCGTCTCGCGGAGGGCAAGCTGCCGCTCTGCGCGGAAATGTGCTCGACCAAGGCCCTTCTCGCGGGCGACGGGGACGTTGTGTCCGCGATCTACCGCGAGCGGACCGTGGCCCGTGGCTTCGGCTCCGGCGCCTGGGGCTGGGGCACGGCCTACGACCAGAAGACGGGCGGTTAAGCGCTCGATCCCGGAGGCCGCCATGGCGGCCTCCGGTCTGGTCCGCGACCTATTATGATCGTTTTTTTGACATCGATCCGACCCACGGCGTCGCAGGGCGCCGTGGGTTTGGTCGATGGCGGTCCGTCGACGCGGTGCCTTGACCGGGCATGGCCGACGGCAATGCTCAAGGAGTGATACGGACATGGATAGAGCACGTCCGGTCGTGTTCCGCGGATTGGCCCTTGCCGCGCTGGTGATGGTGCTGCTGGCCGGTTGCCGCGAGAGCGAACAGGACAGGGTCCTCCTCTACAAGAAGGGCACCTATCTCGGTGCCAAGGATCAGTCCCTTTCCGAAGAAGCCCTGACGGAGATCCGCGAGCGCGGTCGCCTGCAGAGTTTCGACCTCTAGGCCTCCGGGAGAGAATCGCATGACGAAACCGACCTTCTTCAAGCATCTCGGCGGTCTCTTTCTCGCCGTGTTCCTTCTGACGGGCGCCGCTACCGATTCCGATTTCGCCTTGGTTCAGAGTGCCGCCGCGCAACAAGCGGGCGAGGTGCCGGGCAATACGCTCGGAACTTCCAGCGACTCCGATTTCTGGCGCCAGATCCGCGAGGGCCAGCAGGGCCAGGTCTCGATCCCGAACGCCCAGGCCGGCGTGCTGATCCAGTCAGAGGGCGACAATTGGCGTGCCTTCCGCAACGGTCCGCTGTCGCTCTACGGTGCGTGGGCGCTGCTCGGCATTCTCATTCTTCTCAGCCTGTTCTTCATCCTGCGCGGCCGGATCAAGGTCGAACACGGGATGAGCGGCAAGCTGATCGAGCGGTTCAATTCGGTCGAGCGTTTCGCGCACTGGCTGACGGCGACAAGTTTCGTCGTCCTCGGGCTTACCGGGCTCAACGTGCTCTATGGGCGCTACGTGCTCTTGCCGGTGATCGGTCCGGATGCGTTCTCGGTGATCACGATCGCCGGAAAGTACCTGCATAATTACATCGCCTTCGCCTTCATGGTCGGCGTGGTGATGATGTTCGTCATGTGGGTGAAGCATAATATCCCCAATAAATTGGACCTGATCTGGCTGGCCCAGGGCGGCGGACTTTTTTCGAAGGGGGTGCACCCGCCTTCGAAGAAGTTCAATGCGGGCCAAAAGCTGATCTTCTGGTCGGTCATCATCGGCGGCGCCTCGATCAGCGCGTCCGGGATCGCTCTGCTGTTCCCCTTCGAACTGCACATGTTCGGCAAGACCTTCGGCGTCCTGAACATGTTTGGCGCCAATCTGCCGACAGAGCTGACGGTGATGCAGGAGATGCAGCTCTCGCAGCTCTGGCACTCGGTCGTCGGCATCGCCCTGATCGTGATCATCGTCGCGCATATCTATATCGGCTCCATCGGTATGGAAGGCGCGTTCGACGCCATGGGCAGTGGCATGGTCGACGAGAACTGGGCGAAGGAGCACCACAGCCTCTGGGTCGAGGAAGTGCAGACGCGCCAGGCCTCGTCCGGCGCGGACTAGTACGCGCAGGCAGGAGCGACCGTGGTGCCCGGAGCCACCGCTTTCTCCCGGATATCAGGCGCCGTGATCCGAAGATGGATCGCGGCGGCCGTCCTGTTTGCGGGGGCAGCGGTTCCGCTTGCCGATGCCGAGTTGATCGGCCACGGAGGCCCGGTGCACGCGGTCGCGGTCGCGCCCGACGGCAAGACCGCGCTGACCGCCGGATTCGATTATTCCATCATCTACTGGGATCTTCCCGACGAGCATGCACGCCGCGTAATGTACGGCCACGACGCGGCTGTGAGCGACGTCGCCTTCCTGCCGGACGCCTCCCATGCGGTCTCCGGCGGCAATGACGGCGCGGTCTATCTCTGGAGGCTCGGCGAGACTGAGCCGGCGAGGCTCCTGACCCGGCATGAGGGACGCGTCAGCGCCATCGCGGTGTCGCCCGATGGGAGCACGGTCGCCTCCGCCGGTTTCGACGGTGCGGTTCGTATTTCAAGGGGCGCGGAGGACGGCGAGGCAGTCGTCCTGAAAGGGCATTCCGGTCCTGTGAACGCAGTGCAGTTCACAGCCGACGGCGGCCGTGTCCTTAGCGCGGGCTATGACGGAACGGTGCGGATCTGGACACTCGCCCGCGACACAGTGCCCGAGACGTTCACCGAAATAGGGTTGCCCGTGAACCGTCTTTTCCTGGCACCCGACGGCCGCACTCTCGTCGTGGCTGGTACCGACGAGGCGGTTCGGCTGTTCGACCTCGAGAGCGGCGAGGAGCGGCGCTTCATGCTGGGCCACGAGGCCCCGGTTCTCTCGATCGACGTCGATCGCGCGGGAGCCCGTTTCGCGACCGGGGGGGCGAACGGACAGATCGTGCTCTGGTCGCTCGCCGATGGCCGGCCGCTGCAGACCCTGCGCGGACACAAGGGACCCGTCTGGGCGGTCAGCTTCACGCCGGATGGCCGTGAACTCCTGTCAGCCGGTCGCGATGCGAAGGTGGCCCGCTGGGATCTGGAGAAAGGCGTCGAGATCGGCGTCAAGAAGTCGCTGGAGACGGCTTTCTATGTGCCTGAAGGAGATGCGCTTGCTGCTCGCGGAGCCGCGGTCTTTGGCACCTGCGCAGTCTGCCACACCCTTACGCCGGATGGCGGCAACAGGGCCGGCCCCACTCTCTTTGGCGTTTTCGGACGCCGTGTCGGAAGCGTCGATGGCTATCCCTATTCGAAGGCCCTGCTGGAGAGCGACATCGTCTGGTCGGAAGAGACGATCGGAGAATTGTTTGAAAAAGGTCCGGAACATGTCGTGCCTGGCACCAAGATGCCGCTGCAGCGGCTGGGCAGCGGGGAAGACCGCAAGGCCCTGCTGCATTTCCTGAGAGAAGCCCTCGCCGAGGCGGAACGCCGCGCCGGGAAAAATTAAGGAGATCGTCCAAATGAAAGCTTTCATTTCGTCACTTGTCGGGATCGCCGTCTTTTCCGGCATCGCCTGGTTCGTCCTCGGACAGCTCGATTTCAGCACGAGCCACGTCAACCAGTCCGCGACGGGCAGCGTCCGGCTCGAGTGATGCCGCGCTGGCTCCCCGCGCTGCTGCTGCCGGCCTTCCTGCCGTTCGCCGACACGGCGCTCGCACAGGACGGGGGCCTCGTATCAGAGGGACGGTCGATCTCGCTTCAGCATTGCGCGCGCTGTCATGTGATCGATCCCGCAAACGGCCTTGGCGGGATCGGCAGCACGCCCTCCTTCAAACTGCTGATGACGCTGCCCGATGGTGAGCACAGGTTCGTCAGCTTTTTCGATCGCCGGCCCCATGGGGCCTTCATCCGTATGGAAGGCGTCGAGCCGCTGACGACATTGCCGCCGAACGCGGCGGAAATCCGACTTACCGCGGACGATCTCGACGCGATCCTCGCTTTTGTCCAGACCCTGAAATAGGCCCTACATTGACGGCGGCGGGTCACCTCAGTAAGGCTCTTGGACGCCATTCATTGCGGGTGCATCCGGGCCGATGACAACGCCTCCAGCCTTCCTGACCGTGCGCGAACTTGCCGACCTGCTCCGGGTGAAGGAGCGGAAGGTTTACCAGCTCGCAGCCGACGGCGCGGTTCCCTGTCGCCGCGTCACGGGCAAGCTGCTGTTCCCGCGCGAAGAAATCGAGGCTTGGATCGCCGGCGATCCGTCCGCCGGGCGCGACGCGGGCGCCCCCGAGCAAACCACTGAGCGGCCCGCCATCGTCGCGGGGAGCCATGATCCGTTGCTGGACTGGGCGATCCGGGAGTCGGGCGCGGCGCTCCCCACTCTGTTCGACGGCAGTCTCGACGGGCTAGAGCGGTTCCGGAACAGGCAGGCGGCGGTCGCGGCAATCCATATTCCCAAGGCGGCGGGCGCGCTCTGGAACATCGGCGCGGTACGGGCGCTGGGACCGTCGCGGGATGCTGTGCTGCTCTCCTGGGCGAAACGGTCGCGCGGTCTCGTCGTGGCTGCCGGCAATCCGCTCGGCATCTCCGGCATCAAGGACCTCGCCGGAAAACGGCTTGTCGCGCGGCAGGAGAGCGCGGGCAGCCAGGTGCTCCTCCGACAGTTGCTGGAGCAGGCAAGCCTCGCCGGGGATGCGGTCTCTTGGAGCGCGCCGCCGGCGCGGACGGAGTCCGAGCTTGGCGAGGCGGTGCGCGCAGGACGCGCGGATGCGGGACTGGGGCTGGTCTCCGCCGCGGGGCAGAGCGGGCTGGCCTTTCTCCCTCTGGTCGAGGAAGAGTTCGATCTGCTGGTCAGCCGGAAATTCTATTTCGAGCCGCCGTTCCAGGCTCTGCTCGCCTTCACCCGGAGCGCGCTCTTCCGCGAACGGGCGGCGGAGCTGGGTGGATACGACATTACGGAACTCGGCCGGGTCCGCGACAATGCGCCCTGACCCGGCCGGTTCGTCTT
Organism: Nisaea sp.; assembly: GCF_017640745.1. Taxonomy (GTDB): domain Bacteria; phylum Pseudomonadota; class Alphaproteobacteria; order Thalassobaculales; family Thalassobaculaceae; genus Nisaea. The sequence goes on along the minus strand of NZ_JAEPQA010000025.1, from coordinate 47,891 downwards.
TTGGTCAGTTCGCGTTGGCGAAGAACAGCTGCTGGCCGTTCAGCGTGTAGCTGTTGATCGTCGCCTGGCCTTCCGGTCCGGTCACCCAGTCGATGAAGGCCTGGCCTTCGGCCTGCTTGACTTTCGGATGCTTGGCCGGGTTCACCAGGATGACGCCGTATTGGTTGAACAGGACCTTGTCGCCCTCGACCTGGATCTTGAAGTTGGCCTTGTTCTTGAAGCTGATCCAAGTGGCCCGGTCGGTCAGCGCGTAGGCACCCATGCCGACCGCGGCATTGAGCGTCGCGCCCATGCCGGAGCCGGTTTCCCGGTACCAGGATCCGCTAGAGGCCGAGGCATCGACGCCGGCCGCCTTCCAGAGCGCCTTCTCCTTCTTGTGGGTGCCGCTATCGTCACCGCGGGAGGCAAAGGGAGCCGCCGCCGAAGCGATCATCTTCAGGGCCGCCGGAGCGTCCTTCATGCCGCCGACTTTCGCCGGATCGGCCTCCGGGCCGACGATGACGAAGTCGTTGAACATGACGTCCTGGCGTTTCACCCCGAAACCCTCGGCGACGAACTTCTCCTCAGCGGGCTTGGCATGCACGAAGAGGACGTCCCCATCGCCGTTCCGTGCATTCTTCAGCGCCTGGCCGGTCCCAACGGCCACGACCCGAACCTCGATCCCGGTCTTTTCGGTGAATTTCGGCAGCATGTAGTCGAACAGACCCGAATTCTGCGTCGAGGTGGTCGACTGCACGATGATGAACTTGTCGGCGGCGAAGGCGCCCGCGCTGCCGGCGGCAACGAGTGCCGCAACGGCAAGTCCGCCAATAAACTGCTTAAGGTATCTCATCTTGCTCTCTCCCTTTGATCGATCTTGCTTGCTGGTCATCGGCCGTCCGGCAAGCGAAGCCGTCCGGCCAGGAAGTCGCGCGCCGCGGCGCTCGACGGTTCTTTGAAAAAGCTCGCGGCCTCGGACTGCTCGGCGATCCGGCCGCGGTCCATGAAGACGATCTCCGAGGCGAGGCGGCGCGCCTGATGCAGGTCGTGGCTGATCATGACGATCTTGCAGCCGCGCCGGTCGGCGGCGAGGATCAGGGCCTCGATCGCGGCGGTCGAGACAGGGTCGAGGCTGGCGGTCGGCTCGTCCAGGAACAGCACATCGGGCTTGAGGCTGAGGGCGCGGGCAACGGCGAGGCGTTGCTGTTCTCCGCCCGAAAGGACCCGCGCCGGACGTTTTGCAAGATGGGCGATGCCGGCTTCCTCCAGGGCTTCCTCGATCCGGCGCGCTCTCTCGGTGCGTGGAACGCCGGCGGCCTTCAGCGCATGCTCGAGATTGGCGGCGACCGAGCGCCGCAGCAGCACCGGTTTCTGGAACACCATGGCCTGGCGCCGCCGGATTTCGCGGGTCGCCGGGCCGCCGCGCCAGAGCACTTCGCCCCGGTGCGGCTCCAGCAACCCGTGGAGCAGCCTCAGCAGCACGCTTTTGCCGGCGCCGTTCGAGCCGAGTATCATCGTGATCCCGCCCTCGGCGATCTGCAGCGAGACATCGTCGAGAATGGTCAATCCGTCCGGCGCGAAGCGCAGCGCGTCGGCGCGGAGCGGCAGGAGGGCGTTGCGTTGAACGAACGAGGCGTTCGCGCCGTGGGTCTGCTGCAGGTTATTCATAGGCGAACCGCCTTGCCGTACCCTTCAGCGCCATCAGGGCCGCGTTCACCGTGATCGAGATCCCGATCAGGATCAGGCCGAGCGCAAGGGCGAGGGCGAGATCGCCCTTCGAGGTCTCCAGCGCGATCGCCGTGGTCATCACCCGGGTCACGTGATTGATGTTGCCGCCGACGATGATCACGGCGCCGACCTCTGCGATGGCGCGGCCGAAACCGGCGAGCGCCACGGTGATCAGCGAAAAACGTGCGTCCCAGAGCAGGGTGCCGAGCGTGTCGAGCGGCCCGAGGGAGAGCGAGCGGAGCTGCTCGTCATATTCGACATGCAGGTCGGAGATGACCTGCCGGGTCAGCGCCGTCGCGATCGGCGTCACGAGGACGGTCTGTGCGATCACCATCGCGGTCGGTGAATATAGCAGCGAGAACGCGCCGAGCGGCCCCGCGTTGGAGAGCAGCATGTAGATCGCGAGGCCGACCACGACCGGCGGCAGGCCCATCATGGCATTGGTGAAGATCAGCAGCGCACCGCGGCCCGGGAAGCGGAAGATCGCCATCGCCGCGCCGAGAGACATGCCGATCGCGCAAGCGGCGAGCGTCGCGGACAAGCTGACTCTGAGCGACAGCAGCACGATCTCGGCCAGTTCCGGATCGGCCGAGAGGATCAGCCCGAAGGCAAGCGAGAATGAATCTGCAAAATCCTGCATATTCTGACGTTACATGCAGAAATTTTCGCATGCGAGTCGGAATTCCACTTTGTGGACAGCGGTTTTCCAGGCGAATGGAGCAACATGCAAAATAATGCATGTCAATTTTTGCGTTTGCATTATATTGCGTTGACGAGACAAGAACCGGCCAGGCTCGAAGAGCGGCAAAAACGGGAGAGGCGCTGCAATGATGATCGATTTCCGGACCGATCCGACCCGCTACAAGCACTGGAAGCTGGAGTTCGACGGCCCGCGCGCCGACCTCGTCATGGACGTGGACGAGAAGGGCGGCCTGTTCGAGGGTTACGAGCTGAAGCTCAATTCCTACGATCTCGGGGTCGATATCGAGCTCTACGATGCCATCCAGCGCCTGCGGTTTGAGCATCCGGAAGTGAAGGTCGTGGTGCTCCGCTCGGCCAAGGACCGCGTGTTCTGCGCCGGGGCGAACATCCGCATGCTCGCCGGCGCGGCCCATGCCCACAAGGTGAACTTCTGCAAGTTCACCAACGAGACCCGGAACTACATGGAAGAGGCGAGCGCCGAGTCCGGGCAGAAATATCTCGCCGCTGTGACCGGCGCCTGCGCCGGCGGCGGCTACGAACTCGCGCTCGCGACCGACCATATCATCCTGACCGACGACGGTTCCTCCTCCGTCGCCCTGCCGGAAGCGCCGCTGCTCGCCGTCCTGCCGGGCACCGGCGGCCTCACCCGCGTCACCGACAAGCGCAAGGTGCGCCGCGACCGCGCGGACGTGTTCTGCGCCATCGAGGAAGGCATCAAGGGCAAGCGCGCCGCCGACTGGGATCTGGTCGACGAGGTCGCGCCGAATTCGAAGTTCGATGAGGTGGTCGCCGCCCGCGTCGCCGCAATGGCCGCGAGTTCCGACCGGCCGTCCGACGCCAAGGGCATCGCCCTGCCGAAGGTCGAGCGCGAGATCGACGGCGATCTCGTGCGCTACAGCCTGGTCACGGTCGAGATCGATCGCGCCGAGCGCAACGCGACGATCCTGATCAAGGGTCCGGAAGAGGATGTGCCCGCGGATACCGGCGCGCTGGCCGCGCTCGGCGCCGATTACTGGATGCTGAAGCTCTGCCGCGAGCTGGACGACGCGATCCTGCATCTGCGCCTGAACGAGCTCGAGATCGGCACGCTGATCTTCAAGACCGAGGGCGACGGCGCGAAGGTTCTGGAGCATGACGCCTTCCTCGCCGCCAACCGGAGCAACTGGCTCGGCCGCGAGATCCTGCTCTACTGGAAGCGGGTGATGAAGCGGATCGACGTCACCTCGCGCTCGCTGGTGGCGCTGGTCGAGCCGGGAAGCTGTTTCGCCGGCTCCCTCGCCGAACTGCTCTTCGCCTGCGACCGTTCCTACATGCTGGAAGGGCAGCTCGACGGCGACAACCGCCCGCCGGCGGAGATCGCGCTCGGCCCGGCCAATTTTGGGCCGTTCCCGATGAGCAACGGCCTGACCCGGCTCGAGACCCGCTTCCTCGGCGAGCCCGAGACGCTGAAGGCGGCCGAGGAAAGCATCGGTGAGAGCCTCGATGCGGAGCGCGCCGACGAACTCGGCCTCGTCACCTTCATCTTCGACGATATCGACTGGGAGGACGAGGTCCGCATCTTCCTCGAGGAGCGCGCCAGCTTCTCGCCGGATGCGCTGACCGGCATGGAGGCCAACCTCCGTTTCGCCGGTCCCGAGACCATGGAAACCAAGATTTTTGGACGGCTGACCGCCTGGCAGAACTGGATCTTCCAGCGCCCGAACGCCGTCGGTCCCGAGGGCGCGCTCGGCCGCTACGGCACCGGCCGCAAGCCCGAATACGACATCAAGCGGGTCTGACCCCCAGCCCCCCAGGGGAAACTGGCAGCGCCCGAACAGAGGAGGAAACGTCCCATGAACGAGATCCTGAACGTCAGCTACGACACCAAGATCCCGAACAACATCAATCTCTCGAGCGACCGCAAGATCCTGAAGGCACTGGAGCAGTGGCATCCGGGTTACATCGACTGGTGGATGGACCAGGGCCCGGAAGGCTTCCAGACCTCCGACGTCTATCTGCGCACAGCGGTCAGCGTCGACCCGAAAGGCTGGGCCAAATTCGATTATGTGAAGATGCCCGACTACCGCTGGGGCATTCTGCTCGCGCCGCAGGTCGAGAACCGCAAGATCGCCTTCGGCGAGCACAAGGGCGAGGATGCCTGGCAGGAAGTGCCGGGCGAATATCGCGCCATGCTGCGCCGCCTCGTCGTGATCCAGGGCGACACCGAGCCCGCCTCGGTCGAGCAGCAGCGCTTCCTTGGCGCGACCGCGCCCTCGCTCTACGACATGCGCAACCTCTTCCAGGTCAATGTGGAGGAAGGCCGGCATCTCTGGGCCATGGTCTACCTGCTGCAGAAGTACTTCGGCCGCGACGGCCGCGAGGAGGCGGGCGAGCTGCTCAACCGCCGCTCCGGCGACGCGGACAAGCCGCGCATGCTCGGCGCCTTCAACGAGGCGACGCCGGACTGGCTCTCCTTCTTCATGTTCACCTTCTTCACCGACCGTGACGGCAAGATGCAGCTGGAAAGCCTGGCGCAGTCCGGCTTCGACCCGCTGTCCCGCACCTGCCGCTTCATGCTGACCGAGGAAGCGCACCACATGTTCGTCGGCGAGACCGGCGTCGGCCGCACCGTGCAGCGCACCTGCGAGGCGATGCGCGAGGCCGGGATCGAGGACCCGTACGAGATCGAGAAGATCCGCGCCCTTGGCGTGATCGACCTGCCGACGATCCAGAAGAAGGCGAACCTGCATTTCTCGCTCTCCCTCGATCTCTTCGGCTCCGAGGTCTCGACCAACGCGGCGAATGCCTTCAACGCGGGCCTCAAGGGCCGCTTCCAGGAAGAGCGGATCGACGACGACCATCAGCTCGTCGACGATACCTATCCGGTGCTGAAGCTGGTCGACGGCGAGATCAGGATGGTCGACGAACCGGCGCTCTCCGCCCTCAACATGCGGCTGCGCGACGATTACGTCCGCGACTGCCAGGGCGGCATCAACCGCTGGAACCGGCTCATCACCAAGGCCGGGATCGATTTCGAGATCAAGCTGCCGAACGTCGCCTTCCATCGCCATATCGGCGAGTTCCGCAACGTCCACACGACCCCGGACGGCAAGCTGCTGAGCGACGCCGAATGGGGTGCGCGGCGGGACGAGTTCCTGCCGAACCTCGAAGACGGCGACTATATCGCCTCGCTGATGAGCCCGGTGCGCGAGCCCGGCCAGTTCGCCGGCTGGATTTCCGCCCCGCGCGTCGGCATCGACAACAAGCCGGGCGACTTCGAATACGTGAAGATCCACGACTGATTTCCCGATCTTTCCTCCCTTGGAAATTCGGGTTCTCGCCCGGGCCGCTTCGGCGGCCCGGGTTTTTTTAATGCACGCCTATGCGCAGCAGTCCGATCCGGACTGGATCGGCGGGCAGGGAACTGTGCCGTAGGAGCAGAAGACGCAGCAGTCGCCGGGCTTCGGTTTCAGCAGCGCGCCGCATCCCTTGCAGTCGTAGAAGAACTGGCAGGCGTCGGTCGGCATTCGTTCGGTTTCGCTGTGACCGCATTCGGGGCAGGTGATGGTGGAGTTCAGGATGATCGGCGCTGCTTCCTTGGCCATCGCCTAACCTTTCGCGAACCAGCCCCGCGTGCGGTTCGCGAAGGCGACCAGCGACAGCATCACGGGCACTTCCACCAGCACGCCGACCACGGTGGCGAGTGCGGCGCCGGAATTCAGGCCGAAGAGGCTGATGGCAACCGCGACCGCGAGCTCGAAGAAGTTCGAGGTGCCGATCAGGGCGCAGGGCGCGGCGATGTTGAAGGGCACGCCCCAGGCCTTCGCCCAGCCGTAGGCGATGGCGAAGATGCCGTAGGATTGCAGCACCAGCGGCGCGGCGATCAGCGCGATGGTCAGCGGCTGCTCCAGCACGGTCTGGCCTTGGAAGCCGAACAGCAGCACGACGGTGGCGAGCAGGCCGAGCACGGAGAAAGGTTTCACCCGCGCGGTGAAATCGTGGACGACCTGTTCGCCCGCATCGTGATTCGAGGCCTTCGCCGTAAGGTGACGGCGGGTGAGATATCCGGCGCCGAGCGGGATCACGACATAGAGGATGACGGAGAGCAGCAGGGTTTCCCACGGCACCTCGAGGTCGGTGACGCCGAGCAGTAGCCCGCAGATCGGCGCGAAGGCGACGATCATGATCAGGTCGTTCACCGAGACCTGAACGAGGGTGTAGGTCGCGTCGCCCCGTGTCAGGGTCGACCAGACGAAGACCATCGCGGTGCAGGGCGCGGCGCCGAGCAGGATCAGGCCGGCGATATATTGCTCCGCGTCGGTCGGCGGGATCAGGTCGCCGAAGAGGTAGCGGAAAAAGAGGATCCCGAGTGCCGCCATGGTGAAGGGCTTCACGATCCAGTTCACCGTCAGGGTGATGACGAGGCCCTTCGGCTTCGAGCCGATGCTCTTCAGGCTCTCGAAATCGACCGCCACCATCATCGGGTAGACCATCGCCCAGATCAGCACGGCGACGACGATGTTGACCGAGGCATATTCGAGGCCAGCCAGGGACTCGAACAGTCCCGGCGCCAGATTGCCAAGCGCCACGCCCGCCGCGATGCAGAGCGCGACCCAGACCGAGAGCCATTTCTCGAAGAACCCGATGCCGCCGGGAGCGGCCTCCGCGGCCGCCGTTTCGGTACTCATGCGCGATCGGGTCCTTTCATGTGGGTCAGGCGGGTTCCGCCGATCTGGCGGCGCCCGCGATATCGTCGAGATGCTTTTGCAGCGTCAGCTTGTCGAGCCCTTGGATCGGCAGGTTGACGAAGATCCCGATCCGCGTGTTCAGCATGCGGAAGGCGTCGGCGAAGGCAAAGCGCTTTTCCGCCTCGCTGCCTTCGACCGTGGCCGGATCGGGCACGCCCCAATGGGCGCTCATCGGCTGACCGGGCCAGACCGGGCAGGTCTCGTTCGCCGCGTCGTCGCAGACCGTGAAGACGAAATCCATCTGCGGCGCATCCGGCTTGCCGAATTCTTCCCAGTTCTTCGAGCGCAGAGTCTCGATCGGGTAATTCTGGTTCTTCAGGAAATCGGCGGTGTAGGGGTGGATCTCGCCGCGCGGATTGCTGCCGGCGCTGAAACCCTTGAAACGGCCGGCGCCGGCGCGGTTCAGGATGGCTTCCGCCATGATGCTGCGGGCGGAGTTGCCTTTGCAGAGAAAAAGCACGTTGTAGATCTTGTCACCGGTCATCGCTCGTCTCCGGAGTCGTGCCGCAGAAGGCGGCGGTCACGGCAAGCTTGCCGCAAATGTCCGGGTTCCCGTTACAGCAATCCTGTGTCAGGAAAGTTACAAGCCGCCGCATCGCGTCGATCTCGACCGCGTAGAAGATGTTCCGGTGCTGCCGCCGGGCATGCACCAGCCCCGCCCGCTCGAGCTGTGCGATATGGAACGACAGGCTGGAGCGCGAGACGCCCGCCTCTTCCGCGAGGGCGCCGGCGGACATCCCGGACGGTCCGGCGCGCATCAGCAGACGGAACAGTCCGAGCCTGTGTTCCTGGGCGAGCGCGCCGAGCGCGGCGATGGCATGTGAATCTTTCATTTCAATAATTCAATTATCATTGAAACGATGGTCGGCAAAGATTAATTTGCGCAGCCCATCGGGGAAGCGGACCATTGTGGCTGTCGCGGGCAGGGAGAACCGGCATGAGTGCGCGTGTTGCGATCAATGGCTTCGGACGGATGGGGCGGCTGGGCATGCGGGCCCGCTGGGGGCGCGACGACATCGAGATCGTCGCCATCAACGATCCGGCCATGACGCCCGAGATGGCGGCGCATCTGCTCGAATTCGACACCGTGCACCGGCGCTGGGCCCGCGAGGTCGGCTGGACCGAGCGGGGCATCGTCGTGGATGGACGGGAGATCCCGCTGACCGGTCATGCCTCGCCGAAAGAGACGGACTGGAGCGGCGATGCGGTCGATATCGTTCTTGAATGCAGTGGTCGTTTCAAGAGCGCCGCCGCCCTGGCGCCCTATTACGAAAAAGGTATCCCCAAGGTGATCGTCTCCGCCCCGGTGAAGGAGGAGGCGGCGCTGAACATCGTGATGGGCGTCAACGACCATCTCTACGACCCGGCGAAGCACCACCTGCTGACCGCCGCCTCCTGCACAACGAACTGTCTCGCCCCGGTGGTGAAGGTGGTGCATGAGGGGATCGGCATCCGGCACGGATCGATCACCACGATCCACGACGTCACCAACACCCAGGTGATCGTTGACGGGCCGCACAAGGACCTGCGCCGGGCGCGCTCTGCCCTGAACGCGCTGATCCCGACCAGCACAGGGTCCGCGACCGCCATTGCTCTCATCTATCCGGAACTCAAGGGCCGGCTGAACGGCCATGCGGTCCGCGTGCCGTTGCTGAACGCCTCGCTCACCGACTGCGTCTTCGAGCTGGAGCGGCCGACCAGCATCGGCGAGCTCAACGAGATGTTCGTCGCGGCGGCAGCGAGCGGGCCGCTCGAGGGTATCCTCGGCTTCGAGGCACGGCCGCTGGTCTCGACCGACTTCACCGACGATCCGCGCTCGGCGATCGTCGACGGGCCCTCGACCATGGTGGTGAACGGCACGCAGGCGAAGATCTACGCCTGGTACGACAACGAGTGGGGCTATGTGAACCGGATGATGGAGCTCGCGGCCAAGGTGGCGAGGAGCCTGTGAGCACGACGGCGGAAAGCGGCGTACGCACCTCGGACGGGCGCACCTACGCGGCGGTCACGGCGGCCTACTGGGCCTTCACGCTCACCGACGGCGCGCTGCGCATGCTGGTGCTGCTGCATTTCCACCGGCTCGGCTTCACGCCGCTCGATATCGCGGTGCTGTTCCTGCTCTACGAGGCGATGGGGATCGTCACCAATTTCCTCGGTGGCTGGATCGGTGCCCGATACGGCCTGAAGATCACGCTCTTTTCCGGGCTCGCGGTGCAGATCGCGGCCCTGCTCATGCTCTCCCAGACCGACCCGGCCTGGACCATGCTGTTTTCGGTCGGCTTCGTGATGACGGCGCAGGCGCTCTCCGGCATCGCCAAGGACCTCACCAAGATGAGTTCCAAATCTGCGGTGAAGCTCGTGGTCGCCTCGGAGGCCGAAGGGCTTCTGTTCAAATGGGTCGCGATCCTGACCGGCTCGAAGAACGCGCTGAAGGGGGTCGGGTTCCTCCTCGGCGGCGTCATGCTGCAATGGCTCGATTTCGCGCCGTCGCTCTATCTCATGGCGGGGATGCTCGCCGTCGTTCTGGTGGCGTCCCTGCTCACCGTGACCGCCGATCTCGGCAAGGCGAAGCAGAAGATCGCCAAGCGCGATCTCTTCGCCAAGAGCAGGGAGATCAACTTTCTCTCGGCGGCGCGGATCTTCCTTTTCGCCTCGCGTGACGTCTGGTTCGTCGTCGGCGTGCCGGTCTTTCTCTATGACCGGCTCGGCTGGTCCTTCGACCGGGTCGGGCTCTTCATGGCGATCTGGGTCGTCGGCTACGGGATCGTGCAGGCCGCGGTGCCGCGGTTCCTCAGAAACACCAGGGACGCCGGAGGTGCGGCCCGCGGCGCAGCGCTTTGGGGCGGTCTGCTGGCGCTGCTGCCCGCCCTGATTGCCGCCGGTCTTACCCCGGACCTTCTTCCGGCTCCGCCGCTTCCGGCCCCGTCCGTCATCCTGATCGGAGGTCTGCTGATCTTCGGTGTGGTCTTCGCCGTGAACTCGGCGCTGCATTCCTACCTGATCGTCGCCTATTCGGACGCCGACAAGGTCGCGCTCAATGTCGGCTTCTACTACATGGCCAACGCGGTCGGGCGTTTCGCCGGAACCCTGCTCTCGGGTCTCGTCTACCAGCTCGCCGGCCTGACCGCGACGCTCTGGGTCTCGGCGGGAATGGTTGCGGTTGCCGTGTTGTTCACGCTGCCGCTGCTGGCGTCCCGTCCGGAGGCGATGCAAAAGCCCTAGCGCGGCGCCTGTACGACGCAGCCGTACCAGCCGAGGCCCTCATAGGTCTCGTAGCCGGGGGTCTTGTGGAAACCGATCACGGTATCGTCGGGTATCGAATAATGGCCGCTGCTGCGTCCCTCGGTGCGGAGCTCGAACCTTTCCTGCAGCACCCCGGCACCGTCGGAGGCGGCGATGACGCGGAAATCCGCATCCAGCAGCAGGGCGCGGGAGCGCGCGGCCTCGGATTCGTCGAAGCGCACGCCCTCGACGATGGTCTGGGCCTGCGGTCCCCAGTCGAAATGGATGCCGAGCACGCCGAGAACCTTGCCCCGGCTCTCGCCATTCTCGCGGATCGCCGCGGCGTAGGTCGCGACCGGCTGGCCGTCGAGCTCCTGGGCGGCGGCGATATCGGCGACCGAATACTCTTCGCCGTCGGCGGTCGCCTTGGCATTGCGAAACCAGGCCGCGTTCGCGGCGGACTGACCGCGCACGTGGTATCGGTCCGGACGTCCGTTGGCGACGATGGTGCCCTTGGCATCGCAGACCCAGAGATCGAGATAGACGGTGTAGGCCGAGAGGATGACGCCGAGCCGCTTCGAGGCATAGGCCGAGGCCTCCTCCGACGGGCTCGCGAGACAGTCGACGATGGCGCTGTCGGTCGCCCACCAGCGCACGTCGCAGGTCCGCTCGAAGAGGTTGCGGTCGATGAGCTCCACCGCGTTCAGCGAGAGGTCGACCAGGCGCTGGCCCTTCAGCTGGTCGACGATCGAGCGCCCGATCCGCTCCAGCATCTCCGCCTTGCCGGAAAGCTCCGAGTTCAGCGTCTGCGCGATCTGCTCGATCTCGGCCGAGACGCCTTTCACCTCGTCCGCGACGACCGCGAATCCGCGCCCGAGCTCGCCGACCCGGGCGCTCTCGATCAGGGCGTTCAGCGCCAGCATCTTGGTCCGGCCGGTGATCGCCTGGATTTCGGCGATCTTGGTCTCCGCCGTTGTCCGGACATCGGCGGTGAGTGTGACGATCTGTTCCGGATCGGTCGCGGCGTCGGGCATGCTCATGTGAAAAACCTGCGGGCGGGAAAGGGCAAGGAGAGTGCGGAGAGTCTTATGGAATCACAAAATCTGCATTTTTTCTAAGCAGAAAATGTAAATGCATAATTAATGTGCATCGAATTTGATGTGGATCAGCGTGCCGCTGCACCAGTCGGGGCGACGTCGGGTGTGGCGGAATATGTTCCCGCATCGCACTTGCACCCCGCCGATGCTTCGGTCCAGAGTTCCGCCGCCGGCAAACGAGAACACGCGCCGTAAAGTCGGGCGCAGGGGAGTAGAGGAACAATGGCTCAGGAAATCGTGCTTGCGGGCGGCAAGCGGACGCCGTTCGGTGATTTCGGCAAGTCGCTGAAGGAGATCCCGCTCTCGGCGCTCGCGACCCATGCCGCGAAGGCCTGCGTCGAGGATGCCGAAATCTCGCCCGAAGACATCGATCACGTGGTCTGGGGCAACGTTCTCCCGGTCGATCCGGACGGCTACTATGTCGGCCGCGTGGCGGGCATGAATATCGGCATGAAGGAAGAGAGCTGCGCCCTGCAGGTGAACCGGGCCTGCGGTTCCGGCACCCAGGCGATCCTGACGGCCGCACAGCAGATCATGACCGGGCACGGCAAGATCGCGCTCGCCGGCGGCGGCGAGAATTTCTCCCGCGGCCCGTTCCTGAACCAGGGGATGCGCTGGGGTGTCGTGCGCGGCGCGCAGAGCTTCGAGGACAGCGTCGAGTCCGTCTATAGCGACCCGTTCGGGCACGGGCTGATGGGCGCGACGGCGGAAAGCCTGACCGCGGATTTCCAGTATCGCCGCGAGGACATGGATGCCTGGGGCCTGATGAGCCAGCAGCGCGCCGGCAAGGCGATCGCGACCGGTTTCCTCGCCCGCCAGATCGCGCCGATCGAGGTGCCGGAGGGACGCAAGGGCACGCGGCTGATGATCGACGACGAGTTCCCGCGCCCGGACATCACCATGGAGAAGCTGGCCAAGCTGAAGCCGGTCTTCCGCAAGGACGGCCAGGTGACGCCGGGCAACTCGAGCGGCGTCACCGACGGCGCCGCCTTCGTGCTGGTCGGCGACCGGGCGGAGATGGAGGCGAAGGGCGTCGAGCCGGTCGCCCGTCTGGTCGACTGGACCATCGTCGGCGTCGCGCCGCGCATCATGGGCTGCGGCCCGGTGCCGGCGATCCGCGCGCTCTGGGAAAAGCGCGGCATGAAGGCCTCCGACATCGACTATTACGAGATCAACGAGGCTTTCGCGGTGGTGAACCTGCATGCCGAGAAGGAGCTCGGGATCAGCCGTTCGGTGACCAACCATTACGGCGGCGGGATCTCCATCGGTCATCCGCCGGGGGCGACCGGCGTGCGCATGACCATCACCGCGATGCATCACCTGCAGGAATCCGGTCAGCGCTATGCCTGCATCTCCATGTGCATGGGCGCCGGCCAGGGAATGGCCGTGCTGATCGAAAACCTGAACGCCTGAACGGGAGAGACCTCATGTCATTCGATCTCACCGGCAAGGTCGCGCTCGTCACCGGCGCGAGCCAGGGGCTCGGCAGCCGCTTCGCGGAAACCCTCGCCGCACACGGCGCGTCCGTCGTGCTCGCCGCGCGCCAGAAGGCAAAGCTGGAAAGCCTCGCGGGGACGATCCGCGACGCGGGCGGACGGGCGCACGCGGTCTCCATGGATGTGACCGATCCGGTCTCGATCCGCGAGGCGCTCGACGTCGCGGCGCAGGAGTTCGGCCCGCTCGACATTCTGGTCAACAATGCCGGGATCGCGGTGCAGAAGCCGTTCCTGGAGATGTCGCCCGAGGATTACGACCAGGTGCTCGACACCAACCTGAAGGGCTGCTTCCTCGTCGCCCAGGCGGCGGCACTGCAGATGAAGGACAGCGGCGGCGGCTCGATCATCAATATCTCCTCGATCCTCGGCACCGAGGTGATCGGCATGCTCTCGACCTACTGCGCCTCCAAGGGCGGGCTGCTGCAGCTGAACAGGGCGATGGCGCTGGAGCTCTCGCGCCACAACATCCGGGTGAACGCGATTGCGCCCGGCTATATCGAGACGCCGATCAACAGCGAGTTCTTCCAGACCCCGCCGGGTCAGCAGATGATCAAGACCATCCCGCAGCGTCGGCTCGGCCAGACCCACGATCTCGACGGCGCGCTGCTGCTGCTCGCTTCGGACGCGGGCGCCTACATGACCGGCTCCGTCGTCACTGTCGACGGCGGCTTTGCGCTCCGCTGACGTGCAGGACTTCCTGATCCGGGAGCGGGATCTCGCCTTTCTGCTGCACGACCATCTCGGCATCGCGCGGCTGGCGGACCGTCCGCGTTTTGCGGGGCAGGGGCGCGAGACCTGGGACGCCGTGATCGGGACCGCCCGGCGCATCGCGGCGGAGAAGTTCCGTCCGCACAACAGGGCCTCCGATCTCGACGAGCCGCGGATCGAGAACGGCAAGATCGTCGTCCACCCCGACATAGGGCCCGCCATCGCCGCCTTCAGCGAGGCCGGCTTCGCCGCCGCGCACCACGACGAGGCGGTCGGCGGGATGCAGCTTCCCTGGGTGGTGACGCAGGCCGCCTTCGCGAACTTCCAGGCGGCGAACCTCTCGACTGTCGCTTATCCCTTTCTCACCATCGCCGCCGGCAACCTGATCGCGGCGCATGGCAGCGAGAGCCAGAAGGAACGCTTCCTCGCGCCGCTGACCGACGGGCGCTTCTTCGGCACCATGATGCTGTCGGAACCCCATGCCGGCTCCTCGCTTTCCGACGTCCGCACGCTGGCGAAGCCTCAGGAGGACGGGGCCTGGTCGCTCACCGGCACCAAGATGTGGATCTCCGGAGGTGAGCACGAAATGGCGGAGAACATCGTTCATCTGGTGCTCGCGCGGACGCCGGACGCGCCGCCGGGCGTGAAGGGGCTCTCGCTCTTTCTCGTGCCGCGCTACCGGCTGGACGCGGACGGAAATCCCGGCCGGGAGAACGGCGTCGTGCTGGCCGGGCTCAATCACAAGATGGGCTATCGTGGCACCGTCAACACGGTGATCAATCTCGGCGAGGGCGCACCCTGCATCGGCGAGCTCATTGGCGAGCGGAACCGCGGCCTCACCTACATGTTTCACATGATGAACGAAGCCCGCATCGGCGTCGGCTCCGGCGCCGTCGCGCTCGCCTATACCGGCTATCTGCACTCTCTCGACTATGCCCGGACACGGCCGCAGGGACGGCATCCGGACGGTAAGGACGCGACGAGCCCGCAGATCCCGCTGATCGAGCACGCCGACATCCGCCGGATGCTGCTGCTGCAGAAGGCGGTGGCGGAGGGCGGGCTCGCACTCTGTCTCGGGGCGGCGCTGCTGGTCGACGACCAGCGCACCCATTCCGACGAGGCAGTGCGGCGCGATGCCGGGCTGCTGCTCGACTTCCTGACGCCTGTGATCAAGTCCTTCCTTTCCGACCGTGCGCTGGAGGCGAACGACGCGGCGATCCAGATCCATGGCGGCGCCGGCTATACGCGCGACTTTCCGGTGGAGCAGTTCTGGCGCGACAACCGGCTCAACCCGATCCACGAGGGCGCCAACGGCATCCAGGCGATCGATCTGATGGGCCGCAAGCTGGGGCAGGCGGACGGTCGCTCCTTTGCGCTGTTTCGGGGCGGCATCGCTGAAACCGCCGCAGCTGCGAAGTCAGTCACCACGCTCCGCCCACTGGCCGAAGAGCTGGAGGCGGTCTCAGACCGTTTCGCGAGCCTCGCGGAGACCATCCTTGGGCGGCTCGCGGAGGATCCGCGCCGGACGCTCGCCAATGCGGCCGCCTTCATGGATGCCGCGGGCTATCTCGCCCTCGCCAGGGTCTGGCTCGCGCAGGCCCTGACCGCGGAGCGCCTGTTGGCCGACGGTGCCGGAGATGGCGCTTTCCTCACTGGAAAGATTGAAACCTGCCGCTTTGTCTTCGCCTGGCTGCTGCCGCGCGCCGGACCTCTGCTGACGCTGCTTGAATCCGGCGACGATACGGTCTTCCGGATGCCCGGCGAGTCTTTCTAGCGGGGATCGCTTGAACCGCCGCGGGCGAGCCTATACCAAGGCAGCCAACAGTTTTCATCGAACATGAGACCTTCGAGGAGGATGGGATGTCAGTGAACAAGATCGGCGTCGTCGGCGCCGGAATGATGGGTTCGGAGATCGCGCTCGTCTTCGCCATGGCGGGCAAGGACGTGATGATCATGGAGCCGGAGCAGGCGCGCCTGGACAAGGCCGAGGCCGGGATCAAGAGGACGCTCGAGTCCGGCGTCGCCCGCAAGTTCTGGGCGGAAGAGGACATGGCGACCGCGCTGGGCAATATCAGCTTCGTCACCGACCTCTCCGCCTATGGCGATCGCGATCTGGTGATCGAGGCGGTGTTCGAGGACGAGAAGGTGAAGGCCGAGGTCTACAAGACCCTGGACGCGGTCTGTAAGGACGACGCGATCATCGCCTCCAACACCTCCAGCATCTCGATCTCGGTGCTGGCCTCCTACTTCTCCGAGAAGCGCCAGTCCCGTTTCTGCGGCCTGCATTTCTTCTCGCCGGTCAGCCGCATGAAGCTGGTCGAGGTGATCCGCGGCATGGATACCGACGACGCGGTCATCGAGGCGGCGCGCAATGCCTGCGTCGAGGCCGGGAAGACCCCGATCGATGTCAAGGACGTGGTCGGCTTCGCCGTCAACCGTATCCTCTTCGCGATGTGGGACGAGGTCCTCCGCCTGGTCGAGGAAGGCGCCTGCACGCCGGAAGACATCGACACCGGCTGCAAGCTCGGTCTCGGCCATCCGGTCGGCCCGTTCGAACTGATGGACAACATCTCCAACACGCTGAACCTGCAGGTCGCCGAGATCCTGCACGAGGCCTATGGCGAGCGTTTCCATCCGCGCCCGATCCTGCGCCAGGTGGTCGCCGCCGGCCGCCACGGACGCCGCACCGGCCGCGGCTGGTACCGCTACGACGAGAAGGGCAAGCGGGTCGGCTGATCCCGCAACCCTTTCGCGATTTCGACGGGCGGTCCTTGTGGCCGCCCGTTCCGCTTTGGGGTAGGCTCTCGTCCGGGAGGACCGGGCCATGAGGCAGCGGAGCAGACTCGGGTTTCTTTTGATTCTTCTTGTCTCGTTGGCAGCTCTTCCGGGCTGCTCGACGATCGACTGGATGCAGACCGGCCGGAACGCCGCCGCAGCGCTCTGCGAGAGCGTCGGCAACTGCCAGAACGTCTGCCCGGACGGCTCCGAGACCAACGCCCGCATGCCGCGCTGCGAGTACCGGGCGGCCGCCAAGTGACTCATGCGGCCCAGTCGATCCGCCGGGGCGCTACGACGCTCCGCACGCCGACCATCGCGGCGGCGGCACAGGAGGAACTGGAAGCCGCCGCCAGCGAGGCGGAACGGATCGAGTCGGTCGCGGCCCTGATCCACGGCGGTTTCACAGACTATTACCGCCGCTTCCGGCAGATCGCCGGGCTCGCCAAGGCCGCCTTCGAGGCGCGGGACTGGCCCGCCTCGATCGCGCTCAGCCAGGAACGGCTCGGGATCTACGGCGCCACGGTCGAGACGCTGGTGCCGGTCATCCTGTTGCATTGCCCCGACGTGCAGGGGCGCGACGCCTTCTGGGCCGAGGTCGAGGAGCGCTATCTGCCGTTGATCGAGGGGCTTTATCACGCCGACCTCGCCTATGCCTTCCTCAATTCCGTGCGCCGTCAGGTCCATGCCGGGATGTGGCGGGCCTCGACCTACTCGAGCGCCCGGGCGCGGGACGAGGACAAGGCGGCGCATCCGGTCGTGACCCGCGTTTTTGGCGCAGATGGGCCATTGCAGGCAGAGCATCTCGTTCCCGTTCTGACACTGGCCGGGTTTTCCCGGCGCTGGCGCGACCTCGACAGCGATGCGGCGGCGGTGGCCGCACGGATTCTCGAGGAGGCGCCCGGCGCGGACCGGATCCGGGCGATCGAGATGGCGGATGCCGGTTTTTACCGGAACCGGGGCGCTTATCTGGTCGGCCGCCTGCTGATCGAGGGCGGAGAGCCGGTGCCGCTCGGCGTCGCGCTGCTGAACGAGGCGGACGGCATCCATGTCGACGCGGTCATCCTCGGCTCCGACGATCTGCAATATGTCTTCAGTTCGACGCTCGCGAATTTCCACGTCACCTCGGAGCATTATCACGAGATGGCGTCCTTTCTGTTCGAGCTGATGCCCGACCGTCCGCACGGGCTGCAATATTCGACCATCGGCTACAATCACATCGGCAAGATCGCCGTCATCCGGCAGATCGAGCGCGAGCTGATGCAGAGCGGCGAGCGGCTCGACCATGCGGTCGGCCCGCGCGGCACGGTCGCCATCGGATTCTCCGCGCCGTCACTCGGTTACGTCGCCAAGGTGATCCGCGACCATCCGACAGCCGGATACAAATGGGGCAAGTTCCCGGGCGTGCGCTCGGTGCTGCAGAAATACAGCCGCGTGCATGAGATCAACCGGGCCGGCTCCATGCTCGACAACGTGATCTATTACAACGTCACCCTGCCGGCCGATTACTTCACCGACGATCTGCGCCACGAGATCCTCGAGAACGCGGGCGAGAACGTGATCCAGACCGGCGCCGGGTTGCTGTTCCGTCATCTGATCGTGCAGATCAAGATGACGCCGTTCCCGGTCTTCATGGAGCAGGCGGACGAGGCCGAGGCGGAGATCGCTATCGGCAATCTCGGCCAGTGCATCGCCAACAACGCCGCCGCCAATATCTTCAACAAGGATCTCGACGGCCGCAATTACGGGGTCAGCAAGATCCTCAAGGTCTATCTCTTCGACTATGACGCCATCGAGGACCTGACGGACGTGAAGGTGCGCACCAACCAGAACCGCTTCGACGGCGAGGAGGACATTCCCGACTGGTTCTTCGAGGAAGGCGTGATCTTCCTGCCGGAGGAGCTGGAAACCCATCTCAGGATCGAGGACCGGAACCTCCGGAGGATTTTCCGCGAGTCGCATGGCGAACTGCTGACGATGGACTACTGGACCGACATGCAGAGCAGGCTCGAACAGGGCCAGGTGCCGCGCCTGACGCCGTACCGCGAGGCCTGCCGGCTGCATCCGGGGAGCTGAGGAGAAGGTGCTATGGGCTTCGACGCATCCGCAGGCTTTTTCCCATTGTTGGTTATTGCTTACGCTCTTTTTTGTCTTTTTTCGCTAGCCGTAGTATCGGGTGGTTTTAAAAAATCAGGTGCGACACTCGATGAATATCGCATTGTAATATTGGGAACAATTTGGGTTTTCCCATTGCCGGTTTTCGTTTCTGCGCACGAGATGACCCAGTTTTTGTTCCCCTATTTTCTTGCTGTCGCGATCGTCGGTGGAATTCAGATTTCCTGGGTTGTGATGCGACTGAATAGCCTTAATTGGCCTAGATGGTTGGCGCTCATCTATGTCTTGCCGGTTTTGAACCTTCCTCTAATTGTACTCTTGTTGTTTCGAAGGTCCGAGGAAGCGGATGTTGAAGTCTAATTGCCGAATCTGGCTTGGTCAGCCTAATCCAATGTTTTCAAGCGTGAATTTGGCCAATCACTGGTAGCGGGTTTGGAGAACGACGCGTGCGGGTGATGGAGATCAACGGGCCGTGCGAGGCCCTATCGGCAGTCGAACGTCCGCAGCCGGAGCCGGGGCCGGGAGATGTTCTGGTCCGGGTCCATGCCTGCGCCGTCTGCCGCACGGATCTGCATGTGGTTGACGGCGATCTGCCGGACCCCAAGCCGCATGTTGTGCCCGGCCACGAGGTGGTGGGGACGGTCGAGGCGCTGGGAAGCGGTGTCACGGAGCTTTCCGAAGGCACGAGGGTCGGGGTCCCCTGGCTCGGCTGGACCTGCGGGGAATGCCGTTACTGTCTTGAGGGGCAGGAGAACCTCTGTCCCGAAGCGCGCTTCACCGGCTACACGCTGGACGGCGGCTATGGGGAGTACCTCGTCGCAGATGCCCGATACTGTTTTCCGATCCCGGAGTTCTATTCCGACGCCGAGGCGGCCCCGCTGCTCTGCGCCGGCCTGATCGGCTATCGCTGCCTGCGCATGGCGGGAGAGGGCAGGCGGCTCGGCCTATACGGCTTCGGCGCCGCGGCGCATATCCTGATCCAGGTCGCGCTCTGGCAGGGTCGGGAGATCTACGGCTTCGTGCGTCCGGGCGACAAGGCGGCGAAGGATTTCGCGCGCTCTCTCGGTGCCGTCTGGGCGGGGGATTCGGACGAACTGCCGCCAGAGGAGCTGGACGCCGCGATCCTCTTCGCGCCCGTGGGCGATCTGGTTCCGCTGGCGCTCAGGGCGATCCGGCCGGGCGGTACGGTGGTTTGCGGCGGCATCCACATGTCGGATATCCCGGGGTTTCCCTATGATATCCTGTGGCGGGAAAAGAAAATTGTCTCGGTGGCTAACCTGACGCGGCGCGATGCGGAGGAGTTCCTGGAGCTGGCGCCGAAAGTGCCGGTCAGGACAACGGTCCAGACCTATCCGCTCGACGATGCCAACCGAGCGCTCTCGGACCTGCGGGAGGGGCGCTTGCAGGGCGCGGCCGTTCTGGTGCCCTAAGCGCCGGCGCTCACCACTTGTAGTCGGATTCGCGCTGGTATTTTCCGTCCTTCGGCAGTTTGTCCCTGCGCCTGCGGTCGGGGCCGGAATAGGTATCGTTCTGTACAAACGGGCGACTGTCGGCGAGAACGGCAGCGATTGTCTTCTTCAGGTTCTCGTAATTCACCGGTTTCGCGACGAAAGCGCTGGCTCCGGAATCGCGTGCGCGCAGGACGGAGTCGCGGTCGGAGTGACTCGTGATCAGGATGATCGGCACGTAGGGATTGGTGACGTTCTTGTCGCGGCGGATCCGGAGCAGCAGGTCCCAGCCGCTCATCGGCGTCATTTCGAGATCCGAAACGATCAGGTCGAAATGCCGCCGCAGAACGTCTTTCAGCGCGTGCTCGCCATTTTCCCGGTCGACGACGTCTGAAAAACCCAGGTGCTCGAGAAAGGTACGCGTAAGCAGCCGGGTTGCCATGTCGTCTTCCACAACCATGACCCGGAGATCGCGCACACTGTCCGCAGGAAATGGATCCATGAACTCCTGTCCAATAGTCCGTTTGAGGAGACACATTAACCAACAAACGTTAATAACCAGTTTGCGGATTTCAATGACAGGACAGGGTCCGCCGAGGCGATGCGCTGCGGCAAATGTAATATCGGGAAAAATCTTTTTTGGGATGAATGGCGCGCCCGGGAAGATTCGAACTCCCAACCTCCTGATCCGTAGTCAGGTGCTCTATCCAGTTGAGCTACGGGCGCCCCCTGGAGGCGTGGCGCCCCCGAAGGAGGCCGGAACATACTCAAGGCGATTTCGAAACGCAAGCGCTTATATGAGGGAATCTTTCGCCGCGTATCTTACGGAATCGTTTGGCAAAACAACTTGTAGGCCCGATTGGCTTTCGTTACTATCCCTACGAATTTCGCGGCTTGCGGCTACCATCAGTGGGGGACTGCGTCGGCAAGCTTCTTTCTTTCTTCAAGACCTCGTACAATCGAGATTGAAGGAAGAGAGGCGTTCTGTCCTTGGGGCGGGACAGCCGGGGCAAATTGCTAGGGGGGTCGGCATTGGTCGGTCGAACGGATCTACCTGAAACCGCGGCAAACATAACACCTATTTACAAGGTGACAGCGTCCTATGGTTCTTAATCGCTCGTCGCTCGTTGTCCTGGGCGCAACGGTTCTCCTTCTCGGGGGCTGTTCTTTCTCATCCGACGCTTTGTGGCCTAGCCTTTCAGGTGAAGATCCTGCCGCGGCGAATCAGACACCGACGCAGGTCGCAATTGCGCCTTCGGCGGGAGAGGCGTCCGGCCAGCCGATCATCGCCAGCGGGCAGCCGCCTGCGCTCAACACCACGAATTTCGAGGTGCAGCCGCCCCGTCCGGGCGCCGCGACGGGAACGTTCGTGGGCAACAAGGTGGTGCAGCTGCGGGACGATCTCCGGCGTCTGCAGGAGTCGATTCGCTCCCACAACGGGGACCTGCAGACCATCCGCCAGCGCACAATCGGCAACGCCCAGACCTACCACCAGTCGGTCGCCGGCATCCGCTCACGCCTTCAGGTCGGCACCACGCCCGGCAACCCGATGCTGGTCGCCGCATGGAACCAGTCCCAGGGGCTTCTGGAGCAGGTCAATGCCGATATCGGCGACATGAACGACCTGTCGAACCGGGTCGCTGCCGACGCCGCCCTTTCGACCTATCTGCTCGACGCCACCCGGGCCGCCTTCGGTCTGTCGGGCGCCGTGGATGAGGATCACCGCCAACTCGAAGTGCTGGAAGACGACGTCAACCGCACCGTCGTGCTGGTCGACCGCCTGCTGACCGAGCTCAGCGACGATATCCGCCGTCAGAGCCGTTATGTCGCGACCGAGCGCAACGATCTGAACACGCTCGCTCTGGCGATCAAGAACGGTGAGTTCTTCGGCACCAGCCTCGCCGCGCGGACCTACGGCATGGGCGGTGCGGAAGTGACCGCGACCCCGTCCCTGCAGGGACGCGGCCTGAGTGCGGCGCCGGGTTCCCGTCGTCCGCTGGTGGTCATCCGCTTCGACCGCAACAACGTGAATTACCAGCAGGCGCTCTACACCGCGGTCAGCCGCGCGCTCGAGCGCCGTCCGGATGCGTCCTTCGATCTCGTCGCGGTCACGCCGTCGGCCGGATCCTCGGCGCAGGTCGCGCTCGATACCAGCAAGGCCCGGAAGAATGCGCAGGACGTGCTCCGCGCGCTGACCGACATGGGGCTGCCGCCGAGCCGCGTCGCGCTTTCCGCGGTCACGGCTGCTGACGCCTCCAGCAACGAGGTTCGTCTCTTCGTCCGCTGACGGAAGCGATAGATTTACGGATCAAGGCGCCGTCGGTGAGACGGCGCCTTTTTCATGCGTGGGATTTGTCACGGCCTCGGCCGCAGGACTCATCCACCCTGAACCGTCGGTCGTAGGATAGTCAGACACTGACGGAAGGGAGCGGGATGATGCGCTCGATTTTGGCTCGGTTCCTCGTGCTGTTCGGACTTCTCCTTGCCGCTTTTCCGGCCGCGGCGCAGGAAGCCGAGATACGCTCCACAATCAGCCGGCAGCTGGATGCCTTCCAGCGCGACGACTGGCAGGAGGCCTTCACCTATGCGAGCCCCGTCCTGCGGCAGCTCTTCGGGACGCCCGAGCGTTTCCGGGACATGGTTCTTGGTGGCTACCGTACCGTCTACCGCCCGCAGCAGGTGAGCTTCCGCGAACTGGATCTTTCGGGACAGCGTCCGGTGCAGATCGTCTTCTTCATCGGCCCGGACGGGCTGGCCTATCTCGCCGCCTACGAGATGGAGCTGCAGGTGGATGGCTCCTGGCGCATCGCGGGCGTCCAGATGATCCGCGCCGCCGACAAGGCGGTCTAGCCTGCTGATTTCAGGCAGGCGCTGTCACAGAAACCCTATTGGGCGTTGCGGAAACCGGAGAGGCGCGCTATGTCGCCGGATCGTCAAGTGACCGCGATGGAAGCCAGCCATGTCGAGTGACAGTTTCAACAAGTCCTTTCCCGTCAGCTGGGAAGAGCTTCACCGCACTGCCAAGGCGCTGGCCTGGCGCCTGACCGAGGTCGGTCCGTTCGAGGGAATCGTCGCGATCACGCGCGGCGGGCTGGTTCCGGCGGCGGTTGTCGCCCGCGAACTGAACATCCGCATCATCGACACGGTGAGTGTGGCCTCCTACGGCGTCGGCGGCGACGACAAGGAGCGCGGCAAGATCAAGGTCATGAAGAACTGCGAGATCGCCGGCGACGGCACCGGCTGGCTGATCGTCGACGATCTGGTCGATACCGGCGAAACCGCGAAAGCGGTGCGCGCGATGCTGCCCAAGGCGCATTTCGCGACGGTCTATGCCAAGCCGGCGGGCCGCCCGCTGGTGGATACCTTCGTGACCGAGGTCAGCCAGGACACCTGGATTCATTTCCCCTGGGATCTGGAACCGCGCCCGGTCGAGCCGATTTCCTCGCTCCGGCGCTGACAGCCGGGCCTAGACCGCTTCCGCCAGATCGTCGAGCTGGTCGTTGTCGACGATCCTGATTCGCGACGCGCTTTCCACCGAGATCAGGCCCTTGCTCTTGAACTGGGTGATCGTCCGGCTAACCGTCTCCGTGGTCAGACCAAGATAATCGGCAATGTCGGTGCGCGTCATCGGCACGATCACCGGGTTTGCCGGGAGGTGCCGCTTCTCCTGCCGCTCGGCAAGGCCGCGCAGGAACGACGCCACTCTCTCGGCGGCTGACTTGCGGCCAAGCAGAACGATCTGTTCCTGCATCAGATAAAGTTCTTCGGTCGCCCGCGCGAACATTCGGCGCTCCAGCGTCGGAATCTCTTCCATGAGACGCTCGAGTTCCGTGCGCTGGAAGCGGCACATCGTCACCGGCGTGATGCTCTCCGCGCTGGCGCCATAATTGCCTCGAATCGAGACGCCTAGGAAATCGCCTGGAAACAGAAAACCGGTGACGGATCTGCGGCCGTCCGCGAGGAGCTTGTAAAGCCGTACTGCTCCGGCGGTCAGGGTATAGACGAAATCCGCAGGCTCGCCCTCGTCCACGACCGGATCGCCGGCCGCGAAATTTATCGACGTCATGATGCTGTTCAATCGCCGGACTTCGTCCAAGCGCAACGTCCCGCAGATCGCAAGATCGCGGATATCGCAGTCGTCGCAAGGCGATGGTGAGGCCGCCGCTGCTTTCATCTCTCCCGACACGTTTGCCATGGGGTGCTCCAGCCCGGGGCTGTTGAACCTGTTTCGCTCTTAGCCTGCTCGGCCTCGTTTAAGTGGCAGAGTAACGTGTCATGCACGCCGGTGGAAGCGACTCTCGTCACGCTGTCAGGCCGCGCGGGTCTGTGAGCGCGTGCGCTCCGTCACGGGGCAGGGCAATTCGAGATGAAAGACGCTCCCGGATCCCCCGGTTTTCTGGAGAAACAGAGCGCCGCCGTGGGCTAGCGCGATGTCGCGGGCGATCGCGAGGCCGAGGCCTGATCCGCCGCTGTGCCCGGAAAGCTGGAAGGGAAGAAACAGTTTTTCGCGTATCGGGTCTGGAATGCCCGGGCCATTGTCCCGGAAGCGGATCGTCAGCGTGTTGTCATTTTGCTCGAACCCGATCTGGAACACTGTCGCGCCGGCGCGAGCGGCGTTCGAGGCCAGATTGGCGAAGATGCGGTAGATCTGGTCCTGGTCGATCGTGAGGAGGGAATCGGGCACTTCGCCGACCTCGATGACAAGCTCTTCCTCGTCGAGAGCCGTCCTCAGTTCCGGCAGAATTCCGTCCAGCAGATCCTTCAAAGTCACGCGCTCGGTCATCAGCGGTACCGATTCCTGCGTGAAGTTCAGGGTATCGGAGCAGAGCTTCACCGCCCGGTCGATGGTCCGCAGGAAGGGCGGGACCGCTTTGCGCACGAACGGATCGGAGCTCTCCGCGAAACGGTCCGAGACCAGGGTCGCCGTGGCCAGCATGTTGCGCAGGTCGTGGTTGATCTTGTTGACCGCCATGCCGAGTGTGGCGAGCCGGGTCTTCTGGCGCAGGGCCCGGCGGACACCCTGTTTCATCCCCGCAAGCTCGCGGATCGCGATGCCGATCTCGTCCCGCCGGGAGGTCGGGGGAAGATCGGATGTCGGATCTTCCGGCCGTTGCCGGAAGGCGATCATGCTGGTGGTGATGCGTTGCATCGGCAGCACCATCATCCAGCGCAGCGAGAGGAAGACCAGAGCCGCGGTGAAGAGCGAGATCACCACGGAGAGCGTCAGGATGCGCCAGGAGAAATCGAGCATCTCCATCCGCATCGGCGCCTCGTCGATGATCATGGTGACGAAGATATCCGGATCCCGCGGCGACTGGCCGTGCAGCCGGATCACCCGGTCCCGGGTCTGGGCGAGGGTGGAAAAGGCGTTCAGGATGAGTTCGACGACGCCGATCTCCCTGAGATCGACGGCGATATCGACCTGTGGCACCTCCGGGCGGCGCAGCATCGGCATGAAGTTCGACTCGTCGTTGGCGACGACGCTGTAGGCGTCGACATGATCGAGGAGCTGGCGCGTCAGCATCTCCGTGATCATCCCGTCGGGCGCCGCCTTCACCGACAGGGCGGCGAGATGCCCTTCGGCGAGCTTCTCCTGCAGGTAGCTCAGCCGGTAGCGCGCGATGGAGGGCGTATAGATCAGGACTTCCGCCACCATCACGAAGAAGACTGTCAGGAGCAGCAGCCGGAAGGAAAGGCTGTTCGCAAAACTCAACATGCATATGCGTCCGTCGGCAGAACCCGATGGCCGAGTTTAGCCGAAGGAGGCGAGGAAGCGGACGATTTTGCGCATCCGCGGGCTGAACAGGGTTTCCGTGAAGAAGGATCCGGCGGCCCGCTTGCCGACTTCCGCCAAGGTCGGATAGGCGACGATCGAAGAGGCGATGGCGCCGATCTTGATCTTCTGGCTGATCGCGAGCCCCCAGCACTGGATCAGTTCACCGGCATTCCGGCCGACAATGGTCGCGCCGATCACTCGGCCGTTCTTCAGCACGATCAGCTTGATGAAACCCTCGGTCGCCCGCTCTGCCCGGGCGCGGTCGTTCTCCTGGTAGGTCCATTTCAGGACCCGGACCTTTTCTCCGTGCCTGTCGCGGGCCTCGGCTTCCAGCAGGCCGACATGGGCCAGTTCTGGGTCTGTGTAGGTGACCCTCGGAACGGCGCTCATGTCGGCCTTCGACGGCAGACGGAACAACGCGTTCCGGATCACCACGCTGGCATGGTAGCCGGCGACATGGGTGAATTGCAGGCCGCCCGCGGCATCCCCGATGGCATAGACCCGCCAGTTGCTGGTCTTCAGGCCGGCATCGACCCTGATCCCGGTGCGCGTGGTCTCGATGCCGGCGGCCTCGAGTCCCAGACCGTCGAGATTGGCGCGGCGCCCAGCCGCGACCAGAAGATGGGACCCTTCGATATATCGGATAGCGCCGCCGCTCTCGATGGAGAGCGAGATGCCACCGTCCTTGCCCGACGCTTCCTTGACCAGCGCGCCTTCGAGCAGGGTCACGCCGATCTCCTGCAGATGCGCGCGTATGAGGGCCGCCGCCTCCGGATCCTCGTTTCCGAGCAGCGTCGCCGCCTCGATCACGGTCACCTCGGAGCCGAGATTGCGATGCGCCTCCGCCAGCTCGCAGCCGATCGGCCCGCCGCCGATGATGAGGAGGTGCGCGGGGCGTTCGGTCAGGTCGAAGATGGTTTCGTTGGTCAGGTAAGGCGTCTCCACGAGACCCAAGACCGGTGGGATCGCCGCGGAGGAGCCGGTGGCGATGACGAAGCGGCGGGCGCGCACGCGGTAGCCTCCGCCGGTGACGGTGCGGCCGTCGGCGAACCTGGCGGCGGCCTCGATCACCTTTACGCCGAGCTTTTCGAAGCGCTCGACGGAATCGTGCGGCGCGATGCCCGCGATGACGTCGTGCACGTGGGCATGGACCCGGGCGAAATCGATTTCCGGCTCGGGAAGATTGACGCCGAAGCGGCCGGCAGCTCGCGCCGCGGCGGCGGCGTGTCCCGCCGCCAGAAGGGCCTTCGACGGCACGCAGCCGTAATTCAGGCAATCGCCGCCCATGCGCCCGCGTTCGAAGAGAACGACGCGCGCGCCCATCTGCACCGCTCCGGCCGCGACGGACAGACCGCCGGAGCCTCCGCCGATGACGCAGATATCGGTCTCGATGAGTTTTTCTTCCGTTCCCTGGGAAGGCGCGTCTGTCTTCATGTCTTTCGGCATCGTCCCTCGTCGCGGAAGCTGGGAATGACAGCGTAGTCCGTATCGCCTGATCCAAGACACCTATGTCGCCCGACGGTCGAGGCACAACCAGTCACCTTGACGTGAGCGGAAGCGGAGCGTTGGAGCCG
Organism: Nisaea sp.; assembly: GCF_017640745.1. Lineage (GTDB taxonomy): Bacteria > Pseudomonadota > Alphaproteobacteria > Thalassobaculales > Thalassobaculaceae > Nisaea. Next base: position 20,544 of record NZ_JAEPQA010000025.1, on the reverse strand, counting down.
GGTCGCGAAAGGGCGGCGGCGAAAAAGGTTGCGATGGCGGGCGCGTCCGGTGCAAATACGCGCGCCCGCGTTGACTCGGGCAGGGCAGTTCTATATACAGCCCCGCACTCGCGAGATTGCTATATTTACGTCGACGGAGAATTCCCGTGAAACGCACCTATCAGCCGAGCGTCCTCGTACGCAAGCGCCGTCATGGCTTCCGGTCCCGTATGGCGACCGTCGGTGGCCGTCATGTCATTCGCAACCGGCGCGCCAAGGGCCGCAAGCGTCTGTCCGCCTAAAATGCTGCAACCCGGCTTCGGCCGGGCGGCACGCATTCGGAAAGCGTTCTTGCCATGCGCAACCCGTCCTCCGGTACGTTGGAGCGCCTGCAAAAGCGCAGTGAATTCCTCAACATTGCCCGGACCGGGCGCAAGGCCGTGACCCAGGGACTGGTGCTTCAGGCCCGTGCGCTCGAGCACGGCCAAGAGGGCCTCCTCCGGGTGGGCTATACCGCCAGCCGAAAGGTCGGCGGTGCGGTCGAGAGAAACCGCGCAAGACGAAGGCTGAGAGCCGTGGTTCATGATGCCTTGAACACGATGGCCGCACCGGGACATGAATTTGTTCTGATCGCGCGCGCCAACACCCTCAGCAGATCGTATGACGGTCTCGTCGCTGACCTGAAGCGCGCCCTCTCCAAGGTGGGCGCCCTCAAGGAGGAGACACGGCCGTGACCCGTGTCGTTACAGCGCCTGTCGTCTGGCTGCTGAGCGGCCTGATCCACGTCTACAGGCTTTTCATCTCTCCCTTGCTGGGCACCAATTGCCGTTTCGAGCCGAGCTGTTCGCGCTACGGGCTGGACGCGATCCGCCGCCACGGGCCGTTTGCCGGTTCCTGGCTGACCCTGAAGCGGATTCTCCGTTGTCATCCCTGGGGCGGCTGTGGCTATGATCCGGTCCCCGAGCGGGGCGGGGTCGCTTCCCAAACACAACAAGAATGTCGGGCCGAATAATGAACGAGCAGAAGAATCTGATTGCCGCTGTCGTGCTTTCCGTGGCGATCCTGGTCGGCTTTCAGTTTTTCTACGAGGTTCCGAAGGCCGAAAAGGAAATGGCCCGGCAGGCGGAAATCGCCGCGTCGGATCCGGCGGCAAGCTCAACGGCTCCGAGCGCATCCTCGGTTCCCTCTGCCGTGCCCGGGCAGGGTGGCGTCGCTCCCGCCATCAGCGAAATGTCACCGGCCGACGCCGCAAAGGCCCGGCGCGACATCGCCGCCGAAGCCAACCGCGTGCGGATCGATGCGCCCGGCATGCGCGGCACGATCTCGCCGGTCGGTGCCCGGATCGACGATGCGGTCCTGACCCATTACCGCGAGACCCTCGACAGGAACAGCGACAACATCCACCTGCTGAAGCCGGTCGGCGCACCGAAATCCTACTATGCCGAGTTCGGCTGGGTGCCGGAGGCCGCGGGCACGAAAGTGCCTGACGCCAAGACCGTCTGGACCGCGGATAGCGCAGTGCTGAGCCCGAGCCAGCCGGTGACCTTCACCTGGGACAACGGCGAGGGCCTGGTCTTCGAGCGTACCTACGCGATCGACGACGACTATATGTTCACGGTGAAGCAGCGGGTACGGAATACGGGCGGCGCACCGGTCACCCTCTTCCCCTACGGCCTGCTCTCGCGCGGCGGCACGCCGGCGACGGCCGGATTCTATATCCTTCACGAAGGCCCTCTGGGCGTTTTCGACGAGACCCTGAAAGAGGTCGACTACGACGAGCTTCAGGAAGACGGCAAGGTCGAGGTCGCCGCCACCGGCGGCTGGATCGGGATCACCGACAAATACTGGCTCTCGGCCCTGGTTCCGCCGCAGGACGAGTCGGTGAAGTACCGTTTCACCCACACCATCCGCCAGCAGGACGACCGCTACCAGACCGACTATCTCGGCGCTGCCCGCGCGGTTCCGGCAGGCGGTGCGGCCGAAGCCGAGGTGCACCTCTTCGCGGGTGCCAAGGAAGTGAAGCTGCTCGACCGCTACGAGGCGAAATACGGCATCGCCAATTTCGATCTCGCCGTCGACTTCGGCTGGTTTTACTTCCTCACCAAGCCGTTCTTCTATGCGCTTTCCTGGATCAACGGGCTGGTCGGGAATTTCGGCATCGCCATCCTGATCTTCACGGTGGCGGTGAAGCTGGTGTTCTTCCCGCTCGCCAACAAGTCCTACAAGTCGATGGCGAAGATGCGCGAGCTGACGCCGAAGATGCAGACCCTGCGCGAGCAGTATGGTGACGACAAGCCGCGCCTGAATCAGGAGATGATGGCGCTCTACAAGAAGGAGAAGGTCAATCCGGCCTCCGGCTGTCTGCCGATCCTGATCCAGATCCCGGTCTTTTTCGCGCTCTACAAGGTGCTGTTCGTCTCGATCGAGATGCGTCACGCACCGTTCTACGGCTGGATCCACGATCTCTCGGCGCCGGATCCGACCACGCTTTTCAATCTGTTCGGCCTGATTCCCTGGACCCCGCCGGCCTTCATTCCGCTGATCGGTGTCTGGCCGATCCTCATGGGCCTGACGATGTATCTGCAGCAGAAGCTGAACCCGCAGCCGGCCGACCCGATACAGGCCAAGGTGTTCATGTTCCTGCCGCTCTTCTTCACCTTCCTGCTGGCCTCTTTCCCGGCCGGCCTGGTGATCTACTGGGCCTGGAACAACCTGCTCTCGATCGCCCAGCAGCGCCTCATCATGTGGCGCATGGGCGTGAAGTAGGAACGTGATGGAAGACGAACTGGACCCGGAAGCGCTGGAGGCCGGGCGCCTCCTCTTCGCGCAGGAATGCCGGTTCGTCTGGGGCGCGGCCCGGCTCGACCAGCTCCCGGACGCCGGATTGCCGGAGATCGCCTTCGCCGGACGCTCGAATGTCGGCAAGTCGAGCCTGGTCAACGCGCTGACCGGACGCAAGACGCTCGCCCGCACCTCCAACACGCCCGGCCGCACCCAGCAGCTCAATTTCTTCGACCTCGGCGGCCGGCTGATGATCGTCGACCTGCCCGGCTACGGCTACGCGAAGGTCTCCAAGAGCCAGGTTGCGGCCTGGAACCATGTGCTGCGGCATTACCTGAAAGGCAGCACCGTCCTGCAGCGGGTCCTGCTGCTGATCGACTCCCGGCACGGCCTCAAGGATACCGACCGCGAGATGATGGACATGCTCGATCAGGCCGCGGTGTCTTACCAGGTGGTCCTGACCAAGGTCGACAAGCCGAAAAAGGCCGAGCTGGAAAAGGTGATCGCCGATACCGAGGCGGAATTGCGTACCCATGTCGCGGCGCATCCTATTATCGTGCAAACGAGCGCCGAGAAGGGAACCGGTATTCCGGAATTGCGGGCGGCGCTGGCGGCACTGGCCGCGTCTTGAATAGGGGAGGATGATCATGACCGGACCGTCACTGACCGAGCTGCGCCAGACCTGGCTTTCCAAGGCTGATATCCTGACCGAGGCGCTGCCCTACATGCGCCGCTACAGCGGCAAGACGGTCGTGATCAAGTTCGGCGGCCATGCCATGGGCGACGAGGAGCTCTTCAAGTCCTTCGCGGCCGACATGGTGCTGCTGAAGCAGGTCGGCATGGACCCGATCGTGGTTCATGGCGGCGGTCCGCAGATCGGCAAGATGCTGGATCGCCTCAAGATCAAGAGCGAGTTCATCGACGGCCTGCGGGTGACCGATACCGCAACGGTCGAGATTGTCGAGATGGTGCTGGCGGGCTCTATCAACAAAGGCATCGTCGCCGCGATCAATGCCGCCGGCGGCCGCGCGGTCGGCATCTCCGGCAAGGACGGGAACCTCATCACCGCGCGCAAGGTCACGCGGACCAAGGTCGATCCCGACAGCAGCATCGAGAAGGTGCTCGACCTCGGCCTGGTCGGCGAGCCGGCGAGCGTCGATGTCGAGATCCTGAAGATTTTCTCCAGCGGCGGCCTGATCCCGGTTATCGCGCCGATCGGCCTCGGACCGGACGGCGAGACCTACAATATCAACGCCGATACCTCGGCCGGCGCGATTGCGGCGGCCTCCGACGCCGCCCGGTTCCTGCTGCTGACCGACGTCGCAGGCGTGCTCGACAAGGACGGCAAGCTGATCCCGGAACTGTCGGTCGAAGAGGCTCAGGCCCGCATCGAGGACGGCACCATTTCCGGCGGCATGATCCCGAAGATCGAGACCTGCATCGAGGCGATCAAGACCGGTGCCCGCGCCGCCGTCATCTTCGACGGACGCGTTCCGCATGCCTGTCTGGTGGAACTTTTCACCCCGCACGGCGTTGGTACGATCATACGCCGCTGAGTGAAGCGCTGCGTCCGGCGGGGAAACCCGTCGGCCGGCGCCAGCTTCCCGAAATCAAATTTGACGGGTGCGGCCGTACCGGGCCGCAACGCCGCCGGCATGCCTGAAATTCGGCCCGTTGCCCGGCTCTCGACGTGCAGGAGCCCTTTGCTCGAGGATTGTTGGTTAATTCGAGCGTTTAAAAACAAACCGGTTGTGTTTGCGTTTCGTAAATAAATTTATCGTAGGGTGAAGTAACGACGGGCTGTTTTTTATCTTTTCAGTACAGAGCCGGCGTTCGCTTGTGGTTTTTTTGGGAACCGGCGCTGTCCTCGGAAAGGGGGAAGGCATGATTGGGAAGTTGAAACACCTGACCAGGACGGCTGCGGCAATCGCCGCGTTCGTGACCGGCATGGCCTTTATCCCGGCATCCTCGCAGGCCACGCAGCCGCAGCTCTGCACCCAGCATGGCGAACTCGTGGCCCAGCTTGACGGGAAATATGGCGAGAAGGTTACCGCTTCGGGTTTCGACGGGGCCGGTAATTTCGTTCAGGTCTTCAGCTCGAAGAACGGCACCTGGACCATCGCGATCTCGGTTCCCGGCGGCCTGACCTGCGTCATCGCGGCCGGCGACGATTGGCAGGAAGAGAAGAAGCCCCTGCCGAAGGCCGAAGTCGCCTCCTGATCCCGCCGCGGTTACTGCCGCGCGCCGAACCGCGGCATCACTCCGTCTCGTCAGTCTCTTCGCTGACCAGTTCGATCTGCCACGACATCTGATCGTCGCTGAGGGGGAAGCCTCCGTCTTCGGTCGGCTTGAGCGCCTTTTCCGGCGGAATGTTCGCCAGCCGGAGCTGGAGCTGCACGGCGAATTCCATGCTGTATCCGGCCTTCCATACGAGGGCGACGACCGCTTTCGGGTTGATCGAGGACGCGAGCGAATGCACCGCGTCCTCGGGCAGGCCGGAGACGCATTCCAGAGCCGCGAGAACGAACGGGCGCTTGCCCTCGCTCACGGCGTCGCGCACCGCTTCTTCGGTCAGTGTCCCATTCTCGAACATCTTCTTGGCGCGGTCTCGCCCCGTCAGGATGACCTCGCCTTCCTCGGTCCCATCCGCGAGGCCCGGATTCTCTTCCAGACGACGTTCGAGTTCGCGCGCCAGTTGGGCCGAGGCCTCGGCGCCGAGATCCGCCCGTTTGCTTAGCTCGGCGACGAGGGCGTAACCGACGAACCGCGCCAGGCTGAGGGCGTGACGTCCGAGCAGCTTCGGCCGCGTGACCAGCGGACGGTGCAGGATCGGCCTGTCGGAGGCGTTCTCGATCAGCTCGTCCAGCGTCTCCTCACGGATCTGCGCGGATTTGTTGCCGAGCAGTTCGGCGATGGCGGCGTCGTCCTCGGCACCGATGACCGCGTCGGACACCGTCTCAGAAACGGCCTGGCGGCGGGAGATGGCGGCAATCGCGCCGGCCACGGGCTCGTTGCGGATGATCTCTACCAGAAGCTCGTCCGCGAGCAGCGGCGAATGTTCGAGGATCGGGCCGGAGACCGAAATCGTCGTATCCCGCGCCAGCACCTCGATGACCCGGCTGATCACTTCCGGCGGTGCATCGGGAAGATCCTTCACCGCGTCGGCCAGAACCGCCCGGACCCGGTCGACATGGTCGAGGGCGAGGGTCTCCAGCACCTCGACGGTCAGCTTGCGGATGCTCTCGCGGCGCTCCGAGCTCAGATTGGGTGCGATCGCAGCGACCTTGCGGGCGACGATGGAGCGGACATCCTCGCTCTCGTCCTTTGCCAGGAACTGATCGGCGTGACGCGGCGTCGCCGTGTTCGCGGCGACCGCCTCGCGAATCTCCCGATTGTCGTCCTCGGCAAGGAAGAACAGGATCTCCGGCGGGGTCAGGTGGTCTTCCGCCAGGCGCCGGCGTTCCGCCAGATTTGTGCTGGCGGCGATGTTCTTGGCCTGCTCGTACGCGGCCTTGTCCGCATCGCTCATGCGTCGCTTGGGCTTATCGGCCATTACTGCGGTCTCCGCTTGCGTCCGGGGCGGGAGCACCCGGGTCCGGGGCAAAGGTGTAGGCGTTCTTGCCGCCATGTTTGATTTCGTACATCGCTTCGTCCGCGCGGGCGATCAGGTTTTCCGCATTTTCCGACGGGATACCGCCGCCGGGCGCGATCCAGGCGATACCGATCGACATTCCGACCTTGCGGTTCTCGTCGACGGCATATTTGGCGAGGGTGCCGGCGGCCTCCAGAAGATGCTCGGCCTTCTCGCGCGCCTTGTCCCGGTCCGCGTTGTCGAACCAGACCACGAACTCGTCGCCGCCGAGCCGTGCCGGCATGTCGTTCTTGCCCGAGCATCCGTGCAGCATCGCGGCGACATCGAGCAGCACCTCGTCGCCCTTCTTGTGGCCCAGATTGTCGTTCACGAGCTTGAAGTTATCGAGGTCGACATAGACCAGCGCGCCGCCGGCTCCCTTTTTCCGGAGGCGGCCGTCGAGCCGCTCCTGGAAGGTACGGCGGTTGAGCAGTTTGGTCAGCGGGTCGGTGGTCGAAAGCAGTTCCAGATTCTCGTGCGATGCAACCTGCTCGATGGCGATGCCGATCTGGTTGGAGACCTCCTTCATGAGCGCGGCGTCGTCCTCGTTCCAGGCGCCGCCGGCATGGTCGCGCCAGAGCACCACCGCACCGTTGGTGCGCTGGTGATAGTCGGTCGGCACGGCGAGTATATGGGCGCCGTTCGGGTCTTTGATCACGGTCGGTGTCAGGCCCTCTGTCTCCGCGGCAAGCAGATCCCGGAGAAAGTCCTCCGGGGGATCGCCGAGTTCGGCGGCGACCGCCAGCTTGCCGGAGGCGTCGCGGCGGCAGATGACGCAGCCGTCGGAGGCGAGCGAGCGGGCGATCGCGCGGGCGGCGGAGGCCAGCATTGCCTTCGGGTCGAGTTCGTCGCGGATGGTGCGGACGATATAGGCCATCAGGCGTTCGCGGTTGCGCGCCTTTGCCAGTGCGGCATCGCGCCGCCGCGCCTCGGTGACGTCGCGGCAGACCCCGCGCGCGCCGAGCCATTCGCCATCCTCGGTATGGAGCGGGGCGGCGGACGCCTCCAGCTCGGCGATCGATCCGTCGGCGCGGCGGAAGCGGAACTCGATGCCGGTCGAGGGTTCCTTCGCGCTGAAGGGGGTGACGATCTGTATCCCGTCCAGCTTGCTGACGAAATCGTCGGCGACGTGCCCGACCAGCTCGTCCGGCTCGTAGCCGAGCGCGCCCGCCGTCGAGACGAAGACGAACTTTCCGCTGGCGTCGGTCTCCCAGGCGAAATCGCTGGAGATCTCGACCAGGTCCTTGTAGCGCTGGCGCGATTCGACCAGGGCGTTGCGGAGATTCTGATCGAGCGAGATGTCACGGCCGAAGAGCAGGACATGCTGCCCGCCATCGACCGGCAAGGCAGTGATATCGGTTGTCCGTCCGGCTTCCTCGTCGAGGATCTTCATGTTCTGCGGCCGGCCGCCGCTCGACAGGGTCGCGCTGACCAGAGCGGTGATCGAAAGCGCCGTGCCGGACATGATCCCGTGCACCAGCGACATCGCCGCCGGATTGGCTCCGACAACTTTCTTCTCGGGGTCCACCAGGATCACCGGGCCCGGATAGTCAAACAGCGGAGCGCCGTTTTCCAGCAGCTTCAGGAGCCTATCTGCGTCGCGTTCCGCCAAGTCGGCCAGATCCTCTTCGAGCAGCGAATGATGGTCGCTCTCAAGCCCAGTCACATTGATTTCCCCCACCGGTCCCTTTTCCGTCCTGCGCCTCTGTGAAGACCGCCGGGAGGCTTGCCCGCGCAGGCCGGAATGGTCACTTTAGGGCGATGAAAGATAACAATCTCCTAAAAGACAAGCGAATGCTGGACCCGAACGCGGTCGAGACCTGGATCTTCGACCTCGACAACACGCTCTATCCCGCAGGGAGCAATATCTTTGCGCGGGTTTCCAAACGCATCACCGTGTATGTCCAAGACCGTTTTTCTCTCGACGAGGAGGCGGCGCGCGCGCTGCAGAAGGACCTGTTCCGGCGCCACGGCACGACGCTGCGGGGCCTGATGGTGGAGCATGGCGTCGACGGGGAGGAATATCTCCATTTCGTTCACGACATCGATGTCTCGGACATCGATCCGAACCACGCTCTTGCCGAGGCGATCGGGCGGCTGCCGGGGCGCAAGATCATCTACACCAACGGCTCGGTCCCGCATGCCCGCCGGATCATGGGGCGGATCGGCGTCGAGCATCATTTCGAGGACGTGTTCGACATCGTCGCGGCGGATTACGTGCCGAAACCCAACCCCGATCCCTACGATATCCTTGTCTCGCGCCATGGCATCGACCCCAGGCGCGCCGTCATGGTCGAGGACATGGCCCGCAACCTCGAGCCCGCCGCCGCGCTCGGCATGACCACGGTCTGGCTCTCTGGCACGCTCGACTGGGCGAAGGAGGGGGCCGAGGAGGCTTACGTCCATCATGTCACCGAGGACCTGACACAGTGGCTGAACGGACTGTCCGGAGCGTCCGCCGACTGAATCAGGCGTCGTCCCCGTCCGTACGCAAACGCTCCAGGCGGCGCACGGTGAGAGCTGCCATCATGGCGATGGTCGCCGAACCCAGCATGACCAGCAGCAGGGCGTAGCGTGCGTTGTCTTCGGTTAGGACCGCACTGGCGACAGAGGCCATGGTTGCACCGCCGGCCACCGTGATGGCGCTTGCCAGTCCGGCCGCGCTGCCGGTCAGCTTCGGGCGGACCGAGATGGCGCCCGCATTCGCGCTCGGGATGGTGAGGCCGTTGGAAACGCCGACCAGCATGCAGGGGCCGAGCAGGGCCATCAGATGGTCGATCCCGAGCGCGTATAGAGCGAGCCCGAGGAGCAGGCCTGCGCAGGCGAGCGTCCGTCCCGCGAGCATCATGGTGGTGAGCCGGACCCGTCCGGCGAAGCGGCCGGAGAGAAAGCTGCCGAACATGAAGCCGCCGGTGATCGAGCCCATGGAGAGGCCGAGCGCCGCCGGCGACAGGTCGAACGCTGCGCCCGCCGCAAGCGGCGCCCCGGCGAGGAAGGCGAAGAAGGCGCCGACCGAGAAGGCCATGCAGAGCGCGTAGGCCCAGAAACGCTTCGAGGCGAAGAGATCTGGATAGGCCCGGAACTGCGTCGCGATGGAGGGTGACGGGGTGAGGTTGGTCTCCCGCAGATCGAACCAGCAGAGAGCGAAGACCGCGATGCCGTAGGCTTCGAGAAACCAGAAGCTGGCGCGCCAGCCGAAGGCCTGGTCAAGCAGGCCCCCGAGGCTCGGCCCGAGCATCGGCGCGACCGCCCAGGCCATGGAGACGAAGCCGATCCGGCTCGCCGCCTCTTCCCGGCTCGTCGTATCCCGGATAACAGCCAGTGCTACGGCATAGGTCGGGGCGATCACCGCCTGCAGCATGCGGCAGGCGAGGAAGCTCCAGACATCCGGTGCGAAGATGCATCCCGCGGTGGCGGCAAGGAAGAGGACGAGGCCGGAAAGGATCACCGGCCGCCGTCCGAACCTGTCGGAGAGGGGGCCGAGCACGACCTGCAGGACGGCGGAGGTTCCGGCATAGGCCGCCAGCGACAGGCCGATGATGCCGTAGTCGACACCGAACTCCTCGGCCATGTTGTTGAGCGACGGCAGGAAGATGTTGATGGGCAGGATGCAGAGCGCGGAGAGCAGGATCAGCGTGGAGAGACGCGGTCCGGGAGGGAGCTGTGGCATGGCGTTTTGCGGCTTCGGCTGGAGAAGGAAAATCGACCACGAAAAAGGCCCCTTCCGGGGCCTTGCTTACCGCGCATGGGTGCTCTCGCCGGGCAGCTAGGCTACCATTCCCATGCGCATTCCTACGACCGTGAGTGCCTCGATGCGGATCATGATGAAATTGCTAGACGGGAAAGCGGCCGGGGTCAATGTCGCCTGTCGCGGCAATGAGTTCCGCGGTAGCGGCATCCAAACCGCAGCATTGTGCGAAAAAAGCACCGTCGCGCAGATTGACAGCTCCGAGCCGCTTGCCCATGTTGCGCGTCGATTTTCCGATATGTGCGACGGGGTATGAGGCAATGAGCGCGAGCCAACTCGAATCTGTGATCAACGCGGCCTGGGACGACCGGGACAATGTCGGTCTGAACACCAAGGGCGAGATCCGCGAGGCGGTCGAGGAAGCGCTCGCCGGCCTCGACAACGGCACCATCCGGACCGCCGAGCCGCTCGGAAATCACAAATGGCAGGTGAACGAGTGGGCGAAAAAGGCTGTTCTGCTCTCCTTCCGCCTCAATGACATGGAGATCATCCCTGGCGGTCCGACCGATCCGGAACTCGGCCCGTCCGTCTGGTGGGACAAGGTGCCGTCCAAGTTCGCCGGCTGGGGCGCCAACCGGTTCCGCGAGGCCGGCTTCCGCGCCGTGCCGAACTGCGTCGTCCGCCGATCCGCCTTCATCGCCAAGGGCGTCGTCCTGATGCCGAGCTTCGTCAATCTCGGCGCCTATGTGGACCAGGGCTCCATGGTGGATACCTGGGCGACGGTCGGCTCCTGCGCGCAGATCGGCAAGAACGTGCATCTCTCCGGCGGCGTCGGCATCGGCGGCGTGCTGGAGCCGCTTCAGGCTTCCCCGGTCATCATCGAGGACAACTGCTTCATCGGCGCCCGCTCCGAGGTGGTTGAGGGCGTGATCGTCGAGGAGGGCTCGGTGCTCTCCATGGGCGTCTTCATCTCCGCTACGACCAAGATCATCGACCGCAGCACCGGTGAGATCTTCATCGGCCGCGTGCCGTCCTATTCCGTCGTCGTGCCGGGCTCGCTGCCGGGCAAGCCGCTGCCGGACGGCACCCCGGGCCCGAGCCTCTCCTGCGCGGTGATCGTGAAGCGTGTCGATGCGCAGACCCGCTCCAAGACCTCGATCAACGACCTGCTGCGGGACTGAAGTGGGTAAAGAGATCGATCCGGTCCGGCTGACGCAGGACCTCGTCCGCTGCGAGAGCGTGACCCCCGCCGAGGGCGGCGCGCTCGCGCTGCTCGAGAAGGAACTGACGGCGCTTGGCTTCACCTGCAGGCGCCTCACCTTCACGGCCGAGGGCACGCCGGACGTCGAAAATCTCTATGCCCGCATCGGGACTGAGGCGCCGAACCTCTGCTTTGCCGGCCATACCGATGTGGTGCCGCCGGGCAATGCTGCGGACTGGGCGCTGCCGCCCTTCTCCGGCGAGATCAGGGACGGCAGGCTCTACGGGCGCGGCAGTTCCGACATGAAATCCGGCGTTGCCTGCTTCGCGGCGGCGGCGGCGCGCTTCGTCGAAAAGCGCGGCTCGGAGTTCGGCGGCTCGATCTCCTTCCTGATCACCGGTGACGAGGAAGGCCCGGCGATCAACGGCACCGTCAAGGTGCTCGACTGGATGGCGGAGCAAGGCGAGACGATCGATGCCTGCATCGTCGGCGAGCCGACCAATCCGGAATTCCTCGGCCAGATGATGAAGATCGGCCGGCGCGGCAGCTTCACCGGCTATCTCACGGTCCACGGTACCCAGGGCCACAGCGCCTATCCGCATCTCGCCGATAATCCGATCCATCGCCTCGTGAAGATGCTGGAGCCGCTGACGGCGGGCGTGCTGGACGAGGGCACGGAGCATTTCCAGCCCTCCACGGTGGCCGTCGTGACGGTCGATACCGGCAACCCGGCAACCAACGTGATCCCGGCGAAGACCTCGGCGACCTTCAACGCGCGCTTCAACGACCTGCACACGGCGGAGAGCCTCGAGGCGAAGTTCCGCCAGATTTTCGACGCGGTCGGCGGGCGCTACGATTTCAAGGTCGAGTGCACCTCGAACGCCTTCGTGACCGAACCGGGACCGCTGAGCGACGCGGTCGCGGCGGCGGTCAAAGAGGTGACGGGCAAGGACCCGGAGCTCAGCACCTCCGGCGGCACGTCCGATGCGCGCTTCATCCGGAAGTTCTGCCCGGTGGTCGAGTTCGGCATCGTCGGCCAGACCATGCACAAGACCGACGAGCATGTGACGGTCACGGATATCGAGGCGCTGACCGAGATCTACGAGACGGCACTTGGGAAGTTCTTCGACGCGGCAAAGGGTTAGACCCGATGATCCCGGGCGTGAGCGAGATCGTCCGCGCGCTCTATGGCTGCTGGTGCCTCGCCCTCAACCGGCCGGGTGCCATCGAGTTGTTCGACCGCAGCGAGGCAGGGTTCTGGCGTTCCTTCTTCGCCGCGGTGCTGGCGCTGCCGGGCATTCTTATCTCCGAGGTCGCGCATGGCCGGGCGGACTGGCTCGCGGGCGATTTCTTCGACTGGATCAGCTTCGCCCTGCGCTACGCGGTTTATTGGCTCGCTTTTCCCTGTGTCGCGGTGCTGATCGCGGAGAAGATCGGGGCGCTCGGGAAGATCCTCGACTTTCTCGTGCCCTATAACTGGCTCTCGCTTCCCTTCGTCTACATCACCTGCCTTTTCTACCTGCTCGGCTCGGGTGACGGCGCCATGTCGGCGGCCTTCGAGACGCTCAGCATCGTGCCGTGGCTGCTGGTGGTTCTGCTGCGCTGGCGCTGGGCAAGGGATCTGCTCGGCGTCTCGGGCCTGATGGCGGCCGGGTTCGTGCTCGCGGACGAAATGGTCTCGCTGCTCGCCTATCTCCTGCTGGAGAGCATCGCCGTCATGAGCTGACGGCTCAGTAACCGACCGAAACCAGATAGAGCCCGTCCGGCGGTGCCGTCGGTCCGCCCGCGGCCCGGTCCTTCGCCGCCAGGGCCTTCTCCACATCCTTCCGAGTCCATTTTCCCCCTCCGACCAGCTTCAGCGTGCCGGTGATGTTGCGGATCTGGTGATGCAGAAAGGAGCGGGCATGCGCGTTGATGTGGATTTCCTCGCCCACGCGCGAGACGGTGAGGGCATCGAGCGTCTTTACCGGCGACTGCGCCTGGCAGTGCTTCGCCCGGAAGGTGGTGAAGTCATGGTTGCCGAGCAGGGCCTCTGCCGCCTCGTGCATGGCATCGGCGTCGAGTGTCTGCGGGACGTGCCAGACGCGGCCGCGATCGAGTGCCGGCGGGGCCGGGCGGTTGAGGATGCGGTAGAGATAGGACCGCCGGGTGGCGGAAAAGCGGGCATGGAACTCCGGATCCGCCTCCGCGGTATGGCGGATCACGATGGGGGCCGGCTTCAGGTGGAAATTCACTGCCTTCATCACCGTCGCGGCATCGAAGCGATCGGTTTCGAGATCGAAATGCGCGACCTGCGCCAAGGCGTGCACGCCGGCGTCGGTCCGTCCTGCCCCGACGACCTCGACAGACTCGCCGGAGAAGGCCTTTACGGCCTCCTCGAGCGCCTGCTGGATTGACGGACCGTTCGCCTGGCGCTGCCAGCCGGAGAAGTCTCCGCCGTCATATTCGATCGTGATCCTGAAGCGGGGCATGGGCTCAGCCGAGCTTCGTGCCGGGTGTCAGTCCGTCATAGCCGCGCAGCAGGTCGGCGGCATCCATCGGCGCCTTGCCGGGCCGCTGCAGGCGGGTGATGCGCAGCGCGTCCTCGGCGCAGGAGACGGTCAGCTCTTCATCAAGCACGGTCCCCGGATCGTTGGAGAGCGGGCCGAGCTTCAGCACCTCGCCCGCGAAGACCTTGAAACGCTCGCCGCCGAGCTCGAACCAGGCGCCAGGCCAGGGGGCGAGGGCGCGGATCGTGCGCTCCAGCTCCTCCGCGCTTTTCGACCAGTCGAGATGTCCGGTCTCCCGGGTCAGCTTCTCCGCATAGGTGACCCCGTCCTCCGGCTGCGGGGTCGCCTCGACATAGCCGCCGGCAATCGCCGCCAGCGCCGGCAGGATCAGTTTGGCGCCGACGGCGGAGAGCGTGTCGTGCAGGCTCTCGCCGGTGGTCTCCTCCGTGATCGGCACGCGCTCGGCCATCAGCATGTCGCCGGTATCGAGACCTTCGTCCATCGCCATGATGGTGACGCCGGTCTCGCTGTCGCCGGCGAGGATGGCGCGCTGGATCGGTGCCGCGCCGCGCCAGCGCGGCAGCAGCGAGGCATGGACGTTGATGCAGCCGAGCCGCGGCGCCTCGAGGATCTCCGTCGGCAGGATCAGCCCGTAGGCGACGACCACGGCGGCGTCGAGCTTAAGCTGGCGGAACCGTGCCTGTTCCTCTTCGTTGCGCAGCGAGGTCGGGGTGAAGACCGGGATGCCGTGACGCTCCGCCGCCTCGTGCACCGGCGACTTGCGCTCCTTCTTGCCGCGCCCGGCGGGACGGGGCGGCTGGCTGTAGACGGCGGCGATCTCGTGTCCGGCGGCGACCAGCGCCTCCAGTACCGGCACGGAGAAGTCCGGCGTGCCCATGAAGGCAAGGCGGAGGGGGTCGTAGGGTGTGATGACGGTCTGGGCGGACCCGGACATTGGAGGGGTTCCGATCGGATCTAGGCCGCTTCGTCTTCGGCGCGCTGTTTCTTCGCCTTGGTCATCTTCCTCAGGATCATGTTCCGCTTAAGGGCGGAGAGATGATCGATGAAGAGGACGCCGTCGATATGGTCGATCTCATGCTGCAGGCAGGTGGCGAGCAGGCCGTCCGCCTCGATCTCCTGCGCGGCGCCGGTCTCGTCGAGATATTTGACCCGGACCGCGGCCGGGCGCGTCACGTCGGCATAGTGTCCGGGGAGCGAAAGGCAGCCCTCCTCGTAGGTGCTTTCCTCGTCGGAGGACCAGACGATCTCCGGATTGACGATCTTGAGCGGCTGCGGCTCCTCGTCCTTGCCGGCGACATCGATGACGATGAGGCGCTTGGTGAGGCCGATCTGCGGCGCCGCCAGGCCGATGCCGGGCGCGTCGTACATGGTCTCCAGCATGTCATCGAGGATCTGCCGGATCTCGTCGTCGATTGTCTCGACCGGAGTGCATTTGGTCTTCAGGACCTTGTCCGGCGCCCAGACGATGTCGCGCTTGCTCATACGGGTGTTTCGGTTTTGTTGCCAGCCGCCCCTGAGTTAGGGGATCGCCCTCCCAAGGTCAAGTTTGGCGGCGCCTTCCGGAGGCGCGTACGCCGCGCAGGGCGTGGTAGGATGAGTGATTCGGAAGAAGCGGATCGGATGTGGAAACGGGCATGGATAGTCTGACCCTGGTGCTGGCGGCGGTTGCCGCCCTCGCGGTTCTGGTCGCGGTGGTGGCTCTGCTGCGGGGACGCGGCGGCGACGACCGGATCTCCATGGTGCTGGAGGAGGCGGCACGGCGTCAGGCGGAACAGGCGGAGCGCGCCGCCGCGGCGCAGGCCGAGCTTGCCGGCCGGGTGACCCAGCTCTCGGAGAACCATGCCGCGGCGCAGGCGAAGATCGCCGAGTTGATGCAGCTTCAGGAGCGCGAGGTCGCCAAGCGGCTCGACGAGCGGCTGGCCGACGTGACCCGCAAGGTTGGCGAGAGCCTGGAGAAATCCAGCACCAAGGCGCAGACCTCGCTCTCCGAGCTGCAGCAGCGTCTGGCGGTGATCGACGCGGCGCAGAAGAACATCACCGAGCTCTCGACCCAGGTGGTCGGGCTGCAGGACATCCTCTCCAACAAGCAGGCGCGCGGCGCCTTCGGGGAGATCCAGCTGAACGATCTTGTCAGCTCGATCCTGCCGCCGAACGCCTACCGCTTCCAGGCCCAGGTCGGTGAGAACCGGCGCGTCGACTGCCTGATCGACCTGCCGAACCCGCCGGGCTCGATCGCGATCGACGCGAAGTTCCCGCTGGAGAGCTATCACGCGCTGACCAACGCCTCGAACGATGCCGAGCGCGAGGTTGCGCGCAAGCAGATGGCGGCGGCGATCCTGAAGCATGTGAAGGACATCGCGGCGCGCTACATCGTGCCGGGCGAGACGGCGGAATCGGCGCTGATGTTCCTGCCGTCGGAAGCGATCTATGCCGAACTGCACGCCAACCTGCCGCATGTCGTCGAGCAGTCCTGGAAGGAGCGGGTCTGGATCGTCTCGCCGACCACTTTGATGGCGACCCTGAACACGGTCCGCGCGGTGCTGAAGGACGCCCGGATGCGCGAGCAGGCGCATGTGATCCAGAAGGAAGTCCGGACCATGCTGGTCGATGTCGGGCGGCTGGACGACCGGGTCGGCAAGCTCGAGACCCATTTCAATCAGGCGGAGAAGGATATCCGCGATATCCGCACCTCGACGAACAAGATCACCCGTCGCGGCGAGCGGATCGAGGAGATCGAGGTCGGGACCATCGAGGGCTCGGGCGATGCGGCGGCCGACTTGCTGGGCACTACCGAACGCCTGCCGCTTGAAAGCTGAGCCGTGGCCGACCGGGACCTGCTGCGGACGACGCTCGACCTGCCGGTATTCACCGAGAGGCTCTGCCTGAGGGCCTACCGAGCGGACGATCTGGAGAACGTCTTCCGGCTGCGCTCAAACCCCGAGGTGGTCGCGATGCTCTATGGCGATCCGATGACCCGGGAGGAGGCGCCGGAAGCGCTCGCGCGTTACTTGACGCCGCCTGTTCTGGAAGCGGACGGGGACGAGCTCAAGATCGCGGTCGAGCGGCGCGAGGACGGCGCCTATCTCGGAAACCTGAAGCTGCAGCTGCTCAGCCGGGAGCATCTGCAGGGCGAGATCGGCTACGTGTTCGATCCGCGTCATCAGGGGCGGGGCTATGCGCTGGAGGCGGCGCGGAAGGCGCTGGAACTCGGCTTCGGCCATTTCGGCATGCACCGGATCAGCGCCCATTGCGACGTGCGCAACACCGGCTCCTGGAGGCTCATGGAGAAGCTCGGCATGCGGCGCGAGGCGCATTACCGGGAGAAGGAGTTCTTCAAGGGTGCCTGGGCGGAGGATTTCGTCTACGCGATCTTGGCGCGCGAGTGGGCGAGTCCCGAGGACTCGCCCGCTCGGGTTCGGCCCGCCTAGCTGCCGTTTCTGACCTTGTCGAGGAAGGTCGTGACCTCGCGGTCGAGCGACTGGGCCTGCGCGGCGACCCCCTTGGCGGCGGAAAGCACCTCGTCGGCCGTGCTGCCGGCCTCCCCGGCGACGCTCATCATGCCGTTCATGGTCTCGCTCACCTGGTTGGTGCTCTGCGCCGCCTCGGACGAGGAGCGCGCGATCTCGTCCGTCGACGCGCCCTGTTCTTCCACCGCGCTGGAAACCGCGATCATCTTCTCGGTCATGTCGCCGATGAGCGTGCCGATCTCCCGGATCGCCTCAACGGCCTGGTTGGTGTTGGCCTGAACCGCATTGATCTGCGCCGAGATCTCCTCGGTCGCCTTCGCCGTCTGGGTCGCGAGGTTCTTCACCTCCGAGGCGACCACCGCGAAGCCCTTGCCGGCATCGCCGGCCCGTGCAGCCTCGATCGTAGCATTCAGGGCCAGGAGATTGGTCTGCTCCGCGATGTCGTTGATGAGACTGACGACCTCGCCGATCTTCTGTGATTCCTCATCGAGGCTGGCGACGATGCGGTCCGTGTTCTGCGCCTTCTCTGCGGCCTGTTGTGCCACCCGGGAGGTCTCGGAGATATTCGCGCTGATCTCCTGCACCGACGCGGCGAGCTCCTCGGCCGCGGCAGCCACCGTATTGACGTTGCTCGAGGTTGCTTCCGCGACCGTGCGCACGCCGGTGGACTCGCTCTTCACCTGCTCGGAGGCGCTCACCATGGTCTCCGAACTTCTTTCCATCGCCGCCGCGGACTGGCCGACCTGATCGACGATGGCCTTCACCGACTGCTCGAACGTATCGGCGAGGTTCAGCATCGCCAGGCGCCGCTCTTCGGCGGAGCGGGCTTCGGCGCGCTGCTGTTCGTCGCGCAGGCGTCCGACCTCGCGGCCGTTGTCGCGGAACACTTCCACGGTCCGCGCCATGGCGGAAATCTCGTCCGAGCCCGAAGTGTCGACTTCCGTTTCCAGATCGCCGTCGGCGATCTCTGCCATCGTCCGCTGCAGGCCGTTCACCCGGCGCACCACCTGGCGCGAGACCAGCAGCCAGCCGATCAGGAAGCTGAGCACGACGCTCGCACCGCAGACCGCGAACATGAAGTATTTGCTGTTGGTCACCGTCTTGCGGGCCGACTGCTCGCTCACCGTCGCCGCGGCTTCCGCCTGCGAGACCAGCTCGTGGACCTTGCCGGACATGGCCGCGACCGCCGCCCGGCTCTTCGCCAGGGCCTCCTGCGAGGCCGCTTCGGTCTCGAGAAGCCGGGTGCGCAGGTTGAAGATGGAATTGTCGCCGAGACCGAAGCCGACCAGCAGATTGCCGCTTTCGAGCGTCAGCGGATCGAGCTTGTTCTCGAAGCTGCCGAGCGCGCTCAGCAGGCCGTTGTTCGAGAGGATGAACTCGCTGGAGATCTGGCCGACCGCCAGGGTGTCCGGGGCGCCGGCCGCGGCGTTCAGCAGTCCGGCGATATGATTGGCCTTTGCGACGAGTTCGAGAGCGTCGCGGATGACGGTAACGTCCTCGTGGATCAGCTTGGAGATCGCGTCCTTGATATTGTCGACGAGGCCGGTCCCGCCGGCGGTGAGCCGCGCGGTCGCCTCTTCGATCACCGGATCGATCGAGCTCTGGAAGGTTGCCGTCAGCTCGGCGACTTCCGTATCGATGTCGGCGCGCCGCTGCGGGTCCCCGTTTCCGCCGAGTTCCGCCTTGCGCAGATCGAACACCGATTTGGAGCCCTTGCCGAAGAACAGCAGCTTGAGGCCGATCTGCCGGAGGTCGTAGGCGGCGTCGCTCTCGTCCAGCATGTTCACGGCATCGTGGATCTGGCTCGCGACGCCCTTGAACCGGGTTTCCAGTGCATCGACATCGGGCTCTGTCCCCGCTGTCGCCGCCAGAGCGACGATCGACAGCATCTCATGTCCGAGCGCGGCCGTCCTGAGGCCGGACTCGAGCTGCACCAGCTCCTGGGTCAGGAGGTTCTCGACGGCGTCGCCGGAAAAACTGATCGCGGTCTCTCCGCGCTGGCGCAGGGTATCGCTGGCCTGCCTGACGAGCGGCAGGGCGCCGGAGACGAAGAGCCGCTGCTCCTTGCGGAGATTGGCTGTCGTGGTGTCGAGCGCCGTGCGCAGTTCGTCGCGCTGGCCGATCGTTGCCTGGAGTTCGGCGAGCGCGCTTTCGATCTCACCGATCAGTGCGGACAGGCCTGCCCGGCCCTCCTCGTCGAGCGACGGCATCTGCTGCAGACGGTTGCGGATGTCGGAAAGTCCGGCCTCCATGTCGGTCTGGATCGTGTCGCGTTCCTCCTGGTTCGCGGCGCTGACCAGCGCCGGCGCTGTCGCGGCGATGTTGGCGCTCGCATTCGCGAGCGCCATCGAGTTCTTGATCGCCGGGATGGATCGGCCGGTGAACTGGTCGAGGGCCTGCTGCAGGGTGGTGAAGGCGAGGATCGAGATGATGGCGGCGCTCAGCGTGATGAGGGTGATGCCGCCAAGCGCAAGATAAAGCTTGCCGCCGACACCGACGCTGCGCCGTGACCGGGTGCGGGCTTCTTCCGCCTGTTCGGTTTCCGCGTCGTCCGGAATGAGATTTACGTCGTCAGACTCCAGTGACTGGTCCACGGCTTGAGATCCCCCTGCATGCTTTGCCCTCTCCAAGAAAGGATTGGTGTAGAAGGCGTCCCCGAAACGGCGCTGGGGCACTCGCATTGTGCGGTGCAAAATAGCGCGTCAAGGTCACTTTGACGCCACCGGATAGGTGAGATCAAGTTCGAAAAGTGCATTGTAAATATTAACTTATTTCCTTGTTTTATGGTTAATTTTTAGATGGATTTGCCGATTAGTTAATAAAACCGTATTTGAAAAATGGATTATCTATTGGGATCAATGATTTCGCACCGCAAAAAGAACGGGCGGACTATCGCAGCCCGCCCGTTCACAAGGGTAGCATCAAGCTTGGCGCCCTGATCGATCAGGTTCCGCTTCTGACCTTGTTGAGGAAGGTCGCGACCTCCCGGTCCAGAGATTGCGCCTGCGTGGCGACGCTCTTGGCCGCGGAGAGGACCTGGTCGGCGGTGGTCCCCGCCTCCCCGGCGACGCTCATCATGCCGTCCATGGTCGAGCTCACCTGGTTGGTGCTTTGTGCGGCTTCCGAGGTGCTGCGCGCGATCTCGTCGGTGGAGGCGCCCTGTTCCTCGACCGCGCTGGAGATCGCCATCATCTTTTCGGTCATATCTCCGATCAGCGTACCGATCTCGCGGATCGCGTCGACCGCCTGATTGGTGTTCGCCTGTACGGCGTCGATCTGCGCGGAGA
>NZ_JAEPQA010000024.1 GCF_017640745.1 Nisaea sp. | reverse complement strand
CCGCCTCGATATCGGCGGCGACCTCGCGGTCGTCCGTGAGGGCGGGCGACACCTTGCGGATCGCCGATATGACGTCCTGCAGCGGCCGGCTGGTCTTCAGCGGCGCGCGGAATTCGACGCCCTGCGCGGCACAAAGCAGCTCTACCGCGATGATGTTGCCAAGGTTGGCGTTCATCCGGTGCAGCCGCCGTGCGCCGTGCGCCGCCATGGAGACGTGGTCCTCCTGGTTGGCGCTGGTCGGCGTCGAGTCCGTGGTGCAGGGATTGGCGAGATGCTTGTTCTCGCTCATCAGCGCGGCGGTGGTGACCTCGGCGATCATCAGGCCGGAATTGAGGCCCGGCTCCGGCGTCAGGAAGGCCGGCAGGTCGCAGGACAGCACCGGGTCGACCATCAGCGCGATGCGGCGCTGGGCGATGGCGCCGATCTCCGCGATGGCGAGCGCCATCATGTCGGCGGCGAAGCCGACCGGCTCGGCGTGGAAGTTGCCGCCGGAAAGGATCTGGCCGTCCTCCACCAGCACCAGCGGATTGTCGGTCACCGCGTTGGCCTCGATTTCCAGCGTGCGCGCGGCATGGCGTAGCAGATCGATGGCGGCGCCGGAGACTTGCGGATGGCAGCGGATGCAATAGGGGTCCTGCACGCGGGTATCGCCGTGACGGTGGCTCTCGCGGATCTCGGAGCCCTCCATCAGCGCCCGCATCGCGGCGGCGACGTCGATCTGTCCCGGCTGTCCGCGCAACTCGTGGATCGCCGATTGCAGCGGCGCGGTGGAGCCCATGATCGCATCGGTCGAGAGGGCCGCGGCGACGATGCCCGTCTCTACGTTCCGCCAGGCTTGCGAGAGGGCAAGCAGGGCATAGGCGGTAGAGAACTGGGTGCCGTTGATCAGGGCCAGGCCTTCCTTCGGACCAAGCTCGATCGGCCGAAACCCGGCGGCGTCGAGCGCGTCGCGGCCCGGCAGGATGCGGCCCTTGTATTCGGCTTTCCCCTCGCCGATCAGCACGGCAGTCATGTGGGCGAGCGGCGCAAGGTCGCCCGACGCGCCGACCGATCCCTGGCTCGGCACCACTGGCGTTACCCGCTCGCGCAGCATCGCCTCGATCAGCTCGATCACCTCCCAGCGCACGCCCGAGGCGCCGCGTCCGAGGGAGAGCAGTTTCAGCACCATCATGGTGCGAACCACCTGCGTCTCCGTCGGCTCGCCGACGCCGGCACAGTGCGAGCGGATCAGGTTGCGTTGCAGGGTGGAGGTGTCTTCCGGCGGAATGCGCACGGTGGCGAGCTTGCCGAAGCCGGTATTAACGCCGTAGACCGCCTCGCCGCCGGACGCGGCCTGTGCGACCAATGCGGCAGCGGCCTCGACGGCCGGTTTCGCCCGCCGGTCAAGGCGGACCAGATGCCCTTGGCCGAGCAGGTTGTCGAGTTGCCGCAACGTCGTGCGGCCGGGGATCAGGGTGATGTCGCTCATGTCCTGCCTCGGAAATAGCGTCGATAAAGGGGGTTGAAGCCGATGCGGTAGGCGAGCTCGGCGGGTTCCTGCACGTCCCAGACCGCGAGATCGGCCCGCTTGCCGACCTCCAGCGTGCCCGCATCCTCGATCCCGAGCGCCTTTGCCGCGTTCCGCGTGGCGCCGGCCAGTGCTTCCTCCGGCGTCATGCGGAAGAGGGTGCAGGCCATGTTCATCGTCAGCAGCAAGGAGGTCAGCGGCGAGGATCCGGGATTGCAGTCGGTCGCGATCGCGATCGGAACGCCCGCATCGCGCAGGGCCTGAACCGGCGGCAGCTGTGACTCGCGCAGGTTGTAGAAGGCGCCCGGCAGCAGCACAGCGACGGTACCGGCTTTCGCCATGGCGGCGATGCCGTCCGCGCCGAGATATTCCAGATGGTCGGCGGAGAGCGCGCCGTACGTCGCGGCGAGCTTTGCGCCGCCGAGATCGGAGAGCTGCTCGGCATGCAGCTTCACGGGCAGGCCGAGCTGTGTAGCCCGCGCAAATAGGCGGTCGATCTGCGCGGGACTGAAAGCGATCCCCTCGCAGAACCCGTCCACCGCGTCGACGAGGCCTTCCTCCGCCGCCCGGTCGAGCGCGATCCGGCAGGTCTCGTCGATATAGGCGTCGGCCTGGTCCTTGAATTCGGGCGGCACGGCATGGGCGCCGAGATAGCTTGTGCGGACCCTGACCGGCCGCTCTTTCCAGATCCGCCGCGCGGCGCGCAGCATCCGCAGTTCGGTCTCGATGTCGAGCCCGTAGCCGGACTTGATCTCGATGGTGGAGACGCCCTCCGCGAGGAGTGCGTCGACCCGCGCCAGTGCGCCGGCGAGAAGGTCGTCCTCGCCGGCGGCGCGGGTCGCCGTGACGGTGGAAAGGATGCCGCCGCCAGCCCGCGCGACCTCCTCGTAGCTCGCGCCCTCTAGGCGGAGTTCGAACTCGCGCGCCCGGTTGCCGCCGAAGACGATATGGGTGTGGCAGTCGATCAGCGCCGGAGTGACGAGCCGGCCACCGAGATCCTCCTGCGGCCAGACCGACATCGAGGTCGGCATCTCGCTCTCGGGGCCGAGCCAGATGATGTCTCCCTCGCGGATTGCCAGCGCGCCGTGCTCGACAAGGCCATAGGCGGCTGTGCCCGGAGCCATCGTCGCGAGTTTTGCATTCCTGAGGATCAGCATGGGCCAGAGGTCCGAAAAGGGTGGTTGCCCGGCGGGCTATTTCGATTATTATGTCTATACATAATATTACCTGTCAATACGAGGTGCGCGCAGTGACGACGGTTTTTGCCGAGACGGCTCTGATGGAAGAGGGATGGCGGGAGAATGTGCTGGTCACGATCGGCGGGGACGGGCTGATCGCCTCCGTCTCGCCGGACGACCGCGCCTCGGCGGCCGGAGCGGATCATCGCGCCGCCGTGCTGCTGCCGGCTCCGGTGAACCTGCATTCCCACGCTTTCCAGCGCGCGATGGCGGGGCTGACCGAGTCGCGCGGCCCCGACAAGCGGGACAGTTTCTGGACCTGGCGGCGGCTGATGTACCGCTTCCTCGACCGGCTGACGCCGGAACATGTCGAGGCGATCGCCGCGCTGGTGCAGATGGAAATGCTGGAGGCCGGCTATGCCGGGCTCGTGGAGTTCCACTATCTGCACCACCAGACGGACGGTACCCCCTACGACGACGTCGCGGAACTGAGCCGTCGGATCGCCTTCGCCGCGGCGGAGACCGGTATCGGCCTGACGCTTCTTCCTGTGCTTTATCAGGTCGGTGGCTGCGACGGGCGCCCGCTTGGCCCGGGCCAGATCCGCTTCGGGAACGACCTCGATCGGTTCACCCATCTTCTTGAAGGTGCAGAAGATGCGGTTTCCGGGTTGCCGGCGGATTGCGCAGTCGGCGTCGCTCCTCATTCCCTGAGAGCCGTGACAAGGGAAGCCCTGAAGGAGGCGGTCGCCCTTCGCCGTGACCGCCCGCTCCATATCCACGTCGCCGAGCAGGTCGCGGAAGTGGAGGAGGTCGAGGCCGCATGGGGTGCACGGCCGATGACCTGGCTGCTCGACAATCACGCAGTCGATGGGCGCTGGTGCCTGATCCATGCAACGCAGATGGAGCCGCGCGAAACCGAGGCGATGGCGCGGAGCGGCGCCGTCGCCGGGCTCTGCCCGATTACCGAGTCGAGCCTCGGCGACGGGATATTCGACGGCGTGCGCTTTCGCGAGGCGGGAGGGCGTTTCGGCATCGGCTCCGACTCGAACATCCGCATCGCCCTCAGCGAGGAGTTGCGGACGCTCGAATATTCCCAGCGCCTGCGTGACCGGGGCCGCGCGGTCCTCGCCGAGCACAGCCGGTCTGCGGGACGCGTGCTCTATGAGGAGGCGGCGCTCGGCGGGGCGCAGGCGGCGGGGCGGAACAGCGGGCGGATCGCGCCGGGCAGGCTCGCCGATCTGATCGCGCTCGACGGCGATGCGCTCGATCTCGCCGGGCGGACCGGGGACCGCATGCTCGACGCCTTCATCTTCGCTGGCGACGACCGCTGGGTCCGGGATGTCTGGTCCGCCGGGCGGCACATGGTAAGAGAAGGACGGCACGTCGCCCGCGACCGCATCCGGGCGAACTACCTGAAGACCATCGCGGAGCTGGAGGACGCACTCTGAGCCAGACGGCGCTCAATTCCTGGCAGGGGATCCAAGCGGAAATTCGCCGCCGGATCGCCGACCGCGTCTGGCGGCCGGGCGACCAGATCCCGGGCGAGGCGGAGCTGGCGGCCGAGTTCGGCTGTGCCCGAGCGACGGTGAACCGCGCGCTGCAGGGACTTGCCGATACCGGCTTGCTGGAGCGGCGGCGCAAGGCCGGCACCCGCGTGGCGCTCGATCCGGTCCGCAAGGCCACGCTGGAAATTCCGGTCACCCGGCTGGAAGTCGAAGCGTCGGGCAGCGTCTATGACTATCGCGTCCTGGAGAGCGAAAAGGCTCCGGCGCCTCCCGGCATCGCCGAACGAATGGGGCTGGCGCCAGGCGCGCCGCTCTTGCACATGCGCGGGCTGCACCTGGCCGACGGCAAGCCGTTCCTCTACGAGGAGCGTTGGGTCAATCTCGCAGCGGTTCCAGATTTCGAGAGCGCAGATTTCGCATTGGTCAGCCCGAACGAATGGCTGGTGCGGAACCAGCCGTTCACGCGCGGCGAAATCAGCTTTCTCGCGGAGCCGGCGTCAAGCGAACAGGCGTCGGCACTGGATACCGGGGAAGGTACGGCGCTCTTCGCCATAGAGCGCACGACCTGGAACGCGAAGGCGGCGATCACCCATGTGCGCCTTGCCTACCGGCCGGGATACCGGATGAGCACGGAAATCTAGGACGCGTCGTCCTTCTTCCGGACGGCCGTGAGCCGTTCGATCATGGCCTTGGCGTCCGCGCCTGAAATCTCCGACAGCAACTGATCGACCCAGCGTTCGTGCACGTCGGCCATTTCCGCGAAGACCGCCTCGCCCTTGTAGGTCAGGCGCACCAGGCTCGCCCGCTTGTCGCCCGGGACCGGTACCCGCTCGACGAGCCCGTCCTCGACCAGCCGGTCGACGATGCCGGTGACGTTGCCGTTGGAGACCATGAGCTGGGACGAAAGATCCGTCATTCTGAGACCGGTCTCGCTGCGCTGGAGCATGGCAAGGATCTCGAAGCGCGGCAGGGTGAGGTCGTAGGAGAGGCGCATGTCCTCCCGCAGCCTGTTCTCGACGAAGCGCGTCGTCCGGAGCAGATTGAGCCAGAGCCTGAGCCTGGTCTTGCGGGTCACGGGATCGTCTGTCTGTTGCATGGCCGTCCTTGGCTGACGCGCGATTGTATCCCGGGTGAGGCGGTTTGAAAGAAAATTTTATATATAAAATAATCTTGGCGGCGCTTTCGTGCGGCGCCTACCATGGCTGTGTTGGAGCAAGAGCTTGATCCTGAGGGGGCGCTATGATCGTGGATTGGGACGACGCCTACGCCAACGGTCCGCATATCGACGGGGCCGAGAGCTATCCGGCGCTCTGGACCTCGAAGGCGGCCTCTTTCCGGACCGAGCTCGGAGACCGGGCCGAACTCGATATTGCCTATGGTGACGGCGCGCGGCAACGGTTTGATCTGTTCCGGCCGGCCGGAGCCCCCGTTGGTCTCGCGCTGTTCGTCCATGGCGGCTACTGGAAGGCGTTCGACAAGAGCACCTGGTCCCATCTTGCGAGGGGGGCGGTCGAGAACGGATGGGCCGTGGCGTTGCCGAGCTACACGCTTGCTCCGGATGCACGGCTCACGGACATGACCGGGGAGATCGCCCGCGCGCTCTCAGCGGCGGCGGAGCGGGTCGACGGGCCGGTAAGTCTGGCTGGTCATTCGGCCGGGGGACATCTGGTAACCCGGATGCTGTGCCGCAACGCGCCGCTCGGCAAGACCCTGCGGGCGCGGATCCGCCAGGTTGTCTCGATCAGCGGGTTGCATGATCTGCGACCGCTCATGAAGCTGGAAATGAATCAGGTTCTCAGGCTGGACGATGCGGAGGCGGTGATGGAAAGCCCGGCTCTGCAATATCCGGTCGAGGGCGCGCGACTGACCTGCTGGGTCGGCGCGGACGAGCGTCCGGAATTCCTGCGCCAGAACGATCTGCTGGCGAATATCTGGACCGGTCTCGGCGCGGAGACGAAAGCGGTCCGGGTGCCGGCCAAGCATCACTTCAATGTGATCGCCGATCTCGAGGACCGGGACTCGGCCCTCACGCAGTCATTCATCGATACGGGAGTCTGACCGATGCCGGCGTTTCATATGCAGCAGGATGTCCGCTTCCAGCATTGCGACCCGGCGGCGATGGTGTTCTATCCGCGCTATTTCGAGATGATCAATCTGACGATCGAGGAATGGTTCCGTTCCGGGCTCGGGTGGGATTTCCACCGCATGCACGAAATCGACGACCGGGGCATTCCGACGGCCCGGATCGAGGTCGAGTTCAAGGCTCCGAGCCGTCTCGGGGATGTGCTGGACTGGAGCCTGACGGTGAAGCGCATCGGTACCTCGAGTCTGGATCTGGAAATCGCCGCGACCTGCGACGGAGAAGCGCGTCTCGTTTGCCGTTCGACACTTGTCCAGTTCGTGAAGAGCACGGGGCGCCCAGTTGCCTGGACCGATGGTCTCAAGGAGAAAATGGCGGATTTCAGCGGATAGACCGGCTCCGGTGGAGACCGATATTCAGTCCGGAAGAACGGTGGCGCCCGCTCGCCGCAAAAACGATATCAAAAATGTGTTTTTACGCGACGTTAATCATCTTCGACCATGCTCGGCACTGATGACATATTGAGCCCAGGGGGCTTGAGATGAGCCGGATCTGTTGATGAGCGACGCCGCAAATTCCAATGACTTCAAAATTCTGGTGGTGGATGACGCGCCGGAGAACGTGATGCTGCTTGGTCTGATCCTGAAGGATCAGGGGACGGTCACCACGGCGACCAGCGGGCGGCAAGCGATCGATATCGCGCTGGAAAATCAGCCCGATCTCATTCTGCTCGACATTCAGATGCCCGATCTCGACGGCTACGATGTGATTCGTGTGCTGAAGGAAGACGATCGCACGAAGAACGTGCCGGTCATCTTCGTTACCGGCCTTTCCGACGAGAGCGATGAGGAAAAGGGCCTGGAACTCGGCGCAATCGACTACATCACGAAGCCATACAAGCCTGCCGTCGTTCTCGCCCGCGTCCGCAATCACCTTCGGTTGCGGGAATACGCTCTGCGGCTCGAACAGTTGAACGAGAAGCTCGAGCTTCTGGCGACGACCGATCCGCTGACCTCGGCGCACAACAGGCGCTATTTCATGTCGAAGCTGCAGGACGAACTGGAACGGGTGGCCCGCTACAACCGGCCGTCCTCGGTTCTCATGCTCGACATCGATCATTTCAAGAGCATCAACGATACCTACGGTCACGATGTCGGCGATGCGGTGCTGGTCGAGCTGGTGAAGGTTCTCGGCGAGAAAGTACGGCATCTGGACACGGTCGCCCGGCTCGGCGGCGAGGAATTCGCCATCCTGCTCCCCGAAACGAACGAGGCCGCGGCGAAAGTCTCCGCGGTCCGTCTTCTGGATGCGGTCCGCGCGATCACGGTCGATGCCGCTGGAAAGACGCTGAAATTCACGGTGAGCATCGGCTGCGCAGAGTTCGACGGTGAGTGCGGTGGTGTCGAGAATATCCTGAAGTCCGCCGACCTCGCGCTCTATGAGGCCAAGCACAGCGGACGCGACCGCGTGGTGACCAAGAGCAGCATGCAGGCAGCCTGACCGGAGCGCGGGTGGAATTGCCATCGCCGGGTTTTCGCTCTAAGTGAAGCGCTGGGTCCGTTCCGGACTTCAGAGATCTCAGGGGAGCAAACCGATGGAATTCACCAATCCCGAGGGCGTTGCCGCGCCGGCATCCCGCTACTCGCAACTCGTCACGGTTCCCGCGAACGCGCGGCGGGCCATCGCGTCGGGGCAGATCGGCGTCGCGCCGGACGGCAGCCTCAAGAGCGGGCTCGAAGCGCAGATGGAACAGGCCTTCGAGAACCTGTTCAATGTGTTCGCCGCCGCCGGCATGAAGAAGACCGACATCGTGAAGATTGTGTTCTACTCAACCGTTCCGGGCTCGGTCGCGACCTTCCGCGCGATGCGCGACCGGGTCTTCGAAGGCCATGCGCCGGCCTGCACCTATCTCGAGATCTCCCAGCTGGCGACGCCCGAGATGCTGTGCGAGGTCGAGGGCGAAGCGGTCGCGCTCTGAGCCGGACGCCGATGGCAGGCCAAGTCCCATGATAGACGATTTCCTTCTGCGGGCGCTTGCGGCCGGCATCGGGGCTGCCCTCGCTGCCGGACCGCTCGGCTGCTTCGTCGTCTGGCGCCGGCTCGCCTATTTCGGGGATACCATGGCGCATTCCGCGCTCCTCGGTCTCGCTCTCGGCTTTCTGCTCGGGATCGCACCGGTGATCGGGATCGCGGCCGTGACGCTCGCCGTTGCCGCTCTCATGTTCACGCTGGAGCGACGGACGGAAGTCCCGGCGGATACGCTGCTCGGCATCCTGTCCCATGGCGCCCTCGCGCTCGGGCTGGTCGCCATTGGCCTCATGAGCTGGCTCCGTGTCGATCTGATGGGAGTTCTGTTCGGCGACGTGCTCGCAGTTTCAATGCAGGATATCGTGCTGATCTATGTCGCGGCGGCGATCGTTCTCGTTGTTCTCTGGCGGATCTGGGAGCCCTTGCTCACGGCGACGGTGAGCTCCGATCTGGCGCGGGCCGAGGGGCTGGGTGGGCAGCGGGCCTCGCTGCTCTTCACTCTGCTGCTCGCTCTCGTCATTGCCGTTTCGATCAAGGTTGTCGGGGTGCTTCTCATTACCTCGCTGTTGATTCTGCCCGCCGCCGCCGCCCGGCGCTGGGCGCGGAGCCCGGAGGCCATGGTCGCCGGCGCCGTGCTGATCGGGATCGTCTCTGTCGTCGCCGGGCTCGGATTTTCGGTCGAGCTGGACACACCCGCAGGCCCCTCCATCGTGCTGGTGGCTTTTGTCATTTTCCTGCTCGGCCTTCCGCGCTGGCCGGTGGGAGCGGGGCTCCGCTAACGGGCATTTCGCGCGCAGGTCTGATCCCGGCTTGATTTCATAAAATGTAATGTTATAACGTTTTTCCAATTCAAGCTCAGAGATCCCGATGCAACGCGTTTTCCGATCCATGACGGCTGTTCTCGCCGCGTTTCTGGCCTTTGCCGGAACCGCGCGCGCCGACCTGTCCGTCGTTGCCTCCATTCCGCCGGTTCACAGTCTGGTTGCAAAGGTGATGGCGGGCGCCGGATCGCCGCATCTCCTGCTGCGGAACGGCCAGTCGCCGCACGATTACGCCCTGCGGCCGTCGGATGCGCGCGCGGTCGAGAATGCAGACCTGGTCTTTCTCGTCTCCCACAACATCGAGAATTTCCTTGCCGCGAGCCAAGAGCTCGAAGGTGGAGGCGCGAAGAGGTTCGTCGAGCTGGGCGAGGCCGAAGGGGTGACGCACCTCCCGGTGCGCGAGGCCGTCGTCTGGAAACTGGATCGCGGCCACGCCAAAGGCGCCCACAGCCATGACGAACATGCTCACGGCCATGACGGCGATGATCCGCATGTCTGGCTCAGTCCGCGCAACGCGATGGCTTTCATAGCTGCAATCGCGACGGTTCTGGCGGAACGCGACCCGGCCAACGGCGCGCTCTACCGCGCCAATGCGATTTCCGCCCGGCAGGGGCTTGAGGCGTTGTCGAAGACCATTGCGGCGCGTCTCGACCCGGTCAAGGACCGTCCATTTCTGGTTTTCCACGATGCCTATCAGTATTTCGAGGCGGAATTCGGCCTCATGGCGGCAGGTGCCATAAGTCTCGGCACCGGAGCGCCTCCCGGAGCCGGCCGGCTTACCGAACTGCGGGAACAGGTCTCTGCAAGCGGCATCAGATGCATCTTCCGGGAGGTGCAGTTCTCATCCCGTCTGGCCGAAATCGTCGCCGAGGGCACCGGGGCGCGGCTCGGATTGCTCGACCCTGTCGGCAGCTCGCTGGATTTTGGGCCGGACAATTATGACGCCCTGATGCTCGGACTTGCCGAGGGCTTCCGCTCCTGTCTCGAATGATCCGGCTTCGGCTCTGCAGCGGTGGCCTTGCGAAAGGCGGCGCGTCATACTGGGCCGGGTTACGATCTGGGGGCGAATGTGATCACTTTCGAGGAAGCGCTTGAAGCGGCGCCGGTCATCGCGATCTTGCGCGGTCTTGAACCGGAGCAGGCCGGCGCGGTGGGCGCGGTTCTTTTCGAGGCCGGGATCCGCATCATCGAAGTGCCGCTCAATTCTCCAAGGCCCCTGCAGAGTATAGCCATGCTTGCCAAGGCTCTTGGCGAGCGTGCGGTGATCGGTGCGGGAACCGTGCTTTCGGCTCAGGCGGTGAGGGACGTGGACCGCGCCGGCGGGCGTCTGATCGTGGCACCGAACACGGATGAGCGCGTGATTGCCGAAACCAAGAAGCTCGGACTGGTCTCTCTGCCGGGCTTCTTCACCCCGACCGAGGCCTTTCAGGCGCTCGAGGCGGGGGCGGATTATCTAAAACTCTTCCCCGGCGATGCCGTGCAGCCGAAGGTCGTCGGCGCGCTCCGTGCGGTCCTGCCGCCTGAGGCCGGTATCGTGGTCACGGGCGGTGTTGGTGTCGGAAATATCGCGGAGTTCTTCGCGGCCGGGGCAATGGCCGTTGCGGTCGGCTCCTCGATCTTCAAGCCCGGCAAGCCGGTCGAGCGCATCGGCGCGGATGCGGCGGACCTGATCGCGGCCTGGAAGACAGGCAAGGCCGCGTAGCGGAACGAAGGAATTGCGGAAAGCGGGGTTGTGTCACGGCCGCCGCTGCGCGATGTCAGTACCAGCCAATCATTCACCAGCTTGCGGAACGGGAGCGAACCCATGCGTTATCTGCACACGATGGTCCGGATCAGCGACATCGACGAGAGCATGAAATTCTACTGCGACATTCTTGGCCTGAAGGAAGTCCATCGCTACGACAGCGAGAAGGGCCGTTTCACCAACATCTTCCTCTACGCTCCGGGCGACGAGGCGACCGCCGCGTCCGACAAGCGCGCGCCGGTGATCGAGCTGACCTACAACTGGGATCCGGAAGAGTACAAGACCGGCCGGGCCTGGGGCCATCTCGCCTTCCGCGTCGAGAACATCTACGAGACCTGCCAGAAGATCATGGACGCGGGCGTCACCATCAACCGCCCGCCGCGGGACGGCTACATGGCCTTCGTGAAGTCGCCGGACGGCATCTCGATCGAGATCCTGCAGGAAGGCGAGGCGCTGGCCCCGGCCGAGCCCTGGGCCTCGATGCAGAATACCGGCACCTGGTAGGCGGCTCCTACCGGCCGTGATCCGGCATCAACCGGATCGCGGCCAGGCCGTATGATGGTCGTCGATAACGAACACGTGCCGGTGCCGGAACTTCCGGTGCCGGTGCTTTTTTTCTGATCTATCATCGTCCCTGGAGATCTGGTCCGACCGGTGATGCCCGTCGGCTGTTGGCACATGTGCATGGACCACTTCCTCGTGCTCATGTTCCAGCTCGGCGGGATCGTTCCGCGGCCAGAGCAACAGGGCAGCGGCGCAGCCAGCCGCCGCGCCGACCGCGAGCACGATGAAAGCCGCGTTCATTCCGAAGCGCGCGCCCACCCATCCGGCGACGGGATAGGCGATCAGCCAGCACCCGTGGGAGAGGGCGAATTGCGCCGCGAACAGTGCGGGCCTGTCCTCGGCATGGCTGGACCGTCGTAGCAGAAGCCCGGACGGCGTCATGACCAGGGACGAGCCGGCACCGAGGCAAACCCAGACCGCGAGCGCGCCGGCATAGGTTTCCGCCCAAAGCCCTGCAATCAGTCCGGCGCAAAGGACCGCTCCGCCGCAGATCATGACCGGCCGCGTCGCGATCCGGTCCAGCAGCCGGGGCAGGGTCAAGGCGATCGCCATCGAGCCGAGCCCTGCGGCGGCGAAGAAGATCGCCACATCGGTTTCGTCGCCGCCAAGCACGGAGCGGACGAAGACGACGGTATTGACGATCACCATAGACCCTGCCGAGGCGACGGCGAAACTGAGCGAGAGCAGACCGAGCAGACGGGGTGTCTTCAGATAGATCCAACTGCCCCGCGTCACGCGCTGCCAGAAGCCACGCCGGTTCTCTTCGTTCGTCTGAGGCGGAATGGCCGCGGTGACAATGAAGGCGGCCGAGGCGAGAAAGCCGATCGTGTTCCCGACGAACAGCCAGTGAAAGCTGACGAGGGTCAGCAGAACACCTGCCAGTACCGGACTGAGCAACTGTTCGAGATCGTAGAGCATCCGGGAGAGGGAAAGTGCCCGCGTATAGTCCTTCTCGTCCGGCAGAAGATCCGGGATAGTTGCCTGGAAGGTCGGCGTGAAGGCGGCGGAACAGGCCTGGAACAGGAAGATCAGCAGGTAGATCTGCCAGATCTCGGAGACGAACGGCAGGACAAGAACGAGTGCGGCACGGATCAGGTCGAGGGCGACGAGATAGGGCCGGCGGGGAAACCGTTCCGCGATTGCGGCGCCGACCGGACCGAGGCCGACATAGGCAATCATCTTGATCGCGAGAGCCGTGCCGAGAACCAGGCCGGCGTCTGGGCCGGCGAGATCGTAAGCCAGAAGTCCGAGCGCTACCGTCGTAAGCCCGGTGCCGAGAAGCGAAAGTGCCTGCGCGGCGAAGAGGTGCCGGTAGGCGCTGTTACCGAGGGGCCCGTTCACGCCGCGTCTTTCCTCCCGGCCGTCAATCGGATCCGTTCGAAGTGTAGCGTACCACCATATCGCGCAGCGTCACGATGCCGACCATCTCGCCCTGGCGCGTCACGAGGGCGCGGGTCAGCTTGAAGCGGTTCAGCATCCGGATCGCGTATTTGATATCCATGCCGACATCGACTGTCAGGACCGGCTTGGACATGATCTCGTAGACGCTGGTGCGCTCCGGCGAACGGTCCTTGCTGGCGACATGCGCGGCGATATCGCCGACGGTCACGACGCCATACTCGTCCCCCTCGTGCCGGCGCTCGATGACGAGGGAACTGACATGGTGCTCCCGCATCCTGTCGATCGCGTCGCGCACGGTCGCGAGGCCGTCGATGACGTGCGGATTGCCGGTCATCACGTCCTCCACCTTCACGTATGGGTGCTGGCTCATATTTCTTCCTCGATTTCTTTCTCGATGGTTTTCATTTGCGAGGTCAGGCCGACGGCGTCCTCGATGTCGATCTGGAACGCCACACCGCTTCCGACATCCTCGTCGAACCGGGCCGCCTTGCAGATTTCCTCGAGGATATGGCGGGCCATATGCTCCTCGACCACAAGCAGCACGATGTCGCGCTGACCTTCAAGGGTGAGTCCGAGAAAGGTCGAGGACGGCTTCAGACCCTCGCCGCGGACGTTGGTGATCACCGTGCTTCCAGTGCCGCCGCAGCTGCGGGCGGTGTCGACGACGATGTCGGTCTTCTCGTCATTCACCACGGCGACAATCAGTTTGAACTTCATCGCTCACTCCCTGTCTGTGGGGTCGCTTTATCGAATTCTTCGCGTTCCCGCTCCCGCTTTTTGCGCCGCGCCGTGAGCCAGGCGCCGGCCTGCGCGTAGCTCATCACGCTGAGCATGGGGAACAGGCTCGCGAGGGCGATCAGGCCGAAGCCATCGAGCACCGGATTGCGGCCGGGCACCGTGGAGGCCAGCCCGAGGCCGAGCGCGGTGACCAGCGGAACGGTCACGGTCGAGGTGGTGACGCCGCCGCTGTCGTAGGCGAGCGGTATGATCATGCGCGGGGCATAGATCGTCTGCAGGACGACGAGGCTGTAGCCCACGATCATGTAGAGATACAGCGGCGTGCCTGTGACGATCCGGAAGGCGCCGACAGCGATGCTGAGCGCGACGCCGATGGCGACGGCCATCCGGAGGCCCCAGCCGCTGATCGACCCACCGGTGAGGTCGCTCGCCTTGTTCGCGACGGCGATCAGCGAGGGCTCGGCGATGGTCGTCGAAAAGCCGATCGCGGCGGCGAAGAGATAGACCCAGTAATAGTCTGCCCAGCTGATCGAGTCCGCCGGTCGGCCATGGGCGATGAAGCCCGGATCGGTGAGTTGTTTCGCCATATGCTCGCCGATCGGGAAGAGGGCTTTCTCGAGGCCGACGAGGAACAGCGCGAGGCCGATGATCACATAGACGAAACCGGTGAGCACGCGTCCGAGGTGCGGAATGCGTTGCCTGAGGACGATGAGCTGGAAGAAAACGAGGATGCCGGCGATCGGCAATACGTCGAGGATGGTGCCGAAGAAGGCGTCTGCGAGCGCGGCGAGCCAGTCCGTCATCAGACCACCATTCCGAAGATCAGCACGAATATCATAGGAGACAGGCTGGCGAAGGCGATCAGGCCGAACCCGTCGATGGCCGGATTTCGGCCGCGGATCACGGTGGCGAGCCCGACGCCGAGCGCGGTGACCAGCGGCACGGTAACCGTCGAGGTGGTGACGCCGCCGCTGTCATAGGCGATGCCGATGATCTCCTCCGGCGCGACGGCCGTCAGTCCCTGCACGACGACATAGCCGCCGATCATGATCCAGTGCAGCGGCCATCCCTTCAGGATGCGGAAGACGCCGACGACGATGGCCACGCCGACCGAGACGGCGACGGTGTAGCGCAGTGCCAGCGCATAGTCGGCCATGGCGCGCGGGTCGTGCTGGATGAAACCGCTCTCGGCCATGACGCGGGCCGCTTCCTCGCCGACGGCGATGAGCGAGGGTTCGGCGACCGTGGTGCCGAATCCGAGTCCGAAGGCAAAGAGCAGAAGCCAGAGCAGGCTGCCTTTCCGCGCCAGCGCTCCGGCCAGGAACTCGCCGATCGGGAACAGCGCCATCTCCAGACCCTGCAGGAACAAAGTGAGGCCGAGCACCACGATCACGAGCCCGATCAGCGTTTCCGTCAGGTTGGGAAACGGCTGCTGCAGGACGACGAGCTGGAAAAAGGCGACGACGACGATGATCGGGAGCACGTCTCGGACCGTGCCCAGAAACAGATTCCCGAATGCTATCAGGCGCTTCGTCATGGCCGGAAAGCTACCCCGTCGGCCTGGCGACTTCCAGCGTACGTCGCCGTCGCGGCGAAAAAAATGCAGCCCCACGTCACAGCAGCGGGCGCTGGCTCGACAGGTCTGTGAAACCACACCGAAACGCCGCGAAGGAGGAAAAGGTGAAGGGGACCGCAGCCGTGAATTTTCACGCCAATGCAGAAAACATTTTCGGCCGTCTGGAGGCCGTCGAGAAGGAGATCGAGGGGGCCGGATTCGACAGGCTTCTCCACCACCTGGTGAAGCTCAGGGCATCGCAGATCAATCAGTGCGCCTTCTGCGTCAGGATGCACATCGAGGAAGCGCGCAAGGACGGCGAGAGCCAGGACCGGATCGACCGCGTCGTCGTCTGGCGCCATGTGCGGGACTTCACGCCTGCGGAAAAGGCTGCGCTGGCCTGGACCGAAGCGCTGACAGAGCCCGACCCGAAGGCAGATCTAGGTCCATTGCGGCGGGAGTTGAGGGAGCATTTCACGGAGCGCGAGATCTCGACGCTGACGGCGATCGTGGCGATGATCAATCTCTGGAATCGGATCCAGATCTCGAACCACTGATGGAACGGCCGTTGGATCACATAGAGGCATTCGAGGAGGCGAGACCGATGCTGACCGGTCTCGCCTACCGCCTGCTCGGAAGCCGCGCCGAGGCGGAGGACGTCGTGCAGGACACCTTTCTCGCCTGGGATGCGGCAAACCGCGACGAGATCGAAAACCGGCGGGGCTGGCTCACTTCGGTGGCCACGCGGCGGTCGCTCGACGTGCTGAAATCGGCGCGCCGCAGCCGGACCGAATATGTCGGATCCTGGCTCCCGGAGCCGATGGAAACGGCGCAGGAAGCGACACCGGAGACCGATTTCCTCATGAGCGAGAGCGTCACCATGGCGTTCCTGCTCGTGCTCGAGCGTCTGGCGCCCAAGGAGCGCGCGGCCTTCATCCTGCATGACGTTTTCGGGATGGAGTACGCGGAGATCGCGGAAAGCCTGCAGGTCAGCGAGGCCGCCTGCCGCAAGCTGGCGTCTCGCGCGCGGGTCAATGTCCGCAGCGCTGGAAATACCAGGCCAGCTCCGAAACACATCCAGGAGCGTCTGGTCGAGGCCTTCCAGGCCGCCGTGACGACGGGCGTCGCCGACGGGCTTGCCGCCCTGCTGTCGAGCCACGCGGTGCTGACTGCGGACAGCGGCGGAAAGGCGGACTCGATCCGCAAACCGCTCCGGGGTGCTGAAGTGATTCTCCAGTTCGTCACCCGCTATCTCTCGCGCTGGTACGCGAACTATCAGGTCGCCGTCGCCGAGATCAACGCGCAGCGCGCGCTGATCGCCCGCGCCGGTGCCCGGACGGAAGCGATCGTGACCTTCGCGGTCGGCGGCGATAACCGGGTGGAGGAAATCATGATTACGCGCAATCCAGACAAACTGCGGCGTTTCGATCTCGAAGACTGACCCGGCGCCGGAATTCGGTGGGGCTGGGGCGTGTCCCCGAAAGTACCGGCAATATGATTAAAATATACGTAATCTTAATGAGTTGGGGCGTTATCTTGGATAATTGCGTCTGTACAATGCCGGGAATGCGCTATGGTTGTTGCGATGGATACGCAGCCTCGCCTGACCAAGACCTACCGATTGCTTGTTCGGGGGACGAACATCAATGAGACGTCCCTTCTGGCAACGGATTACCTGAATCACTTCAACGAAGTGGTCATGCTGCTCGAGCTCGTTCCGGACATGCCGGAGATGCTTGAGGAGGTCGAGCAATGGGAGCCGGCGACCTATATCGAGCATTTCGCCGCCAGCGGATTCTCCGACAAGGAACTCGCCATCTGGGCCTACGAGAACGCGCCCCGGGAATATATCGATGCCTTCGAGGATCTTGTCGCGGCAGCGAACGAGCAGATCTTCTCGGCGACCGACCTTCTGAAAAAGCTGAACGGAACGGTCCCCCAGGACGCGTTCCAGCATCAGACCATGGCGAAGGTCCGCGAGATCAAGACCACCCTGGAGCAGATATCCGGCGTGATAAACGGCACCGTGCCGCGCTACGACCAGGCCGAGATCGACGACATCATGGATCAGGCCGCGATCGACAGTCTGTTCGACTGAGCTTCCCGACGGGTCAGTTTGCGAACCCGGTCAGCAGCTTGGCCTTGGTTTTGTCGTAGTCGTCCTGCGTGATCAGGCCCTGATCGAGCAGCGCCTTCAGTTGCTGCAGCTTGTCTCCGAGTCCGTTTGCCGCCGGAGCGGAAGCGGCCGGCGAGGCACGGAACCCCGGTTCGGCCGCGACCGGTTGCACGGGGCGATTCCTGGCTGCTTCGCAGAGTGGTCCGATCGCGCCGATCCAGGGCTGCAGATTGGCTTTTCGCTCCGTCATCACCCAACTGGCGCAGGCGGTGTCGAGTGCGGAGATCGTCGCGTCGTCGAGCTTCGTGAAATCCGGCGCCGGAAGCTCGGCGGCGTTCGATGTGCCGGTCAGAATACCGAGGGAAATTGTGAGGCCGAGGATGGCGGTCTTCATCCGTGTCACTCCGCGCATTGGATATGTCCGCATGCCTGTTTGCACCGTTGCGCCGCCGCCTGCATATCGTCGATCAGGTTGCAGGCATAGACCCGCGCGTAATTCTCCATTGCGTTGCGGCAGGTTCGCGTCTTGAAGGTGAGAGGAACCGTATTGCTCACCCCGCTCGCGCAGGTGATCCGCACTTTTTCGGTCGTGTAGCCGCCTGCTGCCGGAGTCGGTGTCTGGCCGGCGTTCGCCGTCGTGGTGGCCGCTGGTCCTGGGCGTTTGGAAGCGACCAGATCGTTCAGCTGGGTGGTCTGTCCCTTGCTGAGCACGTCACTCGCAAACGCGCTGCCGATCTGGATCATATCGCCGGTCGGGATGTCGGCGAAAGCGAGGCCTCCGGCGCCGAGCCCGAGCGCGAGGAGCTGACCGAAGGAGAAGCCGCTCGCCGCCGCGGCGCGGTCCTCGGCCTGCCGTTTGCGGATCATCGCTTTCGTCCGCTCCACGGCGGCCTTGTTGTCCCGTTCGAACTGGGCCAGCCACTCCGGGTCCGCATGGCTCCAGGCCAGTGGTTTCGTCGAGGACTGTTCGGCCTTGAAGATGCCAGTTCTCAGGCTGCCGTCGCGGAGCATTTCCGTCCCGACAAGGATATAGGTCCCTTCCGACGTAACCTCCGTTGCCGCCTGTCTTCGTTCCGAGCGAGGATCGAAGAAGAAATAGAAAGTCCCCGCATAGCGATCCTGCAGACGGTTCACGAACAGTCCTGCGTCGAAGGCCCATTGCTGCAGGCGTCCGGTCGCCGGGGAAACGACTTTCCGGTACCGCCCGACATAGATGGACTGCGCGATGAAGGAGACACCTGTCTTCGTCTCAGGTCCGTCGGCGCGCAGTTCGTGGGTATGCTGGCGCTCGATCCGAGGCGCCATCTTCTGGCTGGTCTGGCGGACCTTCTCCAGGGCATCGGGACTCAGTTGATAGATCTCCTGGGCGTTTGCGGCGGAGACCGGAAACCAGAGCAGGGCGAGAGCGATAAGGGCTCGTATGATCACGGTTCGGGGCACTCCATGCGCTCGACCTTCTTGCCGTCCTCGAAACAGGTGAAGTTGGGCGCGGGCCAGATTGCCGGACCGTGCAGGACCAGATCCGACTGGCGCCGGAAATAGGTCCAGATGACGCGGTCTCCGTCCAGATAGCTTTCGTAGCGCAGGCTGCCCGCCTGCTTGCGCCGGGTCAGGGTTTCGTACTTGAAGTATCCCGGCAACGCGGCGATCTGGAAGCTGGTCCCCGGACCGGTCTCGCGGTTCTCTTCGTAGAAACCGTAATCGAAAATCGTGAGTCCGGTCGCCGGGTATCCGGTGTCCTTCTCCAGAAATCCATTGTCGTTCAGATAGCTGAGGAAAGTCGTCGCCGTCTCGGCCCGGCGGCACTCGCCGTTGCGGATGGAGCCGCGATATTGGCAAGTTTCCCTAAGCTTCACCTCGAAGATGCGAAAGATGCGATTGCCGAACTGGCCCCTGGGCTGGATAGCCACAAAACTGGCGACGACGGTCGCCGGACCCTCGATCATTCCATCGGAGCAGCTGCCGTCCAGTACCCGGATCTCGTGCCGGTCGAATATCGGGAGCACCGTCTCCACGTCCCAGCTCTGCTTTGAAAGCACATAGCCCGGGATATTCCAGCTGATGTCGCGAATGAAGGAGCCCTCGACAAATTCCTTTTGCTGCTCCCGGCTCATGCCGCATTCGATGCCGGTTTGCCCGTCGGCGAAAAAACCTGCCGGATCCCGCTCAAGTCGCGCCCGGTCTTCATCGAATTGGCTGCGATAGGCTGCGAAATCGGGTGTGTTGAGAGG
The DNA here is from genome assembly GCF_017640745.1 of Nisaea sp. Taxonomy (GTDB): domain Bacteria; phylum Pseudomonadota; class Alphaproteobacteria; order Thalassobaculales; family Thalassobaculaceae; genus Nisaea. The sequence continues at coordinate 54,471 of NZ_JAEPQA010000024.1, read as the reverse complement.
CGGGAAATTGCCCGCAATCGCATCGGCCGGAAGATTGAAGAAGCACGATAAAGCGACGGCAAAGAGGGCGATGAGCACGCACCTCTTGCGTTTCCGTTCCGGTAGGGGAAGAGACAAGCAGGAAACTCCGGACGCTGACTGGGAGGCAAAAAGGATCGCCGATCTTGCGGTCAGTCGAGAATGGGGGCAAGCCTTTGCGCGATGGAAAATGCGTAGTCGCAACGAAACGCCCACCCGTCTGGCCGGAAGGGGGGCTCGATCCAGAGGCAAGCGGCAGGGGCTGCGGATTCGGGCACCTTCTGACATTTCGTCGCAGCGCCCTATCTCTTCTTCCGGGCTATCTGTTCCGAGGCGACTGCAGGAGGGGAAGCGGTGTGTTCTTAAACCTGATACCTGGTCGTCTGCCCGTCCTGCTGCTGGCGTTTGCACTCGTTCCAATGCTCGCGTCGCCGTTACCGGCGGGCACGATGGATCCCGAGGCATATCTTGCCCGGGAACTCGCATCGCACCGCCTCGTGCTGCTCGGCGAAAAGCACGACAATCCCGAGCATCATCGGATCCAGGCGCGTCTGCTCGCGCAGATGGTCGATCTCGGGCGCCGGCCGGCACTGGTGTGGGAAATGGTCCCGCGCGGCAAGCAACCCGCCATCGATGATCTGGCGGCCGGCGGCAATGCCGATCCGGACCGGTTCGCCGACGCCGTCGGCTGGGCGGAATCCGGATGGCCGGACTGGAAATATTACCGGCCGATAGCCGAAGTCGCGCTGGCGGCCGGATTGCCGATGGTCGCCGGAAATATCGACCGCGGGACGGTCAGGCAACTGGCGAGTGATCCCGAAAGCGCCGATAAGGACCTGATGGACGCGCTCCGCCTGAACGACCCCTTACCTGAAGCGGTCAGGGATGCGGTTGAAGAAGAGGTCTATCGGGGGCATTGCGAGCTGGTGCCGCGCGACCGGCTGGAGCCGATGATCCGGGTTCAGGTCGCCAGGGACGCGAGCCTTGCGGAAGCGATGGTCCGCGCCGCGGCGATGGCGGACGGCGCGGTGCTGATCGCCGGCGGACAACATGCGCGCCGGGATATCGGTGCCGGCTATCACCTGATCCGCCGGTTCGGTGCGCTGGAAGTCGCATCGCTGGCGCTGCTCGAGCGCGATGCCGATAACCCTGCCATCCCCGATGCCGCGCTCTCCCGGAAGTTCGATTTCGTCTGGTTCACGGAGCAGGCGCAGCCCGACCGGGACTATTGTGCCGAACTGGCAGCCAGGTTCGGAAAGCACAAATAGAAACCGCGCCACCGGCGGACCGGCAGCGCGGCTCGGAATTTCGGGACGCCGCGGTTACTTCGCGGTCTCGGCCTTCAGGTAGGCGATCACGTTCTCGATATCGTCCTCTTTCTTGAGGCCGGCAAAGGACATCTTGGTGCCTTTGATATAGGTCTTCGGGGATTTCAGATATTCGCTCATGGTCTCCTCGGTCCAGACGAGACCCTCTTCGCCCTTTTCCGTCATTGCCTTGGAATATTTGAAGCTTTCGACGGCGCCGGCCTTGCGCCCGAAGATCCCGACAAGGTGCGGGCCGACCCGGTTCTTTTCCTGGTCAGCGACGTGGCAGGCCTTGCACTTGTTGAAGACCTTCTTGCCCTGGTCCGCGTCGCCGGAGGCGAGGGCCGGGCTGGCGATCAGGGTCAGGACGGCGGCGGCATAGGCGGCTTTGCGCAACATTTCTCTCTCCACAGTTTCTGGCCGGTGGCTCGGTAACGGACGGGATATAGGCAGGCTTTCACACTCAGCCCAGTCGGCGAACTGTCGCACCGCTTTCCGATGCCGACGTTGCATACACTTGCCGATATGACTGGCCGCGTAAAGCCGTGACCGTGTCCTAGATGTGCCGATCAGCCAGGGTCATGTGATTGTCGAAGGCGAGGCCGGCAAAACGGCGCGCACCGTGTTCGGCGATCGTTCCGTCCGGTCCGGCCACACGGGTCAGCAGGCGGCCGAAACCGGTGGAGAAGCGGAAGGCGCCGGGGTGGGAGTCGGTGGCGATTCCGGCGCTGTCCCGGACCGTGTTGAGCATCATCAGCTTGCCGTCCGGGATGGACCAGATCGCGATCCTGTCTCCGCGGGGGAAGGTGCTGGCGCCGAACCGGCCGGAGCCGTCGATCGCCACATCTGCGCAGTAACCCTGCAATTGCGGCGTCAGTGTTTCCGGCGCATCGAACAGAGTGCATGTGCCGTCGGGCCCGACATGTCCGACCAGCGGCGGCGCATCGGTCTTGGCACCCTGATACTGCATGCCGAAAAGCACGCTGCCGTCGGGACCGGAATCGAGATGGCGGATGCTGTTCTTGTGCAGCTCGGAAGGCAGCTCGATCCGGCGGATGAAGGTGCCGTCACGTGCGTCGACGAAGGTCAGGTTCGGCTTCATGTCAGCGATGTTCAGCTTTGCCCGTCCGCTGTCCGGATGGGTGAGGATGCCGCCATTTGCAATCGCCATGACGGTACCGCCCGGCAGCAGCGTCAGATCGTGCGGACCGATGCCGAAACTGTCCCATTCGCCGGCGCGCCGGTATCCGTCGCGGCAGTCCCAGATGCCGATCACGCCGCGGCCGCGATCGAAGTCGTTCTCCGTCGTGAAGAGCAGTTTCCCGTCCGGCGAGAAGCCGGCATGACCGTAGAAATGGCGGCCTTCAGGTGCATTGACGAATTCGCGGAGCGTCCCTGTCGCGATATCCACCGCCAGCATGAAGCGCCCCGGGCGGCGGGCCATGTGCACGGCCGTTTTGCCGTCGGGCGAGAGCGTCGTGGCGTGGCCACGTCCCGGAAGCGGCAGTTCGAAGGTGATTTCCCCGTTCTCGGTGCAGCCGACGAGGACAAAGCTTCCGTCGCTCCTGCGGGCTGCGGAAATCAGCAGGCCATCGTCGCCGCTGCCTGCGGTCAGCGGCTTGGCGAACAGCGCCGTCGCACCCGAAGCGGCGAGGCCTGCGAGGAAATTGCGGCGCGTAATCATGACGTCAGTCTCCGTCCCGGCTGTTGAAACCGGGCGAGATATCGAGCGCGACGGCAAGATCGGTCCCGGCGAGGGCGGCAAGTTCCTTGAGCCCGGCGCGGATGGTCTGCAGCTTCTCGCGGCCCTCGGTCGAGCCGAAAGCGTCGTAGAGCGGCATTCCGATCGTCGAAATATCCTTCGCAATCCGGGTGAAGAGTACCTTGATCCGGTCCGCGAGGGCGTCTTCCCCGCCGGTTCGGAGGGCGGCATCGAAACCGCCGTTCAGGTAGAGGTCCTCGATCCCGCTGACCGACGCCGCCAGGATCTCGCGCGAGAGACCGCTGCGCCAGGCCTCGGCGAGTTTCGGCCGCGCGGTCTCGACAGTCGAGCCGAGAGGATGGCCGAGCCGGGTGTCGCGGTTCGCCTCGATTTCTCCAAGAAGGCTCTGCAGCAGATCGACCGGAACCTGATAGGTTTCGCTATAGGGACCGGTGCCGGTGCCGGCCTCGGCGATCAGATGGGCATAGCCGTCGTTCGGGTTCCAGTTGGTGATAAGCTCCGCGGAGATCGTGGCCAGGTTCCGGGCGATCGCGCGGGTCAGCGCACAGCGAAAAGCCCCGTTGGCACCGGCATAGCCGTCATGGCCCTCGGCCAGCAATCTCTCCAGCGCGGGAAGTCCCTGGATCGCGACGCTGGTGGCGGTGAAGCGCTCCGGGGACAACGCAGCACTGTCGGCGTCGGCGAGGGTGCGGCTGAGCTGCTTGCCGATCTTGTTGCGCGTGTCCGGCCAGAACTGGATCCGGTAGGCTCGGTCGAGATAGGTGATCGGGCCGAACTGGATGTGACGAATGCCGGCCCAGCTGAGCCAGAAATCGCGAAAGGCCCGGTCGAGCGCGAAAAAGGCCGCAGCATCCGGGTCCGCGCAATAGGCGTCCGCGTCGCCGGCGAGCGTGGCACCGGTTTCGGCGAGGTGCTTGTAGCGCGGAAGAATATGGTTGGTGACGCTGGCCGCGGCGATGGCCGTGTAATTCGTCTCGGCATCCTGGGCGCGTGCGCCGTCCGGTTGCGGAAAGAAGGCCATCGAGAGGGCGATGGCCGCTGAAGCTGCGATGCGTATCATTTCTTCCTCCTCTTCAGAGGGAATTCAGGAAACGCAGCAGATGCTCGCGCTCCTGCTTGGTGAGGGCGGTCACCCGGTCGCGGGCGGCCGCGGCCTCGCCGCCGTGCCAGAGGATGGCCTCCAGCAGGTTCCGTGCGCGTCCATCATGCAGGAAATAGGTATGACCGTTGACGGTCTCGGTAAGGCCGATGCCCCAGAGCGGCGGCGTGCGCCATTCCCGTCCGTCCGCGTTTCCGTCGGTGCGGTTGTCGGCGAGACCGTCGCCCATGTCGTGCAGCAGCATGTCCGTATAGGGCCAGATCAGCTGGAAGGATTGTTCCGGGCGCAAGGGATCGCGCGGTGTCACATATTTCGGGCGGTGGCAGGCAATGCAACCGGCCTCGTAGAAGATCTTCTTGCCGGCCAGCACCGACGGATCTCCGACATCGCGCCGTGCGGGGACTGAAAGATTGCGGCTGTAGAAGGTCACCAGATCGAGCAGGTGGTCATTCACCTCGACGTCGCCGGCCTCGGCATCGCCGCCATGCGGGGCACCGAGGCAGACCGGCTGCGCCTTCGTGCAGTCGCCGGCATTGGCGGGATGGAGGCTCGAGGAAATGCCGATGTCGCCGGAAAAGGCGCCGGAGACCTGATCCTTCAGGGTCGGCTCGTTGGCCTTCCAGCCGAAGCGGCCGAGCATGATCTGCCGGTGCATCGCACTCATGACCCGGTTCGGCCGTCCGGATATCCCGTCTCCGTCCCGGTCCTCGGGATCGGCCCAGCTCAGGATATCCTTTTCGGAAAGCGCTTCCAGAAGGCCGAGGCCGATCATCGGCGTGGCGATGCGGGCCGACATCATGAGGTCGTCGCGGAGCGCTCCGAAGGCAGGATCCGCAAGCGTGACCGTGGGTTTGCGGAGCTCGACGACCGTGCCGTCGTCCAGCGCAATCGGCAAGGTTTCGTAACGGATCTCGACCCGCGCCTCGGCATTCTGGCCGGGGACCGCGAAAGGTTGCAGCTGACCGCCATAGACCGGGTCGGGGATCGAGTGGGCCGCCCCGGTCTCCAGAAGTGTCCGCTCCGCGTCGTTCTGCGGCGGAACGCTCAGCCGGATCAGCAGAGCGACGGAATCCGCTTGGGCGCCTTCCGGTGGCGCGCCTCTGCCGTCCTTCAGGTGGCAGCGCTGGCAGGAGCGCGCATTGTAGAGCGGGCCGAGGCCGTCGGAGGATTTCGTGCTGGCGGGTGAGCTCACCCACATTTTCTTGAAGATGCCGTCGCCGAGCTCGAAATAGAGCCGGCGGTCGAAGGCCATATTGGTCGAGGGATGGGAAAAGACGTCGCCATTGACCCGCTTCCGGTGGGTCGTCGCGCCGCCCTGCATGGACTCATATTTCTCGGCGGAGGAGAAATCCGTTGTCGGTGCTGTCACGCGCGCGACCCGCTCCGCGTCGCTCGCGGCGGCGTTCCCGTAAGCGCCGCCGGCGCCGGCGAGCAGCGCGGTCAGCAGCAGGATCTTTCTGTTCAACATGTGCCAGTTCTATCGCAAGAACATGGGCCGTTCCATTGCAAGGGAACGGGACCTTTTAACGCAGTCCGGTCATCTCCCGGAATAAAAGAGGGGGCGGCGTGAGCCGCCCCCTAGTGGGAGAGATATGCTGGTGTCGCACCCGCTTACTGAAAGACAGCTCCCGGGTTGTCGAGACTGTCGGAGCCTTCGAACTCGAGGGCAGACAGACCGAGCGCTGCGACGACACGCTCGATCGACTTGGTTTGCGCGGTAAGGGCGTCGACGGCGGCTTGAACGATCTCGTTCCCGCGCGCGTTTCCTTCCGCGAGCATCTGGTCATAACGGTGTCCCTTCTCGGCTTCGTCCGAGAGGACCGTCATCTTGTTCATGGTGGCGTCCAGGGCGGCGCGCAGCTCGTCGTCGGCAGCCTTGTCCTTGGCGGCGACCAGGGCGGACAGGCTCGCGCCTTTCACGACCGCGCCGTTGGTCCGCTTGTACTCGCCGAGATAGACGTTCCGGATTCCCAGCGCGTCGTTGTAGTGCGAGCGGTGGGTGTTATCGCTGAAGCAATCATGCTCTTCCTCGGGATCGTGGAGCATGAGGCCGAGTTTCATCCGTTCGCCGGCGAGTTCGCCGTAGGAGAGGCTGCCCATGCCGGTCAGGATCGTCGCGATGCCCTTGTCCGCATCGCCCTCGAGGAGGCCGGTGCGCGCGGCGCCGCCGTCGGCCCACTGGGCCGACATCCACTCAAGCTCATCCACCAGCATGTCGGTGGCGACGGCGAGATAGGCGGCGCGGCGCGCGCAATTGCCGTTGGTGCAGTTGTCCGTATCGAAATCGCTGGCCTTGCGGTCTCCTGCGCCCGGATCGGTGCCGTTCAGGTCCTGGCCCCAGAGCAGGAACTCGATCGCATGGTAGCCGGTCGAGACATTTGCCTCGATCTCATCGATCTCGTGCAGCGACTCGACCAGTGCCCGGTCGATGGTCTTGGCATCGATGGTCTTGCCGCCGATCGTCACGGCCGGGTTCGCGATCACGTTCGCGGTGTAGTACGGGTTCGCGTCCGACTCGGAACCGTAATAGTCGGTCTTCACGTAGTCGATCAGGCCTTCGTCGAGCGGCCAGGCGTTCACCTTGCCCTCCCAGTCGTCGACGATCGCGTTGCCGAACCGGTAGGCTTCGGTCTGCTGGTAAGGCTCGCGCGCGGCAATCCAGGCGGTGCGCGCCACGGCCAGATTGGCCTCGGTCGGCGCGGCAAGCAGCGTGGAAATCGCACTGCGGAGAGACTGAACGCCCGCGAGAGAGTCGGCATAGCCCGCAGCGGCGATATCCGCATAGGTTGCGAGCACTGCTTTCTTGGAGCCGCTCTCGTCGGCGCTGGCCGGCAGACCGGTCAGGACGCCGGCGACCGTCGCTGCCGCGATCACCAACTGTGCAAAAATCGTGGTCTTCATATCTCTCGCCTTGATTTGTCCGACCGGTCGGAGCCGTCGGTTCCGGTGTCGATGAGAGAACCTTATTGAAAGTCATTCTCAATTGCAATAGCTAATCAGATACTAAATTGGTCTTCTTTAAATATTAATAATTTCAGTTGGTTGAATGGAGTTTATGGATTAGGTCGACGGAAGTTCGTCAGGGATAGCTTCGAGGACAAGGGAGGCGTAAACGTCGGATTCCAATATCAGCTTCTGAAGCTCCAGATGCGCGAGCTCGATCTTTACGCGGAGGCCCTCATCGTTCTGGGAAATCCGTTCGCAGGCGATACAGGTCTTCGTTCCCGCGAGACGGAAATAGATGCGGGATGAATCAAAAACGGGCAGTGCGCCGACGATATGCATGCCGATGAGCGAGATGTCCTGCACCGCTACAGGCCAGCTTTCCTTGAAGTCCGGCAACGTCGAGATCGTCGCCGTCAGCGATGTCTCGCGACGATTGAAGCTGCGGCGTTCCGGTTGGCCTTCTGGCGCGGGTGATGTGATTGAAGATGCGATTGTCCGGTCCTCGTCAGATAATGCCGGTGCAGTTTTCTATTCTGGCATGTTCCCAGATCGTGTCGACCTGAACCGAGTCGCTGAAAATCGCGCCATCGATCTTGGCACGGCTGAAATTGGTGCCGTGAAGGCCGGCGCCGTTGAACATGACCGGTATCGTCTTGCCAGTCCGCTGGTGTTTCGCATTGAAGATCTCTGCGACTTCGAGACGCGCGCCCATGAACTTCGTTTCCCGCAGATCCGCGTTGGAGAACACTGTGCCGCGGAGGGCCGCACCGATGAAGCTTGCACGAACCAGGCTGGCGCCGGAGAAATTGGCGAGCATCAATTCGGACTGGTCGAATGTCGCGCCGTCCAGTTTGGCACCGGAAAACGTCGCGCCGCGTAGATCGCAACCGGTCAGCTCGATGTTGCGAAGATCCATGCCGCTGAAATCGGCCCTGTCCCCGACCTCGCCGTTGGAGACGATCCACTTGCTGTGCAAGCCAATCATCTCCGCGATGTTGCTAGGGAGGTCGGCGCTATTCTCCAGCGTGATCGCGCCGTCGAGATTGGTATTGTGCAATTTGGCTTTCGACAGGTCGACATTGCGCAGATTGGCTCCGGACAGGTCGCAGTGTGAAAGGTTGGTGCCGACAACTGAAGCGCCGGCAAGTATGACCCCGCGCAGCTTGGACCCTGAAAGGTCGGCCCCGTCCAAGGTGGCGCCGGCGAGGTTGACCGCGTGCATGTCGTCGTCAGTGAACATCGTGCCGATGGCGCGAACATTCGTGAGATTGGCGTCCTGAAGGTCGGCTCCGCGTAGATCGACGTCGCTCATGTTGGCGCCGTCCAGATTTGTGCTCGTGGTGCCGCCATTGCTCTTGCCGGACCAGCGGACGATCTGGCCGGGCCGCATGTCTGCTTCCAGCAGGGAGGCGCCGGTCAGGTCGGCCATCGTGAAGTTCGCGCCGCGGAGATCCGCCTTGGTGAAGATCGCGCCCTTCAGGTCTGCCCAGGCGAAATTGGAACCGTAGAGATCGGATTTGCTGAAGTCGGTGCGCCCGCACGAGCTCTCGGTGAAATCAGCGCAGGGAATGACCGCCTGCGTCAGGGACATGTAGTCGAAGCGGCATTTCGAGACGTCGAGGTCGTTGTGATTGAGCCGAATCCCGCCCGGTCGCCCGGCGATATATGCGTGGTGCGACTTGATCGAGGCCATAACCTCTTCGGGGATGGGGCGATGCTCGGATATCTCAAATGCCACGGTCATGCAGACACTCGAAGTTTCAATACTTGCCGCGCGCGGCGCGAATGCACGTGACGGTGGAACTCCCGGAATTTGCAAAATCGTGCGTCCGGCGAATGCTACAGGACGCATTTTCTGTTCAGGTTCAAGGTAGTTTCCGGCCGCCTTAGTATGGCTTAGGTTATGGGGCAATCCTTTACACTTGGTGAACGCGTATGCAGGAGACCGTGAGATCGCAGCTGACCGTCGGACGCAGGGACGACCTGCGCCTTTCCTTGAATCAGCTTCTCTTCGGTCTGTCGCAGTTCGGCTCGAATGCGGTCGTGGCCTGGCGTCCGTCAGGCAAGGGCCTTGAGATCGTCCTGCTGCCGAAGACCCGCCTCTTTCAGCTGAAGGAGCCGGAGGAACGGATATTCGAGGGACCGCGTTACTGCACGGACGAGGAATTCAAGCTCATCGTGAGTTTTCTGGGCGTGCAGCCTACGGAAATACGGCTGGATTTCCCGATCGGCGGTAGCGGAAACGGGCTGTCGCACGACGATGTCGAATCCGTCATTTCCAGATATTCGATCGGATTCGCCCGCTTCCGTATGGTTTTTCTGATCGATGTCGTCGGATTCTCGAAATACAGCCCGGAAGAACAGGCGAATCATCTGTCAACGCTGCAATTCTGTCTTTCGCTCGCCGAGGCGACCCTGCATCAGAAAGGGCTGCCGATGGTCATGGGGCGCTCGACGACAGGCGACGGGTATTACGTCTGGAACCTCGAGACCGGCATCGAGGAGGATATCAGCCTCTTTGTGCTGATGAGCCTGTTCTCGCTCTACTACAAGAGCCTGCAGCGGGAGATGGCCGACAAGATGCCGCTGCCGGACCTCAGATTGGCACTCAGCGGCGGCAGCCATTACGTATTCTACGAGCCGAGCCCGAAATATGTCGCGCGGCACGAATATATCGTCGGCGACGTCACCATCAATGTCGCCCGCCTCATCGGCAAGGCACGCACGGATCAGATCCTGGTGGGCGACTGCGCGAACCTCACCCTGGGCTCAGACGTCTGGACAGCGCACCGCTATGTCATGGCAGCAAACAAAGTATTGGATGGCTTCAGAGGCTTTAACGTTTTCGGCGACCGGGTCGAGGAAATCAGGTTCTACCTCACCGGGCCGAAGGACGAAGCCCGGTTCCGCAATCAGAAGATCAAGATCGTGGACAAGCACGGTTTCGAGCACATCTGCTACAACGCCAAGGTCAATACCCACATGAAGGAAGCGAAATCGATTTTCGCCGGGTTGCAGCATCAGGATCTGCGGAGTTCGCCGAAGAGCTGAGGCGCGCTGCGCCTTATTTGACGATGCTTTCCATGTCGACGCCGTCAAATTTGACGTTGTTCAGGTTTGCCGCGCTCATGTCGGTCTTGCGCACCTTGCCGGTCCGCTTGCCGTCGGCCCCGAAAATCGGCATGGCGCCGACATGGGCGTTGGAAAGGTCCGCTCCGCTCAGGAATGCGCCTTTCAGATTGGTGCCGAACATCAGCGCTCCGGAGAGCGTGGCATTCATCAGATTGCACTTCTCAAGATCCGCCAGCACCAGGTTGGCGAAAGACAGATCGGCATCGCTCAGATCGCAGGAATAGAGCGATACGCCAGTCAGGTTCTGGCGCCGCAACTTCAATTTACGCAGCGACATCGATTTGATGATCGCGCGGGTTCCCCGTTCGCCGTTTGACTGCAGCCATTCGAAATGCTGGGCCAGCGCGATCCGCAATTCCTGGGGCAGGGATTTGAAATCCCCGGTGGTGTCGAGGTCGATGCTGAGTTTGACGTTGTTGATCTCGTCGAAGACGTGCGAGTCCGTCTCTGCCCTGGCGAGAGCATCCTCGCTGACCATGCTGTTGGCGAGGCGCGCGCCCTTCAGGATCGTGCGCTCGAGCTTGGCGTCGGTCAGGCGGGTGTCCGAAAGATCGGCATCCTCGAGATTGGCGCCGGTGAGGTCCACTCCGGACAGGTCGGATCCGAAAAGCTCGGCACCCTTCAGATTTGCTTCCCGCAGGCTGGCGCCACTCAGATCCACGTTGGAGAACTTGGCCCGTTGACCGCGGGCGAAATCCATCAGGCAGGCACTGAGATCGCTCTGCTCCATGCCGATCGTTTCACCCGGCGAGTCTCCGAGGACCAGGCCGCCGCGGAAATCCGCATCCTCGAGATCGGCGTGGGACAGGTCGGCATTCTTCAGGTTGACGCCGCGCAGGATCGTGCGTTTCAGCTTGGCCCGCTTCAGGTTCGCGCCCTGCAGTTTTGCGCCGAACAGATCGGACTCGCTCAGGTCGGCGCCTTCCATCTGGGCGTTCTGTAGACCGGTTCCGACCAGAATGGCGCGCGGGAGCAATGCGTTCTTAAGGTCGATGCCGGCAAGATCCAGGCGCGACAGATCGCACTGCTTGCCGCCGGGTTTGCGCTGCAGCCACTTCTTGTGCTCTGAAAGGAATGTGCCCATGAATTTCTGGGCGTCTTCCTGCAGAAGATGCTGGTCAATCGACCGTGACACTATAGGTTCCCCCAAACCCACGTCCTATTCCAGACTTACTGGAAGCACTGGAAGTGAAGTGCGCGGCATGGTGATCATGAGCATATTTTATATCAGATCGCATATGATAATGAACCAAGTAGACAAAATTGGCGGTGCGATTCATCACGTAACGGATAACCTGTGACTGGTTGAGAGTCGTTTTGAGTGCGGCTTTGTGAGAAAAATCAGTCGGGTTTCTGGGTTGTTGAGGCGGAGTAGGTTGTAATGAATATAAGAGAGATCAGCGAGCAATATGCGGTTGATGGTCAGGTATTTCCTTCAGATATGCAAGCTATAGCTGATCGAGGCTTTAAATTCGTGATCAACAACCGGCCGGACGGCGAGGAGCCGGGACAGGCTTCTGAAGCCGATCTGAGGTCCGCTGCCGAAGCCGCCGGGCTGTCGTACCGGTTTATTCCGATGACCATGCCGACGCTCACCCCCGAACTGGTGGCAGAGCATAACGCGGCGATCGAGTCGGCCGATGGACCCGTCTTTGCGTTCTGCCGCAGCGGGACCAGGTCGACGATCCTCTGGGCGCTTGCCAAGGTTTGTTTTCATGGCAAGTCGATCGCCGAGGTTTCTTCGGCCGCCGCGGCACAAGGATACGACCTTTCCGGTTTCGTGCCGCTTCTCGAGGGGTACCGGACGGAATTTGGCCGCTGAAGAGAATCCACGCCTGAACGAGTTTCTGATCAATATCCGTTAAAGGTGCAGAAATAAATTCTCTGCACCAAATAGGTTTGTATTTTCTTTGTTTTTCAATGCGAAAAGAGTTTGAGTTAAATTAAAATGAAATGATAGATTCGTGTTTGGACCGGAGCGAGCTAATGCTGGCTCTCCTGCATCGCGTTTGGGGCGTGTTGCGTTGCGGAATAGCACGGAATCTGTATTGGGGAACGGCGTTCTCGGTCGCGCGTTCGACTATTGGACTCGCATCGGCAACGGGGCGGCGATGCCAATGCGCCGCGATCTGGACCCGATGGATATGGGGCCGGCGCTGCTTCCTCACAGTCTGCTGACGGATGTTGATCTCGCGGTCGGGAACGTGCGCCACAGGGTGGTCGGAACGAGCGTGGCCGAGAGTTTCGGCCGGGACATTACAGGCATAGACCTCTCCGAGGTTCTGCGGGGAAGCTACTACGACTTCATCCACGGCCTCTTCATGCTCACCTGCAAACGGAGACTTCCGGTCTTCTCGCACAGCCAGTTTCGCTGGGACGAAGGGCGTATGCTGCGGACGTCCCGCCTGATGATGCCGCTTTCCCGCGACGGCAGGAACGCTGACATGGCTTTTATGGTGCAGGTTTTCGAGCACGAAATGCCGCCCGCCTTGCCGCATGTCCAGATTTTCGAGGACGGCTCGTGGCTTGACATCTCCGAGCAATACGCATTTTTCGCCGTTGATGCGCCGGTGCTTTAGGCACTACTGAGTAACCTACTTGTCATGTCGGTATGCTATCCGCAGCCGGCACCTCAGTTCGGGCGGGCGAAAATGGCAAATTCCTACGATCTCGCGATTGTCGGCGGCGGCATCTGCGGTCTGGCGACGGCGCTGGCGGCTTCCAAGCGCGGCAAGCGCGTCATTGTCATCGACCGTGACGCCCAGTCGAACGGCGCCTCGGTGCGGAATTTCGGCTTCGTCACCGTCACCGGTCAGAAAGCGGGCGAGACCTGGGGGCGGGCGCGCCGGTCCGCCGAAGTCTGGCGCGATATCGCCCCCAAGGCAGGCATTCCGGTGCTGCATGAGGGGCTTCTGGTCACGGCACAACGCTCCGAAGCGGTCGCAGTGCTGGAAGAGTTCACCGCGACCGAAATGGGCCGGGAATGCAGGCTGTTGACGGCGCAGGAGGCGGCGGCGAAGGCGCCGGTGCTGGCGGCGGACCGTCTCGCCGCGGCGATGTGGAGCCCGCACGAGGCGCGCGTCGAACCGCGCCAGGCGCTGCCGAGGATCGCGCAGTACCTGCAGGCCGAATGTGGCGTCGACTTCCGTTGGTCGACCGCCGTGATCGGTGTTTCTGACGGGGGCGTGGAGACGACCGCGGGCACGGTCGAGGCAGAGGGGGTGGTCGTCTGTCCCGGGCCCGATCTGGCAACCCTGTTTCCCGAACGTCTCGCTGCCTACGATCTTCGGCTCTGCAAGCTGCAGATGCTGCGCGTTGCGCCGCAACCTCCGGAATGGAAGCTGCCCGGCGCGGTCATGTCGGATCTCAGCCTGGTGCGCTACGAGGGCTATACGGGGCTTGCAGCCTCCAAGGCCCTGCGGGCGCGTCTCGACCGGGAACAGCCGCAATGGCTGGCCCATGGCATTCACCTGATCGTCGTGCAGGGGGCTGACGGCTCCCTCGTGGTAGGTGATTCCCATCACTATGCCGCGACGCCGGATCCGTTCGCGCCGGCCGCGGTGGAGGATCTGATCCTCGAGGAAGCGGGCCGCGTGCTGGCGTTGAAGAACAGCAAGGTCATCGAGCGCTGGACCGGGGTCTATCCGTCCGCCGCCGACCGCACGGCCTTCATCGACAGTCCGTCCGAGGGTGTGCGCATTCTTGTCGTCTCCAGCGGCACGGGGATGAGCACCGCGTTCGCGCTCGGTGAGGAAACCGTCGCATCGCTCTACGGCGCGGCGTCATAAATTCGGAAGGAGTTCCAGATGTCCGCGGAAACACTCGAGCTGAAAGCCGTCATTTTCGATTGGGCCGGTACGATCATCGATCATGGCAGCCGGGCCCCGATGGGGGTTTTCCAGCGAGCCTTCGCGGCCTTCGACGTTGAGATCACCATCGATGAGGCGCGCGCGCCGATGGGATTGCCGAAATGGGATCACATCAAGGCCGTCGGAACCCAGCCGCGGATCGCGGAAGTCTGGGAGAAAGCGCACGGCGCGGCATTCACCGATGCCGATGTCGACAGGATCTACGAGGTCTTCGTACCGATGAATGTCGACGTGATCCCGGATTTCGCGGACATGATCCCGGGGGCGCTTGAAACCGTCGGCACCTTGCGGGAACGCGGTCTGAAGATCGGCTCCACAACCGGCTACAACCGCGAGATCATGGAGCGGCTGGTGCCGATCGCCCGCGATCTCGGCTACGCGCCGGACAATCTGGTCTGCGCGGGAGATCTTGCACATGGCCGGCCGACGCCGCTGATGATGTACAAATGCTTCCTCGATCTCGACGTCTGGCCGGCGGCGGCCTGCATCAAGGTCGACGATACCGAGCCCGGTATCGCGGAAGGCAATGCTGCGGGCTGCTGGACCGTTGGCGTCACAGTCTCGGGCAATGCCTTCGGGCTCTCCCGCGAGGAGACCGAAGCGCTTGACGAGGCGAGCTTCGCCGCGCGCAAGAAGAAGGCGGAGAAGACCCTCAGGAGCGCCAATCCGCACTATCTGATCGACAGCGTTGCCTCGCTGCTCGACGTCGTCGACGATATCTCGGCCCGGCTGGCGAAAGGCGAGCGTCCATAGCTATTTCGTCGCAGGGGTCTTACTAAAGCTGGATGCGGTCACGAAATGTAAAGACAATCGTGCAAATCTCTCTTTGCGCGCGGCCGCTGCGGCTTGCTATGGCTTGACCGTGACGCCGATTGGCAACTTTCGACCTGTTTGACCGAACATATGATCACTCCGCTCAGGCGCCTCATGCGTTACCGGCTCGTTATTCCCATTCTGCGGGGAACCGATTTGCCGGACTATACCGCCCGCGGGGTCGGCATCGGCGTCGCCGTTTCCCTGACGCCGCTGGTCGGGATTCAGATGCCGATCGTTGCCGGGATCTGGTCGCTTATCCGCCTGTTGCGTCCGAACTGGACCTTCAATCTCGTCGTTGCACTGGCCTGGACATGGCTGACCAACGTCTTCACGGTGCCGATCGTCTATTACATTTTTCTGCAGACAGGTAACCTGATGCTGGGGCGCTGGGACAATCTCAGCGCGTTCGAGCATTTCGCGGCGCGTCTCGATCAGATTCTCGGGCAGGACATTTCCGGGATCATGGCGGTCTGGGTCTATTTCACCGCGATGCTGGACGAGTGGGGACTGCCGCTGTTCGTCGGCTGTCTTCCCTGGATGATCGGCGGCGGCTGGCTGAGCTACCGCTGGAGCCACGTCTATATCGAGCGGTTCAAGAAGGCGCGGCGGGAGCGCCAGGCCAGGAAAGCGGCGCGGAAGAAGGCGGCGCCGAAGTCGGGGCAGGCGATCGCGGAAAACGGTCGCTGATTGTTTTCTTTTCGTCGGGTGGGGGAGCCAGATGAGCGAGCACAGACTTGATAGCAGTCCGAAGACGGTTCACTGGGGCTTCTTCGACGCAGCGCTGGAACCGGTCCTGCGGGTGGCCTCCGGCGACGAAGTGATAATTTCGAGCATATCCGGCGACAAGCCGGTCCTGCCGGGCCCGGGTTACACCGTTCTGCCGGAGCACCTTGAAGTCATCGAGACGATGCGGCCGGGCCTTCCCGGGCATATCCTGACCGGGCCGGTCCATGTCGAGGGCGCGAAGCCGGGCGACGTGCTGCAGGTCGATATCCTAGACGTCAAGCCGCGCCAGGACTGGGGCTTCAACTACAGTGCGCCGCTCAAGGGTACGCTGCCGGACGAATTCGACGAGATCAGCCATGCGACTATCGCAATCGACATGGAGCGCAACGTGGGGCGTCTGCCCTGGGGGCTCGAGCTCCCGCTCGCGCCGTTCTTCGGCGTCATGGGCGTCGCGCCGCCGCCGGCCTGGGGGCGGGTGAGCACGATCCAGCCGCGGGCCAATGGCGGCAATCTCGACAACAAGGAGCTGGTCGCGGGCAGCACCCTCTATCTGCCGGTTTTCGTCGAGGGTGCGCTGTTCTCGGCGGGCGACGGGCATGGTTGCCAGGGCGACGGGGAAGTCAATGTCACGGCTATCGAGATGGCGCTGCAGGGCCGCTTCCGTCTGACCGTGCGCAAGGACATGAGCCTGAAGCTGCCGCGCGCGGAGACGCCGGATCACTTCATCACCATGGCCTTCAACGAGGATCTGGACGAGGCGGGCCGCGAGGCGCTGCGCCAGATGCTGGACCTCATCACCGAGCGGACCAACCGCAGCCGGCCCGAGGCCTACATGCTTTGCAGCCTTGCGGCGGACTTGCGCGTCACCCAAATGGTGAACGGAAACAAGGGCATCCATGTTATGCTGGCGAAGCATCTGCTGGCCGCCGGGTAATTTCGGGAAGATCGTTTTGGCTAAACCGTTCCGCAATCTGTCTCTTGCCGTGATCTGCATGGCCGTGCTGGCGGGCGCGTTCGGTGTCGCCGGTCCGGCCACGGCGGAGCGTGTTTCTCCGGACAAGACGAACCCGCGGCACATGTCGCGCGCGCCGGAGCGGCCGGAATGGCGGATGAAGCGGGTGACCCTGGAAAAAAGCACGATCTACGAGAACGCGGCGAAGCGCGGCCTGCTCATGCTGGAGAGCCGGGCCTTGAGACAGGTGGCCGATTTTGACAAGCAGGCGACGGACGCCTGCCGCGACGGTCGCTTCAACCGCTTCGGCGGCGGCATCGCGCGGATCGGCGGGCGAACCTACAGGGCTGCCCGCGCGCGCGACATCCGGCGGCCGCGCAATTACCCGATCGAGCAGGGCGTCTACATCTTCACCCGGGAAGGCTCGACCCGCTGCACGGTACATCTCGCCGCGGACAGGTAACGCGACGATGCGCCTTCCCTATTTCTTCTTCGGGACCCTGATGGATCCGGACGTGTTGCAGCTGGTGCTCAGGCGGTCGCCCGGGGCGCTTTCCTCCTCAGCCACTCTGCATGGGTACGCGCGCGTCAGGGTCACGAACGAGCCTTATCCCGCGCTCGTCAGCGCGCCCGGCGCCCGCGTCGACGGGCTGCTGCTGCGGAACTATACCGACGAGGACGACCGGCGGATCCGCTATTTCGAGGATTTCGATTTCGCCATCGAACAGACCGTGGTCGAAACGGCGGCCGGCCCGGAGGACGCCCATTTCTGCGGCGCGGTGAGCAATATCGCGCCGACGGATCTGCCCTGGTCCTACGAGGAATGGGTCCGCACCGAAAAGCAAAGGTTCCTTCAGGTCGCCGAAATCTACATGGCTGCGTACGGCACCCTCGACGGCGAGGCCGCGGACAGGCTCTGGCTGGATACGGTCGCGGAGCTTTTCGGCCGCTGAGACCGGCCTTCCGCTTCAATCGAAATGTTCGTGCGGCAGGTAACCAAGGCCGAACCGTTCGCGCCAGGCAAGGAACAGCCGCGCGGTGTCGATCGCGTCTCCCTCGGCCCGGTGCGCGGTACCGGCGCGCTCCAGCTTCATGACCTCGAGCGCCTCGTCGAGCGAGATTCGGCGTCCGCCGGCGAGCACGTATTCCTGCACCTGGCAGAGATCCAGATAGCAGTGAGAGGAGGGGTCGACGGCTTTTTTCGCCCGGACCTCGGTATCGAATAGCTCGTTGTCCGAGCCCCAGCCGAGCCAGAGTTTCGAACTCGCCCCGTATGTCTTGCGCAGCCGGTGGCAGGCGTCCTGGAACCGGATCCCGTCGGCGGCGATCATCTCCGCGGTGATCCCCGTGAAGTCGGAACAGAATGCCGAGATCTGCGAGTCTACCGGCTTGGTCAGGATCGAGGCGGTACGGACGATCTCGTCGCGTTTCAGGTCAATTTCGGCGAGCCCGATCTCGATGATCTCCGGACGCTCGCCCTCCGGCGGCGGACCGTCCCAGCAGGTCAGTTCGAGATCGACGACCAGAACGCGGTCGTGCCGGAGATTCTTGTGCATCGATGCCGGTTTCCGTTCCGTGCGGGCGACGGCGGAGGGCCGAAATGCAAAGCCCCACCGCGCGTCTGCGTCAGGTGGGGCATAGCATTTTTTAACGTCTGTTGCATAAGACAGACTGTCGAGCCCAAGGCTCTCTGCTTTTCATATTTCTGCGGACTTACCGGCGGCCCGGGCCGCCTCGTTGCCGTCGCGTCCCTTCGTCAGAGACGCGCTTCCTGCATCGGTGGTTCCATCGCGTAACGATCTCCCTCTTTGGGTTTCGCCTTGTCCGGATGGGACGAAGAAAGCGTGACTCCGAACGGACCGCGGGTCAACCGGATGGGGGCGAATCACCTTGCATAGCAAGTTTCCCTGCTTTGCGCGCTCCGCATGCCGGTGCTACCAATCCAGTAAAATCATGGCGCTAATAAACAAGGGAGCAAAGGGATGGATCTCGGACTGAAAGGCAAGCGCGTCCTGGTGACGGGCGCGTCGAAAGGCATCGGCCTCGGATGTGCGCGCGCGTTTGCGGCTGAGGGCTGTACTCTCGATCTCGTTGCCCGCGACAAGGACCGGCTGGAACAGGCGCGGGACCTGCTGGCCAGTGCGGGCGCGGACTGCGCGATCCATCCGCTGGATCTCTCCGCGCCAGGCGCCGTCGAGCGGCTCAGCGAGGCCGTTCCGGTGCCGGATATTGTCGTCAATAACGCGGGTGCGATCCCGGGCGGCGACCTGCAGGCGATCGACGAGGCGACCTGGCGTCAGGCCTGGGATCTGAAGGTGTTCGGCTACATCAACATGGCCCGCGCCTTTTATCCTATGATGAAGGCGAAGGGCGGCGGCGTGATCTTCAACGTCATCGGCCTCGCCGGCGTGAAGCTGGATCCGAAATACATAGCGGGAACGGCGGGCAATGCCTCGCTCAATGCCTTCACCAAGGCGATGGGGTCGAACGCGCTCGCCGACGGCATGCGGGTACTCGGGGTCAATCCGGGTCTGGTCGCGACCGACCGGCTCGTCACCCTGTTGAAGACCAAGGCATCGGCGGAAAAGGGCGACGAGAGCCGCTGGCAGGATTTCCTGGCGGGCCAGCCGCTCGGACGGGCCGCGACGGTTGAGGAGATCGCCGACGTCGTGACCTTCCTTTGCTCGCCGCGTGCCGGCTGGGCGACCGGAATCGTGGTCGATCTCGACGGCGGCCAGACCTACCGCTGAAACTTACCATGAACCTCGTGGAAGCGGCCTCTCCGGAGGCCGCTTTCGTTTTTGCCGGAATTCTCGGAATCACCCGCATGTCGGCGTGTCGGATCTATTTACAAGCCCCCCGAAATCTGGAACCAAGGCGCCATGTCATATTCGAGCGCTGCCTACAGGGCCGTCTCCCATCCGATCCACCTGCCTGTGAAGCCCTATTGGGTCTATGGCGCCGATGCCCTGACACAGAAGCTGGTCCGGCTCGTCGCGCGGCTCCGCCCGGGGGCCGATTGCCTTGGCGTGATCGGACCGGACCAGGAGCTTCCCGCGCCGCAGGGAGCGGGCTTCGTCTTGATCACAGATGCGGACTGGGAGGAGCGGGCGCGCCGGCTTTCCGGGGCCGGTTGGTCTGCCGAACAAGTCATGGTCCTGCCGCTGGCGGTCGATTGCCCATCCAGCGGCTTTTCCCGGTTCCTGAACGAAATGTCCGATCTCGTCGACGTATCGGACGGTCCGGATAGGGTTCACCTGCCACAGGACATGGCAACTACGATCCTGATGCGCGAGGGCATCGCGAAGCTCGAAGGTGGCCGTATCGGGATCTCTTCCACGCTCTATCCGTCTGTACACGAGCCCAATCGTCTCAAACAGGGCGCCGGCGACATCCGCCGGGTCCACGATGCGCTCGCCAACGAACGGAGCCGGAGCGCCTATCTGTCCGTTCTGCGGGATCCGCCACACGCGCGGCTCGATGCCTTCGTCGGCACCATGCTGCGAGGGCAGCAGTATTTCGAGCATGTCCGGATCTCGCCGGGCGACACGGTGCTGAATTTCGGCGTGTTCGACGGATTCGAAATACCGGGTTTCGCGGCCCTGATGCACGGGGAAGGGCGTCTGATCAATATAGACCCGCTCGGCCATACCTATCTCAGCCGCTATGTCCGCGATGCGATCGACCAATATGAGGGGCTCGTCGAGCTGTTTCCCTATTGCGTCACTGACCAGGACGGGGAGACGGACTTTCTCCAGTACGACGATGGCCAGGCCGCTTCGCATGCTCATGCCATGAAGGCCGAGGCGAAGGCGCGGAGCGGTAAGCCCCTCCCTGTCTATCCGACGCGCAAGCTTTCTACCCTGATTGGAGAGATCGCGCCCGAGCGGATCGACCTGATGAAATTCGACGTCGAGGGCGCGGAGGAAATGCTGATCGACGACCTACCGGAGATCGTCGCCCGCTACCGCCCGCAGATCGCGCTCAGCGTCTATCACGCGACCCGGCATCTCTGGGAAATGCCGCTGCAAATGATGGCCATGTGCGAGAATTACGAGTTCCGCTTCGGGAGCTATTCGATGACGCGGTACGAGTCGATCCTCTATTGCCTGCCGCGGGGCTAGAGCTTCAGCTTGAAGCCTTCGTGGCTCGCCGTGAAACCGAGGCTCTCGTAGAACCGGATCGCGTCGGTCCGGCTCTTGTCGCTGGTCAGCTGGATGATGCGGCAGCCGCGCTCCCTGCAGGTCGCGATCGCCCATTCGAGCAACTTGCGGCCGATACCGCCGCCCCGCGTGCTCGAGGATACCCGCACCGACTCGATCTGGCCGCGCCAGAGGCCCTGATGCGAGAGGCCCGGCAGGAAGGTCAGCTGCAGGGTTCCGACAATCTCGCCCCCGCGTTCGGCGACGGCGAGCAACTGGTTACTGTCCTTGTCGATTGCCGAGAAGGCCTCCCGATAGCAGTCCGCGACCGGAACGCTGGTATCCTCGCGCTGTCTGCCGAGGTCGTCGTCGGCGAGCATGGCGATGATGGCCGGGAGATCGGCTTCGCTGGCGCGGCGGAAGGTCAGGGACATTGGCTGGCTCTTCGGATCGGTCAGGACGGACGGCTTCTATAGCGCGCCATCATTTCTCGCGCGAGACGTAAACCCCGTCCCAGTCCGCCGGTGGCGGATCCATCCTGAAGCTGGCGATCCGCGCCTCGTAGAGATCGTAGAATTCGTCCAGCCTTTCCCGGAGCCCGCCGGCGCGTTGTCGGGCGGCCGCCAAATGCTCCGCCGCATCGTCCCAGCGCTGCGCCCGGAAGGCGTCGATCATGGCCGCGTTCTCATCCGCAAGCGCCTGGAAGGCGGGATCGGCGGCTTTCCCGGAATCGCCGAGCACGGTGAAGATCCGGATCGGGACCGTCTTGCCCTTCACGGTGATCAGATCGAGTTCCAGCACTGCGTAGTCCTTGACCTCGTCTTTCGTGCTTTCGCTGACGACGATCTCGACGCCGTAGGTCTTGCATTGGCCTTCCAGACGCGAGGCGAGGTTCACACTGTCGCCGAGTGCGGAATAGTCGAAGCGCTGGTCGGAGCCGACATTGCCGACACAGGCTTCGCCGGTATTGAGCCCGATGCCGATGCCGATCTCGATATCCGGCTGGCGCCTCGCCGCCGCCTCGAGCTTCAGTTCCGAATTCAGCAGCACCAGCCGTTCGCGCATCGCGAGGGCGGAATCAACGCCCTGCCGGCCATGGTCCGGCACGTCCAGAGGCGCGTTCCAGAAGGCCATGATGCAGTCGCCCATATATTTGTCGATCGTGCCCTGCCGGCTCATGATGATGTTGGTCATTGGCGTCAGGAAGCGGTTGATCAGGTGGGTCAGTTCCTCCGCGTTCAGCTTTTCCGAGATCGTCGTGAAACCGCGGATGTCGCAGAAGAGCAAGGTCAGGGGCCGGATCTCGCCGCCGAGCCGGAGCTGGCCCGGATCCTGTGCCAGGCGCTCGATCAGGGCGGGCGCCATATACTGGCCGAAGGCGGTGCGGATCTGCTTGCGCTCGCGCTCGGTCGAGACGAAGCGCAGGAGCGAGGCGCTGGTATAGACCGCGATCCCCATGATGCCGGGATAGATCGGGTCGAGCAGAAGGGCATGGTCGGTATAGGCGTACCAGCTTGCGGCGACGCCGGCGCCGACGATGCCGAGGCTGAACAGCGTCGCCGGCAGGGTCGCGATCTGCGGCAGGGCGAAGATCAGGATGATCAGGCCGCCGAGGAACAGCAGCAGCAGGATTTCTGCTCCGTCGGCCCAGTCCGGGCGGAGCAGGAAGTCGCCGAAGAAAGCCTGTTCGATCACCTGCGCGTGGACGGTGACTCCCGCCGCGTTGGGATCGAGCGGCGTGGTCTGCTGGTCCTTCAGGCCGACGGCGCTGGTGCCGATGATCGCGATCGCACCTTCGAGTCGCGGCAGGGGCTCCGTCGCCTCGAAGACCTTCCAGGCGGCAAGCGAGCGATCCGGCACCGGCCCGGTATCGTGCAGCAGGACTCGTCCGCCCTTGTCCGTCGGCAGGACGATCTGGCCGACCTTGACCTCGACGATCCCGGTCGCCTCGCCGAACGCCTCCTGGCCACTGGCGCCGGAGGATTTCACGACGAAGGTCGAGGCGCCCTGGGCGACCCGGAGAATCTCGGCCGAGAGGGACGGGTACAGCCTGCCCTTATGTGCGACGAACATCGGCACGCGCCGTACCACGCCGTCGCTGTCGGTGAAGGCATTCAGACTGCCGATGCCGGATGCCGCCTCGTCGATCTCCGGCAGGTTCGGCGTGGCGCCTGCAAATTGCGTGAGAAACTGGAGCGGATCGTCGCCGGTGGTCGCAAAGCCTGCTTTGACCGGAGGTGTTGCCCCGATGTCCTGCTGCGTCAGGATAAAACCTGAAACGGTCGCCGCCGGGACCGACGCCATGGTCTCGGCGAGCAGGGCGTCGTGGTCGAGCGTGCCGCTCTCCCGGATCAGCGCCGAGATCCTGCCGGAACTATCCCGGCCGGCCAGTTCCGCGAGCAGTCGGGCCGGAGATGTCCTGTCGGGTTCCGAGAACACGATGTCGAAGGCGACCAGCGCCGCGCCGTGATCGCTCAGACGCTGTACCAGCTCGGCGATCCTCGTGCGCGGCCACGGCCATTGACCGTGCCGTTTCATGGTCTCCTCGTCCAGATCCACCACCACCACGGGCACGTCCTGATAAAGTCGCGGCGATAGGCGCTGGTAGTTGTCGAAGATGCGGAGACGGAACTCTTCCAGCAGGATCGGGTCGGCTATGCGGAAGGCAACGGCAAGAAACAGGACCACGGCAGGGAACAGGATCTGCAGTTTCTTACCGCCCAGAAATCTCATGCCTCTCCGCCCGTCGGAACCACGCCGAGCAGACAGTCTGCCACGGCTGCTGCCGCTAGAATACTGATTCCCGACGCTTTTGCGGCGCCGGGGCGATTGCGGGACGCGGTTCTGCAGCGTAGAGTCCGGCCCAGTCTTTCGCGAGAGCCGACGATGATCGACTATACAGGATTGCGGGACCTACTGCGCGAACGCGGGCACGACGTTCCGGATGGCGATCCCCCGGCCCCCGGGCGTCCGGACCGGGCTCTGGTCTCCGCCGGTCTCGTCGGCGAGGCCGAAATGGCTGAGGCCCTCGCCGCCTATCTGAACATTCCGTTCGCCGGACCGGAGCGCTTTCCCGCGGCACCTCTTGCCGCCGGCGGGGCGACACTGTCTTTTCTCCGGCAGTCCCGAGTTCTGCCGGTTGCGGAGGATGCGGGCAGCCTGACCCTCGCCATGGCGGATCCGCTCGACCGCGACGCTGTGCAGGCGATGGGTTTGCTCGTCGGCAAGGAAATCTGTCTTGAGGTCGCAAGTCCCTCGGATCTCGACCGGGCCTTCGACCGTCTCTACGGCAAGAGCGGGGATGGCGTATCCGTGCGGGGCGGCGAGGCCGCGGCCCGGACGCCCGCCGAGGATGGACCGGCCGTCCGGCTGCTGGAGGATCTGGTTCGTACCGCGATTTCGAACCGCGCCTCCGACCTGCATCTTGAACCCGCGGCGGGAGGACTTCGCCTTCGCTACCGTATCGACGGGAGGCTGATGGAACTCGGTGCCCGCCCGCCCGCCTATCTGACAGATATGCTGATCGGCCGGATCAAGGTGCTCGCCGGACTCAACATCGCCGAGAAACGGCTGCCGCAGGACGGGCGGGCGAGCATGAACGTGGCGGGCCGGAAAATCGATATCCGGGTCTCGACTGCGCCGACGCTGAACGGGGAAAGCATCGTTCTTCGCCTGCTCGATCCGGAGCGCGGCCCGACCGATATCGAGAGTCTCGGTCTCGCCGGGCCGGTGGCGTCTGCCCTGACTGATGTGCTTTCGGCGCCCCACGGCATGGTGCTGGCGACCGGCCCGACCGGCAGCGGCAAGACCACGACGCTTTACGCGGCCCTGCGCCGGCTCAACCTCGCCGAGCGCAAGATCGTCACATTGGAGGATCCGATCGAGTACCGGCTCGACGGGGTGAACCAGATCCAGGTCAATCCGCGCATCGGCCTTGGCTTCGCCAACCTCCTGCGCTCCGTTCTCCGGCACGATCCGGACATCATCATGGTCGGCGAGATCCGCGACGAGGAGACGGCTCGGCTTGCTGTGCAGGCGGCTTTGACCGGGCATCTCGTGCTCTCCACGCTGCACACCAACGATGCGCCGGGCGCCGCGGCGCGGCTGATGGATATGGGGATCGAACCCTATCTCCTGAGCGCGTCGCTGAGAGCCATTCTGGCGCAGCGTCTCGTCCGCCGGCTCTGTCCCGACTGCAGGACGATGGAACCGTCAGAGGCCTCGGTTGCTGAACGTCTCGGGCTTGAGCCCGGAACGGAAATCGGCCGCGCGGTCGGCTGCGCGCGGTGCCACGAGACAGGGTATCGTGGACGTCTTGTTCTCTCGGAAATCATGCCGATGGACAGCCGCCTCGAGACCGCGATCGCCGAACGGGCGGATGCGGGGCGGCTGCGTTCGGTGCTCGACCCCGATCTCTCGATGCTGGCAGACGCGCGCCGGCGTCTCATTGCGGGCGAGACAACGGCAGAAGAGGTGCTTTCCGTCCTCGGCGGCGCGCGGATCTGAAATGGCCGTTTCGCAGGGTGATCTCCGGCTGTTCTTCCGTCAGCTTTCCACCCTGCTTGAGGCCGGTCTTCCGGTGGATCGCGCTTTCCGCGTGGTGGCCGGGGACCGGTCGATGGCCGGTCTTTCGGAGCTGGCGGCCGGAATCGCCGGACGGATCGAGGCGGGCGAAAGTCTCTCTGCGGCGATCGAGGCGTTGGACGGACCTTTTGACGGGTTCGACCGCGCCGTCATCGCGGCTGCGGAAAAGACCGGGGAACTCGGCCCCGGCATCGCGGCGCTTGCCCGCCACCACGAGGCCCGCCACGCGGAGCGGGAGAAGCTGCGCTCGGCGCTGACCTATCCGGCGGTCCTGACCGTCGCCGCGCTCGCGGCGATCACGGCGCTGATGGTCTTCGTCATTCCCCGCTTCGAGCCGATCTTCCGCCAGGGCCGGACGGACATGCCGGCTCTGACAGAGGCGCTTCTGACGCTCTCGCAAGGCATTCGCGATTTCGGCTGGATCGGCCTGATGCTGATCGGTGTTCTTCTGGCCGGTCTGTTTACCCCGGCGGGACGCCGACAGGCCGACGAGGCCCTGCTGCGACTGCCTCTCTTCGGGCGTCTGCTCGAAAGCCTCGAGGTCGAGCGCTGGGCGCGCGGCCTTGCTTTGCTGGCCGGGCGCGGCGTTTCCCTGCCGGAGGCTCTGCGCATCGCGGCGGCACTTTTCTCGAACGCGGTGATGCGGGAGGCGGGAGATATCCTGGCGGACCGGGTGCGGGAAGGGCGTTCGCTCTCCACGGCGGCGGCGGAAAGCGGGCGCTTCCCGGAGGCGGCGATCCAATTGATCCGGATCGGCGAGGAGAGCGGAAATCTCGATATGATGCTGGAGCGCGCGGCGGAGTATCACGGCGGGGAGGCGCGTGGCCGGCTCGCGCGGCTGACGGCTTTGATCGAGCCGGTCATCATCCTAGTATTGGGCGGCATCGTGGCCATCGTCACCGTCGCCCTGATGCTGACCGTGACGAGCCTGAACGATGCATTGCTCTGATGGGGGCTCTGGGGAGGAGCGTATGATCCTGAAGCGAAGGTCCGGACCGGACAGCCGCAGACGTCGGGGCGAGGAAGGCTTCACCCTGCTTGAACTGCTGGTCGTGCTGGTCATTCTCGGACTCCTCGCCGCACTTGTCGGTCCCCGCGTCATGGGTGTGCTCGGCAAGGCGAAGGGCGATGTCGCGGCGGCGCAGATGGACAATCTCGGGACCGCGCTCGATCTGCTCCATCTCGATGCGGGGCGCTATCCAAACACAGAGGAGGGGCTTCGGGCGCTTGTCGCGAAACCCTCTGGCATGGAGCGGTGGAACGGTCCCTATCTGCAGAGCGAGACGGTGCCGCTGGATCCCTGGTCGCGGCCCTATCTCTACCGGCAGCCGGGCGAGAACAAGGCGCCCTATCGCCTGTCGACACTCGGCGCGGATGGCGCGCCGGGCGGTGAGGGCGAGGATTCCGACCTCCACAAACCATGAACCGGGACGACGGGTTCTCCCTGCTTGAAACCCTGGTCGGCCTGACGCTGATCGCGCTCGTGGCCATGCTGCTGGCGGAGACGCTTGGCGCGGGGATATTCGCCTCCGGAAAGGCGGAACGGAGCGCGGGGGCGATGAGCGCGGCGCGGTCCGTTCTGGCGGAACTCGGTGTCAGCCGGCCGCTTCGTCCGGGCGAGATGTCCGGCGAGTTCGGTGCGGGCGGCGGCTGGACCGCGGCGGTTGCCGAACGGGTGCGGACGGGCCTTCTCGTCAGCTACGACATCAGGCTTGACGTGACCCTCGATGGATCCGGCGTGACCCTCGATGCGGTCAAGACCGTGCCGCTCGGAGAGAGCCGGTGAAGCGGTCCAGCTCCGCCGCCCGCGATGCCGGCTTCACCCTGATGGAGCTGCTGGTCGCCCTCGCTCTGATCGGTCTGGTCTCGTTGCTCGCGACGGGTCTCATCCGGTTCGCCGCCGACGGCGAGCGCCGCCTCGCTCAGCGAGCCGCGGAGATCGGGGACCGAATCGCCTTCGAACGCCGGCTCCGACGGGAGATGAACGCGGTGCTGCCCCTGCTGGACTACGAGTCCGGCCGGCCGGAGAGCAGTTTTGCGGGAGACAGCCTGAGCTTCCGATTTATTGCTGCGGCAGGGGACGGGCCACGCCGCCGGGTCCTCTCCATTGCCGGAGAGGGCGCGGTCGAGTTGCGCGAAGGTCGCTTCGCGGAAGCGATCGCGCGTTTCGCCCCGGGTGCACAAAGTATCTCCTATTACGGCCTGAGAAACGGTGAAACGGAACCGGGATGGCATGAGGTCTGGGCGGGCGAGCTGGTGCCGCCGCGCCTGATCCGGCTCGAAATGGACGAGGCTCCGGGGCTGGTCGTCGCCATCCCTGCGGAAAGGGCGGACCAGTGACGCGGCGCGGTTCGACAGGCGAAAACGGCACGGCGATGCTGTTGGCGCTGGTGCTTCTGGCAGTTGCGTCCGGCCTCCTCCTCGGATTGACGGGGCTGGGGCGTTCAACGGTCGGCAGTACGGGAACAGCCGTTGCGCGCTCCGGGAATGCGGTCCTGCTTGAGAGCGCGATCCAGGCGGTGATCCCGGAATTGTTCGACGAGACGGTGGCCGGGAAGATCGGGGAACGGGCGACTGTCCGGACCGTGCGTGTGGGCGAGGAGGACGTCGAGGTGAAGGTCGCGGATATCTGCGGGCGCTGGGACGTCAATCGCGGCAATCTCGATGTCCTGGCGGAACTGTTGGCCGGTTTCGGAGCGGAAACATCGCGCGCGGCCTCTGTCGTCGATCTCCTGAGAGAGGCGCGCTTTGCGCAGGAACCCTTCGTCGACGTCTCGCAAATGCTGGCACTTCCGGGGCTGAACGCCCACGAGCGGGAAGGGCTCGCGAACAATGCGACGGTGCATTGCGGGGCTGAGTTCGTCGATACCGATCATGCCGCGCCGGAGCTGGCAGCGGCGGTGCGGCGGGCCGAGCGGACCGACGGTGTCGGGATCAGTGGACGTGGCGGCGGGCGCACGTGGCACCTCTCCGCCGAGCGCGAGACCGGTCCCGGCACGCTGGTCGCCGTGAGCGCTGTAATCGCACTTTCTCACGACATCCAGCGGCCCGTGCGCATTCTTGAATGGCGGTCAAGTGAGTAAGTCCGTTTGCCGCTTCTGTCCGGCCTTGTACCATGGCGCGAAACGAACCCAGGGGCGGGAGGACAGGTGACGGGGCTCGGTGCAATTATCGGAGCATGGGGAGAGGGGCTGGCGGCAGGTTTGCCGCGGCGCCTCCGTTCCATGCTCGGCCGTTCCCTGACAATCGTCGAGCCGGTAGCCGGCGGATTTCTGCTGTTTGCCGCGCGTAGCGGGAACGTTCAGCCGAAAGGCACAGCAAGCACTGGTGACCTGGCAAGACATCTGGCTGCCCTCGGATCGCCTGTCGCGCTCGTGGTGCCGGCGGCCGACCGGGTGAGCGCACCGCTGTCCGTCCCCGCATCCGCCCGCCGCGCGCTCGGTTCCCTGCTGGATGGCGAGGTGGAGCGGCTGACCCCTTTCAAGCGCGGGGAGGTCAGGCTGGCCTACGATCTGCTGGAGGAGCGCGACGGTAAGCTGCAGATCCGTCTGCACGTGGTTCCCAAGACCCGGCTTGAAGCGGCGCTCCGGCAATTCGAGGCCGCAGGCGGCGGCAAGCCCGCCCTGATGATCGCCGGGGCCGAGCAAATCCGGGCATCCTCAGCGCTCGATTTCAATGCTGCGCCCGTCACGGCGCAGGGCCGGCGCGGCTTCCTCTGGCCCGCAATGGCAACCCTCTCGATCCTGCTGGCGCTGCTCTCGCCACTGCCGAAGCCCTATGTCGAATTGCAGGACGTTTCCGCCGGGATCGACCGTCTGCGGTCCGAGGTCGCGTCGGTTCAATCGGCACGGGCCGCGCTCGACCGGCACCGGACGCTTGCGGAACAGCTTCAGACAGCCCTCGCGGCGAGCCCGGACGCGCCGGGGCTGCTTGATGCGGTCACGCAGGCGCTGCCGGACGATGCCTGGCTGACCGGCTTTGAGGTCCGGCCCGGGCGGCTTACCCTCGAAGGCTTCGCGCGTGACGCGAGCGGTCTGCTCGAGGAACTCCAGGCCCTGCCAGGGGTGACGGAAGTCAGGTTCGAGGCGCCGGTCACCCGCGATCCCGGCGGCGGCGAACGCTTCCGGATCGGCGCCGCTCTGGAGCCTTCGGCACGATGACGGGCGTAAACCGCATTTCTCCGCTGCTCTCCTGGGCTCTGCTCCTCGCCCTGCTCGCC
Source organism: Nisaea sp. (assembly GCF_017640745.1). Lineage (GTDB taxonomy): Bacteria > Pseudomonadota > Alphaproteobacteria > Thalassobaculales > Thalassobaculaceae > Nisaea. The sequence goes on along the minus strand of NZ_JAEPQA010000024.1, from coordinate 24,938 downwards.
GCCCTCTGGGCCGGGCTGCTGTCGCCTTTGCAGGACTGGAGCGCCGAGGCCGCCCGGCAACTCGACCGGCAGAAACAGATCCTTGCCCGGCAGACGGCCCTGCTGGGACAGGTGGAAACGATCGAGACGGCGCGCGTCCGCGCGGTTGAGGCCGAGAAACGCTGGGACATTCTCCGCTCCGGCGGCGACGGCGCCGTGCAGGCGGCCTTTCAGGCTCAGCTCCGCGATCTCGCATCCGCCGCGGGTGTCGCGCTCACCCGGCTTCAGGTCGGCGAGGTCGAGACGGAGGAACTGTATCGCCGTCACGCGCTCAGGATCGACGGCGACGGATCGCTCGAACAGATCCAGTCCCTCCTGATCGCGCTCTCGAACGCGCGTCCCGTGATCCTCCTCGAGGAGGTCTCGATCCGGACGGTATCGGCGGAGCGACCGCTTCGCCTGTCGCTCGGTCTGCGCGCACTGTCCGCGAAGGAACATTGAGATGCGCGGATTGAAATTCCTGATGCCTGCGGTTGTCCTGTTCGGGCTCGGGACCGCCGCCATGCCATGGTTGCAGGCTCCGGAGCCAGTCGTATCCGAGGCGCCGGAATGGGCGCCCCCGCCATTGCCGGAACTCGTGCTGCCCGGAGCGGAGACAAGCTATCCCGAGACCCTGCGCCGTCCACTGTTCCGCTCGACCCGGAGGCCCGTTCCCGATGCGCCGGTCGTTCAGGCTCCCGCTCCGGCACCGCCGCAGCTTGTCGGCTATCGCCTGACCGGTATAGTCAGCACGGGGGCAAGAAGCATGATTCTGTTGGAAACACCCGGCGGTTCGTCGGTGCAATTGGTCGAGGGGGAAAGCGTGGACGGCTGGACGGTCGAGAGCATTGCGGAGACGGCTGTGATTCTCTCCCATGGGGAGACCCGCGTCGATCTGTTGAGTGACGCCGAGGAGACATCCGCCGGGAGCGGCGGGCGCAACACGAGATGGCTGCCGGCCGCCGGACAGAAACAATGATGGCGTCTCTTCGCTTCGCGCTTCTGGCCGCGATTATTGTTACCGGTCTCGCCGCGTGCGACCGGATTGGCGGGGGGCGTCCCGAGGCCGGACGCGACGTTCCCTCGATCGCGAATGCGCTGGACGAAGGCGATGCCGGAAAGCCCGGCGCCACACGTGTCGATTCCGAGCTTTCGAGTACCGATCCCGCGACGCTCGCGCCGGTGGACGAGGTTTATCCGGGAACCGCGCGCGGCGCCGGTCGCGTCGCCGAGACCTCGCCACGTCCGGTCGGCACGCTCTCCGTCTCCTTTGACGGTGCCGGGCTTGAACAGGCTCTGAAGGTCATCATCGGCGATCAGCTCGGGCTCTCCTACGTGCTGCCGCCGGATCTGACCGGCCGGGTCACGCTCCGCACCGCGCGGCCCCTGACACGGGGCCAGATGACGGTCCTGCTGGAAGGATTGCTGGCCTCGCACGGGCTTTCTGCTGTCTATGAGGGCGATCTCGTCCGCGTGGTGCGCGGGGCGGCAGGCAGCGAAGGCGGCACCGGCATCGGACTGGCTGGAGGTCCGGGCTCCGGCGCCGAGGTCTTCTCCCTCAGCTATGTCTCGGCGACGCAGATGGTACGGTTGCTCGAACCTTTCGTCCGTGCCGGACGTGTCCTGCCGGTGGGGCTCGCGGACGATCTCGTGCTCGTCTCGGGACCGGCGACCGAGCGCCGCGCGGCGGAGCGGGCGATCGGGCTGCTGGACGTGGACCGGCTCGCGGGACGGTCGGTGGCGATCATCGGGCTCGCCAATGCCTCCGTCGACGCGGTGATCCCGGAACTGAACGAGCTTTTCTCCGCCGGTGGCGAGGGGGCGAACGGCATCGTCCGCTTCACGCCGATCGACCGGCTCAACGCCATCCTGGTGATCGCGGCGGACGAGGGGCAGGTGGTCCGGGCGCGGACCTGGATCAAGCGGCTCGACCGCACCCGCAACGCGGACGAGCGCCGACTCTTCGTCTATTTCGTGAAGCATGGCGAGGCCGCCTCGCTGGTGAAGACGCTCGAAGGCGCCTTCAAGGATGACGGCTTCCTCGGTGGTTCTGTCCCGGACAAGAATGCGGCCGGCGTTGCAGGTGGCGATGGCGCAGAGAGGGTCCGCGGCAGCGGGCCGCGCTTCAACGCCGACGGGTCGAGCAATGCGATCTTGGTCTGGGCGACCGGGCGGGAATACGAGCTGATCTCCGAGGTGCTCGCCAAGCTCGACATCACGCCGCTGCAGGTGCTGATCGAAGGCACTGTGCTGGAGGTCTCGCTGCAGGACGACCTGCGCTACGGACTGCAGTATTTCATCGAGACCGGCGAGTTCAGCGCGATCTTCACGCGCGGGACGAATGCGAACACGGTATCTCCCCTGACCCCCGGTTTCGGGATTTCGATCGGCGGGCCGAACAGCAGCAAGATCGTGATCGACGCGCTTTCCGAACTGACCGATGTCCGGGTCGTCTCCTCGCCGCAGCTTTTGGTGCTCGACGGCGGCACGGCGCGGCTCCATGTCGGCGACCAGGTACCGATCGTGACCCGGACCTCTTCGGCGACGGTGACCGACGACAACCGGATCGTGAACGAGATCGAGTACCGCGACACCGGGGTCACGCTCAATGTCACGCCGAAGGTGAAGGCGAGCGGCGTGGTAACGCTCGAGGTCTCGCAGGAAGTCAGCGATGTGGTGCGGACGGACAGCTCCGACATCGACTCGCCAACGATCCAGCAGCGCCGGGTGGTCAGCACCGCGGCGGTGGAAAGCGGGACGACGGTGCTGCTGGCCGGGCTGATCCGTGAGATCCAGAACGACGTGAAGTCCGGCATTCCGGTCCTGCATCAGCTGCCCGTCGTCGGCGATCTTTTCGGTACGACGGACAAGTCGACTCAGCGCACCGAGCTGGTCGTGCTGATCACCCCCAGGGTGATCCGAAACCGTGAAGAGGCGACGGATGCGACGCGCGCGCTTTTGCGCCAGTATAGGGGACTGATCGACCAGTTCCAGGCGCCGGACACTTCTGCTCCGGTCGCACCAAAACAATAATCAGGGGATGAAACATGAAGATGCGGGCGGCCGTGCTGCGGCAGAGCGGGGCGAAAGCGCCATATGAGACATCGCAGCCGATTTCGGTCGAGGAGATCGAACTCTCGAAGCCCGAGGCGGGCGAGCTGCTGGTCCGGGTGATCGGCGGCGGGCTCTGCCATTCCGACCTTTCCGTGATCAACGGCAGCCGGCCGCGTCCGCTGCCGCTGGTGCTCGGCCATGAAGGCGCGGGCGAGGTGGTCGAGGTCGGGCCCGGCATTCGCGACCTGAAGCCGGGCGATCCCGTGGTTTTCCAGTTCAGCGCCAATTGCGGACGCTGCCGCCGATGCCTCGAAGGCCGGCCGCAGATCTGCGAGGTCAATGCAGCGGCTCGCGCCAAGGGCGAGCTTATGGGCGGCGGCCGGCGGCTGAAGGCGGCCGACGGTGAGATGCTGGCGCATCATTCCGGCGTCTCCTGCTTTGCCGAATATGCCGTCATCGACCGGGGCAGCTGCGTGAAGGTCGACAGCGACATCCCGCTGGAGACGGCGGCGATCTTCGGCTGCGCGGTGATGACCGGCGTCGGCGCCGTGCTGAACACCGCCCGGATCCGGGCCGGCGACACGGTCGCGGTGATCGGGCTCGGCGGAGTCGGGCTGAACGGGCTGCTCGGCGCGAAGGTGGCCGGTGCAGGCGCCGTCATCGCCATCGATCTGAACGACGATCGGCTCGGCCTCGCGCGCCAGCTCGGCGCGACCCACACCTTCAACGCGGCCGACCCGAAGTTGACGGAACAGGTCCGCGACATCACAAGGGGCGGAGTGGATTTCGCCTTCGATTTCGCCGGCGTGGTTCCCGCGCTGGAAACCGGCTACAGCCTGCTGCGCACCGGCGGCGAACTGGTGATCGCCGGGCTCGCGCCCGCCGACAGCAAGTTTTCCTTCAGTCCGCCGCAACTGGTCTCGGACGAGAAGGCGATCCGCGGCAGCTACATGGGCGGCTGCGTGCCGGTCAGGGACATTCCGCGCTTCATCGATCTCTACCGTCAGGGGCGTCTGCCGATCGACGCATTGATCAGCCGCTCGGTCGGGTTCGAGGACATCAACGAAGGCTTCGACCGCCTCGCCGACGGATCGGCCATCCGGCAGATCCTGACGCCGCACGCGGCGGCCTGAGGACATGACGATGCGCGCCGCCTCTCTCCTGCTGGCAGGCGGCGCGCTTCTGCTCGTGGCGCTGTCACCGGTCTCGGCCGCGACGATCCGCGCGGGAGCCGAGAGAGTTCTCGGTGAAGCGCACAATTCGGGTTCCGTGCTCGGCACGCTGATGTTCTACGACGCGGGCGAGGATCTTGCCGGCGGCGAAGGCGGGCAGCCTTACGGTCCGGGAGACCGGGCCTGGGCCGAGCGCTGTCTCGGGATCTACGACCTCTACCGTCAGCTTGGCGGGGAAAAGCCGGAAGGCCGTCTCCGCTTCCGGCGCGACGGCGAACGCTATTTCTTCTCGCTCGCCGGGGCGCCCGGCCGCTGGTTCGACGCACCGGAAGCCGCCCTGTCCGATCTGTTGCGGCTGTTGCTTGCGCGCAGCATGGCGGTGCCGGAGAGCCTTGCCGAAATCGCCCGCTCAACTCCGGTCGACGCGTCTCTTGCCTCTCTGGCGGGCGCGCTCGACGAAGCGCTTGCCGAAAACAGCGGGCCCATCATTCTCGATCCTGGCGGGGCTCGGACGCTGACCTTCTCCGAGGCCGATATCGCGGTCGGGACCGCCGGACTTGAGGTGCGTTCGGAACCGCTCGAGGGGGGCGGTGTGGCCGCCAGCATCTCGGCTGTTCCGGGAGCGGAAGGGCGTCAGGCCGTACTCGGGTACCGTGAGGGCGTGCGGTTTCGGCCTGTTGCAGAACGCGACGTCTCGGTCCGCGACGGAGCCGCGCCCCGGACGCCCGGGCGGGAGCCGCCCGCTTCCGCCGGACCGAGGCCTCTGCAGGACGGTGTCGCGGCGTCGATCACCCAGGCCGGGGAGACGGTCCGTTTCACCCTTCCCGCAACCGAAGGCGGCCGGCTCGCCGTCACGTCGACCGGTCCGAGCGATGTCGAGGCGGTGCTGCGTTCGGCGGACGGGACGGTCGTCGCCCGAAACGACGATGGCGGCGACGGCTACAATTTCGCCCTCGAAGCGGATCTGGCGGCGGGGGCCTATACGCTTGAGGTCCGGCACTGTTGCGCCGGAACCGGGCCGTTCGGCCTCAGCGTCAGGGAGGAATAGAAAGGCGCCGCCGAGCCTCGATCGGCCCGGTGGCGCCTCTCGTCAGTTCGGGACCGGGATCGCCTCGATGGCGCTGCGGAAGCCCGGGTAATCCCAGGCATCATACTTCGCCAAAGCCGCAAAAGCCTTGTCCAGCGGGTCCTTCGCGGCTTCCGCCAGTTCCGTCATCCCCATCTGCGTGGCGGCGGAGAGCACCGCCCCGATCGCCATGGTGGCCTGCTCGGCGCCTGCGTAGTCGGAGAATTCCGCTTTCTTCGCTTCCTCGATCAGGCCGCCGAGAAGCTTTGAGACGTCGGTCTTGCCGAACGAATGTCCCGAGAACATTGCGACGAGGTCACCCGTGGTCTGTTTCAGGTCCTTCGCTGCCGCATGGAAGGCCTCCACGCTCTGGGTGCTGGCCGTGTGCAGCTGTTTGGTCTGCTCCACGAGCCTGGCGCCCTTGTCCGGGTCGAGGCTGCTCACCAGCACCCGCAACATCAGCAGATTGGAATCGTCGAAACGGACGACGCCGGGGCCGAGGCCGGTGCTCGGCCGCGCCTGCCAGCGCGGTTCGGTCAGCGAATGGTGGCAGGCCTGGCAGTCGAACAGCACCAGTTCGGGGAAGATCCCGTCCATTCCCCGCTTGGGGTCGAGCAGGGCGTCGATCCGGCGTTCCAGCGCGATTGCCTGGCCGATGGCCCAGGTCTGGATCCCGTTCGCCACCTGCTTGCGTTTGCGGTAATCGTCGTCCACCACGTAATGCGCGGGCTGGATGGCCGTGAAGGTGTCGAGCTCGAAGCTCATGCGGGGATGGCCTGCGCCCATGATCCGGTGCGTCACGAACTTGCTTTCGTCGCCGAAATGGCAGGAGAGGCAGAGTTCGGCGCGCTTCACCGGATCCTCGGTCGGATACATGCCCGCGGCGACGTTCTCCGCATGTCCGGCGATGCCGGCGACATGCAGGCCGAGCCAGCGTTCCGCGCCGCCGTGACAGGCTTCGCAACCGACGCCGTCGGAAATCTGGAACACCCTTCCGCGCGCTGCCGGGGCAACGTTGTCTGCGTGGCAATCGAGGCAGACATCCGCTTCGTGCGCGTTCGGCAGACCGAGATTTGCCGCGATCCGCTTCGAGGCGTCGTTCATCAGGACGGTATAGGCCTTGGAGTGGCTGTCCTTCTGCGACCAGGTCACGTACTCGTTCTGGAGTACCGTGGATTTTTCCCAGGCGCTGGCTGCGCCGTGGCAGGTGCTCCCGGCGCAGGACGTCACGCCGAGATGGATGTCCGACCGGTTTTGCGGGAGGTCAGGGGTGGCCAATCCATCCCGTGGCCCCGCGCCAAGCAGCAGGACTGCGACGGTCCCAGTGACGAAAATACGCTTCAGCATAGTCCCTCCGGAGCTCCCCATCCGTTGTTCTCGTTTCGCCGCTCGGCTCTTTTCGGCCGATGATAGCGCCTAATGTTTTCCTTTTTGCTGCGCCCGGGCCTGCAGCTCCATCACGGCACGTTTAGTTTCGGCATCGCCGGGGTTTTCGATGGAGGCAGAGACGTAGGCCGACACGGCTTCCTTCAGTTGGCCGGTTTCGGCGTAGAGTGCACCGAGCCGCTTCAAGGCTTCGACGTCGCGCGGATCTTTCTGCAGATGAACAAGAAGGTTCTCGATCTGTGCGTCAGGTAAAGACGGCCCGGATCCCGCCGTTGGCCGTGCGACATCCCGTGGCAAACCCGCAATCCAGGTCCCGGCGCCGACAAAGACGGAGCAGGCCGCGGCACTCGCGAGCAGAAGTGCTAGCGTATCGTTTCTCGACATAATCCGCCCCGTTCGTTACGGGGAGTTTCACACCTTAAACTCGTGGGTGACAAGAGCACGGGCATCGGGAGACTGGTTTTTTTGGCTGAAGACCGCTTCATTCATGGTGCGATTTTGCTGGCGGCAGCGCTGGCAATCGGCAGTTTTCTGGCTACTTGCGTCTCGCGCAGTGCCCGCCATGTCCCCGTTTTCGGCGCCAGACGGTCGCATTGCGCAGAGTGCGGCGATCCGGTTCCGGTTTTCGCGCTGGTGCCCTTGCTCGGATACATTGCATTGCGGGGGCGCTGCGCGACATGCGGGAACAAGATCGATCCATTGTTCCCGTTGATGGAGGTGATGGCTGCCATAATTGTCGCATCCGCACTGATCGAGGCGGGTTGGACGTTCTCTCCCCGCGTCGCTGCCGGTATCGCATTCGGGCTCGCGCTCGTCTTTCTCGGCTTTCACGATCTGCGCACCGGTCGGCTCCCGGACGCTGTCACTCTGCCTTTGCTGGTCGCCGGGCTGGGATTCTCGTTCGTGGCGGGGCCGGTATCTCCGGTCGAAAGTGCCGCCGGAGCAGTGCTCGGCGGCGGCGGCGCCTGGCTGGTCGGAGTCGCTTACCAGCGTTGCCGGGGAACCGACGGGCTCGGATTGGGCGACGTGAAACTGATTGCCGGGCTTGGTGCCTGGATCGGCGTCGGCGCCCTGCCCCTGATGATCCTGATGGCCTCCGGCGGGGCGCTTGCGGTGCTTGCCGGCGCAGGAATCGCGCGCGGATCTATTGCGCGCAATGCCCGAATTTCCTTCGGTCCCTTCCTTGCGTTGGCGGGCTGGGTCGCCTGGATTGCGGGCCTTTGACCGAAATACATCCGGACGAGGTGCAAGAACGTCAAATTTTCATGTGATTTCAAGAACCTCAATTTTGACAGCATGTGAGTTAACGCATATCGTCGTCTTGTCGTTAAAGGGCAATCAATAGTCCGAATAAACTTGAGAGATATATCTGGGGTCTAGCGGTGAGCCGTGATTGATCGCTTTGAAATTGTGATCGTCGGATCTGGTCCCGCTGGGCTCAGCGCTGCCGGACGTGCGGCCGAACGAGGCATTCCGCATCTGCTGCTGGAGCGCACGGACCACGCCGCCGACACCATTTTCAAATACCAGAAAAAGAAATTCGTCATGGCGACGCCCGACATCATGCCGCTGCGAAGCGACATGAGTTTCGAGGCTGGCGTTCGCGAGGACATTCTCGGCACCTGGGACCGGGAGCTGGAAAACCTCGGGGTAAATATCCGGTACAAGGCGGAGGTCACCGGGATCAGCGGCCAGAAGGGCGATTTCACGGTCACGCTGGCAAATGGAGATACCGTCTCCGCCGGACATGTCGTGCTGTCCATCGGATTGCAGGGGAACCTCCGCAAGCTCGGGGTTCCGGGAGCTGAATGGGAGCGTGTGCAGTATCAGCTCGACGATCCGCTGGAATACGAGGACGAAACGATTGTCGTGGTCGGTGCAGGCGATGCGGCGATCGAGAACGCCATCGGGCTCGCGGCCCAGAACAATGTGGTGATCGTCAACCGGCGCGGCGAGTTCGCGCGCGCCAAGCCGGGCAACCTGTCGCTGATCACGGAAGCGATCGAAAGCGGCAGGATCGAATGCTTCTACGATGCCGCACCGCTCAGCGTCGAGCCGGGCCGGATCACGCTGAAAGTGCCGGAAGGTGAAAGTGTGGTGGCCTGCGACCGGGTCATCGCCCGTCTCGGTGCGAACCCGCCGCGTAAATTCGTCGAAGCATGCGGTATCAGTTTCGCGAGCGACGATCCGGGCGCGCTGCCCGAGCTCTCCCAGACTTATGAATCCTCCGTCCCCGGCCTCTATGTCATCGGCGCGCTGGCAGGCTATCCGCTGATCAAGCTGGCGATGAACCAGGGGTACGAGGTCGTCGAGACGATCATGGGCAACGAGGTGAAGCCCGCCGACGAGCCGCTCCTCGAGAACAAGTTCAGGGTCCTCGGCAATGTGAAGGTCGAGGACGTCCTGGGCGCGATCCAGTCGAACGTGCCGCTTCTCTCCTCCATGACGATGCTGCAGCTCCGCGAATTCATGATCGACAGTACGGTGCATCTGAAGCAGCCGGGCGACGTGATCTTCGAGCGGAACGACTACACCAACAGCGTCTATTCCATCGTGAACGGCGCCGTCGATGTGCAGATCAATCCGCTGGATCCGAGCGAGGTCGTCACCCTCGGTGCGGGCTCGTTCTTCGGAGAGATGGGCCTGATCGCGGGCCGTCGCCGGACGGCGACGATCGTCGCCCGCGAGCAGTGCTTCCTGGTCGAGACGCCGCGCCGCGCCATGCTGCGCCTGATCAACTCGGTCCCGGCGGCGCGCCGGGTCCTCGACCAGGCCGCGATCTCGCGCCAGATCCAGATGCATCTGGCGCCGAACATCGATCCGGAGATGCTGCGGGAGGTTGTCGAGACCGCCGAGATCGAGAGTTTCTCAGCGGGCGACACCGTGATCACCGAAGGCGAGACGAGTAACGACGTCTATCTGATCCGCACCGGCTCGATGACCGTTTCCCGGCGCATCGCCGGCCGCGATATCGTGCTCTCCTACATTCCTGCCGGAAACTATATCGGCGAGATGGCGTTGCTCGGGAACACGCCGCGCTCGGCCACCGTGAAGGCGACGGTCGCCTCCGAGGCAATCAGGATCAATGCCGCGGCCTTCCGGAGCCTGCTGGACCGCGAGCCGGATCTGCGGCGGGAGATCGAATCCCGCTTCCAGGACCGGCTGGTCGAGAACGTGCAGACGGAAACCCGGCCCGAGTCCGGCGATATCATCGACTTCCTGGTCAATCAGGGCGTCGGCGAGGCGACCGACATCCTGCTGATCGACGAGAGCCTCTGCGTGCGCTGCGACAATTGCGAGAAGGCCTGCGCGGAGACCCATGGCGGTGTCTCGCGCCTCAACCGCGAGGCCGGCCCGACCTTCGGCACGCTGCATGTCCCGACCTCCTGCCGGCATTGCGAGCATCCACATTGCATGGCGGACTGTCCGGCCGACGCGATCCACCGCGCGCCGGACGGCGAGGTCTTCATCGACGACAAGTGCATCGGCTGCGGCAATTGCGCCCGCGACTGCCCCTATAACGTGATCCAGATGGCCTATCCGCGCCCCAAGAAGCCGGGGCTGCTCTCGTGGTTGCTGTTCGGAAGCGGTCCGGGACCGGGCGAGGACAAGCGCCCGGTGGTGAAGCCGGACGGCGCCCGTGAGTCCGCAGTGAAATGCGACATGTGCAAGGACATCACCGGTGGCGCGTCCTGCGTCAGCGCCTGCCCGACGGGGGCCGCGATCCGCGTCAGACCCGAGGAGTTTCTCTCCATCACCAACCTCGCACGGTTCGGGAGGTAGGGATGCACGAGGGGTTCCTGGTTCACAGCAATTTCAAATTCCTGAAATGGGCGAGCGCGCTCTGCATCCTCTCGGCCGTCGCCTATGCGATCTACGATCCGCTCGACGTGCAGAGCGGCGGGACCTGGCTCGGCTACGGTCTCGGGACGATCGGGGCCGTGCTGATCGTCTGGCTGATGTGGTTCGGCATCCGCAAGCGGCGCTACGGCGGCGCCTTCCGTCTGCGTTCCTGGCTCTCCGCTCATGTCTATCTCGGGCTCAGCCTGATCGTGGTTGCGACCCTGCATACCGGATTTCAACTCGGCTGGAACGTGCACACGCTGGCCTACGTGCTGATGATGCTGGTGATCGCGAGCGGCGCTTTCGGGATCTACGCCTATGCCCGTTATCCGCGGATGATGACCGAGAACCGGCGGGGCCTGTCGCTTGACGAGTTTCTCAGCCAGATCGGCGATATCGACCGGGAATGCCGTCAGGTCTCGGCCAATCTGCCGGACGAGATCGCGTCGCTGGTGTTGAAGTCCAGCAACGAGACCCGGATCGGAGGCTCTTGCTGGAGGCAGCTTTCCGGCAGGGATCGCAAATGCGCGGCTGCCGAGGCGTTCGAGGAGCTGCGCCGCGTGAGCACCAATGTCGGCCCGGAGCATGGACCGTCGGTGCGCAAGCTGCTGACGCTGATCGGCAAGAAATGCTCGCTGCTCGCGACCGTCCGGCGCGATATCCAGCTGAAGGCGCTGATGGACATCTGGCTGCATCTGCATGTGCCGCTGTCTTTCGCGCTGCTCGCCGCGCTGACCGCGCATATCATTTCCGTCTTCTACTACTGGTGACCGGATCATGGACGCGCGGATCACCACACTGACACGACGGGCCAAGGGCGGGATCGGCCGGAGGGAAGAGCTCGTCTCCGCGGAAGTCCTGCGCATCGGGCGGGGCAGCGACAACGAGATCTTTCTGCCGGATCCCCGTGTGCCGCTCCATCTCGGTGTCATCCACCTGAACAATGACGGGTTATTCGTCGAGGCTGTCGGGAGCGTCGACCTGCGCGTGAACGGCGCAGTGACCCGGACGGCGTTGCTCAAGTCCGGGGACACGCTCGGCGCCGGTCCCTACGAGATCGTCGTCGAGAAAAAGCCGGACGGTTTCGATCTCGGGGTGACGCTGGAACTGACGCAGCCGCTTGGCGACGATCTCGAGGAACTCCGCCGCCGGTCCTGCCTCTCGGTCGCCGAATCGGGCATTAGCAAGCGCGGGACCGCGTGGGTTCTCTCGCTGCTCATCCTTGCTATGTTCCTCGCCGTACCGGTGATCTGGCCCTTCCTTGCGCCGGAGAAGGACGCGCCGGTGGATGCCGCCGCCGCGGGTGCCGCGATGGCGAAGGGGCATGAGATGGGGTTCGACATCAGTTGGAATCCCGGCGAGATGATGAACTCGCACAAGTTTTTCGCGGACAATTGCAGCGCTTGCCACACCAAGCCTTTCATCCAGGTCGAAGACGCGGCCTGCGCCTCCTGCCACACCGCACAGCATGCGCATGCGACGCTGGACGCCTCTGTCGCGACCGGCATCACGGAGACCCGCTGCGCAACCTGTCACACGGAGCATAATGGGCCGGAGCCGATCCGCTCCGAGCGCCAGCGGCTTTGCTCTTCCTGTCACGAGAGTCTCGACAAGGCGTGGCCGCAGACGGCGCTTCTGAACGCAGGCGACTTCGGCACGGCGCATCCCCAGTTCCGGGCGACCGTCTGGACCGATCCGGGGGCCGGGAAACAGGCGCGCATCAGCTTGGACGACACCCCGAAGGAAGTTTCGAACCTGCGCTTCCCGCACAAGACCCACCTCGACCCGAAGAAGATGAAGGATCCGGAGACGGGCCAGAACACACAGCTCGAATGCGCCAGCTGCCACGTGCCGGAAGCCGGCGGCGCACTCATGAAGCCGTTGGTCATGGAGGACAATTGCGGCGGGTGCCACAAGCTGACCTTCGATCAGGATGCGCCGAAGCGCACCGTCTCCCATGGCAAGCCGGAGCTGGTTTATCGCGAGGTGCAGGAATTCTATGCCGCCCGCGCGCTTGACGGCGGCGTGCAGGAGCCGGAGGCGCCGGCCGTGGTGCGGCGGCGTCCGGGCACGCCGCTGACGGCGGAAGAGCGGCCCGAGGCGCTGGCCTGGGCCCGGCAGAAGGCGGACTGGGCGGCGCGCTATCTGTTCTCCAAGAGCCAGTGCGGGAGCTGTCATGTGCTCACGAACACGGAAGGTGCGCCGCAGGAGCTTTCCGTCGCGCCGGTGAAGGTCGCGGCGGTCTGGCATCCGAAGGCACGTTTCGATCACGGCGCACATGAGGATGTTGTCTGCGCCGATTGCCACGCGGCGGCGGAGTCCGTCGAGAGTTCCGATGTGCTGCTGCCGAAGATCGCCGTCTGCCGCGACTGTCACGGCGGGGAGACCGTCTCGGACCGGGTACCCAGCCCCTGCGTAACCTGTCATGCTTTCCATCTGGACGGCATGCCGCCGATGCATCCGGCAAGGGAGACTGCGGCGCAATGAATTTCCGGCACTTATATCGCGGCGGCCTGGTCGTGTTTTCTCTTCTCGCCGTGGCCTGCGGAACCGCCTTTGCCGATCCGGTTGTCCTCAGCGAGGACGGCGCACGGCTGGCCCAGGTGAATGTCGACAGTGCGAGCGTCTCGGTGGAGATCGAAGTCTCACTCGGGGGCGACCAGCCGACCGCCAATTACGTGAGCGCCCGGACCGGGGACGGGGACGTCCTGCAGCGGACCAATCTCGGCTACTGGATCCCGTGGGACGGCCGGCTCGACAGTCTGGTGGACAATCACTCTCCGGTTGCCGGCAACGTGATGAAGGTAAAGGTCTTCAGGGGAGAGGACCTGAGAGGCGAGCTGTTCCCGATCCGGGTGACCATCGCCTACGAGACCGCATCCAGCTTCAAGTTCGGAGTGGTCGAATTGGTGAATCCAGGCACGCATTGACGGGGAAGTGCGGGGGGTGATGAAGAGAGTGTTTCGAGCTCTGGGGATCGGCGTTCTGCTGGTATGCCTCGCCGCTGGCTTCTCCGCGAAGGCGCAGGAGAGCCTGACGGTCGCGGAGGTGAAGCGAGTGCTCGCTCAGGCGATCCAGGAAGCCCAGGCACGCGGCGCGCCTGCGTCGATCGCGGTGACGGACCGGGTCGGCAACGTGCTCGCCGTCTACAACATGATCGGTGCAAACCGGCAGTTCAGTATCTCGGGCACCGACTGCACCGTGTCTCTTGGCGGGGTGCCCACCGGCTGCATCGTCGTGACCTCTGGCGACCCGAACAAGGGCGGTCTCGAAGGGGTGGACGTACCGGGACCGGTTGCGGCTATCGCAAAGGCCATCACCGGCGCCTATCTCTCCTCGCGCGGCAATGCCTTCACCACCCGGACCGCGAGCCAGATCGTCCAGGAGCATTTCAATCCCCGCGAACGGTTCGCTCCGAGCGGACCGCTCTTCGGTGTGCAGTTCAGCCAGCTTCCCTGTTCCGATCTCTCCATCGCGACCAACAGCGCGGCGGTGACGATTGGCCCGAAGCGCTCTCCGCTCGGGCTCTCCGCCGATCCGGGGGGCGTGCCGCTCTACAAGAACAACGAGCCGGTCGGCGCCATCGGGGTGATTTCCGACGGCACCTACAGCGCCGACCTGAATGTCGGCGATGTCGATTCCGACAGTGACGAGTTGATCGCCGTCGCCGGGTCGGTCGGGTTCGAGGCGCCGGCGAATGTCCGGGGCGACCGGATCACGGTCGAAGGCAAGACCTTCCGCTTTACGGACCGGGGTTCCGCGGCGCTTCGCTCGACGCCGGGCGCCGCGCCGTCCTTCGACAGTCTCTCCGCTTCGGTCGGCGGTTTGACGCCGGTCGCGACCTATTTCGACGGCACGATCCGGGCCGGGACGGTGTTCGGCGCAGCGGCGAGCGGGTACCGGCCCGATACCAGCGGCGTCTTCGGCAATCTCGACGCCTATGTCCTCGTCAACAGTGCGAACCAGCCGCGCTTCACGCCGAAGGCGGGGACAGAAGGAACCGCCGACGCGCTGACGGCGGTCGAGGTCCAGACCATTCTGCGCAATGCGCTCTCCATCGCCTTCCGCGCCCGCGCACAGATCCGCCGTCCGCTCGGCAGCCATGCCCAGGTAACCATCTCGGTGGTGGATACCAATGGCGACATTCTCGGGATCGTGCGGACGCCGGACGGGCCGGTCTTCGGCACAGACGTCTCCCTGCAGAAGGCGCGCACCGCCGCCTTCTTCTCCAGCACCACCGCCGGGACCGAGCTGATCCAGGGCAATCTCGGAACCTACGTTCTGAACGCCCGTGCTTTCATCGGGCCGACGGCGCTTGCCGACGGGACCGCCTTCGCCGACCGTTCCGGCGGTAACCTCTCCCGCCCGTATTTCCCGGACGGGATCGACGGAACGTCGAACGGACCGTTCAGCCAGCCGATTAGTGTCTGGAGCCCGTTCAATACCGGCCTCCAGCTCGACACCGTGATCGGGAACATCGTACAGCACCGCTCCTTCCTGCTCGGACTGAGTGCGACCGATACCCAGCAGAATTGCAGCAACCTTCCGGTCCAGCCGGAAACCGGGAAAAGCCGGGCGGCGAACGGGTTTCAGATCTTCCCCGGCAGCGTGCCGATCTATCGAGGCAGCACGCTCGTCGGCGGCATCGGCGTCTCCGGCGACGGCGTCGACCAGGACGACATGATTTCCTTCCTCGGACTGCACAATGCGGGGATCGAACTCGGCACCGGCATCGGCAATGCGCCGACGGGTATCCGTGCGGACAATCTCGTTCCGCAGGGAACGCGCCTCCGCTATGTCTCCTGTCCGTTCGCACCGTTCCTCGATTCCGGAGAGCAGACGCCATGCAACGGCAAGTGACGAGCATGCTCCGCGTCCTGCTTGCCGGCGGATTGCTGGCGGCGGCCGGCTATGCGTCCGATCTCTCCGCACAAGGCATCGAGCGTCAGCGGCCAGGCAGCACGCCACCCTCCGAGGTCGAACAGCGCGCGCCGCTGTCTTCCGCGATCAAGCAGCGCGTCGCGCCTCCGGGCCGGAAAGATCCGTCTAATATCGCGCCCATTCCGGACCGCTGGCGTCTGATCGAGGCGGTCGGTGTCGAGGAGTCGATCCTCGACCCCTACAACCGGAACCCGATCAAAGGTGACCGTCCGCTGCTCGGAACCAAGGACTGGTTCGTCAATATCGCCGCGATCTCCGACACGGTCGCCGAACCGCGCAGCGTGCCGACGCCGATCGGCGTCCAGTCCTCCGACAATGCCGGGAACTACGATCTCTTCGGTGAGACCGATCAGTTCGTCTTCAACCAGAATTTCATCGTCAGCGCGTCGCTCATCAAGGGCGACACCGCCTTCAAGCCGCCGGACCTCGAATTCCGTCTGACGCCGGTCATCAACTACAATTACGCGGACGTGCAGGAGCGCCGGGTACTCTATGCCGATCCGCGGCAGGGGACGGAACGCACTGACACCCATTTCGCGCTGCAGGAAGCCTTCGTCGATTATCACATCCGGAATGTCTCGGACCGTTACGACTTCGACTCGGTCCGTGTCGGCATCCAGCCTTTCTCCAGTGACTTCCGAGGCTTCCTGTTCCAGGACAACCAGCTCGGCGTGCGTTTCTTCGGCGACCGCGACAACAACATCTACCAGTACAATCTCGCCTGGTTCCGCCGGCTGGAGAAGGATACCAACAGCGGCCTCAACGATGTCGACCGCAAGCTGCGGGAGGACGATGTCTTCGTTGCCAATCTCTACTGGCAGGATTTCCCGGCGCTCGGTTACCAGAGCCAGATCACCGGCATCTACAACCGCAACCGCGAAGGCGACGATTTCTACTTCGACAACAACAATTTCATCCAGCGCCCGACCTCCTTCGGGGCGGAGCGCGGACGGAACTACGATGTCGGCTACATCGGCTACAATGGCGACGGTCATTTCGGGCGCCTGAACCTGACGACCTCGGTCTATTACGCCTTCGGCTCGAACCGGAACAGCCAGTTCACCAACGAGGAAGCGGACGTCAGCGCCTTCTTCGCGGCGGCGGAGCCGTCGATCGACTTCGACTGGGTCAGGCTGCGCGGTTCGCTGGTCTATGCCTCCGGTGACGACGATCCGTTCGACGGCACGCAGAGAGGCTTCGATGCGATCTTTGAGAACCCGCAGATCGCCGGATCCGACACCAATTACTGGATCCGCCAGGGAATTCCCCTGATCGGCGGTGGCGGCGTCGTGCTTTCGAACCGCAACGCCATGTTGCCGTCATTGCGCGGCTCGAAGGAACACGGTCAGTCGAATTTCGACAATCCGGGCTTCCGCTTGATCGGCGCCGGTGCGGATTTCGACATCCTTCCGGAACTCCGGCTCTCGACGAACCTCAATTACATGCAGTTCGACGACACCGCAGTGCTCGAAGTGGCGCGCAATCAGCAGGATATCTCGCGCGATATCGGTTGGGACCTGTCGGCGGCACTCATCTACCGTCCGTTCTTCACCCAGAACGTGGTGTTCCGCCTTTCGGGTGCGGTGCTGTTCGCAGGGCAGGGCATCAAGGATCTCTACGGCGAGCAGAACCGCAATGACGACACTTACTACACGGTTCTCGCGAACCTGATCCTGACCTACTGACGGGAGCGGTCATGCGACGCGGCACTCCACTCATCCTGGCCCTGCTTTTCACGCTCCTTGCGGCTGCGCCGGGAGCGGTGATGGCGGCATCAGGCGAGAAGCCGCGCGATATCCACTACACCGCGACGCCGCCGGCGCCGAAATGGCAGCCCAAGGAGGCGATCGACGCCAAAAGCGTCGGGTGCATGAGCTGCCATACCGAGACGGACGAGCCGAGCATGCACCGGAGCGGCGGCGTCCCGCTCGGCTGTACCGACTGCCATGGCGGCAATGCCTCGGTGATGAAGCCGTCGGAAGGCGCGCCTTCGCAAACGGCTTACAGGACCGCCCTCGACAAGGCGCATGTGCAGCCGCTCTATCCGGAGAGCTGGCAATATCCGGCCAGCGCCAATCCGGAGCGCTCCTACACGCTGCTGAACCGGGAGAGCCCGGAATTCATCCGTTTCGTCAATCCGAGCGACTACCGGGTCGTGGACGAGTCCTGCGGCGCCTGCCACGCGCGGGAGATCCGCGCCGCGAAGAACAGCCTGATGGCGACCGGCGCAATGCTCTGGGGCGGAGCCGCCTATAACAACGGTATCCTGCCCTACAAGAACTACCTGCTCGGCGAAGCCTATACCCGCGACGGCCAGCCGGCGGCGCTGACCAATCCGGTGCCGCCGACGGACGAGATGAAGGACGCTGGCGTGCTGGAGAAACTGGTGCCGATGCCGGCCTGGGAAGTGATCCCGCCGGGCGACATTTTCCGCGTCTTCGAGCGTGGCGGCCGCAATATCGTCAACCTGTTCCCGGAAATCGGCCTGCCGAATGCGCTCGGTCAGCTGCAGCGGCTGGAGGAACCCGGCCGCCCGGATCTGAAACAGTCGAACCGCGGCCCCGGAACCGGTCTCCGGATTGCGGTGCCGGTGATCAACATCCACAAGACCCGCCTGAACGACCCCTTCACCTGGTTCCTCGGCACCAACGACCAGCCGGGCGATTTCCGCTCCTCAGGCTGCGCCTCCTGCCATGTGGTCTATGCGAACGACCGCGACCCGCGCCATTCCGGGCCCTACTCGAAGCACGGGCACATGGGGGTGACGGACAGCAAGGATCCGACGATCCCGCGCAACGAGCCGGGCCACCCGCTGCGCCATGAGTTTACCAGCGCGATCCCGACCAGCCAGTGCATGGTCTGCCACATGCACCAGCCGAACGTCTTCGTGAACTCGTTCCTCGGCTACACCATGTGGGACTACGAGTCCGACGCGCCGCACATGTGGCCGAAGGAGCAGAAATATCCGAGCAACGCGGAGATGCACGCGATCCTCGAGCGCAACCCGGAAGAGGCGGCGATCCGCGGTCTCTGGGGCGACAGGGCCTTCCTTGCCAAGGTTTCGGAGATGAACCCGAAACTGAACAATACCCAGTTCGCCGACTATCACGGGCACGGCTGGAACTTCCGCGCGATCTTCAAGAAGGACGAAGCCGGCAACCTGCTCGACAAGGACGGTAACGTCGTCTCGCCGGACGACCCGGACAAGTTCAAGAAGGCCGTGCACATGTCCTCGATCCATCTCGATGTCGGCATGCATTGTGTCGATTGTCATTTCGAGCAGGACGCGCATGGCAACGGCCATCTCTACGGCGAGGTCGCAAACGCCATCGAGATCACCTGTCAGGACTGCCACGGCACGGCGGACGAATATCCGACCCTGTTGACCTCGGGGCCTGCGGCGCCGGAGGGCGGCAACGACATCTCACTGACCCGCAATTCGGATGGCAGCCGGCGTTTCGAGTGGCGCGGCAAGACGCTGGTCCAGCGTTCCGCGCTCTGGCCGGGCCTCGAATGGCAGGTCAGCCTGGTGAAGAACACGGTCGATCCTGCGAGCGCGGACTACAATGCCAAGGCGGCGCGTGCGAAGCTGATGAAGGGCGATCCGGACGATATGTCCTGGGGGCCGGGCGTGCCGAAGGAGGCGCGGGCGCACAAGGACGACGAGATGGAGTGCTTCACCTGCCATCTCTCCTGGACCACGAGCTGCGCCGGCTGTCACCTGCCGATCCAGGCGAACTGGAAAACCGAGCGTCATCACTACGAAGGCGGCGAGACCCGCAACTACGCGACCTATAACCCGCAGGTCGTGCGCGACCAGATGTTCCAGCTCGGCCGTCACTCGACAGCGAAGGGCAACACGATCGCGCCGGTCCGCTCCTCCTCTGCGCTGATCCTCTCCTCGACCAACATAAACCGCGAAAAAATCTACATCCAGCAGGCGCCGATCGCGGCCGCGGGCTATTCCAGCCAGGCCTTCGCGCCGCATTTCCCGCACACGGTGCGCAAGGAGGAGACCAAGACCTGCTCCGACTGCCACCTCTCGGAGAAGAACGACAACAACGCCCGGATGGCCCAACTCCTGCTGCTCGGCACCAACTTCGTGAATTTCGTCGGCTACAACGCCTGGATCGGCGGCGAGGGCGGTGTCGAGGCGGTGCGTGTGACCGAATGGGACGAGCCGCAGGCGGTGATCGGCTCCTACCTGCAGCGTTATGCCTATCCGGACTGGTACGAGGACCACCAGAAGGCCGGACGCGAACTGAAGGAAAGCTACGCACATGACGGGCCGGGTGCGGCCAACTGCCTGCAGCTCAGGGGCGAGTATCTCTATACCGCCGAGGGGCCGGGTGGGTTCCATATCTATGATGTCGCCTCGATCGCCAACAAGGGTTTCAGCCAGCGCATCATCACCGCGCCCTTCTCCGAACTCGGCCACGACACCCAGGTGGAGACGGCGAATGCGACCTGCATGGCGCTGCCGAGCACCCAGCCGATCCATCCGCCGCGCAATGAGGGCGAGCTGATGCGGGTGGCCAACCAGGAACAGCCGTTCCACCCGATCTACAATTACGCGCTGGTCACGGATGCCGAGGAAGGCCTGATCCTCGTCAATGTGAACACCATGGCCGACGGTGAACCGCGCAACAATTTCCTCGACCGGGCAGTGACCTGGAACGAAGACGGCGTGCTCGACGGTGCCCGCCATGTCACCGTCGCCGGTCATTTCGTCTATGTGACGACGCCGGACAGTCTCGTGGTGCTCGATCTCGACGATCCGCTCGCGCCGACGCTGGTGAAGCAGGTTCCGATGGACGATCCGCGGGCGACGGCGGTGCAGTTCCGCTATCTCTTCGTCAGCGACCGCGAGGGCGTAAAGGTCTTCGACGTCACCGATCCCCGGAAGATCTCCAGGGTGCCGGGCGCAGTGGTCCCGCTTGCCGACGCGCATCGGATCTACGTGGCGCGGACCTATGCCTATGTCGCCGCGGGCAGGGACGGGCTGGCGATCCTCAACGTGAAGAATCCGACGATGCCGAAGCTGCATCAGATGTTCGACGCGGACGGGGCGATCTCTGACGCCCGTGACGTCGTCGTCGGCTCCACCAACGCGTCGCTCTTCGCCTATGTCGCGGACGGTGTGAACGGTTTGAAGGTGATCCAGCTGACCGCGCCGGACACGCAACCGCGCTTCTACGGCTTCAGTCCGGAGCCGAAACCGGAGCTGATCGCCTGGAAGAAGACGGCCTATCCCGCTCTGGCGCTCTCGAAGGGGCTCGATCGGGACCGCGGTGTGGACGAGACCGGGGGGCAGATCGCGATCTTCGGGCGTCTCGGTTCGCGTCCGTTCACGCTGGAAGAGATGCAACATTTCTATCTGAACGAGTCCGGCGCGCCCTACTTCGTCAGTGACGAGATCCGGCAAGAGGATTTCGTCGCCGCCGGCGACAGGCGGCAGGCAAAGGCCAATTGACCCGCGTCTTGGCCGGATCTGCCGCGATGGCGTATGATCCGGACCATGTCAGACATCTCACCCATTGCGGAGGCGGGCGATGAGCCGGACCGGCGATGAGCGGCGGTCCCGCAGGCTGGCGCGAATGCGGGCACGGGCGCTCGGCGGAGAACGCCGGAGCGACCGGTTATTGCGGGAGATTGTCGACGAGGCGGAAGAAGAGATCGAGGCAGCGGAACGGAGCCTTGCGGCAAACATCTCTCGCAAACTTGGTCCGAAAGGCCGCTTCCTCGCCTTTGCGACCCTGATCGGCGTCGCGATCACGGCGGCGTCGATCTATTACGAGCGGCGGGTCGTCGAAACCGCGGTCCGGGCCGACTGGCAGGATCCGGTCCTGGTCTCGGAAGGCCGTGCGCTCTACCGGAACAATTGCGCATTCTGCCATGGCGATGCCCTCGAAGGGCAGGCTGGTTGGGACGGTGACTATCCGCGCGGCCACAGGCCTGCGCTGCCGCTGGACGGCACCGCCCCGATCTGGCGGCTCAGCGACGACGATATTTTCGACGTTATCAAATATGGCGGTCAGCCGTTCTCGCCGCGCAGTTACAAGAACGACATGCCGGGCTTCGAAATGCAGATCTCGGACGCCGGGATCTGGGCGCTGGTTGCCTTCATGAAGAGCAAGTGGTCGGAGGAAACGCGGCAACGGCAGGAGGAAGAGGCGGCGTTGCGGCGTCCGCCGGGATAAAGAGGGTCAGGCGAGACCGGCGGCCTTGAGACGCTGTTCCAGGTCCTTGAGCATCGATTTCTTTTTCTGCGCGTCGCTGCTGTCCGCGAGATAGCTTTCGAGAAAATCTGGCTTCTTCATGAAATCGTGCGCCGCCTTGCGTGCGGTCTTTACATTGCCGGAGCCGACCACGGTGCCGTCGGCCAGCAAATCGATCACCTTGAGCGCCTTCGCCGCGGTCGTGGCGGCGCGGGCTTCGAGCTTCTTGTAGAAGTCGGCTTGTTCCAGCATCGAGGCCTGCAGTTCCTCGACGATATTGCAGATCCGGTCCTCGATGCGCGGCGGGAACTTGTTTGCCCTGGCCTCCTTGAAGACTTTGGCGAGCAGCGCGAGCTTGTCCTCGAGTCCGCCTTCACTGTTCCGGACCGCGCGCTCGAAGTCCGGCTGGCCCATCACCGATGTCACGTATCGCGAAAGATAGTCCGAGCCTTTCTCGCTGATCGCGCCCTTGCGCAATTGCAGGGCCATCAGGATCTTGTCCTGGACCTCGATGCGTCCGCCCACGACGAGGTCGATGGTCTCGTCGCTCAACAGGGAGGCTTCCCGTTTCTCAAGCGCGATGCGGCATTCGTCGCCGCCGAGGAAGCCATTCGGCGTGTTCATCTTCCTGTAGATTGTGCGGACCTGTTCGAGTTCGGCGCCGAGATTCCCGTTGGTCAGCTTTCCGCTCGATTCCAGCGCCCGAACCAGAAGCCGGAGGATGACGTCGCGGGTCTCCGGGATGTAGCCGGACTTCGCCAGCATATAGAATTTCTTGGCGTTCGCCGGTTTGTCCGGGGCCTCGAACGGCTCGATCTCGCCACGATGGAGCGCCATCAGCCGCTCGACCTCTTCGCCGGTCGAGCGCATTTCGCCGAAGATGTTCTTCGCGGCGTCCGGTGCGCGAAGGATCTCGGCGATGAAGGGATCGAAATGTCCGAACGCCTCGATCCCGGTGATGGTGTGGCCGAGTTCGTAGAGCGTTTCGAATTTCTTCACCCAGTCGTTTACGCCGTCGAGCGTTTCCGTCAGGACGGCGCGAACCCTGAATGCATGATCCGCCGGCTTCTCGCCGCTGCGCATGGCCATCAGGTCCGGGAGATTTTCCTTGTCCAGTTTCGCCGGCGGTTCCTTTTCCAGCTTTTCGAGACAGTGCTTGTGGAGACTGTCGGTCAGCTCATAAAGCCGGCGTACCCGTTCGCTGACGGGCATCTGGGTTCCCTTCACCTGTGCGATGGAGGTCTTCTGCACCGCCTGCATCAGGGTCTGGCCCGCATCGCTGAAGGCGCGCTGGTGGCGCGTGGAATGCAGCAGTTCGGTTGGGGTCAGGCGGACGGACTGCAAGTAACGCCCAGCGGCCCGACCGATCGCGTCACGGGATTTGCGAGAGTAGAAGTCCGCCACATCCTCGCAGATCGCGTCCTTGAAGCTTTGTGCCTCGGCTTTTTGCTGATCTGTCATGATGTTTACGGGTGTTACCTGCACAAAACTTGCTGATTGCTAGGGAATTAGCGTGGTTTACCTTCGAATTAGACCACGAATAACCCGCGTGTTCTATAATGCGCAACCCAATATGCGTGTGGGATAAGCCACGCGGCTGCCGAGATGTTAACCCTGTTTCTGCCGCGCCACTTCATAGAGCGTGGCGGCGGTTGCCGCGGAAACGTTGAGGGTTGCGACCGGCCCCATTGTCGGCAGCCGGACCAGCAGGTCGCAATGCTCCCGCGTCAGACGCCTGAGGCCGCTCCCCTCCGACCCCATGACGATCGCGATCCGTCCCTTGAGATCGGCTTCGTCGATTTTTTTCTCTGCCTCCCCGTCGAGCCCGACACACCAGAAACCCGCGTCCTGAAGCATCTCCATCGAGCGGCTGAGATTGGTCACGTAGACCAGGTCGATGGCGTCGAGGGCGCCGGACGCGGATTTCGCCAACACTCCGGTCGTGGGTGCCGCATTCCTGTCGGTGGCAATGACGGCGCGGGCGCCGAAGGCCGCGGCGGAGCGCAGGACCGCGCCGACATTATGCGGGTCGGTAACCTGATCGAGCAGAACGAGAAGGCATTCCTCGCCCGCATCCTCGAGAACATCCTCGATCGCGACCTCCGGAAGCGGTCGGACCTCGGCAATGATGCCCTGGTGAACGGCTCCTTCGCCCGCGAGGGCATCGAGTGTGTCCTTGTCCCTGATGAGCGGTTGCGGAAGATTTTCGCGACGCTGTTCGGGAAGGGCGGCGAGACGTGCTGCGAGGTCCGCTTCGCTCCGCGCGGTACAGAGCAGGCCCTTGATCTGCCGTTTGTCGTTCGCAAGCGCCATCGAGACAGCGTGCCAACCCCAAAGCAGGTCCTTGCCCGAGGCCGTGGGTCCCGATTGCGGTTTGCCGCGAGCACGCCCTTGCGCGGGTTTGCGGGATCGAAATTTGCTCATGAGGCCCACCTGGTCATAAGATCGCTCCAGCCCGTCGCAGACAGAGCGCCGTTTCGCGGAATGAATGCCGCGTGACCGCTTTTGCCATGTTTTTTGGCGTTGACAAACAGAGACTATTTCTCATATTTCGCACTCCCTTCAAACGCGGGGACCGAAACAGCCACGAAAGTGGTCGACGGAATTCGCGTCCGGGAATCGGGTGGGGTGCCCGAGTGGCTAAAGGGGACGGGCTGTAAACCCGTTGGCTATGCCTACGTTGGTTCGAATCCAACCCCCACCACCATTCCGCTTGCCGTGCCGGCTTCCGGCCGGAAAGTGGGATAAAAAAGTTAGTGCTTGGCCGGTGTTCGGGGCGGAAGCCGCGGGCACCGCCGCGGTGTGCGGTAGGCTGGGCGGGTGTAGCTCAATGGTAGAGCAGCAGCCTTCCAAGCTGAATACGTGGGTTCGATTCCCATCACCCGCTCCACCGCATCCCGCCGCGGCAGGCTGAGCAGAGGGATCAATTCGGGTCATGCACGGTGCGGAGCGCCAGCGTGGCCGGCAAATCAAGCAGGAACACGTGCGCGATGGCGAAGGAAAAGTTTCAGCGGAATAAGCCGCACTGCAACATTGGGACGATCGGCCACGTCGACCACGGTAAGACGTCGCTGACGGCCGCGATCACGAAGGTGCTGGCGGAGTCTGGCGGAGCGTCGTTTACGGCGTACGACCAGATCGACAAGGCGCCTGAAGAGCGCGCGCGCGGCATCACGATTTCGACGGCGCACGTCGAGTACGAGACGGCGAACCGTCACTATGCGCACGTCGACTGCCCGG
>NZ_JAEPQA010000023.1 GCF_017640745.1 Nisaea sp. | reverse complement strand
GGGAACAAACGGCAAATGCGATCCGGCTTCCTTAATGAAGCCGGCGACCGCGCAAATCAATCGCGGCGATCCTAACCGCCGATACAGGGGCAATTTTCCTTCCCCGCGACATTTATTGCGCCGCATCGGCAGCGTTGCTTGACCTCCGGCACATCCCGCCCCTATCTCTAGCGCGGATCAGGCGGTTGGATGGCCGCTGGCGGTTTCGGCCGCTGGAGGAAAGTCCGGGCTCCACGGAGACACGGTGCCGGGTAACGCCCGGCGGGGGCGACCCCAGGGAAAGTGCCACAGAAAGCAAACCGCCCGCCCGCTTCGGCTGGCAGGCAAGGGTGAAAGGGTGCGGTAAGAGCGCACCGCGCGGACGGTAACGGACGCGGCACGGTAAACCCCACCGGGAGCAAGACCAAATAGGGATGGCCGGTCGCGCCGCGAGGCGGCGGCAGATGGGTTTTCGCATCGTCATCCGGGTAGGTCGCGCGAGGCGGTCGGTAACGATCGTCCCAGAGGAATGGCCATACAGGTGCTCACGCACTGGACAGAACCCGGCTTACAGACCGCCTGATCCCGTAATTTCCCACCGACACCGGCGATGGTGAGAGATTTCTCACACGGAACAAGTCCATCACAAAAAGAACAAATCAAGAACAAATAACTAATATTGCCCCGGCGGGTATTTCCCTTTGCAGCGCTTTTCCGGCAGAACCGCAACTGTTCAGCGAGTTCTGTTCGTTAATCTTAAATCCTTCAAAAATCACAATAAAAACACCGCGAATACCGCGGTTTCCCGCCATATTCCCATTGCACTCCAGTTTTTCCCATGATATCCCATTATATCCCATAAGGGACCGTGCCACTCCCATGTCGACTCCATGGCAGCAAGGCACCGGCCCTGGACGGATGGACACAAGGCCGGACCGCAACGGTTCCGGCTTCTGGGTGGAACGGGCTTCCGGACGCGGAAGACCGGATTGAAACGGGGGACGTCGTGGCAGTTTTTCTGTCCACATTTGCGAACAAGGTTGACCGGAAGGGCCGCGTGTCCGTTCCGGCGTCCTTCCGCAGCGTCCTCGAACGGCAGGCTTCCTCCGGCCTGATCCTCTACCCGTCCTTCAAGCACCCCTGCATCGATGGCTGCGGCGACGAACGCATTCAGGAAATGGTCGACTCCATCGACCGGCTCGACGCCTTCTCCGAAGAAGCCGAGGATCTGCAGACCATTCTCGCCGACGCGCGGCAGCTCACCATCGACGGCGATGGCCGCGTGATGATGCCGAAGGACCTGCTCGACTATGCAGGCATCTCCGACACCATCATGTTCGTCGGCCTCGGTAAGTCCTTCCAGCTCTGGGAACCGGACGCCTATGCGGCGCACCGGGACGAGAAACGCAAGCGCGCACGCGACCGCGGCATCACCTTGCCGATGGCCGGGCGCGGGAGCGACAAATGAGCGGCGCGGTGCACATCCCCGTGCTCCGCGACGAGGTCGTCGACGCCCTGAGGATCGCCGACGGCAAGACCTTCCTCGACGGCACGTTCGGCGCGGGCGGCTACACGACCGCCATTCTCGAGGCTGCGAACTGCAAGGTCGTCGCGATTGATCGCGACCCGGACGCCATCGCGCGCGGCCAGGCCCTGATCGAACGTTTCGGCGACCGCCTGACCCTGATCCAGGGCCGTTTCGGCGACATGGACAGCCTGCTCGATGAGGCGGGCATCGGCCATGTCGACGGCGTCGCGCTCGATATCGGCGTCTCCTCGCCGCAGATCGACGAGGCGGCGCGCGGCTTCTCCTTCCGCGAGGACGGCCCGCTCGACATGCGGATGGAGAAGTCGGGGCCGAGCGCCGCCGATGTCGTCAATACCGAGAGCGAGCAGAACCTCGCCAACCTGATCTACCGGCTCGGCGAAGAGCGGCACTCCCGCCGCATCGCCAAAGCCATCGTCCTGGCACGGACCAGCGGCGCCATCCTTCGGACCTCCCAGCTCGCTGAGATCGTCCGGGGGGTGGTGCCGCGCGCCCGCGGCAAGGACACGATCGATCCCGCGACCCGGACCTTCCAGGCGCTGCGCATCCATGTGAACGACGAACTCGGCGAACTCGACCGCGGGCTCGCCGCCGCCGAACGGATACTTTGTCCGGGCGGCCGCCTCGCCGTGGTTTCCTTCCACAGCCTGGAAGACCGCCGGGTCAAGACCTTCATCCGCACCCGTGCCGGCAAGACCGCGCGGCCCTCCCGCCACGTTCCGGAAACCGGCGAGACCGGCCCGGCGCCGAGCTTCATAGAGATCACGCGCAAGCCGATCGGCCCCGGCGCGGAAGAGGAAAAGCGCAATCCGCGGGCCCGCTCCGCGCGGCTGCGCGTTGCCGAGCGTACCGATGCGCCGGCCTGGGACGACAGGGAGGCCGCGTAATGGTGCGCCGCTCCACCGCCCTCTGGCTGCTGCTCGCGACCTGCGCCGGGATCACGCTCTTCCTCGTCAAGCACGAGGTCCAGGAGCGCGAGGACCGGCTGAACGCCCTGCACAGCGAAATTCTCGACAATCAGGAAGCGATCCAGGTGCTCAAGGCCGAATGGAGCTACCTGAACCGCCCCGAGCGGCTCGAACGGCTGATCCGCGAGTTCAGCGAGGAGCGTCCGGCGGACCGCCTGCAGCGCGCCACCCTCGACATGCTGCCGCAGCCGCTCAACAGCGACGGCGAGGCGCCGCTGACGGAGGCCGCACATATCGGCGGCATCGTCCTGCCGATGGCCCGCCCGGTGACCGTGGGAGCGCCGCAATGACCCATACCCGGATCGATATCAACGACATCCCGAAGCCGGACAAGACGGTACGGATCGAAGGCACCGGACGGCAGGCTCTGGAACAGGGCCGCACCCGGTTGCTGATCGCCGGCTCCGTCTTTGCCCTCGCCTTCTGCGTGATCGCGGCGCGGGTGGTAGACGTTTCCGTCTTCGACCGCGGCGCCGAACCGAACCTCGCACAGGAAAGCAGCAATCTCGCGCACAAGACCGGCCGCGCCGACATCGTCGACCGCAACGGCATGCTGCTGGCGACCACGCTTTCGGTCCCGTCGCTCTATGCCGACCCGAAGAGCGTCATGGATCCGGTGGAAGCGGCCGACAAGCTGCGTACTGTGCTTCCGGAACTGGAGCGCGAAGACCTGCTCGCAAAGCTGGCGTCCGACAAGCGGTTCATCTGGATCAAGCGCAACCTCACGCCGCGTCAGCAGTACGACATCAACAGGCTGGGCGTGCCGGGGCTCTATTTCCAGAAGGAAAGCAAGCGGATCTATCCGCAGGGCCGGCTGACCGCCCATATCATCGGCCGCGCGGGTTTCGACGATATCGGACTTTCCGGGATCGAGAAGTCCCACGACTCCCTGCTCCGCGACGGCAGCGAGCCGCTGCGGCTTTCCATCGACCTGCGCGTGCAGCACATCCTGCGCGAGGAACTGCAGACCCAGATCGACGCCTTCGATGGTATCGGCGCTGCCGGCATCGTGCTCGACACCGACACCTCCGAGATCGTGGCCATGGTCTCGCTGCCGGATTTCGACCCGAACCGGCGCGACCAGATCTCCGACGACGCCCTCTTCAACCGGGCCTCGCTCGGCGTCTACGAGATGGGCTCGACCTTCAAGATCTTTAACACGGCGATGGCGCTCGATTACGGCACCACCTCGCTCTCCGGCGGCTACGACGCGAGCAAGCCGATTCGGATCGCGCGCTTCACCATCAGCGACTATCACGCCAAGAACCGCTGGCTCTCGGTGCCTGAAATCTTCATGTACTCGTCAAACGTCGGGTCGGTGAAGATGGCGCTCGATGTCGGCGGAGAACGTCAGCGCGCCTTCATGGAAAAGCTCGGCTTTCTAAAGGCTTCCGCGATCGAACTGCCGGAACGCGGGTTCCCGATGGCGCCGAGCCCCTGGCGTCCGATCAACACCATGACGATCTCCTTCGGCCACGGCATCGCGGTCAGCCCCGTGCATCTCGCGAACGGGGTTGCGGCCATGGTCAATGGTGGTATCCACCGCCCCGCGACCCTGCTCCGCCGCGCCAGCGACGAGTTGCTGGTCGGCGAACGGATCATCAAGGAAGAAACCTCCGCGGCCGTCCGCCGGCTGCTGCGTCTCGTGGTCGAGAACGGCACCGGCCGTAACGCTTCCGCCGAAGGCTATCTCGTCGGCGGCAAGACCGGCACCGCGGAGAAACCGGGCCAGGGCGGCGCCTATCGCCGCAAGGCCCTGCTGTCTTCCTTCGTCGGCGTCTTCCCGGTGACGGCTCCGCGCTACGTGGTGCTGGCCATGGTGGACGAGCCGAAAGGCAACAAGAGCTCGTTCGGATACGCCACCGGCGGCTGGGTCGCCGCTCCGGCGGTGAAACGGATCGTCGAGCGCGCCGCACCGCTGCTGAATGTGGCGCCGGTTGACGAGGATGCGCCCGAAATCCGCCGCGCTCTCATGGTGAAGATCCCCGAACCCAAAGGGAATAAAGCACTTGCGTCTTTCTGAGCTGATAAACGGCGACCTGGTCCGCCGCGATACCCGCACCGCCTCCCTGGCGGCGTCGGGCGCGCTTGAGCGCGAGATCGCGGGCCTGACCGCCGACAGCAGGGACGTGAAGCCGGGATATCTCTTCGCCGCGCTCTCCGGCAGCACTCTCGACGGCCGCAAATTCATCACCGACGCGGTCCGCCGCGGCGCGGTCGCCGTGCTGACCGAGAACGGAACCACCCCGGTCGAAAACGACATCGCGCTGATCGCGGACGACAATCCGCGCCGCCGCCTCGCCCTGATGGCGGCCCGCTTCTACGGCCGCCAGCCTGAAACGGTGGCCGCCGTCACCGGCACCAGCGGCAAGACCTCAACCGTCGAGTTCGTGCGCCGCATCTGGGCCGCGCTCGGCGAGAAGAGCGCCAGCCTCGGGACCCTCGGAATCACGACCGACGCGGGCTCGGAAGGTCCCGGCCTGACGACGCCCGATCCCGTTGCCCTGCACGCCGCTCTCGCCGGTCTTGCCGACCGCGGGATCGATCATCTCGCCATGGAGGCCTCGAGCCACGGTCTCGACCAGTTCCGCCTCGACGGCGTGAAGGTCGGCGTTGCCGCCTTCCTCAATCTCAGCCACGAGCATCTCGACTACCACCGCACCATGGCCGATTACCTGAAGGCCAAGGCGGGTTTGTTCGAGCGCGTGCTGCAGGCCGACGGCACCGCGGTGCTTTCGGCGGACGCGCCGCAATCGGCGGAGCTGGCCGAGATCGCGGCCGAGCGCGGCATCCGCGTACTCACCTTCGGACGGAAATGCGGCGCCGATTTCCGCATGACCGACTGGGAGGCGACAGCCACCGGCCAGCGCTTCTCCGTCACCCATGCCGGCCACACCCATGCGGTCGAGCTGCCGCTGATCGGCGCGTTCCAAGCGATGAACATCCTCGCCGCGACCGCGATCACCGTCGCCGCCGGCGCGGAGCTTGAACGGGTTATCGGCGTTCTCGCGAAGCTTGAGGGTGTACGCGGGCGCATGGAACTGGCGGCGCAGCATCCGAACGGCGCGCCGATCTTTGTCGACTATGCCCACAAGGCCGAAGCGCTCGAGACCGTGCTGAAGGCGATCCGCCCGCATGTCGGCGGTGCTCTGCATATCGTGTTCGGCTGCGGCGGCGACCGCGACCGGGGCAAGCGCCCGATCATGGGCCGGACCGCCATCGAGCTCGCCGACCATGTCTATGTGACGGACGACAATCCGCGCACCGAGGACCCGGCCGCGATTCGCGCCGAAATCATGGCCGCCTGCCCCGGCGCCGCCGAAATCGGCGACCGGGCGAAAGCGATCGAGACGGCGATCCGGGCACTTGGCCCCAAGGATGCGCTGATCGTCGCCGGCAAGGGCCACGAAACCTATCAGATCGTCGGAACCGAAATCCGGGACTTCGACGACCGAGACGCCGCGCGCGCTATCGTTTCAGCGCTTCTGGGGGACGTCCGATGACCGATATGCTCTGGACATCGGGTGAGCTGGAACAGGCGACGCGCGGCACCCTGCACGGCCCCGCCTTCGAGATCGCGGATCTCGTCATCGACAGCCGCAAAGTGACGCCCGGCTGCCTGTTCGTCGCCCTCCCCGGCGAGCGGGTGGACGGTCATGACTATGTCGGATCCGCACTCGAGGCCGGGGCCGCGGCCGCTCTGGTGAGCCGCATTCCGGCCGGTCTCGGCGCCGACGCGCGCCTGCTTGAGGTCACGGACGTACTCGCCGGCCTTCGTGACATCGCCGCCGCGGCGCGGAAACGCTGCAAGGCGACGGTGCTCGCCGTGACCGGCAGCGTCGGCAAGACAGGCACGAAAGATTCGCTGGCGGCCGCCCTCGCCGCTTTCGGCACCGTCCATGCGAGTGCCGGCAATCTCAACAACCATATCGGCGCCCCGCTGAGCCTAGCGCGGCTCCCGGCGGATACCGAATACGCGGTCTTCGAGCTCGGGATGAACCATCTCGGCGAGATTTCAGAACTCACCCGGCTGGTCCGCCCGCATCTGACGATCATCACCAATGTCGAGGAAACCCATATCGGGCACTTCCGAGACGTCGAGCAGATCGCGGAAGCCAAGTCCGAGATCTTCGAAGGCCTCGAGAAGGACCGGGGTCTCGCGGTCCTGAACCGCGACAACGCGCATTTCTACTTCTGCGCCGAACGCGCCGAAGCGGTCGGCGCGGAAATTGTCAGTTTCGGACGCAGCGAGGACGCGGATGTCCGTCTGATCGGCGCCGAATGCGGCCCGGACGGCTCGAACATCGTGGTCCGCGTCGAGGGCCGGCAGCTGGTCTACCGGATCGACGGGATCGGCCTGCACTGGGCCTTCAATTCCGTCGGGGTGCTTGCCTGCATGCACGCGCTCGGCCTCGACCTGCAGAAAGCGGCGCGGGCGATCCGCGAGGTCTCCGCCAAGGCGGGCCGCGGCCGGCAGGAAGAGATCGCGCTCGGCGAAACCGGCCTGCTGCTGATCGACGAGAGCTACAATGCCAGCCCGGCCTCGGTCACCGCCGCGCTCGAAGTGCTGGCGATGACCAAGCCGAAAGGCACTGGCCGGCGCATCGCCGTGCTCGGCGACATGCTGGAACTCGGCGACCGCTCGGAATTCCTCCATCTCGATCTGCTGGCCAAGGTCTGTGGCGCGGCCGATCTGGTCTTCACGGTCGGCCCGATGATGGATCGCCTGGCCCGCAACCTGCCGCCAATCCTGCTTGGCGGGCACGGGAACAGCGCCGCGGAAGTCGCCGACATGGTGACCGAACAGCTCGCAGAGGGCGACGTGGTGCTGGTGAAAGGTTCGCTCGGCACGGGGATGGCGCCGATCGTCGCCGCGATCCGCGCGCTTCCGGAAACCCGACTTTCAATGCCGCGCAACGCGGCCTACGGAGGCTAGGCCGCGCCATGCTGTATAATTTCCTCGCTCCGCTCGCCGACCAGGCCCAGATCTTCAACCTGTTCCGCTACCTCACGTTCCGGACCGGCGGCGCGATCATGACCGCGCTGCTGATCGGTTTCGTGCTCGGCCCCTGGCTGATCGACTGGCTGCGCTCCAAGCAGCGCGAAGGGCAGCCGATCCGCGAGGACGGACCGGAGAGCCACCTGCTGACCAAGAAGGGCACGCCCACGATGGGCGGGCTGCTGATCCTGATCGCGCTCTCGGTCTCGACCCTGCTCTGGGCCGATCTCAGCAACAGTTTCATATGGGCCGTGCTGCTGGTCACCGGCGGTTTCGGGCTGCTCGGCTTCGCGGACGACTTCCTGAAACTCACCAAGCGCAACACCAAGGGCCTGCCGGGCAAGCTGAAGCTCGCCGGTCAGATCGCGATCTCCCTGGTCGCGGTGCTGATGGTCCAGGCCGCCATGCCGGCGAACCTTGCGAACGGCCTTGCCGTGCCGTTCTTCAAGGACGTGCTGATCAATCTCGGCTGGTTCTTCGCGCCCTTCGCGATCTTCGTCATGGTCGGCGCCTCGAACGCAGTCAACCTGACCGACGGGCTGGACGGCCTCGCCATCGTCCCGGTGATGATCGCCTGCCTCTGCTTCGCGCTGATCGCGTACCTCACCGGCAACGCGGTGTTCGCCAACTACCTGCAGATCAACCATGTGCCCGGCACCGGCGAACTCGCCGTGTTCTGCGGCGCCCTGCTCGGCGCCGGCCTCGGGTTCCTCTGGTTCAACGCGCCGCCGGCCATGGTCTTCATGGGTGACACCGGCTCGCTTTCCCTCGGCGGCGCGCTCGGCACCATCTCCATCGTCACCAAGCACGAGCTGGTGCTCGCCATCATCGGCGGCCTCTTCGTGCTGGAGACCGTCTCGGTCATCGTCCAGGTCGCCTCCTTCAAGCTGACCGGCAAACGCGTTTTCCGCATGGCACCGCTGCACCATCACTTCGAGAAGAAGGGCTGGGCGGAGCCGACCATCGTCATCCGGTTCTGGATCATCGCCGTCATCCTGGCGCTGATCGGCCTGTCCACCCTGAAGCTGAGGTAGAGATGATCCCCTGCCACAGCAAATCGGGTAAACGCCTCTTCGTCATGGGCCTCGGCCTCAGCGGTCTCGCCACCGTCGAGGCGCTGGTCGAGGGCGGCGCCGAGGTGCTCGCCTGGGACGACAACGGCGAACGGCGCGCGAGCGCGGGGCGGCGGGATGCGACGATCGCGGCCCCGGACTCTGTCGACTGGTCCGAAATCGACTATCTGGTGCTCAGCCCGGGCATTCCGCATACCCATCCGGAGCCGCACCCGGCCGCCGCGATGGCAAAAGCGGCGGGCGTGCCGATCATCGGCGATGTCGAGCTGATGCTCGCCGAGTGCCCGGACGCAAAGGTGATCGCGATCACCGGCACCAACGGCAAATCGACCACCACCGCCCTCATCGGACATATCTTCGAGACCGCCGGCAAGAAGGCGCAGGTCGGCGGCAATCTCGGCACGCCGGTGCTTTCCTTCGAGCCGCTCGGCGCCGACGGCACGTACATCCTCGAACTCAGCTCCTACCAGCTCGAGCTGACGCCGTCGCTCGCCCCCGAGATCGCGATCCTGCTGAACATTTCGCCGGATCATCTCGACCGGCATGGCGGGTTCCGCGGCTATATCGACGCCAAGGTCCGGATCTTCGCGAACCAGACCGCGAACGACACGGCCATCGTCGGGATCGACGATGCCGAATCCGCCGCCATCGCGGAGGGCATCGACGCGCAGGCGCCGAAGCTGATGCGCATCTCCGGCAAGGACAATGCGGCGGCGGATCTGCGTTATTCCGGCTCCTCGCTCGTTGCCTGTGGCAAGCCGGTCATGAGCCTCACCCCGGCCAAGACCCTGCCCGGAGACCACAACCATCAGAACGCCGCGGCCGCCTATGCCGCCTGCCGCGCGGCGGGGATCGACGCGTCCGTGATCGCGGACGCGATTTTCAGTTTCCCGGGCCTCGCGCACCGTCAGGAACTGGTGACCGAGCGCGACGGCATCCGCTACGTCAACGACAGCAAGGCCACCAATGCCGACGCCACCGAACGCGCGCTCGGCTGCTACGACCCGATCTACTGGATCGCAGGCGGCCGCGCGAAGGAAGGCGGCATCGCGCCGCTGAAGCCGTACTTCCCGAGGATCCGCCACGCTTTCCTGATTGGCGAATCCGCGTCGAGCTTCGGCGAGACCCTTGGGGACGCCGTTCCGCACACCCAGTGCGGCACCCTCGACAAGGCCGTCGATGCCGCGCACCACATGGCGCGCAAGGAACATCTGCGGGGCGCGACGCTGCTGCTGTCGCCGGCCGCCGCGTCCTGGGATCAGTTCGACAATTTCGAGCAGCGCGGCGACCGCTTCCGCGACCAGGTTCTCCGGCTGACCGAGATGGGTGACGGCGGGGAGGCGCGGCCATGAGCACGATCGCCCGCACAGACACGAGCATTCTCGGCCGCTGGTGGTGGACCGTCGACCGCTGGACCGCCGGCGTGCTGCTGCTCATCATCCTGTTCGGCGCGCTGATGATCTTCGCCGCGAGCCCGGCCGTGGCCGAACGGATCGGCCTCGACAGCTATCACTTCGTGCGCCGCCAGCTGATGCTGCTTCCGGTTGCCGCCGGTGTGCTCTTCACCTGTTCGCTGATGAGCCCGCTGCAGGTCCGGCGCGCCGCGACCATCGGCTTCATCGGCTGCATCGGTCTGCTGGTTCTTACCCTGATGTTCGGCGCCGAGATCAAGGGCGCCAGGCGCTGGCTCAGCGTCGCCGGGTTCTCCCTGCAGGCCTCCGAATTCCTGAAGCCCTGCTTCGCCGTGGTCGCCGCCTGGATGTTCGCCGAGTGGCGCAAGGAAAGCGGCTTCCCGGGTCAGTGGATCGCGATCGCGCTCTATGGCCTCGTTGTCTCCCTGCTGCTGCTGCAGCCGGACCTCGGACAGACCGTCGTGGTCTCGCTGGTCTGGTTCGGCCAGTTCTTCCTCGCCGGCCTCCCGATGATTCTGGTCGGCGGTGCGATCCTGCTCGGCGCCGGAGGCCTGGTCGCGGCCTATTTCCTGCTGCCGCACGTCAACGACCGGATCAACCGCTTCCTCGATCCGGCGGCCGGCGACAGCTACCAGGTCGAGCGCTCGCTGGAAGCGTTCCGCAGCGGCGGCCTGCTCGGCACCGGCCCCGGCGAGGGTCAGGTGAAGGCCTTCCTGCCGGACGCCCATGCCGACTTCGTGTTCTCCGTCGCCGGAGAGGAATTCGGCGCCATCGTCTGCCTGCTGCTGATCGTTCTGTTCGGCTTCGTCGTGCTGCGCGGCTTCGCGCGCCTGTTCTCCGAGCAGAGCCTGTTCGTGCTGCTGGCGGGCGCCGGCCTGCTGGCCCAGTTCGGCCTGCAGTCGATCATCCATATGGCCTCCGCCCTGCAGCTCATGCCGGCGAAAGGCATGACCCTGCCCTTCATCAGCTATGGCGGCTCCTCCCTGCTCGCGCTCGCCCTCGGCATGGGCCTGATGCTGGCGCTGACCCGCAACCGGGCCGGCCGGATGGAGGCATTGTGATGAGCGGCGGAACCGTCATCCTCGCCGCCGGCGGCACCGGCGGGCACATCTTCCCGGCCCTCTCGCTCGGTCAGGCGCTGATCGCGCGCGGCGTCCGCGTCGCGCTGGTCACCGACGACCGCGGCGGGCGCTACGAGGGCGAAAACCCGGACATTGCCGTGCGCCGCATCCGCGCCGCCAGCCCGAGCAAGGGCGGCGTCGCCGGCAAGGCGAAGGCGATCGTGGAGCTTGGCATCGGCGCGCTGCAGGCGGCGATCCACATGAAGGGCCTCGGTGCCGCGATCGCGGTCGGGTTCGGCGGCTATCCCTCAGTACCGACCGTACGCGCCGCCGCCTTCCTCGGCCTGCCGGTCGTCCTCCACGAACAGAATGCCGTGCTCGGCCGCGCCAACCGGTTCCTTGCGCCGCATGCCGAGAAGATCGCCACCTCGTTCCGCGAGATGACCAATCTCTCGGCCGGCGAGGCCGCGAAATGCCATTTCACCGGCAACCCGGTGCGCGACAGCGTGCTTGCGCTCCGCGGCGAGAGGACCGTCGTCTCGGATGGCCCGGTGAACCTGCTGGTCTTCGGCGGCAGCCAGGGCGCGACCGTGTTCTCCAATGTCGTCCCGGCCGGAATCGCCGAGCTTCCGGAAAATCTCCGCGCCCGGCTGCGCATAACCCAGCAGAGCCGGGCGGAAGACATCGAGCGGGTGAAGGCCGAGTACCAGCGCCTCGGCGTCGCCGCCGACATCCGCGCCTTCTTCGACGATCTGCCGGACCGCATGGCCTCCGCCGATCTGGTCATCGCCCGTTCCGGCGCCTCGACCATCGCCGAGCTGACCACCCTCGGCCGACCGTCGATCCTGGTGCCCTATCCGAGCGCCGCCGACGACCACCAGACCGCCAATGCCCGTGCCGTCGAGGCCGGCAAGGCGGCCTGGGTCATGACCGAACCGGACGAGTTCACCGCTCCGAAACTCGCCGGCGCCCTGCTCGGCCTCTTGAAGGCCCCGGACCGCCTGAACAGGGCTGCCGCCTCGGCGCGCGACCTCGGCACGCCGGATGCGGCCGAACGTCTCGCCGATCTCGTCATCGCCACCGCGCCGGCGCTTGCCGCCGCTCCCTCGAACCCGCAACAAGGACGCGCCGCATGAGAGAGATGCCCCTCAGCATCGGAACCATGCATTTCACCGGCATCGGCGGGATCGGCATGTCCGGCATCGCCGAGGTACTGCACAATCTCGGCTATTCGGTGCAGGGCAGCGACATTGCGGAAAACCCGAATGTGCGCCGCCTCAAGGATCTCGGCATCAAGGTGTTCATCGGCCAGCAGGCCGCGAATATCGAGGACGCCTCCATCGTCGTCATCTCCACCGCGATCAAGCGCAACAACCCCGAACTGCTGGCCGCGCGCGAGCGCATGCTGCCGGTGGTTCACCGCTCCGAAATGCTGGGCGAGCTGATGCGGCTGAAATGGTCGATCGCCTGCGCCGGCACCCACGGCAAGACGACCACAACCTCTCTGGTCGCCGCCATGCTGGACACGGCCGGGCTCGACCCGACCGTGATCAACGGCGGCATCATCAACGCCTACGGCACCAATGCCCGGCTCGGCTCCGGCGACTGGATGGTGGTCGAGGCGGACGAGAGCGACGGCAGCTTCAACCGGCTGCCGGCGACCATCGCCGTCGTCACCAACATCGATCCGGAACATCTCGACTTCCACGGTGATTTCGACAAGCTGCAGGACGCCTTCCGAGCCTTCGTCGCGAACATCCCGTTCTACGGCTTCGCCACCCTCTGCATCGACCACCCGACGGTGCAGAAGCTGATCCCGAAGGTCTCCGACCGCCGCATCGTCACCTACGGTTTCTCGCCGCAGGCCGACGTCCGCGCCGTCAATCTTGAGATCACCTCTTCCGGTGCGACGTTCGACGTCGTGATCGCGGATCGCGCGCACGACACCGAGCGCACGATTGAGGGCGTAATCCTGCCGATGTACGGCCAGCACAACGTCTCCAACGCCCTCGCCGCGATCGCCATCGGCATCGAGATGGGCCTCAAGGACGACATGATCGCCAAGGCGCTTGCCGGCTTCAGCGGGGTGAAGCGGCGCTTCACCAAGACCGGCGAGACGGACGGCATCTCGGTGATCGACGACTACGGCCACCATCCGGTCGAGATCAGCGCCGTGCTCTCCGCCGCGCGCTCGGCCTGCCCGGACGGACGGGTTTTTGCCGTTGTGCAGCCGCACCGCTATTCCCGCCTGCACGACCTCTTCGAGGATTTCTGCGCCTGCTTCAACGATGCCGACGGCGTCGTCGTCGCGGACGTCTATGCCGCCGGCGAGGATCCGATCGAGGGCGCCGACCGGGACAGCCTGATCGCCGGTCTCCGCGCCCGCGGGCACCGTCACGTCTATGCACTGAACGACCCGTCCGAACTCGCCGGCATCGTCGCGGACATCGCGAAGCCGGGCGACATGGTCGTCTGCCTCGGCGCCGGCAGCATCACCAACTGGGCGCAGGCCCTGCCGGGCCAGCTCGAACCGCTGGTGAGCGGCGCCACGCGCGCCGCCGGGAAGGAGGGGCAATGACCATGGCCGCCCTTCGTACCGACCAGACCCGTCCCCTGATCGAGCGTCTGCCCGAAGTGCGCGGGCGCTATCAGGAGAATGTCGATCTCGCGCAGCAGACCTGGTTCCGCGTCGGTGGTCCGGCGGAGATCGTGTTCCGCCCGGCAGATGCAGAAGACCTCGCGGCCTTCCTGCTCGGCAAGCCGGCCGATGTGCCGGTGACCGTGATCGGCGTGACCTCCAACCTGCTGATCCGCGACGGCGGCATTCCGGGCGTGGTGATCCGGCTCGCCCGGGGTTTCAACGAAATCCGCTTCGGCGCCGACATGGTGACCGCAGGCGCCGCCGTGCTCGACCTCAACCTGGCGAAGGCCGCGCTCGCCGAAGGCCGCGACGGCCTCGCCTTCATGTCCGGCATCCCGGGCAGCATCGGCGGCGGCCTGCGCATGAATGCGGGCGCCTACGGCCGCGAGTTCAAGGACGTCCTGTTCTCCGCCGAACTGGTGACCGGCGACGGCATCATCCGGCGCGTGCCGGCCGCCGCGCTCGGCATGTCCTATCGCCACACCAACGCGCCGGCCGACTGGATCTTCACCGAAGCGACCTTCCACGCCCCCGCCGGAGACAAAACGGAAATCGCCCGGGCGATGGACGAGATCAAGCAGGCCCGCGAGAGCAGCCAGCCGATCCGCGAACGGACAGGTGGCAGCACTTTCGCCAATCCGGAAGGCCACAAGGCCTGGCAGCTGATCGACGCGGCGGGCTGCCGCGGTCTGCGTGTCGGCGGCGCGATGGTCTCGGAACAGCACTGCAATTTCCTGATCAATACCGGAACCGCGACGGCCTCGGACATCGAGACCCTCGGCGAGTCCGTGCGGCGCCGGGTGAAAGAGAAGAGCGGCGTGGAGCTGCGCTGGGAAATCCGGCGCATCGGCGTGACCAGACAGGGAGAAGGCGCATGAGCAAGCACGTCGCGGTTCTGATGGGCGGCTGGTCGGGCGAGCGCGAGGTTTCGCTCTCCAGCGGCCGGGAATGCGCCAAGGCCCTGCGCGAGGCCGGCTACCGGGTGACCGAGGTTGATGTCGACCGGCAGATCCCGTTCCGGCTCGCCGAACTGAAACCGGATGTCTGCTTCAACGCCCTGCACGGCCGCATCGGCGAGGACGGCAATATCCAGGGCCTGCTGAACATCATGGATATTCCCTATACCCATTCCGGCGTCGAGGCCTCGGCCATCGCGATGGACAAGCCGCGCGCCAAGGAACTCTTCGCCCGCGCCGGCATCAAATGCCCGGTCGGCGTCGTGCGCTCCCGGGAAGAAGCCCTCGAGCGTGAGGCGCTGAAACGCCCCTACGTGCTGAAACCGATCGACCAGGGCTCCAGCCTCGGCGTCCACATCGTGCGTCCGGGCGACAATTACCGTCCGACGAAGGAAGACTGGCCCTTCGGCGACATGGTGCTGGAAGAGAAATTCATCGCCGGCCGCGAGCTGACCGTCGCCGTGCTGGACGGGGCCGCCCTCGCGGTGACCGAGATCACCTCGGAGCGCGGCTTCTACGACTACGACGCAAAGTACGCCGCCGGCGGCTCGATCCACATCCTGCCGGCGCGGCTGCCCGAGGCGGTGACCGCCCGCGCGCTGGAAATGGCGGAGAAAGCGCATTCGGCACTCGGCTGCCGCGGCGTCAGCCGGGCCGATCTGCGCTTCGACGACACCGAAGCCGAAGCGGATCCCGACAATCTCTATCTGCTCGAGGTCAACACCCAGCCGGGCATGACCCCGACCTCTCTGGTTCCCGAACAGGCGAGTTTCCGCGGCATGAATTTCCCTGCGCTCTGCGCCAAGCTGGTGGAGGACGCACGATGCGACTACTGAGCCCGGCCAAGGGCAGCAAAAGCAAGAAAACCGCCGCCAAGCGTCGTCCGGCCCGGCGTCCGAGGCTGTCGGCCCGCCGCATGCGGCAGGTCCTGATCGGCACCGGCTTCGCCGCCCTGACCGCGATCGTCGCCGGCACCGGCTGGCATGCGGCCCGCACCGGCGCCATCGGCCAGCTCGCCGCCGCCATCGACGATGCCGGCATCGCGGTCTCGAACGAACTCGGCCTCGTCGTCTCGGACATCCTCGTCGAGGGCCGCTACCGCACCGAACGCAGCGATTTGGTGAGCGCAATCGCCACCGACCGCGGCACGCCGATCCTCGGCGTCGATCTCGCCGCGCTGAAGGCGCGCGTGGATGCGCTGCCCTGGGTCCGCACAGCGACCATCGAACGGCGCCTGCCCGATACGCTTTTCGTCCGCCTGGAGGAACGCACCCCGCTCGCGCTCTGGCAGCGCGACGGCGAGTTGACCCTGATCGACGATCTCGGCGTCGAGGTACCGGGACAGAACCCGCGCCGCTTCGCCGATCTGCCGATTGTCGTCAGCGACGAAGCGCCGGTTCGCGCCCGTTCCTTCCTCGCCCTGCTCGCCCGCGAGCCCGACCTGAACAAGCGCGTGCGCGCCGTCACCTGGATCGGCGAGCGGCGCTGGAACGTACGCCTCGATACCGGCGTCGACATCGAGCTGCCGGAGCGGGCACCGGAGAAGGCCTGGTCCCATCTCGCCCAGCTGCAGCGCGACCATCACGTGCTCGACCGCGACGTGGTCGCCATCGACCTGCGCCTGCCGAACCAGCTCGTGGTCCGCGTCGCGCCGGACGTCTCCAGCCGTCTCCGTAACCCGGGAAAGGACACCTGATGCGCAAGAGCCTGGTCAAGCCGCGCACCGGCACCGTCGCGATCCTGGATATCGGATCGACGAAGATCTGCTGCCTGATCGCCCGGATCGGCGAGAGCGGCGCACGGATCGCGCCCGGCGAAGGCGGCAAGAGCCTGCCCGGCATCCGGGTCACCGGCATCGGCCACCAGGTCGCGCGCGGCATCCGCAGCGGCATGGTGATCGACATGGCCGAGGCCGAGGAATGCGTGCGCGCCGCGGTCCATACGGCGGAGAAGATGGCCGACGAGACCATCCAGCGGGTCTTCGTCAATCTCTCCGGCGGCTATCCGCATTCCCAGACCGTCGGCGTCGAGGTCGCGATCGGCGGGCAGGAAGTCGGCGATACCGACATGCGCCGCATCCTCAGCCAGTGGCAGAAACTCGAGGTCGAGGCCGACCGTCAGCTCATCCACTCGATCCCGGTCGGCTATTCCATCGACGGCAGCCGCGGCATCCGCGACCCGCGCGGCATGTGCGGCGTCCGTCTCGGCGCCTCCATGCACATGGTCACCGCCGCCTCCAGCGCGGTGCGCAACATCGCCAGCGTGATCGAACGGTGTCATCTCGGAATCGAGGCCTTCGTGGTCTCGCCCTACGCCTCCGGCCTCGCCTGCCTGGTCGAGGACGAGCGCGATCTGGGCGTCACCGTGATCGACATGGGCGGCGGCACCACGACCATGGCCGTCTTCTTCGACGGCAGTGTGATCTATACCGACTGCGTGCCGGTCGGCGGCGCGCACATCACGAGCGACATCGCCCGCGGTCTCGCCACCCCGGTGCACGAGGCCGAACGGCTGAAGACGCTCTACGGCAGCGCCATCCCATCCAGCCTCGACGAGCGCGAGGTGATCGACGTCCCGCTGGTCGGCGAGCAGGACGAGACCCATCCCAATCACGTCCCGAAATCCCTCCTCATCCGGATCATCCATCCGCGTCTGGAGGAAACCTTCGAACTTGTCCGCAACCGGCTGGAATCCAGCGGTTTCGACAAGGTCGCCGGCCGCCGCGTGGTGATCACCGGCGGGGCGAGCCAGATGCCGGGGATCCGGGATCTGGCGCAGGAAATCCTGGACAAGCAGGTCCGTCTGGGCCGGCCGATCCGGGTCAACGGGCTGGCCGATGTCGCCAGCGGTCCGGCCTTCGCGACGAGCGCCGGACTGCTCGCCTATGCGGCCGATCCGGCACTCGACGCGTCCCGGCAGGGACATGTCGCCAACAAGGAGACCGGCGGCGGGCTGTTCGGCCGCGTCGGCTCCTGGCTGAGGGAGAACTTCTGATGATCGAGACCCGGTTCCACCCCGCCGCACATGCCGGCCCGCGCCCGAACGCAACGGCCCGACAACCGAGCCACAAGAATTCAGTGACAGAACGTTCACCGTCCCCGGCCGAAA
The DNA here is from genome assembly GCF_017640745.1 of Nisaea sp. Classification (GTDB taxonomy): domain Bacteria; phylum Pseudomonadota; class Alphaproteobacteria; order Thalassobaculales; family Thalassobaculaceae; genus Nisaea. Next base: position 64,892 of record NZ_JAEPQA010000023.1, on the reverse strand, counting down.
GGCCCAATACCCGCGTGCTTAAGGCACGCATCCCCCAGAGCACCCTCTAAACGCGAGAACAGGAGGCCACCCCCATGACCATCAACATCTCCGTCCCCACCGAAGACAACGAACTGAAGCCCCGGATCAGCGTGGTCGGCGTCGGCGGCGCCGGCGGCAATGCCGTCAACAACATGATCCGCTCGAACCTCGAAGGCGTCGAGTTCATCGTCACCAACACCGACGCCCAGGCCCTCAAGCAGTCGCTCGCCGACCGCACGATCCAGCTCGGCACCGGCGTGACCCAGGGTCTCGGTGCGGGTTCCCGGCCGGAAGTCGGCCGCGCCGCCGCCGAGGAGGCAATCGGCGAGATCATGGAGAACCTGCGCGACAGCAACATGGTCTTCATCACCGCCGGCATGGGCGGCGGCACCGGCTCCGGCGCCGCTCCGGTGATCGCCCAGACCGCCCGCGAGAACGGCATCCTGACCGTCGGCGTGGTGACCAAGCCGTTCCACTTCGAAGGCCAGCACCGCATGCGCATCGCCGATCAGGCGATCGAGGAACTGACCCAGTATGTCGACACGCTGATCATCATCCCGAACCAGAACCTGTTCCGGGTGGCGAACGAGAAGACGACCTTCGCGGACGCCTTCAACATGGCCGACGACGTGCTGCATTCCGGCGTGCGCGGCGTCACCGACCTGATGATCATGCCGGGTCTCATCAACCTCGACTTCGCGGACATCCGCACGGTCATGAGCGAGATGGGCAAGGCGATGATGGGCACCGGCGAGGCGAGTGGCGAGAAGCGCGCCATCGACGCAGCCGAGGCCGCGATCAACAACCCGCTGCTCGAGGACACCACGATGAAGGGTGCCCGCGGCGTGCTGATCAACATCACCGGCGGCATGGACATGACCCTGTTCGAGGTCGACGAGGCCGCCAACCGCATCCGCGAGGAAGTCGATCCGGAAGCCAACATCATCTTCGGCTCGACCTTCGACGAGAAGATGGAAGGCACCATGCGGGTCTCCGTGGTCGCCACCGGCATCGCCGCCGAGGGCATGGCCGCCAAGCGCCCGCCGCTGACCGTCGTTCCGACCAAGGCGAAGGCATCTCCGATGCCGAAGCCGGCCGCCGAAGCAGCCCCAGCCGCTGCGGTTGCCTCCGCCACCTCCATGCCGACCGCTCCGGCCGCCGACATCCCGGCGATCTCGGCCACGACCGAGACCGTCCACGTCGCCGGCAACACCCTCGTGATCGGCGAGATGGATCTCGACGAGGCCGCGCTCGAAGCCCAGACCAAGGCCGATGCCGCGAAGAGCATGAAGACGGAAGAAGAGCCGGCCGCACCGAAGGCCGGGGACAGCTTCATCGCCCCGCCGCCGGCGATGCCGGAAACCAAGGCCGCCGGCGGCGAGCCGGATCCGTTCCAGGCAGCGGCGATGGTCAATGCCGGCGGGCGCGAGAGCGCCGCGGAGAAGACCCCGAGCCTGTTCACCCGGATGACAGGGATCGGCAGCAAGAAGCCGTCCGAGCCGGCCCCGGAAGCCCGCCCGCAGCGTTTCGTCGACGTCAACGCAGCGGAACCGAAGCAGGCCCGTCTCGGCGCTCTGGAACAGTCGGAAAGGGTCGCACCGTCCCGTCAGGACGACGACCTTCTGGACATTCCGGCCTTCCTTCGCAGGCAGGCTAACTAACCTGGATTTTACGCCGTTACATCAAATGCTTACGGCGTAATATTCAGTTACAAAGAGTGATTTGAGAGCCCCGGGAGATATTGATACATCTTCTGGGGCTTTCATTATCTAGAGCAACTCCGTTCAGAATTTGCCGGGAAAACGCGGGCAAATCAGGCGGTTGCAGCAGGAGCATCGTTAAGTGATTTCGCAACAGACCTTGAAGACGAGCATATCCTGCACGGGTGTCGGGTTGCATGGCGGTGTCGACTGCGTGATGACGCTGCACCCCGCGGATGCCGATCACGGCATCGTCTTCAAGCGTACCGATGTCTCCGGCAAGGATCCGCTGGTCCCGGCGCGCTGGGACATGGTCCACGATGCGACCATGTGCACCCGGCTGCAGAACCCGGACGGCGTGACCGTCTCCACCGTCGAGCATCTGATGGCGGCGCTCGCCGGCTGCCGCATCGACAATGCGCTGATCGAGATCGACGGCCCGGAAGTGCCGATCATGGACGGCTCCTCCGAGCCCTTCGTCCTGCTGATCGAATGTGCCGGGGTGCGCAAGCTTCCCGCGCCGCGCAAGGCGATCCGGGTCCTGAAGCCCGTGTCCGCCTCGGATGACAAGCGGCATATCGCGCTCAGCCCGGACGATCATTTCTCCGTCAATTTCGAGATCGAGTTCGACAGCGCGGCCATCACCGAGAAGCAGCTCGACGTGAAACTGGTCAACGGCACCTTCAACGAGCAGATCAGCGGCGCGCGCACCTTCGGCTTCATGCAGGATATCGACCGGCTGCGGGCCGCGGGCCTCGGCCGTGGCGGCAATCTCGACAATGTGGTGATCGTCGACGGCGACCGGATCCTCAACGAGGGCGGACTGCGCTTCAAGGACGAGTTCGTGCGCCACAAGATCCTCGATTGCGTCGGCGATCTCTATCTCGCCGGCGCGCCGATTCTCGGCCGTGTCGACGCCTCCAAGTCCGGGCATCTGTTCAACAACAAGCTGCTCCGGGAGCTGTTCGCGGACGAAAGCGCCTGGGAGCTGGTCGAGATGACGCCAGAGATGGCGGCTGCCGATCACGACCATCCGCTGCTTGCCGCGACCGCTTAATTCCTCTATCCGATCACTCAGGACGGAGCGTTCTCGCCGACCCGCGTCGGCCGGAAGCTAGCCCCTTGGCTGCAGCGCCCCGGGACCGTATTTTCTAAGGACACATGTCCGGGGAAATCCGATGAAGTTCGCCTATGGAGGTCTGGGTCCGCTGCGGCTGAAGAACCTTGCACTGCTAGCCTGCGCCCTTGCCCTCGTGGCCTGCAGCTCCGACGAGGAGAAGCTCGAATATGTCGAGCGCCCGGTCGAGGAGCTCTATAACGAGGCGGTCGATACTGCGCTCGACGGCGACTACAAGAAAGCCGCACCGCTGTTCGACGAGGTGGAGCGCCAGCATCCCTATTCCGTCTGGGCCACCCAGGCCCAGCTGATGGCCGCCTACTCGCTCTACCAGAGCAACAAGTACGACGACGCGATCAGTGCGCTCGACCGCTTCATACAGCTCAATCCAAGTAACCAGAATGTCGACTATGCCTATTACCTGAAGGGGCTCTGCTACTACGAGCAGATCGTCGATGTCGGACGCGACCAGAAACTGACGCGCAACGCGATGGAGACCCTGGACGAACTGGTCCAGCGCTTTCCGGAGAGCAAATATTCCCGTGATGCCCTGCTGAAGATCGACCTCACCCGGAACCACCTTGCCGGCAAGGAGATGGAGATCGGCCGCTTCTACCTGCGCCAGGGCAAGTATCTCGCCGCCATCAACCGCTTCAAGAAGGTGGTCGAGGATTACGACACCACCGACCAGGTGCCCGAAGCACTGCATCGCCTGACCGAGGCCTATACCGCCCTTGGCCTGCACGAACAGGCCCAGCGGACCGCTGCGGTGCTCGGGCACAACTATCCGGGCAGCGAATGGTACCAGGACAGCTACGCGCTGGTGACCACCGGCAGCAGCCGCGGCGGCGGTGACGGCGACGGCCTTCTCGGTCTCGGCCTCTGGGTATTCTGACGTAACATGCTGACCGGCCTCACGATCCGCGACGTGGTGCTGATCGACAGGCTCGACCTCGCTTTCGGGCCCGGCCTCTCCGTCCTGACCGGCGAGACCGGTGCCGGCAAGTCGATCCTGCTCGACGCGCTCGGCCTCGCTCTCGGCGCTCGGGCGGACAGCGGACTGGTGCGCAACGGCGCCAAACAGGCCGTCGTCACGGCAAGTTTCGAGGTCCCCGACGGCCACGGATCGGCGGAAATCCTCGAGGAGATGGGGATCGAGGCGGACGGACCGGTGATCCTGCGGCGCGTCCTCACCGCCGACGGACGCAGCCGCGCCTTCGCCAATGACGAGCCGGTCAATGTCGCCACCCTGAAGCGGCTCGGCGAAACCCTGGTCGAGATCCAGGGCCAGTTCGACCAGCGCGGCCTGATGGATCCGGCGACCCACCGCGAAACACTCGACCTGTTCGGCGGTCATGGCGGCCTGCTCTCCGCGGTCCGCGCCGCCCACGGCACCTGGAGCGAGGCCCGTGCAGCGCATCGCCGGGCCCGCGAGGAACTGGAAAGGGCGCGCGCCGACGAGGAGCTGCTGCGCCACAATGTCGAGGAACTCGACGCGGCCGCGCCCGAGGAGGGCGAGGAGACCCGCCTCGCCTCCGACCGGACACTCTTGGCGAACGCGGCGCAGATCCTCGAGGCGATGAACGGTGCCGCCGGGGCGCTGGAAGGCGAGGACGGCGCCGAACAGGCAATCGCGACCGCCCAGCGCATTCTGGAGCGGGTGCGCGACCGGGCGGGCGACAGGCTCGATTCCGTGATCGACGGGCTCGACCGGGCCGCCGCCGAGATCCAGGAGGCGCAGCACGCGCTCAGCCAGATCGCCTCGGACGTCGAGACCGACAGCGGGCGGCTCGAGGAGGTTGACGACCGGCTGCATATGCTGCGCGCGCTCGCCCGCAAGCACGATATCGAGGCCGACCGGCTGCCGGAGATCCACAGGGCGCTCTCCGCCCGCCTCGCCGCGCTGGACGATGCCGGCGGCGGTCTCGCCGACCTCGCCCGTGCCGAGGAGAAGGCCCGCGAGGCCTATGTCGCGGCGGCAAAGAGCCTGAGCGCGGCACGCGAGGCCTCGGCCGCCCGCCTGGACAAGGCGCTGACCGCAGAACTGGCACCGCTCAAGCTCGACAAGGCACGGGTAAAGACGGAGCTCGAGCCGCTTGCCGAGAGCGAGTGGGGTGCCGGCGGAACGGAGCGGGTGAGCTTCCAGGTCTCGACCAACCCGGGTGCGCCTTTCGGCCCGCTCGCCCGGATTGCCTCCGGCGGCGAGCTCTCGCGCTTCCTGCTCGCCCTGAAGGTGGTGCTCTCAGAGGCCAATCCGGTCTCGACCCTGGTGTTCGACGAGGTCGACAGCGGCGTCGGCGGCGCGGTCGCAGCGGCAGTCGGCGAACGGCTCGCGCGGCTCGGTTCCGAGACGCAAGTTCTGGTCGTCACCCACTCGCCGCAGGTCGCGGCGCGCGGCGCCCGGCACTGGCATGTCGCCAAGCAGGCGGACGGCGAGCTGGTGAAGACGGCGGTCTCCCAACTTGCCGCGAGCGAACGCCGCGAGGAACTGGCCCGCATGCTCTCCGGCGCGACCGTGACCGACGAGGCGCGAGCGGCGGCCGACAGTCTACTCAATCCAGCCTGAGGACGAGATCCATGGCAGCGCCGGCAGACCCGAAACCGGTCGAAACCCTTACCCGCGCGGAGGCGGATTTCGAATTGCGCTGGCTCGCGGCGCAGATCGAAAAGCACGACAAGCTCTATCACCAGAAGGACGCGCCGGAGATCAGCGACGCCGACTACGACGCGATGCGCCGCCGGAACGACGAGATCGAAGCGCTTTTCCCCGACCTGATCCGGCCTGACAGCCCGTCAAGGCGGGTCGGCGCGGCACCGGCCGCGGGTTTCTCGAAGGTCCGCCACCGCCGGCCGATGCTCTCGCTGTCAAACGCCTTCTCCGAAGAGGACGTTCGTGACTTCGTCGCCCGTATCCGCCGCTTCCTCAGTCTCGGCGAGGAGGAGCCGGTGGCGCTGGTCGCCGAGCCGAAGATCGACGGTCTCTCGGCGTCGCTGCGATACGAGAACGGCAAGTTCGTGCTGGGCGCGACCCGCGGCGACGGAACCGAGGGCGAGGACATCACCCGCAACCTGCAGACCATCGGCGACATTCCGGCAGAGCTCCCGGACGGAGCGCCCGCCGTGTTCGAGGTGCGCGGCGAGGTCTTCATGAGCAAGGCTGATTTCGCCGCACTCAATCAGCGGCAGGAAGAGGCGGGAAAGAAGATCTTCGCAAATCCGCGCAATGCGGCCGCCGGATCGGTCCGTCAGCTCGACCCGTCGATCACCGCGAGCCGCCCGCTCCGCTTCTTCGCCTATTCCTGGGGCGAGGTCTCCGAGATGCCGGCGGACACCCAGCGCGGGTTCCTGGACAGGCTGGAGCAGTGGGGCTTCGTGACCAACCCGATGACCCGGCTCTGTGACGGGGCCGATACGGCGCTCAAGGCCTATGAGGAGATCGGCCACGCCCGCCCGACGCTCGACTACGATATCGACGGCGTCGTCTACAAGGTCGACCGGCTGGACTGGCAGGACCGGCTCGGCATGGTCAGCCGGGCGCCGCGCTGGGCCATCGCGCACAAGTTCCCGGCCGAACAGGCGGAGACGATCCTCGAGAAGATCGAGATCCAGGTCGGCCGCACCGGCGCCCTCACCCCGGTCGCGCGGCTGACGCCGATCACGGTCGGCGGCGTCGTGGTCTCCAACGCCACCCTGCATAACGAGGACGAGATCCGGCGCAAGGACGTCCGTGTCGGCGATACGGTCGTGATCCAGCGCGCCGGCGACGTCATCCCTCAGGTCGTCCGCGTGGTCGAGGAGCGCCGCCCCGAAGGCACGGAGCCCTATGTCTTCCCGACCCATTGCCCGGTCTGCGGCAGCGAGGCGGTGCGCCCCGAGGGCGAGGTGATCCGGCGCTGCACCGGCGGCCTGATCTGCGCCGCCCAGGCGGTCGAGCGGTTGAAACATTTCGTCTCGCGCGACGCCTTCGACATCGAGGGGCTCGGCGCCAAGCAGGTCGAGGCCTTCTACGAGGACGACCTGATCAAGCAGCCGGGCGACATCTTCCGCCTGAAGACCCGTGCGGACAGCCTGATGGAGCGCGAGGGATGGGGCGAGAAGTCCGTGACCAACCTGCTCGCCGCAATCGAGGAGCGCCGGAATATCGGCCTCGATCGCTTCATCTACGCTCTCGGCATACGTCAGGTCGGTCAGGCGACCGCCAAGCTGCTCGCCGCCAATTACGGTACGCTGGAGGCGCTGACCTCAGCCATGCTGGAAGCGAGCGATCCGGAATCCGAATCCTATGCCAATCTGATCAACATCGACCAGATCGGCCCCTCGGTCGCGGAGGACCTCACGGCCTTCTTTCATGAGGACCACAACCGCGAGGTCCTGCGCGATCTGGAGAACGAACTGGAAATCCAGAGCTTCGTGCGCCAGGTCGCGGACGACAGCCCGGTGGCCGGCAAGACCGTGGTCTTCACCGGAACCCTCACCTCCGTCAGCCGCAACGAAGCCAAAGCGAAGGCCGAATCCCTCGGCGCGAAGGTCGCGGGGTCGGTCTCGAAGAAGACGGATTATGTGATTGTCGGCGCCGATGCCGGTTCGAAAGCCCGCAAGGCAGAGGAACTTGGGGTCACGATCCTCACCGAAGAAGAATGGCTGGAGATGATCGGGGCGTCTTAAGCCCTCTTCTCGTTATCCCGGCGCGGGCCGGGACCCAGGGGATCGCAGAAACTCGAGCGACATCGCTGGGGCCCGGCCTCCACCGGGGCGACAACTAAGGGCAGATGCCGAACGAGGCCATGCTATTCCCCGTCGGGACGACAAGCCCACCTGCTATGTAATTGACGCATATCAACCCTGAGATTTCTCGATTACTCGCTTTGCAGTAGATCGCCTATTTGGGGATCAGCAACGGCGAACGAGCGACGGGCTCAGTGCCTCTTACCCCCGAGGAGGTTGCGATGACGAGTTTCCACTATGTCGGTTTGTCCCACATGGCCGCGATCGGCGTTCTCACGCTGGTTCTCGCCATCGTTGCCGGATGAGCCCGAACGAAAGCCTTACAACTCCCCTCCCCTGAAAACGGGTTCCGGAAACGGAGCCCGTTTTTTTACGCGCGGCAGGTCGGCGCTTCAGCTCTGCAGCGAGGCCGCAGGAACGTGTGCCGTCGGATTAGTCGACGATGAAGAGCTTGGCGCCGGTCCGGGTCGATGAACGGTGAGCGGGGTCCCCGAAATCGGATACCTGATAACTCATGCCGGGCTTCAGAACGAAACGCCGCCCGTCACGCAGTTCGGTTTCAAGCTCGCCCTCCAGCACATAGAGGATATGGCCCCGATCGCACCAGTGATCGGCCAGGTAGCCCGGCGTGTATTCGACCTGGCGGATACGGATGTCGCCCATGGCAAGCGTGCGCCACAGGGCCTTCCCCGTTTCGCCCGGATGTTCCGTCGCCTCGATCGTGGCCCAATCGACGACGGTAAAAGGATTGTCGGGTAGTTTCATGGGGTCTGGTCTCTACAAATGCCCACAAGCACGAACAGGAATGGCGCGCCGATGACGCCCCGGCCGCTCAGCGCCCCTTGAAGTTCGGCTTCCGCTTGTTGAGGAAGGCGTCGAGGCCCTCGCGACCGTCCTCGGTCTGGGCGAGCTCCGCGATGGTCCGGGTCTCGTCCTCCATCTGCGCTTCCACCGATTGCTGGAAACTGGAGGCGAGCAGCCGTTTCACGCCGCCATAGGCACGGGTCGGACCGCTCGCGAACTTCTGCGCAAGCTTGGTCGCCTCGTCTGCGAGATCGTCATCCTCGACCACGCGGGTGACGATGCCCCAGTCCTGCGCCTCCTCGGCGCTCAGGGTGCGGTTCGTCAGCATCAGCTCCATCGCCCGCCGCATGCCGACGACTCGGGGCAGGAAATAACTGGAGCTGCCGTCCGGCGAGAGACCTGCGGCGGTATAGGCCATCTTGAACTGAGCCGATTTCGCCGCCAGCACGATATCGCCGATCAGCGACAGGCTGAAGCCCGCCCCCGCCGCCATGCCCTGAACGGCGACGACCACCGGCGAGTTCAACCGGTGCAGCCGGGAGACGGCAGCGTGGAAATAGGCGGTGGTTTCCTTCAGGCAGGCTCCGATCCGGTCGCTCTGCGATTCAAAGTATTTCAGATCGCCACCGAAGCCGAAAACCGTGCCGCTGGCATCGAGAATGACGGCGCGCACATCCGGATCCTCGCTCGCGTTGATCGCGGCCTCGAGCAACTCGTGAGCCAGCGCGAGATTGACCGCGTGCCCCGCTTCCGGGCGGTTCAGCGTGATCCGCGCAACGCCGTCTGTCGCATCGTACAGAATCGTTTCGTAAGCCATCTCTGTCCCCCCTCTGCCCCTTTATGCCTGCGCCTGTTCCTTGTCCGCCAGCGGCGCGGTCGCGTCGACCAGCCAGGCTGCGGTCTCCGGATCGAGTTCCGGACCAAGCGTGTCGCGCACCCGTGCATGATAGGCGTCGAGCCAGGCGATCTCGTGACGATCAAGCAGCGAGAGATCGATCAGCGCCCGGTCGATCGGTGCCTGCGTCAGGGTTTCGAACCCGAGCATCGGCCGCTCCGCCCCGGCAACCTCGCGCTCCTCCACGACCACCAGATTCTCGATCCGGATACCGAAAGCGCCGGCCCGGTAGTATCCGGGTTCGTTGGAGATGATCATGCCGGGTTTCAGTTCGGCGCCGCCACCGGACTTCGATATCCGTTGCGGCCCCTCGTGCACGCCGAGATAGGCACCGACGCCATGCCCGGTGCCGTGATCGTAGTCGAGCCCGGCCGCCCAGAGATGACGGCGCGCCAGCACGTCGAGCTGGCCGCCGGTCGTCCCCGCCGGGAACACCGCTTCGGAGAGCGCGATCATGCCTTTCAGCACCAGGGTGAAGCAGCGCTGTTCCTCGTCGCCGACCACACCGGTTGACAGGGTGCGGGTAATGTCCGTCGTGCCGTCGAGATATTGCGCACCGGAATCGACCAGATACAGTTCCCCCGGATTGAGATCGCGATTGCTCTCCTCCGTTACCCGGTAATGCACGATCGCGCCGTTGGGGCCGGCCCCCGAAATGGTGTCGAAGCTCGGCCCGCGGAACATCTCGTGTTCCGCCCGGAAGCCGTGCAGCCGCTCGACCAGCGTCATCTCGTCGAGCCCGCCCTGATGCGCCCGCGCCGCGAACCAGCAGAGGAAACGCGCATAGGCGAGGCCATCGCGGAAATGCGCAGCCCGTACGCCGATCAGCTCGACATCGTTCTTCACCGCTTTCGCGGCAATGATCGGATCGGCTTCCGTATCCAGCTTGCCGCCCGCGGTCCGGATCCGCTCCATCGGCCAGGCCGGCGCACTCTCCGGATCGATCCTCAGGACCTTGCCTGCGGCGGCGATCGCATCGAGAGCCGCCCCGAGTTCCTCCCGCCCCCGGATCGTGACCGCATTGCCGAGATGGGCACGGACCTCGTCGCCGATCTTGCGCGGGTCGACAAAGAGTTCCGCCGTTCCGTCGGCGGATAACACCGCGAAACAGAGACAGAGCGGTGTGTTCCGCACGTCGTCGCCGCGGACATTGAGGAGCCAGGCGATGGATTCCGCAGAGGTGACCAGCAAGGCATCGACTTTTGCCCCGGCGAGAAGCGCGCCGATTTCCGTGCGTTTTTCCTCCGAACTCCTGCCAGCATAGGCCGTCGGGTGCGGTTTCATCGGTTCGGCCGGGGGCTCCGGCCGGTCACTCCAGATCGCATCGATCGGGTTGCTTTCCAGCAGCTTCAGCTCAGCGCCCGCCTTTTCCACCGCCTTGCGCAAGCGTTCGAGCTGGCGGTCCGTATGCAGCCACGGGTCAACTCCGAACCGTTTGCCGCTCTGAAGATGCTCCCCGATCCAGTCGGCGGGCGTCTTGTCAGCGCTGTTCAGGCGCTCATAAAGCGCGCCATCAACCTGATCCCGGATTTGCAGGGTGTAGCGGCCGTCGGTAAACACGGCCGCCGTCTCCGGCAGCACGACTGCGGTTCCGGCGGATCCCGTAAAGCCGGTGAGCCAGGCGACACGTTCCGCCGAGGCGGGCAGGTATTCGCTCTGGTGCTCGTCGGCCCGCGGCACGATCATGCCGTCGACCCCTGCCGCCGCCAGGGCCGCCCTCAATGCTGCCAGCCGTTCCGCGGCGCCGCCCGTTTCGGACATGCGATCCCCCCGCTTTCTTCAAAATCATCGATCGCCGTCAGATTAGGCAGCGGAGCGAATGGGAACAAGGGAGCGAAACCCGAACGACAGGCAAGAAATATTAACGAGCGATTAAGTCAGCGCATAGCAATTGCTCTTGCGCATGCGCAAAACGCATAACTGCGCTGCAAACACATCGCTCCTCGCATGTCAAGCGAGGATCTATATTCCAGTCATCGAACAACAGAGCCTTACGAGGCGAAGATCATGAACTACTACAAACTGAGCCGCGCCGATAACCTGCGCGTGATTGAAGCGGGCCCCTTTGTTGCCCGGGTCAGCGATCCGGACAACACAGTGATCCGCAATCACAGCCTCTATTCCGCCGAGATGCACATCCGCGAGGAATGGAACCGCTACATCGGCACCCTTCTTGTGAACGGAGTGAAAACCATGTTCTCGAACCTGATCAACCGCCTCCGGGTCTCCCGTACGATGGCGGAACTGAACGACCTCGACGACCGCATGCTGGCGGATATCGGCCTCTATCGCAGCGATATCGCCCATGTCGCCCGCAAGCTGGCCGCGTCCACGACCGAGCCGGTCGCCGCGAAGACGATCATCGCTCCGATGGCCGCCGTCGCCGAAGCTCCGGCGGTCGTTACCGTCGAAGCCGCGAATACCGACGAGCACCGGGAAGCCGCCTGATATCCCCCTCCCCAAAGGAGGCTTTCCAAGCTCGAATACCGGCGGTTCCGGACCTTCCTCCCATCCGGAACCGCCGATTTTCCCCTAAGTAGATGCGTCCCTGCCGGCGCGGTCCTCAGACCGTGCCGGTTTTCTTTTCCAGCAGCAGCGTCATCCAGTCGCCGTAGCGCCATTTGCGCACCAAGCGGAGCCCCTGGCTCCGGTGCGCCGCAACGACCGCGGCAGTCTGATGGAAGAGCAATCCCGACAGCACCGCCATGCCGCCCGGCTTGAGCTGATGCGCCAGGTCCGGCGCCATCCGGCACAACGGACGGGCAAGGATGTTGGAAAGAATGAGATCGTAGGAGCCCGCCGGCTCCCGCGCCAGAACGTCATAGCCGTTTCCGGCGTCGGCACGCACCCGCGCGGCGACACCGTTCGCGACGGCATTCTCGCGCGTCGTCGTCACCGACACCGGATCGATATCCACGGCGCGCACGCGGGCGTCGGGCCAGATCTTCGCCGCCGCCATGCTGAGAATTCCCGATCCGCAGCCCATATCGAGCACGTTCCGCGGCCGTATCCGATGCGCCAGCATGCCGATCGCGCGCAGACAGCCTTCGGTCGTTCCGTGCGAGCCGGAGCCGAAGGCCTGCGCCGCATCCACTTCGATCGCGAGAACCGCCTTCGGCGTCTTCCCACGGAGATGCGAGCCATGCACCAGGAAGCGTCCGAACTGCATCGCGGGGAAGGATTCCCGGTTGAGCCGGATCCAGTCGGTCTCCGGCAACAGGGCGACCTCCACCTCGGGCAAGGCACACCCCTCGACCGCGGCCGCGACCGAAAGCGCGGCAACGATCGCGCCCCGGTCCGGCTCCTCGGTCGTCACGCCCTTGAGGACCCAGATCCCGCGATCCTCTTCCTCGAATACGGAAATCGCCTCGACGAACGGCTCGAGGACGTCGGAAAGCGGCAGCGCCGCCTCCGCGGAGGTCTCCAGCGAGACCTGCCAGATTGGTTTCATGGTTTGCTCACAAAGCTCGCGACGACTTTCTTGCTGCCTGCCTTGTCGAAGGCAATCTGCAGCTTGTCCCCATCGATGGAGGAAACGGTGCCCATGCCGAATTTCTGGTGGAAGACCCGTTCCCCGACCGAGAAGCCCGACGGCGAGGACCGGTCGACGACATAGCCCTTGCCTTCCAGAAGAGGCGGCCCGGCACGGCTCTCGCCCCTTCGCCGGCCATAGCCGGGACCGCGTCCCGACTGGGCCGAGCCATAGCCGAAACCCCCGTCTCCCCAGAGATCCGCAGCGCCGGACGCGGCGCCATATCCGCCATAGCGCGAGCCCTGGAACCCGGTCTCGCTGGAAATCTCGACATGCTCGTCCGGCAATTCCTCGACAAAGCGCGACGGAACAGAGCTCTGCCACATGCCATGCACGCGGCGGTTCGCGGCGAAGCTGATATGTACGCGCTTGCGCGCCCGCGTCAGCCCGACATAGGCCAGCCGCCGTTCCTCTTCGAGCCCGGCGGCGCCGTTCTCGTCCAGCGCCCGCTGGTTCGGAAACATGCCGTCCTCCCAGCCGGGCAGGAAGACGTCGTTGAATTCGAGGCCCTTGGCGGCATGCAGGGTCATGATGCTGACCTGCTCCTGATCAGCGCTTTCCGCGTTTTCCATGACCAGGCTGATATGTTCGAGGAAGCCGGCGAGGTTCTCGAACTCCTCCATCGCACCGCAGAGTTCCTTGAGGTTCTCCAACCGTCCGGGCGCCTCCGGCGACTTGTCCTTCTGCCACATCTCGGTATAGCCGGACTCGTCCAGCACGATACGGGCGAGGTCGCTGTGGTCCTCGACCTCGACGAGAGAGCGCCAGCGCTCGAAATTCTCGATCACCTCGGCGAGCTTGCGCTTCGCCGCCGGTTTCAACTCGTCGGTCTCGACGATGCGCGCGGCCGCGCGGTAGAGCGACGTACCTTCGTTCCGGGCGAGGTGATGCACCGCCTGCATGGTGCTGTCGCCGATCCCCCGCTTCGGCTTGTTGACGATCCGCTCGAAGGCGAGATCGTCGTCACGCTGATTGATCACCCGGAGATAGGCGAGAGCATCGCGGATCTCCATCCGCTCGTAGAACCGTGCGCCGCCGACAACCCGGTAGGGCAGACCGATGGTGAGGAAGCGTTCCTCAAACTCACGGGTCTGGAATCCGGCGCGCACCAGCACCGCAATCTCGGAGAGTTTCGCGCCCTTGCGCTGCAGCGCCTCGATTTCCTCGCCGACATAGCGGGCCTCGGACTCGCCGTCCCAGAGCCCGCGGACCTCCAGCTTCTCGCCGTCCGAACCCTCGGTCCAGAGCGTCTTGCCGAGCCGCCCCTCATTGTGGGCGATCAGACCGGAAGCCGCCGCGAGGATGCGGGAGGTGGAGCGGTAATTCTGCTCCAGCCTGACGATCCGGGCGCCGGGAAAATCCTTCTCGAATTTCAGGATGTTGCCGACCTCGGCACCGCGCCAGCCATAGATCGACTGATCGTCGTCACCGACGCAGCAGATATTCCGGTTCCTCTGCGCCAGCAGCCGAAGCCAGAGATACTGGACGACGTTCGTGTCCTGATATTCATCGACAAGAATGTGGGTGAACTGATCGTGGTATCGCGAGAGCACATCGGGATGGCTCTGGAAGATGTCGACGACCAGCAACAGCAGATCACCGAAATCCACCGCGTTCAGGATCTTAAGCCTCTCCTGGTATTGCCGGTAGATCTCGACAAGCCGCCCACCGGCAAGATCGCCGGCCTCATCGCGCCCGATCTTGTCGGGTGTCAGTCCGCGATCCTTCCAGCGCTGGATCACCCCCATCATGGCGCGCGCCGGCCATTTCTTGTCGTCGATGTTCGACGCCTGCAGGATCTGTTTCAGCAGCCGTTGCTGATCGTCCGCATCGAGGATGGTGAAGTCGGGCCGCAGCCCGACGAGCTCCGCATGACGCCGCAGGATCTTGGCGCCGAGGGCATGAAAGGTGCCGAGCCAGACCTGCTCCGCCATCGGGCCGATGACGGCAGCCACGCGCTCGCGCATCTCCCGCGCCGCCTTGTTCGTGAAAGTGACAGCAAGCACGTTCCAGGGCCGCGCCGTGCCGGTCGAAATCAGATGAGCGAGCCGCGTCGTCAGCACGCGGGTCTTGCCCGTTCCGGCGCCGGCCAGCACCAGAACCGGACCGTCCAGAGACCGTACCGCCTCTGCCTGTGGCGTGTTCAGCCCGTCGAAGTAGGGCTCGGTCTCGGCACCGCCCGAAAGCGGCTGTTCAGGTTCACTTTCAAAAAACAGATCAGTCATTCAATCCAGCGCACGATCCGAAAGAGCTTGCCAAATGCCTCGCCCTTTAACAAAGTTTTAGTAAATTAGGGCTTACAGTTCATTTAAATCGAGGTGGTCCTCAGACATTTTGAAAAAACCACCAAGAACGAATACCCGGTCCCATTGCCGAAGGCGCGTCTTGCGCTAGCTATATCACAGATGGATCGGGTCAAGCGTTAGTACGGTTTCGGATCCGTTGTCGCACCTTTCAAGAGCCGGTCCCAAATGGTCGCGACAAACGGTAGACGGGGTGCCAATCCATCACTTGTCCCCAACGGGTGAATGGAAGCACCCCGTCGTCTTTTGGCGAACAAGTCCCGCTCAACGCCCCCGGCTTTCCCCATGTTCCTCGTCGCGCAGGCGTTCCAGTGCCTGATTGTACGCGCGCATGACATCGGCCTCGTCGAGCCGTCCGACAAGAACCGGCCATGCAGGCTCGCGGACGACCGGAAGCTGCCCGTCGCCTCCCGAACCGAACCGGTCCAAAACCGACCCCAATTCGTCTCCCGCGGCGAGAATCGGACGCGACCGGTCAAGGACATCGTCGAGCTTGAATTCCGCCTCCGTACCGGTTCCGAACGCATGTTTTCCGAGATTGGCCAAGGTTGCGCTGCCTTGCAGCCGGCCTTTTTCGTCGGTCACGTAGATCACGCCTCCGGCCGCGCTGAGCAGGGCCTTCCTGACCTCCTCGAGTGACGCATCGTTGCGGATCGAGGCCTGGTCGTCCCGCATCAGGTCTCTCACGGTGATACCGCTCAGCACGGCGACGTCGTGACTGCCGCGCACGGTGATGCCGCGCGCCGCGAGCTGATCGTGGAACAGCGACGGTCCGTGCAGGGTCCGGGTCAGCAGCGACGCGATCACCACGGCCACCATGACGGCGATCGTCAGCCGGTAATCGCCCGTCAGCTCCACGATGATGAGCATGGTCGAGATCGGCGCCCCGAGGACCGCCCCCGAAACAGCTCCCATCCCGACCAGGGTGTAGGCGCCGTGCCCGGAAGAGAGATCCGGGTTCGGGATCGACGCAATAATTCCGAAGGCGCCCCCGACCATGGCGCCGATGAACAGGCTCGGACTGAAGACGCCGCCGCCGAAACCGAAACCGAAGGAGATACCGGTCGCGACGATCTTGAGCAGGGCCAGAGTGACCAGCATGAGCAGCGCATAGTTCTCGTTCAGCGCGTTATCCATGGCCTCGTAGCCGACACCCAGAATTTCTGGGTAGAAGACTGCAATGCCACCGATGACAAGCCCGCCCACGGCCGGCCGGATCCACAGCGGCAGCCGGGTGGAGTCGGCCACTTTCTGCGAGAACCGGAACACCCGCATGAAGGTAACCGCGGCGACGGCGGAGGTGATGCCGAGCAGGGCAAAGGCTCCGAACTCGAAGAAGGACGCGATCTCGTGCGGGGGCACGACAAAAGCGGGCACGTCGCCGAAATAGGTCCGCGACACCACCGTGCCGGCCACCGAGGCGATGACAATCGGGGCGAAGGCGGTCAGCGCGTAATGCCCGATGACAACCTCCAGGGCGAAGAAGACCCCGGCCACCGGCGCGTTGAACGATGCCGCGACCGCCGCCGCGACGCCGCAGCCGAGCAGGGTGCGGGACTGCGAGCGGTTGAGCCGGAAGCGGCGCCCGATCCAGCTTGCGATCGTGGCCCCGAGATGCACCGCGGGCCCTTCCCGCCCGACAGAGGCGCCTGCGCCGATGGAGGCCGCGCTGACGAAGGCCGCCCCGAGACCGACCCGGCCGGAGACGCGCCCAGCCCGCAGCGCGTTCGCCTCGATCACATCGGCCACGCCCTGGGGCCGGCCGCCGGGCATGAGGTACCGCAGGAACAATCCGATCAGCAGCCCGCCGGCGGCCGGCGCAAGCAGCACGTGCCACCAGGCGAGACCGGCAACTCCCGACGCCACCCGCTCGTGCTCGAAACCCAAAAAGCCCGTCTGGATAAGGCCGATCAGTTCCCGGAACAGGACGGCGGAAAAGGCCGCCGCCACGCCGATGACGACGGCCAGTCCGGACAGCAGCACCTGCTCGTTCCGAAGCGCATGGAGCGCCCGTTCACGTCCCTTGGAAATCCACTTCACCGGAAAGCCGTCGGACATTTCTTCACCGTCGCCGGATGCCGATCGCGTGTCCGGCGGCATCCGGTCGCGGCAGCGTTTTATGGAGATCGTGCAGTTCGGCAATCCGCGACAGCGCGGAAGCCAGAAACGGCGCCGGACGGCGCGTCGTGAGGTCCATGTGCATGATCATCAGTTCATTGGTCGCGGCGAGATAGCCTTCCCCGGCATGATACATCCGGTGGAACAGGTGCACGCGTTTCGAATCGTGATCGAGAAACTGCGTCGTGAAGCGCAAGCGGTCACCCGGATGCACCTCGCGGTCATAGGTGACATGCGCCTCCAGAACGAAAACGGACGCCTCTTCGGCCCGCCTGTAGGATTCCCCGATGCCCAGATGGTCCAGAACGACGTCGGTCGCCTTATCGAAGGCAACGACGTAGTAGCCCACGTTCATATGCCCGTTATAGTCGGTCCACTCGGTGGGGACGGTCAGTTCGCCGGAGGCGAAACACTTATTCGAATCAGCCGGTTCCATAAAGCCGACCATACCGGCAATTCTGCCGTCCTGCCATGACGCAAAAGGAGCGGATCCAGGTGAGGCTGCTGCAATATCTCGGACGGCGCGCAGCGCTTGTCATGGCCCTCGGAGTCTTCATCGGGCTCGCTCTGCCGGAACTGGCTGCGGTCGCGAAACCGCTGCTCGCGCCCACAGTGATCGTCATGCTGACACTGGCGATGACCCGGACCGACGCGTCCTCGCTCGGTCAGACCAGCCGGCGCTTCGGAACCCACCTGGTGGCCATCGCGTGGCTGCTGGTGGCGACGCCCTGCCTATTCTATCTCGTGCTCACCTGGCTCGAAGTCCCTTCGGATCTCGCGGTTCCGCTTCTGATCTGGAGCGGCAGCCCGCCGCTGGTCACGGTTCCGGTCATCGCGCTGATCATCGGGCTCGATGCGGCCGCCGCGCTGTTCCTGATGGTCATCTGTACCTTTGCCTTCCCCTTCATCCTTCCGGGCCTGTTGTTCTGGCTGATCGGAATCGAGGTCGATCTCGGCGCCGGCGCCCTGACCTTGAGGCTTGCCCTGATGATCGCCGGCTGCGCCATCGCCGCGACGGTACTGCGGCGCAAGCTCGGCCCCACCTTCCTGCGCGAGAAATCGGCCATCATCGACGGAGTTGCGGTGCTTCTGATGCTGATCTTCGCCGTCTCCGTGATGGATGGGGTACGGGACTGGCTGGAAAGGGACCCCGGGACGGTCCTGCTTTACACAGCTGCCGCCTTCGCCGCGAGCATCGCGCTGCAAGTCGCAGGCGGGCTGCTTTTCTTCTGGACCGGGAGACAGAATCAACTTTCCGTCGCCCTCTGTTCGGGGAATCGCAACATGGCGCTGTTCATGGCCGCGGCCGGACCGGCGCTCGGGCCGGAGGCGTTTCTTTTTTTCGCCGTCGTCCAGTTTCCCATTTACATTCTTCCGGCGCTGCAGAAGCCGATTTACCGGTATTTTTCCGGAAGAATACTCGCAACTCAGGCGGGAAAGACGCATTTGTGAACAGGCTGAGCGCCCGTTGTTAACGGAATGGCATAGAATCTGAATTAGATTACGTGCCATCTGTCCAACTCCCGTTTTGGGGCAGCGGAAGGGAAACCGCTTTTGCGTTCTGCGATCACACGAGCGAAACGCCGGGGCCGGCTCGGCATCTGGCAAAGACGCCTGACGATTGTCGCGCTGACTTCGATCGCTGTGACCGCAAGTTACTTCTTCACCCTCGGCAAGGCGCCCAACTACCAGCACCTGGTGGCGGTCACAATCGGTGTGTTCGGCTTCTGCGGTCTGATCGCCGACTGGGTTGTCTCGCGAGATATCCAGCGCGGCGGCGGCGTCCAAGCGATGCGCTCGGGCGGAACGCTCAGCACTGGCCCCGGAGCGATGGCCGGGCGGCTGTGGGCCCAGGGAGAAGGGTTCCGCCTGCACGGACTGTTCTCGGAGGCCAAGGACAACTTTCAGGAAGCGCGCGACCTGTTCAAGGAAGCCAAGGACAATGAGGGCATCGTCGATTGCCTCTTGAGCCTCGGCAAGCTCGAGCGTGCGCGCGGTCACCCGGACGACGCGGCGCGAAACTACGAATCCGCCTATAACGCGGCAAACACCTCCAAACTCCGCTCCAGCATGGCAAACGCCTTGCTTCAGCAGGGCTATCTTCTGGTCGAGCGGAAGAGTTTCGACGGCGCCAGGGAAGCCTTTGCCGAGGCCGGACGTCTGTTCGCCGACGAGAATTTCCGCTTCGGCGAAGCGAACGCGACCCTCGGGCTCGCCGAAGCGGCGATGCAGCTCACCAAGTCGGACGAAGCGGCCGGCGCTTTCGAGCACGCGCATTTCCTGTTCAGCCAGGTCGGCGACCGCAGCGGAGAAGCGCACGCGCTCTATTGCCGGGCGGAAATCGACCGGCAGACGCGAAAGACGGCGGAAGCACAGAACCGCCTCGAACGCGCCCTGACGCTCTACCGCCGCACCGGCGACTTCATCGGCGAGGCGATGACCCGGCTCGCCATGACGGACATCCTGCGCCGCCTGGAAAGGGCTCCGAACGCCCAGGCGACCGCCCTCGAAGCCGCCGACCGGTTTCGCGACGCCGCCAGACGAGTCGGCAACAGCACGCTGATGGCCGGCCGCGGCGACCTGAGGCGGGCCCCGATCCGGTTCGATTTCGCCCGCTCCCAGGGTACCGTCGCGCGGACCCTGCTCGCCGAGTCGAAGGATGACAGCCTGGAAGCGCGCTTCGTGATCGGGCTCGGCGAAATGGAGCGCATGGCCGGGCGCCTGGAAGACGCGCGGGTCAATTTCGAGCGCGCCATCCAGCTCTCCAAAGGCGGCGACAAGCTTCCGATTCTCGCCGACGCCCTCAAGGGCAAGGGGCGCGTCGAAATGCAGAAGGGAAACAATCGCGGCGCCCGCGAGGTGATGAAGGAAGCCCAGAACCACTACCGGAATGCCGGCGGCACCCGGGATGCGGCGCAAACCCTGATGGACATGGGCCAGATCGACCTGCTGATGGAGATGCCGGACCGGGCCCGGGTAACCTTCGCTCAGGCGCGCACGATGTATCGGGGCCTGAACGAGATGGCCCTCGAGGGAGCGGCGCTCCGCGCCATCGGGGATCTCGAATCGCAACTAGGGCGCCTGTCGCAGGCGCAGCAGGCCTATGCCGAGGCACGGGGCCTGTTCCGTCAGGCGGCCGACCATATCAGCGAGGCCGACGCTTTGCTCATGATCGGCCTGCTCTCGATCAATATCGACAATGCCACCGCCGCCGCCTTCACGATCCAGGCCGGGCGCCTCTACAAGGCCGTCGGCACGATCGAATGGAACCGCCGCGCTTTCGCGCTGGCGCGCCGCATCAGATAGACAGGTGGACCATGGCACGCCGGAGCGCGATATTTTTGCAACATCAGTGCGCTAACAAATCGTGGATAAATTGCGGGGCTCTGGCCTTGCTTAAACCTCTATGGTACCAGCTAATCCTCGCGGCTGAAGACACCGAGGTTGGCAACCCCATGTCTGTGAATAGGGTTGCGAACTTCGGAAGCAGGGGCGGGCGTCCGCTGGGATGCACAGGTAACGGGTTGGGAAAATGACATTTTTGTCTCGGATGCATCGGGCAGCCGGCGTTTTTCTCGTGCTGTTTTTGCTCGCGGGTTGCGCCTCCGCTCCGCAGGACGCGGCTGAGGGTCCGCAGATTTACGACCCCATCGAGCCGGTCAACCGTGTGTTTTTCGCGATGAACGACGCCGTAGACACGATGGTCCTGCGGCCGACCGCATTCGTTTACAAGACCGCCGTGCCGGATCCGATCCAGGACATGGTCCGGAATTTCCTTCTCTGGCTGCGCTCACCGGTCGTGATTGCGAACAGCCTGTTGCAGGGCGATACGGACAACGCCGGCAACGCGACACGCCAGTTCTTCGTCAACGGCGTGACCGCCGGCCTGATCGACTGGGGCAACGGGCTCGGCTGGGGTTATCGCGACGAAGACTTCGGCCAGACACTTGGCGTGCATGGTGTCGCGGGAGGTCCCTACCTCGTCATTCCGATCCTCGGCCCGTCTAACGGTCGCGATCTGGTTGGCAGGGTCGTCGACAGGTTCTTCGATCCCCTTACCTACATCGTCTCCGGCCCCGGGGCCCGCAACGCGATCACCATCGCGCGCGGCACGGGCGAAGCGGTCGATTTCCGGGCCCGCAACTACGACTCGATCAACGATCTGAGAGCCTCGTCTGTCGATTACTATGCGCGTGTTCGGTCGATCTACCTGCAGCGCCGCGATGCGGAGATCAGCAACGGGCAGCCGCCAAAAGGCGTGCAGGCCGCCGATGGCAGCCAGGAATTCGAGAAGTTCGAACCGTCCGATCGCCCGCGTTCCGTGACCGGCGAGCTTCCGGCGAACACGAACTAGCCTGAGGCATCTCGATGACCGTTCTGCAGCGCGCCATCTTCGGCCTTTTGGTCTGCGTCTCGCTTGCGACGTATCCCGCCCTCGCCGACAGCAAGGGCGAGAATGCGGAGAAGTTCGTCGCCAAGCTGGGAGAGACCGCCCTCAGCATGGTTACGAACAAGGATCTGGTCGGTGACGCCCGGCGCGAAGAATTCCGCAAACTGCTGCAGGCGAATTTCGATATGGCCTGGATCGGGCAGTTTGTGCTCGGCAAGCACTGGCGCCGCGCCAGTCCCGATCAGCGGGAAACCTATCTGAAGCTGTTCGAAGAGAGCGTCGTCTTCACCTACACGAATCAGTTCGACGAGTATTCTGGGCAGACCTTCGAGGTCACCGGGAACACAGAGGCCGACCGCTTCACCATGGTGAAGAGCAAGATCGTCGATCCCGCCAACCCGGAGAGCAGTGTGCTCGTCGACTGGCGCCTGATCGAGGACAACGGCAATTTCAAGATCGTCGATGTCGTGATCGAAGGCATCAGCATGGGCATCACCCAGCGCAACGAGTATTCCGCCGTCATCGACAGCAATGGCGGGAAGATCGACTCACTGCTGGTCAAGATGGAAGAGATCCTGGAGAACCTGCGCAAACGCGCCTGATCCCTACCCCCGGCAACATCCGCATTGCCCAAACAAAAACGCCGGCCAAAAGGCCGGCGTTTCATGTTTCGGGACCGCGCTCCGCTCAGGCGCGGGCGATCGGCTTGTACTTGATCCGGTGCGGCTCGAGCGCGTCCGCTCCAAGACGGGCCTTCTTGTCTTCCTCGTAGGCCTGGAAGTTGCCTTCGAACCACTCGACATGGCTGTCGCCCTCGAAGGCGAGGATGTGGGTCGCGATACGGTCGAGGAACCAGCGATCGTGGGTGATGACCACGGCGCAGCCGGCGAATTCCAGCAGTGCCTCTTCCAGTGCCCGAAGCGTATCGACGTCAAGATCGTTCGTCGGTTCGTCGAGCAGCAGCAGGTTGGCGCCGGACTTCAGCATCTTGGCGAGATGGACGCGGTTGCGTTCACCGCCGGAGAGCTGGCCGACCTTCTTCTGCTGATCCGCGCCGCGGAAGTTGAACTGGCCGCAATAGGCGCGGCTCTGCATCTTGCGGCGGCCGAGATCGATCTCGTCCAGCCCGTCGGAGATTTCCTCCCAGACGGTCTTGTTCGGATTCAGCGAGTCGCGGGACTGGTCGATATAGCCGAGCACAACCGTGTCGCCGACGGTGAAGCTTCCCTGATCCGGCTGCTCCTGCCCGGTAATCATGCGGAACAGGGTCGTCTTACCGGCGCCGTTCGGACCGATCACCCCGACAATGCCGCCCGGCGGCAGCTTGAAGGAAAGATCGTCGATCAGCAGGCGGTCGCCGAAGCCCTTGGAGAGGTGCTCCGCCTCGATCACCTGACCGCCGAGGCGCGGGCCTGCCGGGATGACGATCTGCGCGGCATCGCTGGCCTTTTCCTGGCTCTTGGCGAGCAGTTCCTCGTAGGCGTTGAGACGCGCCTTGCTCTTGGCCTGACGGGCGCGCGGCGACTGCCGGACCCATTCCAGTTCCTGTTTGAGGGTGCGCTGGCGCGAATCCTCGGCCCGGCCCTCCTGCTCCAACCGCTTCTGCTTCTGCTCGAGCCAGCCGGTATAGTTGCCTTCATAGGGAATGCCGCGGCCGCGATCGAGTTCGAGGATCCAGCCCGCCACCTCGTCGAGGAAGTAGCGGTCGTGGGTCACGGTCACGACGGTGCCCGGGAAGTCGTGCAGGAAACGCTGCAGCCAGGCCACGGATTCGGCGTCGAGGTGGTTGGTCGGCTCGTCGAGCAGCAGCATGTCCGGTGCCGAGAGCAGCAGCTTGCAGAGCGCGACGCGGCGGCGCTCACCGCCGGAAAGCTTTGTGACGTCGGCATCGCCCGGGGGCAGGCGCAGCGCGTCCATGGCGATCTCGACCTTGCGGTCCAGATCCCAGGCGTCGGCGGCGTCGATCTTCTCCTGCAGCTCGGCCTGTTCGGCGAGCAGATCGTTCATCTCGTCGTCGGTCATTTCCTCGGCGAAGCGGGCGCTGACCTCGTTGAAGCGGTCGAGCAGGTCCTTGGTCTCGCCCATGCCTTCCATGACGTTGCCGTGCACGTCCTTGTCCGGGTTGAGCTGCGGTTCCTGCGCCAGGTAGCCGACCTTCACGCCGTCGGCCGCCCAGGCCTCGCCCTGAAACTCTTCGTCGACCCCGGCCATGATCCGGAGCAGCGTCGACTTACCGGCGCCGTTGCCCCCGAGCACGCCGATCTTGGCGCCCGGCAGGAAGGACAGATGGATGTTCTTCAGAACCTCGCGCCCGCCGGGATAGGTCTTGCTCAGACCCTTCATCACATAGATGTACTGATAGGCTGCCAAGGGGCCGCTCCTGTCGAGAATGAAAGACGTCAGAGGGCGCAGTTTTAGACAAGTGCGGCGGCGGCGGCAACTAGCCGCTGATCGCGCCCTGAACCATCGGCTGCAGCAGATCGATCACCTCAAGGTGGGCGCGCAATCTGCGCCGCTCCCGGCGATCCAGGAGGGCGGGGTCGATCTTCGACGACGGCGGCTTCCCGGCCTCGAGATCGGCCAGCTGCTGCCGCAGGACAATGGACATAATCGCTTCCAGCGCCTCTGCCGCTGCCGCGGCATCGCCCGGCGACAGAACGCCTTTTTCCTTCAGGAGCCGCAAGCGTTCGGTCGTGGAGGTGGCCTCGATTCCATGGCGCAGCGCCAGCACGCGGGCGGCGGAGACCAGCGGCAGGGTCCCGCCGATCTTGAGATCCACCCGACCGTCCTTGAGCTGAAAGCCGCTGAGCAGACCGAAAGCGTCCCAGGCGAGCGGAGGGCGAAACCCTCCGATATGCTGCACGAGATTGCCGAGGAACACGGTCTGCTTCGCGACCGCGCCGATCGCGTCGCGGCGCAGCGACGCCGCAAGCGCCACGTCGCCGAGCACTGGAGCAAAATCGAAGAAGATATCGACATTCATGATGCTCTCGCCGCGCCCGCTGCGGATCCAGCCGGCGACCCGCTCGCGCCAGCTTGCCGGCGTTCCCCGCCAGAGCGGGTTCGACGCCATCACGCCGCCGTTGCAATAGGGCACACCGGCGGTATCGAGGATATCCGTGAGCCGCTTTCCCCATTCCGCGAACCAGCTGTCGTCCGTCTCCGTCCCGTCGTAGATCACGGCATTGTCCTGGTCCGGGGAGAGCAGGCTTTCGCCGCGCCCGCCGCTGCCGAGCACCAGCAGGATGTAAGGCGCGGGCGGCGGTCCCAAACCGTCCCGTTCCATCGAGGCGAGCGCCAGCAATCCCGCCCGCTCCGTCGAATCCCGCATCGCCGCGCTGATCGCGCCGGCGACGGTCGTGCCCCGGCCGCCGTCCTGCATCAGGGCCCGCACCAGGTCCGGCAGGCACGCCCGGGCAGCCGCAATGGCCACCGCATCCGGCGCTGCCTCGATCGCGTCACCAAGCGCGAAGGCGGCAGTATTGCGGGTCTTCAGGATGGTCCGGAGCGAGATCACGCCGACAATCCGCCCGTCGGGATCGGTCACCGCGAGATGGCGGATGCCGAGCCGCTCCATCCGCCCCATGGCCTTGTAGACGAGGGAATCGGCTGGGAGCGACTGGACGGGCGATGACATGACGGACCCGACCGCCGCGCCGGCACTCCCTCCGGCCGCGATATGGCGGACGATGTCGCGCTCCGTGACAATCCCCGCATGGACGCCGGAAGCCTCCCGCACCAGGATCGAGCCCACATCGCGTGCCGCCATCGCCGCCGCGGCCTCCTCGAGACTCGCCTCCGGCCCGATGTCCAGCGGCTCCCAGGCCACCACGTCGCTGAGACTGTGGCGGTAGGGATAACTGTCGAACGCGGCACCCTCTTCCATCACTCTCTCCCCGACAGCCCTATTCCCGGCCCCATGGGCGCGGCGCCGCCACATCCAGGGCGGAGCCGTAATCGGAGATGCCGCGCTCGCGCAGCTCCGGCACCATCGCATTGAACAGTTCCGCGGTAACGATCGCGTCGCCCAGCGCGGTGTGACGGCCGAAGATGCTCAGCCCCATGGCTGCCGCGGCGCTGTCGAGCCCGATCCCCCCGTCCGGAGCGAGTTGCTTGAACAGCGCCATCGTATCCAGGGCCGGCGCGCTGATCGGCGGCAGCTTGTGACGCTTTGCCTCCGCGGCGAGCACTGCCAGATCGAACCCGATCTGATGGCCGACGATGACGCAGCCTTCGCAGAACCGGGCCAGCTGTTCCCAGAGTTCCGGCAGCGGCGGCGCGCCGGCGACCAGTTCGTCGCCGATCCCGTGCACGCGGAAAGACCGTTCCGGGATGGGAATCCCGGGTTTGACCAGAAGATCGAGGCAGGCGCCGGTGAAGACATGACCGTCCTGAACCCGGACCGCTCCGATGGAGACGATCCGGTCGCGCGCGGCTTCCAGCCCCGTCGTCTCAAGATCGAGGCTGACGATCGGCACGTCACCGAGCGGGGTCGAACCGAGGAACGGAGCCGGCTCCGGCGCGGCGCTGCCAAGGCTGAGATCCATCGCCGTCTGTTCGGGCAGGACCTCCTCGACGGGGGCCAGGAAAGACACCACTCCGCCTTCCGCCAGCCCCGCGACCTGCGCTTCGACGGTCTTGCCCTCGGTATCGGTCAGAGCGAATTCGACCGGGCGCCTGCTTTCACGCGCGCGCCGGAGCGCTGCCCCCAGCAATCCATGGTCAACGATGGAGAAGATGCTGTGTCCCGGCGCGGTGCCGAATTCGCCAAGGCGCCTCCGGGCGGCGGCATTCGAGAGCGCGACGAGACCGGTGCCGGTGAAGACGATTACCGCCGCCGGGATGCCCGCGAGGACGCCGGCGATCCAGGCGCCTTCGGAATCGTGCCGCTGGCGGCGGATAAACGCCCGTTCGATCGTCTGCGACAACCCCGCGATCTCCCCCGGCCCGCCGGTGAATTGCCGCCATCTTGCCGGCAACCGGCCCGTACTGGCCGCGAGGTCGAGATCCTCCTTCATCCTGTCGAGATCGCCGATATGCGCCGCGATGATGCCATAGACCGCGTAGGTGAGCAGGCCCGCCGCCGCGGTACCGATGACCGGCAAGACAAGCAGCGACCAGTCAGGCTCATCGGCGAGCAGGACATGACGGACGGCGAAGACGGCAAGCGCGACGGCGAGGATCGCCGGGATCGCCGAGAGCAGCACCGCATGGGTACGGCGGGTCCGGTAGCGCATGACGATCGCGCGGCGGAGCGGCGAGTCGTCCCTGTTCCGCGCGGGTGCCACAGCTCTACTCGGCGGCCGGCCGAACGGCGACGAAATCCTCCGCGACCGCGTCGGCTTTCAGCGAGGACTCCAGCTGGGTCCGGATATCCTTCCACTTGAAGCGGATGGAGTTCCGCACGATCCCCTCGTCATGGATCTTCAGTTCGTCGGCGATCGGCGCCCAATGGATCAGCGCATCCTCACTGCCCCTGAACGCCGCAACCGGATCTTCCGGATCCGGCCTGACCAGCCGCAATCGCGACTCCGCCCGCTGGACCGCCTCCGCCCAGTCCGGAACCGTCCGGGCGGGTTCCTCATACTCCGCGAGTGCCGACCCGAGAAACAAGAGCGCAAGTTCCTGTTCGCTGTCCTTGTCAAGCCGCTCGCGGCACCTCGCCGCGACATATGCCGCGAGATCGGCCGCGCAGGCGAGGAACAGTTGCCACTTCGCGATATTCAGGGATTGGGCGAAAAGATCGTCGTCGAAAAGCTGTGTATAGCGCGTCCCCGCGCGGGTCCGGACATAGCCGTAGAGCGTGGTCTGGGCGACAAAAGCGGCCCGTGTACTCACAAACCCACATGCCGATTCGACATCGTCGAGCGGCTTCTCATTCCAGCGGGTCGAGAACGGCATAAACAGTCTCGCCTTCCGCCAAAACTCCCTCAAAACGCCATGAAACATAACAACTTTCCGAGTTTCACACGAACTACAGTAAATTCAAGACCTTCACAAAGCTGTAGCTGATTCGACTAAACCGTCATAGACTAAGAATATTGCGTGGTACACGCGATACACAAAAAACCGTCAGTGAATGACGGTGACATGAAAGGGGGGTACCAAGATGGCGGAAGCCGACTCCACTCATGAGGCTCATTGGCAGCGCACCAAGAACCTCACAATAATCACACTGATCATCTGGTTCATCTTCGCCTTCGGCGTGCACTGGTTCGCGCCGCAGCTCAACTCGATCACCTTCCTCGGATTCCCGCTCGGCTTCTACATGGCCGGACAGGGCTCCCTGTTTGCCTTCGTCGTCATCATCTTCTGGTTCGCACGCGCCCAGAACAAGATCGACGAGGAATTCGGCGTCGCTGAAGACGAAAACGAGGACGAGTAGAGGAGATCCGACATGAAGGGTGATTTCATCCAGAATCTGGGGAAGATCTACGGCCTCTATACAGGCGGATTCCTCCTCTTCATTATCCTGATGGCCATTCTCGAACAGGCCGGTGTCAGTCCCGACACGATCGGTTACCTGTTCGTCGGCTTCACCATCGCGATCTACGCCCTGATCGGCGTGCTCTCGCGCACCATGGCGACGGACCAGTACTATGTCGCCGGCCGGCAGGTCCCGGCGCTCTACAACGGCATGGCGACCGCGGCGGACTGGATGTCCGGCGCCTCCTTCGTTGCCATGGCGGGCGGCATCTATTTCGGCGGCTACGGCTACATGGCCTTCCTGGTCGGCTGGACCGGCGGCTACGTGCTCGTCGCCTCGCTGATGGCGCCGTATCTCCGCAAGTTCGGCTGCTACACGGTGCCGGACTTCATCGGCACGCGTTACGGCGGCAACTTCGCCCGTCTCTGCGCGGTGATCGTCCTGGTGGTCGCGTCCTTCACCTACGTGACGGCGCAGATCAATGCCACCGGTACGGTCGCGGCCCGGGCGCTGCAGATCCCGTTCGAGGTCGGTGTCTGGTTCGGCCTTGCCGGCATTCTCGTCTGCTCGATGCTCGGCGGCATGCGGGCGGTGACCTGGACCCAGGTGGCCCAGTACATCGTCCTCATCATCGCCTACATCGTCCCGGTCGTCTGGATGTCGAACAAGAGCGGCTTCGGCCTGATCCCGCAGCTCGCCTACGGTGATGCCGTCCATCGCGTGCAGGAACTCGAAGCCCTGCATCAGGTCGGCGCGCTGAAGCCGACCGAAACCTTCGGCGGTCTGGCGGCTCTGGTCAATCCGATCAACGCGCCGGGCGATACCCTGATGGCGAAATGGAAATTCGCCACGCTGGTGCTCTGCATGATGTGCGGCACGGCCTCGCTGCCTCACGTCCTCATGCGCTACTTCACGACGCCGTCCGTGCGCTCCGCGCGGATCTCGGTGGGCTGGTCGATCCTCTTCATCTTCCTGCTCTACTTCACGGCGCCCGCACTGGCGACCTTCACCAAGCTCTCGCTGCTCGATCCGAATCTGGCGACCGGAATCATCGGCAAGTCCATCGCCGATGTGAACGCGCTCCAATGGATCCAGAAATGGGCGGCTGTCGACTTCCTGAAGGTGTCCGACTCCAACGGGGACGGGATCCTGCAGATCAACGAGCTCTTCATGCGGGCCGACATCGTCGTGCTGGCCACGCCTGAAATCGCCGGTCTGCCCTATGTGATCTCGGGCCTGGTGGCGGCAGGCGGTATGGCTGCGGCCATGTCGACGGCGGACGGGCTGCTGCTCGCCATCGCCAACGCCCTCAGCCACGATCTGTACTACAAGATCATCGACCCGAAGGCGGAGACCAAGACCCGGCTCGTCGTGGCCCGGATCCTACTCCTCGGTGTTGGTGCGGCGGGCGCGTTCGTCGCCAGCCTGAAACTGACATCGATCCTCGGTGCGGTGGCCTGGGCGTTCGACTTCGCCTGCTCCGGCCTGTTCTTCCCGCTGGTGCTCGGCATCTGGTGGAAGCGGGCCAACCGTGAGGGCGCGATTGCCGGCATGGTCGGCGGGTTCGTCGCGGGATCGGCGTATCTCTATTACGTCTATTTCGCCGGCGGCACGCCCTGGTTCGGCATCGACCACCTGCGCTTCGGCGTGATCGGCATGCCGGTCAGCCTGGTGCTGATGATCGTGGTCAGCCTGATGACCGAAGAGCCGGACGAGGAAACCCAGCGGATGGTCGACGCGGTCCGCACGCCGCGCGGCGGCACGGTCCTCGACGCGACTCACTAGGACAAACCTCTCACACCCGGGACGGCGTCATATCCGTCCCGGACAGGCTTGAAGAGAAATCCGGGACGGGCCAAGCTTCGTCCCGGATTTTTTATGCCCAATCAAAAGAATAAGCGGCGGGAGGATACGCCCCGATGGATGCAAGCGCCTTTCCCCTCTGGGTCCTGGTGATCGACTACCTGCTCGGCACGGTGATGTGGACCCTCTTTGGCCGCTTCGCGATGTCGATCTTCCTGCCGGAGGATTCGAACTTCTTCTTCATGCGCTTCTTCGTCCGCGTGACGAACCCGCTGCTCCGCCTCTTCGCGCCGGTGACGCCGGGCTTCCTGCTGCCCTGGCTGCACCCGCTCTATGTCGCCTGGTTCTTCTTCATGATCCGCTTCTACCTGATGCCCTGGCTGCTCGGGTACGGCGCCATGGGGATGCTGTCTCTGCCGCTCGAGAGCGAAATCTCCTACATGGTCTACGACCTGATCGGGCAGTTACTGGGGCGGTAAAGCGCCTTCTTCATCCATCCAAGGAAGTTCGTCATCCCGGACTTGATCCGGGACCTTTCGACGACGTGCTACGCCCTTTTCCGCACAAGGTCCCGGCGCGTTGGCCGGGATGACGACTGTTTTTTATTTTGGGAAAGAAAAACTGCCTGCGCCGCCCATCAGGAGGTTATGCAGCCGTTTGTCTACATCCTCGCCAGCAAGCGTCAGGGCGTTCTCTACACCGGAGTTACTTCCGATCTCAGAACGCGCATAGCGCAGCACAAGAGCGGAGCAATTGCCGGCTTCACCAAATGCTACAACGTCAATAACCTGGTCTATTTCGAGCCCCATGAGACTATGGAAAGCGCCATAAGGCGCGAGCATCAGGTGAAGCGCTGGCGGCGGCAGTGGAAATTCGAATTGATCGAACGGCATAATCCGGATTGGCGCGACCGGTTCGGGGAGCTCTTCTAGCGAGCCAGGCCTCCCCACCATCGTCATCCCGGCCGAAGAGCCGGGACCTTCCGCAGAAAATGGCGAGATCTCTTATCGAAAGGTCCCGGATCAAGTCCGGGATGACGGACTCTTGTTACCGCCCCGCGATCCGATCCCGCAGCACCAGAGCCCTTCGCGCCCGCTCCACGACGGGCACGTCGATCATCTTGCCGCGGAAGCTGACCGCGCCGAGACCGTCGGCCATCGCCGCGTCGTAGGCCGCGACCATCGCCTCCGCCGTCTCGACTTCTTCCTCCGTCGGGGAGAAGACCGCGTTCAGGATCGGAACCTGGGCCGGATGGACGCAGGAGGCGCCCTCCATGCCGAGGGCGCGGGCGCGTTCGGCGCTGGCGCGGAACGCCTCCATGTCGGTGATCTCGGCGATCGAGCCGGCGAAACCGAGCGGCAGGATGCCGGCCTCGCGGGCGGCGCGCTGGACAAGGCGCATGTCCTCGGTGAGGTCTCCCGGCCCGAGGCTCGGCATGCCGAGGGCGGCGGAATAATCCTCCTGGCCGAGCGAAAGGCCCTTCAGACGCGGGCTCGCCTTGGCGATCTCCCGCACGTTGTTGAGGCCGCGCGGGGTCTCGATCAGACCCATGAAGCAAATGGAGCCGGGCTCAAGGCCTCGCTCGCGCTCCAGCTCTTCCACGGTCTCGTCGAGGAAGGCCAAATGATCGGCGCTTTCCAGTTTCGGCAGGCAGAGACCGGAGACCTCCGGCCAGACAGCGGCCTCCAGATCCTGCACGGCGAGGCGCC
The DNA here is from genome assembly GCF_017640745.1 of Nisaea sp. GTDB lineage: Bacteria > Pseudomonadota > Alphaproteobacteria > Thalassobaculales > Thalassobaculaceae > Nisaea. Next base: position 33,348 of record NZ_JAEPQA010000023.1, on the reverse strand, counting down.
AGGGGCGGTTGATCCGCACCAGCACTTCGGTGCCGGCATTGGAGATTACCTGCGCCGCGTCGCGCAGCGCCTTCCGGGCAGCCGGTTTCTCGGCCGGTGGGATGCTGTCCTCGAGATCGAGCTTGATCGCGTCGGCGCCGCGCGCGGCCGCCTTCTCGACGAATCGCTCATTGGTCACCGGTACATAGAGCAGCGAACGCCAGAGTGGGAGGTTACCGGCCATCAGATCACTCCCTCTTTCACGAGACGTGCCTGCTCGGCCGCGTCGATGCCGAGCCCGCCCCAGATTTCCGCATTGTGCTCACCCAGTTCCGGCGCCGGGCTGCGCACCGCGCCCGGCGTGTCGGAAAGCCGCGGGATCACCGCATGCATCGGCAGGGTGCCGATATCCGGGTCCGGGAAGGCCTCGACCACGCCGCGGCCCTCCATGTAGTCGTCGTCCGCGAGCTGCGCGACGTCGGCGACCGGACCGACCGTGACGCCGGCCTTCTCGAAGATCTCCAGACACTCCGCCTGGGTCCGTTCGGCCATATACTCGGCGACGATCGGATCGAGGATGTCGTTGTTCTTCACCCGGTCCGAGTTCGTCTTGAAGCGCGGATCGTCGATCAGGTCAGGCCGGCCTATGGTCCGGAAGAGCCGCTCGGCCATCGCCTGTATCGAGCCCGAGAGCGCGACGTATTTGCCATCCTTGCAGCGGTAGGTATTGCGCGGCGAGGTAAGGTTGGAACGGCTGCCGGTGCGCGGCGGCACCTTGCCGGAGAGGGCATAGTTCGCCGCCTCCGGGCCGAGAATGGCGTGGATCGGCTCGAAGAGAGAGAGATCGATGCTCTGCCCCTTCCCGCCCGAGACCTCGACATTTCGCAGCGCGACCATCACGGCGAAGGCGCCGTAGAGCCCGGCGATCATGTCGGCGAGGGCCAGCGGCGGCAGCACCGGCGGCCGGTCGCCGAACCCGTTGAGGGCCGCGAAGCCGCTCATCGCCTCGACCAACGAACCGAAGCCTGGCTTGTGCTTCCAGGGCCCGGTCTGGCCCCAGCCGGAGACGCGGACCAGCGTCAGTTTCGGATTGCGGGCCTGCAGGACATCCGGCCCGAGCCCCCATTCCTCCAGCGTGCCCGGCTTGAAATTCTCGACCACCGCGTCGGCGGTCTCCACCAGCTGCAGGAACAGCGCCTTGCCTTCCTCCTTGCGGAGATCGAGGGTGACGCTCTTCTTGTTGCGGCAGAACACCTTCCAGTGGGTAGCGACGCCCTCGGTGCGCCAGTTGCGCAGATCGTCGCCGAAGCCCGGACGCTCCAGCTTGATCACTTCGGCGCCGTAATCGGCAAGCACGTGGGTGACCATATTGCCCGCGACGAGGCGGGAAAGGTCGAGCACCCGGACGCCGTCGAGCGGCAGCTTCGCGCCTGTCTGGTAGTCGTTCGCCGGGTAGCGGCCCGGCCTTGCCTGGGCCTTGCTCATGCCGCCGCTCCCTTCGCGCCGGCCCTGGCCGCGTCGAGGAAATGTCCGGTCTCCGCATCACCCGTATTGAAGGCGGTGACGAGGCGGATGCCGACCGAGCCGTCCGGCGCCTCGCCGAAGGCGTAGTACTGGCAGCCTGCAGCACGCAGCGCCTGATGCACGGAGGCGGAAATGCGGGCGAAAATCTCGTTGCCGTCCACGGGATGCAGCAGTTCGACGCCCGGCAGTCCGGAAAGGCCGTCGGCCAGAACCTTCGCCGCGCGGTTGGCGTTCGCCGCGTAGCGCAGCCAGTTGCCGTTCTCGAGATAGGCGCAGAGCTGGGCCGAGAGGAACCGCATCTTGGAGAAGAGATGCCCGCCGCGCTTGCGCCGGAACTCGACATCCCCCGCCAGCGCGGGATCGAAGAAGATCACCGCCTCGGCCGCGAAGGCGCCGTTCTTGGTCGCGCCGAAGGAAAGCACATCGACCCCGGATTTCCAGGTCGCTTCCGCCGGCGAGCAACCGAGCGCGTTCACCGCGTTGGCGAAGCGGGCGCCGTCCATGTGCAGCTTCAGCCCGTGGGCGTGGGCGACGTCCGCGATGGCCCTGATCTCGTCGAGCGAGTAGGCCGTGCCCTTCTCCGTGAGCTGGGTGATGCTGACCGCCGCCGGTTGGGCGTGGTGCACGCCTGAGGCCGCGCTCGGATCGCCGAGCTTCGTTGCGAGCGCCTCGGCGGTAAACTTGCCGTCGGCCCCGCCGAGCACGGTCAGCTTGCCGCCGCCGATATAGAATTCCGGCGCCGCGCACTCGTCCTCCTCGATATGCGCGCCCTCGTGGCAATAGATCACGCCGTAGGGCGGCGAGAGCGTGGAGAGGGCAATGGAATTGGCCGCCGTGCCGGTCGCGACCGGATAGGCCGCGAGCTCGGTTTCGAAGGTCTCCGCCGCCATCCGGCGGAACTTCTCCGTCAGGTCGTCATTGCCGTAGGGCATGGCAAAGCCGGACGCGGCCTCGCCAAGCGCCGCAAGGATCTCGGGCGCCGCACCGCCGACATTGTCGCTGGCGAAATTGACCTTCCAGGCGTTGGAATTCGTACTCATGCCTTGCTTTCCGGAATGAGGGCGACGCTGCCGAGAGGATCGCCCGTCGCAAGATCGACCACGATCAGGCGGATCAGGTCTTCGGGACCGGTCACCTGCAGGATCATCTTGCCGTCGTGATACTGCGCGGGGCCGAGCGTCGCGCCGTCGGGAATCACAACGCGCAGCGTCTCCGAGTTCCATTTGCTCATGGGGCGTTCCTCAATTTGATCAGTTCGCAGGCGGGGCCAGCTCGAACGTACCGAGTTGTTTCCCGGTGGCCAGATCGAATACCAGAAGACGGATTTTCCGGTTGGGCATGTTCATCTGCAGAATCATCCGGCCGCTGTCGAACTCCGCCGCGCCGAGCCGGCTGCCCTGCGGGATCTCTATCTGCACCGTACCGAAGGGGGCGGCGACCGCCTGACGGCTGGAGGCAGGCGACGGGGAGACCGCGGCGGGTACGTCGGCCGTCTCCGTTCCGCCGCTTCCGGCGAGGCGCGTGGCGATGGTATAGGCGATCACGCCGAGGCCAGCGAAGATCATGATTCCCATCACGACAACGGCAATTTTGGCGGGCAGCAGCCAGGAGGGTTCTGCCGGCTTCTGATTCTGATCGCTATCGGGTAGCTTCGCGGCCATGGATCCTGCTTCAGAGACACTTCAGATAGAGATCGCCTCCGGCGAGGCCGGGCAGAGCGACGAGACGACCGACCGCATCGACCGCTGGCTCGCCGGGCGTCTCGTGGAGATGCCCGATGTGCCGAAACTGTCCCGGAGTCGGTTGAAAAATCTCATCCTGGACGGCCGCGTCAGCGCCGGAGGGGCGACGATAACCGACCCCTCGGAAGCGGTCAAACCCGGGCGGACCTACCGCATTCATGTGCCGCCGCCAGAGCCTGCGGACCCGGAACCGGAGGCCATTGCGCTCACCGTGGTCTACGAGGACAAGGACCTGATCGTCGTCGACAAACCGGCGGGCATGGTTGTGCATCCGGCGCCCGGCAGCAGCGAGGGCACGCTGGTCAACGCTCTGCTGGCCCATTGCGGCGGCTCGCTCTCCGGCATCGGCGGGGTCAAGCGGCCTGGGATCGTGCACCGTATCGACAAGGACACCAGCGGCCTGATGGTCGTCGCCAAGAGCGACGAGGCGCATCACGGCCTGGTCGTACAGTTCGCCGCGCACACGATCGAGCGGCTCTACCGCGCGGTCACCCGAGGCGTGCCGTCGAAATCGAAGGACCGGATCGAGGGCGCCATCGGGCGCAGCCAGCGCAACCGCAAGAAGATGGCGGTAACGTCGAACGGCAAGCCGGCGGTGACGCACTACAAGATCATCGAACGCTTCGGTACCCGTGCAGCTCTGGTCGAGTGCAGGCTGGAAACCGGACGGACGCACCAGATTCGCGTCCACATGTCCCATATCGGCCATCCGCTGATCGGCGACCCGCTCTACGGACGCGGCCACAAGGCAGGCGACCCGGAGGCAGTGAAAGCTTTCCGCCGGCAGGCCCTGCACGCGGCGGTCATCGGTTTCGAACATCCGGTCACGAAGGAACAGTTGCGCTTCGAAAGCGCCCTGCCGGACGATATGGAGGCGCTGCTCGCGGGTCTCCGGCAGTCTGGCGAATAAGATTGTTTTCCTGTGGCGACCAATTGACCCTTAACAAGGCCTTAAAATCGCCACAGAAGAACACTACATAGTGTACCGGACGGGGGAACAAAGGGCGCTTGGGCGCGTTTCCCCGAAACCGGCGGACGAAGGACGAAGCCGCCGGACACGTGACGAAGGGGATCACATGGCACAGGCGACACAACTTCCGACGCTTACTGCTGAAGGCAACCTCACCCGCTATCTGCAGGAAATCCGCAAGTTTCCGATGCTGAAGCCGGAAGAGGAATACATGCTCGCCAAGCGCTGGCGGGAGCATGACGATTCCGAGGCCGCCCACAAGCTGGTCACCAGCCATCTGCGCCTCGTCGCGAAAATCGCCATGGGCTATCGCGGCTACGGTCTCCCCGTCGCCGAACTGATTTCCGAAGGCAATGTCGGCATGATGCAGGCGGTGAAGCGCTTCGATCCGGAGCGCGGTTTCCGCCTCGCCACCTATGCGATGTGGTGGATCCGCGCCGCGATTCAGGAATACATCCTGCACTCCTGGTCGCTGGTGAAAATCGGCACCACGGCGGCGCAGAAGAAGCTGTTCTTCAACCTGCGCAAGCTCAAGGGCCAGATGCAGGCGATCGAGGAAGGCGACCTCTCTCCGGAACGGGTGACGGCAATCGCGACGAAGCTGGAAGTGCCGGAACAGGACGTCATCAACATGAACCGGCGGCTTTCCGCCCCGGACCATTCCCTGAATGCCCCGCTCCGCGTCGAGGGCGAAGGCGAATGGCAGGACTGGCTGGTCGACGAGAACGAAAGCCAGGAAGACGTTCTGGCCGAGAGCGAGGAACTGCAGCAACGCCGCAAGCTGCTCGCAGTCGGCATGGAGGCGCTCAACGAACGCGAACGCCACATCCTGACCGAGCGCCGCCTGCTCGACAATCCGACCACCCTCGAGGATCTGAGCCAGGAATACGGCATCAGCCGCGAACGGGTGCGTCAGATCGAGGTTCGCGCCTTCGAAAAACTGCAGAAAGCGATGAAGAACGCCGCCATCGAACAGCGGCTCGAGACCGCCTGAGCAAACCACCCCGCCGGGACGTTCAGCTAGCCACCCTGCTTGGCGTCCTCGGCGGCCTTGGCTTCTCTCTTTTCGGGATCATCGAGCGCCCCCGCCACACCGGGGCCCCATTCCTCGACCAGTTCGCGCTGGCGCCGGCGTAGTCGGCTGATGCGCTGCTCGATCCGCATCGCGATTCCCATCGAGACGATCCCCGGCGCGATCAGGTAGATGCACCAGCCAAGGCCAGCCGCCCCCAGCATGGTGAGCCAGGCGAACGGGTCGGCCATGATGGCGAAGGCGCGCTCGTAGGAATGCCCTTCCGTCCAGAGCTGGGCGACAAAGGGCAGCACGCCGACGAAATTCATGCAGCCGACACAGAGCGTGGTGTATTTCTCCCGCCGCCGGTCGATCGCCATGGCGGCGAAGGTCGGCATCATGACGATCCCGAGCAGGAGCACGGTCGGCAGGGTGAACAGCATCAGCCCGCCGACGATCGTAAAAACGATCACCTTCATCGAAGCGGCATTTGCCGAACTTGCTGCCATCGCCCGTCCCGATACATCCCAATGCCGACGGAAACCGCCGCCGCAAACATCCGATCCGCGAGTTTATACCAAATAAAGGATTACGATAGCGGTGGTTCCGACGCTGCCGACCACGCCCGAGACCACGGCGGCGGCCTGCTCGCCGACTTCCGCCGCCAGACTGTCCTTGTTCTGCAGATCGAGATTCATCTGCGCGATCTGGACCGCGCACTGGGTGAATTCCTGCTGCGCGCGCTGGTATCCCTGCTGGTCCCGCTGCTGCGCGCGCTGATCGTCGAAGATCTTCAGGATTTCCCCGAGCTGCCCCGAATCCGAAGCCTTCATCACACTGTTCTCGACAGCTGCCCGGGCCTTCAGATTGTGAAAGGCGTTGACCGCCGGCTTCATCAGCTCGACGAACCAATGGCTCAGTCCCGGCATTGGACCGTTGCGAGAGAGAGTCTGGATCCGCGCGAGCAGGCGCAGCACGTTGAGCGCGTCGATCGCCGGGCGATTGTCCGAGGCATTGCCGAGCGGCCGCAACAGGCGATCGTCGATATCGGGCGACCTGGCGCCGAGAAAGGCCGCCAGATGGCGGTCCATCGGGATCGGCGGACGACGGCTTTGCTGCGCCACGGCTTCCAGAGCCGGGATCACCTCTTCCGGATCGGTGACGTAGAGGTGCTCGATCATCGAGCTCATGCAGTGGATGTCTTCGTTCAGCTCGTAGAGCACCCGCTCGATCCCGTAACCGGGGCCGGTACTGTTGAGCAGCGTCGGCAGTTTGTCGAACTTGGAGAACAGCCCGAGCAGATCCTGTTTCGAACGGGTCTGCACCGACATCCAGGGGCCGACGGAGCGGCTGCCGATGAAGGCCGCCACCTTCTGCCGGGTGGCATCGTCGTTGAAATTGAGTGCCAGCGTCGGGCCGACGCCATCGATATGGGTGGAAAATCCCTTGTGCCGCATCGGCGCGGCCGGATCGAGGCCGATCGCGACCCGGGTGATCAGGCGCGCGTCCTCTTCCTTCGGAGCGCTCTGGATACCATTCGCCCCACCGGTGACCTTGTTGACCGCCTCGACGACATTCTCGTTGCCGAGCGAACGCCTGAGCCAGTTGTCGAAATCCTGTCCCCTGACCAGTTCGGCCGCCGTGTTCCAGTTCCGCCCGATCGCATGCGCGACCGCCCGCACATTCTCGTACGAACCGCCCCCGACCATGAGCGGACGCGCAGCTTTCTGCGGCAGCTTGACCTGCTTCGGAGTCAGCCGGCGCCCGCCGAGCCAGAGTTCGATATCGCGGATCGTCCAGCGCTCGCGCGGCTCGTCGGTCAGGAGGCCGCGGAGCAGCTCGACCATGTTCATCTGCAGCCGGGTGCCCCCGACGAGGCAGGCATAGGACCCGAGATTGATACGGTCGAAGATCGCGCGCTGCGGGTCCGGATCCTCCGGCAGCATCCTGCCGGTCACGAGACTGAGCACGGTGGCTCCGACCGAGAAGAGATCGTCGAGCACGCTGCCGTCACCCCGCGCGGTGCGGTCCGCCATCGCGTTTTCGAGACTCTCGTACTTGTCCGGCTGGAAAAGCCCCGCGGGACAGCTGATGCATTCTCCGAGCATCACGGAGCGGCGGTTGGGATCGCTGTAGAACAGATTGTCGGGACGGATGTTGCGATGGGTCACGCCGCGCTGGGACATCTCGCGCAGGGTCGCGACCAGTGGCGTCAGGAAGCCACGGGTCAGCTGTTCGTCCGTAAAGGGCTCGATCGTGTCGTCCTCGGACTTGAAGACCCGCCCGCCGCGCGGACGGTCCACGACAAGGACCGGCATCCTCCGGCCGGTCAGGGTCCAGTTGACGACGCCATGATCCTGAACGCGCATCAGGCTGTGGTTCGGAAAGCCCTTCAGGGCATTGATCGCCTCGACCCTGAGCGGGTATTTCGGCTCGCAGACCAGGGCCAAGAAATCGGATTTGCTGGTGGCGTCACGGCACGCATATGCCTTCGCCGTCGGCGAATCATAGTCGGGCAAGGGTTGACCGGGATCGATATCGAACCGGTCGTTGACTGAGACCACATCCGCCATTTTAGGCAGGTCCCTTCATCCAAGAGCTCCTCCGGTTTCCCAAGCTTTCGCCGAGAATGCAAGAAAAAGCAGCAGACGAAGGGGTTTACCCGCCGAAACTACAGTCTTCTATGAGGCCTAACCGCGGAACGGGTCATGCACCAGAATGGTGTCCTCGCGCTCCGGACTGGTCGACAGCAAGGCGACCGGCGTTTCGATCAGTTCCTCGAGATAACGAATGTATTTCACCGCGTTGGCCGGAAGATCGGCCCATGACCGGGCCCCGAAAGTGCTTTCGGACCAGCCCTCGACGGTTTCGTAGATCGGGGTCACGGCGGCCTGCGGACCCGCGCCCGCCGGGAAATAGTCGATCCGCTCGCCGTTCAGCTCATAGCCGACGCAGATCTTCAGCTCTTCGAAGCCGTCCAGCACGTCGAGCTTGGTCAGTGCGATGCCGTCGACGCCGGACACTTTCAGCGCCTGGCGGACCATCACCGCGTCGAACCAGCCGCAGCGCCGCTTGCGTCCGGTGACGGTGCCGAACTCGCGTCCGCGCTCGCCGAGCCGCTGGCCGTTCTCGTCATTGAGTTCGGTCGGGAACGGGCCGGAGCCGACGCGCGTGGTGTAGGCCTTCACCAGACCGAGCACGTAGCCGACATCCCGCGGGCCGAGCCCGGAACCCGCCGCGGCCTGTCCGGCTACGGTGTTGGAGGAGGTGACGAACGGATAGGTGCCGTGGTCGACGTCGAGCATCACGCCCTGCGCGCCCTCGAAGAGGATCCGCTTGTCGTTTGCAACCGCGGCCTGAAGCTCGCGCCAGACCGGTCGCACGAACGGCAGCACCGTCCTGGAGATCTCGGCCAGCTGCGCCAGCGTCTCCTCCGGGTCGACGAGGTCCTCACCGGCGCCCTTCAGGAAGATGTTGTGATGCGCGATCAGTTCGCGCACCCGCACGGCGAGGCATTCCGGATCGGCGAGATCGGAGACTTTGACAGCGCGTCGGGCGACCTTGTCCTCGTAGGCCGGGCCGATGCCACGGCCGGTGGTGCCGATCTTGCCCTCACCCTTGACCGCTTCGCGGGCCTGGTCGATCCGGCGGTGCACCGGCAGGATGAGCGAGGCGTTGTCCGCAATCACGAGGCTGTCGGTGGAGATCTTCACGCCGGCCTTGCCGAGCGTCTCGATCTCGCTCGCCAGCGCCCAGGGATCGATCACGACGCCGTTGCCGATCACCGAGAGCTTGCCGTCGCGCACCACACCCGACGGCAGCAGGCTCAGCTTGTAGGTCTGATTGCCGATGACCAGCGTATGGCCCGCATTGTGGCCGCCCTGGAAGCGCACGATCACGTCGGCGCGCTCCGAGAGCCAGTCGACGATCTTCCCCTTGCCTTCGTCGCCCCACTGGGCGCCGATCACGGTGACGTTTCTCATGGTCTGTCTCGTCTTTCTCAGGTTCCGGCCGCAGGTCGGCGGCCCGGGTTCAGAGCGCGACCGGCGCTCCGTTCTTCAGCAGATGGGTGCAATGGAGGCGCGACGCTTCTAGCGCCGGATCGCCTTCCTTGTCCAATCCTGCAATGGTGATCCAGCCGTCGGCGCGCAGTTCGCGTGCCGTCTCCGGGGAGGTCCCGAACGGCAGGTAGAGCCGTTCCGGGCGTGCCGGTTCCGGCAGCGCGCGCATCACGGATTCCATGTAGAGCGTGAAGCCGGCGGAACGCAGTCCCTCACCGCCATCCACCCGATAGCGGCCACCGCGTCCGAGCTCGCCACGCACGCCGCGGGAGAAAATGCTGAAACCGTAGCCGGTGTAGTATTCGAAACCGCGATTCTCGACCGGATCGATCGTCATCGCGAGATCCGGCTCGACCGCGGCTATGCTCTCCGCGATCGCACCGACCCGCTCGATCGCGGCCCGAGCGGCATCCGGGAGCGTGACGTTCTTCAGATCGCCCAACGCCTCCCGCCAGGAATCGGTCGCGTCCATCAGCTGCTTCAGGACCGGCGCCAGCGGTCCGGCAAGGCGGCTTACCTCCGCCGCGTGCTTGCGGTCGATCGCCGTGCGCAGCGCGCGCAGGGTATCGGCCGGAAGGTTCGCCTCTTCGAGCAGCACCGGGATCACCCGGGGCGCCGTCAGGTCGACCGAAAGGTTCCCGACGCCGATGGCGCGCAACGCCTCGACCGCCAGCAGGATCGGTTCGACATCCGCCGCGACACTGTCGCCGCCAAGCAGTTCCGCGCCGACCTGGACCAGTTCGCGCTCCGGATTGAGCTGATTGGCGGAGACCCGCAGGACCTCGCCGGCGTAGCAAAGACGGAGGGGACGCGGCTCGTCTCGCAGACGGGTGGTGGCGATGCGGGCGATCTGCACCGTCATGTCGGCGCGCACCCCCATCATCTTCTGCGAGACGGGGTCCATAAGGCGGAAGGTACTGTTGCTCATGGCCGCGCCCGGTCCCGCGAACAGCGAGGTCTCGAACTCGACCAGCGGCGGCTTCACGAGGTCGTAGCCATGCGCGGCGAACTGCGCGAGCAGGGCCCGGATCACCTCCGCCTCGTGCGCCGCGTCAAGCGGCAGCACGTCGCGCAATCCCGCGGGCAGCAGGGCGCGTCTGGTCAGTTCGCTCTCACTGTCAGGATGCGACACGCGGTCTCTCCGGCTCTGAAGGCAAAAAAGCGACTTGTCCTAGCGGTTTTGCGCTGCTGCCGCAACCGGATGCTGGCGCCGGGCAGTCTCCCGTTTCCGGCATGCCCCGGCTTTCTTCGCTCTCTGCTTTGCATGACCGGCCGCCTCAGCGCCTCGGCAGCGAGGCGGCCGCGACCAGAAGCGCCGTGGCGAACATCGCCGCCGCAACGGCGCCGAGCGCCGCCGTGATGGAGAATGCGGTCAGAACCGAGCTCGCGAAGATGACCCCGACCGCGTTCCCGGTCCGCAGAAGCGCGAAGACTTCCGCCCGCTTCTCCGGCGGGACCAGCGTGTCGAGGGTGAGGGAATAATAGGTTCCGAGCGGCGCGATGACAGAGCCGATCACGACAGCCCCGGCAATCGTCGTCGCCAGCGACAGTCCGGATGCGGCAAGCGTCGCGCCCGCAGCCATCATCATCAGCAGGATCACCACAGCCGGCCGGGAGAGGCTGCGGTTGAAGACGCTGACCCAGATGCCGCCGGAGATCGAAGCGATACAGAGCGGCACCGTGAACATGATTGCCAGCGCCGGCTCGTTGCCGAACGCGAGCGCGAGGGCGACGGCACCGATCTCGATCGCGGCGACAACCGCACCGCCCACCGTCGCGCAGAGCAGCCAGAGGGCAACTGCCGGGGTCAGCACCGAGGTCTTGGCCGGCTGCACCTTCTCGCCATGCACCGACGCGACATGCGGGACCAGCACGACCGGCACAGCGCCGAGCGCCGCGAGCGCCAGGATGGCGAAGACCGGCGAGATGCTGCCGAGTCCGGACGCGATCACCGGCGACAGGACGAAGGTGACCTCGCCGAGGGTCGCCGCGATCCCGAGCGCCCGCGGGAGTCCGGATGTCGTGGTCAGGCTGTTGAGAATGGAGCGGAGATACCCGAACGCCGCGCCATTCACAGAACCCGCGACGGCTGCGCAGACGAACAGCCAGGCGAAGGGAATGCCGGAGACGGCAAGCATGGCCATCAGCACCAGCGCCAGCGTCCGTATCGCAATCAGGATCTGCAGGTAGCGCGCCGCGGGCAGGGTCCGGCCCATGCGCGTGATCGGAACCGCGCCGAGCACCTGGGCAACCGTCATGACAAGGATCAGAGCAGCGCCCCCGCTGGCGTCGCCGGTGAGGCTGAGAGTCAGCAGCGCGAAGGCGACTGGGCTTGCTGCCTGCGGCACGTTCAGGGTCGCGGAAGAGACGAACCAGCGCAGCAATGCCCCGCGGCCGGCATGCATCCCAGTGGGCGGATGGCCGGACTCGTCAGACGGGACATCGGAACGGTCTGTCATGGGATGCACTGTGCTTTGGCAGAAATCGGGAAGACGGGACCGTTACCGGCCCGCCCTCTTCTGTCAATGCCGGCCTATCCGCCAGATGCGGCGGCCATTCCCGCGATGCGCCCGAAGGAGACGGCCGTCAGGAGGCCATTGCCGGAGAGGTAGCCTGAGATCTCCGGACCGGAGACCCCGACGGCGGCACCGCCCGCCGCGAAGAGGTTCGGGAAGGCACTGCCGTCCGGCCGGAGCACGCGCGCCTCTCCATCGACCGCGAGGCCGCCCTGGGTGTGGAAGAGCGCGCCGGTGACGCGGACCGCATAGAACGGCGCCTCGAGGGCGCGGGTCTTCGAGAGATCGCGGCCGAAGCGGTCGATCCCCTCGCCCGCCGTCTCGGCGATGGCGGCGGCGAGATTCGCCGCCGGAACGCCGATCGCGGTCGCCAGCGCCTCGACGCTATCGCCTTGTTTGACCGCGCCGGCCTCAACCGCGTCCCGGTAATCCGGGAACTCGAGGCCGAGCTTGTGCAGGCCCGCATCGTAGATGTCGAAGGCGACGGCGTCCGGCTGCTTCAGCACGTCGACAGCCTGCTCGCTGTAGCCCTGATGTTCGTTGGCGAACCGCGCGCCGTTGCGGTTCACCTGGATGCCGCCTTCCATCATCAGCGCCCAGGTGATCAGGATCCGGTGCGGCATGGCGAGCGAGCCGTGGCCCTGGCAGGCGGTCAGGTCGCGCGTGGCGGCACCGAGCGCCTCGCCCCAGAGAACCGCGTCGCCCTGGTTACCGACATGGCCGTGATATTCCGCCTCCGCCATCGACGGGATGTGCTCGGCCACCATAGACGTGTTTCCGCCATATCCGTTGCAGGCGAGAATCAGGGCGCTGCAGCCGATGCGTTCCGTCCCGCTGTCCGGCCGCGCGATCTCGACACCGGCGATCCGCCCGTCGGCATCGGCATAGAGCGTGGTCACCCGCGCCCCGGTCATGACCGGGATCTCCGCCGCCTCGACCGCCGCCAGCAGCCGCGCTTCCAGCGCCTCGCCGGTGCGTTCCGGCACAGCGTGCATGCGGTGCTTGCTGTGGCCCGGATAGAGGAAGCCGTCGAGCAGTTCGAAGACCAGCCCGTGCTTGTCCGCCAGCCATTCGAGCGCCGCGCCCGCCGTCTCTGCAGCCCGTTCCGCGACGACCCGGTCGGAGCGGTCGTGGGATTTCTTCTGGATATCGGCGAGGAAGAGCTCCGGACTGTCCTCGACGCCCTTCGCCGTCTGCCAGCGCGTCGCCGCCGCCGGGATGAATCCGGAGGACATGGAGGTCGAGCCGGACGGGCTCTCGTCCCGTTCCAGGACCAGAACATCGCCGCCCGCGTCATGCGCGGCAAGCGCCGCGGTCAGACCGCAGGCCCCTGCGCCGACAATGACAATGCCGACGCGGTCCGGAAAGTCGATGCCCGATGTGCTCTCGACCCGGCTCATCGTCCGAGCCTGGCGATCACATCCGCGCAGCTCGCGATACCGGCCACGCTTTTCAGCGCGGCGATGTTGGTCTCGTGCACTTCGGGTGAGAACGCCGCACAACCGTCCGAGAGCACGGTGACGTGGAAGTCGCGCACATGCGCGTCGCGCACCGTCGAGGCGACGCCGCCGTTGGTGACGATCCCGCCGACCACGAGATGCTCGATGCCAGCGCGGTTCAGCACCCATTCGAGCCGGCTCATGTAGAAGGCGGAGAAGGCGACCTTCTCGACCTTGATGTCGGCCGGCGCCAGCTCATCGATCAGGTCCTGCCCGAAACTGCCGGGGGCGAAGTCTCCTTTGGCAAGAAACGGCCGGAGCTGCTTCAGGTGCGGCGAGATGAAGGGCTCGCCGCCCTTGCCCGGCACCAGGGTGAAATGGGTCGAGACGATCCAGCCGCCTGCTGCCCGCATCGCGTCCGCCACCGGCTTCAGTTTCGCCGGCAGGGCGGCGATCTCCGCCGCCTTGGCGCCGCCGCGGGCATAGGCGCCCTCGGGATGCAGGAAGTCGTTCTGCATGTCGACCAGCAGCAACGCCGTGGTCGCCGGATCGAATTGGTTCGCCATCAGCCTTTCCTCGCGATCACGAAATTGCCGTAGCTGTCGACCGTGCCCTTCAGGTCCGGATCGACGAGGATCGTCGTGTCCGCCTGCTCGAGAACCGCCGGGCCCGGGACCTCGGCCCCGACCGGCAGCGAGAGCCGGTCGTAGACCGGGCTGTCCCACCACTGACCGTCGAACCAGATCTTCCGTTCGCCGGTGCGCGAGGCTTCGACCGATCCGCCCGCGGCAGGCGCCAGCAGGGCGAGATCGAATTTCGGCCGCTTGCCGATGACGGCGACGCGGAGGTTCATCACCCGGATGCCAATTCCTTCCAACAGGCTGCCGAAGGCGGACCTGTAGGCAGCCTCAAAGGCCGCACGGATTTTCGCCACATCGAGCGCGGCGGAGCCGCCGGTCATCGCATCCGGAACAGGGACGGAAACGGTGTGGGTCTGGCCGAGATAGAGCATGTCGAACTCGACCATGCGCTCGACGCCCTCAAAGACCACGTTGGCGCCCGAGAGCAGGCCCTCGGCCTCAGCGACGATCTCGTCGACCGCCTTGTTGAGGGCCGCGACGTCGAGCGCGTCGAGGAGGGTGTTCAGGGTCTGCACCCGGTCGTGCCGCATGTCGGCGATGACGCAGCCGAGCGCGCTGGTAACGCCCGGATACCGGGGAACCAGCGCCCGGGCGAGGCCGACCTCCTTGATCAGCGCGCCGGTATGGAGCGCACCGCCGCCACCGAACGGCATCGCCGTGAAGCTCTTCGGATCGTGTCCACGCTCGATCGAGACGAGACGGATCGCGCCCGCCATCTTGGCGTTGGCGACGCGGACGATGGCCTCCGCCGCCTCCATCACCTCGATGCCGAGCGGGTCGGCGACATGCACGCGGATCGCCTCCTTCGCCGCCTCGACGTCGAGCCGGGCAAGCTTGCCGCCGATCGGACGGGCCGCGTTGATCCGCCCCATGACCACATTCGCGTCGGTCACGGTCGGCCGTTTGTTGCCGAGCCCGTAGCAGACCGGCCCCGGATCGGAGCCCGCGCTTTCCGGCCCGACCTGCAGCAGCCCGCCGCGGTCGACCGAGGCGATGGAGCCGCCGCCGGCGCCGATGGTGGTGATCTCGATCATCGGGGTGCGGACCACCATGCCGAAATCGATCGAGGTCTGGGCGCTGAGCGCATTCTCCCCGTCCGCCACGAGCGAGACGTCGAAGCTGGTGCCGCCCATGTCGCAGGTGATGATGTTCGGCTCGCCCGCCGCCGCGGCGATATAGGCGCCGGCGATGACGCCCGCCGCCGGGCCGGAGAGCGCGGTGCGTACCGGCAGGGCGCGCGCGACCTCGGCCGACATGACGCCGCCATTCGACTGCACGATCAGGACCTGACCGCCGAAACCGCCCTCGCGGAGGCCGTTCTCCAGTCGCTCGAGATAGTTGCCGACCGGCGGCTGCAGATAGGCGTTGAGGGAGGCGGTCGAGCCGCGCTCGAACTCGCGGATCTCCGGCAGGATGACGCTGGAGGCGGTCACATGCGGGTTCGGCCAGACCTGCTTCACCGCTTCCAGCGCGATCTTCTCGTTCGCATCGTTGGCATAGGCATTGACGAAGAAGACGCAGACGGACTCGGCGCCGCGCTCCAGCAGGGTCCTCGCCGCCGCCTTCACCGCTTCCGGATCGACCGGCGTATGGACGGAGCCGTCCGCCAGCACCCGCTCGTCCACCTCGAGACGGAGGTCGCGCGGGACGACCGGATCGAAGCTGCCCCAGAGGCCCCAGGTCTGCGGCCGGTCACGCCGGCGCATCTCCAGCACGTCGCGGAAGCCGGTCGTGGTGATCACCCCGGTGCGGGCGCCGTTGCGCTCCAGCAGCGCGTTGGTGCCGACGGTGGTGCCGTGCACGATGGTTCCGATGGCGCCGAGCTCGACGCCGCCTTCAGCGATCCCGCCGCGGATGCCTTGCGACTGGTCCGGCTTGGTCGAGGGTACCTTGGCGACGCCGCAGGTGCCCGCCGCCTCGTCGAGGAAGAAGAGATCGGTGAAAGTCCCGCCGACATCCACTCCGACGACGGTCTTCCGGCTCAGGTCATTCATTGCGCAGACTCCGCGCGCAGGATTTCGGTAGCGGCGGCATCGACGGAACCGTCGGCCGCGATGATGGTGCGATAGGTCTCTTTGGCGGCCTCGGCGCTGACATAGCCGAGGCGCACGTCCTCGGCGACCGCGGCCGGATCGCGTTCAAGTACGTCGCCATAGCCGCCGCCGCCCGGTGTCTCCAGCCGCACCTTCTGGCCCTTCTTGAGCTTGATGCCGACCATCTTGGAGGCCATCGGCGGGACATGGTCGCCGTCCGCCTGTTCGTAGGTGAATTTGTTCAGCGCCGCGGAGCCGCCGCCGACCACGCCCTTCGGCGCGAAGCGGCCGCGCTCGCCGAAGAGGAAGACGTCCGCCTTCTCCTCCAGAAGCTCGATCTCGTAGACCGCGCCGAGGCCGCCGCGATGCCGTCCCGCGCCGCCGCTGTCGGGCCTGAGCGCCCACTGTGTGAAGCGCACCGGATAGGCCGCTTCCAGGATCTCCATCGGCGGGATCGTCGCGGTCGAGATCGGCGCGTTGCCGTGGTTTAGTCCGTCGCCCTTCGGATTGCCGCCATGGCCGCCGCCGAAGAAGGAGAACATGACCCAGCGGCGTCCGTCCTTGCGGTGTCCCGCGAGCGAGAGCGCATTGATCGTGCCGTAGGCACAGCCGTTAACCCGCTCCGGCGCCGCCGTGCTGAGCGCGACGAAGACCGTGTCGATGATCCGGAGGATCGTCTCCGTGTACCCCCCGACCGGCTTCGGCGCGGAGACGCTGAGCAGACTGCCTTCCGGAATGACGAACTCGATCGGCGCCAGCACGCCCGCATTGGCCGGCACGTCCTTGAAGACATGCTTCAGCGCCACGTAGCAGGAAGCGATCGCGGTCGAGCGGGAGATGTTCACCGGCCCGTCGCAGGCGGGCGAGGTGCGGGAGAAGTCCAGCACCATCTTCTCGCCCTCTATGACGATGTCGAGCGCGATGCGAAGCGGTTCGTCGTGGATGCCGTCATTGTCGAGGAAATCGTCGGCCGAATAGCGCCCGTCAGGCATGTCCTTGATCAGGCTGCGCATGAGCTGGCCCGCGCGGTCGCGCAGTTCGGTCATGGCGCCCGCAACGGTACCGGCGCCGTACTCGTCGAGCAGCGCGTGCAGCCGCTCGTTGCCGAGCCGGAGCGCGTTGATCTGACCATTCAGGTCACCGTAGAGACTGCCCGGCAGGCGGGAATTGGCCTTCAGGATATCGACCACGTCGGTGCGCATCTCGCCCTTGGAGAAGAGCTTCACCGGCGGGATCATCATTCCCTCCTGGAAGCTCTCGGTCGCGACCGGATTGTAGTTGCCCGGCACATTGCCGCCGACATCGTGCCAGTGCCCGACCGAGGCAAGGAAGCAGAAGAGCTCGCCGTCGCGGTAGAAGGGCTGCACCAGCTTGAAGTCGGAAAGGTGCGTGCCGCCCTCATAGGGATCGTTGAAGATGAAGACGTCGCCTTCGGAGATCCCCTCGGCGCCGAACTTGTCGATCACCGCCTTCACCGCGAATGACATGGCGCCGACGAAGATCGGCAGGCCGGACTTGCCCTGCACCAGCGTCTCGCCAGTGGTCGCGTGGTAGAGGCCGTGCGAGGCGTCATGCGCCTCGGCGATGATCGGGTTGAAGGCGCTGCGGAAGAGAGTCGCGTCCATCTCGTCGGCGATCTGCTCCAGACGGCCCTTGAGGACCGCGAGCGTGACCGGATCGAGGTCGGCCATCACGCGTTCTCCCCGTCATATTTCCGGCCCGCCTCGAGGATGCCCGGCGTGCCCAGCAGCTCGTTCAGCTCGCGGAAATCGAGCATTCGGTCCTGGAACGGCTTGGTCGAGCCGTTGGCATGCAGACTCTGGAAATATTCGGTGATGGTGACTGCGAGCGCGCGCATCAGGCCGCCCGGGAAGATCACGATGTCGAAGCCGGCCGCCTGCAGTTCCTCGGCCGTCATCGCCGGGGTCTTGCCGCCCTCGACCATGTTCGCGAGCAGCGGAATGTCCGCGCCGAACCGCTTCACCACCTCGGCGATCTCCGCCTCGTCCCGCGGCGCCTCGACGAAGAGCACGTCGGCGCCGGCGTCCCTGTAGGCCTCGGCCCGCTCCAGCGCCGCCTCGAAACCCTCGACGCCGATCGCGTCGGTGCGGGCGACGATCTGGGTCGCCTCGTCCCGCCGGGCGTCTACGGCCGCGCGGATCTTGCCTGCCATTTCCGACTTGGAGACCAGAGCCTTGCCATCGAGATGGCCGCAGCGCTTCGGCATCGCCTGATCCTCGATCTGGATCCCGGCGGCACCGGAGCGCTCCAGCAGGCGCACGGTGCGCTGCACGTTCAATGCATTGCCGAAGCCGGTGTCCGCATCGACGACGAGCGGCAGATCGACGCGCTCGGAGATGTGCGAGACCACGTCGGCGACCTCTTCCAGCCCGAAGAGGCCGATATCCGGGCGGCCGAGGCGTGTATAGGCGATCGAGGCGCCGGAAACGTAGAGCGCCTCGAAGCCGGCCTTCGCCGCCGCCATGGCGCTGAAGGCGTCGAACACGCCGGGCGCCACGAGGATATCGGGCTGCTTCAGTCGTTGTTTCAGGACGCTTGACGGCGTCATGAGCGCTTCTCCAGTCGTTGCTCGAGATAGGGAACGAGCCCGCCCGCCGCGACGATGCGGCGGAGGTGCTCGGGAACGGGTTCGGCGGCGATCTGCGCGCCGGTACTCATGTTGGTGATGGTGCCGGAGGCCGGGTCGAGCTCGAGTTCGTGCCCTGCCTCGACCTCCGTCTCCGCGTCGGCGACCAGCGCCAGCAGGCCGAGATTGAAGGCGTTGCGGTAGAAGATCCCGCCGAAGCTCTTGGCGATCACCGCCTTCACGCCGAGCCGGACCAGCACCTCCGCCGCCTGCTCGCGGCTGGAGCCGATGCCGAAATTGCGCCCCGCGACGATGACGTCACCCGGCCGCACCTGCTTGGCGAAATCGAGATCGATGGCTTCGAGACAATGCGCCGCCAGATCCTCGATCGGGCCCTTCATGTAGGCGCCAGGCGCGAGCAGGTCGGTATCGACATTGTCGCCGCATTTCCAGACCCGGCTCATCGGCCGTTCTCCGCGAGGAAAGGCCGCGGATCGGCGACACGTCCGGTAACGGCGGTCGCCGCCACCGTATAGGGCGAGCCCAGCCAGACCTTGGAGGAACGCGCACCCATGCGGCCCTTGAAGTTGCGCGCCGTGGAGGCCATGCAGGTCTCGCCCTCCGCCAGCACGCCCGCCCCGTAGCCCGCGCAGGCGCCGCAGCCGGACGGCATCAGGATCGCGCCTGCCTCGGTCAGTTTCGCCAGCGTCCCGTCTGCAGCCGCAGCCGCCGTGACGCGAGTCGAGGCCGGGGCGATCAGCAGGCGCGTCGAACTGGCGACCTTCCGGCCGCCGAGCACTTCCGCCGCCATCCGTAGATCCTCCAGCTTCGCGCCGGTGCAGGCGCCGATATAGCACTGGTCGATCGCCGTCTCGTCCGCCTCCTCGACCGGTCCCGAATTGGCCGGACTGTCCGGCGCCGCGACCTGCGGGCCGAGCGCGGAGGCGTCGAACCTGTGGACGACGCGGTAAGCTGCGTCATCGTCGCCCTTCAGGACCGTGCCCTCCTCCGGGTCGGCCCCGGCGGCGCGGATGTAATCCGTGGTCGTATCGTCCGCAGCGATCAGCCCCGCCTGCGCGCCGAGTTCGGCGGCCATGTTCGACATTGTCATGCGTTCGGTCATGGAGAGGCCGGCGATGGTGCCGCCCGTATATTCCACCGCCTGATAGTCGCCACCATCCATGCCGAGGGTGGCGCAAAGCTTGAGCATCATGTCCTTGGCGGACGAGCCGTGCGGCAGGCTGCCGGTCCAGTCGATGCGGATGGTTTCCGGCACCCGGATCCAGGTCTCGCCGGTCACCAGAACGCCCGCCATGTCCGTCGCGCCGACGCCGAACATGTAGCAGCCGAAGGCGCCGCCGGTCGGCGAATGGCTGTCGCCGCCGACCACGAACATGCCCGGTTTCAGGTGCCCGCGCTCCGGCAGCACGACATGGCAGATGCCCTGCTGGTCGTAGAAGCTCTCGATCTCCTGGTCCTTCACCCACTCGCGGGTGAGCTTCAGGATCGCCGCGCTCTGCTGGTCGACCGCGGGGACGTAATGGTCGGAAATGACCACGACCTTGCGATTGTCCCAGACCTTGACCCCGAGCCGTTCCAGCACTGGCTTCACGCGGCGCGGCCCGCCGCTGTCGTGGATCATGGCGAGATCGACCCGGCAGGTGACGATCTCCCCTGCCCGGACGGTGTCCTGCCCGGCGGCGCGGGCGATGATCTTTTCCGCGAGCGTCATACCCATCGGTTACATCCCCAGATAGGAGCGGCGCAGCTCCTCGTCGTTCATCAGATCGCGTGCCGCGCCCTCAACCGTGATCAGGCCGTTTTCCATCACATAGGCACGGTCGGCGATTTCCAGCGACTGCACGACGTTCTGCTCGACCAGGAAGACCGCGAGCCCTTGCGAGCGCAGCTTCTGGATCAGCGTGAACATCTCCTCGACCAGCAGCGGCGAAAGGCCGAGAGAGGGCTCGTCGAGGATCAGCAGGCGCGGCTCCGCCATCAGGCCGCGGCCGATCGCCAGCATCTGCTGCTCGCCGCCGGAAAGCGTTCCGGCATATTGACCGAAGCGTTCCTTCAGGCGCGGGAAGGTCTCGACAACATGCTCGATATTGCGCGCACGGTTCGGCTTCGCCCGGCGGTAGGAGCCGAGCTCGAGATTCTCCCTGACCGTCATATTCGGAAAGACCCGGCGCCCTTCCGGCACCTGGATCAGGCCGCGGTCGACGATCTCCTCCGGCGAGGCACCGGAAATCTCGATCCCGTCGAAGCGGATGCTGCCGCCGAACGGCTTGAAGATGCCGGAGACATTGTTGTTCAGCGTCGACTTGCCGGCACCGTTGCTGCCCAGCAGAGCGACGAGCTCACCCTCGCCCACCTTGAGCGAGACGCCGTGCAGCACCTTGGCGTGGCCGTAGCCGGCGCGGAGGTCCTTGACCTCAAGCATCGGCGCCTCCCGCGGCTTTCATACGTTCCGCTGCGCCGTGGCCGAGATAGGCCTCGATCACGTCCGGATCGTGCGCGATCTCGGCCGGACTGCCCTCGGCGATGATCTCGCCGTAATTCAGCACATAGGCACGGTCGGAGAGCTTCATCACGGCCTGCATGACATGCTCGATCAGGAGAATTGTGACGCCGCTCTCGCGAATGCCCTGGATGATCTCGACGATCTCGAGGATCTCGGTCGCGTTCAGGCCCGCCATGACCTCGTCGAGGAGCAGCAGCTTCGGCTGGGTCGCGAGCGCCCGCGCCAGCTCGAGACGCTTGCGCCCGGCGACCGTCAGATCGCCCGCGGACTGGTCGAGCCGCCGGCCCATACCGACCCGCTCCGCGACCTGCGCGGCAAGTTCGAGAGCCTCGGTCCGGTTCGCGATCCGGGTGTGCGCGCCGACGGCGATGTTCTCCCGCACGGTCAGCCCGGCGAAAGGCTTCACCACCTGGAAGGTCCGCACCATGCCGCGCAGGCAGATCTCGTGCGGCTGGCGCCCGGTGATGTCCTGGCCGTCCAGCGTCACCTTTCCACCGTTCGGCTTCAGGAAGCCGGCTATGGACGCAAACAGCGTGGTCTTGCCCGCGCCGTTCGGGCCGATCAGGGAGACGATCTCGCCTTTCTCGACATGCAGGCTGGCGCCGTTGACCGCGACGAGGCCGCCGAACCGCTTGGTAAGGGAGGAGACCTCAAGCATCGCCGGCCTCCTTCCTCGCAGAAAGGCGTTTCCAGATTACTTCTGCGAGGCCCACGAGGCCGCGCGGCATGTAGGCGAGGATCAGCACAAGGATGATGCCGAAGAGGATAAGGTCGACGCCCGGCCGGTCGCCGAGCATGGCGCCGATGGTCTCCTTGGCGAACTCGCCGACGATATGGATGAAGGCGGAGCCGAGCAGCGGCCCGATCACCGTGCCGAGACCGCCGATGATTGCAGCGAACAGCGCCTCAACCGACTTGCCCGGCCCGTACGCTATGCCCGGATCCACGAAGAGGAATTTCTGAACGTAATAGATCCCGGCGAGCGAAGTCACCGCGGCGGAAAGGCAGATCGCCCGCATCTTCACCCGGAAGGCGTTGATGCCGAGCGCCTCGGCCGCATCCTCGTCCTCGCGCACCGCCTGCAGCTGGGCGCCGAAGCGGGAATGATTGAGCCATCCGGTCACGGCGAAGCCGATCAGCAGGCAAAACAGGATCACGTAGTAATAGCCGGCCTCGGCCAGGAACGGGCCGGCGAAGGTGAACTGGAAGCTGGCGATCGCCATTTCCGGATCCTGGTTCAGCGAAAGCTGGATGCCGCTTCCGCCCCCGGTCACCGAGACGAGGGAGCGGGCGAGTACGTGGAAGGCCTCCGCGAAGGCCAGCGTCACCAGCGCGAAATAGGATCCGCGCAGGCCGTAGCGGAAGCTCAGGAACCCGACGAAGGCGCCGACCGCGACCGCGCCCGCGATGGCGAACCAGAGCGTGACCCACGGGCTCCAGCCGAGCTTGAACTGCAGCAGCGCTTGTATGTAAGCCGCGGTCCCGAAGAACAGCGCGTGGCCGAAGGAATATTGCCCGCCATAGCCGCCGAGGATGTTCCAGCCCTGTCCGAGGAGAGCGGCGAAGAGCGTCAGCTCGATGAACTCCATCCAACGCCCGGAGCTGATGGCAAAGGGGGCCGCCAGCAGGGCCGCGATCAGGATCGCCCAGCCGATCCGCTGTGTCCTGACGTCGATCATAGCCGCTGTCCGAAGAGGCCGGTCGGCCGGAAGAGAAGGATAAGAATGAAGATCGCCGAGATGGTGATCAGGCCGAGGCTTTCGCCGAGATAGAGCCGGCCGATCTGCTCGGTCACGCCGATGATCAGCCCGCCGACCAGCGCCCCGACAAAACTGCCCATGCCGCCGAGCACGACGACGGTGAAGGCGATCAGAACGAAGAGATAGCCGACCTGCGGGAAGACGGCATAGGTCGGCGCCAGCAGGCTCGCCGCCGCGGCGACGCAGGCGGTGCCGATGCCGAAGCTGACGGCGAAGATATGCTCGACATTGATACCCATCAGGCGCGCGCCCTGTCGCTCCTTCGCGACGGCGCGGATCGCCTTGCCGGTATCGGTGAATTTCATGAAGGCCCAGAGCGCTGCGGTGATCAGCAGCGATCCCGCGAGCGCCGCGACCTGCGGCCAGACGACATAGACGAAGCCGAGATCGATGCCATCGAAATCGTATGGCACCTGGACGTTTCGCTCATTGGCGGAGAAGGCGAAGAGCGCGAAATTCTCGAGCGCAATGGAAACCCCGAGGGTGGCGAGCAGGATGATCTCGTCGCGTCCGTGGCTCGCCCGGCCGATCACGCTGCGCTGCAGGAGATAGCCGAAGCAGAAACCTCCCGGAACCACGATCAGCATGGCGAGATAGGGATCGACCCCGAGCCCGCTCCAGAGAAAGAAGACCGCGTACATGGCCAGCATCAGGAGGCTGCCATGGGCGAAATTGATGATGTGGAGGACGCCGTAGATCAGCGTCAGACCGAGCGCGACAAGAGCATAGATCGCACCGAGAAAAACGCCGCTGATGGCGGAGCCGAAGACCGTGTCAAAGGAATAGGACGGCAGGCTGATACCGAGAAAATCCATCGAAGTCAGTCGCGTTCAGGCCGCAAGGAACGGCGGGGACGGCCCCAGCCGTCCCCGCCGCGGTTCAGAGCCAGTCTCAGGCCGGGCGCGGAAACACCGGGGCCTTGGTCGCGAACTCTTTCGGGGCGACGACCTCGATCTCCTTGCCGAGGACCTGCATGACCATCGCCTGCGCGCCCTCGTTCTGGCCGTTGACCATCTTGGTCGGACCGTAGGGCATGAAGTGGCCGTCCCAGGTGCTGGACGCCATCGCCTCGATGATCTTGGCGCGGTCGGCGGAGCCAGCACGCTCGATCGCGTCGACGGCGAACATCACCGCCTCATAGGCGAGGAACACTTCGTAGGAATAGGAGAGACCCGCCGCCTCGGTCTTCTTGCGCAGGGCGAGCGCGGCGTCCTTGCGCGGATCGAACCAGTGATTGCAGTCCATCACGTATTCGGCGGCATCCGGGAACTCGTTCACGAGACGGTACTGCGAGGACGCGCCGCCCAGCACCGAATAGATCGCCTTCGGCTGCACGCGCTGGCGCTGCAGGGTGCGCAGGAACAGCACGCCGTCGCCGTAATAGTGCGACGGGATCACCAGATCCGGGTTCAGCTCCTTGATCTTCAGCGCGATGTTGTTGAAGTCCTTGTTACCCGTCGGGTGCGGGAGGATCTCCTTCACCTCGAAACCGGCCGGGGTCAGGTTCTTCTCGAGCAGGCCGGCCATGCCGCTGCCGAAGGGCGTCGTGTTCTCATGCACGATGACCACGGACTTCACCGGGCTGCCGGCTTCCTTGTTGATGGCGATCAGGTGATCGACGCCTTCCTTGGTGATGGTGCCGAAGCCCGGACCGAAGCGGAAGGTGTTCTCCAGACCGCGGGAGACGATCTGGTCGCTCACGCCGACATCGACGACATGCGGGATGCCGTATTTCGCGGCGGTCTGCGTGGTGGCGAGGCAGATGCCGGATGCATAGGCGCCGACCACGGCGGAGACGCCCGCCTCATTGAATTTCTCGACCTCGGCCGCACCGATCTCGGCCTTGGACTGGGCATCGCCCAGCACGGCTTCGATCTTGGCACCGCCGAGCGCCTTGAGGCCGCCGGCCGCGTTGACCTCGTCAATCGCGGCGACCGCGCCGAAGCGGCATTGGGTGCCGGAGAACTGCAGGAAACCGGTCACCGGATGGACCACGCCGATCTTCACCGGATCGGCGGCGCGCGCGATATGCGGCATGCCGAGCGTGCCGGCCGCAGCAACGGCGCCACCGGCAGCCACGCCGGCCAGCACCTGGCGGCGGGAGAACTGATTGAAAGTCTTGGTCTTTGTCATTGCCTTTTCCCCTGTTCGGTTGGCTCAGTCTTTTGCGGTCGTTGCCGCGTCCTGGCTGGGAGTCCAGGTATTGTGGGTCTCTCCCTGCACCCGCGAGAGCACCATGCGATACTGGTACTGGTCGGGCCGGTAGAGCGCGGTGATGTATTCGACCGGACGCCCCTCCCGGTCCTTCACGATCCGGTTGATCTTGAGCAGCGCCGATCCGGCCGAGATGCCGAGATGTCCGGCAACTCCCGGATCCGCGAGCGTGGCGGAAATCGCCTGGCTCGCCGCGTCGACCTGCACGCCGCTCCGCTCCAGAAGCGAAAGCAGCGGCTTGTTGGCGAGGTCAGAGGCGTCGTAACGCCGTCCGATATCCGCCGGGACATAGGTTGTGAGAAAGGAAAAGGGCTTGCCCTCGACGCTGCGCATCCGGACGGAGCGCTGCACTTCCTGGCCGATCGGACAAGACAGCGCTGCCGCCACCTCCTCGTTCGCCGGAACATAGCCGAAGGAGATCAGCTTCACCTTGGTCTCGAGCCCCATGGCGATCAGGTTCTCGAGCAGCCCGTCCATGGAGGACTGGAAGGCCCGCGCCTTCGGCCGGTAGCGCACCCGCGTGCCGCGTCCGCGCTCGCGTACGACGAGACCTTCGGCCGCCAGTTCGTCGAGCGCCCGTTTCGCGGTGATGCGCGAGACATCGTAGGTCTCCGCAAGCTCCTGCTCGCCCGGGATCAGCGCGTCGTATTCATGCAGGCCGTCGGTGATCTGCTGGCGCAGGATCAGGAAAATCTGGTGATAGAGCGGCATGCGAAGCGCCCCGCTCACCCCATCGATCCCAGCACTGACAACCCGGTCGGCCATAAAAACTCCTAAACGCTAATTGTTATATTGATATGCGTTTAAAAGGCCGCGCAAGCGGAATCTGATCGCGTGCGGAGGATTTCCCTCCAGGCTAATGGATGCCGCCGTCAGTCCGCGTCGACCAGCGCCGTGAACAGGTTCGGGTTGTTGAAGCTGCCGAGCCCCGTCGTGGCCGAGTAACCCGAGGTCGCGTCGTAGCCGATATCGGTTCCAGCGGGCTTGTTGTCTCCGCTGATGACGGGTTTCAGCAGCGCCGGATTGCGGTAGAGCAGCGGGTTGAGGAAGCCGATCGGCTGTTTCTGTTGCTCCGCCCGCGCCGCGTTCACCATGGCGGTAAAACCGGCCCAGAGCGGCGCCACGGCACTGGCTCCCCCGACCGGCGTCGGGTTGCCGTTGAGGAAGACCCAGAACCCGCTCGCCGGGTCCGCATCGCCAGCGATGTCCGGCACCCCGCGCCCGGCCTGACCGCTGTCGATATTGACCGGCACGTTCGCGTTCGCCTGATAGTCCGGCGCCGGCCAGACACGCGAAACGCCGCCGCCGGTCCCCGCATCGCCGGTATTCCAGACCGTCTCCGAGGAAACCGCGCTCCCCGAGACGTCCAGCAGGGTGCCGCCGCACCCGGTCGCCCAAGGACTGGAGGCCGGGAAGTTCACATGAGCGCGGCCGTCCTCCACGCCGTCGGGGGCAAGCAGGTCGCCGGAGGAGATGAAGACACTGACCCCGAGCCGCGCCGCATCGGCGAGCGCCCGGTTCATCGCCTGCATGCCGGCCTGGCTCCAGCCTTCCTCGGCGCCGCCCCAGCTGATCGAGATCACCGAAGCCGCGTTCTGCTGGTCGTGCAACGCGTCCAGCGTCGCATCGACGAAGCTGCGCGCGGCGTTCGGGGCGAAATAGACCGCGAGCCGGACGCCCGGCGCCGCGCCCGCGACCACCTGCATGTCGAGCGCGACCTCGCCGCTCGCCCCGGCCCCGCCGGCGAAATCCTGGCTCGCCCCGTCGACCGAGAGCGCGAGGATCTCCGGCACAGGAACGCCCATCGCCCGCGCTGCCGCCGCCATATCCGACTGCAGATAGCCGCCGCCGAACTCGAGGATCGCAACGGTCTGGCCCGCCGCGGATTGCTGCGGAAAGCCGTAGAGCGCGGCGACCTGGTTCGCGAGCATCGGCTTCGCCGCGCCGACATCGAGCACCGGCTGACGATGCGAGCGCCCGACCGGCGCGGTCTCATGCCCGAGTATGGCCTCGAGCAGTTCCGCGAGACCGGCCGGGCAATAGAGCGGCCCCCAAAACCCGCGATACCGTCCGCGCGCGTGATGGAAGTGGGCGAGCCGCGTCCGGAAGGCCGCCTCGTGCCGGTAGGCGGGTCCGGCGAGCTTGACCCGGAGCTTCGCCGGTTCGACGGCCGTCAGGGTGAATCCGTTCCTCCCGGCATAGGCCGCGATCCGCGAAATCGCCTCCCGCGTCCCGCTCCGCCGCGCCGCCGCAAGCTCCGTCCGCGTGATACGGCCCGACGCACCGGGCTCCGGATCTTTCAGAAGCAGGCTGATCTCGATCGGCTCGTTCGGATCGACATCCGAGATCCGGGTCGACCCTTCGAGGATTTTTCCCGCACTGTTCGGCAGATCGATGACGGCATCAGACATGGCTACGCTCCTTCCGGTCGCATGGGGTGCAACCGGTAGACGCGCGAGCCGGTCATTCCGGGAAGCGCTGGATTTGGAGACGACGGCAGAATGGCTTTTATCGGGATTGACTGAAGCCGAAATCCGGCCCTAACCTCGCCTCAGCATGCGCGGCGATGGCGTCGCCGGTGACGTGGTTCAGGCATGCGTCTTCGCCGCTCCACAAGACGGCGGGGTGATCCAACATCCTGTACGCCCGGATGGATTTTCCGGGCGCTCCACGCGTCCGGTTCGGATATGGAGGTCAGGATGACGCCGATCGGCGAACGCCCCACGCATTTCACCCGTCACAACGGCGAGAAAGCTCCACTGCCCTTTTCCTCAGGCGAATACACCCGCCGGCTGAGCGGCCTTCGCAGGATCATGGACAGCCTCGGGGTGGAGGCCGTGCTGTTCACCTCGATGCACAACATCGCCTATTATTCGGGCTTCCTCTATTGCAGCTTCGGCCGCCCGTTCGGCTGCGTCGTGACCCACGACAAATGCACCACCGTCTCCGCCAATATCGACGGCGGTCAGCCCTGGCGCCGCAGCGTCGAGGACAACGTCATCTATACCGACTGGCAGCGGAATAATTTCTGGCGCGCCGTGAAGGACCTGGTCGGGTCGGCCAAGAAGGTCGGTATCGAGGGCGATCATCTGACCCTGCAGGCACACGATGCGCTGGAGGAAATCGCCGGCGTGACCGAGATCGTCGACATCGCCCCCGCGGCGATGCGCCAGCGCATGGTGAAGTCGCCGGAGGAAATCGCCCTGATCCGCGAAGGGGCACGCATCGCCGATATCGGCGGCGCTGCGATCCGGGACGCGATCAGACCGGGAGCGCGGGAGATCGACGTCGCGATGGCGGGCCGCGACGCCATGGAACTGGCCATTGCGGAGACTTTTCCCGACAGCGAGATGCGCGATACCTGGGTCTGGTTCCAGTCGGGCCTCAATACCGACGGCGCGCACAATCCGGTCACCATGCGGAAACTCGAACCCGGCGACCTGCTCAGTCTCAACACCTTCCCGATGATCTCGGGCTATTACACCGCGCTCGAGCGCACCCTCACCCTCGGCGAGCCGGACAAGGCGACGCTGAATCTCTGGGAAGCGAACGTGGCGGCGCACGAGCTCGGCATCTCGCTGATCAGGCCGGGCGCGCGCTGCAACGAGATCTGCGCCGGGATCAACCGCTTCTTCCACGAGCAAGGGCTGCTCGACTACCGCTCCTTCGGCTACGGCCACTCCTTCGGCGTGCTGTCGCACTATTACGGACGAGAAGCAGGCCTCGAACTGCGCGAGGACATCGACACCGTGCTGGAGCCCGGCATGGTCGTCTCCATGGAGCCGATGCTCTGGGTTCCGGAAGGCACGCCCGGCGCGGGCGGTTACCGCGAGCATGACATCCTGGTGATCGGCAGGGACGGCGCCGAGAACATCACCCGCTTCCCGTTCGGCCCGGCGCACAATATCGTGGCGGCATGAACTCCAAGACACTCGCTTTCGAAGAGACGGAATACCGGGCACGGATCGCCCGGGCCCGCGCGCGGCTGGCGGAGCGGGGCCTCGATGCCCTGCTCTGCTTCGGCCAGGAGACCCACTATTACCTGACCGGCTATGACGGCGGCGGCTACGTGTTCTTCCAGTGCCTGGTGCTGACCACGGAGGAACGTCCGCTGACGCTGCTCTGCCGGCGGCCCGACGTCTCCCAGGCCCGGGACACCTCGCTCGTCGACGAGATCCATGTTTGGCTGAACGCGGAAGACGCGGACCCGGCGGGACAGCTGCGCGACATCCTCGCCGGCCTAGGCCTTACGGGCGGGCGTATCGGGATCGAGCTCGAAACCTACGGACTGACGGGCAAGAACCATGCGGCGGTCCAGCGTGCAATGGACGGGTTCTGCACCCTCACCGATGCGAGCGACGTGGTTTCGGGCCTCCGGCTGGTCAAATCCGAAACAGAGGTCGCCTATCTGCGGAAAGCCTCGGCCCTGGCCGACGACGCCTACGATGCCGCCTTGGCGGTCACCCGCGCCGGGGTGATCGATGCGGAAGTGACCGCCGCCATCATGACGACGACCCTGCGCGGCGGCGGCGACGTTTCTCCGGCGGGTCCGCTGGTGAATTC
Organism: Nisaea sp.; assembly: GCF_017640745.1. Lineage (GTDB taxonomy): Bacteria > Pseudomonadota > Alphaproteobacteria > Thalassobaculales > Thalassobaculaceae > Nisaea. Next base: position 3,783 of record NZ_JAEPQA010000023.1, on the reverse strand, counting down.
AGGGTCGCGCGCAATCTACGGACGCGGCGTCGGCGGACCCCGGCCGCTCGATGCGCAGGACCTGCTGATCCTCGAATATGCCGGCACCTTCCGGCGCTACAATTGCTGCATCGAGCGCAGCATCTCCATCGGGGGCCCGACGACGCCGCAGCGCGACCTGCATGCGCTGGTCCGCGACACGCTCGAGGAGATGCAGGAGGCTTTCCGGCCCGGCGCGGCGCTCGGCTCCGTCGACGAAATCCACCGCGCCCGGCTTGATGCCGCAGGGCACGCCGAACACCGGTTTGCCGCCTGCGGCTATTCGCTCGGCGCGACCTACCGTCCCTCCTGGATGGACGTGCCGCCGATGATTTACACAGGCAACCCGCTGGAGCTGCAGCCGGGGATGGTTTTCTTTCCGCATGTCATGGTCGGCGATCCCGAAACGCGCCTCGCGATGGGACTGGGCAATACCGTTCTCGTAACCCCGTCAGGCTGCGAAGTGCTCAGCCGGCACGGGCTGGACTTGCCGGTGAGATAAGCTCCGGGTGGCCTTGAGCCGCGTTCGGCCGCTCTCTATATTGGGCCCCCATGGCTTCGATCATTCCCCTCATCCCTCTACTTCTCAGCATCGCCATCCTGCTCATGGGCAACGGCCTGCAGGGAACGCTGCTTCCCGTGCGCGCAGGCATGGAATCCTTCGGTTCCATGGAGATTGGCATCCTGGGTTCCGCCTATTTCCTCGGCTTCATGGCCGGATGCCTGTACGGCCCCAGGGTCATCCGCGTGGTCGGCCACATCCGGACCTTTACGGGGATGGTCGCCGTGGCCTCGACGGTGGTCCTGATCCACGCGCTCGTTCTCGAGCCGGTCGTCTGGTGGGTATTGCGGGCGATCACGGGGTTCTGCTTCGCGGTGCTCTACATGGTGATCGAGAGCTGGCTGAACGAGAAATCGACCAACGAGAACCGCGGCCTCGTCTTCTCTGTCTATACAATCATCAACCTGACCGTGATCACCGTCGGGCAGGTTCTGCTGATGACGGCCGATCCCGCGAGTTTCCCGCTCTTCGCGCTCGCGTCTATCCTGGTTTCCGTGGCGGCCGTGCCGATCGCCCTGACCCGGATCGATCAGCCGGCACCGCTTGAGGTCGTCCAGCTCCGGCTCGGACGGCTCTTCCGGATCTCGCCCGTCGGCGTGGTCGGCTGCGTTGCGGTCGGGCTGGCGAACGGCGCGTTCTGGTCACTCGCGCCTGTCTACGCCCTGACCACCGCAAATTCCTCCGATGTCTCGACGGTCGCCTGGTTCATGAGCATCGTGGTGATTGCCGGCGCCATCGGGCAGTGGCCGCTAGGCAGTCTCTCTGACCGGATAGACCGGCGGCTGGTGATCATCACCGCCTGCCTCGGTTCCGCCGCGGCGGGCCTTGGCATGGTCCTGCTCGCGGAACATGTCCCTTACGGAGTCTTCGTCTTCGGGTTCATGTTCGGAATCTTCGCATTTCCGATCTATTCGCTCAGCGTCGCGCATCTGAACGACTTCATTACCGATCCGAACGACTATGTCGAGGCGGCAAGCGGTCTGCTGCTGGTCTTTGCGCTCGGCGCTGTCGCCGGCCCGACCATCGCGTCTGCCATCATCGATCTGGTCGGCATTCGCTATCTGTTCGCCTATACCGCCGCGATCCACATCGTGGCCGCGATTTTCTGCGTTTACCGGATGCGGGTCCGGGCGGCGGCGCCGGCCGAGGAACACATTCCGTTCACCGCCGCGGTCCGGATGGCGCAGACCACCGCCGCGGTCGACCCGACCAGCCCGGACGAGCTGGACACATCCGACGACAAGAAGGACGCAGCCTAGTCTCTGAGGGCAATTGCGATCGCCGCCCCGCCCATCGCCGTCGCGCTCGTCCGGTTCGCGATGCGGACGGCGCGCGGGCTGCGCATCAGGTTCCGCGCCCCGGCGGCCAGCACGACATAGGCGAGGTCGATTGCGGCGAGCACGACCAGCAGAGTTACGGATATGCTCACCCAATCGGCGAAGCTGACATTGCCGAGATCGATCAGCGTCGGCAGCAAGGCAAGATAGAACACCATGATTTTCGGATTGCCGAGCGTCACGGCCATACCGGAGAGGAACATCTTCAGGCCGCTGCGCGGCTCCGGCAGCGACGCGCCGGAGGTTTCGGCAGGCGCCGTCCACATCTTCCAGGCCAGCCAGGCGAGATAACCGACACCGAGCCACTTGATGGCAACGAAAGCGGCATGGAAGGTCTCTGCGACCGCGACCAGGCCGACGATCGCCATGGTCAGCCAGATCAGCTCGCCAAGCCACATCGCCATCAGGAACGGCAGGACGGCGCGCCAGCCGCGCGCCAAAACCTGCGCCACAAGCGCGGCCAGGCTCGGTCCGGGCGATCCTGCGGCAAGCGCGAGGGCAAGGGCGAAGACCAGCAACGACGTTACGTCCATGTGAGGTTCCTTCATAATCGGATGCGCAGTCTGCCACCGAAAAGCGGCCTTTTACAAGCGCACCGCTATCGGCGAGGCCGAAAGAAAATCGATGGCCGTTTTTCGCAACTCGGATATCTTTGCTAGGTCAGTAATCGTATATAATCGCCTGTAAATCGGGGACCGGAGTGCAACGGTGCCGTCGGGTCGGATGCAGTTCGGGCACCGGTCTGGAAGTGAATTGCAGAACCTGCGGAAAGTACGACGATTTCAAATCTCAATCAGCGGACACAACCTGCGTTGGCCGCCCCCTCGAGCGAGGCGCTGATTCGTGCCGCCGCGCTTACGGACCTCGATGCGCTTACCGAAATCGAGACCGCCTGTTTCGAGAGCGACAGGATCAGCCGCCGCAGTTTCAGGGAATTCATCCGTCACGGACACAGTTCGCTCCTGGTCGCGGAAACGGACGACGGCATCGCCGGCTACATCCTGATCCTGTTCCGGCGGGGGACGGCCCTCGCCAGACTCTATTCGATCGCCGTCCTGCCGGGCGCCCGCGGCAGAGGGATCTCGGCCGCCTTGCTCGAAGCGGGAGAAGACGTCGCCCGTTCCCACGATTGTCTTTCCATGCGGCTCGAGGTCCGGCCGGACAATGCCTGGGCGATCGCGCTGTATGAACGCCTCGGCTATCACGAGTTCGGAAAATATCTCGACTATTACGAGGATCACGCCGATGCGCTGCGCTACGAGAAGCGGCTTGCACGCTCCTCTTTCTCGGCGACGACGCCGTCCTACTATTCCCAGACCTCCGATTTCACCTGCGGTCCGTCCTGCATGATGATGGCGCTGAAGGCGTTCGATCCGGATTACGTCTTCAACCGGGTTGAGGAGTTCCGCCTCTGGCGCGAGTCGACGACGGTCTTCATGCAATCAGGACATGGCGGCTGCGAACCTGTCGGCATGGCCGTCGCCCTGGCGCGTCATGGCCTGTCGGTCGAGGTCTTTCTCAGCGAGGAACCGCCGCTTTTCGTCGACAGCGTCCGGCAGAAGGACCGCCGGGAGGCCCTGACCCTGATCCAGGAGGATTATCGGCGGGCGGCGGAGGAGATGGAGATTCCGATCCATATCACGCCGCTCGACAATGCCGGTCTCAGTGCGGCGCTCGCCGAAGGCGCTTTCGCCATAGTATTGGTAAGCCTTTACCAGATGGTCGGCAGCCGGACGCCGCACTGGGTGCTGGTCTATGGCGAGGAGAATGGCCGCTTTCTGATCCACGATCCGTGGGTCGAAACCGACGCCCTGGAGACGGAAAGCGCCGCGGCGGCGCTGCCGGTACCGAAAGAGGCGTTCGGCC
>NZ_JAEPQA010000022.1 GCF_017640745.1 Nisaea sp. | reverse complement strand
CAGAAGCTGCGGGATCAGAAGGCTGCCAACATACCCCGCCCCACCCGTGATCAGGACCTTGTTGAAACGTCGTGACAAAACACTTCCTCCAAATCCCCCACTTCTCTTCGGCGCAGGGAAGCTCAGTTGATTTCTATGCTGAACCCCGCCGAGACCGCATCATCATGGAACATTTTGACGGTCTCGAGAGACAATACGTCGAGGTCCCGGCCGATCCATTGCAGCTTCTTCAACAGGTCGTCCGTAACGGTGATGATATCGCAGCCGCATGCGTCGGCTTGGAAAATGTTCAGCAGCTCGCGCGGGCTCGCCCAAAGCAGTTCCGCCTTCGGTTTTCCAGCCAGCAGGCGTTTGCTCTCGACCATGTAGGGGACCGGGTCCCGCCCGGTATCGGCAATACGACCTGCGAAGACGGAAACGATTGCCGGCGTATCGGCGGACAGCGCCTCTGCGACCCCGGCGACCTGCTGTGTTGTCATGATCGCGGTCACATTCACCGTGATGCCGTCCGCCGAAAGGGCCCTGATCAGCGGCGCGGCGGACTCTCCTCTGGTGTTCGTGACCGGGATTTTCACCGCAACATTCGTTCCCCATGACGCGATTTTCCGCGCCTGCTTCTCCATGGTCGGAAAATCGTCGGCAAAGACCTCGAAGCTGATCGAGCGGTTCCCGACAATCGCGAGCGCATCCTCGGCAAATCGATCGTAATCCTCAATCCCGCTCTTCCTCATCAGCGTCGGGTTCGTCGTGAACCCGCTGATCTGCGGATCGGCGGCGCGCACCGCGATGGTTTCCAGATCGGCGCCGTCGGCATAGATCGCGATACTCAATCCATTTTTCGAAATCATCGCTCTGCCTGCCTGCCGCGCAACTATCTGGTCACCATTTGGTTGCCGCAATTTGTAGCTCCGGGTGACTAACAAGTGCATGCCAGACAACGGCCTGGAACGCTTCCGATATCGGTGTGACCAGAGCCGCATCCACCTGCGGCACCACCACGGCGTGGGTGCTGTGCCTGGCAGCATGGCCCTGATCCCGTCCGACGACCGAACAGATCTTCATCCCGCGCTCACGTGCGAGGTCGATGGCATGCACAAGATTCATGGAAACCCCGTGCTCGGCGTCTCCGCCGCCAACGGAGAATACGAGCAGCGCATCCTCGCTCCGGGCACGGCTGGTCTTCAGCCATTCGCGGAAGACGGTCTCCCATCCTTCGTCATTGGTGCGTGCGGTCAGTTCCGAGACATTGTCGGTCGGCGCATAAGCTTCGATCCCGCAAAGCTTGCGGAAGTCGTTGACCGCGTGGCTCGCATTTCCTGCGCTGCCGCCGACACCGAGAATGAAGAGACGCCCGCCCACATCGCGCACCTCTTTCAGGCACCGGGCCACGGCTTCGATTTCCGTATAGTCAATCGCCCCGCATACCTTTGCGGCCAGAGAGAAAAACCGCTGAACATGAGCCAAGAACAGGTCCTCTTCGAAGTCGCGAGACCGGATAATATCGCGCGTAGCTTGTCTCAAAACGCGATATTCAATGCAAGATCGATGACAGATCGCAAAGCTTCCATTCTTAACCCATAAGGCACCCTCGGTATTATTTGTCATGAGACAACAAGGGGTTTGGAGAGGCTTTGGCAATCATAAGGTGGAGCATCTACGCAAAGTGCCGTTAACAGACCTGATGTCCAGAACCCTGACAGTAGCACCGCGGACGGCCCGATTCTCCGGTGACGCGACGGGCCTCGCCGGAGGCCAGATAGTCCAACGTATCGGCGCCGTCCCGCCAGGACGTCTTGCGACCCGCGCGATAGGGCTGTCACACGCAATCCCGTCGCAGTAGCTTGGGATACCTTTTTCAAGCGAACGGAATAGTCGGTGCATTTCACGCTGGACCAGATACGGGCATTCCTCGCGGTTACCAGAACCGGCAATGTGCGCAAGGCCGCCGAGGAACTGCATCTGACGCAGCCAGCGATCACGGCACGGATCAAGACCCTGGAAACCGCGCTCGGCGTGGAGCTTTTCGACCGCTCCGCCTCGATGCAACCGACCAAGAGCGGGATGGCGCTGATCGGCTATGCCGAGCAGTATCTGAAACTGAACAGCCTGATCCAGCGCAATGTCGGGCAACCGGAACAGGTCGAGACCCTGTTCCGGATCGGCGTCTCCGAGACAATCGTCCAGTCCTGGCTGCCCGACTTCATTGCCGCGCTCAGAACGGAGTTTCCCCGTATCACCGTCGAGATCGACGTCGACATCTCCCGCAACCTGCGCGAACGATTGCTGGGGAACGCCGTCGACCTCGCGCTGCTCATGGGGCCGGTCTCGGACTACCGGGTCGAGAACATCGCCCTGCCGGCTTTCGAGATGACCTGGCTTCGCGCGCCCGACCTCGCGGTCAGCGATCCGGCGAAAGGCGCACCGGTCATCACCTTCGCCCGCGACACACGCCCTTTCCGACTGCTGAAAGAGGAACTGATGGAGCGCTACGGCTCCAGCGCTGTGATCTTTCCCTCATCTTCGCTCTCGGCCTGCTTCCGCCTCGTCGCCGCCGGTCTCGGGATCGGTGCGTTGCCACTCTCCCTCGCGGCGGACTATCTCGCCTCGGGTCAGGTCGAGCGTTTCGATCCAGGCTGGACGCCCGCCCCCCTCGGCTTCACCGCCTCGTTTCTCGCCTCGCCCGACGCGATGGTCAGCGCCCGGGCGGCGGAAATCGCGCAACGGACGGCTGTCGCCTATGATAAAAATAATTGATCGATTTTCTGCAAAATTACTAATTTGAACGTGATCGTTTTCGCTGCCTAAGGTTTTACCCGAACGGGAGGCAGCGATGCTCGAACACAAGGAAACGGCGCAAACGTCCTTCGAAGCGCTTGCGCGGATGGATGTGAAAGCAGTCCGCGCCGCCATCAGGAGCGGCGCCTATCGCGGCCATACCGCCGGGCTCGCCGCCGGCAAGCTGCAGGTCAATCTCGCGATCCTGCCGTCGGACTACGCGGGCGATTTCGAGACCTTCTGCCGCCAGAACCCGCAACCTTGTCCGCTCGTCGGAATGACGGAAACCGGCAATCCGCTATGGCCGGCCCTCGGCGAGATCGACGTCCGCACAGACACCCCGTCCTACAACATCTATCGGGACGGCAAGCTGGCAGAGACGGTGTCCGACCTGAACGGGGTCTGGCGCGACGACCTCGTCGCCTTCGCCATCGGCTGTTCCTTCACCTTCGAGAACGCGCTCGTCGCCGCCGGCATCCCGGTCGCGCATATCGAGGCCGACACCACCGTGCCGATGTACCGGACCAATATCGACACGATCCCCTCCGGCCCGTTCGGCGGCGGTATGGTCGTCTCGCTGCGCTACATCCCGGAGCATCAGGTCGATGAGGCGCGCGAGATCACCAGCCGGTTCCCATGGGCGCACGGCGCGCCGGTCCATGTGGGAGACCCTGCCGAGATCGGAATTGCCGACGTCCATTCCCCCGACTGGGGCGACCCTCCGGTCTCGACCGGCGGCGTGCCCATGTTCTGGGCCTGCGGCGTCACCCCCCAAAACGCGCTCGCAGAAGCGCGCCCGCCGATCTGCATCACCCATACGCCGGGACGGATGCTGATCACGGACATAGAAGACTCAACGGACAGTTTCATCGCCTGAACAACAGACAAACAGGGAGACTAAAAATGAAGCGATTTTCCACTCTTGCCGCAGCGCTCGCCGTCGCCGGCGGCCTCGCGGTCACTGGCCCCGCGCTCGCGGACGGTCCGACCGTCATCAAGGCGGTCGGCACATGGGGCAGCCTGACGAACTACCAGAAGCACGAGGGCCCGTTCTGGAACGAACGCATCGCCAAGGCTTCCGGCGGTGCCATCGTCGGCGAGATCAAGCCGCAGACCGAACTCGGCCTGAAGGGCTTCGAGATCATGCGCCTGGTGAAGAACGGCGTGTTCGATTTCGCCTTCGGCCTGCCGGGCTACGTCGCGGCCGAGAATGCCGTCTTCGAGGGCGCCGATCTCTCCTCCGTCACCCAGGACATCGAGACCCAGCGCACGGTCTCCAAGGCCTATTTCCCGACCCTCGAGAAGGCCTTCGCCGAGATCTACAACGCCAAGCTGCTGATGCTTTATCCGTTCCCGAGCCAGACGCTCTGGTGCAACGGCGAGGTCAACGGCATCAAGGATCTGGCAGGCAAGAAGATCCGCGTCTACGCGACCACGCTCGGCGATTTCGTCGAGGGCGTCGGCGGCACCTCCGTCACCGTTCCGTTCGCGGAAGTGATTCCGGCGCTCGAGAAAGGCGTCGTGGATTGCGGCATCACCGGCACCATGTCCGCCTACAAGGCGAAGTGGCACCAGGTCGCGACCCATGCCTACACGCTCCGCGTGGGCTGGGGCCTCGCCTTCGGCGCCATGAACATGGACAAGTGGAACGCCATGGGCGCCGAGAAGCAGGCCATGTTGCAGAAGGAACTGGCGATCCTGAACGACCAGATGTGGACCGAGACCGCGACCGAGGACGAAGTCGCGATCAGCTGCATCACCGGCGGCAAGTGCGACATCGGCGAGCCGGGCGCGATGAAGCTGGTGACGCCCTCCGCCGAGGACCTCGCCCTGCGCGACAAGATCGCGAACGAGGTCGTCCTCGCCCGCTGGGCCGAGCGTTGCGGCGCCGAGTGCGCGGCCGGCTGGAACGACAGCGTCGGCAAGATCCTCGGCCTGACCGCCAAGGCGAAGTAACCTGACCGGACCGGCGCCGGATGGTCTCCGGCGCCGGCCTGTTCTTCGATACCTGTCCCGGTCACCTCCTCGAGGGAGAAATCCATGCTTCGCCTGATTGACGCCGGACACCGGCTGTCCCGCTGGCTCGTATGGCTCGGCGGCGCGCTGATCCTCGGATCCGCCGTTCTCGTCACCATCGAGGTGTTCGTCCGGAAACTGTTCAACATGTCGATCGCGGGGGCCGACGAGATCTCCGGCTATGCCTTCGGCGTCGCCACCTCGCTCGGCCTCGCCTTCGCGCTCTTCGAGCGGGCCCATATCCGGGTCGACGCGCTCTTCCTGATCCTGCCGCGCCCGCTCCGGATCTTCCTGAACTTCTTCGGCCTCGCCCTGCTGGTCGGTTTCGCCGGGATCGTCACCTGGATGGCATGGGGCCTCGTCGCCGACACGCTGGAGCACGGCTCGCGCTCGATCACACCGATGCGCACACCGCTCGCGATCCCGCAGATCCCGTGGCTCGCCGGCTGGATGTTCTTCGTCCTCTGCGGCGTCCTGCTCTTCGTCGGTTCCCTCTTCGCCACGCTGACCGGCAATGCCGCCGAGGGCGAGCGCCGTATCGGCGTGAAGACCCTCGAAGAACAGATTCACGACGAGATCGCCTGATGCTTACGAAGACGCTCCTGATCCTTCTGGGTCTCATCGCCCTCGCCGTTCCGGTCGCCGCCGTGCTCGGCTGGCTCGGCCTCACCATGCAGTATCTCGAGAGCCCGATGCCGCTGCACCGCGCGCTCGGCGACATGGTCTGGCAGACCGGAACCGACTTCCTGCTGGTCGCCATTCCGATGTTCATCCTGTTGGGCGAGATCCTGCTCCGCTCCGGCATCGCCGCGAAAATGTACGAAGGCATCGTGACCTGGCTCGGCTGGCTGCCGGGCGGGCTGATGCACGCCAATACCGGCTCCTGCGCCCTCTTCGCCGCGACCTCCGGCTCCTCGGTCGCGACCGCCGCCACCATCGGCACCGTCGCGATCCCCGAGATCGAGAAGCGCGGTTACAACGAGCGGATCTTCCTCGGCACCATCGCCGCCGGCGGCACGCTCGGCATCCTGATCCCGCCCTCGATCAACCTGATCCTGTTCGGCCTGCTCACCGACACCTCGGTGCCGGAACTCTATCTCGCGGGCTTCCTGCCGGGCTTCCTGCTCGCCGCGCTCTTCATGATCACGGTTGTCATTCTCTGCATCGCAAAGCCGTCCTGGGGCGGGGAAAGCGTGAACGCGAGCTGGAGCGACCGGATCGCCGCCCTGCCGTCGCTGCTGCCGCCGATCGGGATCTTCCTCGTCGTCGTCGGCTCGATCTATGCCGGCGTCGCGACACCGACCGAGGCCGCCGCCCTCGGCGTGATCGCCGCCCTCGTGCTCGCGGCGGCGAACCGCTCGCTCTCTCTCGAAATGATCCGCGCCGCGGTCGAAGGCACCATGCGCACGACCTCGATGATCATGCTGATCATCCTCGCCGCCGTGTTCCTCAATTTCGTGCTCTCGGTCATCGGCCTCACCCAGGCGCTGGCGGATTTCGTCACCGGGCTCGGTCTCTCGCCGATGCAGACCATGCTGATGCTGATCGCCGTGCTGATCGTCGTCGGCTGCTTCATGGAGACGCTCTCCATGCTGCTGACCGTGGCGCCGCTGGTCACGCCGATCGTGATCTCGCTCGGCTTCGATCCGGTGTGGTTTGGGATCCTGCTCATGGTGCTGCTGGAGACCGCGCTGATCACGCCGCCGATCGGGATCAATCTCTATGTCGTGCAAGGCGTGCGTGAGAAGGGCGAGCTCAGCGACGTGATGGTCGGAGCTGCACCATTCGTCATCACTATGTTCGCGATGATCGCACTTCTGCTCATCTTCCCCGATCTCGCATTATGGCTGCCAAGCCTGTTCTACTGATCATCTGAACTATCTTTGTGGGCTGACTACTGATGCGCCTTTGGCGCCAACGGAGAAACTTTGTCATGTGGCAATTCTGGGTCGACCGCGGCGGAACCTTCACCGACATCGTGGCGCAAAAACCGGACGGGACTTTGCTGACCCACAAGCTCCTCTCGGAGAATCCGGAGCGCTACCGCGACGCCGCGGTGCAGGGCATCCGCGAGCTGCTCGGCCTCGGCAAGGACGATCCGGTGCCCGCCAACACGATCGACGCCGTGAAGATGGGCACGACGGTCGCGACCAACGCGCTGCTGGAGCGCAAGGGCGACCGCACGCTGCTGCTGATCACGAAAGGCTTCGGCGATCTGCTCCGCCTCGGGCATCAGACCCGGCCGCAGCTCTTCGACCTTCATATCAAGCTGCCTGAGCTGCTCTATGAACGCGTCACCGAAGTCACGGAGCGCCTCGACGCGGAAGGCGAGGTCCTGACCGAACTCGACGAGGAAGCCACGCGCGCAGCCCTCCGGCGGGCGAAGGCTGACGGGATCGACAGCGTCGCCATCGCCTTCATGCACAGCTACCTCAACCCGGTGCACGAGGCCCGCGTCGCGGCGATAGCGGCCGAGGAAGGCTTCGGACAGATCAGCGTCTCGCACCAGATCTCGCCGCTGATGAAGCTGGTCCCGCGCGGCGACACCACCGTGGTGGACGCCTATCTTTCCCCGATCCTCCGGCGTTACGTGAACCAGGTCTCCGACGCGCTCGGCGGCGAGGGCCGGCTGATGTTCATGCAGTCGAACGGCGGGCTGACCGACGCCGCCCTCTTCAACGGCAAGGACGCGATCCTGTCCGGCCCGGCCGGGGGCGTCGTCGGCATGGTGAAGACCGGCGAGCTTGCAGGCTACGACCGTCTGATCGGTTTCGACATGGGCGGCACCTCGACCGACGTCTGCCACTATGCGGGTGCCTACGAGCGCTCCTTCGAGACCGAGGTCGCGGGCGTGCGCATGCGCGCGCCGATGATGAACATCCATACGGTCGCGGCCGGCGGCGGCTCGATCCTGCATTTCCGCGACGGCCGCTTCCAGGTCGGACCGGACAGCGCCGGCGCCGATCCGGGACCGGCCTGCTATCGCCGCGGCGGTCCGCTGACCGTGACCGACTGCAACGTCATGCTCGGCAAGCTGCAGCCGCACCATTTCCCGGCCGTCTTCGGCCCGAACGCCGACCAGCCGCTCGACGCCGCCGTGGTGCGGGAGAAATTCGCGGAGATGGCGAAGCAGATCGCGGCCGAGACCGGCGAAGCGGAACGCACACCCGAGGATCTCGCCGAGGGCTTCCTGCGCATCGCGGTCGAGAACATGGCCAACGCGATCAAGAAGATCAGCGTGCAGCGCGGCTACGACGTCACGAAATACACCCTGCAATGCTTCGGCGGCGCCGGTGGCCAGCATGCCTGCGCCGTGGCCGACGCGCTCGGCATGGAGACCGTCTTCGTGCATCCCTTCGCCGGCGTGCTCTCCGCCTACGGCATGGGCCTCGCCGAGATCCGCGCGCTCCGTGAACGCCAGTTCGATGCGCCGATCGCGTCCGTCGCCGAAGCGGGGAAGGTACTCGAAGAAGCGGCGGCCGAAGCGGTCGCCGAGGTCAAATCGCAGGGCGTCGCGCCCGATGCGATCCGGGTCGAAAAGCGGGCGCACCTCCGCTACCGCGGCTCACATCAGGCTCTGGAAGTGCCGTTCGGCGACGAAGACGCTTTACGCAAAGGCTTCGACGAGGCGCACCGCGCCCGGTTCGGTTTCACCGCCGGCGAACGTGAACTGGTGTTCGAGGCGCTTGCCGTCGAGGCCGTCGGCGGCGCGGCGGAAATCGCCGATACAAAGATGGAGCCGGGCAGCGCCAAACCTGTTCCGGTGGATAATGTCGCCAGCCATTTCGGCGGCGACGCCACCCCGCTCTACGACCGCGAGAACATGCAGCCCGGCCAGATGGTCGAGGGTCCGGCGATCATCAAGGAGCCGACCGGCACCAACGTGATCGAGCCCGGCTGGCGCGCATCGCTCAACGAATGGGGCCATCTGATCCTCTCCCGCGCCTATCCGATGAAGCGGAGGGAGGCCGTCGGCTCCTCGGCCGACCCGGTGATGCTGGAGGTCTTCAACAACCTCTTCATGTCGATCGCCGAGCAGATGGGCGCGACCCTCGCCAACACGGCCTATTCGGTGAACATCAAGGAGCGGCTGGACTTCTCCTGCGCGCTTTTCGCGCCCGACGGCGGGCTGGTGGCGAACGCGCCGCACGTGCCGGTGCATCTCGGCTCGATGTCGGAATCGATCCGCACCGTGATCCGGCTCAATCCGGACATGAAGGAAGGCGACGTCTATGTCCTGAACGCCCCCTTCAACGGCGGCACGCACCTGCCGGATGTCACCGTCATCACCCCAGTCTTCGAGGCGGGCAAGCCGATCTTCTATGTCGCCTCGCGCGGGCACCACGCCGATATCGGTGGCAAGACGCCGGGTTCCGCCCCGCCGGACAGCCGCCATATCGAGGAGGAAGGCGTCCTCATCGACAATTTCAAGATGGTCGATGGCGGCGTCTTCCGCGAGGCCGAGACGCGGGCGCTTCTGTCCTCCGGGCGTTATCCCTGCCGCAACGTGAACGAGAACATGGCCGATCTCGCGGCCCAGGTCGCGGCGAACGAGACCGGCGCCCGCGAGGTCGCCAAGATGATCCGGCAGTTCGGTCTCGAGACCGTGCACGCCTACATGCAGCACGTGCAGGACAATGCCGAGGAGTGCGTCCGGCGGGTGATCGACGCCCTGAAGGACGGTTCCTTCGACTACGAGCTCGACAATGGCGAGTTCATCCGCGTCGCCGTCCGCGTCAACCACAAGACCCGCTCGGCGGAGATCGACTTCACCGGCACGGCGCGGAACAGCTTCAACTACAATGCTCCCCTCGCCGTCTGCCACGCGGTGGTGCTCTACGTCTTCCGCACCCTGGTCGGCGCGCCGATCCCGCTCAACGAAGGCTGCTTCAAGCCACTGAAGATCATCGCGCCGGAAGGCTCGATGGTGAACGCCCAGTACCCCTCGGCCGTGATCGCCGGCAACACGGAGGTCAGCCAGCTCTCCTGCAACGCCCTGATGGGCGCGCTCGGCGCCATGGCGGGCTCGCAGGCGACGATGAACAACTTCGTCTGGGGCAACGAGAAGATCCAGAACTACGAGACGATCTGCGGCGGCACGGGCGCAGGCCCCGGCTTCGACGGCTGCTCGGCGGTGCAGACCCACATGACCAACACCCGCGGCACCGACCCCGAGGTGCTGGAGCACCGCTTCCCGGTCAGGCTCGAGGAATGGTCGATCCGGCGCGGCTCCGGCGGCAAGGGACGCTGGACGGGCGGCGACGGCTGTACCCGCAAGCTCCGCTTCCTCGAGGACATGACGGTGACCACGCTCGGCTCCCACCGCCGCGTTCCGCCCTTCGCCGGGCCGGGAGCGGAGCCGGGACAGGTCGGCAGGGACTGGATCGAACGCGCGGACGGCACCCGCGTCGAACATGCGGGCAACGACCGCAACGAGGTCCATGCGGGCGATCTCTTCGTCATGCAGACGCCGTCGGGCGGAGGATGGGGCAAGCCGGGTTCCTGAGGAACCCGGCAGCTACCCGAAGACCGCGCCGGTCAGCCTTGCGCGCGTGACTGCCGCCTCGGCTTCGAGCGCTTGCCGGAGCGGGGCCGGGTGCCGGATCCCTCGTCCATCTCGACGGGACGGTGCGGCAGCTTCCAGCCGGCCTTGGTGCCTTTCGGGGCCGGCTTGCCCGCTCCGTCGGCGCGCCGCCGCCTTCCCTCGCCGCCGGCCTTGCCGGTACCCACAGGCTGCCAGCGCGGAATCAGGTGCTGCTTGCCGTTGCCGATCAGGTCCTCGCGGCCCATCTCCTTCAGCGCCTCGCGCAGGAGCGGCCAGTTCTCCGGATCGTGATAGCGCAGGAACGCCTTGTGCAGGCGGCGCTGCTTCATTTCCTTCGCCGTCTCGACCCGCTCGGAACCGGTCCGGCGCACCGGGCGCAGCGGATTGCGGCCGGAATAGTACATCGCGGTCGCCATCGCCATCGGGGTCGGCGTGAAGGTCTGCACCTGGTCGGCCCGGTAGCCGTTCTTCTTCAGCCAGAGGGCGAGGTTCATCATGTCCTCGTCCGTGCAGCCGGGATGGGCGGCGATGAAATAGGGAATAAGGAAATACTTCTTCCCGGCCTTTTTCGCCGCCGCGTCGAACATCTCCTTGAAGCGGTCGTAGGAGCCGATGCCCGGCTTCATCATCATGTCAAGCGGGCCGGTCTCGGTATGTTCCGGCGCTATCTTCAGGTAGCCGCCGACATGGTGGGTCACCAGTTCCTCGACATATTCCGGGCTCTCGACAGCGAGATCGAAGCGCAGGCCCGAGCTGATCGAGATCTTCTTCACGCCCTCCGTCGCCCGCGCCGCCCGATAGAGATCGATCAGCGGCTTGTGGTCGGTATTGAGGTTCTTGCAGATCGTCGGATAGACGCAGGAGAGGCGCCGGCAGGTGCGCTCGATTTCCGGATCCTTGCAGGCCATGCGGTACATGTTCGCCGTCGGCCCGCCGAGGTCGGAGACCTGGCCGGTGAAGCCCGGCACCTTGTCGCGCATGTCCTCGATCTCGCGCAGGATCGACTCCTGGCTGCGGCTCTGGATGATGCGGCCCTCATGCTCGGTGATCGAGCAGAAGGTGCAGCCGCCGAAGCAGCCGCGCATGATGTTGACCGAGAAGCGGATCATCTCCCAGGCCGGGATCCGGGCGTCGCCGTAGACCGGGTGCGGCGCCCGGGCATAGGGCTGGTCGAAGACCCAGTCCATCTCCTTGGTCGAAAGCGGGATCGGCGGCGGGGTGATCCAGACGTCGCGGTCGCCGTGGCGCTGCACCAGCGGCCGCGCGTTGCCGGGATTGCTCTCCAGATGGAGGATGCGGGAGGCCTGGGCATAGACCTCGCGGTCGTCGCGCACGGTCTCGTAGGACGGCAGGCGGATGACCTGATGGTCGTCGTCGCGCGCCGCACGTTCCGGCGCGTCGTCGATCGAGCTCATGTCAACCTCGCGGTAGTCCGGCGCCTTCTCGTTGCGGACCAGCGCGAGGCCCCGCACGTCGAACAGGTCGCGCGGGTTCTCGCCGCGGGCGATGCGGTGGGTCACCTCGATCACCGCGCGCTCGGCATTGCCGTAAAGCAGCACGTCCGCCTTGCTGTCAAGCAGGATGGAGCGGCGGACCTTGTTGCTCCAGTGATCGAAATGCGCGATCCGGCGCAGCGAGGCCTCGATCCCGCCAAGGACGATCGGCACGTCCGAATAGGCCTCGCGGCAGCGCTGGGTATAGACCAGCACCGCACGGTCCGGACGCTTGCCGGCCTCGGCGCCCGGCGTGTAGTCGTCGTCCCGGCGCGGGCGCTTGTCGGCAGTGTAATTGTTGACGAGGCTGTCCATGTTGCCGGAGGTCACGCCGAAATAGAGGTTCGGCCGGCCGAGTTCCCGGAACGCGTCGGCACTTGTCCAGTCCGGCTGGGCGATGATCCCGACGCGGAAGCCCTGCGCCTCCAGCGTGCGGCCGATCACCGCCATGCCGAAGCTCGGATGGTCGACATAGGCGTCGCCGGTGACCAGAATGACGTCGCAGCTGTCCCAGCCGAGCCGGTCCATCTCTTCCCGGCTCATCGGCAGGAATGGCGCGGTACCGAAGCGCTGGGCCCAGTATTTCCGGTACTTGAAGATTTCCCTCGCGTCTTCGCGGGGGCGAACGGCAGTCACGGTCAATGCCTCGTCGTGATGGCGCGGAGCGGCAGCTTTTAAAGGTATTCCATCATTCTAGCAAATCCACCGCGCGACCGCGATGCCCATCCATCCTGCGCGCATGCTGCTCAGAACTTGTGAACCCGTTCCGGAACGGTCCCGTCATAGCGGTGCGCCTTCTGAAGAGACAGCGAGATCCCGTCTTGGGGCGCCCAATTCCTGTCGTCGGCATACCTGACCGAGGTGACGAGAAGCATGTCGCATATGTCCTGCTTCGTCGAAAGCGGCAGGATCAGCCGGCAATAGTGAAACAGGCTCCCCTCGCCAATGTCCGATTTGATTTCCGCGAAGCACGGCCGGCAGAGCCGAAACGCCTGCAGATAGTGGCGTTGCACCAGGTCGGCATAGGCGGGTTCCCTGATGTCCGCGACGGACCGAGCCGTCATGTCGCCCTGAAGCGGATCGTCCATCCCTGAACCGAAAACCCGGAAACAGAAACGCGTCGGCCGCCCCGGCTCGATCGTGACGAGGTTTATCCTGCCGAGCAGTTCGGGAAAGGCAAAGGCATCGAACCTGGCGCGCGGAAGGACCCGCGCACCGTCCCGCTCGCGATCCCAGAAGCTCCACAGCCGGGCCATGGGGTCATCCTCGCCACGCGGCCGAGGCAATTCGCGCTCCACCAAAATCTCGAACATCCCCGGCGGTCCCGACAAAACCTAAGAGCCGGGTACAATCATAAGTGCAGAAATCGGTTTCGGCGAGCGGCCAATGGGCCTGTCCCGGTCACACCCGGAGAGCGCCCCGCTCGAGCACGGTCCTGCCGTCGAGTTCCAGCGTCGCATCGGTATAGATCACGTCGATATGGCAGGGCGCCTTCACATTGCCGCCGATCGCGTAATTGCTGCCGATCCCGTGATGACCGAACCCGAGCTTGCCGAGATCCTCGAGATTGGTGGCATAGGACCGCGCCTTCGGATTGAGGCCGACCGCGAACTCGGCAAGATTGTAAGCCGAACGGTCGTTGAAGGACGCGAGCGTCGCGTTGAGATAGTCAGCCGCCGCCCCGCCCCAGGCCTTGGTCACTTCCCCGCCCTTCACCTCGATGGTGATCGGCTCCTCGCGCAGAATGCCGAAGCCCATCAGCCTGACATTGCCGACGATGACCCCCTCGGTCGTTCCCTCGATCGGAGAGATGTTCAGCTCGCTGTTCGGCAGCGCCCCGAACTCGCCCGGATTGCGGAACAGGCCTGTCTCGTACTGGATCGGCCGTTTCGTCACCTTGCCGGTCAGGTCCGTTCCACCGGGTGAGGTCATGCGGATCGTATCACTCTTCTCCAGCACCGCACCGATCTTCCGCGCCAGCGCATCCGCGGCTTCGAAATCACCGAGGATGCCGCCCGCACAGAGACAATCCTCGGTCACCTCGCACATGGTCGCGCCGCGCGCACCGTTCTCGGAGGCGGCGATCCGCGCGTCCGTATGGGTCATCGACCAGCTCGTCGGCAGGAAGAAGACGTCGGCGCGGGCGCAGGCGCCGACCACCGGATCCGGCACCTGGGCGCCGTGCGCGCCGGTCGGCGGAAACATGGTGATCGTCGGAATGCCGCCAACCGCATAGGCCGCCGCTGCGAGTACCTCGGCGAGGCGCAGCTTGTTGGTGTCGCAGGCGATGACGACGTTCTCGCCAGGCTTTACCCCGGCGCACTGGGTCATCGCCTTCAGCGCGCCCGGCATCATCTCGATGATGCTGGAAGAGCCCGGAACGTAATGAAAATGCTGGATCGGCCAAGACATGCGCTTTCCCCCCGTGCGGTCCTGATCTTGTTTTCTCTAAGAAGACGCCGTGTGCCGCACCGGCGTCAACGTCGATCAGGGGGGCGGTGTCTCGCAACCGGCGGCCAGGCCGTCAGACCTGAGCTCTGGCCCCCGGCTCGATGGTGGATGGCGCGCCGTTCAGCTTTTCGATGGCGAAGCCAGCAGCAGACTGATAACCGGCCATGAAAGCGGCCCGTTCCGCCTGCGGGATGACGTCGTCGATATCGTCGAACGTGCCGCCGCACCGTTCGTCGACCATGTTCAGCAACCCGAAAGGACCGGCGCCGCGGTTGCGCAGGACGACCTGGGAGACCGGCTCGCAAAGCTGGCGATCGAAGGCGCGCAAGGCAGCCCCGGTGACACCGTGCTTGATCATCGCGGCCCCGAGGACACGCGCATCCACAATGGCCTGGCTCGCCCCGTTCGAGCCCGTCGGATACATCGGATGGGCCGCATCTCCCATCAGCACCACATTGCCGTCGACCCAGGTGGGGATAGGGTCCCGGTCGATCATCGGGTTTTCGTAGGCGATATCCGCGCCGCGCAGCAGCGCGGGCACATCCAGCCAGTCGTAGGTCCAGCCTTCGAAGTGATGGATGAATGCGTCGATCCCGACCGGTTTGAACCAGCCGCTGTCTTGCCATCCCCGGGAATTGTCGACGGTTACCTCGGCGATCCAGTTGATCGTCGCGAGGCCGCTGGCCGGATCCGGATGGGAAATCGGGTAGATCACCATCCGCTGACGATGCGTGCCGAGCCCGACGAAAGACGACCCGGTCCGGATCGGTTTCGCAAGGGTCGTGCCGCGCCACATGATGGCGCCGCCCCAGTTGATCGGCGGCTGGTCCGGATGCATCTGAGCCCGGATGGCCGAGTGGATGCCGTCGGCGCCGATCAGGAGCGATCCGGTCACGCGGTCCGTCGTCCGGTCGGCACGCTCGATCAGCGCACTCACTGTCCCGTCGGCATTGTTCTCGTATCCGGTGACACGATGACCGAGCCGGATCGTCTCTTCGCCCGACCGTTGCCGCAGCTTATCGAGCAGGAGCATGTGAAACAGCCCCCGATGGGCCGCGTATTGCGGCCACTTGTAGCCGGCGTACTCTCCGCGCGGTTCCGCGTAGATGTCATTGCCATTGAGCCCGACCAGCGCCCATTCCCGCGCCGGTACGCCGACTGTATCGAGATCGTCCGCCCCGATCTCCATGTCATAGAGCTCGCGCACCGCGTTCGGCTGCAGGTTGATCCCGACACCGAGCGGCCGCAACTCCTCAACGGCCTCGAACACGATGAATGACACACCGATCTGGTGGAGAGTCAGCGCCGCACACAGTCCGCCGATGCCGCCCCCGGCAATCAATACAGGTGGTGTTGTCATCTGTCGGTCGTTCCGGTCGAGTTAGCGCTCTTGCCCCGCGTTCTTAGCCAACGGGACTCCGGAAAGCCAGAGCATAGAAGTTTTCAGCCCGCACGCGTCAAAAGCAGATGGCCCGGTCAGGGCCGCGCCGCCCCGTCCGCCGGAGCAGCTGCCAATGCCCGTTATCCAAACGACAGGAGCAGCTCACGCCGGCATTCATAGGCCGTTGATTTCGAGATCAGCAACGGAGCCTATTCGGAACTCGTGTCGACGGCATTCGCTTTCATCTTCTCCGCCTTCCTGCTGTGGCTCATGTAGATCCCGAATGCCACCACGCCGAGCGTGATGAGCAGGATGATCAGCGACGTGCCGCGCTCGACGAAGATGAGCGGCGAGCCGCGCGAGATGATCAGGGTCTGGCGCAAGGTCTCCTCGGCAAGCGGACCGAGTACAAGTGCCAGAACGGTCGCCGCGGGCGAATAGCCATAGAGCTTCATGAAGAAACCGACGATGCCCGCCGCGAACATCAGCCAGACCTCGATGATGCTGCCGTGCACGCTGAACGTGCCCATCGTGCAGACTAGGATGACCGCTGGCGCAAGGAGCCGGTAGGGCACCTTCAGCATCATGACGAAGACGGGGATTGCGAAGATATTGATCGCGAGCAGGGCCATGTTCCCCAGATACATGCTGGCAACGAGCCCCCAGGCAAGCTCCGGGTTCTGCTCCATCAGCAGCGGCCCCGGCTTCACGCCCCACAGCACGAAGGCCGCCAGCAGCACGGCGGTCGAGGCCGACCCCGGGATACCGAGCGTCAACAGCGGCACCATCGCACCGGCCGACGCGGCATTGTTGGCCGCTTCGGGCGCCACCAGCCCCTCCATCGCGCCCTTGCCGAAGCGCTCGGGCGTCTTGGAGGAGGACTTTTCGATGGAATAGGCCATCAACGACGCAACGGTGGCACCCGCGCCCGGCATCAGGCCGACGCAGAAACCGAGGATCGAGCCGCGGACAAGCGCCAACTTGGAGACGATCCAGTCCTGGGCGTTGGGCCAGAACTCCTTCTCGTTCTGATACTGGATGATGCCGCCGGAGCCCGCTCGGTGCAGGCCCTGGTAGAAGGCGTAATAGAGCTCTCCGAGACCAAACAGGCCGATGGCGATCGGGATGAACTCGATGCCGCCGATCAGCTCCGCCGAACCGAAGGTGAAGCGCTGCAGGCCCGTCTCCAGATCGACGCCGACGGTGCCGAGCGCGAAGCCGATGAGCGCCGAAACCGCTCCGTACCGCCAGTTGTCGCCGATCAGGACGACCAGCGTGACCATGCCCATCATCACCAGCATGAAGAATTCCGGCGGCCCGAAGCTCCGGGTCACCAGGGCGAAAACCGCGGCCAGAACGGTGATCAGGATGACCCCGACGGTGCCGCCGAAGAACGACGCCACCGCCTGCATGACAAGCGCCGGTCCCGCGCGCCCCTGCTGGGCCAGCGGATAGCCATCGAAGGTCGAGGCGACGACCGCGGACTCGCCCGGCGTATTCAGGAGAATGGATGTGATCGTGCCGCCGTACATCGCGCCGTAATAGATGGCGGCGAGCATCATGATCGCGCCGATCGGATCCATGCCGAAGGTCAGCGGCAACAGGATCGACAATCCAGCCGCGGGCCCGAAGCCCGGAATGATCCCGACGATCATCCCGATCATGGCGCCAGCGAGAAGATAAACGATGTTGATCGGCGTGATCGCGACGGAGAGGCCGAGCAAGAGGTGGTCGAAGAGTTCCATCGTGGCTACCTGGCGTCTCTTTCTTTGCGGCTTTGTTGGCTAACGGTCGGCGAAATGCAGGCTCAGTACGGAAGTCCGATCATTCCCGGCGGCATCGCGGCGTTGAGCCAGAACCGGAACGACACGAACATGAGGACGGGAAGCGCCACCCCGAGCAGCAGGTTGACCATGTGCTTGCCGCGATTGAGGAGCGACAGCGTCAGCAGCATGAAGATGATCATGCCGGGCAGCGCTCCGAGAAAATGGCTCGCGACGATGAAAACGCCGACCAGCGCGTTGACACTCAGCGTCACGCCCCAGTCCGGCAGAATCCCAGGCTCCGTTTGCCGCCTGCGAAACTCGATGATCACAGTCGACAGGGTGAAGAAGACCAGCAAGGAGCCGATGATCTGCGGAAAGAAGCCGGGCGCGATACGACCGCGCGGGCTCAGGAAGTTGAAATCTGCAAAAGCCATCGCCGTGTAGAAAACGGCGAGCAGCAGCAGCGCTACGGCAAATACGGTTCTCATGAAGGGTCTGCCCGCACTGACGGAAATTCAGCAAAAAACCGGCCCGGTACCTGCTTGGCTTTCCGGATCCGATTGACTTGAGAAGGCATGCAGGCAGATCCACCGGATCAGGGCCCGGTGGATCTGCTGAGCGTCATGCGCCTTATTGGATGACGCCTTTGGCTTTCAGCACGCGACCAAAGGTCTCCTGGTTGGTTTCCAGGAACTTGGTGAATTCGTCGCCCCAAAGCACGGTCGGCGTCAGGTCATGCTTCTTGATGTATTCCTGCCATTCCGGCTTGTTGATCACTTCCTTCATGGTCTTGATCCACCAGTCCTGCGCCTCTTTCGGTACGTCCGGCGGCAGAACGACCCCGCGCGGTGCGGAAATGCCGAAATCGTAGCCCTTCTCGGCCAGGGTCGGGACGCCCTTCAGCCAGTCGGGCGTCTGGGAACCGGTGAACGCGATCGGACGGATGTCACCCGCTTCGATCAGGCCGGAGACTTCGCCGGTATTCACGACCATGGCGTCGAGCGCGCCGGAGAGGAGAGCGGTCGTCAGTTCTCCCTGTTTGTTGAAGGCGACATACTCGAACTCGTAGCCCGCCTTTTCGGCGAGCAGCGTCGGGACGATGAAATCGACGTTGACGGCTCCCATGCCGCCGAGCGCCGGCGCCGTCTTCTTCGAGCTTTCGACCCAGTCCTCGAAGGTCTTGATCGGAGAGTCCTTGTTGACGACGAGGATGAGGTCGTCAGCGGCGAGCAGCGCGACGGGGGTGAACGAGGACGGGCCCCACGGCGTATTGGCTTTCAGCGGCGTCGTCAGGAAGCTGCCCGAGGTCGTCGAGATGCCGTAAGGGTTGCCTTTCTGGTTGAAGAGATGGCCCCAGCCGACCGCGCCGCTCCCGCCGGAACGGTTCTGCGCAACGATTTCCCCCGGATAGAGCTTGTACTTCTCCAGGATGGAAATGATGGTGCGCGCCATGATGTCGTTGCCGCCGCCGGGACCGAACGCGATCGTCCAGTCAAGGCGCTCGCTCGCGCTCGGATATTCCGCCATGGCGGGAGCCGCAGTCAGTGCTGCAACCGAAACGGCGCAGGCCAGCGCCGCGCCACGGACCGCCTGCCGAAGTGATGTTCCAAGTCTCATCCGAAGTTCCTCCTCTAGCGTTTCTTGTCGGCCCCATGCCCATCCGGGCCTGACGCCATTTCCCTTTGTTCCCGTGCCTTGAGGCATTCTTTATTGTTGTTCAGCCGCCGGACCGGTTTCCCGGCAGCGGAAGAAATGTTTCATCACCTTTCCGAGGGCATATCCTCTTCGCCATTGACGGCCTGCCAGCGCCGGCGCCCGGCCAGGGCATGCTGCTCGCCGAGGCGCCGGGCCTCGGCCTCGTCACGAGCCCGAAAAGCCACGATCAACGCTCTGTGTTCGTTGTTGGACTCCTGCATGTGTTCCGGCGTGACGAGAGAACGCTGACGGGTCAGGTGGGTCTCGTTGATCAGAGACCGGTAGGTTTGTTGCGCGCGGCCGTGGCGTGCGAATTCTATGCTGTCGTCATGGAATTTCAGATTCAGGCGATAGTATTCCGCCGGGTCTTTCGTCTTGATCGCGGCATCCATGCGCTCAACACTATCCTCGAGAACCGCGATCTCGTCGGGCTCGATGATCTCGGCGAGCCTCTTGCAGATGAAGCCGTAGACGACGGCGCGCACATCATAAATCTCTGACGTTTCCGCTTCCGATACTTCGCGAACGAAGAAACCCTGGTTGATCCTCGTGGAGACCAGCTGAGCGTGCTCTAGCGCGCGCATCGCCTCCCGGACAGGACCGCGGCTGACACCGAAGCGCTGCGCCAGCGCCAGTTCGTTAAGCCTCTGCCCGGCACGCAGCTCGCCGCTGACGATCATGCGCTCCAGCTCCCGCTGGACGATGGCGGTCAGGGATTCAGCGCGTCTGAGGGCTATCGCGTCTTGCACGTCTTCGCTCATGAGGCCGATTTCAGTCGGCAACCGGATCGATTGTCAACATTAATATGTTTTTTGCCGATTGGAGATTGTTGACAGTATTTGATCTCTGAGCGAGCCTCGCGAAAAACTCGGAGGAAGCCCCATGCCCTTTCAGCCCGCCTCGGCCGCGCTGTCGCGCTTTACCGTTATCGACCTGACCCGCGTCAGGTCCGGACCGACCTGCGTCCGGCAGCTTGCCGACTGGGGGGCGAACGTCATCAAGATCGAGATGCCGGAAGCGCTCGACGCGGCCGAAGGTCCCGGCGGCCCCAGGAACGGCTCCGACTTCCAGAACCTGCACCGCAACAAGCGGGCCCTGACGCTGAACCTGAAATCCCCGGAGGGAATCGCCGTCCTGAAGCGCCTCGTCGAAAAGGCGGATGTTCTGGTCGAGAATTTCCGGCCGGACGTGAAGACCCGGCTCGGGATCGATTACGAAAGTCTGAAGGCGATCAATCCGGGGCTGGTCTACGGCTCGATTTCGGGCTTCGGTCAGGACGGCCCCTACGAGAAACGGCCGGGATTCGACCAGATCGCGCAGGGCATGGGCGGCCTGATGTCCATCACCGGCACGCCCGGCCAGGGTCCCATGCGGGTCGGCATTCCGATCGCCGATCTTTCGGCCGGCCTCTATTGCGCGCTCGGCATCATGGTCGCCCTCCTGGCGCGCGAGGAAACCGGGAAAGGACAGTGGGTTCAGACCTCGCTCCTCCAGGCGCAGATCGGCATGCTCGATTTTCAGGCCACCCGTTGGCTCATGGATGGCGAGGTTCCGAAGCAGGCGGGGAACAACCACCCGACCTCGATCCCGACCGGCGTCTACGAGACGAAGGACGGCCACATCAACATCGCCGTTACCGGACAAGTGATCTGGGAACGGTTCTGCCGTTCGATAGGCGAGGAACGGTTGATCGAACACCCGGACTACAAGACGTCGGCGCTCCGCTCGCAGAACCGCGACGCGCTCGGCGAAGAGATCAACGCGGCGCTGCGCAGGGAAACCAGCGACACCTGGATCGCGAAGTTCAACGAAGACGGCGTGCCATCCGGCCCAATCAACAGCATCGACAAGGTTTTCGCCGACCCGCAGGTCAAACATCTCGGACTGGCGCAATCCGTGACATCGAAATCGCTCGGCGACATCACGCTCGTGGGGCAGCCCGTTACCCTCAGCGCGACACCCAGCTCCATGAAGCTGGCGCCGCCGGAGCGCGGCGAACATTCGGACGAGATCCTGCGGGAATTCGGCTACAGTTCCGAAGAGATCGCCGAGCTCAGGACCGGTGGCGTGGTCTAGATACGCCTGCCCCGCCGAACATCAGACAACAACCGAACGATAGCGGAGTTTCGCTTATGTCAGACACGCCCGAAACCATCATCGACGCCGATCTCGCGGCAGGCGCCGGCGACGATATTCTCTACGAAGTCCGGGACGGCATCGGCTTCCTGACCTTCAACCGCCCGGAAAAGCGCAATTCCATGACGTTCGAGATGTACGAGCGCATGGCCCAGATCTGCGTCGAGGTCAGCGAGAAGCGCGACATCCGCGCCCTCGTCCTGACCGGCGCCGGCGACAAGGCCTTCGCGGCGGGCACCGACATGTCGCAGTTCCGCGTCTTCGACAAGGAAGAGGACGCCCTCGGCTACGAGGCCCGGATCGACCGCGTGCTCGGCGCGCTCGAACGCTGCAAGGTCCCGACGATCGCCGCGATCCGCGGCGCCTGCGCCGGCGGCGGCGCAGGCATCGCCGCCTGCTGCGACCTTCGGATCGCCGCGCGCTCCTCGAAGTTCGGCTTCCCCATCGCCCGCACCCTCGGCAATTGCCTCTCGATGATGAACTTCGCCCGCCTCGCCGACCTGATCGGCAGCGCGCGGGCCAAGGAACTGATCTTTCTCGCCAAGATGATCGAGGCCCCGAAGGCGCTTGAATACGGCTTCATCAGCGAAGTGGTCGACGCTCCAGAAGACGTCCTGCCGCGCGCCGAGGAAATCGCCCGCGAGGTCGCGACCTACGCCCCGCTCACGCTGCTGGCGGCGAAAGTGACGCTGCGGCGCCTGCGCACCGAGCTCCCGCCGGGCGGCGGCAAGGACATGATGCTGATGTGCTACATGAGCGAGGATTTCCGCGAGGGCATGGATGCCTTCCTCACCAAGCGGTCGCCGGTCTTCAAGGGCAAGTAAGCGTGCGCATCGTCGAGATCCGGGAGTTTTCCGCCGGCACGGGCGAGAAGCGCTCGAACGCGATCATGGATTTCAGCGGCATGACGACCGGCTTCGTCGCGGTAGTGACGGACGTCATACGGAACGGCAAACCGGTCGTCGGCTACGGCTTCAGCGGGACTGGCCGCTACAGCCAGAATGCGATCTGCCGGGAGCGGCTGATCCCCCGTCTGCTCGCAGCGGATCCGGAGAGCCTGCTGAACGATGCAGGCGACAATCTGGATCCGTTCAAGGCCTGGGATTGCATGATGCGGAACGAGAAACCCGGCGGGCACGGCGACCGGGCCATCGCCGTCGCCACCCTCGACATGGCGATCTGGGACGCGGCGGCGAAGATCGCCGACGAGCCGCTCTGCCATTTCCTCGCGACGCGCTACGGCAACGGCACCGTGCCGGAGCGGATTCCCGTCTATGTCGGCGGCGGCTATTACGGCAAGACACACGCCGAACTGCAGGACGAGATCCGCCGCTATCTGGACGACGGCTTCACGACGATCAAGATGAAGATCGCCGGCGCGCCGCTCGCCGAGGACCGCAAACGCATCGAGGCGGTGCTCGAGGTCCTGCCTGCCGGCCAGCTCGCGGTCGACGCCAACGGCAATTACAGCCTCGAGCAGGCGCTCGAATGCGGCAAGGCACTCCAGGAATACGGCCTCCGCTGGTTCGAGGAGCCGGGATATCCTCTCGACTATCATCTTCAGGCGGAAATCGCGGAGACCTATGACGGGTCGCTGGCGACCGGCGAGTGCCTCCTTTCGACCTGGGACGCAAAGAACCTGCTGCGCTATGGCGGCCTGCGTCCCGACCGCGACCTGCTGCAATTCGATTGCGCCTTGAGCTACGGCATCTGCGAATACATCCGGACCATCGCCGTGATGGAAGAGTTCGGCTGGTCACGCAGCAGCCTCTATCCGCATGGCGGGCACCTACTGTCCCTCCACATCACAGCAGGCCTTGGCCTCGGCGGAACCGAAAACTATCCCTATACCCATCAGCCGATGGGCGGCTTCACCGACGGCCTCAAGGTCGAGAACGGGCTCGTCGGCCTGCCGGAGACCCCCGGTCTCGGCTTCGAGGGGAAAGCCAATTTCATCAGGCTTATGCAGGAAAATCTATGACCGCGAGGACCCGGAGATGAAGCTCGTACATTACCTGCAATGGGAAGGTCCGGCGCTGACCGCTCTCGCGCCCCGGTTCGAGGGCGTGCAGTTCGTGACGGCAAGCTCCACGGCGGACGCGGTGAAGGAACTTGCCGATGCCGACGCCTTCGTCGTCGCCGGCCCCTACTATGCCGGCGAGGTTGCCGCCGCGGTGAACGCGAAGGCCCCTAAGCTGCGCTGGATCCAGTCCTCGTCCATCGGCACCGACAAGTTCGAGAAAGGCGGCGTCCCGGCAGGCATTACCCTCACCAATGCCGCGGGCCTGAAAGGCCGGACCGTCGCAGAACACGCCATGGCGCTCATGCTCGGATTCGTTCACGCCCTGCCGCAGATGGAACGCTACCGGAGCGCAGCGCATTGGGCCCGCGACGACCTCCGCTCCGAAATCTCCTCCCTGGAGGGCCAGACCCTGCTGGTTCTCGGATACGGATCGATCGGCAAGGAGATCGCCCGCAAGGCAAAGGCCTTCGACATGCATGTCGTGGCGCTCAACAGCTCCGGCGAGGGGGACGGTGCGGCCGATATCGTCGCCTCGATTGCAGGCTTGGACAGATGGCTGCCCGAGGCCGATTTCGTCGCCTGCGCATTGCCGGCGACACCCGGCACCGACAGCCTGATCGGCGCGGACCGGCTGGCGGCAATGAAGCCGGGCGCGATTCTCCTGAATGTCGGGCGCGGATCGACCGTCGATCATGGCGCGCTGGTTGACGCATTGCGTTCCAGGTCCATCGCCGGCGCCTGTCTCGACGTGTTCGGGGAGGAACCTCTGCCGGCGGGCGATGCGCTCTGGCAGCTGCCCAACCTCATCCTCTCGCCGCATGTCGCCGGCACAGGCGGCCCGGCCGGACTCCGTTTCGCGGAACTGTTCTCCGAGAATCTCACGCGCTTTCTGGAAGGCCGGGACCTGAAGAATGTCGTGGAGATCGGCCGGAGCTGACCGGGACCGGTTACACAATGTTGATTTCATGAGGCAATGATGCGGCTCGCAATCATCAACGACTATCAGGCGATTTCGCAGACGGCCGCGGACTGGAGCCAACTGCCCGACGAGATCGAGGCAACGGTCTTCACCGACAGGCTCGGCGATCCCGAGGAAACCGTCCGGCGGTTGCTGCCTTTCGAGATCGTCCTCACGGCCCGCGAGGAAACAAGGTTCTCCGCGGATATTGTCGCGCAACTGCCCAACCTGAAGCTGCTGGTGACCCACGGCCTCAACAACAAGGCGCTCGATCTCCAGGCCCTTAAAGCACATGGCGTCACAGTAAGCGGCACGGAGCTTGGCTTCACGAACGCGACCGTGGAAACGACCTGGGCCCTGATCCTCGGGCTCCACAAGAACCTTTACCAGGAAGCGCACACCATCCGGAGCGGAGGCTGGGGGGCCGGCTTGCCGATGGGCCTGACCGGGAAGACGCTGGGCATTCTCGGTCTGGGAGAACTCGGCGCCGGCGTTGCCAGGGTCGGTCTCGCCCTCGACATGGAGGTCATCGCGTGGAGCGAGAATCTCACCCGCACCCGGTGCGAGGAGATCGGCGTCACGCTGGCGGCGGGCAAGGACGAGTTGTTTTCCCGTTCTGACGTGCTCTCGGTCCACCTCCGGCTCGGAGAACGCTCCGTGGGAGCGGTCGGAGCGCGCGAGCTGTCGCTGATGAAGCCGACAGCCTTCCTCGTCAACACGGCACGTGGCGAGATCGTCGATGAGGCGGCCATGATCGAGGCCCTCGCCTCCGGAAAAATCGCAGGCGCCGGTTTCGACGTGTTCGATACCGAGCCCTTGCCGGCGGACCATGTCTACCGCCGTCTCGACAATGTGCTCGCGACCGCGCATATCGGCGGCCGGACGACCGACAATTTCGCCCTGCGCTACCGGCAGAGCCTCGAAGCCGTCCTCGCCTGGCTGGAAGGCGCGCCGGTCCGGGTTATTGCGTAGAAGTGGCGTGACCGGCAGAACGAACCGGGTTTTTTACATTTACGAAGTCCGTATTTCCAAGCTCTGGATTGAAAAATCCACCGGGATTCGACAGCGGTGAATGGGGCCACATACAGGGATTACGTCTGCTGCGGATCTGCGCTAGATTTGCCGGCCTCAAGAACCGATCTCGCGTCGGGGCCGACCCTGCGAGGGATTCCCGTCATGACTACCGCCGGCGCGAACTCTTCGAACCCGACGACGACCGATGACAGCCCGGATCGGCCATCTCTGGCCATCGCCATGCTGCTTGGGGCGATGTTCGTGTTCACTGTCATGGATGGCATGGCGAAAATCCTGGCGCAGCAAGGCATGCCACCGGAGCGGATCATCCTGCTCCGCTATGCCATGGTCATGGCGCTTCTGGTTCCGGCATTGGTCAGGCACTGGGGCGCCCGCCCCTACCGCACGACGCGCCCAGTCCTCCATATCCTCAGGGGTATGATGCTGATCGCGTCCGCCACGCTGTTCGTCTACGCCATGCGTTCCCTGCCGCTGGAGACCGCCACAGCCATCGGTTTCGTGTCGCCGCTCTACGTCACCGCCCTGTCCATCCCATTCCTTGGTGAGAAAGTCGGTCTCCGGCGATGGGTGGCGGTCGTCGTCGGGTTCGGCGGCGTGCTGATTATCCTGCGGCCCGGGACCGGGGAGTTCCAGGCGGCAATGTTGATCCCGCTGGTCTCCAGCTTGTGCTGGGCGGTCGGCCTGATCATCACGCGGGCCATGCGCGGTCGGGAGAGTCCGCTCACCATCCTCATCTGGTCAACTGTGAGCGGCTTTGTCGTTATCTTCCCCCTTGGCGTTGCCGATTGGGAGACGCCACCTCCCGCTCAAGCCGGTCTGCTTGCCGCAATCGGCGCCTGCCATGCGACAGGGCAGTACCTGACGATCCGTGCCTTCATGCAGGCTAGGGCCTCCATGCTGGCGCCGTTCTCCTACAGTACGATGGTCTGGGCGACCCTCATCGGGCTGCTTGTCTTCAACTCGGTGCCGGATGCCGCAACGCTCGCAGGCGCGGCCGTGCTGGTTGGCGCCGGACTCTATGTCTGGTACCGCGAGCGAGTCCGCGATGTCCCACCAACCGTGCCAGGGGGATCAATCGCGGAGTCCGCGCAGGAACCGCCGGTCTCCGAGAAAACGTCGGATAACGATCGCCACAACCGTGCAGGCTGATCGAAGTAGCCTGGCGGAACCGCTTCGCGCCTCCCGGTCTCTAATCTGAGGACTATTGAAGCGTCTTGGCGTGCTTGAACAGCAGCTCTCGGAAGGCATCAGAAGCAGGGTTAGGAGCCCGATCCCGGGCCCGCACGATACCGATATGCCGCGTCAGATCGGCGTCCGCGACCGGCAGCAAGGTGACGCCCCGCATGTCCAATGTGCGCGACAGCAGCCCCGAAACCAGACCGACGCCCAATCCTTCGCGGACCATGGACACCAGGGTCAGCGAAAAGCGCGTCATGTAGGCGGGCGTCAGGTCCTGGCCCGCCTTGGCGAAGGCCGAACGCAGCGTCGCCCAGGCCGCCGATTCCGGGGGCATGGTGATCTGCGGCTCGTCAGCGAAGTCGGCCAGCGCTACCTCGTCACGTGAGGCGAGCCGGTGATGGTCCGGGACCGCCAGTTTGAACACGTCGTCCAGAAGCGGCTCGCAGATATACGCCTCGGCGCCGGAGGCGAGAGGTGCGACAACAAGGTCGACCTGACCGTTCTGCAAGCGGTCCAGGGCCTGGCCATAGAAGTCATCGATCAGGGCGATCTCGATATCGGGCCAGCGGCGGCGGTAGTCGCCGATGACGGCAGGAAGGTAGCTCGACGCGACCGACGGCGACGCGCCGACGGTCAGACGGCCGCGTTGCAATTGCGCTTCCTCGCGGAACTCGGTGAGCAACGCCCGGGTCTCCAGCACCATTCGCTCGACACGGGCGCGCAGCCGTTCTCCGGCTTCGGTGATGACGACGCGCCGGGTGGTGCGGTGAAAAAGCTTCACCATCAGAATATCTTCAAGGTGGCGGATGCGTGACGAGACGGTGGGTTGAGATACCCGCAATTGTTCCGCGCTCTGACGGAAACTTCCCGTTTCTGCCACGGAGATAAAGGCGTCGAGGTCGGCGGGCGAAAGATTAATCATCATTATTGATCAATCGATATAATCATCTGCATTTTTTCTCAATAATAATCTCGCTAATGTTGCTCCGTGGGCTGCGGGAGCATTCGGGAAATGTCATTTCCAGAATACGGCGCGGCCGGGGTACAAGCGCTCGATCCGGGCCGACCCGCCGAATTGAGGAAGCACGGATGACCATCCATACCGACATCGTTTGGCGCTCACTTCTGTACGTGCCGGCCAACAACGAGAAATTCATCTCCAGAGCGCATACGCGCGGGGCCGACGCGCTGATCCTGGATCTGGAAGACAGCGTCCCCGAGGACCAGCGTCAGACCGCACGCGACATGCTTGCCGATGCCGTGACCTCGGTGACCCAATCGGGCGCCGATGCGACGGTCCGCATCAACCGCCCCCTCCGGCATATGGTGAAGGACGTCGAGGCTGCGGTGCGCGCCGGTGCCAAGGCACTGTTCGTGACCAAGGTCGATAGCCCGCAGCACCTGAAACTCGTCGACGAACTGGTCGGCGAGGTCGAGCGCGAGGCGGGGCGCCCCGAGGGCTCAGTCCGGCTGATCCCGATGATCGAAAGCGCCGCTGCCTATTTCCTGGCGCAGGACATTGCCCGTGCCAGCCGCCGCAATGTCGGCGTCAATCTGGGCGGTGAGGATTTCGCCCTCGACGTCGGCATGGTCCCCGATACGGAAACACTGGCGCTGCCAAAGCAGACCCTGGTCTTTGCCGCCAAGGCTGCGGGCATCATGGCGATGGGCTTCATGGGCACCGTCGCCGATTATTCGGATACCCGGGCCTTCCGCGCCACTGTGCGCCGCTCGCGCAAATTCGGGTTCGAGGCAGCGTCCGTCATCCATCCCTCCGGCGTGCCGATCCTCAACGAGGAATTCACCCCGACCGAAGTGGACGTCGAGAAAGCACGCGCCATCGTCGCCGCTTACGACGAGGCGACAAAAAGCGCCGTCGGCGCCATCAAGGTCGACGGCATGATGATCGACGTGCCGGTGGCGCTTCGCGCTCAGAAACTGATCCGCCGGTATGAAGCGATCAGGGCCAAGACGGCGTGACGCTCCTTCAGCGCCCCCACGCGACCATTCATGCCTCTCATCTCCAGCGATAACAAGGAAACGCCTATGCCGCTCAAGACACGCCCTCTCACGGACACCTTCGGCCAGGAAGTGCTCGACGTCGACCTTTCCGATCTCGACGATGCGACGTTCGATGAAATCTACAAGCTCTGGCAACAGGACCCGGTGCTGCTGTTCCGGCGACAGAGCTTCAGCGAGCGCCAGCAGGTCGAGTACTCCAAGCGCTTCGGCGAGTTGGACATCCTGGTGCGCGACGACATGATTTCACCGCAGCATCCGGAGATTATCTACATCACGGCGCTGAGGCGCCCAGACGGTACGCCGCTCGGCGGTCTCGGCACGCAGGAGATCTATTGGCACCATGACCAGATCTACCGCCAGCGCCCGGCCAGCGGTTCCGTGTTCTACGCCGTCGAGATGCCCGAGGGTGAAGGCCAGACATCGTTCTGCAACACCAGTCTCGGACTGGAGCGCATGCCGGACAACCTCCGCAAGCAGCTGGAAGGCCGTCGCGCGACGGCGAAATACGGCCTCAAGGCGGAATCGACAACCCAGCGCGATCTCGGCAAGGACCCTGAGGCCATGAAGAAGATCAACGAGAAGACGCCGCCGGCGACGCACGACATCGTCCTCGAGAACCCGGCGACGGGCCAGAAGTCATTCTACCTCGATCCGAACAAGACGCTCCGCATTGAGGGCGTAAGCGAGCAAGAGAGCAAGGAACTGATCGACACCGTCTATCAGTTCATGTTGCAGCAGGACGAACTCATTTACAGCCACAACTGGCGCAACGGCGATGTGGTGATGTGGGACAATGCCCGCGTCTGGCACCGCCGCGAGCAGTTCGACGCCACAAAGCCGCGCTTCGCCCGGCGCACCACGATCTTCCTGCGCCCCGACGACTTCGCGGTTCCGGAACCAGATTTGGCGCGAGGCGCCGCGGAATGACCGACGGCCAGGGAGCCGGCCCGCTTCAGGGCCTGCGCGTCATCGATGCCGCGACGGTCATTGCCGGGCCGACCATCGGTATGATCATGGGAGACTTCGGCGCCGACGTGATCAAGGTCGAGCACCCGCGCGGCGACGTGCTGCGCGCGACGGGACATCAAAAGGCGGGGGTCGGCCTCTGGTTCAAGATGGCGAACCGTAACAAGCGCTGCGTGACCCTCAACCTCGGGTCCGAGAAGGGCCAGATCCTGTTCAGGAAGATGATCGAGACAACGGACGTCCTTATCGAGAACTTCCGCACCGGCACGATGGAGAAATGGGGGCTCGGCTGGGAGGATCTGAAGGCAATCAATCCACGCCTCGTCATGGTACGGGTGACTGGCTACGGGCAGACCGGTCCCTACAAGAACCGGCCGGGCTTCGGCACCATCGCCGAAGCATTTTCCGGTTTTGCCGCGCTCACCGGGACGCCGGACGGCCCGCCCACGTTGCCGAACTTCGGTCTCGCCGATGGGATCGCAGCCGCATACGGCACCTTCGCCGCGATGTTCGCGCTCTATCACCGCGACGCGCATCAGACCGGAGAGGGGCAATACATTGACCTCTCGATCTACGAGCCGCTGTTCCAGGTCATGGGCCCCCAGCCGCTACAGTTCGACCAACTTGGTGTCGTGCAGCGACGTTACGGAAATCGCTCCAAGAACAACGCGCCGCGCAATACCTACCAGACCAGGGACGGCCACTGGGTCGCGGTTTCCACCAACGCCCCCAATATCGTCAAACGGGTGCTGACGCTATGCGGCGGGCCGGAGATCGCCGAAGACCCGCGCTTCCAGACGCCGCAAGGCCGTGTCGAGCATATCGACGAAGTGGATGGAATTGTCGCGTCCTGGATCGCCGGGCACGACCTCGATACGGTGCTGAACGAGTTCGAAAGGGTCGAGGCCGCCATCGGGCCGGCCTACACCATCGAC
Organism: Nisaea sp.; assembly: GCF_017640745.1. Lineage (GTDB taxonomy): Bacteria > Pseudomonadota > Alphaproteobacteria > Thalassobaculales > Thalassobaculaceae > Nisaea. The sequence goes on along the minus strand of NZ_JAEPQA010000022.1, from coordinate 52,547 downwards.
CAGATCTTCGAAGACCCGCACTATCAGGCACGCGGCGATATCGTCGAGGTCGAGGATGAAGATCTCGGTACGGTCCGTATGACCAACGCCTTCCCTTACATGTCGGCGACGCCCGGAAGCATTCGTCATGCGGGGGCGCGAAAAGGACAGCACAACGAGGATGTATTCTGCAGCGAAATGGGGCTTTCCGTCGCCGAACTGCGGATTCTGAAAGATGAAGGTGTTGTTTGATCGGCTGGACATTGCCGAAAAATCACGGATCCCCTGGACATGGACGGCCGCCCGGTTCCGGGCCTCTATGCCTGCGGCAACGACCTGAACTCGGTCATGGCCGGCTGCTATCCCGGCCCCGGTATCACCCTCGGCCCGGCGCTCGTCTTCGGCTACCTGGCGGCGATCCATCTGGCTCGCCGGCACAGCGTTGGATCTAGCTGAAGGTCTTCCACCCTGCTTCCGGACATGGAAAAGGCCTTAGCGAGTTTTGCGCTAAGGCCTTGATAATGCTGGTTGCGGGGGCAGGATTTGAATCTGCGACCTTCAGGTTATGAGTTTTATTAAGACTTGGCGGAGACCATCCTCAAACTCTCGGGTACTAATTTCGCTTTCCAAATCGATCCACTGAGACGTGCGCTTAGAGATTTCGATGAGGGCCGTGCCGACTGCATTTGGGCGCTCGATCTGCCGTTACTGCATAAATTTGGGGTGAGGTCTGAAGGACTTCTTCAAAGCCTGAATGTCCTGACGAGCACGCAACGGGTTTATACGCTAAAGGGCAAGGTAGGCACCGAGGGCCTAGAGGATCTGAACGGTCGAACCGTCGGTATACTCAACGGGTCCAGCATTATCCCGGAACTCGAGTCGGTTTCAGCCGTCATCGTGCCGCTGTCGTCGCAGACGACGAAAGTCGAGATGCTATATCGCGGCCGCCTCGACGCGATCACCGCCTGGGAGCTCGATATCTATGCCACGATCGCGGCGCTGGCTTTTGATCCGGATGCCATAGTCGTTTCTCCCTATATAATGAGAGCAAGCGACATCAGGTTCGTCTGTCATCCGGGTCTTGGAACCCGTCTCTTCCTAAACCAGGCTGACGCGGCCATCAGAACGCTGCGCTCGACATCCGAATTCCGGGCGATAGCTGACCGATACGGGCTGCCGTTGGCCCAGCGCTAGATCGAGGACCCAGTCAGTTGAGTAAGAAAACTTCGTATATTAGCGCAAAGTTGACCAAAATTATCCTGTCCCTGTCCATAGGGATCGGCCTGATCTTTGGTCTTTTCCAGATCGTGCTCGACGTCATTCACCAGAAAGAGCAGCAATCCACCTCGATCAACATGCTGATCGAGGCGCTTACGCCGCTGGCTTCCCAGGCTGCGTACGAAATGAGCGAGCAGTCCGCCACAGAGATTCTCTCCGGCGCGATGGCGTTCCCTTCGATATTGTCCGTCACGATTCTGGATGACCGGGGAGACGTTCTCGCGGAAACCTTGCGCCAGAACGGGGTAACGGAGGTCCACCCTATCTACCGGTACATTTACTCAGATATGGATTCTTTCACGGTTGCGCTGAAATCCAGGTTTCTCGACCAGAATGTCGGCATTCTAACCCTGACCATCGACCGGCAGCTGCTCGGCGAAGAAATTCTGTTCCGTGCCATCAATATCCTCACTTTCGAAGTGGCCCGAAATATCATCCTGGCGCTCGCCTCGCTGTTTGCATTCAACTGGTTCATCGGTACGCCGCTCATCAGGCTTAGCCGCAATTTCGCCGCGCTTTCGGACACCAGCGGGATCCCGAAGCCACTCAGGGTTCCGCCAAACCACGCCGATGACGAGTTTGGTGAGCTGATCGGCAACATAAACCGAACCCTCTCGGAACGCGCCGAATTCGAGAGTCAATTGCGCCGTGTGCAGAAGATGGAAGCGATCGGTCAGCTGGCGGGGAGCATTGCCCACGATTTCAACAACCTGCTCGCTATCATCAAGGGAAACTTCGATCTGCTCCAGAAATTCTACTTTGACGACCAGGCGGCTCTGAAGCATGTCGATATTGCAAATCGGGCGATCGATCGCGGTGCTGATCTGACACGGAAGCTGCTTTCCTTTGCGCGCCGGGGCCAGACCAGCGTCGAGGATCTGTCGGTCAATGACATTGTCCGTGATGTGATGCAGCTGTTGCCCCGAGCGCTGACGGCGACCTATGACATCCGCCAAAATCTTGCCGACGATCTATGGCCGGTTACTGTCAATCGCGGCGATATGCAGGATTCCATGATCAATCTGGCACTTAATGCCTTCGATGCGATGCCGAGAGGCGGAGTCCTGTTGTTCGAGACGAGCAATAGGGTCCTTGACGAAGAGTATGTCAGGCTGCACCCGCAGGCGAGGACCGGAGATTTCGTTCTGCTATCCGTCACGGACACCGGGACCGGGATTCCCAAGGACCTGCAGGACCGGATCCTCGAGCCGTTCTTCACCACGAAATCTAAGACCGGAGGCACCGGACTTGGACTGACGATGGTCTACGGCTTTGTCCAGCGCTCTGGCGGCCTGATGAGTATCAATTCGGAAGAAGACCGCGGCGTGACGTTCAATATCTACCTTCCACGAGCTACCGGAGCCAGCTCTGGCATGATGCCGATTTCAGGCGTAGAAGAACTCCCCCCGCGGATCGGAGACCGTACTCGTCGTGGATGATGAGGCGGACCTCGTCGACCTTGCTTGTGCTCATCTTAGAGACCTAGGCTACCGAGTCTTGTCGGCGTCAAGCGGCGAAGAGGCGGTGAATGGCCGTCTCCGAGCGTTACGACGGTATCCCCACCAAAGATGGCGAACAGTTATCCAAGCGCCTTCCCGGCGAATGGTTCAAGAACGAGGATCGAATTCACCTTGTCCAAGGACAGAATTCGATGGCGGGTCGAAAAGCAGGATCGAAAAAAACTTTTTCCATTAAATGAGGTATTTGCTTCTCCCTACCTCAATTCCAAATTGTCCGGGCGATGAAGCGGTAGCCAATACCCCGCTGCGTCCGGATGTAGTGTGGGTTCTTAACGTCGTCGCCGAGCTTCTTTCGGAGTTTCGCGATCGTGACGTCGATGCTCCGGTCAAACGGGTTCCAGTCACGGTCAGACACCAGGGTCATGATCCTATCGCGGGTCAGGTTCTGGCCGGAATTCTTCACAAAGATCTCGAGGAACTTCGCTTCCAGCGAGGTCAGTACGACGCTTTCACCGGAGTTACTAAGGAGTTCGCCGCTATCAAGGTTGAAGGACCAGCCGTCAAACTTCGCGATGCTGCTGCCGGCGCTCGCAGAATCGTTCGCGAGGTCCTCCTCCTCCTTAACGCAACGACGCAGAAGGCTGCGGACCCGAGCCGTCAGCTCGCGTGGGTGGAACGGCTTGGTCACGTAGTCGTCCGCGCCAATCTCCAGCCCTACGATCTTCTCGATCACGTCGTCCTTGCCCGTCACGATCATGATCGGGATATCGGATACCTCACGGATTTCCTTCGCGAGCGAAAGCCCATTCTCGTAATCCAGCATCAGGTCCAGGACCACGAGGTCGGTCCGCCCACGTGAAAGCTCTTCATGCATCTCCGTCCCGGTGGCTACATCAACCACGCGGTAGGATTCTCTCTCGAAGATCGCACGCAAGGTTGTCCGCATGTCGGGATCGTCATCGACAACGAGAATCTGTCTTGTCTCAGGCAAATTCACCTATTTGCTTCCAAAAACTCTGACTCGGCAAACCTGTCACGGCCCAATACTTCAGAATGGCCATTTCCAGACGCACGATCAAAAAGTTACATCCGGTTACAATTCAACACATTTCTTCACCCTTCGATCATACCCGGGTGACTTGTATCCATCATAGTCACCCTCGTTGATCGATCCGAGTAGCGCCCCGGTCTCTTGCTTCCGGGGGCCCGCAGGCTCCGACACATTCGTGACGCAATAGGGTAAAGTAACTATGAACAAATCGAATCAAATCACCGGAAAAGAGCGATTTTTCGACGAGGACGATATCATCGTCAGCAAGACCGACCTGAAGGGCCGGATCACCTATGCCAACCGGGTGTTCCTCGAAATCGCAGACTACACCGAGGAAGAAGTCCTCGGTCAACCGCACGCCATGATTCGTCATCCGCACATGCCGCGTTCGGTCTTCAAGCTTCTCTGGGACACCATCCAGAGTGGCCATGAGATCTTCGCCTATGTCGTAAACCGCACCAAGAACGGCGATCATTACTGGGTCCTGGCGCATGTGACGCCGAGTTTCGACGCCGACGGCAAAATCGACGGCTATCACTCGAACCGCCGTGTTCCGGACCGTCAGATCATCGACGGAACCATCAAGCCGCTCTACGCGAAAATCCTCGCGGAGGAGGAGCGGCATCATGACCGCAAGGCGGGCCTCCAAGCCGGCTACCTGATGTTGACAGGGCTGCTTGAGCAGCAGGGTGTCGACTATGACCAATTCATCGCTGCCCTGACCAATGGTCGTGACAGCCATTTCAAGACCGCAGCCTGACGGAAGTTGAGTAGAAAAATGCTTTTCGGTTTCATCCGCACGAGTTCGGACGATTTGAGCAAGGCGCTCAAGGTTTGCAAAGCCGTTGCACACGGCGATTTCTCCGCCCGTATCATCGGCATCAACAAACGCTCCGAGCATGCGGAGCTTCTGAACGCGATCAACGAGATGATCGACCGCTCGGACGCCTATGTACGGGAATCGAAGGCATCTCTTGAATATGTCAGCAAGAACAAATACTTCCGCCGCATCCAAATGAAAGGCATGGTGGGGAGCTTTGCCCAGGCGAGCGGCACCATCAACGACGCCTCCGCCTCCATCGAGGAACGCGTCGCCAACTTCAAGGCGGTTGCCGGCGAGTTCGACCGGAAGATGAAGAATGTGGTCGACGCCGTGGCAGCGGCCGCGACCGAACTCGAGGCAGCGGCCCAGGCGATGACCGGAACCGCGTCGGCGACGACGCAGCGTGCCGCCAGCGTCGCCGCCGCGTCCCAGGAAGCCTCCACCAACGTGCAGACGGTCGCTTCTGCCGCAGAGCAACTCTCCGCCTCGATCCAGGAGATCAGCAGTCTCGTTGCCCAGCAGGCGGAGATCGCCTCGGCCGCTACGTCCGACTCCGACGCGGCCAACGAGCAGATTTCCGAGTTGAAACGTGCGACCGAAGAGATCGGCGACGTGGTCAAGCTGATCAACGACATCGCGTCGCAGACCAACCTGCTCGCGCTCAATGCTACCATCGAGGCCGCCCGTGCCGGGGAAGCCGGCAAGGGGTTCGCGGTCGTCGCCAACGAGGTCAAGACCCTGGCCAGCCAGACCACGAAGGCGACGGACGAGATCGCCGGCAAGATCGAGGGAATCCAGAGCACCACCTTCGGCGCGGTCGAGAAGATCCGCCAAGTCGGCGTCACCGTGCAGAAGATCAACGAGATCTCCTCCGCCGTCGCCGCCGCGGTCGAGGAACAGGGCACGGCGACCCGGGAAATCGCAATGAATGTCGAACAGGCCTCGGCCGGCACCACGGAAGTCTCGGAGAATATCGAGGCCGTCTCCCAGGGGGCTTCGGAAACCGGCAGCGCGGCCACCCAGGTCCTTGGAGCGGCGACCGAGCTCTCGGTTCAGGCGAACAATCTCAGCGACGAGGTGCGCGAGTTCATCGAAGAGGTCAACAGAGTCGTTTGACCAGATTGCCAAACCGCGGGTCCGCTGAGCAAGCGGGCGCGCGGCCGATACTGAAACTCAGGAAGATCATGTCCACTCAGAAAAAGCGGCTCCTCGTCGTCGATGACGAACGGGAAATGGCGGATTTTGTCGCCAACGTCGCCCGGCGTATCGGTTTCGATGCTGCCGCGGCCGAAACAGCAAGCGATTTCGCGCGGGAATATACCTCCGGCGTCGACATCATCGTGCTCGATCTCTTCATGCCGGAAATGGACGGTATCGAGATCATCCGCTTTCTTGCCGAGAACAAGTCGCGCGCCAAATTGATCCTGATGAGCGGCGTGGACCGCTCCATCCTGACCTCGGCGGAAAAACTGGCCGCCGAAAGCGGACTCAACGTCATCGCCGCTCTCGGCAAGCCGTTCCGTAAATCGGAGCTTCAGGAAGCGCTGACGAACCACGCCGTGGCGACACCCAGATACGCGCATAAGACCCGCGGCAGTCTTGATGTCGCGGCCTTGGAACAGGCGATTGCCGAGAAGGAATTCCGGCTTGTTTTCCAACCCCAGGTCAGGCTCCACGACCGTTCCTGGTGCGGCGTGGAGGCCCTGCTGCGCTGGCAACATTCCCTCCACGGGCCGATCTCGCCGGACTATTTCATTCCCCTCGCCGAGGAATTCGGCCTGATAGACAGGATCACCGAGTATGTCTTCGACGAAGCGCTCTCCCAATGCCGGCGTTGGGCCGATCTCGGCCATTTCCCGGAGATGTCCGTAAACGTATCGGCAAGAACGCTGCAGGATCTTGAACTCCCGGAAAAACTTGAGCGCCAGGTCGCGGAGTATGGCCTCCGCGCACATCAAATCACGATCGAGATTACGGAAACCAGTGTCGCGCATGATCTTCGCACGTCCCTCGACATCCTGACCCGGCTGCGGATCAAGGGGTTCGTCCTCTCGATCGACGATTTCGGGACCGGTTACTCCTCCATGCTCCAGCTTGTCGAGGCGCCCTTCACCGAACTCAAGGTCGACCGGGCGTTCGTCGGCTCTATGGCGCTCGATTCCAATTTGCGCTCCGTCGTCAGCGCATCAATCAAGCTTGCGCACGAGATCGGCATGACCGCGGTCGCAGAGGGGGTCGAAGACGAGGCAACCTGGCAGGCACTTGCCGACCTTGGCTGCGATACGGCCCAAGGATACTGGATCGCGAAACCCATGGACGGAGCGAATATTCTCGACTGGTGGGAGGACTGGTCCGCGCCGAGCGGCAATCACCAGGAGGCTACGAACGAACCTCCCCTGGCCAGTCTGGCAGCGGGATGATCAGATGACTGCACATCCGCATGACACGACAAAATCTTCCGCGCTCGCGCCATGGCCGCACGATCCGATCTTAGCGGACGAGGACTACAGGGCCATTTTCGAGATCACCACGGAAGGCGTGATCATACTTGATACCGACAGCCGTATCCTTGCCGTCAACCGCGCTGGCTGCGAGGTCTTCGGCTTCGCGCCTGAGGATCTGATCGGGGAAAATTTCTCGATCCTGCTTCCCCCCGAACACAGGCAATACCATGACAGAATGGTCCACGGCTCGTCGATCGAAACGCCGCGGATCGTCAACCACAACCGCACGCTCAAGGGATTGCGCCGATCCGGCGAGGTTTTCCCGGTCGAAGTGAACGTCGCTCCGCTGGGCGCCGGCTCCAGCCGGCGCTATGTCGGGATATTCCGTGACATCACGGAGCGCGTGAACGCCGAGCGCCTGCTCCGGCAGCGGCAGAAGATGGACTCCCTCGGCCAGCTCACTACCGGCCTCGCCCATGAATACAACAACCTGCTCGGCATCATGATGGGCCATCTCGACCTGCTCTCCGAGGAATTCACCTCGCGTCCGGCACGCGAGTCCCTGGAAGTGATCGAGCGAACGGCGAGCCGGGCCGCCAGCCTGACGCAACGGCTGCTGTCCTTTTCCCGCCCGGTGTCCGCCTCCGAGGATTTCGTCCAGGTCAGCGAAATCGTCGACCATCTCGACGCCCAGCTGCCGCGCAACAACGCGACCCGGGTCGAACTGACGATCGAACTCCCGGACAACCTTTGGCCCTGCAAGGTCAACAGGGAGGAGTTCGAGAGCGCCCTGGTCTCGCTCGCCAACAACGCGATCGAAGCCATGCCGGCCGGCGGCCGGATTCTCCTCGAAGCGGAGAACACCACGGTGAAAACTCCGATTTCGGCCGAACAGGCGATGATTCCGGCTGGAGACTATGTCCAGATCAGCATTCACGACCGAGGAACAGGCATTCCGGACCATATACGGGAAAGCATCTTCGAGCCTTTCTTCACGACAAAGCAGAACAGGAAGGCAGCAGGTCTCGGACTTTCCAACGTCTTCGGCTTCGTCACCCGTTCTCAAGGCTACGTCGCGGTGGAGTCGACCGTGATGAAGGGAACGACCATCGCACTGTTCCTACCGAGAGCAAATCCCCGGCCTCAGCCCAGGGAAATGCAAAAGCGGGATTCCTTGCCTCTGGCGACCGGTGCGCGCGCCCTGATCGTCGACGACGAAACCGACATCGGCAATTTCGCCGGGAGCGTGCTCTCGAAGGCCGGCTATCAGACAACGGTTCTGAGCGATGCGCGGCAGGCAATGAGTGAACTTGGCCCCGACAGCAAATCCTACGACCTCCTGATCACCGACATTCAGATGAGCGGCGAGATCGACGGGTTCCAGCTCGCCGAATATGCCCGCCGGTCTCATCCGGACATGAAGATCATCGCCGTCACCGGCTCGATCCGCGGACGGTCGGTCAGGAACTGGCAGGCCTCGAGTTTCGACCGCATCCTCTGGAAGCCTTTCCGAAAGGACGACCTGATGAAAGTAATCGAGCAGGACGACCGGCCCCGGACGCAGCGATAAGCGCGCCGACTGTGCGCCGGCGAACCGGCAGTACGCCGTCCTTCTCTCATATTTTCCAAGGCTATACTTGGAACGGAGACATCTAGAATGATGCCCATGGTCGACTCCCTCCTCGGCGACCTTTCGGTCTTGGTGATCCTGGTCATACTCCAGGCCGTCGTGGAGACCAATTCCGACAAACTCGGAAGGTTCAAGGGTGTCTTTTCGGGCATTCTGTTCGGTGCAACGGCGTGCCTGGTGATGCTCGTGCCCTTCCATCTCGGGAACGGGATCATCTTTGACGCGCGCTCTGCCATTCTCGCGCTCGCCCCCGTCTTTGGCGGCCCCGCAGGCGGCATCGCGGCCGGCCTCATGGGATCGGCAACCCGGCTCTATATCGGCGGCGGCGGAGCGGTCACCGGCACGATCGCAATCTGGTTCGCGATCGGCGGCGGAACGCTTTTCTACTATTTGATATCGAAGAAGAACAAGGGCCGGTCGTTTCTCGGTTACCTTCTGTTGGGCGTCGCGGTCAACGGGGCGACCCTGCTCCTCTTCTGGGCCATGCTCGGCAGCGCGATCACGTTGCAGATCGGCCCCATCATGTTCGGTTTCAACACTATCTCGACCGGCCTGTTGGGATGGCTTCTCCAGGAATTCTATGATCTGCGCCGGGACAAGCAGCAGACCGAGCAGGCCAGAGCCGAGGCGAGCGAACAGCTTGCCATCCTCAAGGGCGCATTCGAGAACTTTCCGGACGCGATTTTCGTGCTGGACCGGAATTTCAGGGTCACCGCCACAAACGACCGCTTCTACGAGATGCTGGAGCTTCCAAAGGAGCGCTTTCCCCTGGGATCAAGCCACTTCGACTTCCTTGCCTTCAACAAGAGTCGGGGAGACTATGTCGAGGACAACATCGTCGGCGACGAGTCGAGCCTCATGGCCCAGCTCGATCGCGGCACCCTGACCGAGTATGAGCGCACCCGGCCGAACGGCACCGTGCTGCGCGTCAAGAGCTTCCCATTGCCGGAAGGCGGGTTCGTCAGGACCGTGGAGGATGTGACCGCGCTGCGCGCCCAAGAGCGCCGGAAACGGGACACGGAAGCGCAGCTCTCGGCCATTCGCGATATCTCGACCGCCTACATGGCCGGCGAGGAGTCGAAAGTCCTATATGAGCGGATCCTACGCGCGGTGCTCGCGCTCACCGAAAGCGAGTTCGGCTTCGTCGGCGATCTCTACCGTGACGAGGACTGTAAGCCCTACCTGCGCTGCAATGCAATCTCCGACCTCAGCTGGGCCAGCGGAACATCTTACACGCCCGGAGAGATCATCACTGACCCGATCGTCTACCGGAATCTGGACACGCTTTTCGGACATGTCATCGCGACGGGCGAGACCCTGATTTCCAACGCTCCGGCCGCGCACCCCAGATCCGGCGGCCTGCCCGAGGGCCACCCGCCGCTGAATGCCTTCCTCGGGCTGCCGATCCGTGTGGGCGGGAAGATGATCGGCATGTTCGGCCTCGGCAATCGGGCCGGAGGCTACAACGCGGAGCTTGCCGAGCGGCTCGGCAATTTCACCCAGACCGTCGGGCTGATCATCTCCGGGATCAACGACCGTCTCGCACGCAATGCAGCGGAGCGCGAGCGGGACAAGAACCACCAGCGCCTCCGGCTGGCCGTCGAATCTTCGAATCTCGGCCTCTGGGAATATGATCCGGACAGCAACACCACCATCTATTCCGATATCTGGCGGAAACAGATCGGCTACGAAGGCACGGAGTTCCCCACCTCCCGTCTGGCTTGGCGGGAGCAGGTCCATCCGGACGACTTCGCGGCGGTGAGTGCCGCCTTCCAGCGCTCCGTTACGCATCCGTTCCCGCCTTACCGGGCCGAGTATCGGCTCAGGCACCGGGATGGCAGCTATCGCTGGATCCTCTCACAGGGCAGCATGGAATTCGGGGCTTCCGGAAAGCCGACGCGCATGCTCGGCATCACCTCCGACATCACCGAGATCCGTGGCACCGAAGAGGCTCTACACCAATCCCGGAAGATGGAGGCGATCGGCCAGCTGACTGCAGGGATCGCCCATGATTTCAACAACATTCTCGCGATTATCCTCGGCAATCTGGAGCTCATGGAAGAAACCATCGCGGACCCGGTAAACAAGAGTCTCCTGTCGACAGCCGTCAAGGCCACTGCCAGGGGAGCAGACCTGACATCTCAGCTCCTTGCATTTGGTCGCCGGGCGCCGCTGAAACCTGAAGAGATAGATATCAATAACCTTGTCGAGGAACTGTGCCCGCTCCTTCAGCGCACGCTCGGTAGCGGCGTCAAGATCAAGCAGGAGCTTTGCACCGGCCCGACACCGGTTCTCGTCGACAAAAGCCAGCTTGAAAACGCCATCATCAATCTGGCCATCAATGGGCGGGACGCGATGTCAGATGGAGGTGTTCTGACCATCACTACCCAGCTGATGGTGATTGACCAGAAATTTGCGGCATCACGGTCTTTAGATCTGAATCCTGGCGGCTATATCGTTATCGGGGTCAAGGATGTTGGATGTGGCATGGATTCCGCGATCCTTTCCCGCGTCTTCGAACCTTTCTTCACGACAAAGCCCAACGGACGAGGGTCAGGTCTCGGGCTTTCGATGGTCTATGGTTTCCTGAAACAATCCGGCGGCAGCGCAGTAATCCACAGCGACCCAGGCATGGGAACCTCGGTGCAGCTGTTTTTGGCGGTATCGAAGACCAAATCGGCAATCAATCCATGTCTCCAATCGGGGGCAATCAAGAAACCCGCCATGAGGAGCCTCAAGGTCCTCGTTCTGGAAGACGAGGATGCCGTGCGGGAAATCGTGTGCGAGGTTCTGAAAAGCCTCGGCATGCAACCGGTCGGTGCGAAAGACGGCAGCGAGGCCCTCTCCATGGTCCGCAACCACGTTCCTTACGATCTGCTGCTCTGCGATGTGTCGCTCGCCGGTCCGTTGAGCGGTCCCGAAACGGTCCAATTGATCCGCGAGATCGACCCAGATGCCAAAGCCCTCTTTATGTCCGGTTATCCCGGCGGTGATGAGATCACCCGGAAGATAGCGCCACATGACAGGCTGATACAGAAGCCCGTCGGCCGGTTGGAACTTCAGGCTGCGATCGAAGATAGTATCTCGGGTGAACGTGATATTAAAGTCTAACAAGGTTGTTGCCGAGTGTGCCGTGACCTGGAGTTCTTCTTCGCTCGATCCCTTCGCGGCTGTGGCTTGCTGCTCACGACCGGCTGAGAGGAGCCGTCTTGGCAGTGACGTCAGATGATGCGACCTTGGCCTTGAATTGATCCGTAAATGATCAGCGCTTCGCCATCTCGTATCCCTCTCATAGCTGCGGGTTACACCTTAGTAACCTGTCCGAATTTCCAGGACCACTTCACCGGAGCCAAGGCGGACGGCTGGAGGCCATTCTCGGGGAAGACTCAATCTCCTGCTGACCCAAGCGCGATGCGTACGATTGTGGGGCAAAGCAGAGAGGGAGACAAAGTCGTGGCCACGGTGACGGCTCAAAGCCCGGCATCTCACCTCCTAAGATAGCTACACGCAGACTTTCTAGAAGAACCGGGAGCTTGCGAGTGTCCGGCTACTCCGCATTTCGATTGTCTCTCTCCTCCCTTAGTTCAGCAGGTCGCGGACGTCGGTCAGGTGACCGGCCACCGCCGCCGCCGCCGCCATCGCCGGGCTCACCAGATGGGTGCGTCCGCCACGGCCCTGACGGCCTTCGAAGTTGCGGTTGGAGGTCGAGGCGCAGCGCTCGCCCGGCTCCAGCCGGTCGGCGTTCATCGCCACGCACATCGAGCAGCCCGGCTCGCGCCATTCGCAGCCCGCCTCGAGGAAGATCTTGTCCAGACCCTCTTCCTCCGCCTTTTCCTTCACCAGACCGGAGCCCGGGACGATGATCGCGTTCACATTGTCGGCGATCTTGCGGCCCTTCAGCACGCCCGCGGCGATCCGGAGATCCTCGAGGCGGCCGTTGGTGCAGGAACCGATGAAGATCTTGTCGATCTTCACCTCGTTGATCGGCGTACCGGCGGTGAGACCCATATATTCGAGCGAGCGGGCGATCTTCGCCTTGCGCACCGGGTCGGCAATCTGTTCCGGATCCGGAATGTTCGCGGTGATCGGGATCACCTCTTCCGGGTTGGTGCCCCAGGTGACCTGCGGGACGATCTCGGCCGCATCCAGCTCGACCTCGGTATCGTAGACCGCGCCCTCGTCGGACGGCAGCGTCTTCCAGTAGGCGACCGCCTGTTCCCAGGCGCCGGCCTTCGGGGCGAACGGGCGGCCCTTCAGATACTCGAACGTGGTCTCGTCCGGCGCGATCAGACCGGCGCGGGCGCCCGCCTCGATCGACATGTTGCAGATCGTCATCCGCGCTTCCATGGAGAGACCGCGGACCGCCTCGCCGGCGAATTCGATCACGTGGCCGGTGCCGCCTGCGGTGCCGATCTTGCCGATGATGGCGAGCACGATGTCCTTGGAATTCACGCCCTTGGGCAGCTTGCCCTTGACCGTGATGCGCATGTTCTTCGCCGGCTTCTGCACCAGCGTCTGGGTCGCGAGCACATGCTCGACCTCGGAGGTGCCGATGCCAAAGGCCAGCGCGCCGAAGGCGCCGTGGGTCGAGGTGTGGCTGTCGCCGCAGACGATCGTCGTGCCCGGCAGGGTGAAGCCCTGTTCCGGACCGATGATGTGCACGATGCCGCGCCGCTGGTCCTTCATGTCGAAATACGGCACGCCGAAGTCGGCGACGTTCTTTTCAAGCGTGGCGACCTGGATCCGCGAATCCTCGTCGAGAATGCCCTTGTCGAGATCCTTCGTCGGGACGTTGTGATCGGCGACCGCGAGGGTGAAATCCGGGCGGCGCACCTTGCGGCCGGCATTCCGGAGTCCCTCGAAGGCCTGCGGGCTGGTGACTTCATGCACCAGGTGACGGTCGATATAAATGAGACAGGTTCCGTCGTCCTGAACGTCGACCAGATGATCCTGCCAGATCTTATCGAACAGCGTACGCGGCTTTGACATCGCTGCTATGCTTCCTCTCATCTTGAGCGCCGGTTCCGATCGGCCACGATTGGGCCAACCGCTCTTCTTCTTGAGGCGCAACATATCTCTCGTCCCGAGACGGGCCCGGAGCATAACGAGTCGATCCTGCGGAAAAAAGCTGAATCTTGCGGGGAAACCGGGGTTTTCCGAAATTTACGAACCGATAAAGGCCAAACCCGAATGGATCTGAACGCGATTGCTTCCGCATTGGAAGGATTTGGCCTGTGGAACCTCGCTTTGTCCGCCGGAACGGTCGGTCTCGCGGGACTGGTGCGCGGCTTCTCCGGCTTCGGCGCGGCGATGATCTCCATTCCGCTGCTCAGCCTGCTGTTCGGGCCGCAGGTCGCGCTCGCCACCCTCACCACCATGGAAATGCCGGCGCAGCTCCAGCTGCTGCGCATGTCGCGCCGGGAGGCGGACTGGAAACAGGCGGCACCGATGGCGCTCGGCGGGATCGCCGCGCTGCCGCTCGGGACCTGGATCCTGGTCTCGATCGACCAGGACCTGCTGCGCCAGGCGATCTCGGCGATCGTGCTCCTGCTCGTGGCGCTGCTCGCCAGCGGATACCGGCACACCGTTCCCCGCCGCCTCGGCCTCGACATCGCCGTCGGCGGCGTCGCGGGCTTCCTCAACGGCTCCACCGGGCTCGGCGGACCGCCGATCATCTTCTACCTTCTTTCAGGGCCCTATGCGCCGACGGCCGTGCGCGCCAACATCACCGCCTTCTTCCAGATCGGCTTCGTCTTCGTGGTTGCGAGCTATGTCTGGTTCGGCGTGCTGACGCCGGAGCGGATGCTGCTCGGCGCCCTCATGGCGCCGTTCTACATGGCCGGGATCTGGGGCGGCGGGAAGCTGTTCCATCTCGCCAGCGAGCGAACCTTCCGGCGCATCGCCTATCTGCTGCTCTCGGTGATCGGCGCCGGCACGCTGCTCGGATAGGCCCGAAAGAAAACGGGAGCGCCAAGGCGCTCCCGCTCAAAAATTCCATGTCCTGAAGCTTACGCTTCGGCCGAACCGGTTTCCGGAACGGCGACGCTCGCCTTGCTGCGGTTGGTCACCTTCTCGGCGATACGCGCCGCTTTGCCGCGACGGCCACGCAGGTAGTAGAGCTTCGCCCGGCGGACCTTACCGCGGCGGGTCACCTCGATGCTGTCGAGGCGCGGGGAGTAGAGCGGAAACACGCGCTCGACGCCTTCGCCGTAGGAGATCTTGCGGACGGTGAATGAGGAGTTCAGGCCGTCGTTCTTGCGCGCGATGCAGACGCCTTCATAGGCCTGCACACGCTCGCGGGTGCCTTCGACGACGCGGACGTTGACCTTCACGGTGTCGCCCGGGCCGAAATCCGGAACCGGACGTTCGGCAACGAGCTTATCAAGCTGCTCTTTTTCGAGCTGTTGTACGATGTTCATTCTTCTTCTCCAGGTCTTGCCGGTGGCGACCGGTCCAACAGGGGACCGGTGAATACCGGCGCTCGAAACACATGCAGCTCATGACCTGCCCGACCACCGGGCCGCAGAGGAGCGGCATGCCGCATTCCAAAAAGCCGAGACTGGACAGACGCGCCGTCCGCTCCGCTCACTTGTCCGACCCGCGATAGCGTTCCCAGAGGTCCGGGCGCCGCTCGCGCGTGATCTCTTCCGACTGTTCCCGCCGCCATTTCGCGATCTTCGCGTGGTGGCCGGACAGCAGCACCTCGGGCACGGACAGTCCGTTCCACTCCCGAGGCTGCGTGTAGAGGGGATACTCCAGCAGCCCCTCCTCGAAACTCTCCTCGTCCAGCGTCGCCGCCGTACCGAGCACGCCCGGCAGCAGACGGATGCAGGCATCCAGCAGCGCCAGGGCCGGGATCTCGCCGCCCGAAAGCACGAAATCCCCGAGACTGACCTCTTCGAGGCCGCGGGCGTCGATCACCCGCTGGTCCAGTCCCTCGTAGCGCCCGCAGAGCAGCACCACGCCCGGGCCGTCCGCAAGCTCCCGCGCCATCGTCTGGTCGAACCTGACGCCGCGCGGGCTCAAATAAATTCTGCGGCCCGGAACGTCCTCGACAGCGGCCAGAGCCGCGTCGACCACATCGGGCCGCATCACCATTCCGGAACCGCCCCCGAAGGGGGTGTCGTCCACGGAGCGGTGCTTATCGCTCGCAAAGTCCCTGATGTCCAGCGTTTTCAGGGACCAGCGCCCCGCCAGACGGGCCTTTTCGGCGATCGAGTGCCCGAGCGGTCCCGGGAACATTTCCGGGAACAGGCTGAGCACCGTCGCCTGCCAGGGTGCGGGTGCGTCAGCCATGGTCCGCTTCGGCCTTGCGGTCCTCGTCC
The DNA here is from genome assembly GCF_017640745.1 of Nisaea sp. Classification (GTDB taxonomy): domain Bacteria; phylum Pseudomonadota; class Alphaproteobacteria; order Thalassobaculales; family Thalassobaculaceae; genus Nisaea. The sequence goes on along the minus strand of NZ_JAEPQA010000022.1, from coordinate 36,557 downwards.
GACGCCTCGTCCAGCAACCCCGCCGGCGGATCGACCAGAAGCCGTCCGGCCGCGAGGTCGATCTCCGGAACCGAGGCCCCGTCGAACGGGACCAGCACGGTCTTGCGGCTGTCCGGCAGGCGGATCTCCAGGAGATCCCCGGCGCCGAAATTCTGCACCGCGACCACCGTGCCGAGGGTCTCGCCCGCGACCAGATCCGCCCGAAGGCCGATCAGGTCCGCATGGTAGAACTCGTCCGCGTCCGTCTCGGGCAGCCGGTCCCGGTCGATCAGAAGCTCGGTGCCCTTCAGGGCCTCCGCCGCGTTCCGGTCGCCGATCCCGGCGATACGCACCAGCAGCACGCCTTTCGCCTGGCCGGTCACCTCGAGCTTGTAGCTCTTCCCGGCGGCATCCTTCAGCGGGCCATAGGCGGCGATGTCTTCCGGCTGCTCGGTGAAACTCTTCACCCGGAGCAGGCCGCGCACGCCATGGACGCCGACGATGACGCCAAGAGTGACCGGCTCGGCCATCGGAGCTTAGCCCTCGGACTTCTCTTCCTCGGCCGGAGCTTCCTCGGCCGGGGCGGCGGCTTCGGCAGCAGCGGCCTCGGCAGCGGCAGCAGCCTCGGCGGCAGCGGCTTCGGCGGCCTCGGCAGCCTTCGCGGCCTCTTCCTCTTCACGCTCCTGGCGCTTGCGGCCCGGGGCGGACTTCTTCGGCTGGTCGCGATACTCGAACTTGCCGATCAGGTCGAGGGACGCGAGCATCTTGTGGACCCGGTCGGTCGGCTTCGCGCCAACGGAGATCCAGTGCTTGATCCGCTCGGCGTTCACCACGAGCCGGTCCGCATGCTCCTTCGGCAGCATCGGGTTGTAGGTGCCGAGCTTCTCGATGAAGAGACCGTCACGCGGGGACGTGCCCTCGGCGACGACGATGCGGTAGAACGGACGCTTCTTGGCGCCGCCGCGCGACAGACGAATGCGAAGTGCCATTGATATTTCCTTTCAGGTACGCGTTTAGCTGTTCACTTGGTTCCGAATTACTTCTTGCCGGGGAAACCGGGCGGCAGCATGCCTCCCGGAAGCTTCGGCATGCCTTTGCCAGAGAGGCCGGGCGGGAGCTGGCCGGCACCGGGCATGCCGGGCATGCCTCCGCCGCCACCGCCGCCGAGCAGGGCCCCGAGGCCCTTCATGCCGCCCATCTTGCCCATCTGTTTCATGACCCGGGTCATGTCCTGGTGCTGTTTCAGGAGCTTGTTCACCTCCTGAACGCTGGTGCCCGAACCGGCCGCGATGCGGCGCCGGCGCGAGGCATTCATCAGTTTCGCGTTCTTCCGCTCCGCCTTGGTCATGGAGAGGATGATCGCTTCCTGCTTCTTGATGACGTTCTCGTCGATATTGGCGCCGGCCATCTGTTTCTGCAGCTTGCCGATGCCCGGAAGCATTGACATGACGCCGCCGAGGCCGCCCAACTTCTTCACCTGCCGGAGCTGGGAGAGCATGTCCTCGAGGTCGAACATGCCCTTCTGCATCTTCTTCGCGATGCGCTCGGCTTCCTCGATCTCGATGGTCTCGGCAGCCTTCTCGACCAGGCTGACCACGTCGCCCATGCCGAGGATCCGGCCGGCGACACGTTCGGGATGGAAATCCTCCAGCGCGTCGGCCCGCTCGCCGACACCGACGCCCTTGATCGGCACCCCGGTGACCGCGCGCATGGAAAGCGCCGCGCCGCCGCGCGCATCGCCGTCCATCCGGGTCAGAACGATGCCGGTCAGCCCGACCCGCTCGTGGAAATTGCGCGCCGTGGTGACGGCGTCCTGACCGGTCATCGCATCGGCGACGAGGATGGTCTCGACCGGCTTCACCGCGTCGCGGACCTGGATCACCTCGTTCATCATCGACTCGTCGATGGAGAGCCGGCCGGCAGTATCCAGCATGACCACGTCGAAGCCCTGCAGCTTGCCCGCGGCCATCGCCCGTTTCGCAATCGAAACAGGCGTCTCGTTCTCGGCGATCGGCAGGGTCGCGACCTCGATCTGCTCGCCCAGCACGCGCAGCTGTTCGCGCGCCGCCGGACGGTAGATGTCGAGCGAGGCCATCAGGACCTTCTTGCGGTCCTTTTCCTTCAGCCGCTTCGCCAGCTTGGCGGTGCTCGTCGTTTTACCGCCGCCCTGCAGGCCGACCATCAGGATCGGGACCGGCGGAACGGCATTCAGATTGATCGTGCCGGCCTCGGTGCCGAGCATCTCCACGAGATTGTCGTGGACGATCTTGATCACCTGCTGGCCGGGGGAGACGGACTTGATGACTTCCTGGCCGACCGCGCGCTCACGCACGCGATCGATGAAGTCCTTCACCACCGGCAGCGCGACATCGGCCTCGAGCAGGGCCACGCGCACTTCGCGCAGCGCAGCCGTCACGTCGGCTTCTTTCAGCGCGCCGCGTTTCTTCAGGCGATCGAAAACCTCGCCGAGCCGGTTCTGCAAACTGTCGAACATGCGTCCGTAAACTCCAATTCCACCCGGTTTCACCAGCCCGAAAAGGCCCAAAGCAGTTGCGCGCCCGTGCTCGAACACTCGAGGACGGACGGAACCCGTGAAGGTCTCAGCAGACTGGTTTTTGCCGAGAGGGCCGGAACATATGGGCGCCGCGCGCGCGAGTCAAGCATTCCTGCGGCGTTCCGGGCCGTGCGGGGAAATCTCGCCCGATCCGGACACGGGACGGCGTCCAACCGTCGCTTTTGCCTTAGCAACGCTGCATGTGGTCGCTAGGCTGCTCACCCGCAACCCGGAGACACCCCATGAAGCTCGAAAGCCTAAAGACCTTCATCGTCGGGAACCCGCCGCCGGGCTTCGGCGGGCGCTATTTCCTCTTTCTGAAACTGCGCACCGCCTGCGGCATCGAGGGTGTCGGCGAGGTCTATGCCGCCTCCTTTGGGCCGAAGGTCGTCGCGGCGATGGTGGAGGATGTCTTCGCGCGCTATCTCCAGGGAAACGACCCGCACCATGTCGAGCGTTTCTGGCGCCGCGCCCACGGCTCCGGCTTCACCCAGCGCCCGGATCCCTCGATGATGGGCGTGGTCAGCGGGCTGGAGATGGCCTGCTGGGACATTATCGGCAAGGCGGCGGGAAAACCGGTCTACGAGCTGCTCGGCGGCATGGTGAACGAGCGCCTGCGCACCTACACCTATCTCTATCCACGCCCGGAGGACGATCCGGCCACCTTCTACAACAGCCCCGAAAAGAGCGCGGAGGCTGCCGCCGCCTGCGTCGCCGAAGGCTTCACCGCAGTGAAGTTCGATCCGGCCGGCCCCTATACCGCCTTCGGCGGGCACCAGCCCGACATGGAGATCCTCGACCGTTCGGAAGCCTTCTGCCGGCTGATAAGGGAAGCGGTCGGCGGCAAGGCGGACCTGCTCTTCGGCACGCACGGCCAGTTCACCGCCTCGGGCGCCAAGCGCCTCGCCCGGCGCCTTGAGCCCTACGACCCGCTCTGGTTCGAGGAGCCCACCCCGCCGGACATGCCGGAGGAGATGGCGAAGGTGGCGGCGGCGACCTCGATCCCGGTCGCGACCGGCGAGCGGCTGACCACCAAGTGGGAGTTCCGCCGCGTGCTGGAGACCGGCGCCGCCTCGATCCTGCAGATGAACATGGGCCGGGTCGGCGGGTTGCTCGAGGGCAAGAAGATCGCCGGCATGGCGGAGGCCTTCTACGCCCAGGTCGCGCCGCATCTCTATTGCGGCCCGGTGGTCGGCGCCGCCAACGTCCAGCTCGCCGCCTGCATCCCGAACTTCCTGGTGCTGGAGAGCATCCGCAAATGGGACGGCTTCCACGCCGATATCCTGAAGACGCCCATGCGCTGGGAGGAGGGCTATGTCATCCCGCCGAAGACGCCGGGCCTCGGCGTGGAGCTGAACGAGGAAGTAGCGCTGGCGCATCCCTATGAAGGCGACCAGCTGCATCTACAGATGAGCCAGGACCCGTTCGAGGTCGCGGGAGAGCCTTTCGCGGGCGGGTAAGCTACCTCGCGATCCCGTCGAACCGATGCCGGTCCATGCCGGCATTGACGCCCGCCTCGACCAGGCCCGACCAGGTCCCGGGATCCACCGGGATGCCATTCGCCTTGCGGTCGGCCGCGGTCTCGCGCTCCGGCTCGCCCGCGACGCGGACCTTGTCCATACCCTCGGCCGGCCGTGCGCTGGTAACATAGGCGAGCATGGAATCGATCAGGTCGCCGAACGGGATATCCCTGCCGAAGCCCTTCGGATCGATGATGACCGTCAGCATGGAGTTGCAGATCGTGTCGCGCTTCTGGTGCGCCGGATCGGTCACCGGACCGCCGAGCAGCGCCGCGCCGAGGATTTCGCCGAGCAGGGCGAGGCCGTAGCCCTTGTGCTGGCCGAAGGCCTGCAGGGCCCCGTTCGGCTCCTCGTACATCACCGCCGCGTTGCGGGTCGGCTGGCCGTTATGGTCGATCAGCGCGCCCTCGACCACTTCCTTGCCGGCATTGTAGGCGACCCGGACCTTGCCGAGCGCGACCCGGCTGGTCGCCATGTCGAGCACGAACATCGGGTTCTTGCCGGTTGCCGGAATGGCCGTGCAATAGGGGTTGGTCGAGTAACGCGCCTCGGCCCCGCCCCAGGGGGCTACGATCGGGCGGTGGCCGACCACGTTGACGAAATGGATCGAGATGAAGCCTTCCCTGGCGCAGATCTCGCCCCAGGCGCCGATCCGGCCGAGATGGTGCGAGTTGCGCAACCCGACGATCGCGGCGCCCGCGGTGCGCGCCCGGTCGAGCCCGAGATGCATCGCCTCGGCGCCGGTCACCTGGCCATAGGCCATATTGCCGTCGAGCAGGAGATAGACCCCGTTGTCGGAGACGTGGCTGACATGCCCGTTCACGGTCAGCGTACCGGTCTGCGCGTGGCGCATGTACTGCCCGACGAGACCGATGCCGTGGCTGTCATGCCCGAGCAGGTTGGCCTCGACCAGATTGCGCGCGACCGTGCGCGCCTCTTCCGGATTGCTGCCCGCCCGGCCGATCATCTCCGTGACCAGTTTCTCGAGCGCCTCATGCGCGACCGTGATCATTGTTCCGCTCCCATGGCATCGGTTTTCGGCGGACACGGTAACGGCGCCAAGGCCGTATTGGAATTGCCGTTAACAGCCGATATATATGCCGCCATGAGACAGATCGCGTTCCTCAAGATGAACGGCCTCGGCAACGACTTCGTCGTGCTGGACGGCCGCACTGCCGGCCCGACCCTGACGGAGCGGGATTACCGTGCCGTGGGCAACCGGCGGCGCGGCGTCGGTTACGACCAGTTCCTCACGATCGAGATGCCGAGGAACGGCGGGGACGCCTTCATGCGGATCCACAATCCGGACGGCAGCGAGGCCCGCGCCTGCGGCAACGGCACGCGCTGCGTCGCGGATCTGGTGATGACCGAACTCGGCAAGCGCCGTATCGATCTCGAAACAGTTGCCGGCACGCTGGTCTGCGAGCGCGTGAACGGCGGCAAGGTCCGGGTCGATATGGGCCCGGCCCGGCTCGACGCGGCGGAGATCCCGCTGGCGGAGAGCGTCGACACGCTGAATGTCGAGATCCCCGGCAATCCGTTCGGTTCCGCCTGCTGCGTCAATATGGGCAACCCGCACGCCGTGATCTTCGTCGAGGATGCGGAGGCGGTCCCGCTTTCCGAGATCGGGCCGAAGCTGGAAACCAGCCCGCTCTTCCCCGACCGCGCCAATATCGAGTTCGCCACCGTGCGCGGCCCGGAGGATATCCGCATGCGGGTCTGGGAACGCGGCGCGGGCATCACCGAGGCCTGCGGCTCCGGTGCCTGCGCGGTGCTGGTTGCGGCGGCGCGGCGCGGCCTGACAGGCCGGAAGGCGGACGTGGAGCTCGACGGCGGCGTGCTCACCATCGAGTGGCGCGAGGACGGCCATGTGCTGATGACCGGCCCGGTCGCGCTCAGCTTCAAGGGCACGCTCGACCTCGACGCGCTCGGCTGAGTACGCGCACCATGCGGCGCGCGCATGGCACCCCGCTGCCCGGAACGCTTGCATTCGGGGCCGTTTCCGGCCATTTCTCGCCCCATGAACCAGACTGACGACAACACGGACGGGCGCACCACGGGCCGGCCGGTCGAGACTTTCGGCTGCCGCCTCAACGCCTATGAGTCCGAGGTCATCCGCGACCATCTCGCCCGCGCCGGGCGCGAGGATGTCGTCGTCATCAATACCTGTGCCGTCACCAAGGAGGCCGAGCGCCAGGCGCGCCAGGCGATCCGCAAGGCCCGCCGCGCCAATCCGGCGGCCGAGATCGTGGTCACCGGCTGCGCCGCGCAGATCGATCCCGCCGCCTACGCCGCGATGGAAGAGGTCGACCGGGTGGTCGGCAACGAGGAGAAGCTGAAGGCCGAGACCTGGGCCCAGTCCGGAGACACGCCGGGCGAGGCGAAGATCCTCGTCAACGACATCATGAGCGTGAAGGAGACGGCGTCGCACCTCGTCGCCGGTCTCGAGGGGCGCGCCCGGGCCTTCGTGCAGGTCCAGCAGGGCTGCGACCACCGCTGCACCTTCTGCATCATCCCCTTCGGCCGCGGCAACAGCCGCTCGGTGCCGATGGGCGAGATCGTGCGCCAGGTGCGCGAGCTGGTGGCGAACGGCTATCGCGAGATCGTGCTGACCGGGGTCGACATCACCTCCTACGGGGCAGACCTGCCGGGCAAGCCGGAACTCGGGCAGATGGTGCGCCGTCTGCTCGCGCTGGTACCGGAACTGCCGCGCCTCCGCCTTTCCTCGATCGACGCGGTCGAGATCGACGGTGACCTTCTCACTCTGGTCCGCGACGAGCCACGCCTGATGCCGCATCTTCATGTCAGCCTGCAGGCGGGCGACGACATGATCTTGAAGCGCATGAAGCGGCGGCATAACCGTTCCGATATCATAACGTTCTGCCGCGAGATGCGGGCGGCACGCCCCGACATCGCCTTCGGTGGCGACATCATCGCCGGCTTCCCGACCGAGACCGAAGAGATGTTCGCCAACAGCCTCGCTCTGGTCGAGGAATGCGGTCTCTCCTATCTCCACGTCTTCCCCTATTCCGCCCGTCCGGGCACGCCGGCGGCGAAGATGCCGCAGGTCCCGGGCCCGCTGCGCAAGGAACGGGCGGCGAAGCTGCGCGCGGCCGGCGAAGCGAACCTCGCGCGCTTCCTCGAAAGCCTCACCGGCAGCCTGCAATCCGTGCTGGTCGAGAAACCGGATCTCGGGCGCGCGGAGAATTTCGCGCCGGTCCGCCTCGAAGGCGGCATTCCCGGCGAGATCGTCCCTGTCCGCATCACCGGCAGCGACGGCACCCACCTGATCGGCCAGATAGAACGGAAATCCGCCGCATGAGCGAAGAACAAGCGGAAACGCAAGAGCGCCGGGGCTGGTTCCGGCGCCTGAAAGACGGGCTTGCCAAATCCTCCGGCAAGATCGTCGGCGGGATCTCCGGCGTCTTCACCAAGAAGCGGCTCGACGACGAGAGTCTGGAAGAGCTGGAAGAGGTGCTGATCACGGCCGATCTCGGGGTCGAGACCTCGGCCCGGCTGATCGCGAACCTCTCGAAGGAGAAGTTCGGCAAGGACGTGACGGACGAGGAGGTCCGCACCGCCTTCGCCGAGGATATCGCCGAGATCCTGCGCCCGGTCGCGAGGCCGCTCGACGTCGCCACAGGCCGCAAGCCGCACATCGTGCTGATGGTCGGGGTCAACGGCAGCGGCAAGACCACCACCATCGGCAAGCTCGCCAAGCAGTTCCGGGATCGCGGCCTCTCGGTGATGATGGCCGCCGGCGATACTTTCCGTGCCGCCGCCATCGAGCAGCTCCAAGTCTGGGGCGAGCGCACCGGCACGCGGGTCATTGCGAAACCGCAAGGATCGGACGCGGCGGCGCTGGCCTTCGACGCCATCGGTGAAGCCAAGGCCGCGGGCACCGACGTGCTGCTGATCGACACCGCCGGCCGGCTGCAGAACCGGGCCGAGCTGATGGACGAGCTCGCCAAGGTGATCCGCGTCATCCGCAAGCAGGACGAGACGGCGCCACACGATTGCGTGCTGGTGCTCGACGGCACCGTCGGCCAGAACGCGCATAGCCAGGTGAAGGCTTTCAAGGAAATGGTCGAGGTCAGCGGCCTCGTGATTACCAAGCTCGACGGCAGCACCCGGGGCGGCGTCGTGGTGGCGCTGGCGGACCGGCTCGGCCTGCCGGTCCATGCCGTCGGCGTCGGCGAGAGCGCGGACGATCTGCAGCCCTTCGAGGCCGATCGTTTCGCCCGCGATCTGATGGGGCTGGATTAACTCCTTCTCTTGCCGTCATTCCGGCCACCGAGCCGGGACCTTTCTGAGCCCTGGGGTTCGACGAGGTCCCGGATCAAGTCCGGGATAACGACATATAGAACGCTCACACCCCCATCGGCATTTCGGAACGGGGGGCGAACTCGTCCTGCCCCAGCGTCTCCCGGTAATGCGCGAAGGCCCAGTGGACGCTCGGGAAGGCGATCTCGTCCCACGGGATCTCGTCCCAGGTGAAGAGCCCGACATCCTGGCTTTCCGGCCCCGGCGCGATCTCCTCCGAGAGCAGGCGGGCGCGGTAGATCATCTGCACCTGGCTGATCCGGGGAATATTGTAGACGCCGAGCAGCGGGCCGATCTCGATCCGGGCCCGCGCTTCCTCCCAGGCCTCACGGGCGGCGCCGTCCTGGGTCGACTCGCCCTCCTCCATGAAACCGGCCGGAAGCGTCCAGTAGCCGAGGCGCGGCGGAATCGCGCGCTTGCAGAGCAGGAACCTGTCCTCCCAGGTCACCACCGCGCCGACCACGATTTTCGGATTGATATAGTTGATGAAGCCGCAATCGGTGCAGACCAGGCGCTCACGCTCGTCGCCCTCCGGCACCAGTTTCGTCACCGGTCCCTTTGGCTTGCCTTGCTCTCCGGTCATCACGCTCCCCGTTCCAGACCTCGCGCGAAAACCCTAGCAGAGCCGCGGGCAAAAGAAAGCGCGGCCCTGTTGCAGGCCGCGCTCGAATTCCTGGACCGTTTCCGAACTCACACGAGGATGTCTATGGCATCGCCGCGTTCGCGCCGTGTCTCCCTGCGGGCGGAATTGCGCAGTGCGGTCGCACGCTCGTTATCGCCCTGAATTTCACTGTTTTCGTCGGAACTGGCGACCGCCGCTGCCGTCAGCGCATTGTTCCGGTCACGCTCCTGCTCCACCGGCCGGGGGACAACCAGTGTCGGGAGCGTCGCATTCAGCGGAACTGTGACAGGTACAGCGGGTATCATTTACCTTCTCCAGCACACCCAAATATGGAGTGGAGCAGGTAAAATGTCAACAAACCCTTGGTTTCCGGCGATTCGCTGACCGGGACTACTTGTCCGTCATCAGCGCGGCGACCCCGGGAAGCGTCTTGCCCTCAAGCCATTCGAGGAAGGCGCCGCCTGCCGTCGACACGTAGCTGAAGCGCCCGGCGACACCCGCATGGACGAGCGCGGCAACGGTATCGCCACCGCCGGCGACGCTGAGCAGCGCCCCCTGATCGGTCAGTTCGGCCGCCGTCTTGGCGAGCGCGACGGTGCCCGCGTCGAACGGCGGGATCTCGAAAGCACCGAGCGGGCCGTTCCAGACCAGCGTCTCGCTGTCGCGCAGCACCTCGGCGAAGGCCGCCACGCTTTCCGGGCCTGCATCGAGGATCATCTTGTCGCCGGGAACGGCGGATACGGGCACGACTTCGGACGGCGCGCCGGCTGCGAATTCAGCGGCGACAACACAGTCCGTCTGCAGGCAGATCGTGCAGCCTTCCTGTTCCGCTTTCGCAATGATTGCCCGCGCGGTATCGGCGAGATCGCGCTCGGCCAGTGACTTGCCGACCTCGTGCCCCTGCGCAAAGAGGAAGGTATTGGCCATGCCGCCACCGATGATCAGATAGTCGACCTTGGGCAGCAGGTTGCCGAGCAGCTCCAGTTTGGTGGAGACCTTGGCACCGCCGACCACCGCGACGACGGGACGCTCCGGAGATTCGAGTGCGTTGCCGAGCGCTTCCAGCTCCGCCTGCATCAGCAACCCGGCAAAGGCCGGCAGATGGTGGGCGAGCCCCTCGGTCGAGGCATGGGCGCGGTGCGCCGTCGCGAAGGCGTCGTTCACATAGATGTCGCCGAGCTTCGCCAGCGCCTTGGTGAAGGCCGCGTCGTTCTTTTCCTCGCCCTTGTGGAAGCGGAGGTTCTCGAGGATCAGCACATCGCCGGCATTCATCGCCGTGACCGCCTTTTCCGCGGGGGCACCGATGCAGTCCTCGGCAAAGCCGACCGGCACGCCGCCCAGCGCGTCCGAAAGCGGCTGCGCGATCGGCGCGAGCGACATGTCCGCGACCCGCTCGCCCTTGGGCCGGCCGAAATGCGACAGCACGACGACCTTCGCACCCTTCTTGCTCAGCGCGAGAATGGTCGGGGCGGCGCGTTCGATGCGCGTCGCGTCCGTCACCTTGCCGTCCTTCATCGGAACGTTCAGATCCACGCGCAGCAGAACCGTGCGGCCGTTGGCATCGAGGGTATCGAGAGTGCGATAGGCTGACATGTTTCTTGCTCCCCGCGGATTTCCGGCGCTTTCAAACACAGACGGCCCGGCGTTTCAAGCACACTCGTTCCGGCCGGTACTTACTTGTAGGGATCCGCTGCGTCGCGCAGCCCGTCACCGAAGAAATTGAAGGCAAGCACGACCAGGATCACCGGCACCACAGGCGCCATGATCCAGGGGTAGAGTTCGACCGCATTGATGTTCTGCGCCTCGGTCAGCAGCACGCCCCAGGAGGTGATCGGAGGACGCAGCCCGAGCCCGAGGAAGCTCAGCGCCGTCTCGCCGAGGATCATCGACGGGATCGAGAGCGTCGCCGAAGCGATCAGGTGGCTCATGAAGCTCGGCAGCAGGTGACGGCCGATGATCCGTTTCGGCTTCGCGCCCATCAGCTGGGCGGCGACCGCGAAATCCTCCTCCCGCAGGGCCAGGAGCTTCGAGCGCACCGCCCGCGCAAGGCCGGTCCAGTCTAGGAGGCCGAGGATGATCGTGATGCCGAAATAGATCAGGATCGGGCTCCAGGTGACCGGCAGGGCCGCCGAGAGCGCCATCCAGAGCGGCAGTTCCGGGAACGAGCGGATCACCTCGATGACGCGCTGGGTCAGGCTGTCGACCCAGCCGCCGTAATATCCAGCCATGCCGCCGATGACGATGCCGAGCACGAAGCTGACGGCGATGCCGATCAGGCCGACGGTGAGCGAGATCCGGGTGCCGTAGATGATGCGCGAGAACATGTCGCGCCCGAGCCGGTCGGTGCCGAGCAGGAAGAAGGTGCCACCTTCCGCCGGACAGACAAGATGGAAGTCCATCTCCGCCATGCCCCAGAACTTGTAGGGATCGCCGCTGCAGAAGAAGCGGAGTTTCTGGACCTTTTCCGGGTTCGGCGTGTATTCGCGCTTCAGGTTGCGCATGTTCAGGCTGTAGTCGAGCCCGTAGACGAACGGACCGACGAAGCTGCCCTCGTGGAACAGGTGGACCCGCTGCGGCGGCGCGTAGATCGAATCCGTGTGCCGCGTGGCCAGCCCATAGGGCGCGATCATCTCGCTGATGATGGTCGAGAGATAGAGCAGGACCAGGAAGAGACCCGAAATGACCGCGACGCGGTGGCGCTTCAGCTTCCACCACATCATCTGCCACTGGGACGCCATGTAGTAGCGTTCCTGCTCCGGCGTCAGGACCGTGTCCGTATCGGGGTTGAACGGCTCCCGGTTGACGTAATGGTCGGTGCGCGGGCCTTCGCTCGAGGAGATGCTCATCGATTGGCCCCCCCGCCGAGCCGGATCCGCGGATCGAGCAGCGCAAGCAGCAGGTCGGAGACGAACATCCCGATCACCGTGAGCAGCGCGAGGAACATCAGGAAGGAGCCCGCGAGATACATGTCCTGGCTCTGCAGTGCGCCGATCAGCATCGGCCCGGTGGTCGGCAGCGACAGCACCATGGAGACCACGGCGGAGCCGGAGATGACCTGCGGCAGCATGTTGCCGATATCGGCAATGAAGGGGTTCAGCGACATCCGGAGCGGATATTTCATCAGCGCGCGGAACGGCGGCAGGCCCTTGGCGCGGGCGGTGATCACATACTGTTTCTGCAGCTCGTCCAGCAGGTTGGCACGCAGCCGCCGGATCATCGCCGCGGTGCCCGAGGTGCCGATGACGACGACCGGGACCCAGAGATGCTCAAGCACCGACAGCGCCTTGGCCATGCTCCAGGGCTGGTCGAGATATTGCGGATCCATCAGCCCGCCGATCGAGGTGCCGAACCAGATATTGGCGAGATAGAGCAGGATCAGCGCGAGCAGGAAGTTTGGCGTCGCCAGACCGATGAAACCGACGAAGGTCAGGCCGTAATCGGTGAGGCTGTACTGGTTGCAGGCGGAATAGATGCCGATCGGGAAGGCGACCGCCCAGATGAAAAGGATGGTCGCGAAATTGAGCACGAAGGTCAGGAACACCCGGTCCCCGACCACGTCCGCCACCGGAAGCTGGTACTCGAAGGAATAGCCGTAGTCGCCCCGGAGCAGCCCGGTCGCCCAGAGGAAATACTGCTCGTACATCGGCCGGTCGAGACCGTACTGCGCCCGGAGCGCCTCGATCTTCGACTGGTCGACATTCTCGCCCTGGCTCTGCATCTCGTTGATCATCGTGGTCAGATAATCGCCGGGCGGGAGCTGGATGATGACGAAGGTGATGATGCTGATGGCGATCAGCGTCGGGATCATGATCAGGATGCGGCGGATCAGGTAGGTCAGCACGTCTTCTCTCCCCTAGTCCGCGCTTGCGTTCTTGGCCGGCGTTTCGCCGAACCAGAAGGTATCGGGCAGATAGACGCCGAAATGCGCTCCCGGATCCCAGTTGTAGATCGCTTCCTTCGGCACGTTCTGCAGGTTGGAATGCACCACGACAGGCTGCAGAACGCCGGAGACGAGGCCGATGCTGAAGACCTGGTCCGCATTGATCTCCAGAATCTCCTTCCAGGCCGCGCGCTTCGCCGCCTTCGTACTGGCGTCGCGCCAGCGGTAATAAAGTTCCCGGAGGCGCTGCGCCGGCTCGAGCTCGATCTCCTCGCCGGACTGTCCGCCGGTTTCGATATACTGGCCCCATTTCGGCCATTGCAGCTGCTGCTGGGAGTAGGGCACGAAGTCGGCGGGACTTGTGTCCGCGGTGGCGAGCCCGTTCTCGACCCCGGACCAGACGGAGACCAGCGTCTCGCCGGCGAACACCCGGTTGCGGAAGACGTTGCGCTGGGACGGGCGGGTGAAGAGCTTGATCCCCGCATCGAGCCAGGAATCGTGGATCAGCGACAGGATATCGGTCTGCTTGGTGCTCTCGCCGGCGGTCTCGACGATCAGTTCCAGCGGCCGGCCGTCCGGCAGGTGCCGGATCCCGTCCTCGTCGCGCGGGAGGCCGATTTCGTCGAGCAGCCGGTTCGCCTGCTTCAGGTCGAACCGGGCCCAGCGGGTCTGATAGTCCTTCTCGTAGAGCGGCGAGGCGGGAAGAACCGTGTCATTCCCCTCATAGGCGAGCCCGTAATAGATCACCTGGTTGATCTCGTGCCGGTTGATCGCCAGCGAGAGCGCGCGGCGGAAGCGCACGTCGCGGAACAGCTCGCGCCAGACAGGGTCGGCCGCATTGAGGTTGGGATAAAGCGCCACCTGAGAGCCCTTGGCGGTCCGCCAGAGCCGGGTCTCGAACGGGAACCGGTCCTCGGCCTGCTTCAGGAAGGTGTAATCGTCGAAGGAAAGATAGCGCGCCTGAAGATCCGCATCGCCGGAGCCGACCTTGGCCGGGATCAGGCCAGGGCTCGCCACGTCGAAAATGACCTCGTCGATATAGGGCAGCTGACGGCCCTCGGGATCGACCCGGTGGAAGTACGGATTGCGCTCGAACCGGAACCGGGTCGAGGTCGCGCTGCCCGTGACCTTCCAGGGCTGCAGCACCGGCAGGTCCGGATTATCCATCCGATAGAGGTTGTCCATCTTGTTGTGCAGCGCCGCCCAGTTGCGCTGGTGCGCCTCCTCGACCCGCTTCGCCAGCTCCTCCGCCGGCGCGTAGGCGGCATGGAACGGCTTCAGATAATGCGCCGGGCGGTAGAGGTAGAGCGGACTCGCCTTGGCGAGCGACGGCAGGAAATCCGGGTTCGGTTTCGACCAGCTGTAGCGCACCGTGCGCTCGTCGAGCACCTGGAAGAGCGGCGCCTCGCCATCCACCAGCATCAGGTTGGGCGGACCGGCCGGCGAAAGCTCCTCGTTGTTCGCGACGTCTTCCCAGAAGTAGCGGAAATCCTCTGTCGTGAAGGGATGGCCGTCGGACCAGCGATGGTTCCGGCGCAGCGTGAAGGTGAAGACCCTCTCGTCCTCGACCTCGAAGCTCTCGAGGATGTCGGCGAAGAGTTCGAAATCTCCGGGACGGTGGCTCACCAGACGGGCATAGCCGTAGACCGTCATCTGCCGCGTGTCCTTGCTGCGCGCCATCAGCATCCGCATCGTGCCGCCATATTTGCCGAGCGTCTGCCCGCGCGCCGCGAAATCGACGGTCAGGGGCGGCTGCGGCAGACGCTCCGTCACCGGCGGAAGCACGCCGCTCGCGACATCCTTGGCAAGATATGGAACTTCCCCGGCGGAGGCTGTCGCCGCGACGGCCGCAAACACGATTGCAGAAAGGAGGGCGCGCAGCTTCACGATGCCAACCTCAAGGTCAGAGCGGATTCGTCGGCGCGCACGAAATGCCCGCCACCGAGATCGATCAGGCGCGGATGGGTCTGCTCGCTCACTGTGAAGGGCGCCGGCCATTCGGAAGGAACCGAGCAGCGCTGATCCATTACGGCTTCGAAATCAAGCGGGTTGTCGAGGCTCGGATCCGGAACCGCGCGCAAGAGCGCCTTGGTGTAGGGATGCACCGGGTTGCGGAACAGCTCCTCGCGCGGCGCCAGCTCGACCAGCCGTCCGGCGCACATCACCGCGATCCGGTCGGCGATGTAATCCACCACCGCAAGGTTATGCGAAATGAAGAGATAGGTCAGGTTCAGCTGTTCCTGCAGATCCTTCAGCAGGTTCAGCACCTGTGCCTGGATCGAGACGTCGAGCGCCGAAACCGGCTCGTCGCAGATCAGCATGCGCGGCTTCAGGGCAAGCGCGCGGGCGATGCCGATACGCTGGCGCTGGCCGCCGGAGAAGCTGTGCGGATAGCGGTTGAGATGCCGCGCGTCGAGACCGACCAGCTTCATCAGTTCGGACACCATCTCGCGCCGGTAGGCATCGTCGCCGATCCCGTGGATCACCAGCGGCTCGCTGACGATATCGAACACGGTCATGCGGGGGTTGAGAGAGCTGAACGGATCCTGGAAGACGAACTGCAGCTTCTGGCGGAAACCGGTCAGCGCGTCGCCGGAAAGCCCGAGCACGTCGATCTCGCCGTCCTGATCGCAATAGGTGACGGAGCCCTGATCGGGGGACAGCGCCCGCATGATGGTCTTGCTGAGCGTGGTCTTGCCGCAGCCGGACTCGCCGACGAGGCCGAGACACTCGCCGGGCTTCACTTCAAAGCTGACATCGTCGAGCGCATAGACCTTCGATTCCTCGCTCGAGAGCCAGGCCCCCTTCCGAATGGTAAAACATTTCGAAAGGTTATCGACCTTGAGGATCGGCTTGTGCTGGGGCGCCTTCTTCTCCTCGCAGGTCGGCGCCAGCAGATGGCCGGTCTCGCTCTTGATCTCGCGGATCGGCACCAGCCGCTCGCCCGGCTCCATGTTGAAGCGCGGCACTGCCGCCATCAGCGCCTTCAGGTAGGGATGCTGCGGATTGCGGTAGAGCTCGTCACGGGTGCCGCTTTCCATGATCCGGCCGCGGTACATCACGACCACGTCGTCGGCCATGTTGGCGACGACCCCGAGATCGTGGGTGATCATCAGGACGGCCATGCCGAGTTCGGCCTGCAGGTCCTTGATCAGCTTCAGGATCTGCGCCTGGATCGTGACGTCGAGGGCGGTCGTCGGCTCGTCGGCGATCAGCAGCGAAGGACGGCAGATCAGCGCCATGGAGATCATCGCGCGCTGACGGAGACCGCCGGAAAGCTCGAAAGGATAGGTCCGCATGGCGCGCGCCGGATCCGGGAAGCCGACCATACGCAGCATTTCCTCGGTCAGCTCGTTCGCCTCGCGCCCGGAGACGCTTCGATGCAGCTCCAGCGCCTCGCGGATCTGGTTACCCACCGTGTGCAGCGGCGAGAGCGAGGTCATCGGCTCCTGGAAGATCAGCGAGATCCGGCCACCGCGGATCTGGCGCATCTCGCGGCTGTTGCGCTTCAGCCTCGCGATATCGGTGATCGTACCCTTGGCCCGGTCGTCGGCGAACAGGATGGACCCGCCGCGGATCTCCGCGATGGAGGGCAACAGACCCATGATGGCCTGACTGACGACGCTCTTGCCGGAGCCGGACTCGCCGACGAGGGCGACCGTCGAGCCGGCGCGAACCTGGAAGGAAACCTTGTTGACGGCAAGCAACTCGCCGCCCGGCAGGTCGAACGCGACCTGCAGATCCCTGACCCGCAGAAGCGGTGTCAGCTGGTCGACCATGCCCTCATCTCCCCGTCGCCGCCGGCATCCTAGCGATCCCCCGCGGCAAGCCCCATCGATACCCCTGCGGCTGCTAGGTTTTCCGTTGTCGTCTGGTTGAGAGCGACGCCGTTCCGACCAGCGGCCGCAGCGGCATGCTCAAGCACCGTATCGAAACCGTCAAGTGTCGATTCGATGGTAATTTTCGCGCCGTCGCCGCCCTTTAGGACCAGATGCATCCAGCCCTTCGCCTTGTCTTTCTGGGTCGAGTAATAGCGCAGCTCCATCGCCGTCAGGTCCGGCCAGGCGATCGACTTTCCGAAGGGTCCAAGCGTCCTGATGCCCTCGTCGGCGACTTCGACCCGGGTCTGGGCGCGCAGCCATGTCTTCAGCAGGAACCCGGCGAAAACCAGGGAGATCAGCGCGAAGATGATCTGAAAGGTGCCCATCATCGGAGCGAACACAACCGGAAAGGCGGTGACCGCGAAGCCGATCCCGCCGCGCAGATAGTCCGCGATAAGAGAGTTTTTCTGATAGGCGTGCAGGCTCATCCATCATCCTTCATGAGCAAAAACAGTCGCTTGGCGCACAGAGGCGAACCGCTTCATGGGCATCCAGTTCCGCCGCAAGAGTACCGAGTTCGCGCCAGTCCTGCTCCACCATTATCAGATGATGGGTCAGGAGTCCGCACGGCTCCTCCGCCTGCGCCGCGCCAGCCCGGACCGCCGCGAGATGGCGTATGATCGCCGCCCGCGCCGCCCCGATGCCGACAAAGCGACGGGTACCACGCCAGTCGATGACGTCAATATGCGTGTTCACACATTTCAACCCCGGGGCTGGCTCCGCCGCGCGGCGCGGACCGAAAGTCGAGAGGGACGTGAAACCGCAGGCCGTCAGCTCGGCGATCAGCTCAGGTGCAATTCGATTCCATGGCGGAACGAAACAGGGCAGACAGGCGCGCCCGAAAGCGGCATTCAGGCGGCGAAAGCCTTCGGCGGCGTCCCGGCACATGCCGTCCATCGGCCGGGTCCCCGGGAACTCGCATTTCTTCTCTCCGGCACCCGCGTGGTTCCGGTGGGCAAAACCGTGGACGAGCAGTTCGGCGTCGGTCCCCGCCAGCCGTGCCTTGAGCCCCTCCGTATCCATACCGTCCGGCACGACCGCGAGGCCCGGAACCCAGCCGGTCGACCCGGCGAGAGCGAGCAACGGCTCAAGCTCCGCATCCGGCCGCTGCAGATCGTCATCCCGCCACCAGAAATCCAAAGGCCGGCCGGCCTGCGCCGAAGCGTCGAGCGCCCGCCTGAGCTCGTCCGGCGATGCGGCGCTTTCGCTCATGCCTGCTCCAGCAGTTCGGTCAGCATCCGGGCGGTTCCGGCCGCGCCGTCGAGGTCGACGCCCGCAATGCTGTTGTCCCGAGCCGCTACGGCCGTATGCATGGCGGTGCATAGCGTGTCGAGGGACAACGCCTCCTCCGGAACGACCGCAAGGCGGCCGCGCCGGGCGAGGAGATCGGCACGGACACGCTGCTCGGTCTCGACACCGCCCTCGAACGGAATCACGACGGAGGCGGTCCCGGCGGTCAGGATCTCGGCGAGCGTGTTGTAGCCGGCCTGGGAAATCGAAAGATACGCACGCGCAATGAGCGCGGCGAGATCCGGGCGGCTCCGTTCCACGATGACGCCCGGGCCGGCATGGCTTTCGATCTCCCGCGCGGCCTCCTCCGGCATGTGCGGGCCGGTGACGAAGCGCCAGGTGCGGTCGGCGAACGGCAGGTCCGGGCGGAGGCGCGCCAGTTCGGCCATAAAGCTGCCGCCGACGGCACCGCCGCCAGCGGAAACCACGATCTCGCCCTCGCCGTCGCCCTTCCCGTTGCCGGTATCGATCGGGTTCAGCACATAGCCGGTATAGCGCACAGGCGGCGTCAGCTCGTCATACATCGGAAAGGTGTCGGCCAGGCTGATGACGCCCTCGTCGCCATGCACGAGAACCAGATCGTAGTACCGGTCGACGGTCTCGACGATTTCCCGGTTCCTGTCGGGCCGGGGCTTGGTGACCAGGATGTCCCGCATCGAGGAGACGATCTTCGGTTTCCAGGACGCCTCCTTCGCAAGGTCCAGAAGCGGCAGCAATTCGAAGCGCATCTGCCGGCGGCCGAAGGGAAACAGCTCGGTGAAGAGGATCGACGGGCGGATCTCCTCGAACAGTGCGAGCAGCCGGTCGCGGCGCTCCGCCTTCCAGGCGTCGTCGATCTGCCGCCCGTTCTCGTCCTCGAGCACCTTGAAGAGCGTGTCCGCCGCCCTGACCGGCGGCAGCTGATGCAGCTTCGCCGCGCCGATATCGAGATGCGGCACCGGCATGCCGCCGGAGACGAAATGCACTTCGAAACCCGCCGCCGCGGCAGCCTGGGCGACCGCCGCCGCGCGGCGCAGATGCCCGATCCCGAGCAGGTTCTGGACATAGAGGAAGAGCGAATTCGACCGGGGATCCGTCATGGAAGCAGGCTCACATTCATGGCATCGGGCTCAAGCGTCCCATCGGCGTCGAGACGGACCACATGGAGCGCCGACCAGTCAAGCCGGACCGGCGGTTTTCCGGTCATGTCCCAGCAGAAAGCCAGTGCGAGCGCCGCTCGGATCACCCCCTTATGGGTCACCAGAAGGCAACGCTCCGGCCGTGGCCTCAGGTCGTTCAGCCGTGCGAAGACGGTTTGCAGCCGGGCCTGAACCTCGCGCGGGCTCTCTCCACCGGCGGGGCGGAAGTCGAGGCCACGTGCCTCGTTCGTTTCCATTTCTTTTCCGTAACGTTTGCGCAGGTCGGGAAGCCGTTCACCTTCCCAGTCCCCCCAGTTCATCTCTATGAGCAGAGGATCCACGGTCGCGTTCTCAATCCCCGCGAGTTCAGCCGTTTCGCGCGCCCTCTCGAGCGGCGAGACGAAGGCGGGAACACCGCGAAACGCTTCCGGAAGGCTATATCCCGCGGCCATCACTCGACCTGCTTCGGAGAGCGGGATGTCGGTATGGCCCTGGAGACGCTTTTCCGCGTTCCATGCCGTCGGGCCATGGCGCAGGAACCCGATCCTCACGGCCGCATCCTTTCGGGCCGCAGAAGGTCGCCGAGCGCCGCATCCAGGCGGACCGCGGCGGCTTCGAGACTATGGAGCCGGTTTGCCTTGGTTCGGGCCGCCTCTCCCATGCATCGGACCAGCCCCGGGTCTTCAAGCAGGCGGTCGAGATTGGCGGCGAACCCTGCCACGTCGCCTTCGGGGGAAAGCAGGCCCGTCTCACCGTCCGCCACGATGTCCGGAACGCCGCCGGTATCGCCCGCAACCACAGGCAGCCCAGCTGCCTGCGCCTCCAGCAGGGCCATTCCGTAGGCTTCGTTGATCGCCGGCCATGCCAGAATGTCTGCGCCGAGATAGAGCTCCATCAGCCGCTCGGGCCCGACCGCGCCAAGGAACCGCACGCGGTCGCCATGCGCTTTGAATGCCTGCTCGACCTCGGCTCGAGCCGGACCGTCTCCCGCGATCGCGAGTGTCCAGCGACGCGCCGGGGGAAGCGCGGACAAAGCCTCGGCAAGGAGCCTGTAGGAGGCGATTTTCACCCCGGGACGCATCATGCCCACCGCCAGAAGCACGGGGATCCCGTTCCCGACCCCGAGTTCGGAGCGAAGCACGGACGCGGCCCGCCGCTCCGGATAGGGCAGCCCGTCGACGAAGGGCTTCAGGTCGAGATAAGTGCTCCCGGGCTTCAGGACCGGCAGGAGACAGGCCTTGTCCCGGCTGTTGAATCCGACGACGAGATCCGCGCGGCCAAGCGCGTCGACCACCCGCCGGTGGGACGCCGCCCAGGGGCCCTCGGCCCGTTTCGGCGCGTTCGAGGCCTCGGCGGCGACATAGGGAATGCCGAGCCGTTCCGCCACGCGGGGACCGATATGGTCCGGCGCCTTGTAATAGAGGTGATAGGTGAACCAGAGATCCGGCGCCGCGATCCTTCCGCTTTCACAACAAGCGACGAAGCGTTCGGCGTAACGCGCTCCACAAGATGCGATGCGTCCCTGACGGGCGGGATCGCCCTCGCCGTCGCGGCTGCGCAGGCGCGAGGCGAGGAACACCTCGTGCCCGCCCGCCCGGAGCGCGGCCATCAGCAGGCGCGCCATGCGCCGGTCGCCGGAAGGAGTCGGCGCGTCAGGGGCCTTCAAGGGGGCGTAGAAAGCAATTCTCACGCTGCAGCGTCCGTCCCGGGTTCGGATTTTGCCGCATCGAGGCCGAGCAGCCCGGCGAGAACGGAGATTGCGGAATGATGGTCGAACCGGCTCCGCACACGCTCTTCCCCGGCAGCCGCGAGCCGTGCCCTCCGTTCGGGGTCCCCGATCAGCCCCTCAAGCGCCGCCGTCAGTGCCGCGCAATCGTCCGGCGGAACAAGCTCGCCGGTCACACCGCTCTCGATCAGTTCGGGAATGGCCGCAACGGCGGTCGCGAGACAGCAGAGGCGCTGGCTCTGCGCTTCCATGAGTACATTCGGCAGGCCGTCCCGGTCGCCGTCCTCGGCCACCCGGCTCGGCAGGATGAAGAGATCGGATGCGCGATAGGCCTCGATCACCGCGCTCTGCGCCGCCGCACCGCGCCAGGTGACACGTCCGGCGATCCCGAGACGCGCGGCCTGGTCCCTCAGCGCCTTCAGCTCCTTGCCGCCGCCGATATGGGTCCAGTGCCAGGACAGTCCCTCCGGCAGGCGCGCGAGCGCGTCCAGCAGCCGGTCGAAGCCCTTTTTCGGCACCGCGCGGCCAACGGAGAGCAGTTGCACCGGCGCCGCCGATCCGTCTCCGCCGGGCGGCTTCGGGCCGACCGGCGCAAAACTCGAAAGATCGAGACCGTGATAGACCAGCCGGGTCCGGCCCGGCACGAGGGCGTCGAGATGCTGGTGGCCGTAGCGCGTGCAGGTCACCGCCCAGGCGGCATCCTGAAGCTTCTCCCGTTTCTCCCATTCCGGGCTGAGCCAGATGTCCTTAGCGTGCGCGGAGGCCGACCAGCTGCGCCCGGTCATCAGCGCGGCGTAGCGCGCGACCGAGGAAGGCGTGTGGAGGAAATGCGCGTAGATGTGCCGGTAGTGCGGATCGAGCTCTGCCGCCAAGACCATTGCCTGACCGAAACGGCGCCCCCGGTTGGGTGTGGGATCGCGCCGGAGATCCTTCAGCCAGAGGCGGAAGACCGCCTTGTAACCGGGCATCCGCCGGACCTTCCACCAGGCTTTGAGAACCCGGAGCGGCGCCTGGTAAAGATATTCCGGCAGGTAGTTGACCGCGGAGGCGATCTGCCCGTGCACGGGATGCGTGGCCTTGTCGGTCGGGTGGCGCAGGGAAACGATCGTGTAATCCAGCCCGCGCCGCTGAAGTTCGAGGATTTCCTGTGCGATGAAGGTTTCCGACAGACGCGGATAGCCTTTCAGCACGATTGCCGTCGGAACGCTGGAAGCTGGCTCTGTCATACCGTCTCGCATGCTCTCGGTCCGGACGCCGCGGCGGGACCGCCGTGCTCACGCCTCGCGGCGGAGCACCGAGATGTTGGACCCGGGACGCTCGTAGAGCCATCGATGGGTGAGACGGTTTACTTCGTCAAGGCCGTCCAGCAGGGACGCCGCCATGATTTCCGAGGGACGCGGCTGGCTCGGCAGACGGCGGAGCGCATCCGCCATGACCTCGGGCTCGCGGCTGCCGTCGTCGACCAGCATCGCCGTCATGCCCAGTTCCTCGGCCCGCGACGCACGGATAAACTGCTCCAGCCTCGGCTCGGTCCGGGGCACGATAAGGCCGCGTTTGTCGAAGGAAAGGATCTCGCAGAAGGTATTGTAGCCGCCCATCGCCACGATCCCGGCGGCGCGGGCCATCATGCTCTCGATCCGCGCGTCGAAGGTGATCGCCTCGACGCGGTCGAGTTCGGCAGCGCGCTCCATGAAATCGTTCTGCAGCTCCGCCGGCATGAACGGGCCGAGCACCAGCAGGGCCCTGTAAGGCAGATGATTGTCGGACTCGTAGGCCTTCAGGACCCAGTCCATGAGCCCGTCGCCGTCGCCGCCGCCACCGGCCGTTACCAGAATGAACGGATCCTCGAGATCGGTCGTCGAGATCGGGTGGGTGTGGCTTGGGACCTTGCGCTTCAGGTACCCCGTATAGTGCGTCTTGGCATGGACCGACTGCGGCATCGGCATGCCGGAATAGGGATCGCAGACCGACTGCAGGCCGTAGACCCAGATCTCGTCATAGACGTCGCGAAGGGCCTCGACCGCGTTCTTGCGCTCCCATTCGGGCAACAGCTTTTCCGGCTCGTCCATGACGTCGCGCAGGCCGAGCACGAGCGGCGTGCCGCGGTCCTTCAGCATCTCCAGCGTCGGACGCACCTCGCCGCGCAGGCCCCAGGGCTCCTTGTCGACGATGAACAGGTCAGGGTCGAAGGCATCCGCCGTGTGCTTGATGATCGAGGAGCGGAGGTTGAGCGTCTCCTCGATGTCGAGATGCAGGTTGAGCGAGGTGTAGTCGCCGTTACGCAGCTTGATCACGCCAGGGATCCGAACGAAATCCACCCGCGTGCGGAAATCGAAGCTTCCGATGATCGGCGAGCCGGACAGGATCAGGACCGTCAGATCCGACTGCTGCTCGACGAGCGAATGCGCGATCGCCCGGCAACGGCGCAAGTGGCCGAGCCCCATCGTGTCGTGACTGTACATCAGGACACGCTTCTGGCCGCGCTTGTTGCTAGCGTACGTCATACGCCCGTCCACGTTGTTATCGGCCTTGAATTGAATGGAAAGCCCTGCTGAACCCGCAGGTTCGACCCCCACCATATCCCCTTAGGAGTGCACTATGCCACAGCGCACGGTGCGGCAAAACCAGTTTGGCCCGCGGCACATTTACCTTGCGGTATCCTTCGGTTACTGTTCTGTCAGAAAACGGTTTTTGCCAACCTCGCCACTCGGTACGGGCTGACCCTCCGCATGGAACCCACGATTTTCCGGTTCATTTTCCGGCACAGCAAGAAAGAACAGATCTTTCTCCTCGTGCTGACCGGCCTGTCCTTTCCGTTCCTTTACTATTCGCTCGACCTGCCGAAAACCATCATCAACCAGGCAATCGCCGGCAAGAACCTTCCGCAGGACATCTTCGGCTATCAGATCGACCAGATCCCCTATCTGATGCTGCTGAGCGGCATTTTCCTCGCGCTCGTCTGCATCAATGGCGGGTTCAAATACTACATCAACGTTTATCGCGGCCAGCTCGGCGAACGGATGCTGCGGCGGCTGCGCTACGATCTCTATGCCCGTGTGCTGCGCTTCCCGCTGCCGCATTTCCGCCGTGTCAGCCAGGGCGAGGTGATCCCGATGATCACCTCGGAGGTGGAGCCGCTCGGCGGTTTCATCGGAGATGCGTTCTCGCTGCCCGCGTTCCAGGGCGGGACCCTGCTGACCATCCTCATCTTCATGTTCGTGCAGGATCCGATCCTCGGAACCGCCGCGATCGCCCTCTATCCGGTGCAGGCCTATCTCATTCCAAGGCTGCAGAAGCGGGTGAACGAGCTCGGCAAGGAACGGGTCAGGACCGTCCGCAAGCTTTCGGACCGGATCGGGGAGAGCATTTCCGGCGTCCAGGAAATCCACGCGAACGATTCCTCCCGCTTCGCGCTGGCGAATTTCACCACCATGCTGGGCGAGATCTACACGATCCGGTTCGAGATCTACCGCCGCAAGTTCTTCATCAAGTTCCTCAACAATTTCATCGCCCAGCTGACACCGTTCTTCTTCTATTCGATCGGCGGCGTCCTGGTGATCAAGGGCGACCTCACCTTCGGTGCACTGGTCGCCATCCTCGCGGCCTACAAGGATCTCTCGGCACCCTGGAAGGAGCTGCTGACCTACTACCAGCGCAAGGAAGATTCCCGGATCAAGTACGATCAGGTGGTCGAACAGTTCGATCCCGCCGGAAGCCTGACCGAGGCACAGCAGCTGGACGAGCCGGAAACGCCGGTTTCTTTCAACGGACCCGTGGCGCTCAGAAATGTCGGCCTGACCGACGATGAAGGCGAGGTCCTGCTCGAGGGCGTTTCCTTCGAGATCGCGCAAGGCGAGCATGTCGCGATCGCCGGCCCCGGCGGCGGCGGCAAGGATCTGCTGGCGACAGTCATCGCCCGGCTTGTGCTGCCGACCTCGGGCAGCGTGACAATCAACGGCGTGGATATCGCCCCGTTGCCGGAATCCGTCACCGGAAGGCGCATCGGATATGTCGGGCCCGGCGCTTTCGTGTTCTCCAGCACGATCCGCGACAATATTCTGATGGGAGCGCGTCACCTCCCCTTCGGTGAACCGGACCCGAGCGTCTTTCCGGATTCCCCGGAGCAGCGCGCCGACGCGGAGGCCTCCGGCAATTCCCTGGATCCGATTTCCGCCAACTGGATCGACTACCAGTCCATCGGCGCAGACGAGAACGGCCTGAAGGACCGGATCGCCGAACTGCTGAAAGTGGTCGGGCTGGAGGACGAGGTTTACGCCATCGGATTGCGCGGCTCGCTCCGGGCCGAAAGCGAAGCGGAGATCGCCAACCGGATTCTCGGCGCGCGGGTCCGTCTGCGCGCGCGGCTGGAGGAACTCGGCCTCGCCGGCCTGGTCGAGCCTTTCGACGCCGAAAAATTCAACACCAATGCCAGCGTGGCGGAAAACCTCCTGTTCGGAACCCCCGTCGGCGACGATTTCGCACTCGACCACCTCGCCTCCGACCCCTATGTCCGCTCCGTGCTCGACAAGGTCGGTCTCACCGGGGATTTCGTGCATATCGGCCGCGACGTCGCGGCGACGATGGTCGAGCTGTTCAAGGACCTGCCGCCGGATCACGAGTTCTTCGCGCAGTATTCCTTCATCTCCGCCGACGACCTGCCGGAGTTCCAGACCCTGCTGCAGCGCGCGGACCGGGTCGGCCTCGACGGGATGGAAGCCGAGGACAAGACCCGTTTCCTCGAATTGCCGTTCAAGCTGATCCCGGCACGCCACCGCCTCGGAATGATCTCGGAGGAGCTGCAGGCCCGTATCCTCGAAGCCCGGAAGGTGTTCCGGGAGGAGCTGCCCGCCGAGAGGCAGGCGGCGCTCGAGTTCTTCTCGGTCGACCGCTTCAACCTTGCCGCCTCGGTGCAGGACAATATTCTTTTCGGCAAGATCGCCTACGGTCAGGCGGATGCCGGTAATCAGGTCGGCAAGGTGGTTGCCGAGGTCGTCGAATCCGAAGGCCTCAGGGCCATCGTGATCGAGGTCGGCCTCGATGCGGAAGCCGGCATCGCTGGATCCCGGCTGACGGCGGCGCAGCGTCAGAAGGTCGCGATCGCGCGTATCCTGCTGCGGCGCCCGGATGTGATCGTCCTGAACGAAGCAATTGCCGTGCTCGATTCCGGCCTGCAGGCCCCGATCCTGTCCAGGATCTGCGCCGAAGCGGAAGGCCGAACAGTCATATTCATCGCCCACCGCGCGCGTCTCGCCCAGCCGTTCAACAGGATTCTTGTTATGTCCGGCGGACGCGTGATCGAAGACGGCACGTTTGATAGTCTGAACCAGGAAGGCACGATGTTCCGGGGACTGCTGAATGAGGAATAGGACAGCGCCCGAAACCCGAGGATTGCACCCATGAGCCTGAACGAAGAAGTCGAGCTGCTGAAAAACATTCCGATCTTCGCCAAGATCGAGCCGTCGAAGCTGAAGCTGCTTGCCTTCACCTCCGAGCGGCTGAACTACGCGGACGGTCAGGTCCTGTTCAATCAGGGCGATTCCGGCGACGCCGCCTATATCATCATCGACGGTACGGCCTCCGTCCTGATCGATACCGACGACGGCAAGATTGAAGTGGCACAGCTCAGCAAGGGCGACATCGTCGGCGAGATCGCCATTCTCTGCGACGTGCCCCGGACCGCAACGGTCCAGGCAAAGCAATCGCTGACGACGCTGAAGATCGCCAAGGAGGCCTTCTTCCGCCTCGTCACCGACTTCCCTCAGATCGCGGTCGAGATCATGCGCGAACTGGCCGCGCGCCTGGAGCAGACCAATATGCGCCTGCGTGCCGCGCTTTCCGACAAGGACGGGTAAACCCGGACCGTGAGCCGTCTCGACAGCGCCATCCGCCGCCTCCAGGCGCAGAAGCTGAGTCTGGAATGGGCCGTCTCCGCCATCGGCGACCGTTCCGGAAACGCAATAGAACTTGGGCTCGGCAATGGCCGCACCTTCGATCACCTGCGCTCCCTCATGCCGGACCGGCCGTTCTACGTGTTCGACAGACAGGTTGCCGCGCATCCGGATTGCATCCCGGCGAAGGACCGGATCTTTCTCGGCGATTTCCGCGAAACCCTTGTGCAGGCGCGTGACCAGCTTGGTCCGACCGTCCTCCTGGCGCATCTCGACATCGGCACCGGAGAGAAACAGACGAGCATCGCACTCGCGGCCGAGATCGCGCCTCTGGTCGACGCCCTCCTGGCGGACGGCGCGGTCGTGGTGAGCGACCAGCCGGTCGAGCTGCCGCGCTGGAAGGATGCCCCGCTTCCCGACGGGATCAGCCCCGGACGGATCCATCTCTACCGGATCGCCGCCACCTGACGCTTGAACCGGCCGCCGTCCGGCAGCATGTCATGCAGGTCGATCCGGAACCGATGGGGGAACTCTTTTGGATTCACTGACCCAGGCCGTCCTCGGCGCCACCGTCGCCGTTGCCGTCGCCGGACCGAAGATCGGACCGCGAAAGGCGGCGCTCGCCGGTGCCGTTCTCGGCACGCTTCCCGATCTCGACGTGCTCTACAAACACGGCGATCCGGTCAGCGACTTCGTGCTGCACCGGGGCTGGAGCCATTCCCTGCTGGTCCATGCCGCCCTTACGCCTCTTATCGGTGAGGGCGCGATGCGGCTTTTCAGGGGCCTGAGGCAGGAGCGCGTGACAGCCTATCTGACGGTCTTCCTCTGCCTGACGACGCATGCCCTGCTCGATGCCATGACGGTCTACGGCACGCGCCTGCTCTGGCCGCTGGTCGACACGCCCTTCGGGGTCGGGTCCGTCTTCATCATCGATCCGCTCTATACCCTTCCGCTGCTCGCGGCGACGCTCTGGGCCCTGGCGGTGCCGGAATGGAGCACGCGGCTCAAACGGGTCACGACCGGGGCCCTGGCGCTCTCGACGCTCTATCTCGGCTGGTCTCTTGTGGCGCAGCAGATCGCCGACGGCAAAGCGCGAGCGGCGATGGCGGCGGCGGGTCTTTCAGCGGAGCGGGTTCTGGCGACCCCGATGCCGTTCAACACCCTGCTCTGGCGCACAATCGCGGTGGACGGGCCGGTCTATTACAACATCTACCAGTCGGTCTTCGGCGACGCGGACAGCGCACGAATCCACGCACATCCGCGCCTCGAGCCGGGCGGTCCGTGCCTCGATACTCTGCTGCCCGCTGCGACGGTCGCGGCCTTCTCCAAGGGCTATTATCGGACCCTGAAGGACGAAGAAGGCCTCAGGATCGCCGACCTCCGCATGGGCGTGACACCGAGCTTCGTGTTTGATTTCCGCGTTGCGGCCCCGGACGGGGAAGCCTGGAAGGAGATCCATCCCGAGCGGGTACGCGCGCCGCGCTCCGCCGAAGGGGATGTGGAATGGCTGGTCGGTGCGATGTTCGGCGATAACGCGGTGCGTCCGGCCGAGGCCGCGAGCCTTTTCGAGCCGGGGACAACCGCACTGGCCGCGCTTCCCGACGCGCCGACTTGCGGCTAATTCTCCAAGAAAAGGAGCGTCATCCCGGACTTGATCCGGGACCTCAGGCGGCCGGTTGACGCTATTCGTTCGACAAGGTCCCGGCTCTTCGGCCGGGATGACGATTAGCGAAGGACCTCAACCCAGATCGACGATCACCGGCGCGTGGTCAGACGGCTTCTCGCCGCCGCGCATGGCTTTCACGACCGCAGCCGATTTCAGCCGGGGCTTCAGCGGCTCGGTCACCCAGACATGGTCCAGACGGCGGCCCTTGTCGGCCGCTTCCCAGTCGCGCGAGCGGTAGCTCCACCAGGAATAGAGTTTTTCCGTTTCGGGAACGAAATGGCGTACCGCATCGACCCAGCCGAGCCCGCCCTGCACCTTGGCCAGGGCCTCGACCTCGACCGGGGTGTGGCTGACGACCTTCAGGAGCTGCTTGTGCGACCAGACATCGTGCTCGAGCGGCGCGATATTGAGGTCGCCAACCAGCACCATGGGATCCTTCCCGCTGCGCGCGGAGCCGAACCACTCGACCATTTCGTCGAGGAAGGCGAGTTTGTGGGCGAATTTGTCGTTCACCGCCGGATCCGGCTCATCGCCGCCGGCGGGCACGTAGAAATTATGCAGTTCCATCCCGCCGTCGAGGCGGACCGCCTGATGGCGGCAGTCATTCTTGCCACACCAGTCGCGGCTGTCGCTCTCCTCGAACGGCAGCCGGGAGACCACGGCGACGCCGTTATAGCTCTTCTGGCCGCGGATCGCCTGGTGCGCATAGCCGGCCTCCGCCAGCGCCTCGGCCGGGAAATGCTGGTCCTCCGTCTTTGTCTCCTGGAGACAGAGCACGTCCGGTGCATGGTCCTGCAGGAAACTGAGAACGGTCGGCAGGCGCAGGCGCACGGAATTGATGTTCCAGGTGGCAATCCGCATGGATCGAAAACTCTCTCGGTCGGAGGAAAAGGAAAAACGCTATTCGGCGGCGTCGGCCAGACCGAGGCGGGCACGCAGATGGGCGCGGCAAGCCTCGCCGAAGGCCTCGAAGATCTTCCGGTTGATCCCGGCGATCGGCCGCGGCCATTCCGGATGCCACTGCACGCCGAGGACGAAGGCCTTGCTGCCCGAGACGCTGATCGCCTCGACGATCCCGTCCGGCGCCACCGCCTCGACCACGACATTCTTGCCCGGCTTGTCGATGCCTTGGGCGTGGAGCGAGTTGACCAGCGCCGTCTCGCTGCCGGCGATGCGGGCGAGCACGCCGCCCGGTGTCATGCGGATCTCGTGCGCGGGCCGGTATTTCATGTCGAAATCGACGTCACGGCGCATGCGGTGATCGAACTTGTCGTCGAAATCGAAGATGCGCTGATGCAGCGTGCCGCCGAGCGCGACGTTCATCTCCTGGATGCCGCGGCAGATGCCGAGCACCGGAACGCCGGCCTCGATCGCCTTGCGGATCAGCGGCAGGGTGACGCCGTCGCGGCGCGGATCGTGTTCGGTGCCCTCGACGCTCGCCGGGCCGTTGAAGTGATGCGGCTCGACATTGGAGGGGCTGCCGGTAAGGAGCAATCCATCGAGATGGGCGACCAGGCTGTCGAGATCGAGCTGCCCCGCTTCCAGCGCCGGAATCATGAGCGGAAGACCGCCGGCCGCCTCCGGAACGCAGGTGACGTATTTCTCGGAAACCCGCTGCACCGAGTGATCCTGCCCTTGCTGATGACAGGCGGTGACACCGATCAGGGGCAGCGACGGAACGGACAGCATGGAAGGCTCCTCGGCTCAGGGGCTGACATCTCGCTCTCGGGGCCGTGACAGCGTGCCGCTGGCAGGCCTGCGAAACCGCTGCCATATTCCCTCAGATGGACCTCTCCACGCAACAGCTACTCCAGCATAAGGGTCTGCTGATCCTTGCATGGATCGCCCTGCTCTTCGCCGCCGAACGCCTGGCGCCGGCGGTGCCGCGCCAGGGCGGCTGGACCCGGGTGCTGCGCAACGCCGTACTCTGGCTGCTGAACGGCGCCCTCTCACCGCTGATCGTGGTGCCCGTCTCGCTCTGGGCCTCGTCCCACGCGCTCGGCTGGCGGCCGGACTGGCTCGCCGGCTGGCCGGGGCTGCTCGTCGATATTCTGCTACTGGACATGCTGATCTACTGGTGGCACCGGCTGAACCACGAGATCCCGTTCCTCTGGCGCTTCCACGAGGTCCATCATCTCGACGAGTTCCTCGACGTCACCTCCGCCGTGCGCTTTCATTTCGGCGAGGTGCTGCTGAGTGCCGGGGCCCGGGCGGCGGTGATCATCCTGCTCGGGATTCCCTTCACCTCGGTGATCCTGTTTGAAGTGCTGGTTCTCTTCTCGGCGATCTTCCACCATTCGAACCTGAAGCTGCCACCGCGTCTCGAAAGCGCGCTCTCCCGCGTGATCGTCACCCCGTCGATCCACTGGATCCATCACCACGCGATCCGCCGGGACACGGATTCGAACTACGCGACGATCTTCAGCTGGTGGGATCTTGTGTTCCGTTCCCGCAGCCGGACAGCGCGCACGCCGGAGATGAAGATCGGGGTGGAAAAACGGCACGACGAGGAAACACTGCCGCTGATCGCCCTGCCGTTCCGCGGACGGCGTTAGCCTATTTCTCGTTGAACTTCCCGGTCGCGAAGTCCCTGGGCTTGAAGAGCGAGTCTTGCAGCTCCATGCCCTTGCGGGTTTCCAGCAGGGCGACCTTCACCTCGACGCCCTGGGCATCGGTGATGGTCCATTGCCGGAGTTCCAGCGGAGAGTCCGAGAACACCATTTGGATGAAACCGGCTTCCGGATCGTCGCGCATCCGCATCAGGAGACGGATGACACCCGGATTCCGGGCCACTTCGAGCACTTCAAGGTTTTCGGTCAGGTCCACCGGGTCCTCGACCAGCACCGCGAGCGGTGTGCTGCCGAGCGGCACGTGGGTGGTCTGCTGCAGCTCGTTGTCCTGAAAGATCAGCCAGGTCCCGTCCGAGACCAGCAGCACCGGCGAGGGCTCGTCATATTCGAACCGCATCAGGCCGGGCCGCTTCAGCGAGAGAATGCCCTGCGCCGTCGCGCCCTGGTTCGAGACCTGCAGAAAGCGGGCCTGCAGCGTGGTCAACCCGTTGAAATAGGACTCGATCCGCGCCAGTACCTGC
Organism: Nisaea sp.; assembly: GCF_017640745.1. Taxonomy (GTDB): domain Bacteria; phylum Pseudomonadota; class Alphaproteobacteria; order Thalassobaculales; family Thalassobaculaceae; genus Nisaea. The sequence continues at coordinate 5,019 of NZ_JAEPQA010000022.1, read as the reverse complement.
TTGTCCTCGGCGCTGAGCGGCGCCGCGTCGGACGGCTGCGGGAGGAGGAGGCAGAGCGCCAGAGCGGCGAGGGCGAGGAGCTTTTTCATGGGGTTTCAAATGGCAGGCGGGATGCGCCGTTGCAAGCGGCATTTCTGGGGCAAAGCATTCCCATAGGTCGCCATCCATCCCGAACCGTCATCCCGGACCTGATCCGGGACCTCGGGCAGCTTGCTCTCAGCCCTTCGACCTCGAAGGTCCCGGCTCTGCGGCCGGGATGACGATCATAACTGGACGACGATCGAAGAAACCCCTCACTCGTCCTCGTGCGGGTTCCGCACCAGGACCTCGCGCTTGCCGACATGGTTGGCCTGGCTGATCACACCTTCGCTTTCCATGCGCTCGATCAGCGTCGCGGCGCGGTTGTAGCCGATCTTCAGGTGCCGCTGGATGAAACTGGTCGAGGCCTTGCCCTCGCGGGCGACGATGGCGACCGCCTGGTCGTAGAGCGCGTCGCCGCTGTCCGTGTTGCCGCCGGTCAGGCCCGAGAGATCGCCGAAACCGCCGTCGCCGCCCTCGCCGTCGTCCTCGGTGACGCTGTCATTGTATTCCGGCTCGCCCTGGGCGCGGAGATGGCGGACCACGTCCTCGACCTCCTCGTCGGAAACGAACGGGCCGTGCACGCGGGTGATGCGGCCGCCGCCGGCCATGTAGAGCATGTCGCCCTGGCCGAGCAGCTGTTCCGCGCCCTGCTCGCCGAGAATGGTGCGGCTGTCGATCTTGGAGGTGACCTGGAAGCTGATCCGGGTCGGGAAGTTGGCCTTGATGGTGCCGGTGATGACGTCGACGGACGGGCGCTGGGTCGCCATGATGACATGGATGCCGGCGGCGCGGGCCATCTGGGCGAGGCGCTGCACCGCGCCCTCGATGTCCTTGCCGGCGACCAGCATGAGGTCGGCGACCTCGTCGATCACCACGACGATATAGGGCAGCGGCGTCAGGTCGAGCGGTTCTTCCTCGAAGACCGGCTTGCCCGTTTCGCTGTCGAAACCGGTCTGGACGCGGCGCTTCAGCACCTCGCCCTTCTTCCGAGCCTCGGCAAGGCGAGCGTTGTAGCCGTCGATATTGCGCACGCCGAGTTTGGACATGGCGCGGTAGCGGCTTTCCATCTCGCGCACGGTCCATTTCAGCGCCACCACCGCCTTCTTCGGGTCGGTCACGACCGGGGAAAGCAGGTGCGGAATGCCGTCATAGATCGAGAGTTCGAGCATTTTCGGGTCGATCATGATCATTCGGCAGCTTTCCGGCGAATGCCGGTAGAGCAGCGAGAGGATCATGGTGTTGACCGCCACCGACTTGCCCGAGCCGGTGGTGCCGGCGATCAGCAGGTGGGGCATGCGGGCGAGATCGGTCACCACCGGGGTGCCACCGATATCCTTGCCGAGCGCGATGCCGAGCTTGGCGCCTGAGCGCTCGTAAATGTCCGATTCGAGGATCTCGCGCAGATAGACCGTGTCGCGCCGCGCGTTCGGCAGCTCGATGCCGATCACGTTGCGGCCCGGGACCACGGCGACACGGACGGAGACCGCGCTCATCGAGCGGGCGATGTCGTCGGAGAGGCCGATCACACGGGAGGATTTTGTGCCAGGCGCCGGCTCCAGTTCGTAGAGCGTCACCACCGGACCGTGGCGGATCTTGCCGATCTCGCCCTTCACGCCGAAATCACCGAGCACGGATTCCAGCATCCGGGCGTTCTCCTGCAGCGCTTCCGGCTCGGGGCCGGCGGCGCCTTCCTGCGCCTCGGCGAGGAGATCCATCGCGGGGAGTTCGTAATCGCCGGCGTTGGGCAGATCGAGGCTGGCCTGCGCGACACTGGCCTTGGCCGGTTTCTTCGCCGGCGCCGCCTTGCGCGGCGCGGCAGCCTCTTCCGGCATCGCCTTCAGGACCGGGGCGGAAGATTCCACTTCGGGAGCCTTGCGCGGCGTGGAACTCAGGCGCGGCTTCTCTTCCTCGCGTTTCCCGCTGAGAGAAGGCTCCCGGCGGCCGACGGAATCGAAACCCTTGCGGGCAAGGTTGGCCGTGGCTTCGAGGCCGCTGCCGAGCGCCCGTCCGCCAAGCGCACCGCCCTTGGCGCCCAGCGCGGCCGCGGTGCCGACGCCGCGGCCCGCCCCGCGGGCCAGCGCCAGCCACTCGCGCCAGGAGGCGCCGAAGGTCCAGAGCAGGAGGGAGACGGCAAGGAGGCCGGCGGCAGCACCGATCCAGAGCGCGTCCAGCGCCGCCAGCAAGCCGAGGGCGGAGATCTTGGTCAGCACCAGAGTGCCGACCGCGCCGCCGAGACCGGCCCTGAGCGGCCAGCCTTCCGGCACCGGCAAAACCGCCAGCGCGAGGCAACCGGCGATCAGGGCGAAGGGCAGCAGCGCGATACGGAGCGCGACCCGCTCCACCGGCCGATGGGTCATCAGGCGCCAGCCCCAGACCGCGAACAGAAGCACCGGAACGGCGCTGACCAGACCGACGGTCTGCAACATGACGTCGGCAACGATCGCTCCGATCGGGCCGAGCAGGTTCTGTACATCCCCGGAACCGGCGGCATTGAAGGACGGGTCGTCCGGCGCATAGCTCAGCAGCAGTGCGGCCCCGAGACCGGCAAGGACGAGCAGGGCAAGGCCGGAAAACTCGGCCGCCCGGCGCCTCAGATAGAGACGCGCGCTCTCGGGCAGGAAGCCTCCGCCCGACATGTCGTTTCCGGCACTCTTGGTCGATGCGCTCATATGCTCTTTCCCCGCAGGTCGCGACGCCACCTCAGAAATAGGGCGCGATGCGACGCAGACCTTCCTCCGTGGTTTCCGTGTCGTAGACGAGGGCGATGCGGACGAAGGGATCGCCCGGATTGACCCCGGCCGTATCCTCGCGGGCCATGAGACCGACCGGCACGATCTTCACCGCCTCTTCGCGCCAGAGGGTCTTGGTCAGGCCCTCGGCATCGTCGGACGGCATGCAGACGAAGAAGCCGGCTTCCGCCTCGTGATAGCCTTTCTTGTTGCCCAGAACACGGCTGGCGATGCGCCAGTTCTCGGCATAATGCGCGCGGTTGGCCTCGACATGGGCCTCGTCCTTCCAGAGCGCCGTCGCCGCATGCAGGATCGGCAGCGGCGTCGAGGCGCTGCCGAACATGATGTATTCGCCGTAGCGCTTCACCAGTTCCGGATCTCCCGCGAGGAAACCCGAACGCATCCCCGGCGCGCTGGAGCGCTTCGAGAGCGAATGCAGAACGACGATGTTCTCCAGGCTGTCGCCGAGTGCCGCCGCGGCCTCGAGCCCGCCCGGCGGCGGATCGCCGCGATAGATCTCGGCGTAGCATTCGTCGACGGCGAGCATGAAATCGTACTTTCGCGCGAGCTCGATCGCCCGCTTCAGGTAATCCAGCGTCGCCACCCGGCCCTGCGGATTGCTCGGCGTGCAGAGGAAGCAGAGCGCGGTCCGCTCCAGGATCTCCGGGGCGACATTCTCCAGATGCGGCAGAAAGCCGTTCTCCTCGGTCGCGTTCATGTAGACCGGCTCGGCCCGGCCGAGCATCGCCGCGCCGCGATAGGAGTGATAGAGCGGGTTCGGCATCAGAATGACCGGCTGCTGCCCGTTCTTGCGCTCCGGCACCGCGAGGAAACCGAGCTGGTAAAGCGCCTCACGCGTGCCCGAGATCGAGGTGACATGGCGCTCCGGATCGAGCAGGCCGGTGGGCAGGCCATAGCGCCGGCCAAGCCAGGCTGTGACCGCCTCACGGAAGGCAAGATCGCCCTTCGGTGGCGGATACTTGTTCCAGAGATGGCCGCTGGCCGCGATGATCTCGTTCACGAAAGCGGGCGGCTGGATTTGCGGCTCACCGACGGAGAGCATGATCGGCCGCTTGCCGGCGGCGGGCTCGATGCCCTCCAGCATTCTGTTCAGGCGCGCGAAGGTATAGTCGCTAAGCGGTTGAAGCGCCGGGTTAATCATCGATTGCTGCCCTGTTCGGCCGGGTTCCTCCCCCAGGCCATCTACATTCTATCGGGAATCTATAATATAAGCCCGATAGTTATGGGGCAACTTTAATGCAAAGCCTCACATAATGCAGTCTTCGGGTTAGTTCATATGAATTTCAAATAAAATATTGTTTTAAATAGAAAACGGGCCCGGATGTCGCCATCCGGGCCCGCATAGTTCAGGTACTCTCGGGAAATCAGACCCGCTGCGAGCCTCCGCCGAACTCGGGGTAGGCTTCGAGGCCGCATTCCGCACGGTCGAGACCGAGGGCTTCCTCTTCCTCACTGGCGCGGAGACCGATCGTGAGCTTGAGAACCATCCAGACGATGCCGCTGGTGACCAGGACAAAGGCGCCGATGGCGACAATGCCGATGATCTGGGTCGCGAAGCTCGCATCGCCGTTGGACAGGACCACCGCGATGGTGCCCCAGATGCCGCAGACGAGGTGAACCGGGATCGCACCGACGACGTCGTCGATCTTCAGCTTGTCGAGCAGCGGCACGCAGACGACCACCAGGATGCCGCCAACGGCACCGTTCAGCACCGCGATACCGATGCTCGGGGCAAGCGGCTCGGCGGTGATGGAAACGAGACCGCCGAGGGCACCGTTCAGCGCCATGGTGAGGTCCAGCTTCTTGTAGATGATCTGCGTCAGGATCACCGCGGCGACGACGCCGGCGGCAGCAGCCATGTTCGTGTTCACGTAGATGGTCGCGATGTCACGAACGTCGGCGGCGGAGCCCATGGCGAGCTGCGAGCCGCCATTGAAGCCGAACCAGCCGAGCCACAGGATGAACGTGCCGAGGGTCGCCAGCGGCAGGTTCGAGCCCGGCATCGGGTGCACGGAACCGTCGCTGCCATACTTGCCCTTGCGCGCGCCGATGATGATGGCACCGGCAAGCGCCGCCCAGCCACCGACGGAGTGCACGATGGTGGAACCGGCGAAGTCGGAGAAGCCCATCTCGCTCAGCCAGCCGCCACCCCAGGTCCAGGAACCCTGGATCGGGTAAATGATGCCGG
>NZ_JAEPQA010000021.1 GCF_017640745.1 Nisaea sp. | reverse complement strand
CAATCGGTCACGACGTTCTGCAGGGCTCGATAGCGCTGCAGCATCGTGGGCAGCGCCATAGCCTTATCGAACGCAGCCCGCAAATTGTCGAGAACCGGAGAACCGGCGCCTGAACCGCTCATCTACCAACCCAATATTGCCAAGCGGCTGACGCTTCAGCCGAACCACTCCAATCTCAGGAAGGACTGGATCGAACATATATTTGCGTGCGACAAAGGAGACAGTCCAGCCACTATTCCATCGAGATCAGGATACATGTTGAGACGCGAGGATGACCGGTTGCTGACCGGCCACGGACTCTATGTTGACGACCTGCAGCCTGAGAATGCCGCCCATGCGATTGTGGTCCGTTCGGCCTTCGCGCATGCGCGCCTCGTCTCGGTCGCGGTCGAGGATGCGAAAGCCGTTCCCGGCGTTCTGACGGTCCTCACCGGAGACGACCTCGTGCGCGAAGGCGTCGGCATGATGCGCTCGCGCACCCCCATGGTCAGCCACGACGGCACGCCGATGATCGAGCCGGACCGCCCGGCTCTCGCGCAGCGCGAAGTTAAATACGCCGGCCAGCCGGTCGCGCTGGTCGTTGCGGAAACCAAGGCGGCGGCACTCGAAGCCGCCGAACTCATCGACATCGACTACGAGGATCTGGAGCCGGTTACGGATCTCGAACGCGCGGTCTCTGCCGACGCGCCGCAATTGTGGCCGGAAGCGCCGGGCAATGTCAGTCTGGACTGGCGCATTGGGAACGGCTCCGAGGTCGACGCGGCGATCGCGGCGGCGGACCACGTCGTCGAGCTGACCGTTCAACACCCGCGCGCCGTGATCGCGCCGGTCGAACCGCGCGGCTGCCTCGGCGAATACGACGCCGCGACCGGAAAATACGTGCTCCACACGCCGAGCCAGGGCGTCGTCATGCTGCGTGCCGCGATGGCGGAAGCACTGGGCGTCGACGAGACGCAGATGCGGGTCATCACCAACGATGTCGGCGGCAGTTTCGCGGCGAAGATCTGGCCCTATCCGGAACAGATCCTCTGCCTGCTCGCCGCGCGCCTGACCGGCCGGCCGGTGAAATGGATCGCCGAGCGGACCGAGAGCTTCGTCGCCGACGCGCCGGGCCGCGGCCGTCTCGACCGGGCGACGCTGGCCCTGACGAAGGACGGCCGGATCACCGCGTTCCGGATCGATGCGCTTGCCGACATGGGGGCTTTCCTCAACGCCGTGAACCCGTCCATCGTCACCAAGGGCGCGGTCCGGGTCTTCACCTCCTGCTACAAGATCGAGGCGGCGGAATATCGCGTGAAGGCGGTCTTCACCAACGCCACGCCGACCGATGCCTATCGCGGCGCCGGCAAACCGGAGAGCGCGGGCACGCTGGAGCGGATCATCGACTTTGCCTGCGACAAGCTCGGCTTCGACCGCCAGGAGATACGGGCAAAGAACCTGATGCAACCGGCCGACCTGCCCTTCCACACGCCGATGGGCGAGGATTACGACGGCGGCGACTATCCGGAAATCTTCCGCAAGGCGCTGGCCAAGGCGAAGATCGACACCTTCCCCGAACGCCGCGCTGCGAGCGAGGCGAAGGGCAAGCGCCGGGGCGTCGGCTTCGGCATCCATGTCCATGCGACCGGCGGCTCCACCGCCGAGCGCAGCAAGGTCGAGCTCACAAACGACGGCAAGGTGCGGGTGCGCACCGGGACGCAGGATTCCGGCCAGGGCCACCAGACCACCCTCGCCCAGGTCGCGGCCGAGACCCTCGGGATCGATCCGGCGCAGGTGATCGTCGAACAGGGCGACAGCGGCAATCTCGTGACCGGCGGCGGCACCGGCGGCTCCTGCCTCATGCCAATTGCAGCGAACACGGTGCATCGTGCGGCCATCGAGATGGTGGAAAACGGCAAGAAGCTCGCAGCCCACATGATGGAGACCGCGGTTCAGGACATCGAGTACGAGGCGGGCTCCTTCAAGGTCGCCGGCACCGACAAGGCGATCTCCTTTCCCGAGCTGATGGCGCGCATGGGCGATATTCCGGCCGACACGCTGGAGCCGGGCCTGCGCGGCGGCTGCGTCGGCGAGATGGATTTCGAGGGCAAGCACACGACCTTCCCGAACGGCGCCTATGTCGTCGAGGTCGAGGTCGATCCGGAAACCGGCAAGGTCGCCGTCGACCGTTTCGTCGGGCTCGACGATCTCGGCCGCATCGTGAACGAACCGCTCGCCTTCGGGCAGGTCACCGGCGGCATCGCACAAGCGATCGGCGAGGTCCTGATGGAAGGAAGCGTCTACGATCAGGAGTCCGGCCAGCTACTGACCGGATCGCTGATGGACTACGCCTTCCCGCGCGCCGACGACGTTCCCTTCATCGAGCACGGCTGGGCCGCGACCCCCTCGCCGAACAGCCTGCTCGGCGTGAAGGGTGTCGGCGAGGTTCCCTCCATCGGCGGGCCGGGCCCGATCATGAACGCCGTCATCGATGCGCTGGCACCTTACGGCGTCAAACATATCGACATTCCCATGACTCCGGAGAAGATCTGGAGCGCGATCCACGCCAACGACTGACAAGAGGCCGGCAGCAAGACCGGCCGCAAACCAGGGAGGTAAACATGGCAGGCTCCACCAAGATGACCGGTGGGACGGCGCTGGTCCGCGCCCTGACGGAGAACGGGATCGACACGGTCTTCGGCCTCCCCGGCATCCAGCTCGACGGGCTGTTCAACGCCTTCTACGACGCCCGCAACAATCTGCGCGTCATCAATGCCCGGCATGAGCAGGGCACCGCCTACATGGCCTTCGGCTATGCCCAGTCGAGCGGAAAAATCGGCACCTACGCCGTGGTTCCCGGCCCCGGACTTCTGAACACCTTCGCCGCGCTTTCCACCGCCTACGGCTGCAACACGCCGGTGCTTGCGCTGACAGGGCAGATCCCGAGCGAGACCATCGGGCGCGGCCTCGGCATGCTGCACGAGATCCCGGACCAGCTCGGGCAGATGGAGCGGCTGACCAAATGGTCGCGCCGCATCGACCACCCATCCCAGGTTCCGGCAGTAATGGATCAGGCTTTCCGCGAACTTCGTGGCGGGCGGCCGCGTCCCGTCGGGATCGAGATGGCGCTCGACCAGCTGCACAAGTCGGCCCCGGTCGGCCGGATCGCGGCAACGCCGGTTCCCGACTCTCCTGAACCCGATCCCGACCTGCTCGACGCCGCGGCGCGGCTGCTCGGCGAGGCCGCGAACCCGATGATCTTCGTCGGCGGCGGCGCCTACGAGGCGGCGGAGGAAATCCGCGAACTCGCGGAAATGCTGCAGGCGCCGGTGGTCTCCTACATGAACGGCAAGGGCGTGCTGGACGACCGGCACCCGCTCTCCCTCCACCACCCGGCGGGCAACCGTCTCTGGGGCGATGCCGACGTGGTGATCTCGATCGGCTGCCGTCTGCAGCATGAAAGGATGACCTGGGGCACGGACGACCGGCTGAAGGTCATTCATGTCGATATCGACCCGACGGAACTGACCCGGGTCGCGAAGCCGGATGTCGGCATCGTCGCCGACGCCGCCAATGCGACGCGGGAATTGCTCGCGAAGCTTCCGCACTACAACCGTGAGCGCGAATCGCGGACCGAGGAAATGGAGGCGCTGAAGGCCGAATTCCTGCATCAGTTCAAGGAAAAGCTCGGCCCGCAGATGGAGTGGGTCGCGGCCCTGCGCGCGGCGCTGCCGGAGGATGGCTTCCTCGTCGACGAGTTCACCCAGGTCGCCTATGCCTGCCGCATCGGTTTCCCGACCTACGGCCCACGCACCCTCGTCTCGCCCGGCTATCAGGGTACGCTCGGTTACGGCTACGCCACCTCGCTCGGCGTTCAGGTCGCGCATCCGGACAAACAGGTGCTCTCGATCAACGGAGACGGCGGCTTCATGTACACGATGCCGGAGCTCGCCACCGCCGTGCATCACGGGATCAACGTGGTCGCCGTGGTCTTCGCCGACGGCGCCTACGGCAACGTGATGCGGATGCAGAAGGAGCTCTATGACAACCGGGTGATCGCCAGCGAGTTCACCAATCCCGATTTCGTGAAGCTCGCCGAGAGCTGTGGTGCGCTAGGTTTGCGCGCGACCACCCCGGCAGAGCTCAGGGCCAAGATCGAGGAAGGCTTCGCCGCCGGGCGGCCGACCCTGATCGAGGTGCCTGTCGGTGAGATGCCGGAACCGTGGCCCGTCATCCGACCCGGACCGTCCCGGCCGAAGCGGTAACAGCACTGCCGCGGCCGGAACGCTCCCTCAACCGAACAAGGAGGAAGCACTCATGGCCGAAACAGCTCTCATCGTCGGCGCCGGCGCCGGTCTCAGCGCCTCGCTCGCCCGGCTCTGCGCGAAGGACGGCATGAAAGTCGCCCTCGCCGCGCGAAACACCGGCAAGCTCGGCGCGCTGGCCGAAGAGACCGGGGCGCTTGTCCAAAAATGCGATGTCGCGGACAAGGACAGCGTCGCCGCCCTCTTCACCTGGCTCGACGGCGCGTTCGGAACGCCGGACCTTGTCATCTTCAACCCGTCCAAACGTGCCCGTGGGCCGCTGGTCGATCTCGATCCTGACGAGGTACTGGCGGCGACCACGGTAACCTGCCACGGCGCATTTCTCGTCGCCCAGCAGGCGGCCCGGCGGATGCTGAAAGCCGGCAAAGGCAGCATTCTGTTCACCGGCGCCTCCGCCGGCGTGAAGGGCTATCCGCAATCAGCGCCCTTCGCGATGGGCAAGTTCGGGCTGCGCGGCCTCGCCCAGTCCATGGCACGCGAACTGCACCCGCAGAACATCCATATCGGCCATTTCGTCATCGACGGCGGCATCCGGACCAAGAACGACAGCCGCGAGGCTCCGGGCGAGGACAAGCTGCTCGATCCGGACGCGATTGCCGAGACTTACCTGCAGTTCCATCGCCAGCCGCGCTCGAGCTGGGCCTGGGAGGTCGAACTGCGGCCCTGGAAAGAGACTTTCTGACGCCGATGCTCACCATCGACTTTGTCCGCCTCACAGAAGTCGCGCCGGAAGAGATCGCCGCGCATATGTCAGATCCCCGGATGGCGGAGCACATGCCGCTTTTGACGGGGACCTGGGACATCGAAGCCGCCAAGGCATTCGTCGTAACCAAGGAAAGCTGCTGGCGCCGCGACGGGTTGGGCCATTGGGCGATCCTCCTCGACGGCACCTATGCCGGCTGGGGCGGATTCCAGAAGGAAGGCGAAGACTGGGATTTCGGCCTTGTGCTGAAACCCGAACGGTTCGGTCTTGGACCCCGGATCGGCCGTCAGGCGCTGGCCTTCGCCCGCGCCGACGCGCGCATTCCCTCCGTGACCTTCCTCCTGCCGCCGTCCCGCCGGCATCTGGGTGCACTCGCCCGGCTCGGCGCGGAATTCATCGGAGAAATCACCCATGCGGGTACGCGATTCCTGAAGTTTCGGCTAGAAACCGCATAGTTCTTTCGAGCCCGTCGGGCTGTTACCCGAACACCACAAACGCGCGCGAAAATCATGTATTCAGTTACGACACAAAATTTTCCCTTTTAAACTACACCGTAGAGTTCCATATATCGGTCCGACATATTGATCGTATATCAGACCGATATACCGGAGCGCCCAATCCATGGACGTCAAAACGCTCTGTCTCGCGGTTCTCAGCCGACGGGACGCGACCGGCTATGAAATCCGCAAGCAGTTCGCGGAAGGCCCGTTCGCGCATTTTCAGAAGGCCTCGCTCGGCGCCATCTACCCGGCCCTGACCAAGGCCGCCGAGGAAGGTCTGGTCACCGTCACGGCCGAAGCCCAGGACGGACGGCCGGACAAGAAGATCTACAGCCTGACGCCGGACGGGGCCGCTGCCCTCCATCGGGCCTGCCAGACCGAGCCCGGGGATGATCAGTTCCGCTCCGACCTCCTGTTCTTGATTTTTTTCTCGGCCCTCCAATCGCCGGACAAGATCGCCCGCCTCGTCGACGAGCGGATCGCCCAGTACGAAGCCTCGGTTGCGAACCTCAAAAGCAAGGCGGAGACCTGTTCCGGCGAAGAGCCCGGCCGGGATTTCGTGCGCGGTCTCGGGTGCGCGATCTACCAGGCGGCCGCGGATTACATGCGGCAGAACCGTGCGGACCTGCTCGAACAGCTGCGCTCGGAGGCACGCCATGCTGCCGAGTAACCACCTTCTTCACTCGTTCTTCCCACCTCAGCCCACAGAGGCCCCATGAGACTCAATCGCTCCCTGTTGCTGGCTGCCTTCATCGCGCTCGCCGCGGTCGGCTGGATCGTCTCAGGTCAGTTCGCCAACGGTGCCCGCACGGATGAGGAAACCTCCACCGCGACCGGAACCGGGGCCAAGGCCCCGGAACTGATGTCGGTCCGGGTCCGCGAAAGCATCGCCGGACCGTACCGCTCGGCAGTGGTCATTTCCGGCAGGACCGCCGCCTCGCGCCAGATCGAGCTGAAGGCGCAGATTCTCGGCAAGGTCGTCGAGATCGGGGCCACCGAGGGCACGCCGGTCACCGCCGGCGAGACAATCGTGCGTTTCGACCCGGAAGACCGCGAGGCCAAACGGCAAATGGCGAAGGCCCGGATCGAGCAGCGCGAGACCGAATTCACCGCCGCCGACAAGCTCGCCAACAAGGGCTTCCAGGCGAAGACCCAGCGGGCCGCGACCTATGCGGATCTGCAGGAAGCGAAAGCCGATCTCGCGGAGATCGAGGAAGAGATTCGCCGCCTGACGATCAAGGCGCCGTTCGACGCGATCCTCGACGACATTCAGGTCGAAGTCGGCGACGTCGTGCAAAGCGGCGACGCGGTCGCGACAATGTACGACCTCGACCCGATCCTCGTCGTTGCCCAGGTGTCCGAACAGGAGCGGCTCAAGCTGGCGGTCGGGCAGCCGGGCGCGGCCAGCCTGCTCGACGGCACGAAACTTTCCGGCACAATCCGCTACATCACCGCCGCGGCAGACCCGCAGACACGAACCTTCCGGGTCGAGCTCGAGGTTCCGAACCCCGGAATGCAGATCGAACAAGGCATCACCACCGGCGTCATCCTGCCGCTGCCCGAGATCTCCGCGCACAAGCTCTCCGCCGGGGTCTTTACCCTGAACGATGTCGGGCTGCTCGGCGTGATGGCGGTCAATCAGGACAGCATTGTCCGCTTTCACAGGGTGACCGTGGTCGACAGCGATGCCGACTGGGCCTACGTGACCGGCCTGCCGGACCGAGTCCAGCTAATCACCGTCGGCCAGGAATTCGTCTCCGACGGCGAGAAGGTGCGCGCGGTCCCGGAAGAGATCGTCGGCACCCCCGAAGCGAAGGCAAGCTGAGGCCCGCCCCATGCACACGCTGATCGACGCCGCCCTGCATCGCAGCCGCACCACCCTGATGGTGCTGGTACTGATCCTGATTTCCGGGGCGATCTCCTATGTGACGATCCCCAAGGAAGCCGATCCGGATGTCAACATCCCGATCATCTACGTCTCCATGCACCATGACGGCATCTCGCCCGAAGATGCCGAACGACTGCTGCTGAAGCCGATGGAGACCGAGCTGCGCAGCATCGAGGGCGTGAAGGAGATGCGGGCAACCGCATATGAGGGCGGCGCCAACGTCACACTCGAATTCACCGCCGGCTTCGATGCCGACCAGGCGTTGACGGACGTGCGGGAGAAGGTCGACATCGCCAAGCCGGAACTGCCGGAGGATGCCGACGAGCCGACCGTGAACGAAGTGAATGTCAGCCTCTTCCCGATCCTCGTCGTCACCCTCTCCGGCGAACTGCCCGAACGCACGATGCTGCAGCTGGCGCGCAATCTGCGCGACGAGATCGAGGGCATCAGCACGGTCCTCGAGGCCAAGCTCAGGGGCGAGCGCGAGGAACTGGTCGAGATCGTGATCGATCCGCTGCGCCTCGACAGCTACAATATCGATGCCGCCGCAGTGCTCGAGATCGTCTCCCGCTCCAACCGGCTGGTCGCCGCCGGCACGCTCGACACCGGCAACGGCCGCTTCCCGATCAAGGTCCCGGGCCTCTACGAAAATCTCGCGGATATCCTCGACCAGCCGATCAAGACCAACGGCGACGCGGTGGTCCGCGTGCGCGACATCGCCTATGTCCAGCGCGGCTTCAAGGACCGGGAAAGCCACGCCCGCCTCGACGGCCAGCCCGCAATCGGGATCGAGATCACCAAGCGGATCGGCGAGAACGTCATCGAGACGGTCGAGAATGTCAGACGGGTCGTCGCGGAAACCCAGAAAACCTGGCCGGACGGCGTGACCGTCACTTTCAGCCAGGACAAGTCCGACCAGATCCGGACCATGCTGACGGATCTCCGGAACAACGTGCTGAGCGCCATCCTCCTGGTCATGATCGTGATCGTAGGCGCCCTAGGTTACCGCTCCGCCGCTCTCGTCGGTGTCGCCATTCCGGGCTCCTTCCTGCTCGGCATCCTGACCCTCTCCTCGCTCGGCCTGACGGTGAACATCGTCGTTCTGTTCAGCCTGATCCTTGCCGTCGGCATGCTGGTCGACGGGGCGATTGTGGTGACGGAGTTCGCCGACCGGAAAATGTCCGAAGGCCTCGACCGCCGCTCCGCCTATGCTGCGGCGGCCAAACGCATGGCCTGGCCGATCATCGCCTCGACCGCCACAACCCTTGCCGCCTTCCTGCCGCTGCTGTTCTGGCCGGGCGTGGTCGGCGAGTTCATGAAGTTCCTGCCGATCACCCTGATCGCGACGCTCAGTGCCTCGCTGCTCATGGCCTTGATCTTCGTGCCGGCGCTCGGCGCGATCATCGGCAAGCCCGGCGCACAGAACGAGGAAAGTCGTGAGGCGCTGGCGGCGATGGAAGATGGCGATCTCGGCAAGGTGAAAGGCTTCACCGGCGGCTACCTCACCGTGCTGCGGGCCGCGCTGCGGCACCCGGGCAAGGTCCTTGCGGGCGCGGCGCTGCTGCTGGTCGGCGTGCAATGGTATTACGCGACCCATGGCAACGGGGTCGAATTCTTCCCCGACGTCGAACCCGACAACGCCATGATCCACGTCCATGCACGCGGCAACATGTCGACCGCGGAGAAAGCCCGCCTCGTCTTCCAGATCGAGAAGGAAGTGCTCGAAGTCGGCGGCTTCAAGTCCGTCTACACCTATGTCGGCGACAAACAAGGCAGCAGCGGCGGCGGCCAGGACGTGGCCGAGGACGTGATCGGCACGATACAGGTCGAGTTCGACGACTGGGGCAAGCGCCGTCCAGCGGACGAAATCCTCGCCGACATCAGCGAACGCGCGAAAGCCTATCCGGGCATCATCGTCGAGCCGGCGAAAGAACAGGGCGGCCCGCCGACCGGCAAGCCGGTGCAAATCCAGCTGCGCTCGCACTATCCGGACCAGCTGACCGAGGCCACCGCCATGGTTCGCGAGCAGTTCGACCGGATGGACGGCCTGATGAATATCGAGGACGACCGGCACATTCCGGGCATCGAATGGCAGATCGCCGTCGACCGTGCCCAGGCCGCCAAGTTCGGCGCCGACGTCGCGTTGATCGGCAGCTATGTGCAGCTCGTCACCCGCGGCCTCAAGATCAGCGACTACCGGCCGAACGACAGCGACGAGGAAATCGATATCGTCGTCCGCTATCCGCGTCCTTTCCGGCGTCTAGACCAGTTCCTCGCGATCCGCATGAAGACAGATATGGGTCTCGTGCCGCTGCGCAACTTCGTCTCCTGGAGCGCACAGGACAAGGTCGGCACGATCAAGCGCTCCGACGCCCGTCAGGTGATGAGCGTCAAGGCGGACGTGCTGCCCGGCGTGCTCGCCGACAACAAGGTGCGGGAGCTGACGGAATGGCTCGGTACCGTGAAGCTGCCCGACGGCGTCACCTACCGCTTCAAGGGCGAGGACGAGGAGCAGAAGGCGGCCGAGGCCTTCCTCGGCAAGGCCTTCGGCGTTGCGCTGTTCATCATGGCGATCATCCTGGTCACCCAGTTCAACAGCTTCTACAGCGCCTTCCTGATCCTGAGCGCAGTCATCATGTCGACCATCGGCGTGATGATCGGCCTGATGATCACCGGACAGCCCTTCGGCATCGTGATGAGCGGCATCGGCGTGATCGCGCTCGCCGGCATCGTGGTGAACAACAATATCGTGCTGATCGACACCTTCGACGCGCTGAAGACCACGACCGCGGACGCAACGGAGGCGATCCTCCGGACCGGCGCCCAGCGTCTGAGGCCCGTCATGCTGACCACGATCACGACCATGCTTGGACTCTTGCCGATGGTGTTCCAGACCAACATCGATCTCTTCACGCGGGAGATCTCGGTCGGTGCGCCCTCGACGCAGTGGTGGGTCGGGCTTTCCTCGGCGATCGTCTTCGGAATGGGCTTCGCGACGGTGCTGACGCTGATCGTCACGCCGTCGGCGCTTCAGGTCCGGGCCAATGTCCAGGCCTGGCGCGCTGCAAGGCGGGCCCGCAAGGCCGGTGGCGGGCCGGATCACCCCTACATGTCGGACGACGGTGTCGCCAACGCCGCCGAATAAGCCTTAACGCTTAAGCCAGCCCTTCAGCCGCGCCGCCGCCTCGACCATGTCGTCGGTGGCGCCGGCGAAGGAGAAGCGCAGCCCGCCATGACCGCGGGCCGGATCGAAATCCACCCCAGGCGTGGCGGCGATGCCGATCTCGTTCAGCATCCGCTTCGAGAAATCCACGCTGTCGTTGGTGAAGCGCGTGACATCGGCATAGATGTAGAAAGCGCCGTCCGCCGGTGCGAGATCGTCAAGCCCGGCCGCCGGAAGCTCGTTCAGGAGGACTTCCCGGTTCTTCGCATAGCGCGCGACATTCGCCTCCAGCTCCTCGTGGCAGTCGAAGGCCGCAATGGCGGCATGCTGGGAGAGCGTCGGCGGCGAAATGAAGAAGTTCTGCGCCAGGCACTCCATCGAGCGCGCCAGATCCTCAGGCACCACCATCCAGCCGAGGCGCCAGCCGGTCATGGAGAAATATTTCGAGAAGCTGTTGATGACGATCGCCTGGTCGTCGCTCTCAAGCGCCGAGACCGGCCGGGTGCCGAAGCCGATGCCGTGATAGATTTCGTCGGACACCAGCCGGATGCCCTTCGCCTTGCAATACCGTGTCAGGGCCGAAAGTTCCTCGGCGCCGAGCATGGTGCCGGTCGGGTTCGACGGGCTGGCCACTATCAGACCGTCGAGCCTGCCCTCCACCGCATCGAGCAGGTCCGGCGTCGGCTGATAGCGATGCCTGCGCTCGGTCTCCAGCAGCACCGTCTCCACGCCAAGGGCGGAGAGGATGTTGCGGTAGGCAGGATAGCCGGGCGAGGCCATCGCCACCCTGTCCCCGGCCTCGAAGGCGGCGAGAAACGCGACCTGGAAGGCACCGGAAGAACCGGTCGTGACCATGATCCGCGACGGATCGAGGGAGACGCCGTACCAGTCCTTGTAATGCTTGGCGATGCGCTCGCGCAGCGGCGCGATCCCGCCCGCCAGCGTGTAACCGATCTTGTCGCTCCTGAGCGCCCGCTCCGCCGCCTCAAGGACGCCGCGCGGCGCCGGGGTAGAAGGCTGGCCGACCTCGAGATGCAGCACGTCGCCGCCGGCCGCCTCCCGATCTGCCGCGGCCTGCATGACATCCATGACGATGAAGGCGGGAACGGCACCGCGCCGCGAGATCTTCAGGCTCATGACGATCGCTTCCCGCTTACTTGACGGCTTCGTAAAGGACCAGACCGCGGCCGCGCGGATCGTCCGCAACGCCGCAATCGAGCTCACTCCTGGGCAGACCGCCGTTGCATCGGAACAGGCGCACGGCCGCGAGCGGCGATTCCGCCTGGCGTACCTGATAACCCGCCGCCGTGGCCGCGTTGACCGCGCCCTGCGACAGGCCTTGCTCGGCGAACAGTGCGTCCGCAGCCATGTCATAGTGCGAGCGCGGCACGGCAACCGCTGCGGTCGCTTCCTGTTTTCCGACGTAGTGACGCGCGATCACCGGCGCCAGTGCGGATACGACCGGCCGGCCGCCGGCCGCCATCGCGGTCATGTGGACCTGCCAGGCCTTGTTATTGCCTGCGATCACCGCGGCCGCCAGCGGCGCCTCGCTACCGGGACGGGCCGGAGCCGCCAGCGCCCCCATTTCAGGCAGCACCTTTCCCGTTCCGAACGCGGAATTCATGGTCAGCGCGCAGCCGACGGAAAGACCGCGTTTGTCGGTGATCGAGAAGCTGGTCGCGCCCGCATGGGACCGCCCCCCGAAGAGCGAGACCGCCGCCGGAACCGCCCGGCTGCGCGATGCTTCCGGACGGAATCCATCGAACAGCCGCTCCGCCTCGTCGTCGCTCGCATCCATATTGCCTTCGGCAACCGCGTTTGCGGCGCGCACCTGCATCTCCGCAATCATGACCGGGTCTGCGTCGCTTGGTGCCGGAGACCAGTCCGCCTCGTGAAAGGCAATCGAGAGCGTCTTCGCCAGCAGCGCTTCGTCTTCGGCCCGGCCGGCGGCGACAGCCCAGAGATGATTGTCGAATTCTACACCGGACGCGGCGGACCAGAACGGAACTTCCTGCCTCATACGAGCGAGATCGGCCGTATATCCAATCGCCTGCGCGCCTTCGGCATAACGCTTGGCGAGCTGGCCGGTATAAAGATCCCCGACGCCGGCGATGCGCAGCCGGCTCAAGGTTCCGGCGAGATCCAGCTGGACCAGAGGCGCGCCCGCACCGAGGACAGCCCCCGACGGGGCCAGCAGTTCGGACCCGCCCCCGGCGAGGACCGCGCCATCGCGCACGAGATCTTCGGCAAGGCGGCGCGAGACGATATCGCCGAAACGGGCCAGCTGCTCGGCATCGCCAATCAGTTGGCCGAACGGCAGCCGGCCGTATCTGGCATGCAGCGCGAACATCGCCCGCGGGCCGATCGGGACCGCGAGCGCATCCGGCCTATCCGAGAGCGGCCGCGGCAGGAATGAAAGTTGCTCGAAGCGCTTGCTTTGCGGATCGAACACGACGCACTTTCCGCTCGCGCCGAGGCCGGCGGAAGACGGCAGCGTGACGGCCAGGGTGAAGAAAGCCGAAACCGCGGCGTCCGCGGCATTGCCGCCCTCGACGAGCACATCCTGCGCGACCAGCGCCGCGCGCGGCTCGTCAACGGCGATCGCGCCGAAAAAACCTTCCGTGACCTGGACAACCTCGTCGCTCGCACAGCCCGAAAGCAAACCGGCGCACATAGCCAATGCCAAAGGCACGGATTTACGAAACATAACTTCCCCTCAATTTGCCGCCGGCTATTGAATGCCACCCTTGGGGCGCGCACATGAGACGCTCATGCGCACCGCACCAACAGGCTCGGACCGAAATCCATGAAGTGCAAAGCCCGCGTTGGCAAGCATCTAATTGCGCTGGTGACCGCCCTCGTCTTTCTTGCCGGAGCGTCCCGGACGGCCGACGCACGCTCCTATGTCACGGACACCGAGATCGAGTTCTACATCCGCGAACTGGCCACGCCGGTCTTCCAGACGGCCGGTCTGTCGCCTTCCGCGATCGATATTTATTTCATTAACGACGACACGCTGAACGCCTTCGTCGCGGGCGGGCAGAACATCTTCTTCCATACAGGCCTCCTGATGGCGACCGAAACGCCGGAACAGCTCCTCGGCGTGATCGCGCACGAAACCGGCCATATCGCCGGCGGGCATCTTGCACGGACGGGCGAAGCCCTCCGCAACGCCAGCCAGAACGCCCTGCTCGGAATCATTCTCGGCGCCGGCGCGGCGCTTGCGACAGGCCGCGGCGATGCCGCCGGCGCGATTTTCCAAGGCACTCAGGCGGCCGTGCAGGACTCCCTGCTCTCCTACAGCCGGACCCAGGAATCCGCGGCGGACCAGGCCGCGGTCCGCTACCTCGACGCCAACCGCGAATCCTCGAAGGGCATGCTCGAGTTTCTCTCTACCCTGAGCGGGCAGGAACTGCTCAGCGGCCGCAGCCGCTCGCCCTATGCCAGCACGCACCCGCTGACCCAGGACCGGATTTCCTTCGTCGAGGCGCATGTCGCGAACTCGCGCTTCTCCGACGCGAAGCTGTCCGACGACCTGCAGATCAAACACCGGCGTATGGTCGCCAAACTTAAAGGCTTCATCCGCAGCCCCGCACGGACCTTCCGGGACTACGAAGAGAGCGACTCTTCGCTGGAGGCACGCTACGCCCGCGCCATCGCGACCTACCGGCTGCCGGACATGAACAAGGCCGTCACGATGGTCGACGGTCTGCTGGAGGAATATCCGAAGGATCCGTATTTCCACGAACTCAAGGGTCAGATCCTGTTCGAGGCTGGAAAGCCCGCAGAGGCAGAGGGGTCCTACCGCACCGCCCATGAGTTGCTTCCGGACGCGCCGCGCATCCAGCTCGAACTCGCCCGGGTTCTGCTCGCGCGCGAAGGTCCGGAAGCCAGCGCCGAAGCGCAGACACACCTTGAAAGGGTCGTGCAGGAAATGCCGAGCTCGACTTTCGCCTGGCGCCAGCTTGCGATCGCGTATGGCCGCAATGGAGACCATGGCATGTCCGCCCTGGCACTCGCCGAAGAAGCCTACAGGTCAGGACGCGAACGGGACGCGGCCCTGCAGGCGAACCGGGCCAAGCAGAAACTGCAGCCGAATACGGAACCGTGGCTCCGGGCGACGGATATCGAGCAGCTATCAACGCCGCGCGACCGCGAACGCAAGACCCGCTGATCCGCGTTGCATAACGCGAACGTGGGTTGCATGCCGGGACGTTCCGGATCAAAGTCCGCGTCCAAATCACGAACCGGAAAGGCACGGCGCATGGCCCCCACGCGACTTCCAGCTCTCCGAAAAATGTCGAAACTGGCTGCCGCGGCCACCGTCGCCGCCGCTCTCGGCAACGCACCCGCCTTTGCCGCCGAGCCATTTTCCGAGGCCCAGAAAGGCGCGCTGGACGCTGCCATCCGCGACTACATCCTGAAACATCCGGAGGTGATCGTTGAGTCGCTGAATGCGATGCAGCAGCGCCAGGAAGCCGCCGAGAAGGAACAGCAGCGCCTTGCCCTGACCCGGCTGCAAGCCGAACTCGTGGCGAACCCGAGCGATCCGGTCCTCGGCAATCCGGACGGCGACATCACCGTGGTGGAGTTCTTCGACTATCAGTGCGGCTACTGCAAGCGCATGGTCGAGCCCGTAATGCAGCTGCTGAAGCAGGATCCCAACGTGCGCTGGGTGATGAAGGAATTCCCCATCCTCGGCCCCGCTTCGGTGACCGCCGCCAGGGCCTCGGTCGCCGCCCTCAAACAAGGCAGCTACCGGGAATTCCATGTCGCGCTGATGGCCTATCGCGGGCGTCTCAGCGACGAGGCGGTATTTCAGACCGCGCGCGAGGTCGGCCTCGACATCGAGAAACTGAAGACCGACATGGCGTCGCCGGAAACCGAGAAGACGATCCGCGACGCCACGATGCTGGCCCGGACCCTCGGCGTGAACGGCACGCCCGCCTTCGTCATCGGCGACGAGATCCTGCCAGGCGCCGTCGGGCTCGATATCCTGGTCCAGCAGATCGAAGCAGCCCGCAAGAGCTGAGCTACTCGGCTGCCGCAGGCGCAGGAGGAATATCCCGGACGCGCGCATAAAACAGCGATGCGACAACGATGAGGCCGGCAACCGTCGCGAAGACGAGGCGGTATGCGACGCTCGCGTCGCTGGAGGCATAATCGACGATGAATCCGGTGACCCATTGCGTCACAAAGATCGCCCCGACCCCGACGAGGCTCATACAGGTGATCGCGCGTCCGGCGAGATAGTCGGGAACGAAGCCCCGGCAGTGCGCTGCCAGCACAACGAAAAACGGCGACGTTACGCAGAACAGGACCAGGATGGTCACGGCAAGCCATAACGGCGGGTGCGGCAGAAGAGCAAGTGCGCCCAGCGTCAGGACCATGGCAGCGCAGCTCCCGAGGACGACCTTCTTCCGGGAATTGAATATGCGGTCCAGCGGACCGAAGGCCAGCGTCCCCGCATTCAGCGACAGGACCATGACCAGAAGCACGTAACCTGCACCGGTCTGGTTCAGCCCGTGAACGTCCCGCAGGTAGGGCCCGGCCCACAGCCCGCCGATCGTGGCAAACGGTGCCGCAAAGCAGCTCGCCATGATCAGCGTGCCTCGGATATCGCGGTCCTTCATCATTTCCAGAATTGCCGCGAATGCCTTGCCGACACTTTCCTTCGGCCGGGCCGGTCGCTCGACCCCCGGCGGACGGTCGCGCACATAGAAGAAGATCAGGACCGTGAGTATCAGGATCGCCGCTGCGAGGAGCAGGAAGCTCTGCGTGAAGCCGAATTTCTGCAACATGATGGCCAGCGGCGCCGTCGCGAGCGCGCCGCTGAGCGCGCCGGAGATCGCAATCAGGCGCGCTGAAATGGTCGCGACCCTGTCCGGACTCGTCCAGCCGAGCACGATCAGATAGACGGTCGTGACCGCGCCCGCATGGCCTATTCCGATAATGATGCGGCCGCCGGTCAGAGTGGCGGCGGTCTCGGCGACCGCAAAAACGGCAATTCCGAAGACGCCGATCAGGCTCAGGATCGAGGTGGTGAGACGGGCGCCGTAGCGGTCGAAAAGAATTCCCATCGGGATCTGTACCGCCGCTGCGGCGAGCGACATTGCGCCGATGATGCCGCCGAGCGCCGCCGGGGATATTCCCCGCTGCTCGATCAGGCCGTTCGCGATTACGCCTCCGCCGACCCGGTTGATCTGAACCAGCGTCAGGAACGCACACAATATTACGAAGACCCGGGTAGCGGTCTGCCGCGCACCGGTGCATGCCACATCTGTCATGTGGCATGCACCGGTGCGCGCAACGCGCCGTCAGAAATGCAGGCAGGCATGAAGGCTCCAGACTGAAAAACGTGCGCGCGCCATAGCATTAGCCGACACGCCGATCAGCAACCCAAGGCCTAAACCCGCTCCCGGTCAAGCGGCGCGTTTTTTAGTTTCTTAAGCCTCCAGAACGCCGCGCTTCACCTGATCCTGTTCGATGGATTCGAACAGAGCCCGGAAATTGCCTTCCCCGAATCCCTCGTCGCCCTTGCGCTGGATCAGCTCGAAGAAAATCGGCCCAATCACCGTCGAGGTGAAGATCTGCAGCAGCAGGCCGCCATTTTCCGTCGGTGCTCCGTCGATCAGGATGCCGTGCTGCTTCATGCGCACGACATCCTCGCCATGTCCTGGAAGCCGTTCTTCCAGCATGTCGTAGTACGTGGCCGGCGGCGGATCCATGAACCGGGTACCGGTGGCCTTGAGGCTCTCGACACTGGCGAAAATATCTTCCGTCGCCAGCGCGATGTGCTGGATTCCCTCGCCTTTGTAGGCATGCAGATATTCTTCGATCTGCGATTTGTCGTCGGCCGATTCGTTGATCGGAATCCGGATCTTACCGCACGGGCTGGTCATCGCGCGGGATTTCAGGCCGGTGAGTTTGCCCTCGATATCGAAATAGCGGATCTCGCGGAAATTGAAGAGCTTTTCGTAGAAACCGGCCCAGACATCCATGCGGCCGCGATGAACATTGTGCGTCAGATGGTCGACGCAGGTGAACCCGGCGCCGGACGGCGTCTGTTCGGCATTTTCCAGAGGCACGAAATCGACGTCATAGATCGAGCGATCGCCATAGCGGTCGACCAGATAAATCAGACTGTCGCCGATCCCGTGAATGGCCGGGATATTGAGCTCCATCGGCCCGACCTTGCCTTCGAACGGCTTGGCGCCGAGCTTCAGCGCGCGCTCGTAGGCCGCGGCGGCATCCTTCACCCTGAAGGCGATGGCACAGCAGGACGGTCCGTGAACCTTGGCGAAGGACTGGGCGAAACTGTCCGGCTCGGCATTGACGATGAAATTGACCCCGCCCTGCCGGAACAGCGTCACGTCCTTAGAGCGGTGGCGGGCGACCGGGGTGAAGCCGAGCGACACGAACAGATCGGTCAGCAGCTTCGGATCGGGCGCGGTATATTCGATGAACTCGAAGCCGTCTGTCGCCATCGGGTTCTCTTTCGATCCACCCGGAACCGGGGGCAGTGTCGCGGACGCCATGCTGTCTCCTCCTCTCGCTTCGACGTCATCCGCCTTGACAGCGATTCGCCGAGCAAGGAACGTCTGAGCAGTCGAGATAGTTAGTTTCAATTGAAACCATTTAAGGAACGCGGGTGAAAAGTCAAGCGATCGCTGAAGGACGGAAATCCAGCCACGACGGCATATCCGCCAGCGCGTTCGCGCTGGATGCTTTCCTGCCTTACCGTCTGGCGCTGCTGTCCTCGCTGGTATCGCGCAGCATCCAGAAGCTCTACGAGGCCGAGTTCGACATAAGCATTCCGGAGTGGCGCCTGATCGCCATACTCGGAAGCGACGGCCCGATGACGGCGAACGAAATTCGTGGACGCGCGGCCATGGACAAGGTTCAGGTCAGCAGAGCCGCGGCCAAACTGTCAAAGTCCGGACATATCCTGCGTCGGACGGATCCGGACGACCGGCGGAAATCGACCCTGTCCCTTTCAGAGACAGGACAGTCCATCTACAACCATATCGTGCCGATGGCTCTCGATCGGGAGGCATTTCTGACTTCAGCTCTTACAGAGAAAGAAAAGGCGGATTTAATAAAATTATTGGAAAAATTGACAAAAAGAGCGGAAAAGATGACCAGCAAATCATTTCTGTGAGCATTGAGATATGATAGGTTCACTCTTGGTCACCTTTGCAGCGGAAACATTGCCACAACCATTACGTCATGTTATCGGAAAACTAAAACCTAGTCTTGCAGGCATGCGAGAATATAAAAGGGACCGATCGAGAGTGCTGGGAACATGAACCAGATCCTGGAGGATGTCACCGACGCGACGCTATCCAAGTTGGTGGAGCGGTGGTTTGCTTGGCGCGGCGATGCGCGTTTTCCCGCACGAAAGTCGATTGAACCCATCGAACTTGGATCCGCACTTCCTTTCGTCTGGCTCTGCGAGAAGGTCCCCGAAGCCAATTGCTACCGCTACCGGCTGGTGGGCGAGGCCGTGAATACGCTCTACGGCAAAGGCTTGCGAGGCCGGTTGCTGAAAGACTTCCTCTCCCAGAAAACAGCCCATGCACTGCGCGTCAGGCTCGATCAGTGCCTTGAGTCGGGAAACCTCCTGCACACGATCGCCCCTCAGACCCTGCACGACAAACGGCATGTCCTGGTCCAGAGGCTGTTTCTTCCGATTACGGGGGAGAACGGCGCGCATGACACGATCCTTGGCTGCACCAAGGTGACCGGCTCGCTGCTCGAATCAGACCGGTATTCGGCCACCGTACATCAGGCGACCTACGATTGTGAGGGCGTGCGCGTAAAGGTCAGCAATCCCGTGGTGACCATGTTCTCCTCCGATCTGGAGTTTTAGCTCCTGACGGGCAACCGGTTCCGATTGCGTCACAAACCCCGCATGATATAACGCTCGAAACTGACAAGCAGGCGAGCAACGTGTCCGAACGCCCGGAAATCCTGATCCTCAACGGCCCGAATCTGAATATGCTCGGGACCCGTGAACCCGAAGTCTACGGTGCCGAGACGCTGGACGACGTCGAGGCAATGTGTGCCGAGCGCGCGGCGGCCCTCGACATGTCGGTCGATTTCCGGCAGTCGAACTTCGAAGGCGAAATGGTGACGATCATCCAGCAGGCGCGCGACAGCGCGGCCGGGATCATCATCAATGCCGGTGCCTACACCCATACCTCGGTCGCGATCCACGACGCCCTGAGGGTTGCGGAACTCCCGGTGATCGAGGTGCATATCTCGAACATCCACCGCCGTGAGGAGTTCCGGCATCACTCCTATATTTCCGCCGTCGCCGAAGGCGTCATCGTCGGCCTCGGGACTCAGGGCTACCTGTTCGCCCTCGACGCCATGGCGCGGCTTCTCGATCGAAATTGAACGAAACCGGAGACCCCGTTGTCGCACGACATTGATAGCAAACTGGTGAAAAAACTCGCGAAGCTGCTGGAAGAAACCGGCCTCGGAGAACTGGAATACGCGACCGACGACTGGCGCATCCGTGTCGCCCGGCCGGCAACGCAGGCAGTGGCCGCAACGGTTGCCGCAGCCCCGGCCCCGGTCGCCGCGGCAGCCCCGGCCGCCCAGCCCGCCCCTGCCGCCGTCAATGCGAACGCGGTGAAGTCGCCGATGGTCGGAACCGCCTATCTCGGGCCGGACCCGGACTCCGCGCCGTTCGTTTCCGTCGGCTCGAAGGTTTCGGAAGGCCAGACGCTGATGATCGTCGAGGCGATGAAAGTCATGAACCCGATCCCCGCGCCGCGCGCCGGAACGGTGAAGGAAGTACTGATCCAGAACGGGCAGCCGGTTGAATTCGGCGAGCCGCTGATCGTCATCGAATAAGTGGCCGGAGCCGGAATGTTCGAAAAAGTCCTCATCGCCAACCGTGGCGACGTGGCCCTGCGGATCCACCGGGCCTGCCGGGAAATGGGCATCCGGACCGTCGCGGTTCACTCCACCGCCGATGCGGATGCGATGCATGTGCGTCTCGCCGACGAAAGCGTGTGCATCGGGCCGCCGGCGTCCAAGGACAGCTATTTGAACATTCCCGCGATTCTCTCGGCCGCGACGGTTACCGGCGCGGACGCGATCCATCCGGGCGTCGGCTTCCTTTCCGAGAATGCCGATTTCGCCGAGATCGTCGAAGCGCATGGCTTCGTCTTCATCGGCCCGTCTCCGCAGCATATCCGCGATATGGGCGACAAGATCATCGCCAAGCGGACGGTGAAGGCGCTCGGCATCCCCTGCGTTCCGGGCTCCGACGGACCGGTCGAGTCCGTCGATGCCGCCCGTGCGGCCGCCGAGGAGATCGGCTATCCGGTGCTCATCAAGGCGACGGCCGGCGGCGGCGGGCGCGGCATGAAGATCGCGCACAAGCCAGCGGAGGTGGCCGAGGCCTACACCATGGCGCGGCGCGAGGCCGGCGCCGCGTTCGGCAACGACGAAGTCTATATGGAGCGCTATCTCGGCCAGCCGCGCCATATCGAGGTGCAGATCGTCGGGGACGGCAAGGGCCACGTGGTGCATCTCGGCGAGCGCGACTGCTCGTTGCAGCGCCGGCACCAGAAGGTCCTCGAGGAAGCCCCCTCTCCGGCCCTGAACGCGGCCGCACGCGCGAAGATCGGCGAGATCGCGGCCAATGCCTGCGCGAAGATGAACTACCGCAGCCTCGGAACCCTCGAGTTCCTCTACGAGAACGGCGAGTTCTTCTTCATCGAGATGAATACGCGCCTGCAGGTCGAGCACCCAATCACCGAAATGATCACCGGAATCGACCTGGTGCGCGAACAGATCCAGATCGCCTCCGGCGCGGCGCTCTCCTTCACGCAGGACGACATCCAGCTCAACGGCCATTCGATCGAGTGCCGGATCAACGCGGAAAACCCGCGGACGTTCCTTCCGTCCCCTGGTCAGGTGACTGATTACCACGCCCCCGGCGGGCTCGGCGTCCGGGTCGATTCGGCGCTCTATGCCGGCTACCGGATCCCGCCTTACTACGACAGCCTGATCGCAAAGCTTATCGTGCACGGCTCCAACCGGAACGAGTGTTTGCTGCGGCTCCGCAGGGCTTTGGATGAGATCGTCATCGCCAATGTCGAGACCACCGTGCCCCTGCATCAGGACCTCTCGAAGGCTCCCGATTTCATCAACGGCGAATACGACATACACTGGCTCGAGAAGGTTTTCCTCGCCGGCTAGGGAGCCGACCCTTTCCGGACGAGCGCCCGCAAGGGCGGTGAGGAGGCTCAGGCACGATGTCGCAATTGCGGCCCGAATTGCTGCTCCAGGCCTACGCGATCGGGGTCTTCCCGATGGCGGAAAGCCGCAGCGACACCCGCACGTTCTTCGTCGATCCGGACAAACGCGGAATTCTGCCGCTCGACGAGTTCCACGTTTCGCGCAGCCTGCGCAAGGAAATCCGCCGCCGCCGCTTCGAGGTTCGCTGCGACACGGATTTCAAGGCCGTCCTCGAAGGCTGTTCGGAGCCCCGTCTGGAACGCCCGGACACCTGGATAAACGACGAGATCTTCCGGCTCTATCTCTCGCTCCACGAGATGGGCTACGGCCATAGCATCGAATGCTGGCGGGACGGAAAGCTGGTCGGCGGGCTCTATGGAGTGGCACTCGGGGCGGCGTTCTTCGGCGAGAGTATGTTCAGCCGCGAGCCGAACGCGAGCAAGGTCGCGCTGGTCCATCTCGTGGCACGCCTGAAAGCCTCGGGATTCACACTGCTCGACAGCCAGTTCATCACCGACCATCTGCAGCAGTTCGGAGCGGTCGAAGTCCCGCGGGAACAATACCGGGACATGCTGGCAGACGCACTTAAGACGCCGGCGGAGTTCTATTGCGGAGCGGACGACTGGCCGTTTGTCGAAGCGCTCCTGCATTCAAGCAGCCAGACGTCGTAGACCGGATGCTCCACGGCGTTCAGCGCCGGGCTCGAGGCGAACATCCAGCCGGTAAAGAGACGCGCCTGTTCCTCGTCCGGTTTCTGCTCGTCGATTTCAAGAAAGGCCGCGCTCTCCGGCGTCTCCGTCGGTGGCTTCTGGCGGCAGGCCCGCGGGGTGATGATGAAGGTGCCGAACCGGCCGGTCTGGTCGACCGGGATCTCGAATGTGGAGATCCGGGCGGTGATCTTGTCCAGCCCCTGCAGCACAGCGACCGGCAAATCGATCCAGGCAGGTTCGCGCGGTTCAGTGCCGGTCTGGGCCGCGGCCGGCAGAGCGCACATGATTCCGGCCACGATAGCCAATGACAAAGCGGTTTTCGTCAGTCTCATGCAACCGGCCCCGACGGCGTTCCGCCTATTTCTTGTCCGCGACCTCGCCGGCCGAGAAGATGAACTTGCCGATAAGCTGCACGATATCCACCGGATCCTGCGTGTACTCGATCTTGCCGCCGTCCTTTATCGTGTCCGGATCGCCGCCCGGGATGATCTCGAGATAGTTCCCGCCCAGCAGGCTCTCGCTCGAGATCGCCGCCGCACTGTCGAGCGGCAATTCGATGTCATCGCGGATATTCATGGTGACCTCGGCAAGGAAGGTTTCCTTGTCGAGTCTCTGGCTGACGATCGTGCCGATCTTGATGCCGCTCATCCGGACATCGCCGCCAACGGCGAGCCCCGCCACCTTGTTAAAGGTCGCGATAACGGTGTAGCCGCCGCCGGTTTTCAGGTCCGCGGAAACGTAGGCGAACGCCATGAAGATGCCGGCCACAACCAGCACCACCGCGCCCATTACCGTTTCGATCGTATTGCGCTTCATTTTCCCTCGGCGGGTTGGAGAGAACGCCGGCCCGCAGGGACGTGCGCGGCGGCGTGCCGTCAGTTCGGCGTCCAGGCCTCGTAATCGCCCGTCGCGGGCGCGCGCTTGCCGCCCTCAAGCACATGCCCCGGCGGCCGGTACGCGTAGCGGGTGCCGGTCAGGTTCGGCAGATGCTCCTTCTGCCACTCGAACCTCTGGTCCGTCGGCAGCGGAGCTTCCGCGGTGTAATGCAGCCAGGCATGCCATTCCGCCGGGACCTTCGAGGCCTCGTCGAGGCCCTTGTAGATCACCCAGCGCTTGCGGCGGTATCCCCGCGCGGGCTCGGACTTGTGCTCGTAGTAACGGTTTCCGAACTTGTCCTGCCCGACCTCGCGGCCGTTCAGCCATGTGTAAATTGCCGTGCCGATATTCATCGACCAAACCTACCCGTCATATGCGTCAAGACGTTGGCGGAATATGTCATTGCTGCGGCGCGACGTCCAGTCAGACGCGCCGCGCAAGGTTCATTCGGCGTTCACCTCGGGAATCTCGATCCCCAGCATCTCCGCCGTGGTGGTCCCGGCCGCCAGTTTCGCAAGCATGTCCGCCTCTTTCCGCACATGCGCCTCGCCCGCCTCGAGGATCGCCGCGGCCTGATGCAGCGGCACCACGGTGACGCCGTCCGCATCCCCCAGAATCAGGTCGCCGGTCCGCACCGGAACGCCGCCGCAGGAGATCGGACCGTCGATGGACCCGCCAAAGCCCTTGTGCGGCCCGGCCGGCACCGATGCCGAGGCGAATACCGGGATGTCCCCGCCCCTCAGGTCGGCCACGTCCCGCGCCGCGCCGTCGATGACGAATCCGGCCACTCCCTTGAGCTTCGCCGCGGTCACCAGGATCTCTCCGATAATGGCGACATCCGGATTGCCGCCGGCATCGATCACGATGATTTCCCCAGGCCGCATCAACGGAATCGCTGCATGGACGCAGAGATTGTCTCCGGCCATGACCGAGATCGTGCGCGCATGGCCGACGATCCGCATGTCCGGATGAAGCGGCGACACCCGCCCAGCCATGCAGTTCATGCGATTCATGCAGTCGCCCGCAACCGCGGGGGGCACGCCCTTCCAGCGCTCCAGCGTGGCGACATCGAGCGGCTGATAGTCGGCCTTGTAACGAAGAATCGGCATGAAAGGTCTCCCTTGGTTATCTTGGTTTGAATGTCTAGCTTGCCGCGCGCCGCGTCATCGCCGTCAGAAGCCCGGCCCCGATCATCGCGCTTCCGCCGAGGCGATTGACCAGCCGGAGTGCGCCCGGACTGGAGAACCTGCTGCGCATGGTTCCCGCCATGACCGCCCAGAAAGCTGCATTGATGGCGCCGAGGATGATGAAGGTCGCGATCAAAATCGCGAACTGGGCCAGCAGCGGCCGAGCCGGATCGACGAATTGCGGAACGAAGGCGACAAAGAAAACGATCCCTTTCGGATTGAGCGCGGTGACGACGTAGGCATTGGCAAACATCTTCGCCTTGTCCCTTCGACCGTTCGAGGCCGGTGCGGCGGCAAGCTTAGGCTCGCTCCGCCAGAGCTGGACGCCGAGCCAGACGAGATAGGCGGCTCCGGCAAGCTTGAGGATAGTGAAGAGATCGGCCGAGGCGGCGAGCACCGCGCCGGCTCCGGCGAGCGAAACGGTCATCGCCGTCAGGTCGCCAAGGGCGACGCCCGGAACCGTCGCCCAGCCGGTTTCCCGTCCCCGCGACATGGCGTAGCTCGCCACCATCATCACCGTCGGACCGGGAATGGCGAGCATGATGGAACTCGCAGCCGCGAAGGCGAGCCAGATTGCCGGATCCATGGGACTGCTCCTTGTCCAGATCTTGTGCCGCCCGGACGGACGGCGCGGTGAAGTGAGCCACAGATACGGAAGGTCAAGCAAGGCCCGGACTTCCCGCTCCCTCCCCCAGACGCGTGGCAAAGTGCGGAAACCCGCGCCGAGCCACTAGATGTAGATTTTATGACAATTCGACGCACAAAATGTGTTGATCCCCGAGCGCGATAGCGGCATTATTTCCAGAGACGGCTTGGCACGGGCCTTCAAATAGAAAAGCGAAGCTCAAACATGGTTTTGAGACTTCGATCCGCCGGTCTGCATTGCATGATCGGACAAGTGATGGCTTCCCAAAATTCACCGATTTTGATTGGTGGAATTACTTCAACTTTATTTCTATTTTACTTTCAAAAGACCTGACGAAACCTGCAATCCGCAGTTTTCCGCGATACTCCGAACAACATTCATTTTTTCTCCCCCTCAGGTTCATTTATCATTGCTTCACCGAACCCAAATCCGGTATCGTCTCAACCCTTGGCCACAAGATCTTGTGGCGTCAGCGCTCAACGCCACTGATGAAGACGGAACGGGGGGTTCCAAGCATGAGAATTGATCGCCGGTTTACGGACGCGAAGAAAGGTCCTTACGCGGGTATTAAGTTCAGGAAGACCAGCAGCGAGATCCGGAATCCGGACGGCTCCGTGGTGTTCCAGAACAGCGATATCGAGGTGCCCGCGGATTGGTCGCAGGTGGCCTGCGATATCCTGGCGCAAAAGTATTTTCGCAAGGCCGGCATCCCCGCGAAGCTGAAGCCGTTCGAGGAGAACGACGTTCCCTCCTGGCTCTGGCGCATGGTGCCCGACGAGAAGGCCCTGGCGAAGCTGCCGGAAGCCGAGCGCTCTGTCGGCGAATCCAGCGCCAAGCAGGTCTTCAACCGGCTGGCCGGCACCTGGACCTACTGGGGCTGGAAAGGCGGCTATTTCGACAGCGAGGCCGACGCCAAGACCTATTATGAAGAAATGTGCCATATGCTCTGCCGGCAGATGGCGGCCCCGAACTCCCCCCAGTGGTTCAATACCGGCCTGCACTGGGCTTATGGCATCGACGGCCCGGCCCAGGGGCACCACTATGTCGACTACAA
The DNA here is from genome assembly GCF_017640745.1 of Nisaea sp. Classification (GTDB taxonomy): domain Bacteria; phylum Pseudomonadota; class Alphaproteobacteria; order Thalassobaculales; family Thalassobaculaceae; genus Nisaea. Next base: position 58,118 of record NZ_JAEPQA010000021.1, on the reverse strand, counting down.
GACCGGCAAGCTGGTCCGCTCCAAGTCGGCCTACGAGCACCCGCAGCCCCATGCCTGCTTCATCCAGGGCGTCAGCGACGACCTGGTGAATGAAGGCGGCATCATGGACCTCTGGGTCCGCGAAGCGCGGCTCTTTAAATACGGCTCCGGCACCGGCTCCAACTTCTCCCGCCTGCGTGGCGAGGGCGAGTCCCTCTCCGGCGGCGGCAAGTCCTCCGGCCTGATGAGCTTCCTGAAGATCGGCGACCGCGCGGCCGGCGCCATCAAGTCCGGCGGCACCACCCGTCGGGCGGCGAAGATGGTCACCGTCGACATCGATCACCCGGACATCGAGAAATATATCGACTGGAAGGTGATCGAGGAGCAGAAGGTGGCGTCCCTCGTCGCCGGCTCCAAGCTCGCGCAGAAGCACATGAACGAGGTGATGGCCGCCTGCCGTGACGCCGAGGGTGTCGAGGGCGAGGCCCGCTTCGATCCGAAGCAGAACCCGGCGCTGAAGAAGGCCATCAAGGCCGCCCGCAAGGTCATGATCCCGGAGAACTATATCCAGCGGGTCATCCAGTTCGCAGAGCAGGGCTACACCGCCATCGAGTTCCCGACCTACGACACCGACTGGGACAGCGAGGCCTATCTCACCGTTTCGGGCCAGAACTCGAACAACTCGATCCGCGTCACCAACGACTTCCTCGAAGCCGTCGCGGAAGGCCGGAACTGGGACCTCATCCGCCGCACCGACGGCAAGGTCGCCAAGTCCGTCAACGCGGCCGAGCTCTGGGATAAGGTCTCCAACGCGGCCTGGTCCTGCGCCGATCCGGGGATCCAGTACGACACCACGATCAACGAGTGGCACACCTGCCCGGCCTCGGGACGGATCAACGCGTCCAACCCGTGCTCCGAGTACATGTTCCTCGACGACACGGCCTGCAACCTCGCCTCGATGAACCTGATGCAGTTCCGGCACGAGGACGGCAGCTTCGATATCGAGGCCTTCGAGCATGCCACCCGGATCTGGACCATCACGCTCGAAATCTCGGTCCTGATGGCGCAGTTCCCGTCGAAGGAAATCGCCAAGCTGTCCTACGACTTCCGGACCCTCGGCCTCGGCTTCGCCAATATCGGCGGCCTGCTGATGGCCAGTGGCTTCTCCTATGACAGCGACGAAGGCCGCGAGCTGTGCGGCGCGATCAGCGCCCTGATGACCGGCATCGCCTACAAGACCTCGGCGGAGATGGCTGGTCAGCTCGGCACCTTCCCGGAATACGAGCCTAACGCGGCGCACATGCTGCGGGTCATCCGCAACCATCGCCGTGCGGCCTATGGCGAAGAGACCGGCTACGAGGACATCGCGATCAACCCGGTACCGCTCGACGCCTCGAAGAGCCCGAACACCGCGCTCAACGCGGCCGCGATCGCGGCCTGGGACGCGGCGCTAGAACTCGGCGAGCAGCACGGCTACCGCAATGCCCAGACCACGGTGATCGCCCCGACCGGCACCATCGGCCTTGTCATGGATTGCGATACCACCGGTATCGAGCCGGACTTCGCCCTGGTGAAGTTCAAGAAGCTCGCCGGCGGCGGCTACTTCAAGATCATCAACCGCATCGTGCCGGAAGCGCTGCGCAACCTCGGTTACGAGGACGAGCAGATCGAAGATATGATCCGCTACGCGGTCGGCCACGGAACGCTCGAAGGCGCCCCGGGGATCAACCCGGAAAGCCTCAAGGCGAAGGGCTTCGGCGATGAGCAGGTCAAGGCGGTGCAGGATGCGGTCGCCAGCGCCTTCGATATCAAGTTCGCCTTCAACAAGTGGACCCTCGGCGAGGATTTCTGCCGCGACACGCTCGGCTTCACCGACGCGCAGCTGAACGACCTCTCCTTCGACATGCTGCAGAGCCTCGGCTTCAGCAAGAAACAGATCGAGGATGCCAACACCTATGTCTGCGGTGCGATGACGCTTGAAGGCGCGCCGGGACTGAAGGACGAGCATCTACCGGTGTTCGACTGCGCCAACCCATGCGGCCGGATCGGCAAGCGCTTCCTCTCGACCGAGAGCCACATCCGGATGATGGCGGCCTCCCAGCCCTTCATCACCGGGGCGATCTCCAAGACCATCAACATGCCGAATTCGGCGACGGTCCAGGATTGCTCGGATGCCTATATCCTCTCCTGGAAGCTCGGCCTGAAAGCCAATGCGCTCTATCGCGACGGCTCGAAGCTGAGCCAGCCGCTCTCTTCCGCCCTGGTGGAGGACGAGGAGGAGGACGATCTCGAGGAACTCCTTGAGGCTCCCGCCGCCGTGAAGGCGCCGATCGTCGCGGAGCGGATCGTCGAACGGATCATCGAGCGTGCCGCCGAACGCCGCCGCCTGCCGCATCGCCGCAAGGGGTATACCCAGAAGGCCAATGTCGGCGGTCATAAGGTCTATCTCAGGACCGGCGAGTACGAGGAAGGCAAGCTCGGCGAGATCTTCATCGACATGCACAAGGAAGGCGCCGCCTTCCGCTCGCTGATGAACAATTTCGCCATCGCGGTGTCCATCGGCCTGCAGTACGGCGTGCCGCTGGAGGAATATGTCGACGCCTTCACCTTCACCCGCTTCGAGCCGCAGGGCATGGTCTCCGGCAACGACGCGATCAAGATGGCGACCTCGATCCTCGACTACATCTTCCGCGAGCTGGCGATCTCCTATCTCGACCGCCACGATCTCAGCCATGTCGAGACCGACGACCTGCTGCCCGACAGCATCGGCGACGGCGATGACGAGAACGCGGTGGACGCGGCCAAGGCTCAGCTGATGGAAAAGGTCGGCACGATCACCAGCCGCGGTTATGTCCGCAAGAACCTGGTGGTGCTTCAGGGCGGCCAGTCGCAGACCATCAAGGCGACCGGCACCGACAATGCCCAGCCGGTGATGGCGGCCACGGCGGCTCAGGCTGCAACCGTGACCACGACGATCGAGAAATCAGCCTCGGTCACCGTCTCCGAAACGGTCATGGATGCCGTCGACGAGAAGCTGAACCGGATCCGCGAGGCCCGCATCAAGGGCTACGAGGGCGAGAGCTGCGGCGAATGCGGCAACTTCACCTTGGTGCGCAACGGAACCTGCCTGAAATGCGATACCTGCGGCGGAACATCGGGCTGAGCGTATTCCGATACCCGGGGTCCCCTACCCCACAAAGAGGCGGCCGCGACCCTTTCGCGGCGGCCTCTTCGCTTTTCGGAAAGAGATCAGAGGCGGGAGAGCGCCTGCTCGATCTCGTTGACCGGCAAATGGGTCAGATCCTTGTCGAGTTCCTTGCGCAGTCTCGCTTTCACTGACTGGCTGTAATGCGGCCTCAGGTTTCCAAGCGTCCTCGGGTCCGCGATCACGACGAGATCCTCGAACTTCTTGCTAAGCGCCCAGTCATTGAGTTTCGCGGCAGTGGTTTCGGCGAAATGCTGCTTTTCGAGCACATGCCAGTTCGTGGCTTCCACTGCGCTCTTCTGGCCCGCCGAGGGATCGTTCAACCGCCCCGGACGGTCTGTGCCCTGCAGATGGTCTGCGGGATTGCTGGTGTGTTCGTTGCCGACCACGCGCAGATCGATCAGATCGGCGTCGCCGTGGTTCTCGTAGACGACGAAACGTTCGCCGTCGGCCACCAGAACCCATGCTTTATGCGCTACCTGCATTCGAAGTCCCCTTCCCTGTTTTGACGCCCGCCATGCTGGCGAAATGCGTTCTCCTGCGCCTTCTATGTGGTGTCGCCTGGAAGATCCAAGATAGGTCATCTCGCCGCAGACCGTCACTTGCCGTGAAATCCGGCCCACGAAATAACCATAGCAAAAATATATATTTCTTGCCGATTACTTGACCTTCAAAACACTGATCAAGACATCGGCCTGTTAGCCGATCCTTAACCGAATAACTGCATAATAAGGTTGATTACGTTCCTTTTTCCGGAGCTTTCCCGATGGGACTCGACCGCCTCTCCTTTGCGCAGAAGATCGGGATGATCATTCTGCTCGCAGCATTTGCCATGGCCCTTCAGATCGGCGTCACGCTCTGGATCAAGCGCGGCGACCTCTATGACGAGCGGTCCCGCGAGATCAAGTCGGTGATCGAAGTCGCCGTTTCCGAAGCCCTTGCGCTCGAAGCCCGCGCGGCGGCCGGAGAGATGACGCGGGAAGAAGCGCTCGCGCTGTGGGAGAAAAACGCGCTCGCTGTCCGCTTCCGCGAGGTCGAGTATCTCTTCGCCTACACCATGAAGGGCGTCAACGTGGTCCATGGCGCCAAACCCTCCCTCAAGGGAACCGACATGTTCGGCGTCAAGGATCCGAACGGCGTCAGAATCATCGCCGAGATGGTTTCCGTGCTGCAGAAGGAGCCAGGCGGCGGGCGCTTTGAATACCTGTGGCCGAAAGCAGGTTCCGACGTGCCTGAACCAAAGCTTGCCTATGTAGCGCTCATCGAGCCCTGGCAGATCTTCGTCGGGACCGGAATCTACATCGACGATATCGATGCAGCCTTGATGGACTATGCTCTGAAAGCGGGTGGACTGACCGCCGGCATCCTTGTCGTCATGATCCTCGTCGGACTTGCCATCTCCCGCGGCATCACGGGTCCGATGGAAGCGCTGCGCCGGACGATGTCCGAACTCGCGGCGAACAATATCGAGGTTAGCGTCCCCGGAATCGACCGCCGGGACGAAGTCGGCGCAATGGCAAAGGCGGTTCAGGTCTTCAAGGAGAATGCCGCACGCGTCGCCGCGCTTGAGGAGAGCCGCGCGAAGGATGCCGAGAAGGCCGATGCCGAACGCCGACGCCTGCTGCAGGAGATCGTCAAGGAACTCGAAAGCTCGATCGGCCGTGTGACCGGCGAGGTCCAGAACTCGGCGGAAGCCGCGCGTCGCTCTGTGGCCGACATGCAACAGACAGCAGCCGAAACCGCGGACAGTGCACGAGAAGCCGATAGCGCCGCGCAAAATGCGTCGCAAAGCCTGCAGAGCGTGGCCGCCGCAACGGAAGAACTGACCAACTCGATCGCGGAAATCGGCCGTCAGGCCGACCAGTCCGCCTCTATCTCGCGTTCAGCGGCGACCGAAGCCGAAGACGCCAATGCCAAGGTCATCAGCCTTCAGAGTTCGGCGGAACGCATCGGCGAGGTCGTCAATCTGATCAATGACATTGCCGAGCAGACCAACCTCCTCGCGCTCAACGCCACCATCGAGGCGGCACGGGCCGGGGAAGCGGGCAAGGGCTTTGCCGTCGTCGCCAGCGAGGTGAAATCGCTTGCGAACCAGACCGGCAGTGCGACCCAGGAAATCGCAGGGCAGATCTCCGCAATCCAGCAGGCGACCAAGGAAGCCGCCGAGGTGATCGGCAAGATCGTCGGCACCATCCAGAATATCGACGAGACCACATCGGCGATCGCTGCCGCGGTGGAAGAGCAGTCTTCCGCCACCCGCGAAATCTCCGGGAACGTGGAGCAGGTTTCCCACGCGACGGGAACCGTTACGTCAAATATCGGCCGGGTGAACATGGCGGGCGAGCGCTCGGACAAGGCCGCGCACGAACTCTCCGACGTGACCGACAAGCTGGGCAAGCAAATCGGCTCGCTCAAGGAGGAAGTCGACAAGTTCGTCCGCCGGCTCAGTAACGCCTGAACTTGAACGGAGCACCGGGCGGCGGAACGCGCGCCGTCCGGCATCCCGTCTTGCCTGTCCTGCCGCCGTCTCCTAAAACGCGAACAAGACGGAAATCTTGAGGCCCGCCTCCCCATGGCACCAGGCACGCTACTGCCCCTGCAACCGATCCCTCCGGATTCCCGACAGCGAGAGCTCGGTCGGGCGTTTCTCTGCGACCACGAAAAGCTCCATGGCTATTTCGGGCGGCTGCGGCGGGCCGTCGACGCGGAACTCGGGCCGGCGATGCCAGAATTCGCCGGCAAGCCTTATCCGCTCGGCCGCTGCCGAGAGATCAGGGACACCCTCTACGACAGGCTCGTTGCCGATCTGCACGCGCCGTCCTGCGAGACCAGTGCCGCCCTGCGTGCCTTCGTTCAGGCTGGCGGGATCGGCCGGAAGATCTGGGGCGTGCTCCGTGAAAGCTACTTCCAGAACGCGATGCAGTTCGGCCCCTGGTATGTCGACGTCTCGAACGACACGGTCAATCCGGACAAGCCGCAAATCGAGATTCTGCCAATCGAAGAGTCGGGCATGGTCGCGGTCGAGGATTTCTTTCATTTCGCACGGATTGCCCGCAGCTATTGGCAGTGCGAGGTCTATGCGAACAGTGTTGCCCCTGGTATCGCCGCGCTCTTTCCGATGATCTGCGTCAACAAGAGTGGAGCGTTCTGGCTTGCCGCCGGGTCCGATCAGATGATCGCGATGACCCGTTCCCGGAACTTCCGACCCGCGCTCGAGTTCGTCGAACGAACGCCCGAACCGCCGGAGCCGCTCGCCCACCAGATGAAGGCGCGCCTCGCCCGTTGCGCTCATGATATCTTGAGCGAGAAAGACGATCCTCGCGAGGCGATCAAGGCGAGAATCGCCGCCTCATCTTTCGAGGACGAGGCCTATTACAGGACGTGCGTCGACGCTTTTCAGGCGTTCCAGGAGCTTTCCGGCGCTTGAATTGCGGGCCAGAGCAAGCGACGGCCCTGACGGTTCCCGCTTCTCCGTCTGGCTTCAGGAAAAAGTCGAAATCCCGGCACAGGACACGGAGAAAAACAGCTTGATCCAGCCGTTTTTCAGGATTCCTTCTTGAGGCGAGACCGTGATCCGGTGGAGCAAAATCGACCATTCCGGCGGCCAAAACATGCCGATTTCTTGGCACCGACTTTAGCCCGACAGCACAGATGCTGTGGAACCTGAAGCCCGATTGAGACTTCGTAAATATCCGTTAACTATTTTATCTGTATTTCAAATACTCTGTGAAATTCACCGCAAAAATACTTATTGCGGTCTCACATACCCTGAACTACTATATATAGAGTTTCGGAACCAGAATTGCACGGTTCCACCCTAGTTAGCGGACCCGTAGGGGCAGAGCTTCAATCCTTCGGGTTCAGAGTTCCATCGTCCGCCAAACGATGGAAGACTGGGGGAGCGGTTCTCTCCCATCCCCGCTCCCCGATTACCCTGTGAAGCTCCTAAGGACGAAGCCTCTATCGTCCGATCCTGGGTGCGTCATTTACTGACGCACCCTTCTTTTTCGAAAACGTTAGCGACCTTCGGCGCGACTGTCTATGCTTCGCGCCGTTCCTCGCGGACCTTTTCTAACAGATCGTTCCAGAATTTTGAAGGAGTCACCTCATGGCCGGTTCTATCGACGCGCGCCTTTCCGAACTTGGCATCGAACTTCCCAATGCCGCCGCGCCCGCAGCCAACTACGTGCCATATGTGATTTCCGGCAAGACCCTCTATATCTCGGGCCAGGTGCCTTTCTGGAACGGTGAACTGAAGGGTGTCGGCAAGGTCGGAAAGGACATGACCGCCGAAGAAGCCCAGAAGATCGCACGGATCTGCGCCCTCAACATCATCGCCCAGGCGAAAGCGGCCTGCGGCGGCGATCTCGACAAGGTCGCCCGCGTGGTGAAAGTCGGCGGCTTCGTAAATGCGACAGACGACTTCACCCAGCACCCGATGGTGGTGAACGGCGCCTCCGATCTGATGGTCGAAGTGTTCGGCGACAAGGGCAAGCATGCCCGCTTCGCGGTCGGCGCCGGCTCCCTGCCGCTCGGTGTCGCCGTCGAGGTCGAGGCGGTGATCGAACTCGCCTGATCCGGCTCCATTTGCTTGACGGATCGCTGCGGCGCACAATCTTTCATGAGACACGCCGCATCGAGGTAATCCATCGTGCCCGACGGGGAAGACCGGACAGAAACACAGGCCGCCGTTTCCGTTCTGCGCTCGATCCACGAGATCGCGGCGGCGGACTGGGATGCCAGTGCCGGGCCCGAGAACCCGTTTCTCAGCCACGCCTTTCTCTCGGCGCTGGAGGACAGCGGCTCCGTCAAGGCGGAGACCGGCTGGCTGCCGCAGCACCTGGTCTATGCGGACGAAAGCGGACGGATCGCGGGCGTCGTCCCGCTCTATCTGAAAGGCCATTCCCAGGGCGAATACGTCTTCGACTGGGGCTGGGCCGATGCCTACGAGCGGGCGGGCGGCGAATATTATCCGAAATTGCTGTCAGCTGTTCCCTTCACACCAGTGACAGGCCCCCGGCTCCTCACGCATCCGGACACGGATGCAGAAGCCGTCAGGGACATTCTGATCGGCGGCCTGATAGAGATCACCCGGCGCTTCAACGTCTCCTCCCTGCATGTGAATTTTCTTCCCGAGTCCCAGTGGCAGGCGCTCGGCGAGGCCGGGTTCCTGCAGCGGGTCGGTCTGCAATATCACTGGCACAACGACGGCTACGCGACGTTCGAAGATTTTCTCGGCGCCTTGTCGTCGCGCAAGCGCAAGGCCATCCGCAAGGAACGCAAGGCGGCCGCGGAGGCCGGGCTGACGATCCGCCGGCTGACCGGCGGCATGATCGAGCCCCGGCACTGGGACGCGTTCTACCGGTTCTACATGGATACCAGCGACCGCAAATGGGGATCGGCCTATCTCACCCGTGACTTCTTCGATCTGCTGGGCGAGCGGCTTGCCGACCGCGTCCTGCTGGTGATCGCAGAGATGGGCGGCACCCCCGTCGCCGGCGCGCTCAACCTGATCGGCGATACCACGCTGTTCGGCCGCAACTGGGGCTGCATCGCCGACTTCAAGTTCCTGCATTTCGAGCTTTGCTATTATCAGGCGATCGATTTCGCCATCGAGCGGGGCCTCGAGTGGGTCGAGGCCGGGGCTCAGGGTCAGCACAAGATCCAGCGTGGCTACCTGCCCCGCTACACCTACAGCGCCCATCTGATCCCGTCGCAATCCTTCCGGGACGCGGTCGGAGATTTCCTGCGCCGCGAACGGATGCAGATGGAATACGAGAAGGACGCACTCGAAAAACAGTCACCCTTCCGTCACGAGACCTGAACGTGGCGCATGGCTGGTCTTCGGTATTTTTGCACCGCAACATCGTAAGATAGGCCAATATGAATTCTAGCAAACACGCAGACCGGCTGCCTTACGGCGCCGTCCGCGACATTCAAATTGATTAGGGAGTTAGACCATGGGCGACCGCTTCTGCATCACCCTTCTCGAGGCCGCTGAAATGAACGGCTTCACCAATTCGGAAATGCGCGTTCTCGTTGACCGTCACGCGAGCATCGCGGCCAATGTGAACGGTGCCTGGCGCATTGACCCGGACGCGCTGAAGTCGGTCCTCGGTGCTAACGACTCCTACCTGCAGGCTGCCTGAGCACCTCGGCGAGGAAACATCGATAAGAAAAAGGCCCGCGCAGTGCGCGGGCCTTTTCTTTTGCCTGAAATCCCCGGTCCGGGATCAGACCAGTTCCGGCTTTTTCTTCTCGCGCTTCGTAGAACCGCCACCGGAGCCCTTGTCGCTGTCCTCGTCCGGATAGGAGAAGACCAGCTTGTCTTCCTCCAGATCGACGCGGACAAGGCCCCCCTTGACCAGCTTCCCGAAGAGCAATTCCTCGGCCAGCGGTTTCTTCACGTGCTCCTGGATCACGCGGGCAAGCGGGCGGGCACCGTAGAGACGGTCGTAGCCCTTCTCGCCGAGCCAGGTGCGGGCGGCATCGCTGAGCTCGATGGTCACACCGCGGTCGGAGAGCTGCACCTCGAGCTGCATGATGAATTTCTCCACCACGCGGGAGATGATTTCCGGCGTCAGATTGCTGAACGGGATGATCGCATCCAGACGGTTGCGGAATTCCGGGGTGAACATCTTGTTGATCGCCTCGGTATCGTCGCCCTCGCGCTGGGTGCGCGCGAAGCCGATCGCTTCCTTGGCCAGATCCGACGCACCGGCATTGGTGGTCATGATCAGGATGACATTGCGGAAATCCACGGTCTTGCCGTTGTGATCCGTCAGCTTGCCATGATCCATCACCTGCAGCAGGACGTTGAAAAGGTCCGGATGGGCCTTCTCGATCTCGTCCAGCAGCAGCACGCAATGCGGATGCTGGTCGATCGCGTCGGTCAGTAGACCGCCCTGATCGAAGCCGACATAGCCCGGAGGCGCGCCGATCAGGCGGGAGACGCTGTGGCGCTCCATGTATTCCGACATGTCGAAACGGGTCAGCTCGATGCCGAGAGCGTTGGCGAGCTGACGCGCTACCTCGGTCTTGCCGACACCGGTCGGGCCGGAGAAAAGATAGTTGCCGATCGGTTTTTCCGGCTCGCGCAGCCCCGCACGGGACAGCTTGATCGCCGTCGCCAGCGACGCGATCGCGGTATCCTGCCCGAACACGACGGTCTTCAGATCCCGCTCCAGGTTCTTCAGCACCGTCTTGTCGTCGGTCGAGACGCTCTTCGGCGGGATGCGGGCGATCTTGGCGACGATCTCCTCGACTTCCTTGACGCCGATGGTCTTGCGCCGCTTCGACGGAGCAACGAGCATCTGCGCCGCGCCGACCTCGTCGATCACGTCGATCGCCTTGTCCGGAAGTTTCCGGTCGCCGATGTATTTTGCCGACAGTTCCACCGCCGTCTTAAGCGCATCGTTGGTGAAGCGCACCTTGTGGTGCTCCTCGTAATAGGGCTTCAGACCCTTGAGGATCTTGATGCTGTCCTCGATCGACGGTTCCTTCACGTCGATCTTCTGGAAGCGGCGCACCAGGGCCCGGTCCTTCTCGAAATGGGTCCGGAATTCCTTGTAGGTGGTCGAGCCGATGCAGCGCAGTGCGCCGGACTGCAAGGCCGGCTTCAGCAGGTTCGAGGCGTCCATCGCACCGCCCGAGGTAGCGCCCGCGCCGATCACGGTATGAATCTCGTCGATGAACAGCACCGCGTCCGGATTGCGTTCGAGCTCGTTGACGACGGCCTTCAGCCGCTCCTCGAAATCGCCGCGATAGCGAGTGCCGGCGAGCAGCGCGCCCATGTCGAGCGCGAAGATCTGCGCGTTCTCGAGAACCTCCGGCACGTTGCCGTCGACGATGCGGCGGGCCAAGCCCTCGGCGATCGCGGTCTTGCCGACGCCCGGGTCGCCCACGTAGAGCGGATTGTTCTTGGTCCGGCGGCAAAGGATCTGGATCGTGCGCTCGACCTCGAATTCGCGGCCGATCAGCGGATCGATCTTGCCCGCCATCGCCTTCTTGTTCAGATCCACGCAATAGGCGTCGAGCGCCTCGTTGCCGCTCTTGTTGACGGTTTCCTGTTTGGCTTCCTCTTCGGCGCCGTCGACCCGGCGGGTTTCCGACTGTCCGTGCACCTTGGCGATGCCATGGGAGATGTAGTTCACCGCATCGAAGCGGGACATCTCCTGCTCCTGCAGGAAATAGACGGCGTGGCTCTCGCGCTCGGAGAACAGCGCGACAAGGACGTTGGCGCCGGTCACTTCGGCGCGCCCGGAGGACTGGACATGGATGACGGCGCGCTGAACCACGCGCTGGAAGCCGGCGGTCGGCTTCGCTTCCTCTTCCTCGGTCCGGATCAGGTTCATCAGATCGTTGTCGATATAGCCGGCGAGATCGTTGCGCAGCCGCTCCACGTCGACATCACAGGCCCGCATCACCGCCACGGCGTCCTGATCGGACGTCAGCGCGAAGAGCAGATGCTCCAGCGTCGCATATTCGTGCTGGCGCTCGTTCGCGAGATCGAGGGCGCGGTGCAGGCTTTCTTCAAGATTTTTCGACAGCATGTCTGATCAAGCCTTTTCCAGAGTGCATTGCAACGGGTGCTGGTGCTGACGGGCGAAATCCATCACCTGCGTTACCTTCGTTTCGGCGACCTCGTAGGTATAGACGCCGCAGACCCCAACACCGCGCTGGTGGACATGCAGCATGATCGTCGTCGCCTCTTCCCTATTCTTCGAGAAGAATCTTTCCAGAACGTGAACGACAAACTCCATCGGCGTGTAATCGTCATTCAGCATGATGACCTTGTACATGGCCGGCTTCTTGGTTTTCGGCCGTGCCTTGACCACCACACCCGTATTCGTGCCGTCACCGTTTTTCTTGTCGTCGTCACTCATTCCCAGAACCATGAATGTTCCGCGCCTGACGGACAGGCGCTCGAATGCTGCACGAGCTAAATAGGTCTTTCGGGGCCTCGGAGAAGTCCGTGCAGCATCATACATGAGGCCATAGACACATGCAGGTAGGGTGACAGACATTTCGTGTCGAGCACAAGATCTTGCAAGGCCTAATCGGCGGCGGAACCACATTCGTTCCGGTATGCAAAAACGCGAAGAGCCCGGCCGAAACGGCCGGGCTCTCGCATTCGGAACCGATTGAGGCTGCCGGTCAGGCGGCGATCGGCTTGGTCAGCTTCTCGAAGGTGCCGGTCAGGCTGTCCTGGATCGGCTTCATCGCTTCGTTCGCCGTCTTGACGGACAGCTCGGAGATCTTGGTGAGCTCCTCGAGCGTCTTGTCATAGCTCTTCTTGGTCACGTCGTTCTGCAGTTCCAGCAGGTCGCTGACGGTCTTGCAGGACATCGCGGACTTGCTGATCTCGACGGAGGTCTCGACGCTTTCCTGACCGAAGGCATAGAGTTCCTTGCCGATGGTCTCGAAGCCCTTGGACCAGACATTCATCGCCGTGACATAGGCGTCGTAGTTCGCCTTGCCGAGCGTGGCATACTCGTCATAGCCGCCATAGAGGGCCTTCTGGGCCTTCTCGGCGTTTTCCTTCATCAGAACAACCGCCTGGTCGTAGCCCTTCTGCGCGACTTCCTGGGTCGCCTTCAGAGCGGCTTCGACGGTTTCCTTGCCGGCCGCGACCGATTCTTCAATCTTGTCGGCGGCACCGGCGGAGGTGGTTTTCTTCGCAACCATGTTCACTCTCCTTGCAATTTGTTGGCTCTCGTTCGGGCCGGCTCTTCTCGGGGGACCGTCCCTGGGGGGTCGCAGGCATGTCACCTGGACACGCAAATCTCTTGATCCTGTCCGCGCTCTCATGCTGCACTGCAACACGCCTCTAAAATATGGATCGGCGCCCTAAGATCAAGAGATTTTTTTGTGCAGTGCACAATTTTCTCTGACCGCCTCTAAAAAGTCTTTCAATCCAACGAATTCGCCAGCAAGAATAGTTTATTACGATCTCGGTATTCGCCCTGATCGGGAGCGCGGGTTTAATTCTAATTCAATTACTTATGGACAACAGCTAAGCCCTTACATAAGATTCTGGCGATTTTGTGTATGGCTAACGGCACCGTCATCGGACGGCGCAAGGGCTCTGGGGGAGATATGGCGCGAAGCGTGACAGCACGGGTCTGGAGAGCCGTTTGCGTCGTCGCTTTCGGTCTGGCGATCTGGCTTTCCGCCAGCGCGGCCGAGGCGCGCTACGCCTCTTTCGTGATGGATGCCGACACGCTGGACGTGCTCTATGCGAAGAACGCTGACACGCGGAACTATCCGGCCTCGCTCACCAAGATCATGACCCTGTACATGCTGTTCGACGCGCTCGACCGGGGCAAAGTCACGCTGAAGACCCGGATGAAGGTCTCCAAGCGGGCCGCCGGACAGCCGCAGACGAATATCGATCTGCGCGAAGGCCAGACCCTTTCTGTCGAGGACGCGATCCTGGCTCTCGTTACCCGCTCCGCCAACGACGCCGCGACCGTGGTCGCCGAGCATCTGGCGAAGAGCGAGGTCCACTTTGCCATCGCGATGACCGAGAAAGCGCGGAACATCGGGATGACGCATACGACTTTCCGCAACGCCTCGGGCCTTCCCAATCGGCGGCAGAAAAGCACCGCGCGCGACATGGCCAAGCTCGGCCTGCGCATCCAGCGCGACTTCCCGCAATACTACCACTATTTCAAGACCGAGAAATTCACCTACAAAGGTCGGACCTACAAGAACCACAACAACCTGCTCGGGCGCTATTCCGGCACCGACGGGATCAAGACCGGCTACACCCGGGCCTCGGGCTTCAATCTCGTCACCTCCGTGCACAGCAACGGCCACCACATCATCGCCGTCGTGTTCGGCGGGCGGACCGCGAAATCGCGCGACAAGCACATGGTCTCGCTGCTGAACCGCGGCTTCAAGAAAGCGATCCAGATCGCCCGCAACCGGGTGCCGGCGCCGATCCCGGTCGCGCGGCCGATACCGAGCAGCGACGCTCCCGCGACAGTACAACTCGCCGCCGCCCAATCCGCCGTCTCCGACGACGCGCTGCAAGGATCCGGCAGCGAGGATCTCTCGGACCGCGACTGGGGCATCCAGGTCGGCGCCTATTCGAGCCGCGCGCCGGCCGAACAGATGATCCGCACCGCGCGCACCCATCTGAAAAAGGTCGTGGCGGACTCCAAGGACTCCGTTGAGCAGATCACCCGCGACCACGGCACCGTCTTCCGGTCCCGGATCTTCGGCTTCACTGAGGCCGACGCCCGCAATGCCTGCGCCATGCTGGTCCGCAAGCACGTCCCTTGCGTGCCGGTTCCGGGCGAGACCGGCGAAGAAGTCGCCACCATGCCGACCGGCGGGTAAGAGCGACAAAAAACGCCGCCCGGGAAAACGGGCGGCGCTGAAAATGTTCACTTAGAAATCCAATCAGATATCCGGCGGCGTCTCACCAACCGCTATCAGAGCGTCGCGGAGTTGCGCCTTCAGCCGCTCCAGGCCCTCTTTCGTCTGGGACTCACAGCGGGCGACCAGCACGTCCTGGGTGTTGGAGGCGCGCAGCAGCCACCAGCCGTCCGGCGTATTGACCCGGACGCCGTCGGCGTCGGAGACCTCGATGCCGGACTGTCCCGAAAGCCAGTCTTTCACTTCCCGGACGACATCGAACTTGCGGGTGTCGTCGCACTGGAAGCGCATTTCCGGCGTGTTGATCACCTGCGGCAGGGCATCCCGGATCTCCGAGAGGCTCTCCGTCCGGTGACTCAGCCCCTCGACCAGACGGATCGCGGCGTAGAGCGCGTCGTCGAAGCCGTAATAGCGGTCCTTGAAGAAGATGTGCCCGCTCATCTCGCCGGCCAGCGGCGCGCCGGTCTCGGCCATCTTGGTCTTGATCAGGGAATGTCCGGTGCGCCACATCAGCGGCTTGCCACCGAACTCCGCGACCTTGTCGAACAACACCTGGCTCGCCTTCACGTCGGCGATGATCGTTGCGCCCGGATTTTCCTTCAGCACGTCCTCGGCCAGCACGGTCAGAAGCTGATCGCCCCAGAGCACCCGGCCCTTGTCGTCGATCACGCCGATCCGGTCGCCGTCGCCGTCGAAGGCGATGCCGAGATCCGCGTCGCGCGCGGCGACCTCGGCGACAAGATCCTCGAGGTTCTCGGGAACGGTCGGATCCGGATGATGGTTCGGGAAGGTTCCGTCGACTTCCGGGAACAGCACCTTGTGGTTCGAGGGCAACCGCATGCAGACCTGGTTGACCGACGGGCCTGCGGCACCGTTGCCGCAATCCCAGACGATGCGGAGCTGACGCCCCATCTTCACGTCGCGCAGCAGGCGGTCGACATAGCTGTCGAGGATATCGACCTCCTCGGACGATCCCGCACCGTTCTCGTAATCGCCCGCCGCCGCGATCCGGCCAAGATCCTGAATGTCGGCACCAAAGAACGGCCCCGTGCCCAGCATCATCTTGAAGCCGTTGTAGTTCGGCGGATTGTGCGAGCCGGTGATCATGATCCCGCCATCGGTCTCTAGCGCGTAGACCGAGTAATAGAGCATCGGGGTCGCGCATCCGCCGAGGCGGAAGACGTGCAGGCCGCAGGCCATCAGGCCCTCGACCACCGCCGCTTCCATCTCCGGCGAGCTCAGACGGCCATCGCGGCCGACGGAGACTTTCGTCCCGCCGTTGCGGACCACGCGGGTGCCGAAGGCGCGGCCGAGCGCGTGGGCATCGGCGGCGCTCAGGGTCTCGCCGATCACGCCGCGGACGTCGTACTCACGCAGGATGGTCGGCGGGAACTGATGCGCGCTCATTTCGGGGCCCCGGCTTCGGTGGTGCCGCGCCCGACGCAGACATAGTCGAAGCCGGCCTTCCGCATGTCATCCGGATTGTAGACGTTGCGGAGATCGACCATCAGCGGCTGTTTCAGAAGTTTCTTCACCCGCTCGATGTCGAGCGCGCGGAACTCGTTCCACTCGGTAACGATCGAGACCGCATCCGCGCCTTCCATCGTCGCGTAAGCGTTATCGCACATCTCGACGCCGGGCAGCATTTCACGCGCTTCCTTCATGCCTTCCGGATCGTAGGCCTTGACCTTCGCGCCCGCCGCCTGCAGCGCCGGAACGATATCGAGGCTCGGGCTGTCGCGCATGTCGTCTGTGTTCGGCTTGAAGGTCAGGCCGAGCACGGCGATGGTCTTGCCGGAGACGGATCCTCCGCAGGCGGCGATGATCTTCTCCGCCATCTGCTTCTTGCGCTTGTCGTTGATGTCGACGACCGTCTCGACGATACGCAGTGGCGCGTCGTAATCCTGCGCCGTCTTGACCAAAGCCAGGGTATCCTTCGGGAAGCACGACCCGCCGTAGCCCGGTCCCGGATGCAGGAACTTCCGCCCGATGCGGCCGTCGAGGCCGATCCCGCGGGCGACGTCATGCACGTCCGCGCCGACCTTCTCGCAGAGATCCGCGACCTCGTTGATGAAGGTGATCTTGGTCGCAAGGAAGGTGTTCGCGGCGTACTTGATCAGCTCGCTGGTCTGCAGCGTGGTGAAGACGATCGGCGTCTCGATCAGGTAGAGCGGCCGGTAGATCGCGCGCATCACTTCCTGGGCGCGCTCGCTTTCCGTTCCGATCACCACGCGATCGGGCCGCATGAAATCGCTGATCGCAGCGCCCTCGCGCAGGAACTCCGGATTGGAGCAGACATCGAAATCGGCGTCCGGCCGGGTCTCCCGGATGATCCGCGCGACCTCGCGTCCGGTGCCGACGGGGACCGTCGATTTGGTGACGACGACGGTATAACCGTCCATCGCCTCGGCGATTTCCTTGGCCGCGCCATAGACGTAGGAGAGATCGGCGTGGCCATCGCCCCGGCGGGTCGGGGTACCGACGGCGATGAAGACCGCATCCGCCTCCCTGACCGCCGATTTAAGGTCGGTCGTGAAGGTCAGCCGTCCGGCCCGCACATTGTTCGCGACCAGATCGTCGAGCCCCGGCTCGAAGATCGGGATCTCGCCCCGGTCGAGCCGGGAGATCTTCACCTCGTCCTTGTCGACGCAGACGACGTCGACCCCGAACTCAGAGAAGCAGGCTCCGGACACCAGGCCGACATAGCCGGTACCGATCATGGCAATACGCATGAATTCGCTCCGTTATCAGGCGTAATTCTTCAGGAAGGCCCGGACGGCGTCGGCCATGTCCGGACGGTCGAGAGCATAGGCGATGTTGGCCTCGAGGAAGCCGACCTTGTTGCCGCAGTCGAAGCGGGTGCCGTCGAACAGGTAGCCATTGAAGGGCTGCAGGCCGAGCTGGCGCGCCATGGCGTCGGTCAACTGGATTTCCCCGCCCGCGCCTTTCTCGAAGCGTGCGAGGTCCTCGAAGACCTTGGGCTGCAGGATGTAGCGCCCGATGATCGCGTAATTGGACGGCGCGTCTTCCGGCTTCGGCTTCTCGACGAGACCGCGGACCTCGATCAGGCGGCCGTTGACCTCGCCCGGCGTGATCACGCCGTAGGACTGGGTCTCCTCACGGGTGACCTCCATCGCCGCAACCATGTTGCCGCCGACCTTGTTGTAGGCGTCGACCATCTGCTTCAGACACCCTGCAGCGCTGAGGATCAGGTCGTCCGCGAGAAGCACCGCGACGGGCTCCATGCCGACGAAGTTCCGCGCGCACCAGACGGCGTGACCGAGACCGAGCGGCTCTTGCTGGCGCGTATAGGAGAACTGCCCCGGCTCCGGAATGGTCGCCTCGACGACCTTCAGCGCATCCTTCTTCGAACGGTCCCTGAGCATGGACTGCAGCTCGAACGCGTGATCGAAATGATCCTCTATCGCGGACTTTCCCCGGCCGGTGACGAAGATGAACTCCTCGATCCCCGCGGCGCGGGCCTCCTCGACGGCATACTGGATCAGCGGCTTGTCGACGACCGGTAGCATTTCCTTCGGCATCGACTTCGTCGCCGGAAGAAATCGCGTGCCAAGCCCCCCAACCGGAAAGATTGCCTTCCGAACTGGCACTGGCATATCTGAACCTCGATTCGTTATCTGGATACGCCGCCCGACCGTGGCTTCCGGTAGAGCGCACCGTTATTGGCACATAACCGGAGAAAACCGCAAGGATCGCTTGGCTCAGGAGCCGAGCAGCACGTCTTTCGCTTCGTTGATCTGGGCCGCGAGGTAATCGGAGCCGCCGCGGTCCGGGTGATTGACCATCATCAGCCGCCGATGCGCGTCGCGAATCGCCGCCTCGTCCGCCCCCTCCTCAAGCCCGAGAATTTCAAGGGCCCGCGCGCGCGTCATAGCGCCGGAAGAGTCACGGTGAGCACCACGGGAGCCTGTCGCGGACGCGGCGGCCTCACGCCAGTCCGGTCCGTGAGCGGCATCGAGATAACTTTCCAGAACAGCCACCGATTGGGGATCGTTCCGGCTGCAATCCTCCAGCAGTTCGAGCAGCTCTGAAAGCGATAGCTCCGACAGCGGGGCACCGGAAAACCGCCCGCGCAAGACCTCGCCATCGATCCCGCCGCTGTCATGATCGAGCGTCATCGCCAGCGTCGCGGTCCGCACCGAGCTGCTTTGTCCCGACGAAGGCCCCCGGGCCGTCTTTACTGCGTTGCGGAAGCGCCGGAACAGCGCGCCGGCCCTGAGCAGGAACGGCAGCACCACCACACCGGCATACATCAGCCAGTCGAACCGCCGGAAGAAGATCAGCGCGACCACGGCAAGACCGAGGAGAATAAGACCGACCCACTTTGCGGTCTGGCGGATCTTCGCCGGATCGGCATTCATGAACCAGTAGCCGATCAGTCCGAACCCGACGAGAAGGCTCGCGCCCAGTATCAGAAACTGCACCTGCGCACTCCTCCTAGCGGCCGAGACGATGCGTCAGCTGCAATGCGGCGCCGCCCCGTCTTTCGGAAAAGTTCTGCAAGGCCCTTCTGCCCCCGGCCGCATAGACCGCGACGGCGCCGAGCAGGTCGCGGAGCTGCTGCGCGCTGCTGGCGTCGAACGGGCAGCACGCCCCCTTGGTCAGGCGGGCGATCTGCTCGAACGCGCGCCGTGCCAGCGGGTCTCCCCCCTCATGAAAGATGAATACCGGCACCCCGAGCACACCGAGTTCGCCCGCCTGGTGGCAGACAACGTCGATATCCTCCTCGAAGGCGTCGCCGACGAAGACCACGGCCTGCACCCGCTCCTGTTTCGTCTCGGCAATGACATGCTTCAGCAGGCGCCCGATCTGGGTCTGGCCGCCAAGGCAGAAGACCCCGGTCATCTCACGCAGCAACTTGCCGGTTTCGGTGAGCCACGGGCTGGCCTTGAATTCCCCGAAGCCGCGGTAGTAAGCGAGCTGCACCGACAGCCCGCCGAGCGCGGCGGTCTCCGAGAACATCTCGCCCTGAAGCTGACAGGCGCGGTCCCAGCTCGGCTCGCGACTGGCCGTCGCATCCATCGCGAAGACCAGCCTGCCGGGACGTTCGGAGGGTGCGGCGGCCGGACGGGCCCGGACCTGGCGCAGAAAGGCGTCGATGTCGGACTGGCTCGAGACCGGCCCTCCGGCGGTT
Organism: Nisaea sp.; assembly: GCF_017640745.1. Classification (GTDB taxonomy): domain Bacteria; phylum Pseudomonadota; class Alphaproteobacteria; order Thalassobaculales; family Thalassobaculaceae; genus Nisaea. Next base: position 38,394 of record NZ_JAEPQA010000021.1, on the reverse strand, counting down.
TGCCGGGTCTCTACAGCTCCTGCGCCTTTTTTCCGCGTGTTCATGTTCGCTGCTTCACTTTCCACAATGCTTTAGCATTATGTTGCATCGCGGCCGCCGGTTTCCAGCCCGGCGCCCCCTGATTTGCCACCGGCAATCGCCTTTCCGGAGGAGACCGACATGGAGTTCGACATCAGGGCGCTCCAGCAAGAGGATGCCGAACGGGTCGCCGAAATGGCGGCGAAACTGTCCGACCATGAAGGTATGCCGCCACCGCCTTTCGGCCCGGACGACGTGATCAAGTACGGTTTCGGGCCGGCAAAGCGTTTCGACGGCCTGGTTGCCGACAACGGCAAGGACCTGCTCGGCTACACGCTGTTCATTGACAGTTTCAATATCGGCCTCGGGACCCCGGGCATCCACATGCTGGATCTCTATGTCGAGGACTGGGCCCGCGGCAGCGGCGCGGGGCGCGCATTGATCGGAGCTGTCGCCGCCGAAACCCTGGCCCGCGAGGGGGCCTGGATGGTCTGGCAGTGCCTGCCGACGAACAGGACCGCGATCGACTTCTATCACCATATCGGCAGCCGGCAGTACCAGGCCGCCGATTTCGAGCTCAGCAACGAGCGCCTGACCGGGCTGGCGGCACAATCGACCTGGCGCTAGCTATCCTCGCCTTCCCCCATCAAAGACGGCGTTTCGATCGCCTCGTAATCGGACGTCCGGTCATGCGGCGTCGGTGTGCGGTTCGGAAGCTGCAGCGCGTTGAGCAGACCGCGCACTTCCTGACGGGCGGCGACATGGGAGAGCTGCGGCTTGCCGCTGTCGCCGATTTCGAACACGTCGAGCATGGTAAGGCCGCGCAGGAAGAGTTCGCGGAAGATCACGCGCTCGCTGAAGCCCGGCGCGACACGGAACCCGACCCGCTTGGCGAGCGAGGCGACGACGCGCTCCATCTCTTGCTTGTTACGCGCGGCGAGGCTCGAGAGCCGATTGCGCATGACGATCCAGTCGAGCGGCGCACCGCCCCTTACGGCACGTTGCTTGCGCGCCTCCCAGACCATCTCGGCATAGACGCTCGGCTTGATGATCTCGCCAGTCTTGCCGTCCACGTTGGCGAGCATATCGAGATCGATGAAACTGTCGTTGATCGGCGTCACCAGCTTGTCGGCATAGCCATGCGCGAGACGGCCGACATAGGTGTCGGTCCCCGGGCAGTCGACAACGACGAAATCGCATTCCGAGCGGAGCTTAGTAAGGACCGCTTCGAAGCGCTTGCGATCCTCGGCTTCCGCCTCCGCGCGGTTCGGCTTGTCACTTCGCGAGAGAAAGACGTGAATCGGCATCGGCAGTTCTATGCCGTCATTGCGCATCGAGGCCGCGCGATTGGAAAGATACCGCGTCAGCGTCCATTGCCGCATGTCGAGGTCAAGCGACCCGACCTTGAAACCGAGCCGGAGCAGAGCCACGATCACATGCATGGAGCCGGTCGACTTGCCGGATCCGCCTTTCTCGTTGCCGAAGACGATGACAGTCGCCGGATCGGCCTTGCCGAGGGGCGATTGCGCTTCGGGCTTTGTCCCTTGGGACTGGTCGCTCACTTCTACACCTCGCGAATGGACCTCACCGGTTCATATCTCCGGTACCCTAGCGCGTAAAGAGCGAAGCCGCACCGCTGCATGCGCCAGCGCCGGGCGGCCTTTTCCCCGGCCCGGCGAATGCTGGGGCTTGCCGGCGACGACCGTCGGGCGGGCATGCGCTCCCGAACGGACTTACTCTGACCGGTTCATGAACCGGCATTTCGCACCGCCGCACGACACGTCGCCAAAAAATATGCAGATCGCCAGTTTTCCGACTTTCAGGCCCAAATCAGCAAAAAAATTGGGGTAAACGCTGGAAAAATCGCAAAATCGACCATTTCCCTCGCCAGAAGCGGCACTCAACAAAATCCAGACCGATTTTTTTTGAATTTTCGAACATTTTATTGGGAGGCGGCCTTCACCTCCGTCACGGATTTTCGTCAACTGGTGTCGCCATTAGGTGTGGGAGGTGGTGATGAATCCTGGAACGGACAGCCGGGCGGCACGGTATACCGGCGACATTCATGCATTGCTCTACAATCGGGTCGGCAAGATCGCGAAAGCTCAGGGACACGACGATCCGTCTTCTCCGGAGGTCGGGCTTTGGGTCTTCCTGCCCTCGGAACAGGATCTGGATCCCGTTCTGGTCAGGCGGCGCGACTGGGAAGAGGCACTGCACTAGATCTCGGTAGCCAGACAGGCACTCCGGTCCGTTCTGCGCTTTCCCGCAGACGACGGACCGGAGAGCGTTCAGAAGTAGCGGATCAGCGTCAGGCTGAAAAAGTCATCCCGCTCATAGCCAACGAGCGGGTTGCGGCGATCCGCATTCACGAAGAAACGGGCCACCGCCTCGACCTTCCAGCTGTCGCCGATCCGGCGCTCCGCTTCGAGCGATAGCAGGGTCGAGCCGTCCTCGTTATCGACGACCGCGCCAGCCAGAAGCGAGCTGTCGTCGACATCGTTCAGCGTCAGCCGCGTACCGAAAAACGTGTCATTGTTGCCGAGCACGCCGGGCGCGTCGCCGTTCTCGGTACGGCCGTCATATTGGTATTCCGCCAGCAGGCCGAGATCCATGTCCGTTCCGGCAATCCCGAAGAGGGTGTATTCGAAGCCAGCGACTGCGGCCCCGAAATAGTCGCCGTGCCCGCCGCGCCCGATCGCCTCCAGCTTCCAGAGCCAGGCATCGGTCGTGTACTGCAGGTCGAGCCCGGTCTGGTCGATCAGGTCGTAATGCGGCGTGAGATTGGTCGGATCGCCTGCATCCAGCTTAAGCAGCCTCGGCTCGCGGCTGGTGCCGTGGAAATGCGACAAGCCGACATCGAAATCGCCAATCACATGGGACCAGCGTACGGCGAGGTCCGGATGGAATTCCTCTGCAGATGAGTCGTAGCTCGCATTGCTGTCCACCCGGGCGCCGCCGCTGAGCCGGGCCTTACGGTCGGGGAACGTCCGTTCACGGAAATACGGCATGACGAAGAAACTCGCCGTTCCCCAGTCGCTCGGCACGGCAAGCTGCACCATCGGCTGGCCGAGCTTGTCCTCGAGATCGACATCCTCGACGGCGTCGCTCTGGTTGATGATATCGACCAGGTGACGGGATTCCGTTACCCCCCAGAAGACCTTGTCGGCGCCGACGACGAGATCGTAGCCGTCGCCGATATGCAGCCAGTTCGCCTCCCGGATATCGGCATGGGTGCGCCGGTCGTCGTCGCGGTCGAAGCGGGCATAGGGCACCAGCGTGAGACGGTCGTCGCCGCCGTTCCAGTCCGCGGTGAATTCCGGCTCGAGATAGAGCGACGGGCCCAGGGTCCGGTCGCGCTGGGCAGCGTAGGCCGGAGCGTTCGGAAAGACACGGAGTTCGGTTCCGAGCTCCAGGGTGGCGTCGAACCGGGGCTCTTCGGCGCCGGCCGGCAAAGAAAGAGCGGCGAGGCAGAGCCCCGCCGCCAGGTGAGCGGACCCGGATCTCATTGCACGCGCTTTAGCCGGTTCTTGTCGAAATCGTCTTCGGAAAGGCCGACCTTGAAGCTGTAATCCTCGAAGGTCAGCGTCGTGGACTTGCCGGTCTGGTGATTGACCATGTCCATCCGGTGCGTGCGCCAGTACTGACCCTGATACTGCCGATAATCGAGCATCAGCAGGGTCTTCAGCAACGCGTCCTTGCGGTCGTAGAACTCGACCTTACGCGGCTGGTAGTCCCGCTTGTCCACCCAGCTGACCAGCTTGGTGTAACCGGAATGCTCGTAGAGCGGCGTCCGCTCGACGACGAAGCATTCCCGATCCGGCGCCGCCTCGCCGCAGGCCTCGTCTCTCAGCCATTTGTAGGCGTAGCGGTCGACCTCCTGGCTGACCAGATCCTCATAGGCGAACTCGGAACCGACGAACGGGCCGGACTTGTTCTTCGAGGAAATCCGCTTCACCCGCTTCAGGGCCGGCAGATAGAGCCACTGGTCGTCCGGGTCGAGGATCCTGGTATGGGAGAGGAAGGCCGTGCCCTCGATATCCCGGGGTTTGTGGAAGACGGTGATGCTCTTGTCCCCGAGCTTGCGCTCCGGCACCTCAAGGGAGCGCAGGCGCAGGTCGCGCACGCTGCTCTCCCCCTCGGCATTGCGCAGGATCATCTGCATCACGACGTCGCTGTCGCCCCAGCCGAGATCCCGGCGGTCGGTCTCCTCGGCGATCGCCAGCCCCTTGTCTTCTGGACTCTCCGCATAGGCGGATTGCAGCACCGGACTGACGGCGAGCACCGCCAGGGCGAGAAGTCTTTGCAGTTTTCCCATTTTCCTACTCCGCAGCTTGAGCGAGGGGAGCCTTCCCGGCTTCCCGGTCGTTGCGCCGGCCGTCCAGCAGGAGCAGCAGGGCCGGCAAAAGGAGGAAGTCGATGACGATGGCCATGACCAGCGTGACCGCCGTGAGCAGCCCCATCGACCCGTTGATCTTGAAGGTGGAGAGCGCGAGCACCGCGAAGCCGGCGACCAGAATGGCGGTCGTGACCCAAAGGGCGGTGCCCACTGTCGAGAAAGCGTAGCGCACCGCGTCCTCGGCATCGGCGCCCTTCTCGACCCGGGCGCGCCGGTATTTCGAGAGGAAGTGGACCGTCGCATCGACGATGATCCCGAGACTGGTCGCGGTGACCACCGAGGAGGCCATGCCGACCTCGCCGACGGTGAGACCCCAGAAACCGAAAGCCATGGCCGCCGGCATCAGGTTCGGTGCGAGCGAGATAGCGCCGAGTTTCAGGCTCCGAAGCGCGATGGTGAGCGTGACGGAGATCAGCACGAAGGCGAGGAAGGTGCCGGTCAGCATGCCCTCGATATTGCGCTCGGAAATATAGGCGAACATGACGAACGGCCCCGACGCCCGGGTTTCCGCCGCGCTCGGGAAGTTCTCAGAGAGCCAGGCCGACGATTCCCGGTCGAGCGCCCGCAGATCGTTGGTGCTGATATTCTCCAGCGTCGCGATCACCCGGACCGCCGACTTGTCGACATTGACCTGATTGTTCAGGTCGAGCCCGAACGGCAGCGACATTTCGAAAAGCAGCAGGTATTGCGCGGCAAGGTCACGCGCGTCCGGCAGGCGGTACATCGCCGGATCGTCGCCATGCATGTTCCGGTTCAGCCGCTTGAAGATGTCCGTCAGCGTCATGACGTGGACGACCTCGCCGCGCGCCCTGAGGAATTCGGTGAAGCCTTCCAGACGCTTCAGGTAATCCGGATCGGAAACACCGCCGCTGCCCGCAGCCGGGACGGACCACTGGGCCTGATAGATCCCGGAGAGGTGCTCCATCGCCCAGTCCGTATCGTTGCGGAACGGGATGCTCTCGTCGAAATACTTCACGAACTGATCGTTCAGCTCGATCCGCGGAATGAACACGGCGAAGGATGCGACCAGCGCGAGCGTGCCGAACATGACCTGGCTGCGCCGGGCGATGACGAACTCCGCGAGCCGCTCCATCGCCGCCGACTGCTCCTCCTCCCGGACCTTCACCCGGACCGGCAGCACCGCCATCATCGCGGGCAGGAAACCGACGGAGAAGAACCAGGCCGCGACCACACCCATGGCCGTGATGTTGCCGAGATCGCGGAACGGCGGGGCGTCGGAGAAGTTCAGGCTTGCGAAACCGATGACCGTGGTCAGGCTGGTCAGGAAGACCGGCTGGAAATTGATCCGGAGACTCTCGACCAGCGCCTCGCGCTTGCCGAGACCGCGCCGCATGCCGTGAAACAGGCTGATCAGGATATGGACAGAGTCCGCGATCGCCAGCGTCAGGATGATCGTCGGTGCCGTAACCGAGGGCGGTGTCAGCTGGATGCCGACCCAGCCCGCAAGGCCCATCGCCGTCAGCGCGGAAAAGGCGATGACCAGCAGGGTCGCGAATGTTCCTGAGACGGACCGGAGCAGCACGGCCATCACCAGCAGGAGCACGCCGTACATCAGCGGGACGAGCGTCTGCATGTCGTTCTGGGCCGAGACCGAGAAGGAATTGTTGAGAGCGACGGAGCCGGTCACCGCCAGGGTGATGTCCGGATGCGCCGCCTTGAACTCCCCAACCAGACCATCCACATAGGCCATCGCCTCAGGCGTCTCGGTCAGTTTCTCCTGCGGCAGCGTGAGCGTGATGTTGACCATCGTCGTCCGGGCATCGGGCGCGATGATGCGGTCGGTCAGCAACGGCTCCGCCAGGGCGGCGGTCCGGATACGAGAAAGATCCTCCGCGTCGAGCGGACTGTTCCCCGGAACGAGATCGTCGACCACGAGATCGTCCCCGTCGGCCGTGCTGTTCTGGAAGTTGGTCAGGCTGTCGACCCGGGTCGCGTAAGGTGTCTTCCACGCCTTCTCGGTCAGGTCCCGGATCGCGGCGAGCACGGCGGGCTGGAAGACCTCGCCTTCGTCGGGCTGCAGAACAAGGGAGACGTTGTCTTCTTTCAGATAGATCCGCTGCAGGGACTCGAAAGCCTGAAGCTGCGGGTTCTCCTTACTGAAGAAGACCCGGTAGTCGGTCGAAAAAGTCAGAAACTGGCCGCCGGCAGCGGCGGCAAAGGCGACAAGTATCGAGGCGGCAATCACCGCCCAGCGCCAGCGGATCACCCAGTGAGCATAGTCCGTCACCCAACTGGACTTTCGCACTGTGGAACGTTCGTCCGACATCGGCCCCTCCTGCGGTCACGAGAACGTGCTATTGTTTTTGAAAGCGTAACAATGCAACTACACTGAACGGTGTAGTTTCCGTAAACTAGTCAGTGTACTGGATCACTTCAAGGCCCATGGCGCACGTTGAACAGATTTTTCCTGAGCGCGGACCGTTGACCGAAAAGGAACGGCAGATCGTCGAGGCGGCCTGCAAACTGTTCACGGAACAGGGTTACGAAGTCACGTCGATGGACAAGGTCGCAGCCGAGGCCAACGTCTCGAAGCGCACCGTCTACAGTTACTTCGAAAGCAAGGAGCATCTGTTCTGCACTGTCATGGGCGGGATGTGCGCCGGTTTCGGCGAGCCCTCGCCGAACGACATCGATTTTTCCGGCGACCTCCGGTCGGTGCTGATCGAGAGCGCGAGGCTGGTCGTCGGCAAGGTGACCGATCCCGACAAGCAGCGCCTGATGCGGACGGTTATCGGCGAGGTCGAGCAGTTCCCGCTGATCGGGCAGACCTTCTGGAACGAAGGCCCGGGAAAGATGCGCAACGAACTCGCCGACTATTTCCGGCAGATGCAGGTACAGGGCCTGATGAAAAAATCGGACCCGGTTCTCTCAGCGGCCCAGTTCCAGGGACTGGTGGCCGGACCGTTCATGATCCAGACCATGTTCTCGGGCAGCTGCGACTGGTCGCAGGAACAGGCACTCGCGACCATAGAGGCCGCGGTCGACGATTTCCTGAAGGCCCACGCGCCGGACTGACGGACTGCTACCTGTAGGGATGCGTCTCGCGCCAGTGCCGCGCGATATCCAGCCGTCCCGTCACCCAGACATCCTCGAAGCCTTTGATGTAATCGAGCAGCCGCGCGAGGCCCGCGGCCCGAGCCGGATGCCCGATCAGGCGCGTGTGCAGGCCGATCGACATCATTTTCGGCTGCGTTGCCCCTTCAGCATAGAGCATGTCGAACCCGTCGCGGATGAACTCGAAGAACTGCTGGCCGGTATTGAGCCAGCCGCGGGAGAATTTCGAGTCGTTATGGACCAGCGAATAGGGCACCACGAGATGCGGCGTGCCTTTCACCTCGGTCCAGTAGGGAAGTTCGTCGTTATAGGCGTCGCTGTCGTAGAGAAAGCCGCCCTCCTCGACCAGCAACTCCCGGGTCGCCTCACCCGGACCGTGGCGGCAATACCAGCCGAGCGGCCGGTGGCCGAGGGTCTTCTTGAGGGAAGCAACCGCCTTGCGGATTTGCTCGCGCTCCTCATCGTGGGAGAGCTTGAAATGCTCGATCCAGCGCCAGCCGTGGCAGCAAATGTCGTTCCCGCTCTCCCTCATTGCCGCCGCCATCTCGGGATTACGTTCGACGGCAAGAGCGCAGGCGAAGAAAGTGACCGGCATCTCCCGTTCCTCGAAGAGCCGGAGCAGGCGCCAGAAACCGACACGGCTGCCGTACTCGAACATCGATTCCGCGGCGAGATCACGGCTCCCCGGATCGTTCGGCGAGCCCGGCGATTCCGTCAGCCCCGTCTCCGAGAACCCGTCACCGTCGGGGATCGAATATTCCGAGCCCTCCTCGATATTCATGACGAAATTGACCGCTAGCCGCGCGCCGCCCGGCCAGTGCGGATCCGGCGGGTTGGCTCCGTAACCGACGAGATCTCGCGGATAATCGCTCATATGTCTGGCTCCCCTTTGTCTCCGGATCAGATTAGCGCGTGTGCGCGAGCGCGGCGATGCCCCGGATGACACTTGGCAATTTCCGGCGACGCACTAGGCTCTGGGGACGACCAATTCAGATACGGGAGAGAAGAATGGCGGTCCTGATCCTCGGCGGCGCCGGTTTCGTCGGCCTCAATATCGCGGAGACGCTGCTGAAGACCGGGGAGACCGCCGTGGTCTTCGACCGGCGCCCGATCCCGGCCGCCGCGAAACGCGCCTTCGCGACGCATCCGGGCGAATGCGTTGAGGTCGTCGGCGATGCCCTGGCGGACGGCGTGCTGCTCGCGGCCCTGAAAGAGCACAATGTCGACCGCATGTTCTGCGCCGCGGCCGTCACAGCCGGCCCTGAACGGGACGCCAATGCGCCGCGCTCCATCCTCGAGGTCAACCTGATGGCCTTCACCGCCGCACTCGAGGCCGCACGCGATGCCGGCCTCGCGCGCGTGATCAATGTCGGCTCCACCGCCGCCTACGGCTCAACCGCCTTCGGCGACAAGCCGCTCTCCGAGGACCTGCCCGCCTGGCCGCACAATCTCTACTCCACCACCAAGTTCGCCTCGGAATGCATCACCCGGCGGCTGGCGGAACTCTGGGAGATGGACCTTTTCAGCGTCCGTCTGTCCGGCGTGTTCGGACCGTGGGAGGTCGACAGCGGGTTGCGCGACACGCTCAGCCCGCAGATGCAGGCCTCGCTGATCGCACTGAAGGGCGGCGAGGCGACGCTGCGCTACCGCGACATGCGCGACTGGACCTACAGCCGCGACATTGCCGATGCCCTGGTCCGCCTGATCAACACCACGGAGCGGCCCTACGACGTCTTCAACATCAGCTGCTCGACACCCTGGAGCACGGCCGACTGGTGCGAGATGCTGGCCGGCGCCTATCCGGATTTCTCCTGGCGGCTTGCGGAAGAGGACGAGAAGCCGACGGTGAACCTGCACGGCGACACTGACCGCCAGCTCCTGGTCAGCGACCGGCTGAAGGAGGCGCTGCGCTGGTCACCCGAGCTGAAGCCGGAGCGGAATTTCCGGGATTTCAAGGAATGGGCGGACGGTTACTCGGATTACTGGCTGGGGAACAGCTAGGGCTCCCGCATTCAAACAAAAAACGTCATTCCGGCGCAGGCCGGAACCCAGGGATCCAGGTCTCCGCTCTATGCTCTCTGGGTCCCGGCCTGCGCCGGGATGGCGACAATTAGAGGGCGCTGAGAACTCCCTCTCACCCTCTCTTCTTCAGGCACACCATCTTCGCCGTCGTGCAGAACACTTCCATCGCCCGCTCCAGCTCGTCGGGGGTCGGCATGGTCGGGGCGAGGCGGATGTTGCGATCGCGCGGGTCCTTGCCATAGGGGAAGCAGGCACCCGAGGCGGTCAGCTTCACTCCGGCCTCGGCGCAGAGCCTGACGGTCTCGGCGGCGCAGCCGTCCGAGAGGTCGACGCTGACGAAATAGCCGCCCTCGGGCTTCGTCCAGCTGGCGAGGTCCGTGCCTGCGAAAGCTTCCGACAGCGCCTTCTCCACCACGGCGAATTTCGGTGCGATGATCTCGGCATGCTTCTTCATGTGCGCTTCGATCCCGGCCTGATCCTTGAAGAAACGGACGTGACGCAGCTGGTTGATCTTGTCCGGGCCGATGGTTGCGAAGAACATGCGTTCCAGTGCGTCCTTCACGTTGGCCTCGGAGGCCGACATCGCAGCAACCCCGGCTCCGGCGAGGCTGATCTTGGAGGTCGAAACAAAGGTCAGGATCCGGTCCGGGTTGCCCGCCGCCTCGGCCGCTTTCTGGATGTTCTTCACCCGGGCGATCTCGCCCGTCAGGTGATGCACCACATAGGCATTGTCCCAGATGATGCGGAAGTCGGGCGCGGCGCATTTCATCGCCGCCAGCCGGTCCACCGTGAGATCCGAATAGACCGCACCTGTCGGGTTGGAATATTTCGGCACGCACCAGATGCCCTTGATCGAGGCATCCTCGGCGACCATCGTCTCGACGGCGTCCATGTCCGGCCCATCGTCCAGCATCTCGACCGGCAGCATCTCGATGCCGAGCCGCTCACAGATCGCGAAATGCCGGTCGTAGCCTGGCACCGGGCAGAGGAACTTCGCCCCTTTCCAGGGGCCCTCGCCTCCCGGAACGCCGAAAGTGACGGCGCCGGCCAACGCGTCATACATCATCGCGAGACTGCCATTGCCGCCGACGATCACCCTGTCCGGCGTCGTTTCCATCAGGTCGGCGAAGAGCTTCCGCGCCTCCGGAATGCCCGCAAGGATGCCGTAGTTGCGGTAGTCGGTCCCGTCCTCGCCACGGCAATCGTCGCTATGGACGAGATCGAACATGCCCGCCGCGAGATCGAGCTGGGCGGCCGAGGGCTTGCCCCGGGTCATGTCGATATTCTGGTTGCGTGACTTCAGGTTACGGTAGGCAGCCGTGAGGGTTTCGAGCTCGGACATGGGTCCCGATCCGTTGCAGGGAATGATGCGGTGCGGCGAAACCTAACAAAGCCCGGCGCGGCTGGCCAGAGCAGCTTCAGGAGGCGACGGACAATCTTCCGCGCTGCCCGAACTCGTTGATCAGCCCGGCGACGAGACCGTTCGACTTCGCATCCGAGACGAAGCGCTTTACCGCCTTTGCGAAGGCAGGATTACCCGGCTTCACGCCGACCGCCTGACGGACGGCCGTATAGGCACCGTCGAGGACCCGCGAGCCAGGCAGGCTCTCGGCATTCTCCAGCAGCGCCGGACGCAGCCCCGCGAGCACGTCGAGCTTCTGGCTCTGGAACAGCTCGAAGGCTGCGGCAAGACCCGGCGCGCGCTTCAGTTCCGCATGCTTGAGCGCGCGGGACAGGTAGAGGTCGTAGGCGGACCGCTCGGAGACCGCGATCCGGATACCGGGCTGGTCCACCTCTTCGATGCTCTGGATCTTCGAGCCGGCCGGGACGAGATAGGTCGCCTCGATCTCGGCATAGGCGCCGCAGAACTCTATGGTCTCGGCTCTCTTCGGGTCTTCGGCGATGAGGCAAATGTCCCATTCGTCCCGGTCAACCGCGTCCGCCGCGGCGCCGGGAGACGGATAGGTGTTGTAGACGACCGAGAACCCGAGATGCCGCGCGATCGCAGCGGCCATGGAGGGCGAAACCCCGGTCGGATTGCCGGTCTCGTTCTTTCCCGTCACCAGCAGGATATTGCCGAGATTGATCGCCGCCCTCAGCTTTCCAGGTTCCGACAGTCCGAAATCCTCGATCTCGATCATCCCGGTTTTTCTCCCTCACACCTGACGCGCCGAAGGCTCTTACGGACCGCCTCCGCTACTATCGAAGGTCACACTATAGTGCTCATCAGATTCCGGGGGAAGTCTTTGTAGAATCTCATAAATTTCGGACGAAAAGATAAAATTAGAGCTAACTGGCGGCTGTTCGCATGCGGTGCCCGGCACGGGAAGGAAACAGAACGATTTCCGTTCACAAATCCGGTCCGAAATCGGTCTTCGGAGATATCTCGACCATTTTTCCGGAGACTCCAATGGCACCCAAAACCCGCCCCACCGCCATCCGCAGAGCCGTACTGGCGACGACGATCTGCGCTCTCGCCGCTGTTCCGTTCCCGGCATTGGCTGTCACCAATTGCGAGGGACTGACCCTTTATGGAAACGCGAAGAACGAAGGGCTTTGCCGGACCCTGAGCCCGACAACGCAGAATCTCTGGGTTTGCGGTCTGACCGACGGCGCGACCGACGTGCATGTCACGTTCAACCGCGGGACCCCGATGCACCTCACGGTACGGATCAATCCCGGGAACCCGACCTGCGAGGGGAATACCCCGATCGGCGGTGCTTTTCCCGGGGCCCTGACCATGCCCGGAGCACCGGCAAATATCTGCGGCGTCGATCCCCTGAACTGGCTCACCCGGTTGAATGCCGTCGCGCAGATGGCGGCGGGCGGGAGCACGCTCTGCGAGGAACCGTTCAGGACCATGATCGGAAACGGCAGAATGACGCCGGCCGACGCGCAAACCTACATCAATCAGTGCCGCAACGGCGAGGCTCCTCCTCCGCCTCCCGCCTGCCCCTGAGCCTGTCCGGAGACGCGGCACCGCCGCGTCTCCTCCTCTTTCCGGTGCCTTGGCTTCGCTTTCCTCCTTTACCTCTTGACCTTCCAGTTGGTGGAAACTCCGCATAAGGCGTCATGTGGCGCTCGGCATTACTCGCATTCGCGATCCTTCTGATCACCGCGGCACCGTCGTTCGGGCATGTAATGCCCGGAAGCGGGAGCGGCCCGGCGATGCATTCTGCCGTTTCAGGAGACTCGGCCGTGGCATTTGGGGATGCTGACCCGTCCGACTGCTTGCCGGCGGCCTGCCCCCACATGATCACGCCCCACTGTCTCGGCGCCATCGATCTGGCGGATTACCAGCCCTATCTTCCGGCGGACTATGCCGGCCGCTGGCGGTTCCATATCCAGGACCTCCAGCTCCAGGGCAACCCGCCCGCCGCCGACACGCCGCCTCCACGAGGCTGACGCGACTTCATTCGTTTTCCGAAGCCCACCTACGGGCTTCATCCAGAAGTTTCGTCAAATCGTGAAGGAAAGACTCATGTCCCGTTCCAAAGCACTGAGCGCCGTCTTCGGCGCCACCCTCTCCGTTGCCATTATCTCCTCCGGCGCAGCCCTCGCAGCCGGCTCGCATTCCGGCGGGCACGGAATGATGCACGATATGAAGATCGGTCAGCCGGGCGACCCCGCGAAGGTGTCCCGCACCATCGAGATCACCATGTACGACAATTATTACGAGCCCGAATCCCTCGACATCAAGGAAGGCGAGACGATCCGTTTCGTGGTCAAGAATGCCGGCGAGTTCGTGCACGAGTTCAATATCGCAACCGCCGCGATGCACGAGGCGCACCGTCCTGAGATGATGATGATGGTCGAGCACGGGGTCCTGGAGCCGGACCGCATCAATCATGAAGCGGCGAAGGCAATGCAGGCCTCCATGGGCCACGGCATGCACGACGAGCCGAACAGCGTCCTGCTCGAGCCCGGCAAGACCGGCGAGATCATCTGGACCTTTCCGAAACATGCCGATCTCGAGTTCGCCTGCAACGTGCCCGGCCACTACGAGACCGGCATGCACGGCACGGTCAAGCTGAGCCACTGATCCCCGGTACCGTATTTCTCAAGGAGTACAGCAATGTCCTTTGGACTGTTGCGCCGGGCGTCCCTGCTCGGTGCCGGTCTGGCGGCCGCGCTTTCCGGCGCCGCCATGGCCGGCGAATATAATCTCACCGTCGACCGGGTCACCGTCGATACCGGAAGCTTCACGCGCTCCGGGATCGGGTATAACGGCACCTCGCCCGGACCGGTCCTGCGCTTCAAGGAAGGCGAGGACGTCACCATCAATGTGACGAACAACCTCTCCGAGCCGACCTCGATCCACTGGCATGGCCTGATCCTGCCCTACCAGCAGGACGGGGTTCCGGGGATCAGCTATGACGGGATCGCGCCTGGTGAGACCTTCACCTACCGCTTCCCGATCGTGCAGAGCGGCACCTACTGGTTCCACAGCCATACCGGCTTCCAGGAACCGGACGGGGCCTACGGCGCTATCATCATCGAGCCCGAGAAGCGGGAACCGTTCCGCTACGACCGCGAATACGTGATCCAGCTGACCGATGCGCATCCGCATTCCGGCAATCGGATCCTGCGCAATCTCAAGATGATGCCGGACTATTACAACCGGCAGCAGCGCACCCTGTTCGACTTCCTGAAGGACAGCCGCGAGCAGGGCTTCGACGCCGCACTTGCGGACCGGGCGGACTGGGGCGATATGCGGATGATGCCGACCGATATCGAGGATCTGCAGGGCTTCACCCCGCTGATCAACGGCAAGAGCACGGCGCAGAACTGGACCGGGCTGTTCACGCCGGGCGAACGCATCCGGCTCCGCTTCATCAATTCCTCAGCAATGACCTATTTCGACATCCGCATCCCGGGCCTGAAGATGACGGTCGTGCAGGCGGACGGGAACAATGTCCTGCCGGTTCCGGTCGACGAGTTCCGCATCGCCGTTGCCGAGACCTACGACGTCATCGTGCAGCCGAAGGAGGACCAAGCCTACGCGATCTTCGCCGAGTCGATGGCCCGCACCGCCTCCGTCCGCGGCACGCTGGCGACCGCAGAAGGCATGGCGGCGGAGGTTCCCGAGCTGCGCCAGCCGCCGCGCCTCACCATGGCCGACATGGGCATGGCGCACGAAGGCATGGATCACGGCAGCATGGGGCATGGCGGCATGAGCCACACCATGCCCGACGGCAGCACCATGTCCGGCATGAGCCACACGATGCCCGACGGCACGGTGATGCAGGGCATGAACCATGGCGGCGGCCAGATGTCCGGATCGCACACGATGCCCGACGGCACCGTGATGCAGGGAATGAACCACGGCAGCGCGGGCCAGGGGCAGATGGATCACAGCGCGCACGGGATGATGGCCGGCGGCGACCCTTTCTATGCCCCGGGCAGCGGCCTGACGCCGACGGCCGCAAACGGCGGCAAATTCCTCTCCTACAACGACCTCCGCGCCCAGAGACCGCTCTATGAGCACCGCGAGGCCACGCGCGAGATCGAACTGCGTCTGACCGGCAACATGGAGCGCTATATCTGGTCTATCAACGGCATCAAATACGCCGATGCAGAGCCGATCCGGCTGACCTACGGCGAACGGGTGCGCTTCAAGTTCGTCAACGAGACGATGATGACCCACCCGATGCACCTGCATGGCATGTGGTCGATCCTCGATACCGGCAAGGGCAAGTGGAACCCGGTCAAGCACGTGGTCAGCGTGGCGCCGGGCACCACCGTCTACATGGAGACGGAAGTCGACGCACCGGGTGAATGGGCCTTCCACTGCCACCTCTCCTACCACGCGGACAGCGGCATGTTCCGCAAGGTCATTGTCGAGGGCGGTCCGAAAGGCAAGGCCGCGGCGCTCCCGTCGAAGAAGACGGAGGGCTGAGGGATGCGGAAGTCATTCGCACTACTTTCCGCCCTTTCGGCAGCGCTTTTCGCTGCTCCCGCTTCGGCTGAGCAGTGGCTCTGGGGGATCCAGGCCGAACAACTGGAATGGCGCAGCGGGGAAGGCTCGGAAGCCTATGCCTGGGACGCCGACGCCTTCGTCGGCAGGGACGAGTTCAAATTCGTCCTGCGCAGCGAGGCGGAATACGCCGCCTCGCCCGACAAGTTCGAGACGCTGGAGAACCAGCTGCGCCTGCAGGTTCCGGTCTCCGACTTCTTCGATGCCGTTGCCGGCGTGCGCTACGACAGTCCGGACGAAGGACCGCGCCGGACCTATGGCGTGCTCGGCCTGCACGGTCTGGCCAAGCAGTGGTTCGAGGTGGATGCCGACCTCTATCTCTCGGAGTACCCGGCGGCCCGCTTCGAGGTCGAATATGAGGGGCTGATCACCAACCGGATCATCTTCACACCCAGCATCGAACTCGACATCCCGCTTGCCGACGACGAGGCGACGGGGCGGGCCGCCTTCGGGCCGAAGCTCGAGCTCGGCGGACGCCTGAGCTACGACCTGCTCGACCGGGCGGTGGCGCCCTATATCGGCGTGCACTGGGAACGGACCCTCGGAGAGAGCGGCCGGCTGGTCCGGTCCGAGGGCGAAGATGACGACGTCGTTTCCTTCGTCGTCGGCATGAGGCTGATGTTCTAACGCTGCGGCCGGGAGACGGCGACATGCTCAGGCATAGAACCGGACCCCGGCCACGGCCAGATCCGCCGTGAAGGCCCGGCCAATCGCGACGAGGCCGATGCGCCGCAATTTCTTCAGGTTGAGGGGCGCCTCCAGCCTGTGCGGGGTGAAATCCGCAAAATCCAGACGCACGCTCTTCCAGAC
Organism: Nisaea sp.; assembly: GCF_017640745.1. Taxonomy (GTDB): domain Bacteria; phylum Pseudomonadota; class Alphaproteobacteria; order Thalassobaculales; family Thalassobaculaceae; genus Nisaea. The sequence continues at coordinate 22,093 of NZ_JAEPQA010000021.1, read as the reverse complement.
CGGGTCGGCGACGAAGCTTTGCCTGTAGGATTGCCAGGGGCGCGCGACGTCGTCGGTCCGAAGGTGCAGGTTGTATTCCTCGCCGTTGCCGAGGACCTCGAGCTCGATCCCGCGCCAGCCGCGCGCGTCAATGCTCTCGCCGCCCGGCGCGAGGTCGAGTGCGATCTGCAGAAACCCGCCATTGTTCTCAAGACTGACCTCGCCGCGCATCCGGAGCGCCTTGCGTCCCCCGACTTCCGCGCGGGCCATGGTTCCGCCGGAGACCCCCCCCATCACCCGGTCCGAAACCAGTTCCCATGCGGCCCCGGTCGCGGCTTCGGGATGGGGACGGGAGAGATCGTCGATCACGGGAAAGGTCGCGGCCATGGCGGGTCTCCGGGCAGTCAGGGGAAACAGGGCCGCAGCGGTCAGAAGTCCGAGGGCTGTACGGCGGGACGGCACAGGGCGGCTCCGGGTTTCCGTGGAACGGAAAGGAGAGACTAAGGCAGCGCAATGCCGTTTCAAGCGCCCTCGGATCGGCTATCGTGGCCGCAACGAATAACCGGGGAGCAAACGCAGATCATGACCACGAAACCCTATTCCGGCATCTGGCCGGTCGCGCCGACGCCGTTCACCGATGACGGTTCCGTCGATTTCGAGAGCATGAAGCGGGTGATCGACTGCATGGTCGACCAGGGCGTGGACGGGATCTGCATCCTCGCCAACTTCTCCGAGCAGTTCCTGCTGAGCGACGCCGAACGCGCGGAGCTGACGAAACTCTGCCTCGAGCACACGGCGGGACGCGTGCCGGTGATCGTGACGATTTCCCATTTCTCCACCGGCATCGTCGAGGCGCGGGCGCGCGAGGCGGCGGCGATGGGCGCGGCCATGGTGATGATGATGCCGCCCTATCACGGCGCCGCGCTGAAGGCCGACGAGGAAGCGATGTTCGAGCATTTCGCGCGCGCGGGCAAAGCCGGCGGAATCCCGATCATGGTGCAGGACGCCCCGCTCTCCGGCGTCGCCCTTTCCGTGCCGTTCCTGGTCCGGATGGCGCGCGAGATCGAACAGGTGAAACTGTTCAAGATCGAGGTGCCGCAGGCGGCGGCCAAGCTGCGCGCGCTGCTGGAAGCGGGCGGCGACGCCATCGAGGGGCCGTTCGACGGCGAGGAGGCGATCACCCTGCTCGCCGACCTCGATGCCGGCGCCACCGGCTCGATGACCTCGGCGATGATCCCGGACCTGATCCGTCCTGCCATCGCGGCGCATCTCGCGGGCGACCGGGCCGAGGCGAAGCGGGTCTATGAGCGCCTGCTGCCGCTGATCAATTTCGAGAACCGGCAATGCGGCTGGCGCTCCAGCAAGGCGGTCATGAAGGAAGGCGGCGTGATCGCCTCCGAGCATGTCCGACACCCGATCCGACCGCTGCATCCGGAGACGCGGGCGCAATTGCTCGAACTTGCGCGCGAAGCGGATCCGCTGGCGCTGCGCTGGGGGAAATGACATGCGTTTGAAGGACAAGGTCGCGATCATCGTCGGCGCCGGGCAGCAGCCGGGCGAGACCACCGGGAACGGGCGCGCGGTGGCGCTCCGCTTCGCCGAGGAGGGCGCCAAGCTCCTGCTTGTCGACGCCAACGAGGAGTGGGCGCGGGAGACCGAGTCGCTCTGCCGCGAGTCGGGCGCCGAGACCGAGGTGCTGAAAGCCGACATCACAAGCGAGGAGGAGTGCCGCCGCATCGCGGAGACCTGCAAGGCCCGTTTCGGACGGATCGACATCCTGCACAACAATGTCGGCCGCTCGCGCGGCGACCGGCCGACGCCGGAGATGGATGCCGGCATGTGGGACGAACTGATGGCGATGAACCTGAAGGGCATGTTCCTGACCGCCAAGCACGTGCTCCCGGTGATGCGGGAACAGCAGTCGGGCGTGATCCTCAACATCTCCTCCACCTCCTCCCTCGCCGCCCGCGGTACCGTCGCCTACAAGACCTCCAAGGGCGCGGTGAACACGCTGACGCATCATCTGGCGATGGAGAACGCCCCATATGGCATTCGCGCCAACGCGATCCTGCCGGGCCTTGTCGACACGCCGATGGCGATCGAACGGCGGGCGCAGGAGACCGGCAAAAGCCGCGAGGTGATCCGCGCCGAACGCAAGGCCGACGTGCCGCTCGCAGGGCGCACGGGAACCGCGTGGGATGTCGCCAACGCGGCGCTTTTCCTCGCCTCCGACGAGGCGGGTTACATCACCGGAATCTGTCTGCCGGTGGACGGAGGTCTGACGGCGAATATCGGCTAGGCGTGCCGGCCCCTACTCCGCCGCGGCGCCCTCCGCCCTCCGCCGCTCGGCCGCCACTGCCATGCGCCAGCCGAGGCGCGGGTTGAGCCGGCCCGCGAGCGCCCAGGAGGCAAGCAGGCCGAGCCCGGTCGCAGCGAAGATGCCGGAGACCGGCGCCACCAGCAGGACCAGCCAGGCCACGCCCGGCGAGAGGATGCCGGAGACGTCGCGGAAGCTGGAATAGACCGCCGCCATGTCGGTGCGCTCGGACGGTTTCACCGCCATCAGGAAGGGCAGCCCGCCGCAGATGTCGAGCAGCACCAGGAAGGCCGAGCCCGCCATGAGCAGCAGCACGGTCGCCCAGGGCAGCGCGCCCATTGCACCGGCGGCGACGAAGGCGATGCCGGCTGAGAGGAAGCCGGTGCGGACGCCGAAACGCACGCTCCGGCGCTCGACCCAGCGCAGCATCAGCGGCGAGGCGAACAGCATGGCGTTGCTGAGCGAGAGCGCGATCCCTCCGACCTGCTCGCCGAGCCCGTTCTCGATCGCATAGACCGGGAGATAGACCACATAGGTCCACCAGCCGGCGGAGCGGAACACGGCGAAAAGCCAGCCCGCGACCAGCCGCGGCTGGGCGAAGAACCGGCCGAGATAGGCGAGCGGGTTCGGCGTCGGCGCGCGCGCCCTTGTGATCAGCTTGCCGTTGCCGAGCCGCATCCACCAGAACACCGCGAGCAGCGCCAGCGCCGCCGATCCCGCGACGAGGAAGGGCGCCGGCTCCCAGAAATGCAGCAGCCAGACCCCGCCCGCCGGACCGAGGGTCCATGAGGCGGCGCTGTAGAACAGGCGCAGGGTCTCGCAGCGCCCGAGATCGGCGCTCGCGACGTAGTCCAGCACATAGGCGTTGAAGCAGACGAAGACGGTGACCGTCGCCGCCATGTTGAAGCACAGCGCGGCGGCCACCAGCTCGCCCTCGCCGAAGATCACCAGCGCGGCGCCGACGACATAGGAGAGCGCGCCGCCGGTATAGAGCCAGCGCCGGGGGATCCAGCGCACCAGCCAGGGCACCAGCAGCCCCCAGCACATGGAGAAGAGGCCGACCACGAAATAGATCCCGGAGACGAGGCTCGAATCCTGGTAGGCCCGGTACATCACGATCGGGAAGACCGAGATCAGCATGCCGCGGGTGATCGCCTCGGTGCCCGCAAGCACGGCGAAGCCGCGTGCGCCCGGCCGGGGCGTGTGGCGGAGAAGCTCGGGGATGTATCTCTGGAACATGGGATATCAACGCTGGTGATATCCCGAGGCAATCAGGGATCGGCCGCCGTTGCTTCCCCGGATGCGACTCTTCGGCGGGTTTTTCCGGGGCGGGTGACGGGTTCTGGATAGTTGCGCCGGATCGAGTGCCCGGCCGCGCGACCTCCTTTCCCCTCCGTCGTCATCCCGGCCGCAGAGCCGGGACCTTGTCGAACATCGGGCCCAAAATGCCGGAAGGTCCCGGATCGGGGTCCGGGATGACGGTTCTCACGGGTGATGGATGGCGCCCCTGCCCCCGTCACGCGCGGTCACGAGTGCTTGACGGAGAGCGGCGACCGATTGCGCGCCCTGCGCGAACAGCCTAGCTGTCAGAAAAGACCGGCGCACAGTAACGCGCCGCCGCCGAAGGAGACGCCCCCATGGCCCAGACAGACGACATGACCGCCCCCCGCGCCGTCCCGCCGCTAAACGCCGCCACGCTCGGCCTGATGTTCGTCGCCGGCGCCGTCGCGACGACGGCCTTCGATCTCTGGGGCCAGTTGATCAGCCCCGCGCTCGGCTGGGCCAACCTCTCGCCGCACGGCCTCGCGCGCAGCCTGCTCGGCGCCTTCGGCCTGCCGCACAACGATTTCGCCGGCTATTTCGTGCATTTCTACCTGGTCGGGCTGATCGGCTATCCGGTCGGCTGGCTCTACATCTTCCGGCCGGCCTGGGAACGGGTGACCGGCGGCCCCGGCGGCTGGTTCCTGCCCTCCGCGCTCTACGGCTTCGGGCTCTGGGTCTTCGCCATCGGCGGCATCACCTGGATCGCGGGGCTGCCGTTCTTCCTGAACTTCACCGGAATTACCTGGGTCGCGCTCGTCGGGCATGTGCTCTACGGGATCGCGATGGTGGCGGTGATGGAGAGGATCGGGCGGAGGTGAGCGGGGATCGGGTGGGTTTGAGGGAGCCGCCACTCTGCCCTGTCTGCGTCATACTGACGAGAGTCTGGATCCACTGGTCCCGAATGAGCGCGGGATTAGAGCCAAGGTTTCGGAGCAAAACCCAGGATGACGTGTTGGTTGGACAATTGAGACGTGCGTACCCTTATTTCCAAACCCTTTATACCTCTCCACGCATCAATTAATCAAATTATAGACAACCTAAGCCAGCAATTATACCATCAAGTAAACCAAAGGATGGAAGCGATATGAAAATTGGATTAACAGGAGCTCACGGTACCGGGAAAACGTCGCTAGCTAAGAACTTGCAAAGCAATTTAATAAAGATAAATATTACCAAAATTTGCAATGAAACCCCACGCATAATAATTGATTTAGTAGACGACAGTACATTTTTCCAAAGAGGAAAAAATACGACCTTAAGACAATTATTGATATTTCTTTTTCAGGCAACGGAAGACTATTTCCAAGAAAAAGAAGCAGATATATTGATCGCAGACCGAACTATGATCGATCATCTCGCATATACGTTAGACTTATTTCCAGAGTTCGAAAACAGCGCAGAGTGCAACGCTCTCATATTTTCAATTAAAAAATGGATGCAGACCTACGACCATATTTTCAAAATTCCAATTGAGTTTCCTCTAGAAAATGATGGAGTACGTGAAGAAGATATAAATTTTCAAGCACGTATTGATCAGAAAATCGACGCACTATATGATAAATTTAACATTCAACCAATTCCTGTTTCAGGATCAACCCAAGATCGCGCCGATTTTATTTTGAAGAAAATATTTTCTGTTGATTGACGACGAAAATTTTCGAATTTCGGACTCCATATGTCTATGATCTTCGTATGTAATAACAAAGAAGTTGTGCGAGCGAAGCAAGCCATCTAAGAAACGCGAGCATTTTCCACCATTCTCAATAAGCGGCAATATCGGCTTCCCCCAAGCAAGTGCCATGGCAATTTCTGCGCCTACGCCGTGCGATGGTTCGTTCAAAAAAGCGATAACACCGTCCGCGTCCTCTAGAGCACGAACATCACGGCTAAACACATCATCACTAGGGATAAACTTGGCTCGTTCTGGGTCGGTCTGCAAATGCGGAAGGAAGCAAAAATCTCCAGATGAGTCGAGAATTCTCGCGGCCTCCTCGTATAAGTCTCTAGCAATTTGCAGGTTGGTAGACGCCTGCAAAGCTCCTGAAATATAAATTTTAGACATTTAGTAAACAGTCCTACTGAAATAGCGTGGCATCAAGTTTTCCCGCTTCAGAACAAAACAGTACATAACCCACCTCATCATCAAGAACGTCTAATGACCGATTTTTCACAAATATATCTTTCTGCTCTTGGCCAAAGACCCACGGAACAACTAACCCATGAAGCTTCCATACTTTTTTATTAATAGAAATTATAATATCCTCAATTTTTCTGCCTCCCTCTGAAGCGCCCTCAAATGTCCCTGACGATAGGTTAATATGTCTCATTGTACAGCCTAACGGAAGCCAAGGCCTAATTTGACGTTCACGATATGGTGTTGAACAAAAAGAAATACGTAGTTCCCGTTTTTCTGAATTTTTTCTTTTGTATTTCTTTACACCGAAGACGCCGCCGCAAGGCAGGAAATCGTTTATCGATCGAAATATCACCGCTTCAGAAACATTATATTTATGCGAAATAATAGAAATAGTTTTGCTCGATATTTTACTTTTTCTCAATTCCTGAAGCAATTTTGGTCGCGGAAGAAGGATATGAGAGGCCGCGTAATCACATAAATCTTCTATAAAACTATAAGTCTCTTCATCCCTGAATGTTAGCTCAATCAGAGACGCCCCAAGTGCACGCAACAAAATTATATGAACAAACTCATGAGCAATTGAAAATCTCCACCTTTTTGAACGCCCACTACCGCCTTTGAAATGTGCTTTCGGAACCTCAAGGAACAGAGATCCGTCCTTGATACTAACAGATGCTTCAGCTTGGCCAGTATTTACATCACTATACTTAAACTCAACTCCAATCACGTCCAATAGCGGTTTAATATGAAAAGGTGGGACTTCTTGATTGGAAGCCCTGACAACACTAGTGCACAAGCGGCGGATCGCTGAATAGGCATTGGAAGCACCGGTCAGTTTCACCAACCGCTGCTCAATTTCCGCACGCCCATAACCGTGTGCAGTTGCTGCAATACTATTCATGCTGCCGCCTGACATCAGCTAGGTGCATGTCAAAATCAGCTTGACTTAACTCAGCGTTCAATCCGCGAGCAGCCAATCTCGATACCACTCTTTCTTGCACTTCCAGAAGCTCCGCGGCTGACAGACGCTCACCCGTTTTCGCCTCGTGGCTCATCGCACGCTGCTTGAAAGAAGTGCCGGCTAACGTATTGTGAAACATCACGATATTGTCAGAACGCTGCAATACGTCCAAAAGCGGGAGGTCAGAAGATACGTCTTGCGCGTTCTTATCCGTAGCATCAGACCACCTCATGAGCTTCGCGAACCGAGGGTCAAGGGCAGAGGATAGCAATTCAACGCCGTAGCGGCTACAGTTTCGATTTACAACTGTCGCGAGCAACAAAAAGGCAAACTGCTGCCAATAGGGTGAAAACATTTCCTGAATTTGATCAATTTCATCCTGCAAGGCACTATCGTCAATCGCCTCTGATCGATGGCGCATGCTGGCCTCATACTGAACCAGTCGGAGAACCTCATCCAACGGCTTCGGATTGTTCGGCATGGGAATCATCGGGTCTGATCGTGTCGCCCCCCCCTCGACCACAATCCTATTAGTAAACTCTTCGGCATTCTCGTAAATGTGCATCGAGGCGGCATAGTGACTTAAAGGAGCCATTGCGACACCGCACTCAGCTGCAACTACTTCTGCAAGCATTGAAAATTCGAAAATGTTAAATGGAAGCAGAACAGCTGCGTTGTTCGACCTCATTATTATCTGAGTATGCAGTTTTTCTTCGCGAATATGGAAAAACAGACCAAAAGCGCACGGAATATCTGACGATTCACGTGTCGTGTCAGTTGGCTGATAAATTGAAATTGCGGCTCTTCTTGAATTCGGATCAGCCTTAAGGCGGTCGATCACCCCTTTTAACTGGTCAATTCCTGGATGAGCCTGCCGAATTCTCGCGCCATATGACGACCCAGGCACAATTACGCCATCATCTGTGAAAGAGGCAACTCGAGGCTCATAGAATGCAATATCTGCTAACCTATTGTTTCCAGATATCATCCAAACGAACCTGGCGACAGCGACCGGCAAACTCAGAGTAAAAACATTATTTGCGACAATTCTGTGCAGTGGATTTTCAATCCTAAACTGAAAAGCCAACTTCTCAAAAGTTTTATATCTTACCTTATCAGCTCCTGTACTGACAGCATTTACCGAAGGCGCAGAAAGAATATTCTTCAATACTGAGCGGAATCCGCTGTCTGCAGAATTTTCCGCGAATCCATTATCTGCGTAGCTCACTATTTTTCTCCATCAGCATCAAACAAAAGTAATTTTCTGGTAGTTTTAACGATAGGACAGAAACGCAATACGTGCAGGGTATTTTTTGGTGCATTATGAAAATTCGGTATTGAAGCCAAAACACGAAATTGGTGTCCGGTTGGCGGAACTCCAATTAGCCCCCTTCCCTCCCTAATTCCACCCCCCTACATTCCCCTCATGAGCACCCAACTCGAAGACGCCCCCGCCCTTGTCGGCGCACTGAAGCCCGATCTGAAGTCCGGCGCCGCGCCGCAGGATCGCGGGCGGCCGTTCGAGATCGTCTCGGAGTACAAGCCGGCGGGCGACCAGCCGGCGGCGATCCGGGATCTCGTCGCGGGGATCCGGCAGGGAGAGATGGACCAGGTGCTGCTCGGGGTCACGGGCTCGGGCAAGACCTTCACCATGGCGCATGTGATCCAGGAGGTCCGGCGCCCCGCCCTCGTGCTGGCGCCGAACAAGACGCTGGCCGCCCAGCTCTACGGCGAGATGAAGAGCTTTTTCCCGAACAACGCGGTCGAGTATTTCGTTTCCTATTACGACTATTACCAGCCGGAGGCCTACGTCCCGCGCACCGACACCTATGTCGAGAAGGAAGCCTCGATCAACGAGCAGATCGACCGGATGCGGCATTCGGCGACGCGCGCGCTGCTGGAGCGGGACGACGTCATCATCGTCGCCTCGGTCTCCTGCATCTACGGTATCGGCGCGGTCGAGACCTACGGCAAGATGACGGTCAACGTGAAGGCCGGGTCGACCATCGACCAGACGAAGCTGATGCGCCAGCTGGTCGAGCTGCAGTACCGCCGCAACGACGCCAGCTTCCACCGCGGCACCTTCCGGGTGCGCGGGGATTCGATCGAGATCTTCCCGGCCCACCTCGAGGACCGCGCCTGGCGGCTCTCGCTGTTCGGCGACGAGGTCGACCAGATCCACGAGTTCGACCCGCTGACCGGGCAGAAAACGGCTGAGCTCGAGCAGATCCGCGTCTTCGCCAACAGCCACTACGTCACGCCGAAGCCGACGCTGCACCAGGCGGTGAAGGCGATCAAGCAGGAGCTGAAGCTCCGGCTGGACGAGATGAACAAGGCGGGCAAGCTGCTGGAGGCACAGCGCCTCGAGCAGCGCACCGTGCTCGACATGGAGATGATGGAGGCGACCGGCTCCTGCGCCGGGATCGAGAACTATTCGCGCTATCTCTCCGGGCGCAATCCGGGCGAGCCGCCGCCGACCCTCTTCGAGTACCTGCCGGAGAACGCGCTGCTGATCGTCGACGAGAGCCATGTCACGGTGCCGCAGATCGGCGCCATGTACAAAGGCGACTTCGCGCGGAAATCGACGCTTTCGGAATTCGGCTTCCGGCTGCCCTCCTGCATGGACAACCGACCGCTCAAGTTCGAGGAATGGGAGGACATGCGCCCGCAGACGGTCTTCGTCTCGGCGACGCCCGGCCCGTGGGAGCTCGACCGCACCGGCGGCGTCTTCATCGAGCAGCTGGTGCGCCCGACCGGCCTGATCGACCCGGTCTGCATCGTCCGCCCGACCGAGACCCAGGTCGACGACGTGATCGCCGAGTGCAAGGACTGCGCGGCGCTCGGCCAGCGGGTGCTGATCACCACGCTGACCAAGAAGATGGCCGAGGCGCTGACCGAATACATGCACGAGGCCGGCATCAAGGTGCGCTACATCCACAGCGACGTGGAGACGCTGGAGCGGATCGAGATCATCCGCGATCTCCGGCTCGGCGTGTTCGACGTGCTGATCGGCATCAACCTCTTGCGCGAAGGGCTCGACATCCCGGAATGCGCGCTGGTCGCGATCCTCGACGCCGACAAGGAGGGCTATCTCCGCTCCAAGACCTCTCTCGTGCAGACCATCGGCCGGGCGGCGCGCAACGTCGAGGGCCGGGTGCTGCTCTATGCCGACCGGATGACCGACAGCCTGCAATACGCCATCGACGAGACCAACCGGCGCCGGGCGCGGCAGGAGGAATACAACGCCGAACACGGCATCACCCCGGAGAGCGTGAAGAAGTCGATCGGCGACATTCTCGAAAGCGTCTACGAGCGCGGCGACCATGTGACGGTCGAGACCGGCTCCGACGAGGGCGAGCTGGTCGGCAAGGACATCAAGCAGGTCATTTCCGAGCTCGAGGCCGCGATGCGGACCGCCGCCGCCGATCTCGAATTCGAGGAGGCGGCGCGGCTGCGCGACGAGATCAAGCGGCTGGAGGCGGCCGATCTCGGCATGACGCTGGAAGGCAAGCCGCTGCCGAAGGGCGCGGTCGTCCGCATCAAGGGCCCCGTTCAGCCGCCGAAAGGCAAACCGCCGAAACGGACCTCGGGAAAGCGCCGGAAATAAGGCAGTGGCGGCAAGCCTGTCGCCGCCGGGTGCGCAGGGAATGCCGATTCCCCGATCAATGCCATTGAAAGCAGGGGCATAGCTCTAATATCAAGGGGCAGTCATTCAGGCCCGCCGATCTGCTCCCGAGGGACAGGGGCGTCCGGGCCGGCCCCGAACCGAAGCGCTGGAAGGCATACCTCCGTGACCGCTGAAGCTTGTCATCTCTCCCGATATTGGTTGCAAGCGGGAGCCCCTGCGTGATCCTTCCCCTCGCCCTTGCCATCGGCGGCCTCGTCGTCCTTTTGGTCGCCGCCGAGATCATGATCCGGGGCGCCGTCGGCGGCGCCCGCATCCTGAAGATCTCGCCGCATGTCATCGGCCTCACCGTCATCGCCTTCGGCACCTCGGCGCCAGAGCTCTTCGTCAGCCTGAAGGCGGCGCTGCACGGCCATGACGGCATCGCGATCGGCAACGTGGTCGGCAGCAACATCGCCAACATCCTGCTGATGATCGGCACCGTCGGGGTGATCTACCCCTTCGCCTGCGGCGACCCGGCACTGCGCCGCGACGGCATCATGCTGCTGCTCTCGACCGTGGTCTTCGTCATTCTATGCCACGCGGGCATGATCGAGCGCTGGCACGGCTGGGTGATGCTGACCGTCCTCGCCGGCTATCTCTTCTACTGCTACCGCGAGGATCGCAAGACGAGCCTCGCCGGCGACGAGAGCGTCCATGCGAAGGAAGTGGACGAGTTCGACAACCTGCCCAGCTCCATGCCGAAGGCGGCGCTCTACACGATCCTCGGCCTCGCCGGGGTGATTTTCGGCGCCCGGATGCTGGTCGACGGCGCGGTCGACGTCGCCCGCCTGCTCGGCGTCTCGGAGACGGTGATCGGCATCACAATGGTCGCGCTCGGCACCTCGATGCCGGAGCTCGCCACCACCATCGTCGCCGCGGTGCGCCGGCACAACGACGTTGCGCTCGGCAACATCATCGGCAGCAACATCTTCAACACGCTGGGCATTCTCGGCGCCGTCGCGGTCGTGAAGCCGATCAGCATCCCGCAGGAAATCATGGACAGCGACCTCTGGGTCATGGTCGGCGTGACCGTGATCTTCGTCGCCGCCGCGCTCAGCCTCAGGAGCCTCGGCCGGCCGATCGCGATCGCGTTCTTCCTCGCCTACGGCCTTTTCGTCATCGGCCAGTTCACGACGTTTCCCGTGACAGCCCTGGCAGGCGGCTGACCCGCCTTAGCGCTCGTACAACAGGCTGAAGCCGACCGCCTCGCAATCCTCGTAGACGTCGGGCTTGCGCGTCGTCGCGCGGACCCAGCGCACCGCCGAGCGTTCGGCGATGATCTGGATGATCGCGTGGCAGAAGGTCTCCTGCAGATTGAAGCGCCGGGTCTTGACCAGTTCGAGGATCTCGGTGCGGACGAAATCGTAATCCAGCACCCGCTCGATATCGTCGCCGGCGCCGGTCGGATCGACATCGACCTCCATCTCGACGCTGACCAGCACGCGCTGCGGCTGACCGCGCTCGAAATCGTGGATGCCGATATCGACATTGACGGCGAAATTCTCCAGCAGGATCCGGGCACTGGTGATCGGCATTTCTGTCGCTAGTCCTTCCCGTCCATGAAGGCGATGTCGCGCGGCAGCGCCTGCAAGACCTGGCCGCCGTCGATGGTGATGGTCTGCCCGGTAAAGGCCGGCGCCGCAAGGATGAAACGGAGCGCAGCCAGGATCTGCTCCGGCGAGCAGCCGCGCCCGAGCATCAGCGCCTTCTGGGATTGCACAAACTCCTCCTCGGTCTGCGGCCCGCTCGGCAGGGTGACGCCCGGCGCGATGCCCGCGACCCGGATCTCCGGCGCCAGCTCCATCGCCAGCATCCTTGTGAAGCCTTCCAGGCCGAATTTGGTCAGCGAATAGGAGAGATAGTCCGGATTGGGCGCGAAGACCTTGTTGTCCAGCAGATTGACGATGCAGCAATCGGGTGCGGGCGCTTTGCCCCCGGCCGCCTGTGCGCGGATCCGGCGGGCGAAGGCCTGGGAGAGCAGCACCGGCGCCCGCAGGTTCACCGCGTGGTGGCGGTCCATTGCCTCGGCAGTGAGACTGTCCAGGCGGTCGCCTTCGAACAGCGAGGCATTGTTCACCAGCAGACCGAAGGGCGGGACGCTGTCCGCGAGCGCCGGGATCAGCGTGCTCACGGCCGCCGCGTCGGCGAGATCGCATTGCACCGTCGAGGCCGCCCCGCCCGAGGCGCGAATCTCCGCCTGCAGTTCTTCTGCAGCTTCGGCCGAGCCGTTGAAGTGAATCACGACATGCCAGCCGTCCGCGGCGAGACCTCGTGAAAGGGCCGCCCCGACACGGCGCGCACCACCTGTCACGAGTGCTGTCCGCAGGTCTCCGTCAGAACTGGAAATCATCTGGGAATCAACTTCACATGGAGCTGGTTATTTACCGCGGCGAGCCTAACCCCGTATGGCAGCAACGAAAAGCGATAGCATAAATTTCCCTGCATTTTTTACACATTCGCCGTTAATCATGAACTAAGTCATGGAAGGGTCACCTTCCCGTCACAAATTGTGATATGAATCAGCACCTTAGAATATTTATTGTTTGTTTTCATAGACTTATCGGTCATGCTCAATTTTTGGGCAAAGCGTGCGGAATGAGGGAAAGTGGGCCCTCGAACACGCCGCTCAAGAGTTATACACAGGCTTTTCCACACGGAACGGGGATAGAGTCGGAGAGAGATTGCCCGCCTCGTTCGACGTTCCAGAAACGTTCTGCGTGAAGCCGTTTCCGTAACCCTGCCGATCCGCTAGAAAGACAGAATGTCGACAGCCAAGCCAGCCTCCTCCGACGCCGCGGACGCGAAACCGGACCAAGCGCAGAAGGTCCGGTCGCCGAAGCCGGACATCGAGCGCGGCGTAAAGGTCATCCAGGCGCAGGTGAAGCTGCTTCCGAACGCGCCCGGCGTCTATCGCATGCTCGATCATGCGGACGAGGTGCTCTATGTCGGCAAGGCGCGGAACCTCAAGAAGCGGGTCTCGAACTACACCTTCCCGGCCAAGCTGCCGCACCGCATCTTCCGCATGGTCAGCGAGACCCAGCGCATGGAGTTCGTGCGCACCCATACCGAGGTCGAGGCGCTGCTGCTCGAGAGCAATCTCATCAAGAAGCTGCGCCCGCGCTTCAATGTGCTGCTGCGCGACGACAAGTCCTTCCCCTACATCCTGCTGACCGGCGACCACGACTGGCCGCAGCTGGTGAAGCATCGCGGCGCGCGCAGCCGCAAGGGCGACTATTTCGGACCCTTCGCCTCGGCCGGCGCGGTGAACCGGACGATCACCGCCCTGCAGCGCGCCTTCCTGATCCGCAACTGCTCCGACGCGATCTTCGCCAGCCGCACGCGTCCCTGCCTGCAATACCAGATCAAGCGCTGCGCCGCGCCCTGCGTCGGTTATGTCAGCGAGGCCGAATACGGCGAGCTGATCGCCCAGGCGAAGGACTTCCTCACCGGCTCCAGCCGCAAGGTCTCGCAGCAGCTCGCCGAGCGGATGCAGGAAGCGAGCGACGCGCTCGATTTCGAGAGCGCCGCGCGCTACCGCGACCGGATCCGCGCGCTCGCCCATATCCAGTCGCACCAGGACATCAATGTCGAGGGCGTCGAGGACGCGGACGTGCTGGCGCTGCATGGCGAGGGCGGCACCGCCTGCATCCAGGTATTCTTCTTCCGCGGCGGCAGCAACTACGGCAACCGGGCCTATTTCCCGAGCCACGACAAAAGCCTCGAGGCGGGCGAGATCCTCGCCGCCTTCGTCGGCCAGTTCTACGACAACAAGCCGCCGCCAAAGCTGGTACTTGTCAGCCACGACATGCCGGAACAGGAGCTGATCGCCGAAGCGCTCAGCACCCGAGCCGACCGAAAGGTGGAGGTGCTGCGCCCGCAGCGCGGCTCCAAGCGCAAGCTGATGGAGCACGCGATCGCCAACGCGCGCGAAGCGCACGGCCGCCGGCTGGCGGAAAGCTCCTCCCAGCGCCGGCTGCTCGAAGGCCTCGCGGAGGCGCTCGATCTCGAACAGCCGCCGGAGCGGATCGAGGTCTACGACAACAGCCACATCCAGGGCACGAACGCGACCGGCGCGATGATCGTCGCCGGTCCCGACGGGCTGATGAAGAACGCCTACCGCAAGTTCAACATCCGCAATGTCGTGCCCGCGGATGCGCCGATGCCCGCAGCTGAAGATCTGGAGGAGGGTGCCGACGCGCCGGTCCAGGCGGGAGACGACTACGCGATGATGCGTCAGGTTCTGACCCGCCGCTTCAGCCGCGCCCTGAAGGAGGACCCGGACAGGACCTCCGGCAACTGGCCGGATCTCGTCCTGATCGATGGCGGCCAGGGCCAGGACAGCGTCGCGCGCGAGGTCTTCAGCGAGCTCGGGATCGAGGATGTGGCGATCGTCTCCATCGCCAAGGGACCGGACCGCGATGCCGGCCGGGAGCGCTTCTTCACCGGCAAGCGCCCGCCCTTCTCGCTGCCGATCAACGATCCGGTGCTCTATTTCCTGCAACGTCTCCGGGACGAGGCGCACCGCTTCGCCATCGAGACGCACCGGGCGAAGCGCGCCAAGGCCATCGGGCAGTCCAAGGTGGACGAAATTCCGGGCATCGGCGCCAAGCGCAAGAAGGCGCTGCTGCACCATTTCGGCTCCGCCCGCGAGGTTTCCCGCGCGGGCCTGCAGGACCTTGAAGCCGTGGACGGAATCAGCAGAACCGTCGCGAAACGGATATATGATTTCTTCCACGAAGAGGGCTGATTGGTGTAGCTTCGGCCCTCAAGAAGAGAGCGGCCGCAGCGTCGCCGAAGCCAATCTTCAGACCGAAGCAGAGATATGACCGGCCTCCCAAATCTGCTGACCCTTTCGCGTATCCTGGTGATCCCGTTCATCGTGGCGCTCATCTGGATCAACGAGCCGACCTACCGCTGGATCGCCCTGGCGCTCTATGCCTTTGCCGGGATCACGGACTATCTCGACGGC
Organism: Nisaea sp.; assembly: GCF_017640745.1. Taxonomy (GTDB): domain Bacteria; phylum Pseudomonadota; class Alphaproteobacteria; order Thalassobaculales; family Thalassobaculaceae; genus Nisaea. Next base: position 6,740 of record NZ_JAEPQA010000021.1, on the reverse strand, counting down.
TATCTCGCGCGCTCGATGAACCAGCAGTCCGATTTCGGCCGGCTGCTCGACCCGATCGCGGACAAGCTTCTGGTGGGCGCCTGCCTGCTGATCCTGAGCGCACTCGACCATATTTCCGGCTACAGCCTGCTGCCGGCCCTGATCATCCTGCTGCGCGAAATCCTGGTCTCCGGCCTGCGCGAATTCCTGGCCGAGATCCAGGTGCGGATGCCCGTCAGCCGTCTCGCGAAATGGAAGACCGCCTTCCAGATCGGCTCGCTCGGCTTCCTGATCGTCGGCGAGGCAGGCCCCGCCTGGCTGCCGACCGTGCTGATCGGCGAAGGGCTGCTCTGGGCGGCCGCGATCCTGACGCTCGTCACCGGATACGACTATCTGCGCTCCGGCCTGCTGCACGTCACCCCGGAAGCCGCCGCCGAACGCGCCCGACGCAAATCCGCGAAGGGCAAGGGCGCCGCGGCAGACGCGTGACTTGAGTCCGGTACCTCCTGACCTCTAGACTTCGCGCCATGAAAATCTTCGGTCTCGTCGGATGGAGCGGCAGCGGGAAAACCACCCTGCTGGTCAAATTGCTCCCTGAGCTCGTCGCCCGCGGCATCCGGGTGTCGACCATGAAGCACGCCCACCACACATTCGATGTCGACAAGCCGGGCAAGGATTCCTACGAGCATCGCGAGGCCGGCGCGACGGAAGTGCTGATCACATCCGCAAACCGCTGGGCACTGATGCACGAGAACCGTGACGCGCCGGAGCCAACGATCGAGGACCTCCTGCCGCATATGAGCCCGGTGGACCTGCTCATCATCGAGGGCTTCAAGGAACATGCACACGAGAAGCTGGAGATCTTCCGGCGCGAGACGGGAAAATCCCTGCTGCAGCCGAACGATCCGATGATCCGGGCTGTGGCGTCGGACGGGCCGGTCGAGGAGGCGACCGTTCCCGTGCTCGATTTGAACGATGTTCCGGCGCTGGCGGACTATATTCTCGACATTACTGGTCTTTCGAAAGCCGCGTGAGCCATGTCGCAACTGACCGATGACTGCTTCGCCTTCGGCGGAAAGCTGATTCCCGTCGCCGACGCGCTCGCCCGCTTTCGCGAGGTCCTCACCCCCGTCGTCGATCCGGAACATGTCCCGCTGAGCGCCGCGCTCGGCCGCATCCTGGCGGAAGACATCGTCGCAAGCCGGTCTGTGCCGCCGCACGACAATTCCGCCGTCGACGGCTATTCGGTCTATTTCGACGATCTCTCGCCGGACGCCGAGACGGTTCTGCCTGTGACCGCCACAGTCGCGGCCGGTCATCCGATGGACGGGCCACAGGTGCGCGGCACCGCGATCCGCATCTATACCGGCGCCCCGATGCCTGCCGGAGAAAATGGTGCCGGGCCGGATACGGTGCTGATGCAGGAGGACTGCCGGAGCGACGGCGAGCGGGTGGTCATTCCGCCCGGGATCAAACGCGGCGCCAACCGGCGCTTTGCGGGCGAGGATATCGCCGAGGGCAACCGCATCCTCGAGACCGGGATCCGGCTCCGGCCGCAGGATATCGGGCTGGCCGCGGCGACCGGACTGACCAACCTGCCTGTCTACAAGGCGCTGCGCGTCGCGATCTTTTCGACCGGCGACGAGATCCGCGAGCCCGGAACCGAAGCGCCCTCGGGCACGGTGTACGATTCGAACCGCCATACATTGGCCGCCCTGCTGCGCGGGGTCGGAGCCGAAGTGGTCGATATGGGGATCCTTCCCGACCGTCTGAACGAGATCCGGGACGGACTCACCGCGGCCGCCGGGAACGCCGACATGATTCTCACCTCCGGCGGAGTCTCGAGCGGCGGCGAGGACCATGTGAAAGCCGCCGTCGAAGCCCTTGGCTCACTGCATTTCTGGCGGCTCGCGATCAAGCCGGGCCGTCCCGTCGCGCTGGGCCAGATCGGGCGCACGCCTTTTGTCGGCCTGCCCGGCAATCCGGTCGCCGTGATGGTCACCTTCCTGCGCGTCGCCCGCCCGCTGATCGAGCTCCTGTCCGGCGCCCGGCCGAAGGCGCCGGACCTCTTCCCGGTTCGCGCCGCCTTCGACTACAAGAAGAAGCTCGACCGGCGGGAATACGTCCGGGTCACACTGCGCCGGAACGGTGACGGCATACTGGAAGCGGAAAAGTTCGAGCGCGACGGCGCCGGAGTGCTTAGCTCTATGGTGGCAGCCGACGGTCTGGTGGAGCTGCCGGAAAGCTGCACCCGGATCAAATCCGGCGATATTGTCGATTACCTGCCCTTCAGCGAGGTTGGCCTGTGAAGATTCTCTATTTCGCCTGGATGCGCGGCAAAACCGGTATCGGAGAGGAAGACGTCACCCCGCCGGCCGAGGTGACGGATGTCGCCGGGCTCGTCAGATGGCTGAAGACGCGCGGCCCGGGTTTCGAGGATGCCTTCCAGAATATGGAGGTCGTCCGCGCCGCCGTGAATCAGGAGTTTGTCGAACTCGACGCGCCGGTGAAAGCTGGCGATGAGGTCGCGTTCTTCCCGCCGGTGACAGGGGGCTGAGGCGATGATCCGGGTCCAGAAGGAAGATTTCGATCTGGGCGAGGAGCTTCGCGCGCTCGGCGCCGGGAACCACAATATCGGCGGTATCACCAGTTTCGTCGGGCTCGTCCGCGACATGGCGGGCGGCGAACATGTCGGCGCGATGACGCTCGAGCATTATCCCGGCATGACCGAGAAGATGCTGGAGAAGATCGAGGCCGAGGCGAACGAACGCTGGCCGCTCGAGGCCAGCCTGATCATCCACCGCTACGGACGCATGGAGCCGGGAGAACAGATCGTGCTCGTCGCCTGCGCCTCCCCGCACCGCGAGGCCGCCTTCGAGGCCTGCCATTTCCTGATCGACTGGCTGAAGACGAAAGCTCCGTTCTGGAAGCTCGAGGAGAAAGACAGCGGCGCGTCCTGGGTCGAAGCCAGGGAGAGTGACGACACCGCTGCGGCCAAGTGGGATTGAAGGTCCGAACGCGCCGCACTTCAGACGAAGGGTGTCGTTTTCGGAGCAATTTTCACCGCCGCCGAACAAGGCCGTGCGTTGCACGCTACGCGCATGAAATAGCAAGTTAAATTTCGATTTTTCCTATGCCCTGAATGCATGCGGCCTATGCAAAAAACGCAATTGCTGCAGTGCGCCCGCTCGTCGATACGGGACGCGGCAATTGAACGGGCCGTCGGGCCGCCTGCGTCACCCCGCAGACGGCCTTTGCTCTACCCGGAGCAGCTCACGCCCGTCGCCGGATGAGAACCGACGATGTGGCAGGGAGACCGGGCGATGGGCATTCGCTTGGAAGAGCGCGATTTGCTTGACGTGGCCGTGGAACACGGCCTCGAAGACTATCCGTTCTGGGCCGGCGCCGAACGCCGTATCACCGATGCTGATATCGACCGCGCGCTCGCCGAAGGGCGCTTCATTGCCCCCGACGACAATCGCGACCCGAACACGCCGATGAGCGCCGAAGACCATGCCGCCCGCGTCGCCTGGCTGGTCCGGCATGGCGATTTCCGCCGGATGAGTCTGGTGTTCCGCAACGGCCGGCTCTGCGACGGCAATCACCGTTTCGCCGCCTGTCTCTATGCCGGGATCGAGCGTATCCGCTGCGTCTTCATGGAAAGCGACGCGCTCGCCGCCGCCGCCTGATCCGTCACCGCGACACTCCGAGTTGTGAGCGTTGCAAGGACGGCGCTAGACTCCGTCCAGTTCCAGTCGACGGAGTTCCCCATGATCGGCGCCATTACCCTGCTGCTCGGATGCCAGCTTCTAGGTGAGCTGTTCATCGCCGCTACCGGTCTCCCCCTGCCAGGTCCGGTGGTCGGGATGGTGATCCTCTTCACCGGTCTGCTGATCCGTGGCGGCATCCCGGAAACCGTGGCGAAGGTCTCCGACACCCTGCTCCGAAATCTGTCGCTGCTCTTCATTCCCGCCGGCGTCGGGGTCATGCTTCACCTCTCCCTGATCGAGCGCGAATGGGTCGGCGTGACGGTGGCGCTGATCGGCAGCAGCGCGATCACCGTCGCCCTGACCGCCCTCGTCATGGTCGGCCTGAAAAAGCTCTCACGGGCCGGGGGAGAGGAGTAATGGACGGCAATTTCACCGATATCTGGGTCTATCTCTCGGCAAGTCCGCTGCTGCACCTGTTCCTGACACTGCTCGCCTATCTCGGCGGGCAGAAACTCTATGAACGGCTCGGCATGCACCCTCTGGTCAATCCGGTGCTTCTCGCGGTGATCGTGCTCGTCGGCATCCTCACCGTCACCCGCACGCCCTACCTCGTCTATTTCGAGGGCGCGCAGTTCGTCCATTTCCTGCTCGGACCGGCGACGGTTGCCCTCGCGCTGCCGCTCTACCGGCAGGTGGCGCGGGTCCGCAAATCTCTGGTGTCGATCCTGTTCAGCGTGATCTTCGGATCCGTGCTCGCGACAGGAAGCGCCCTCGCCATCGCCTGGGCCTTCGACGTTTCCGAGGCGACGCTGATATCCATCGCACCGAAATCTGTCACCACGCCGGTCGCCATGGGCATCAGCGAGAAGCTCGGCGGCCTGCCGTCGCTGACCGCCGTCTTCGTCATTCTGACCGGCATCATCGGCGCGATGATCGGCCCGCTCGTCCTCAATATCCTGCGCATCAAGGACTGGTCGGCCCGCGGCTTCGCCATCGGCGTCGCGGCGCACGGGATCGGTACCGCGCGGGCGATGCAGGTGAGTGAAGTAGCGGGCGCCTTTTCCGGCCTCGCAATGGGACTCAATGCCCTGGCGACCGCAATCCTGCTGCCGCTGCTCTGGCAGTTTTTCTTCTAGACTGTTCCCCATGCGCCGTCCGTCCCGCGACGCGGCGGCGCATGGGGACAAGACAATGGCGGATCAAAGGCATAGTCTCCGTCCGCCATGACCGATACCACCGCCTCCCCGATCGACCGCCCGAGCCTCGGCATCGCCCTCATCCTGATCGGCATGCTGGCCATCTCGATCAACGACATGCTGATCAAGCAGCTCTCAGGCGGTTACCCCTTGCACCAGATGGTCTTCACACGCTCGGCCATAGGGATCGCCTTCAGCCTGGTGATCGTCCAGTTCGAAGGCGGCTGGCAGATCCTGAAAACCAACAGGCCGGGCCTCCACGCGCTGCGCGGACTGCTGGTCGTGATCGCCAACATGTCCTATTTCGCCGCGCTTGCCGTCCTGCCGCTCGCGGACGCGACCGCCCTCTTCTTCGCCGCGCCGCTCTTCATCACCCTGTTGTCCATACCGGTGCTCAGGGAAAAGGTCGGGCCGTTCCGTCTCGGCGCCGTGCTCGTCGGTTTCATCGGCGTGGTGATCATGCAGCGCCCCTGGGCGAGCCCTGAGGATCTCGGCGTCAGCCGTCTGGTTCTTGTGCTTCCTGTGATTTCGGCAATCACCTATGCGGGCATGCAGATCATGACCCGCAAGCTCGGGATGAGCAGCAAGCCGTCGGCGCTGGCCGTCTATATCCAGACCATGTTTCTCCTGGTCGCGGGTCTCTTCTGGATCTTCGCCGGGGACGGGCGCTTTTCGGAGGGAACCGACAACGAGAGCCTGATCTTCCTGCTCCGTGCATGGGTCTGGCCAGAGGGCGTGGATTTCTGGCTTTTCGTCGGCCTCGGATTCAATTCGGCCGCCGTCGCCTATTGCCTCTCGGCCGCCTACCGCGCGGCGGATGCCGCGATCATCGCCCCGTTCGAATATACCGGCCTGCTGCTCGCGGTCTTCTGGGGCTGGGCGATCTGGGGCGAGATCCCCGGCCTCGAGGTCAAGACCGGCATCGTGCTGATCATGGGCGCGGGCCTCTTCGTGTTCCTGCGCGAACGTCAGCGCAACCGCCCGCTCGCAAGCGATCCGCCGCGCGGCACCGGCGCGACGCGGCGCTAGCCGGCCTCAGAGATCGCGGACCCAGAACTGCATCGGTTTCGCGGTTTCTTCCGTCTGGTCGATATCCCGCCAGGAAAAGTCGGTGATCAGCCCTTCGACCTTGCGGTAGCCGAGATGCGTCCAGACCGGATCGAGTGGCGGGATCGCCGGATCGCGGAGCGGGTGATCAGCCGGACGGATGACGCCGCAGAAAGTCTCCCAACGGAAGCCGCCGAGATCGATCGCGTGCTGCCGGCGGCGCTCGAGGAAGCTGCGGTAGAGGCCCTGCCCCCGGTAGTCGGGCAGCATCACCGTCTCCGCGCCGTAGAACACCTGCTCCGGTGGGAAGTCCGAGCCGCGGAAGGGTGCGATCAGTTCGTCATGCTCGGACAGCAGTGGCATGCCGGTCGAGACTCCAACGATCTTTTCTCCGTCGCGGGCGGCGATGACCACAGCCCCTTCGGCCGCTGCCAGCTTGGAGATGTAGCGGCGCTCCCAGCTCTCCGTTCCGTCATAGAGATAGGGCCATTCGCGGAACACCCTGATCCGCAGCGCCGCAACCTGCTCGACGGCACCCTCGAACTCGGCGGAACCCGGCGTCAGTGTGAGGAAATCGATGCTCATGCGCCCTCGCCCGTGACCTGTTCGATCCAGTCCTGCAGATTGTAATAGGTCGTCACACGGGAAATCAGGCCACCGGATAGCTCGAAGAAAGTCCCTGCCGGAAGACAATAGGTCTGGCCGCTCGCAGCCGGCAGGCCTTCGTCGTCCGCGAGATAGGTGCCGTTGACGGTGAACTCGGCGGCAACCCGGCTGCCGTCCGCCGACGGCATGACGACGATATCGG
>NZ_JAEPQA010000020.1 GCF_017640745.1 Nisaea sp. | reverse complement strand
GGCGGGCCGCGACCTCGAGGGCGACGAGCGCCCCCATGGAATGCCCCATGACCACCACGTCACCTGCACCCGCCGCGTCCAGCGCCGCGACGCACCAGTCGGCAGCAGCCGGGATTGTTTCAGGCGCCGTGCCCGCACTCCGCCCGTGTCCCGGCAGGTCGATGGCGAGCACGGAAAAGCCGTGATGCGCGAAATAGCGTGACTGCAGGGACCAGACCGTATGGTCCATCCCCGCCCCGTGCAGCATCAGTAGGGTCGGTTTGGCGCCGTCGAAAGGACGGCCACCGGTCGCCGCGAAGGCCTCGCGGCCGGCAACTTCGAACTTCATGACTTATCCTGCCTTGCGCATGGTCGCGGCGCGCAGCGCCTGTTTCAGGTCGGCGATCAGATCGTCCACATCCTCGAGGCCCACCGAAAGCCGGACCAGATCCTCGGAAAGCCCCGCCGCCTTCATCATCTCGGCGTCCATCTGCTGGTGCGTGGTGCTGGCGGGATGGATGACCAGCGACTTGGCGTCGCCGACATTGGCGAGATGGGACCAGACTCCGAGCCGCTCGATAAAGGTCTTGCCGGCCTCGCGCCCACCCTTGATGCCGAAGGCGATCATCGAACCCGCGCCCTTCGGCATAAGGCGCTTCGCAAGTTCATGGTCCGGGTGGCTGTCGAGTTCCGGATAGAGCACCCACTCCACGGCTTCGGAGCTTTCGAGGAAGGCAGCGACCTTGCGCGCATTGGCGACATGCCGGTCCATGCGCAGCGGCAGGGTCTCGATCCCCTGCATCAGGTGGAAGGCGTTCTGCGGCGAGAGACAGGCGCCGAAATCGCGCAGGCCCTCCGCCCGCGCCCGCATGCAGAAGGCCTGCGGTCCGAACTCCTCGGCGAAATCGAGGCCGTGATAGCCGGCATAGGGCTCCGTCAGGGTCGGGAACTTGCCGGAGGCCTCCCAGTCGAAACGCCCGCCGTCGACCAGCACGCCGCCGATCGCAACGCCATGTCCGCCAAGCCATTTGGTCGCCGAATGCATGATCAGGTCGGCGCCGTGATCGAAAGGCCGGCAGAGATAGGGCGTGGTGAAGGTGGAATCGATCATCAGCGGAACACCGGCCTCATGCGCGACGGCGGCGAGCGCCTCGATGTCCAGCACCTCAAGGCCGGGGTTTCCGATGGTCTCGGCGAAGACCAAGCGGGTTTCCGGACGGATCGCCTTGCGGAAGCCCTCGATATCGCGCGGATGGACCTTGGTGGTCTCGATGCCGAAGCGCGGCAGCGTGTGGCTGAAGAGGTTGTGACTGCCACCGTAGAGCGCGCTGGAGGCGACGATGTGCGAGCCCGCCCCCATCAGGGTCGCGATCGCCAAATGCAGGGCCGCGTGGCCGCTGGCGGTCGCCACCGCACCGACTCCGCCCTCCAGCGCCGCCATCCGCTCTTCAAGCACCGCGACGGTCGGGTTGGAGATCCGCGAATAGATGTGCCCGGCCCGTTCGAGGTTGAAGAGCGATGCCGCATGCTCGACGTCGCGGAAGACATAGGACGTGGTCTGGTAGATTGGCACCGCCCGGGCGCCGGTATCGCTGTCCGGTTGCTGTCCCGCATGCAGTGCGAGCGTGTCGAAGCCGAAAAGATTGCCGTCGGAAGCCATGCGCTGTCCCTCCCTGATGGGCGCCGGTCGCGTTCGGGCGCGATCTTCGACGGATGCCTTATCAGACGCAAGGAGAGACGCAAGAGAGAAAGGCTTCGGAGGGTGCTCTTGCGGCTCCGGGAGTGTCCCACCATCCCCCGAAACCGCCGGTCCAGAATCAAAGGACCGCGCCGAAGCGCGGCCCTTCTTTTTATTCTTTTTAGACTTTGAGCACCCTGTTCAACTTGCCCGCTGCAGACGGTAATGCCCCCACAGGAAATGTCAAGTCGGAGTCAGCAAGGCGACCGAAATGTTACAATGAACCGTTCAATTGAAGCTGGCCGTCAGCCCTGTCCGGTGCGCTGCACGGGCAGCACCATCTGCCGGATAGAAACCGTAGGGCCTTGAATCTTAAGGGCTCTCGGCTCCACTCCCCAGGTGACGAATCCGACGCTTTCATAGAGTGCGCGTGCCGCGGGTGCCAGATCCGAAACACCAAGATGTATGTCGGTAACACCGTCCATTCCGCCGGCGTGACCGATCGCAGCCTCGAGCAGCGCCCGCCCCATGCCGGACCCGCGCGCGTCACGCTCCACGAACATGGTCCAGACATGCACCTTGTGCCGGGTCTTCAGCTTCTTGTCGCGGAACAGACCGACGCCCCCCTTCAGACGATCGGCAAACCCGCCGAACACCACGCCGTCCTCCCGGCGCCTGAAAAGAGCACGGACATCTGGCTCGGATTGCAGGAAATCGTCCTCCGGAGCAGCACTGAATGCCGCCGGAAAGGTCTCGAGCGCATTTTTCCTGAGCGCGAGAAAGTCGGCCGCGTCCTCTTCGCCCAGAAGACGGACGGAGAACCCGGCGCCACCGCTCACGACTCGTCCCTCTCCCGCCAGCGATGCACCGTCCCGCTGTCGAGATCGAAAAGGTCGAGCACCCGTCCAAGCGAGTGATCCACCATGTCGGCAATGCTTTCCGGCTTGGCATAGAAGGCCGGCACCGGCGGCGCGATCACCGCCCCCATGTCCGAGAGCGCGAGCATGTTGCGCAGATGCCCCGAATGAAGCGGGGTCTCGCGCACCATGCAGACCAGCCGGCGCCGTTCCTTCAGCACCACGTCCGCCGCGCGCGACAGCAGGGTGTCCGTCACGCCCGTCGCAATCTCCGCGAGGCTCTTCATCGAGCAGGGTGCGATGATCATCCCGAGCGTGCGGAAGGATCCGGAGGCAACGGACGCGCCGATATCCTTGTTGGCATGGACCACATCGGCGAGCTTCTCGACCTCCCGGACCTTGAAATCCGTTTCGTGCGCGAGCGTGACTTCCGCAGCCCGGCTCATGATCAGATGGGTCTCGACCCTTTGCTCTTCGGGGAGCGCCCGCAGAAGCTCCAGCAACCGGACGCCATAGACGATTCCCGAGGCCCCGCTGATGCCGACGATCAGCCGCTTTTTTTGTGAAGTTCTCATGACAGAAAATTGCTTCGTGAATCCAGTGAGTTGCGTTGATTAACCAAAAAACCGCGCAATTTGCCCGAGGTGGGATCATTGCGCAACCCCCAAAAGATACCTATTCTTTAAATCGTTGGAGTTGATCTCTCACGCATATCCGAAAGGAGGGCATTAGGCATGGCCGAAGCACAGCGTATCGAGTCGCTGAAGAGACGACACGAGACCCTGGAACGCAACCTGGAGACGGAACGCACCAGACCCATGCCAGACAGCGCGGCGATCGCGGAAATCAAACGCATGAAGCTCGCGATCAAGGACGAGATGGCCAATCTCAATTCCTGAGCGGTCTGTCTGCCTGCTAAACGCTTTCAAACCCGAGAGCTGAAATCACCCGCCGAAAAACTCGGCGGGTGTTTGTTTTTGGTCCCTAGAGCGCGGTCCAGCCGCCGTCCTGGGTAATCGATGCGCCAGTCATGTTTGCCGCCGTTTCGCTGCAAAGGAAAAGCGCTGCGCCGGCAAGCTGATCGAACGTGGTGAAACGGCCGGACGGCTGCTGCTCGATCAGCAGGCGCCACGTCGCCTCCCCGATATCCAGCCCGTCCCGGGCGGCCCGCGCTTCGATCTGCCGGTCAACCAGCGGCGTTTTCACCCAGCCGGGACAGATCGCATTGCAGGTGATGCCGGAGCCGGCCGTCTCCAGCGCGGTCACTTTTGTCAGGCCCAGCACCGCGTGTTTCGCGGCGACATAAGCGCATTTGTTCACGCCACCGCTGAAACCGTGATTGGACGCGATATTGACGATCCGCCCCCGGCCGCGGCGGCGCATGCCCGGCAGCACGGCCGCGGTCCCGTGAAAGACCGCGAAGAGATTGATTGCGATCAGCGCATCCCATTTTTCCGGCGGAAAGTGCTCGATCCGGTCGGTGTGCTGGATCCCGGCATTGTTCACCAGCACGTCGACGGCGCCGAACCGGCGCTCGGTCATGGAGATCAGATCCGAGATCTCCTCCGGCCGTGTCATGTCGGCGCCGTGATACAGCACATCGACGCCGTGACGCTGCGCAAGGTCGCGTCTAACCCTGTCGATCTGCGCAGCATCACCGAAGCCGTTCAGCACCACGTTCGCGCCGGCCTCGGCGAACGCCGCCGCCAGAGCCGCACCGATCCCGCTGGTGGAGCCTGTTACGATGACCGCCCGGCTTTTCATCTGGGCGCTTATTGCGCCGTCCAGCCGCCGTCGAGGGTCATGGTCGTGCCGGTCATGTTGCTGGCCGCGTCGCTGCAGAGGAACACGGCGGCACCCGCGAGCTGCTCGACTGTGGTGAACTGCCCGGAGGGTTGCTTCTCGAGCAGCAGCGCCTGGGTTTCCTGCTCGATGCTGGTGCCGTTCTTCTCCGCCCGTGCCTCGATCTGTGCGACCACGAGCGGCGTCTTCACCCAGCCGGGGCAGATCGCGTTGCAGGTGATGCCGGACTGGGCGTTCTCCAGCGCCGCGACCTTGGTCAGGCCGACGATGCCGTGCTTGGCCGCGACATAGGCGGACTTGTTGACCGAGGCGACGAGACCGTGCGCGGAGGCGATATTGATGATCCGGCCCCAGCCGCGATTCTGCATGCCCGGAAGGGCCGCGCGCATCGCGTGGAACGCCGCGGAGAGATTGATCGCGATGACGGCGTTCCAGCGGTCGACCGGGAAGGCCTCGATCGGATCGGTATGCTGGATACCGGCATTGTTCACCAGCACGTCGACCGATCCGAAACGCTTCTCGGCGCTGCGGACCATATCCTCGATCTCGTCCGGCCTGGTCATGTCCGCGCCGTGATACATCACGGAAACGCCGTACTTCTTCTCCAGGGCATCGCGGCCCTTCTCGATCTCTGCCGCGTCGCCGAGACCGTTGATGACGATGTTCGCGCCTTCGGCCGCGAAGGCGGCGGCCATGGCCGCGCCGATCCCGCTGGTCGAACCGGTAACGAGTGCGGTTTTACCCTTCATGGAAATATCCCCGTTGCATGCGTGCTCTCTTCGCTCCTGCGATATAGGGATTGCCGCCCTGCCGCAAGAACCGGTGAAGGGCGATTACTTCTTGAACAGCGACTCCGCCGCCGAGGAGATCGAGCGTTTCTCGGAGATCATTGCCTCCGCACGGGCGATTTCCTGCCTCATGTTTTCGATATAGGCCTCGAGGTCCTCGATGTTCCAGTTCGAGAGATCGGTCGGCTTGCGCAGTTTGTTCTTCGGTTCCAGATCTTCGAATTCCATCCTCATGCCTCCCGTCTTTCCGTCCGTTACAGGCTCCGCCCGTGACATGACGCGATTCCCGCGCCCGACTCATCGACTAATCGTTGGACCCTCTCGTATCTTGGTCTATATATCCAGCCTTCGGAACAATTCGAACACTCAAGAACGAACGGATCGGCTTGCTGGACGTAAGCAACGCAGTCCGTCAAAGGAGAAACCATGGCGCAACCGCTGATGCCGAAGGCCACCGCCGTCTGGCTGATCGACAATACGGCGCTGAGCTTCGAACAGATTGCCGACTTCTGCGGCCTCCACGCTCTGGAAGTCCAGGCCATCGCCGACGGCGAGGTGAGCTACGGGATCCAGGGCATCGACCCGGTCCAGAACGGTCAGGTCGCCCGCGAGGAAATCGACAAGGCGCAGGCAGATCCGTACTACCGGATGAAGATGCAGGTCAGCACGCTGCCGAAGCCGCAGGCGCGCTCGAAGGGACCGAAATACGTTCCGGTCTCCAAGCGTGGCGACAAGCCCGATGCCATCGCCTGGCTGGTGAAGCACCATCCGGAACTGAAGGATGCGCAGATCGCCAAGCTGGTCGGCACCACCAAGGACACGATCAACAAGGTCCGTGACCGCACGCACTGGAACTCCCAGAACATCACCGCGCGGCACCCGGTGCTGCTCGGGCTCTGCTCGCAGATGGATCTCGACCAGGCGGTCACGAAAGCGGGCGGCACGGCCGCTCCGCCGGAATCTCAGCTGGAATCGATCTCCGAAGTGCCCTGACCGGGCGCGCACGGAAAAGCAGACGGCCGGTCCTTTGACCGGCCGTTTTTCTTTTCCGGCCCCTAGCCGTCGAGAAACGCCGCCATGTGAAACCGCGCATGGGCCTGGCCATAGACGTATTCCGAGCCGACAGGGCAGGCGCGGCGGGCAAGACAGGAACCGCCGGCAGTTCCAGTTTCTCCTCGAACAGCAAAGCCCCCCGATAGCCGTGCCAAAGGCCGTAGACCGGATGGATCAGGATCCCGAGCGGAGACGGAAAGACCGGTTCGGCGCGCATCGCCCATTGCTGGAACGGCCAGTACGGCGGTCCGTCCGAAGGCATGGCAGGGCGCGCTCCAAACGCGGTTCCAACCTCGTCGAGTATCTCCCTACTCCAGTGATCCAGCGGATCCGGCCCCTCCGGCCGTGCGGCCTGGAAAGCCGGCCATATTCCGGAACCGACATGGCCGACGAGCAGCAGGGTCGCGACAGGTTTGCCCGATTCTAAAGCGAGCTCACCGGCGTCGGGATGAAACCCGCCACGGAGAAGCAGGCCATGTAGCGACAGCCTGCGTCCCAATTCCTTGTAGGTCCGAGCGATATCCGGACTTTGTGAAGCTGGCGTCATATTGGAATTCGCCTATTCCCGACCTTGTGTTCCAAACGCGTCATCAGAAGAAATTGGGCATCACGAAAACACGTTTGCCCACCGGATTTTATTTGCTCATCAGCCCCCAGTTGGCTTTATCCTTTTCCCGACACGCGCCAGGCCGGAACGGGATACGGAAAAGCCCGCTCGGCGGAGAGTATGAGCAAGAATGTTCGACGACCCTAACGATGTTCCGCTGACCGTTGATTTCTTTCTGACGCCGAACTTCTCGCTGCTCCCGTTCACGGCCGCGATCGAGCCGTTGCGCTCCGCGAACCGCATGTCAGGAAAAACACTCTATCACTGGCGCGTCTTCAGCGAGGACGGCAAGCCCGTCCCGGCGAGCAACGGCGTCGAGGTGATGACGGTCGGGTCGATCTTCGACCTGAAGGATTCGGACGTCATCATCGTCGCGTCCGGGATAGACGCGCATCACTACAAAAACGACAGGGTTTTCGGTGCTCTGCGGCGGCTGTCGCGCCAGGGGGCGGCCATCGGCTCGGTCTGCACCGGCGCACATGTGCTGGCCCGCGCGGGATTGCTCGAAGACCGGCGCTGCACGATCCACTGGGAAAATCTCGGAGGCTTCTCGGAGGAGTTTCCCGAGATCGACGTCACCTCGGATCTGTTCGAGATCGACCGCGACCGCTTCACCTGTTCCGGCGGCACCGCGGCACTCGACATGATGCTGCACCTGATCGCGCGACAGCACGGCTTCAAGCTGGCGAACGAGGTCTCCGAGCAGTTCATCCACGACCGTATCCGCGAGCCGCACGACCACCAGCGCATGGAACTGCGCGCCCGTCTCGGCGTCAGCCATCCGAAGCTGATCGCGGTGATCGCGGAGATGGAAGCCAATCTCGAGGAACCGCTGAGCCAGACCGCGCTCGCAGACAAGGCCGGGCTCTCGACACGCCAGCTCGAGCGGCTGTTCCGCAAGTATCTCTCGAGCACGCCGACGCGCTATTACCTCAATCTGCGCCTCCAGCGCGCGCGCCAGCTGCTGGCCCAGACCAGCATGTCGATCCTCTCGGTAGCGCTTGCCTGCGGCTTCGTTTCGGCGAGCCATTTCTCCAAATGCTACCGGGAATGTTTCGGCCGCACCCCGCGTGCCGAACGGGCGGTTCGCCATGACGCACCGACCCTGGTGATGCAGAAACTCGCCGGCTGATCCGGGCGGCTTTAGCGCTTCTAATTGCATCGCAACAAATTCTCGTTTGACGCAGAGGGCGCCGAGCGCGCATCCCTTCCCTTCGAGAGACGGGATGCACATGGAAACGACTTTCACCACCGCCGGGCTGCGCCGCGGCATGAGCCTGATCTGGCATGTTGCCATCAGCGGGTTCTTCTTCGCCATCGCGGTCGGCGTGGTCGCGCGCGACGTCGGCATGAGCTGGCTGGAGGCCGTTGTCATGAGCGGCGTCGTTTTCGCCGGTGCCTCGCAGGTCGCGATCATCGATCTCTGGCAATCCCCCCTGCCGCTGCTCGTCATCGCGCTGACGACCCTTGGCGTGAACTCCCGCATGCTGCTGATGGGCGCTTCCATGCGGGAATGGTTCCGACCGCTGAAGCGCCGGACGGTCTGGGCGAGCTTCTTCTTCCTGACCGACATCAACTGGGCGATGGCGATCGCCGAGCGGCGCAAGGGCGAGACCGACGCGGCGCTGCTGATGGGCTCCGGCATGCTGCTCTGGGCAACCTGGGTCACCGGGACGGCGATCGGCCACGCGGTCGGCGGCGCGGCACTCGATCCGAAGGCGCTCGCCTTCGATGTTCTCGTGCCGGCCTTCTTCGTCATCATGATCAAGCCGATCTGGACCGGCCGGAAACAGCTGCTGCCCTGGGCGACGGCGGCCGCCGGGGCGATCCTCGCCGACGCCTTCATTCCCGGAAACGCGCATGTCATTGTCGGCGGGATCGCCGGCTCTCTGGTCGGGGGGCTGCTCCGTGACCGCTGATTTCCTCGCGCTCGACATGAGCTTCGACACCACCGCGCTGATCGCCATCCTTCTGATGGGCGCCGTCACCTACTTCACCCGCCTCGGCGGCTTCCTGATGATGCGCTGGATCCCGGAAGGCGGTTTCGTCTCGCGCTGGCTCAGCGCCATCCCGGGAGCGGTCCTGGTCGCGATCCTCGCCCCAACGGTCTGGAACATCGGCTGGATGGAACGGGCCGGACTGCTCGTCACCCTGGCGCTCTCGGCAATCGGTGCCAACTCCCTGGTCGCCGTTGTGCTTGGCACCGCGGCCGTCGCCGCCGGGCGGGCGCTGCTCTAGGCCCGCCTTCCCGATTGGCATAGCGTTTCTGCGATGATTTACTGAACTGCAACCATAGGCACCAGGCGCAAGCATCGACGCATGCGAAAAATGCACCAGCGTTTCCTGCATTTGGTCGGCACGCTCCTGATTCTGGCCGCCACCGCCTTCCCGGCGGGCGCCCAGACCTACCAGCTCTTCGCTCCGAAGAATGTCGCGCAGGCAAATCTGCTCAACCTGCTGACCTATTATTATGCCTATCCGGAACGGCCTTCGATCTCGGCAGTGCTGGAAGACATCGAGAGCTCGCGGATCCTTGAGACGGACTGGGAGAACGCCCAGTACCCGGTGCTCGGGTTTCTCAGTAAGGCCTTTTCCGCCGAACCGGAAGCCCTCGCAAAGGAGATCGGTCCGTCCTACAGCCACAGCCTGAAGAGCGTCATCCTCGCCGCTCTCATGATGGAGTTCCTCGACGTCTACGCCCCGCCCGCCTACCAGGCGATCATCAACAACCTGCCTCCTGACAAGAGACCACCTCACATCGCGGCCGCAAAGGTCGGGCATCCAAAGCAGCTGGACATGCTCTGGGGCGCCCTGTTCGCCACCGGCGATCCGAAATTCCTCGATGCGATCCTCAAGGTCTATGAGGACCAGAACGGCCCGACGGGCAATCCGCGGCTGGATATCGCCTTCCAGAAAGTCATCGAATGGGCGGCATGGAGCAATATGCAGCAGCATTCTCTGGTCGAGCGCCTGATGCGGGAACGGGCCGCGACGGCGGCGCCTTATGTCGCCGGGCGGCTGCGGGCCATCGTCTCCCGCTTCGAAGCGAGCCTGGAGTCGCTCAATCTCGGAACACGGGAGGGACTCTTTTCAGCGATGGTCGCGCTGACCGACGCCTCGATCATTGAGGAACTTAAAAAGCCGCCCAGCAGCGGCATCCGGATCGTCAAGAAGCGCAGGTTCTCGCGGCAGGAGGACATCTTCGTGCATATCGCCTTCAACGGCATGGAGGTCTCCGAGAGTTACCAGGCCAACGTGACCTTTTCCTCGATCCTCCGCCTGCCCGACGGTCACGAACAGCAGCTCTACGAGAACCGGACAGCGATCGTCGGACCAGCACCGGTGCGCTTCAGCATCCTTTCGGCCCGCGACCTGCACCAGTTCCGCCTGCCGGACGACGCTCCGGCCGGGGATTACCTTCTGCGCGTCACCTTGAGCGACAATCTTTCCGGCAAGGACCTCAATTTGAGAGCGGACTTCACGCTCGTCGAATGACATGCGCGTATCCGGGCGCCGATATGATTGCCAGACAAGGCGTTGATCGGGCAGACTCCGCCGTAGCGTGCCAATTGCGGAAATCCGATGCGGACCGACGAAGCGAAACTTCTGGCGATCGCCGAAAAGGCGGGGAGCGGCGGCGAGGATCTGACAGCCATCGTCATAGATCTCTCCTCCATTCCGCATATCGGCGATCCGATCTTCTTCCGCACGCTGATCGCCCGTATCAATGTCGCCCCCGGCGATCTCTACCGCCTGCCGCATCACCTGGTCGCCCTTGTCACCCCGAGCAAGACGGCGGCTAAGACCGTCGCAGCAATAGACCGGCTCGGCGAATTCCTGAAGCGTAGCGGGCGGGGCGAGGCGCGACGGCAGCAGTTCCGGCTTTCCGCCGATGCCGCCAAACTCGCAAAGCTGTGCAAGCGTCTGATCGAGGAGCAACCGGACAATCCGCCGGCGGGTGATGAGGAAGACGATCTGGCCGGATTCTTCAGTCTGTTCGAATCGCTCCGCAGTGCGGACATATCGAATCTCGTGCGCGAGCAGACGATTTGGGACCTTTCGAAACCGCACGAACCGGTCCGGATGGCGGGCGCTCTCACGGTTTCGATCGACGTCCTGGACGACATGTTCGGTCAGGACATCCGGGCCAATCCCTGGCTGTTCGAGAAAATCATCGAGGTCATCGACGTCCGCATGCTCGACCATTTCGTCGACGACCGCTTGAAGACGGGCAAGACCTACACCGTCAACGTGAACAGCACGGTCGTGAACGAGGGCGAACTGGACGCGGCGTTTGATGCCATTCCGATGAACAGCCGCAAGCGCGTGATCCTTGAGGTGCCTTATGTCGAGGCGTTGCACGAACGCGGCGAATTCGACGCCATGGTCGATATCCTGGAGCGGGAGCACTTCCCGATCGCGCTCGACGGCGTGCGATGGACGTCGCTCTCCAAGCTGGAGGTCGAGCCGGAGCGCTTTGCCTTCGTGAAGTTCATGTGGGACCAGCACCTGAAACCGGAAAACACCGCGGACTGGAAAGCCTTCGCGGACGCGTTGGCGAAGCTGGGTCCGGAAAACTGCATCGTCTTCAACTGCATCGACGAGAAAGCCATCGCTCCGCTGGAGGAACTGGGTCTGTTCCGCTTCCAGGGCCGGGCCGTCGAGGACTATATCCGCCACGACCGCGCCGCGCTGCAGAAGGCCCATGTCCAGCAGGCAGCCCGGGAAGCCGTCGCCGACGAGACCGGCAACGGAAAGGCGCAGACGGGCATCATGGGTAAACTGTTCGGTTGATCCACATCATCTCCAAGCGCGTGCGGATGCGGCAATCTGGGACTTGATTTGCACCCGGTCGGCACCGACCATGGGGCGCAAGCAAGCTGAAAAAACAAGACTAGAGGGGAGGTCCGCGGCATGGGCCAGTTCGATGAGGTCTATCGGCGCTCGCTGGAGGATCCGGAAGGTTTCTGGGGCGAGGCGGCCGACGACATTTTCTGGTTCAAGCGCTGGGACAAGGTCCTGGATGCGAGCAGCCCCCCCTTCTACCGCTGGTTCGAAGGCGGGATGACCAACACCTGCTACAACGCGCTCGACCGCCATGTCGAAGAAGGCCGCGGCGCGCAGGCCGCGCTGATCTACGACAGCCCGGTCACCAAGACCAAGCAGAGCTTCACCTACAGCGAATTGACGGACAAGGTCGCGGCCTTTGCAGGCGTTCTGGAGAAATACGGCGTCGGCTACGGCGACCGCGTGATCATCTACATGCCGATGATCCCCGAGGCCGCAATTGCCATGCTGGCGACGACCAGGATCGGCGCCGTGCATTCCGTCGTCTTCGGCGGCTTCGCCTCGAACGAGCTCGCCAAACGCATCGACGACTGCAAGCCGAAGCTCATCGTCACCGCCTCCTGCGGCATCGAGCCAGGCCGGACCGTCGCCTATATGCCGCTGCTTGACGGCGCCATCGAGATGGCGAAGCACAAGCCGGACCATTGCATCGTCTACCAGCGCCCGATGGCCGAGGCGACGTTGACCGAGGGCCGCGACGTCGAGTGGAACGCGGCGCATGAAGGTTCCACGCCTGCCGCCTGCGCCGAGGTCAAGGCGACCGACCCCGCCTATATCCTCTACACCTCTGGCACCACCGGCGTGCCGAAAGGCGTGGTGCGCGCCACCGGCGGACATATCGTCGCCCTCAAATGGTCGATGAAGAACATCTATGGCGTCGATCCGGGCGAGGTCTTCTGGGCCGCTTCCGACGTCGGCTGGGTGGTCGGCCATTCCTACATCGTCTACGCCCCACTGTTCCACGGCTGTACGACCATGCTCTACGAGGGCAAGCCGGTCGGAACGCCGGACGCGGGCGCCTTCTGGCGGGTGATCTCGGAGCACAAGGTCTCCACCATGTTCACCGCGCCGACCGCGATCCGCGCAATCAAGAAGGAGGATCCGGACGGCAAGCTGCTCGCGAATTACGACCTCGGCCACTACAAGGCCCAGTTCCTCGCCGGCGAGCGCTGCGATCCGGATACGCTGCACTGGTGCGAGGAGAAGCTGAAGGTGCCGGTGGTCGATCACTGGTGGCAGACCGAGACCGGCTGGCCGATCGCCTCGAACTGCCTCGGCATCGAGCAGCTTCCCGTCAAGGCGGGCTCTCCGACCCGCGCGGTCCCGGGCTGGGACGTGCAGATCCTCGACGAGGCCTGCAAGGAAGTGAAGCGCGGCGATGTCGGCGCGATCTCCATCAAGCTGCCCCTGCCGCCGGGCGCCCTGCCGACGCTGTGGCAGAATGACGACCGCTATGTCGAGAGCTACCTCGCGGACTATCCCGGCTACTACAAGACCGGGGATGCCGGATACATGGACGAGGACGGCTATCTCTATGTGATGAGCCGGACCGACGACATCATCAACGTCGCCGGACACCGGCTCTCGACCGGCGGCATGGAGGAGGTTCTGGCGAACCACCCGGCGGTCGCGGAATGCGCCGTCATCGGCGTCGCCGACCAGCTGAAGGGCCAGGTCCCGCTCGGCTTCGTGGTGCTGAAGGACGGCGTCAACACGCCGGAGGAGCAGATCCTGAAGGAGCTGGTGCAGATGGTCCGCGACAGGATCGGCCCGGTCGCCGCCTTCAAGCAGGCCACCGTCGTGCAGCGGCTGCCGAAGACCCGCTCCGGCAAGATCCTCCGCGGGACCATGCAGAAGATCGCCGACGGCGAGAGCTATCCGATGCCGGCCACGATCGACGATCCGTCGATCCTTCCGGAAATCGCGACGGCTCTGAAAGGGATCGGCTACGCCAAGTAGCCGGTTACCCCGTCCTCATTCGTCATCCCGGCCGACGAGCCGGGACCTTCGTGAGCCATGAGCCAGACCCTATGGCCTCGAGGTCCCTGCTTTCGCAGGGATGACGATGTGTATTTGCGATCAGGCGCCAAGCCCTTCCGGCACCGCGACCTTGCCCATGATCGGATCGTCCGGGACGCGCCTTTCCTCGACGCCGTGACAGGCGACGATTGCACCATCGCCGATCGCCTTCGGTTCCGGACGCTCGGTCTTGCAGCGCTCGTTCGCGAACGGGCAGCGCGGATGGAAGGCGCAGCCGGGGGGCGGCGTGATCGGGTTCGGCACCTCGCCGCCCACCGGCATGCGTTCGCGGCCGGTCATCTCCAGATCCGGGATCGTGTCCAGCAGCATCCGCGTATAGGGATGGCGCGGGCGGCTGAACAGGGTCTTGGACGGCGCCACCTCGGCCAGCCGGCCGAGATACATCACGCCGACCCGGTCGGAGACGTGGCAGACCACAGCAAGATTGTGGCTGATGAAGAGATAGGTCAGCCCCAGTTCCTTCTGCAGGTCGCGCATAAGGTTCAGGATCTGCGCCTGCACCGAGACGTCGAGCGCCGAGGTCGGCTCGTCGCAGACCAGGAAGTCCGGCTCGCTCGCGAGCGCGCGAGCGATGGAGATACGCTGGCGCTGGCCGCCGGAGAACTCATGCGGGTACTTCTCCCCGTCGACCGGCGAAAGGCCGACCTGGGTCAACAGCTCACCCACCCGGTCGGAGACCGCGTCCTCATTCTTCGCGAGACCGAAGGCCCGGATCGGCTCGGCGATGATGTCGCGGACCTTCCAGCGCGGATTGAGGCTGGCATAGGGGTCCTGGAAGATCATCTGCAGGCGGCGGCGGATCGGCGCCATCTCGGTGCGCGAGAGGCCGGCAATGTCCCTGCCCTCGAACTCGATGGAGCCGCTGCTCGGCCCGTGCAGGCCGACGATCAGCTTGGCGACCGTGGACTTGCCGCAGCCGGACTCGCCGACGAGGCTGAAGGTCTCGCCCGCCTTGATCTCGAAATCGATACCGTCGACCGCTTTCAGGATCTGCTTCGGCTGGCCTTCCAGCACCCGGTTCAGCCAGGGCGCGGAGACGTCGAAATAGCGCTTCAGTTTCTTGACCGCGAGGATCGGCGCACCTTTCTTCAGGTGCTCGTGATCCATGGTCTCATGCGTCGCGACGGCTTGATCAGACATTGGCCGTCTCCTTGTCAAAGAGCCAGCAGGCAACTTCGGTACCGTCCACCGGGATCGTGTCCGGCCGCTCCCTGAAGCAGCGGTCGAAAGCCTTCGGACAGCGCGGATTGAAGGCACAGCCGGTCGGGATATTGGTCAGGCGCGGCATCGAACCCTCGATCTGGCGCAGCTTCTCGTCGGTGTGGCCGATCATCGGGATCGACCCCATCAGACCTTCCGTGTAGGGATGCTTGGCCTGCTTCACGACCTGCTTCACTGGGCCGATCTCGGCGATGCGGCCGGCATACATGACGGCCACCCGGTCCGCGGTCTCGGCAATGACGCCCATATCGTGTGTCACCAGCATCACCGCGGTGCCGTGCTCGCGGCACAGCTTCTTCAGAAGCGCGATGATCTGTGCCTGGATCGAGACGTCGAGCGCGGTGGTCGGCTCGTCCGCCACGACAAGACGCGGATTGACGCAGAGCGCGAGCGCGATGACGACACGCTGGCGCATGCCGCCGGAGAACTGGTGCGGATACTGGTCCACGCGCCGCTCCGGCGCCGGAATGCCGACCTGGGTCAGCATCTCGATCGCCCGTTCCCGCGCCTTGGTCGGGGTCATGTCCGTGTGGGTCATGATCGTTTCGGTCAGCTGACGGCCGACCGTGTAAAGCGGATTGAGGCTGGTCAGCGGATCCTGGAAGATCGCGCCGATCTGGCGGCCGCGGATCCGGCGCATCTCCTCGTAGGGCAGGTTGTCGATGCGCCGCCCCTCGAGCAGGATTTCCCCGCCGGCGACACGGCCCGGCGGCTCCAGCAGGCCGATGATGGCGGCGCCGGTGAGAGATTTCCCGGCGCCGGACTCACCGACCACGCCGAGCACTTCGCCCTCGTCGATATGGAAGGACACATCGTCGATGGCCGTCAGAATCCCCTTTCGCGTGGGGAATTCGATCCGGAGGTTTCTGACTTCGAGAAGATGGTTCGACATTAGCGCAGCTTCGGGTTGAGGGCGTCGCGGAGCCAGTCTCCGAGGAGATTGACCGCAAGAACGAGGATGGCAAGGGTCGCGCCTGGGAAGATCGAGATCCACCAGAGCCCCGAGAACAGATAGTCATTGCCGATCCGGATCAGGGTGCCGAGCGACGGCTGGGTCGGCGGCATGCCGACGCCAAGGAAGGACAGCGTCGCTTCGGTCAGGATCGCGAAGGCCAGACCGAGCGTCGCGATGACCAGCACCGGCCCCATCACGTTCGGCAGCACATGGCGGATCATGATCAGGATCGGGTGCAGACCGATGACGCGGGCCGCCTGGACATATTCCTTGTTTCGCTCGACCAGGGTCGAGCCACGCACGGTACGGGCATACTGGACCCAGTTCGAGATCCCGATCGACAGAACGAGCACCGGGATGATCATCGCATCGTGCAGTTCGCGGTCGAGGATGCCGCGCGAAATCCCGTCGATCAGAAGCGCGATCAGGATCGTCGGAAACGAGAGTTGGATATCGGCGATCCGCATGATCACCGCATCGACCTTGCCACCGACATAGCCGGCGATCAGTCCGGCGGCGATGCCGATCACGGCGGACAGGATCACGCTGGCAAAGCCGACCAGCAGGGAGATCCGCATGCCGTAGAGGATCGTCGAATAGATGTCTCGCCCGAGATTGTCGGTGCCGAGCAGAAAGCGCTGATCGCCGTCCACGGTCCAGGCCGGAGGCAGTTCGGAATCCATCAGGTCGATGGAGGCGGTGTCGAACGGGTTGTGCGGCGCGATGATGTTGGCGAAGACCGCGGCCAGGATCAGGATCAGCGTGACGACCGCCGCGCCGACCGTCAGGTGGGATTTGCGGAAGCTGTAGCAGAGTTCATGGTCCCAGATCCGGTAGAGGAGGCTGGGACGGGTTGCAGCTTTGGGACTTGTTGTATCGGTCATTGTCCTGTCCTCAGTGCCCGCCGCCGGACTTTTCGACCCGCAGGCGCGGATCGACGACGTAATAGAGAATGTCCACGATCAGGTTGATCACGACGAAGAGGAACGAAATCATCACGAGGTAGGCGGACATCACCGGCAGATCGACCTCCTGGATCGCCTGCAGGAACAGCCGTCCCATGCCCGGCCACTGGAAGACGCTCTCGGTGATGATCGCGAAGGCGATCAGGTTGCCGAGCAAGAGACCGGTCACGGTGATGACCGGAACCAGCGTGTTCTTCAGCGCGTGGCCGAAATTGACGGCGCGGTTGGTGAGACCCCGGGCGCGCGCGAACTTGATGTAGTCCGTCCGCAGCACCTCCAGCATCTCCGCCCGGATCAATCGCATGATCAGCGTCAGGGTGAAGAGGCCGAGCGTGGTTGCCGGCAGGATGATCGCCTTCAGCCCGCTGACGGTCAGCAGGCCGGTGGTCCAGCCGCCCGGCAGCGTGATCACCTCACCGCGCCCGAACGAGGGCAGCCAGCCGAGGATCACGGCAAAAAGGTAGATGAAGAGGATACCGATCAGGAAGGTCGGTATCGAGATCCCGACCAGTGAGAGCGTCAGCAGGGCCTTGCTGCTCCAGCGGTTGCGGTAGAGCCCGGTATAGACCCCGGCCGGCAGCGCGAGAAAGAAGGCGATGATCGCGGAGACGAAGCTGAGCTCGATCGTCGCCGGCATGCGCTCCATCAGCAGGTCCACGACCGGCTGCTTGTGCTGGTAGGACAGACCGAAATCCAGCTGCGCGGCGTTCAGGACGAACTTGCCGAAACGGATGATCATCGGGTCGTTGAGGCCCAGGCGCTCACGCAGCGCTTCGCGTTCCGCGAGCGGCGTATCGATCCCGACCATCTGATTGATCGGATCGCCCAGGAACTGGAACATGTAGAAAGCAACGAGGCTGACCACGAGCATCACAAGGATGGACTGGGCCAGCCGGCGAAGAATGAATGCGGCCATAAACGGTCACGCTTTCCGGCAGGTTGGCAGAACTCTCAAAAAGGGTGGGGCCGGCCCCCAAGGACCGGCCCGCACTTTGTCGCCCGTGAGTTACTTCACGTTGACGTAATAGAAGCGGAACTGGTTGTCCGCGCGCTGCTTCAGCTCGATGTTATCGCGCTTGCCCCAGGCCAGAGCCTGCTGGTGCAGCGGAATCGTCGCGACTTCGTCCGTGGTGATCTTGAAGGCTTCCTCGATCATCGCGTCGCGCTTTTCCTTGTCGGTTTCCGAACCGATCAGGTCGGTCAGTTCGTCGACCCGCGCATTGCTGTAGCCCGAGTAGTTGTAGAGGCCACGGCCGGCTTTCTGGTCCGGCGTGTTCAACAGGCTGATCAGCACGTTGTGCGAGTCGAAGCTGCCCGGCGTCCAGCCCAGCAGACCGAACGCATAGTCGGAGCCGCCTTTCGGCGCGATGCGCGCGAAGTACTTCGCCTTCGGCTCGGCCACGAGCGTCGACTTGATACCGACTTTGGCAAGCATGGAGACGATCGCCTGGCAGATCTGCTCGTCATTGACGTAGCGGTCGTTCGGGCAGTCCATGCGGGTCTCGAACCCGTCCGGATAGCCGGCTTCCGCCAGCAGAGCCTTCGCCTTGTCGCGGTCATACGGCAGACGGGTGAAGTTTTCCGAACGGTCGAACAGCTTCGGCGAAATCATGATCGCGGACGGATCGGCGAGACCGCGCATGATCTTCTTCTTGATCGCCTCGATGTCGATCGCGTGATACATGGCCTGACGGACCTTGAGGTCCTTGAACGGGTTCTTGCCCTTCACATTGGAATAGAGCAGCTCGTCGCGGAACAGGTCCATATAGAGGAAGATCGTCCGCAGTTCCGGGCCGACCATCACGCTGGTACCGTCGTTCTTGTTCACACGGTCGATGTCCTGCACCGGAACCGGGTAGACCATGTCGACTTCGCCGGAGAGCAGGGCAGCGACGCGGGTCGCGTCCTGGCCGATCGGGGTCATGATGACCTCGGTCAGGTTGTGCTGCGGCTTGTCCCACCAGTTCGGGTTCGGAACCAGAACGGTCTTAACGTCGGTCTGGCGCTCCTTGATCATGAACGCGCCGGTGCCGTTCGCATTGTGAGCGGCAAAGCTCTCAACGCCCTTGGACAGGTTGGTCGGAGTGGTCGCGCCGTTGGACTCGGACCATTCCTTGTCCATCATGAACCAGGTATCCCACTCGTAGTAGATGATGGGATTCGGCTTTTCGGTGATAAAATCGACCGTGTGGTCGTCGACCTTGACCACCTCGGTGATGCCGACCACGCGGCCGCGCAGGTTCGCGTCCTCGTTGTTGGTCCGCTCGAAGGAGAAGATCACGTCGTCGGCGTTGAAGTCGTTGCCGTTGTGGAACTTCACGCCCTGGCGCAGATAGAAACGCCAGCGGGTCGGCTCGAGGTTTTCCCACTTGACGGCCAGACCCGGCTCGAACTGCAGGTCAGCGTCCCGACGGACGAGGCCTTCGTAGACGTTGCCGAGAAACCCGAGGGTGAAGGTCACGTTGTGGGCGTGCGGATCGAGCGACGAGGTGTCGGTCTGAAAGCCCCACTTGAAGGTCTTGGCTTCCGCCATGCCTCCGGAAGCGGCAACGGCTGCCGCGACCGCAAGGGCGGTGAATGCTTTGCGCATAAAATGCTCCCCAATGATGCCTCTGTCTCGCACCGGGCAGACCCTTCTCTTCAGGGCGAGGGCTATGCCAACGGCGCGGCCCGGCAGAATCAGGTTGGCCGGGATCGGAGCATAAAACCCCGTCACAATAATGACGTCAATGACCTTGGCATGTTCGAAATGCAGCAAAACTGCGGCATGCAACGCAGAACGCGAAGAACCCCTTGACCTGAAACACCTATGCTTCCGCGCTCTTTTTGCAGCGCAACATTGCCGTGCCCTCCGGTTTTCTCCAGCTCCGGGCTCACGGGCTTTTCAACTCCGATTGGCATGATATGCTGCCCACAGTCCCAACGGCCCGCCCGGCGCCGTCCCCGAAGGAGAATTGACATGCCTTTCCAGCCGAATTCACCGGCGGCCCGTGACGTCGCCTACGTCCTGCATCCCTACACCAACTTCGTCGCGCACGAGGAAAAGGGCCCGATGATCATCGAGCGCGGGGAAGGCGTCTATGTCTTTGACGATTCCGGAAAGCGCTATGTCGAGGGGATGGCGGGACTTTGGTCGACATCGCTCGGCTTCAAGTCCGACCGCCTGAAAGAGGCGGCGATGAAGCAGTTCGACGCACTACCCTATTATCACACTTTCGCCCACAAGGCGCATCTGCCGAGCATCGATCTGGCCGAGAAGCTGATCTCCAAGATGCCGGTGCCGATGTCGAAAGTGTTCTTCAACAATTCCGGCTCGGAAGCGAACGACACCGCGATCAAGATCGTCTGGTACTACAACAACGCGCTAGGCCGTCATCACAAGAAGAAGATCATCGGGCGCGTGAACGGCTATCACGGCATCACCCTTGCCGCCGCAAGCCTGACCGGACGCTCGATGAACCATCGCGGGTTCGACGCGCCGCTGGCCAACTTCCTCCATACCGACGAACCGCACTATTATACGGGCGCGAACGAAGGTGAGAGCGAAGAGGATTACGCCACCCGCCTCGCCGAGAACCTCGAGAACCTGATTGTCGAGGAAGGCCCGGACACGGTTGCCGCCTTCTGGGCCGAGCCGGTGATGGGTGCCGGCGGCGTGATCGTTCCGCCGAAGACCTATTTCGAAAAGATCCAGAAGGTCCTGAAGAAATACGACATCCTCTTCGTCGCCGATGAGGTGATCTGCGGCTTCGGCCGGACGGGCAATTACTGGGGCTCCCAGACGTTCGACATGAAGCCGGATATCCTGGTCTGCGCGAAGGCACTGTCTTCCAGCTACCTGCCGATCTCCGCCACCGTCATCAATGACAAGGTCTACGAGCCGGTGAAGAAGGCGAGCGCCGAGCTCGGGGCCTTCGGCCATGGCTACACCTATTCCGGCCATCCGGTCTGCGCCGCCGTCGCGCTCGAGACCCTCAAGATCTATGACGAGGAAAATATCATCGAGCGGGTGCGGGGCGTCGTGCCGCATTTCCAGAAGGCCATCCATTCATTCGCAGATCATCCGCTGGTCGGCGAGGCTCGGGGCGTTGGCCTCGTCGGTGCCGTCCAGGTGATGCAGGACAAGGCCTCGAAGAAGCCTTTCGAAGCGTCCCAGGCCGTCGGGCCGATGATCGCCAACCTCGCCAGCGAGGAAGGCGTTCTGCTGCGCGCGATCGGCGACAGCGTCGCGTTCTGCCCGCCGCTGATCATCTCCGAGTCTGAGATCGATGAAATGTTCGCCAGCTTCCGCCGCGGCCTCGACCGGGCGCTGGATCATTTGCGCAAGGAAGGCCAGGCCGTCGCCTGAGGCCAACCGGAGAGAGAAGCCCGGAGGGCCGGCAATCATGCCGGCCCTTTTTCTGTTTGCGCCACCGATCGCAATGGGATTTTGACCGGACCGCCGGGTCAACAGGTTGGTCTTTGGCAAAAAATTCGCTTATCTTTCTCCTGAGAGTTTTGTTTGCGGAGTTTCGAAATGTCGGCAACGGACGATCAAGACGGCACCAAGAGCCCGAAGACAAAGCCGGAAGACGAAAACGCAACAGCTCCCGCGACCGAGTCAAAGGCCGCGGATACGGAAAGCTCCGAAGCGGACGGCTCTCCAGCCAAAAAGAAACCCGCAGCACTGACCGCGACACGCTCCGAGCAGCAGACATCCCGAAAGCCGCCCGAAGCGGCGGCAGAAAAGAAGAAAAGCGGCAGCAGCAAACCCGAGAAGACGGAAGCGCAGCCCCCCGCGAAGCCTGCGCGTCGACGCTATCTGGGGCTCGTGGCGGCCCTCCTTGCCGTTCTGATCGTCGGCGGCCCCGCATTGTTCCTGCTATGCCTGTCCGAGTCCGCAAAACCGCTCGATATCAGCGTTTCGCCGGGCGGAGACGCCGTTAGCTGCCGCGAAGTCGCCGGGCATTTCAAGGACTGCTATCTTTCCGAGGAAATCACCGTTTCCGCACCGGCTCCCGCCGCAAAGGACGGACTGGAACGGTTCTGCTGCGACTTCATCGTGGAGCGCACCGTGCTGCCGACCGCCTCCTACAGCGACGGATCAGGCGCCGTGCCGCAAACCCTGGCCGCGGGGGACACAGCCCTGCCGCTAGCGGACGGAACGCGCCGCACCGGCAACCCGATCCTGCACAGCGGCGACGGCTCCCTCGAACGGAGAATCCGTATCGTTGCGGAACCCGTCTTCACCATGCCCGCACTATCCGTCCTGGAAAAGCTTCTCGGTCAGCCGGTCCAGCTCGATCTCGGATCGATGATCTCCACCATCGCGCCGGAGGCCGCGGCACGATCCGAACGCGCGCAGGACATCCGCCTGACAGAAGGTGGCACGATGGTGCGGCTGAACCAAGGGACAGGCGATCCGACCCAGATCAGCATCCGCGCGCGAACAACCCCGACCCTGATCTTCGCCGATATCCTCGCGGGCGGCACTCCACCGGACGCCATCCTCGCCCAGCCCGGCGTGCTGCCCAGAGCTGCGAGCGGCTGGCTGCCGGCGCAGATCGACAGTGTGGCGCCTGGGGGACACAGCGATATCCGCACGGCCTATTCCGGACTCCAGCAACATTCCGTCTCGCGACTTGCCGCAAGCGCGGAAGCGGAAGCGGACCTGCAGGCCGCAGGACGCGCCTGCATCGGGTTTTATGGCGCGATGCGCGAGCGCTTCAGCCGTTACGACGCCGCGGTCTCGACATTTATCGCCGCCGGGCCGACCGGATTGCTGACCTCCCTGTCGCCGGCCGATCCGCACGGCTGTTCCGACCCCGGCCGCACCGCGCTTTCGTCCGACCTCGCGGCGGACTGGGCGGCTCTGAATGCTCCCTTCGTCGTTCTTGCCGTTCCGAAGGTCGATGCGGAGGAAGTGACCTCGGCGGCCGCAGAAGACGAGGAGGCAATGGTCCGCAAAGTGCTGCTGGATCTCGCCTCGGCCGCAAAAAGCGGCGCCCGTCTGCAGGATATCAAAGCGTCCATAAGCGACCCGGTCGCGATCCGGTTCGGCCGCGGCGGTACCGAAACCCCGGGTTCCCGGGATGCCGTCGTCCGGATGCTGTATCGCCAATGGTCCCATGTCGGATGCTGGATCTATGCAGCCGCGCCAGGCTCCGGTGGCTCCGCGATGCTGCTGGCCGAAGCGCAATATCCCTATCTCAACCGCATCGTCCTCGATTTCGATACCGCAGGGCGGATTACGAAGGTAGAAGTGACCGGGGTGACCTTCGACGACTTGCTCCGCTTCAAGGCCGCCAACCGGGGAACCGAGTGCCAGAGTTTCCTGAACCCTGTCCGGCTGGCGGATTACAGAGACTGGTATGCCGTCAACCCCGTCGGCGCCGCGACTCCTTCGGATCATGCGGAGCGGCTTTTCCACGAGGGTCTGCAGCAGAAATTCCGCCTGAACTGAACGGCCTCCACCCGCCAACCGCGCGATGCCTTGGACCGCCCCTCTCAAAGCCGCAATGACGTAGATTTATGAACGACTATTCCCTTCGGTTCAGAGATGACGGCGGATTGATGTCGTCTGTTGCACTGCCTGAGGACGCGCCCGCCGTAAGGCCTGCCCGTTTCCTGCTCGACCGCTGGCACAGCTTGGCACAGGACGGACTGCCGGCCCGATCAGACTTCCCTCCCGAAGATTTCGGCAACCTGCTGGGACGCGTTTCATTGCTCGACGCGACGGACGACGGCTCGGATTTCATCTACCGGATCTATGCCGTGATTGCGGCGAACAAAGGCGGGATCGACCTAACCGGGAAGCGAATCTCGAGCATGCCCTATCCCGACTACGCTGCGGTTCTGGTCGAGCAATGCAAGACCGCGCTCGCAACCGGAAAACCGACCATTCACGAAAACCGTTTCCGCTGGCGCAGCCGCGCCTATGGAATCTGTGCGGTGAGGCTACCGGTGATGGAAGAGAAATCCGGCCGACCTGCACTTTTCGTAGTCGATCTCCATGCCGATCCCAACAAGAAACCCGATAAAGCCCTTTACATGCCTCAGGTCTAAGACCTTTGACGCCTACGCATTCGCAGAAAAACACGCGCAAGAGGTCGGATATGTTCCGCTCAATGAGTGAAGAATAATGGTACGTCGATATAAAACCGAAATCTCAAATTGAATTGGTGAATGCAATTTTACTCAGATAAATCTGGACATTTCTTATTTATTCGCAAAAAATACCCCTAATGTGATCGTGAATATATCTAGGCTCTGAGACGTTTGATTCTTGCAAGAGATATCGTCGCGGATGCAGCACCGAGCTGCACGATAGATCTGACCCTGGCGTTTCAGAACAGGGAAACGGCAGCATTGCATGAGGCGTGGCGCCGACTGGGCGGCAATCGCGGAACCCCCTACCGCAGAGACTTCGACCCGCGCGATCATGTCGCCTTGCTACCCCATATGTTCGTCATCGAGGCGACCGACGACCCGGAGCCGAGATTTCGCTACCGCCTTGTCGGTACCAACATCGTCGAGACGATCGGCAGGGATGCGACCGGAACCTGGGTCGACGATCTCTACAAGGACGCGCCGGAGGTGGTGGAAGGCTTCAGGGCGCTCTTGCAGAAAGGCCGTCCTGTCCGCACTTTCGGCAAACTGACCTGGGTCGGAAAAGACTTCCTCTCCTACGAGTCCGGAATCTTCCCGCTGCTCACGGACGAAGGGCGGATCGGCCGCTTCGTCGGCCTGACCATTTATTCCCCCAGCAAAAGCTCTGCCGACTGACCCTCGCCTGTCCCCTCCCCGTCATCACAGGTCGCGCCCGAACAACAGGGGCTGGACAGCTCCGACTACGGTCCCGATCATTCTGACGTTTCAGGGTCCTGACGGGGGCATAAGGCGATGAAGGGTTCCGCGAGCGGCATGCGGGCACTGAAGGGCGGGTCCTCCCGCTATTCGATCTTCGCTCTGGCGCGCAACGCGCTCAGCTATCACGAGAACTGGCAGAAGGCGTGGCGCTCGCCGGAGCCGAAGCCGGAATATGACGTGATCATCGTGGGCGGCGGCGGCCACGGACTCGCGACCGCCTACTATCTCGCCTCGGTGCACGGCATCCGCAATGTCGCCGTGGTCGAGAAAGGCTGGATCGGCGGCGGAAATACCGGCCGGAACACGACCATCATCCGCTCCAACTATCTCTGGGACGAGAGCGCGGGCATCTACGAACACTCGCTTAAGCTCTGGGAAGGCCTCTCCCAGGAACTGAACTTCAACGTCATGTTCTCCCAGCGCGGCGTGCTGACTCTCGCCCATTCCGAACATGAACTGAAGGAGATGCGCCGCCGGGTCGAAGCGATCCGCCTCAACGGCATCGACAGCGAAGTCATGACTCCGGCGCAGATCAAGAAGCTGGTGCCGATCATCGACACCGCGCCGACGCTGCGCTATCCGGTCATGGGTGGCTTCATCCAGAAACGCGGCGGCACCGCGCGGCACGACGCCGTGGCCTGGGGCTACGCCCGCGCCGCCGACGATCTCGGCGTCGACATCATCCAGAATTGCGAGGTCACCGGCATCCTGCGCGAAGGCGGCAAGGTCACCGGGATCGAGACAAGCCGCGGCACGATCCGGGCGAAGAAGGTCGGCTGCGTCACCGCCGGTCATTCCGGCGTCGTCGCGGAGATGGCCGGGCTGCACCTGCCGATCGACTCCCGCCCGCTGCAGGCGCTGGTCTCCGAGCCGATCAAGCCCTGCCTCGACACGGTCATCATGTCGAACGCGGTGCACATGTATATCAGCCAGTCCGACAAGGGCGAGCTGGTGATGGGTGCGGGCGTCGACAGCTACAATTCCTACAGCCAGCGCGGCAGCCTGCCGACGGTCGAGGGCCTGCTGGCGGCCGCGGTCGAGCTCTACCCGATCGTCTCGCGCCTCCGCGTGCTCCGGACCTGGGGCGGCATCGTCGATACCTGCCCGGACGCCTCGCCGATCATCTCCAAGACTCCGCTCGACGGGCTCTATTTCAACTGCGGCTGGGGCACCGGCGGCTTCAAGGCGACGCCGGGCTCGGGCCATGTCTTCGCCGAGCTGATCGCCAAGGACGAACCCAACAGGATCTCTGCGCCCTTCAGCCTGAACCGCTTCGAGACCGGCTACCTGATCGACGAACACGGCGCCGCGGGCGTCGCGCACTAGGGAGAGACAAGATGCTGCAGATTCCCTGTCCCTGGTGCGGTCCGCGGGACGACAACGAGTTCCACTATGGCGGCGAGGCGCATATCGCGCGCCCGGTGAAGGCCTCCGAGCTCTCCGACGCGGAATGGGCGGAGTACCTGTTCCTGAAACAGAACCCCAAGGGCCCCTTCACCGAGCGCTGGTCGCACAGCGCCGGCTGCCGGCGCTGGTTCAACGTGGTGCGCAACACCGCCACGGACGAGATCATCGAGATCTATCCGATGGGCGAGCTGCCGAAGAGCCCTCAAGGCATCAAGGCCTACGAGACCAACTGGCGGCGCGAGAGCGCGGCGCAGAAGAACGCGAAAGCGGGAGCGTCGGACAAATGAGCGGGCAATCCTTCCGTATCCGTGACCGGGGCCGCATCGACCGCCAGAAGCCGGTCCGCTTTCGCTTCGACGGCACGACCTATGGCGGCTACGAGGGCGACACGCTCGCCTCGGCCCTGCTCGCCAACGGCGTTCATCTGGTCGGCCGCAGCTTCAAGTACCATCGTCCGCGTGGCATCCTCGGCGCCGGCTCGGAAGAGCCGAACGCGCTGATCCAGCTCGGCGCCGGCAACAGGACCGAGCCGAACCTGCGCGCGACCCAGATCGAGATCTTCGACGGTCTGCAGGCGGAGAGTCAGAACCGCTGGCCCTGCCTGAAATACGATATCGGCGCGATCAACTCGGTCTTTCACCGGCTGCTGCCGTCCGGCTTCTACTACAAGACCTTCATGTGGCCGGCCTCGCTCTGGATGACCTACGAGCACGTGATCCGGAACGCTGCCGGCCTCGGCAAGGCGCCCGAGGACCGCGATCCGGACCGCTACGAGAAGATGCACGCCCATGCCGACGTTCTCATCGTCGGCGGAGGTCCCGCCGGCCTCGCCGCGGCGCTCGCCGCCAGCAAGACCGGAGCGCGCGTGATCCTGATGGAGGAGACAGCGGACTGGGGCGGCGCGTTGCTCTCCGAGAGCGACAGCTCGGTGGCCGGGAAGGAGCCGGCGCGCTGGGCGGCCGAAACCGTCGCCGAACTGGAAGCCATGCCCGAGGTCACGCTGGTCAAGCGCTGCACCGTGACCGGCTACTACGATCACAACTATCTGACCGCGCTGGAGCGGGTCAGCGACCATCTCGGCGCCGCCCCGGAACACACACCGCGCCAGCGGCTCTGGAAAATCCGGGCGAAGCGTGTCGTGCTTGCAACCGGGGCCCTCGAACGGCCACTGGTCTTCTCCGACAACGACCGGCCGGGCGTCATGCTCTCCTCCGCCGTGCGGACCTATATTAACCGCTACGGCGTGCTGCCGGGCCGCAAGGTGGTGATTTTCACCAATAATGACGATGCCTACCGCACCGCCCTCGCGATCGAGGAAGCGCACGGCAAGGTGGTCGCCATCGTCGATGCCCGGCGCGATGTGCGCGGAGAGCTGGCCGACGCGGTCAGCGACAAGGGCATCACCGTCTACGAAAACAGCGGCATCGTCTCCGTTCAGGGCAGAAACAAGGTCGCCGGCGTCGAGGTGATGGAGCTTGCGCCGGACGGATCGAGCGCGCTCGGCACAGTGAAGGCGCTCGAGTGCGATCTGGTCGCCATGTCCGGCGGCTGGAACCCGACGGTGCATCTCTTCTCGCAGGCCAAGGGCAAGCTTGCCTGGAACGACGAACTCGCCGCTTTCGTTCCCGGCACCGCCAGCCAGGCGCTTGCCAGCGCCGGAGCCTGCAACGGTACCTTCGCGCTCGCCGAGGTCCTGAAGGAAGGCATGAAACTCGGTGCCGAGGCAGCGCGCGAAGCTGGCTTCAAGGGCCGCGCCCCCGCCGCACCGAAGTCGAGCGAGCCGGAACAGGGCGCGCTGCGTCCGCTCTGGATCGCACCCGGCAAGGCCAAACTCGGCCGCAAGGGCAAGCATTTCGTCGACTTCCAGAACGACGTGACCGCCGCGGACGTAAAGCTCGCCGCCCGCGAGGGCTACCGTTCGGTCGAGCATCTGAAGCGCTACACCACGACCGGTATGGGTACCGACCAGGGCAAGACCTCGAACGTCAACGCGCTGGCGATCCTTTCCGACACGCTCGCTGCCGAGATCCCGGCGACCGGGACCACGACCTTCCGCCCGCCCTATACGCCCGCCACCATCGGCGCCTATACAGGACGCAATGTCGGCAAGCTGTTCGAGCCGGTGCGCAAGACCCGGATCGACGAATGGGCGCGGGCGCACGGCGCGAAGTTCGAGCATGTCGGCCAGTGGATGCGCGCCTGGTACTTCCCGAAACCGGGCGAGACCTTCCGCCAGGCGATCGACCGAGAGGTGAAGGCGGTGCGCGACAGCGTCGGCATCCTTGACGCCTCGACCCTCGGCAAGATCGACATCCAGGGTCCGGACGCCGCCGAGTTCCTGAACCGCATCTACACGAACGCCTGGCTCAAACTCGGCGTCGGCCGCTGCCGTTACGGCCTGATGCTGAAGGAAGACGGCATGGTCATGGATGACGGCGTGACGACCCGGATCGGCGAAAACCATTTCCATATGACCACCACCACCGGCGGGGCGGCGAACGTGCTCTCCTGGCTGGAGGAATGGCACCAGACGGAATGGCCGCACCTCAAGGTCTTCTTCACCTCGGTGACCGAGCAATGGTCTGTCGTCGCGGTGAACGGCCCGAAGAGCCGGGCGCTGCTGGAGAAGCTCTGCTCCGGCATCGACTTCTCCGCCGAGGCCTTCCCCTTCATGTCGATGAAGGACGGCACGGTCGCCGGCATTCCGGCGAAGATCTACCGGATCTCCTTCACCGGCGAGCTCTCCTTCGAGGTGAACGTCCCGGCCCGCCACGGCCTCGCCCTCTGGGAAGCGCTGATGGAAGCCGGTAAGGAGTTCGACATCACGCCCTACGGCACCGAGACCATGCACGTGCTGCGCGCCGAGAAGGGTTTCATCATCGTCGGCCAGGAAACCGACGGCACTGTGACGCCGCTCGATCTCGGGATGGACTGGATCGTCTCCAAGCAGAAGCCGGACTTCATCGGCAAACGCTCGCTGGAACGCGCCTCCATGGCGGCCGAGGATCGCAAGCAACTCGTCGGCCTGCTGACCGAGGACCCGAATGTGGTGCTGCCGGAAGGCGGTCACGTCGTGGAGCACCTGAAGCCGCAGCCGCCGATGGACATGCTGGGCCATGTGACCTCGAGCTACTACAGCCCGAATTGCGGCCGCTCCATCGCCATGGCGCTGATCAAGGGCGGACACAAGCGGCACGGCGAAACCCTGCACGTCCCGCTCGAGGACAAGCTCGTGAAGGTGACAGTGACCGAACCCCGGTTCTTTGATCTGGAAGGGAAGCGGATCGATGGCTGAGCTCGACAATCCCAAGGCGCGCACCGCGCTCGATCCGCTCGAGATCATCGTCGGCGGCCCGTCGGATGCCGGCGTAGTGCTGACCGAGATCCCCTTCCGCACCAAGCTGGTGCTGCGCGGTCATCTCTCGGAGAAGGCCTTCGTCACGGCAGTGAAATCGGTGCTTGGCGCCGCTCCTCCCCCGGAACCCAACACGGTCGCTTCCGCCAAGGATGTCCGCATCCTCTGGACCGGACCGGACGAATGGATGGTCTATGGCGACGATGCGGCGCTCGCGGGCAAGCTCTCCAAGGCTCTGGAAGGCCAGCACGCCGCGGTCACCGAGGTGACGGAGCATCACACGACGATCCGGCTCTCCGGCCGTCATGCACGCGACGTCATGGCCAAGGGCTGCGCCATCGACCTGCATCCGCGCGCATTCGGTCCCGGCAAATGCGCGCAGAGCCATATCGGCCGCATCACCGTGCTGTTCGACCAGCTTGACGAGGTGCCAACCTACGACATCCTCGTGCGCTCCAGCTTCGCCGAGTACCTCTGGAGCTATCTGGAAGACGCGGGCCTCGAATTCGGGGTGCGTATAGAAAGCTTGGGATAAGCCCCTGAAGGGCGATACAATCGGGCCATGAAATTCGCCGCTATCGCCGACATTCACGGCAACAGCCTCGCCCTTCAGGCCGTCCTCGAAGACATCGAGAACGAAGGCATCACCGATATCGTCAATCTCGGCGATTTTTTCAGCTCTCCGCTTGATGCCGAGGGAACGGCGGAACTCCTGCGCGGCATCAATGCCGTCTCGATCCGCGGCAACCACGATCGCTGGCTGATCGAAGAGGCCCCGGAAGAGATGGGGCGGTCCGACAAGATCGCGCACGATCAGCTGGCCTCCGAGACGCTCGACTGGATCCGGACGCTGTCGGCGACGATGGTCTGGCGCGACGAGATCTTCCTCTGTCACGGCACGCCCGAGGACGACAACACCTACTGGCTGGAGCAGGTCACCCCTGACGGAAGGGTGCGGAGCGCGGCGCTGAAGGATATCGAAGCGAAAGCCCAGGACATTCCGCAGAAGCTGATCCTCTGCGCCCACACCCATCTCGCGCGCACCGTGGCGCTGGCGGACGGGCGCCTGATCGTCAATCCGGGCTCGGTCGGCTGCCCGGCCTATATCGACATCGAACCGACCCCTCACAAAGTACAGGCCGGCCACCCGAACGCCTGTTACGCGATCCTCGAAAAACGCGCCGCCGGCTGGTCCGTCACCCACCGCCAGGTGCCCTACGACAATCTGGAAATGGCCCGGCTCGCCATGGACCGTGCCGCCCCGTCCTGGGCCGAAGGTCTCGCCACCGGATGGATCAGCAACGAGACCTTCGCGTCGATTACCGCCGCCTGATCAAGCGGCGTCTTTCAGCAGCCCCTCGGCCTTCATCGCCGCCCTCACCGACGGACGCTCGGCCATACGTGCGACATAGGCCTTCAGGTTCGGTCGCTCGCCGAGACCGAGCCCGGTGAAGTTCGCCCAGTTGGCCACTGTGAAGAGATAGGGATCTGCGACGGAAAAGGCGTCGCCGAGGAAGAACTGACGTCCGTCGGACAGCTCCTTTTCCACGTCATCAAGGCGAAGATTGACCTTCTTGCGCGCCGCGTTCTTCTCGTCCTCGGTCGCGTCCGGCTTGAAGAGCGGGCTGAAGGCCTTGTGCAGCTCGGTGCCGACGAAATTCAGATGCGCCTGCAGGCGCGCCCGCTCGATACTGCCCAAAGCCGGCGAGAGATCCTTCCGGCCGGAATTGTCTGCGAGATACTGCACGATCGCCGGACCTTCGGTCAGGGTTTCGCCGCCATCGAGCGTCAAGGCCGGAACATAGCCCTTGCTGTGCACCGTGTAGTAGTCGGCACCGGTTTCGGTCTTGTGGGTCTTGCTGTCGACCCGCTCCGTCGTAAAAGCGGCACCGAGTTCGTGCAGAACGATGTGCGGGGCAAGGGAGCAGGCTCCCGGAATGTAATAGAGCTTCATGTCTGTCCTCCTCTGACAGGGTGGATCCGGCGGCAAACCCGCCGGGTGAATGGCCCGGAGCCGCTTAGGCGGCGCGGGCGGTTGCGAGATCGGCGATCAGTTCGTCCATCAGTGCGCTCGCGGAACGGTGCTTGAGGTTCGGCGCAGACTGGCCTGCATAGAGCGAGAGCAGGTCGTCGCGTCCCTCTTTCAGAGCAGCGGCCTTGATCGCGCCGAAGAACCAGCTCTGAACCGGGAACGGCGGCAATTCTTTGCCTTGCACTTCCATCTCCTGGATCCAGCGGTTGCGGATCCCGCGCGCAAGCCGTCCGGTATAGGACCGGGTCAGCTTGGTATCGCGGGCCGCCTCCGAGAAAAGCAGGTCGCGGTGCGCCTCGCTGGTTCCGGATTCGGCACAGGCGAGGAAGGCGGTCCCGAGCTGCGCAGCCCCGGCGCCGAGCGCGAGCGACGCACGCACGCCCCGCCCGTCGACGATGCCGCCTGCGGCAATCACCGGCGCCTTCACATGCGTGGCCGCGATCTGCACCAGAGAGAAGGTTCCGGTAAGGCTTTCCTCCGCCGGAGCAAGGAAGGACACCCGGTGTCCGCCCGCCTCGAGCCCCGTGGCAACGATAAGATCGACACCGGATGCATCCAGAGCCTCGGCCTCGGCCAGCGTCGTGGCGGCGCCGATTGTCACGATGCCCAGCCGCCGGCACTCCTCGAGGATCTTTCTCTCGGGGATACCGAAGACGAAGCTGAAAACCGGCGGACGCGCTTCCAGCAGCGCCTCGACCTGATCCTCGAAGCGGTGGTGGAAGCGCTCCGGCAGGGCCGGCGCAGGCAGCCCGAGTTCCTCGTAATAGGGCGCGAAGATCGGATAGTAGCGCTCGAACTGGGCCGCGTTCGGATGCTCGCCGCCCGGATCGTGGTCGGAGACCCAGAGATTGAGCGCGAAGGGCGCGTCCGTCGCGTCCGAGAGGCGGCGGGTGAGATCGGCGAGATCCTCCGGCGCCGTCACATGGGCGCCGTAGGAGCCGAGCCCTCCGGCATTGGAGACCTTGGCCGCCAGTTCGACGGTCGAGAGGCCGCCGCCGAACGGCCCCTGGATGATCGGATGGCAGATGCCGAGCCTGGCCGCCGCGTCGGTGGTAAACGTCATCGGGTACTCCCCGTTGCTGCATTGACGTTCCCAGACCTAGGGTCCACGATTACCCTTGTAAACCAGGTTTCTTTTTGTAACCTTATTATCGGGTTACGGCGAGGTAACCAGCACACCGGGAGGTGAGCCCCATGGCTTTGAAAATGCGGAAGAACAAGGTGGCGCCTCCACCGGACGGATGCCCGCTCAGCACCTGTCTCAGCGTCATCGGCGGCACCTGGGCGCCGAACATCATCTGGTATCTGAGCGCGTCCCCGCGCCGTTTCAGCGAACTGAAGGCGGACATTCCCGGGGTGTCGGCGAAAATGCTGACCCAGCGCCTGAAGGAGCTTCAGGAGTTCGGCGTCATCGCCCGGACGGTGAAGCCGACCTCACCGCCTTCGGTCGAATATGCGCTGACCGATCTCGGCGAGGAACTGGTCCCGGCGATCAACGCCATCGTCGCGGTCGGGCACAAGCTGAAGGCGAGGAAACAGGCCGCAGAGGCGGCCGCCTGACCGGGATCAGTCGAGCCCCTCTGTCTCGATCTTCAGCGGCTCGCCGCAATGCTTGCAGTGAACGGCGTCCTCCTCGTGCCGGCTGAGACCGCACGAGGGGCAGGTGTAGGACACCTTCTGCGGCCGGAAAACGGCCTGCGCCAGCCGCAGGAAGAGCGCGACGCCGACGACCATGATGACGACGGCGAGCACCCGCCCCGCCGTTCCGGTCAGGACGATGTCGCCGAAGCCCGTCGTGGTCAGCGCGGAGACCGTGAAATAGAGCGCGGCGATGAAATCCTCGATCCCCGGATTGTCGCCGAACTGCATGACGAAGACGAGCGAGGTCACGAAGAAGACGAAGACGCCGAGATTGACCGCGCTCAGGATCACCTCCTCATTCCGGCGGAAGAAGGGTGTCTCGGAACGCAGATCCCGGAGCACGTGATAGGAATGCAGCAGCCGGAGCGCGCGGAGGACTCTCAGGAACACGAGGTTTTGGCTGAAGACCGGTGCCAGCACGAGCGAGAGGATCACGAAGATATCGGCGATCGTGTAGACCTGCCGCAGCATCCGCGGCCGGTCCGGCGCGATCCAGAAGCGGGCGAGGAAGTCGCAAAGGATCAGCAGGCCGATGATGGCGTCCACCAGGAAGATTTCGCGGGTCGGCGTCAGCGGGATGGTGACGATGAAGAATCCGATCGTGAAGATGTCGAACACGATCAGCGCATAGCGGAACAGCGCCGCGTTCCGGCTGCGCCCGGTATAAAGCAGATCCAGCGTCTTCTTCAGCTTGCTCTCGGCCATGCGGCAAATATCCCGTCCCGTTCGCGCGTCACTCTAGCGGGCATCGGCGCGCGGGGACATGGGTGCGCTGAAGCACCGGCACTTGTCCCCTGACAGAGACCCGCTCTAGGCTGCGCCCGTTCCTACGATCTTCCAGCCAAGAGCCCGCGCGCATGAAACTCTCCGACCTCCAGACCCCCTGCCTGATCCTCGACAAAACGCGACTGGAGCGGAACTGTTCCCGCATGTCCGCACGCGCCAGTGAGCTCGGCGTGGCGCTCCGCCCGCACATGAAGACCGGCAAATCGGCGGAGATCGCCAAACTTGCGACGGCGGGCCAGCCCGGCGGCGTCACGGTCTCAACGCTGGCCGAGGCGGAATATCTCTTCGAACA
Source organism: Nisaea sp. (assembly GCF_017640745.1). GTDB lineage: Bacteria > Pseudomonadota > Alphaproteobacteria > Thalassobaculales > Thalassobaculaceae > Nisaea. The sequence continues at coordinate 54,432 of NZ_JAEPQA010000020.1, read as the reverse complement.
CGGCTTTCCGGACATTCTCTACGCGGTCTGCATCCCGCCTTCGAAGCTCGACCGCGCGGCGGCCCTGACGGCGAAAGGCGCGGACCTGAAGATCCTGATCGACAGCCCCGAAGTCGCCGAGGCCATCGCGGCCCATCCGGGACACCACAAGGTGATGATCGAGATCGACTGCGGCGAGCACCGTACCGGCGTCGACCATGACAGGGCCCGTCTGCTGGAAATCGCCCTCATTCTTGCCGATGCGGAGCGTTCGACGCTTGCCGGTGTGATGACCCATGCCGGCCATTCCTATCGCGGCCGCACGCCGGACGACATGCGCGCCGTCGCGGCGACGGAACGGGACGCCGCGGTCGCGGCGGCGGAAGCGATCCGCGCCGAGGGCATCGCCTGCCCCATTGTCAGCGTCGGCTCGACCCCGACCGCGCTCTATGCGGAGCATCTGGAGGGCGTCACCGAGATGCGGCCAGGCGTCTACACGCTGGGGGACCTGTTCCAGGCAGGGATCGGCAGCCACGGGATTGGGGACATCGCCGCCTCCGTCGTCGCCAGCGTGATCTCGCACAACCGGGCGCGCGGCACGCTGATGCTGGATGCGGGCGGCATCGCGCTCTCCAAGGACCGCTCGACCCAGGCGCTGGGCGGGGCCGGCGACATGGGTTTCGGACTCCTTGCGGATCTTGAAACGGGAACCCCGCTCGACGGCCTCACCATCCGCGGCACGCACCAGGAACATGGCGAGGTCGCGGTCGCGGATCCGGCGCTCTACGACAGGCTGCCGATCGGCGCGAAGGTCCGCGTCCTGCCGAACCATGTCTGCATGACCGTCGCCGCCTATGAGGGCTATGAAGTGTTCGAGGAAGGTTCCGACAAGATCGTCGCGAGGTGGGAGCGACGCAACGGCTGGTGAACCGCCGCGCCGCCCTCGCTCAAATCACACGTTCGAATCCGGGAAGCTCGCCTTGCGCTTCGCCATGAACTCGTTCAGCGCCTCGTCCACCGCCGGATCGATCTCCGGCGCCTGGTATTCCGCCAGCATGGTCTTCACCCGGTCGCCCATGCGCTGGTAGGCGTCGCGGGAGCCCTCGGCGGCCCATTGCTCGTAGGTGTTGTTGTCGGCGACCTTCGAGCGGAAGAAGGCATTCTCGAAATTGGCCTGGGTATGGGCGCAGCCGAGGAAGTGCTTGCCGGGGCCGACCTCGCGGATCGCGCTCATCGCCTGGCCGTTCTCGGTCATGTCGACGCCGCCGAGCAGGGTCGGCATCATGGCGAGCTGGTCGGCATCCATCAGCAGCTTCTCGTAGGAGGCGACGAGTCCGCCCTCCAGCCAGCCCGCCGCATGCAGCACGAAATTGACCCCGCCCATCACCGTCGGGTTCAGGGTCTGGGCGGACTCGTAGGCCGCCTGCGCGTCCGGCACCTTGGAGCCGCAGAGCGACCCGCCGGAGCGGAACGGCACGCCGAGACGCCGGGCGAGCTGGGCGCAGCCATAGAGCACCATGGCCGGCTCCGGAGTACCGAAGGTCGGCGCGCCGGACTGCATGGAGATCGAGCTCGCGAAGGAGCCGAAGATCACCGGTGCGCCGGGCCGGATCAACTGGGTGAAGGCCATGCCCGCCATCGCCTCGGCCAGGGTCTGGGCGAGCGTGCCCGCGACCGTCACCGGGGACATCGCGCCCGCGAGGATGAAGGGAGTGGTGATGCAGGCCTGGTTGTTGCGGGCATAGGTCTTGAGCGCGCCCAGCATGGTGCCGTCCCAGACCATCGGCGAATTGGCGTTGATCAGGCTCGTGCAGACCGTGTTGTTCTCGACGAATTCGGCGCCGAACAGGATCTTCGCCATGTCGACCGTGTCCTGCGCCCGCTCCGGATGCGTAACCGAGCCCATGAACGGCTTGTCGCTGTATTTCATGTGCGCGTAGACCATGTCGAAATGCCGCTTGTTCACAGGCAGGTCGACCGGCTCGCAGACCGTGCCGCCGCTATGGTGCAGCGAGGGCAGCATGTAGGTCAGTTTCACGAAGTTCTGGAAATCCTCGATCGTCGCATAGCGCCGGCCGCCATCGACGTCGCTGACGAAGGGCGGGCCGTAGACCGGCGCGAAGATCGTGTTCTTGCCGCCGATCTCGACCGAGCGCGCCGGGTTGCGGGCATGCTGGGTGAAAGTCGCGGGTGCGGTTTCGATGAGCTTGCGAGCCAGGCCGCGCGGGATATGGACGCGGGTGCCCTGGACATCCGCGCCGGCCTCGCGCCAGAGGGCGAGCGCCTCCTCGTCGTCCTGAAACTCGATGCCGATCTCTTCCATGATGGTGTCGGCATTGGCCTCGATGATCTCCAGCGCTTCCTCGCTCAGGATCTCGTAGACCGGGACGTTGCGCGTGATGTAAGGCGCCTGCAGCTGGCTCGGTCTCGCACGCAGGGCCCGCCGCGCCTCACGTCCGCCGCCTCCGCCGCGGCTCCGGCGTCCGCGTCCTTCGGCAGATGGGGCGTCAGTTTCAGTCGTTTCGAGATCCCGGGCGTCGGCGGCCATCTCGCATCCTCCAAAAGACAGCTGTTTCAGCCGATATGATCACGAAACGGCACGCCCATTTTCTAATGTGCGTCATGAAATGTCGCGCTCTGGCCAGCGCGTTATTTCAGAGGCTAACGCCCGAATAACGCGATCCGGGAGATAAAGGCTCATCGGCTCAAACCTACGAAAGGTTCAACCGACAAGACGATTTCCCCCTCCCCGCCCACTGACGGGCTCGCCGGCTCCCGCCGACGGGCCCGCATCTTTTTCGATCTTCACCTTGCCGAGAGATCCTGCAAACGAAGTTGTATCCGCCCCGGAAGAGTGAGACGCTGTTCGAAAGCGTAAGGCCGGAGTTCCGGGCCTTGTCAGTCCGGACGTACCGGCTCGAACCGGAGGGAACGTCCCATGCTGAGGAAAATCGCGACCCTTACCCTGTTCTTTGCCATGAGCGGCGCCGGTGCCGCGGGCGCGGCCGGGCAACCGGCCGAGCTGCCGCAGGTGCTCGGGCTCGTCGCCACCAAGCTGCCGGTTCCGCTCGACTGCGCGGACGGCAGTTGCACCGGTTTCTTCTCCGCCTTCTGCCTCCAGGAACAACGCCCGAAGCCGAGCAAAGGCCATGTCTACGATGCCGCCGGAGAAGGCGACATCACCATGGTGGTCGAGAAGAACGACGGCAGCACGGCCGAATTCTCCGCCGCCGGCCTGCTCCATTTCGAGAGCACCGGTGCCTATACCTCGGTGCGGATTTCGATGGACGCGCGCCGGCTGGTCTCGCTCGATGCGAAATCCGTGTCGCTCAGCGTGCCGCGCCGGGTCTCCCTGCTGCCGCGCTCGGAACCGGCCGTCGCCGCCCGCCCGAGTGCCGAGGATCTTGATGCCGCCACCGGTGACAAGCGCCTCCTTGCCGAACGCTATTTCGAGAGCGGGTCGCCCCGCGCGGACGCGAGCGCCATGCTCTCGCGCATGATCAATCTGCTGCCCGCCGACGGATACGAAACCAAGGCGGTGCGGGACGGTACCTGGGGCCGGGCGGCCAGCCCTGCCAGCCTGAAAACCTTTTCACCTGAAGGGCTTGGCGAGGCGCGGCAAGCCTATGACCGCTGCCGGGCCTATGCGGACCAGGGCTACAGGATGCGGCTTCGCGGCTGTCTCGAAAATAGCCACGACAAGCTGATGAAGATTCTGAACGATAAATATTGGGAAGGCGATGCCGGGTTCTGAACGAAAGAACCATAGCAGCATCATATCGTTACGCCCAATTCACCCATCTGGACAGGTCGGCCGCCGCCCCCTCGGCGGTTTGCATCTCTTTATATTGCTGCACGACAGCAGGAAACGGTCCGATGAAGCTGGACAGGACATCATCAGTCACCATAAAGTAGGCAAAAATCAGCAACCAATGACTGATACGTTAGGTCTCCAGGGAATGCATCAATTGCGGCTCGTTGATAATGATTCTCCTCCCGTAAGGTGGCGAGAAACGGATTTCGCCGAGGAGATCCCGTCGGTCGCGCTGAGCGCCCTTGCCGCCTATTACCCGCTCGCCCGATGCCCGGACCGCCTTGCCGTCGAGCAGTGGATCGCGAGCGAGCCCGGACTCTCCGGTCCGCACTGCGCCGTATTTCAGCTTGCCGAGGACGGAATCGAAATGATCCGCCAGGGATCGGAGGTTTGTTCCGGCGCCGCGGCCGCCCTCGCTCGTATTATCGAGCAAGACATCCTCGGAAAAGAGGATGGTGCACGGCGCTACGAAATCCAGACTGACGATCTCCGCGACGCGACCGTTCTGCCGCTGCTCCAGAATGCCAGATTGTGCCTGGCGGTCGTCATCTGATGCCTTCCGGTCTCCAGCTTGAAGTGATCCGCGGGGCCGACCCCGCCGTCGTCATCACCTACGATCAGCTCGATTTCCGGCTCGGTACGGACAATCAGCTCGCCGAGATCTTCACGATGTCCGCGCGCGCCGGAACACCGGGGATGCCAAGCCTAGAGGGCATCTCCTTCAACGAGGTGTCCGAACGGGCGCCGGACGTTCTGCCCTACATCCATATCCTGAAAGTCTCGGACGAACCGGCGACCTTCGAATACGAGCGCTTCGGCTTCGGCACGCGCATCCATGGCGGCGGACGGCCGAAATTCGTCGGCGAGCTGGTTCCACATCTCGGTCCCAAGCTGTGGAGCAGCCTCGCCGGTCTTTATGCGGATGCGGCTTTTCGCGGCCGCATCTCCCTGTCAGAAGTTCACGCCAGCGCGGGCGGCGAGTGGTTCGCTTACCGCCGGCTGGTCACGCCGCTCTCGTCCAATGGTCGCAACATCGACAAGATTCTGTGCGCCGTGATCCACAATACGTTCGAGCTCGAGGGCCTGCTGCCCGGCGATCTCGTCAGCATCAATGTCGATGACGAACAGCCGCTCCGCCTTACCTGTCGGTCGGAAAGCATCTCCTGAGAGCGCCAGCCAGGAGCGGGAAAAGCCATAGATGCGGCTGGCGAAGCCCGCGCCCTCAATCCCCGTCTGGAGAAGCCCGCAATGCCGGTCGACGCCCCAGTGCATCACCGAGAGCGCCCGGACGATCCGGGGCAGAACCCAGGACAGACCGGCCTTGCGGGCTTTCGGGTGGACCCATAGTCCGCCAGCATGGCCGATCTTACCGGCAAGCCGCGCATCCATCGCATGCCGCTCGTAGGGCGCCGCAAACATTTTGGTATCCTCGACGAAGCCGACGAAGTCGTCGGTCTCGATCAAGCGGTCGCAGATAATTGCCACCGTTTCCGCATTTTCGTTCGAGACCCGGAGCCAGAATGCGTCTCCCGGCTGGAAATCCGCTTTCGCCGGGTCGAACATGCCTGAGACCAGGGCGGTGCCCGGTGCAGTCTGCATGATGTGTTTCCACTCGCCCATATCGTTCTCGATCGAGATGCGATATCCGGAGCGGACAATCAAAGCCATGGTCTCGCGGTAGTAGGAACGCGCAGTGTCGATTCTCTTAAACATGCCGATTCTCCAATGTTGGGGGCGACACCATAGCATGTGCAGCGTGACCATTCGTTGCAGTTCCGCGGGATTTTCCGGGCCCCGGAACAAACTGATCCGAGCCGGCTCTTCAGCGCCGCTCGGCCAGCACGCCCTCTTCGGCACGGATGCGATAGGCGAGCAGAACGAGGTTCGCGAAGCCGAACAGCAGCGCGAGGTCCCACGCGCCGAAGGCGAGTGGGAGAAGCGGGATCTCGACGGCCACCAGAAGATAGTTGGGGTGCCGGAACCAGCGATAGGGGCCGCGACGGACCAGCGGAGCGCCCGGGAGGGTCACGATCCGCGTGGTCCAGAACCGCCCGAGCGAGACGATGACCCAGAGGCGTACGCATTGCAGCAGGGCAAAGACCCCAAGCAGCACGGGATCGGGCGCGCGCGTCTCGCGGACCAGGAAGAACAGGGCCACGATCCAGGCGCCGTGAAGCAGAACGAAGAAAGGGTAATGTCCGGGATGGTACTCCTTGCCGCCCGCCGACAGCAGCCGGTCCAAGTTGCGGCGCGCATGCAACAGCTCCGCAACTCGGAGAAAAGCGACCGCGATTGCGGTCCATTGCGCCCACCCCATAGCCACCCTCAGCCCTCCAGAACGGCGAAGCCCGCGGTGAAGCCGGGTCCGAGCGCCTGAACCAGGATCCGTTGGCCGACAATCCCGCCTTCCACCATCCGCTCGAGCACGAACAGAACGGTCGCCGCGGACATGTTGCCGTAATGCTTCAGAACCTCACGCGACGTCTGCAGGCCCCATTCCGGCAGACCGTAGGCCTCCTCCAGCGCCGCCGCCACCTTCGCGCCGCCCGGATGGCAGGCGAAAAGCTCGATATCGGCAAGCGTCAATTCATGCTTGGCGAGGAAGCGGTCGGTCTCCGCGCGCATCTCCCTGCGCACGATTTCGGGGATACGCTGGCTGAAAATCACGCCGAGCCCATCCTCCTCGACCGACCAGCCCATCACGTCGAGCGAGTCCGGCCATGTATGCTCCCCCCAGGCCGCTACGGACATTCCTGCCCCGCCGCCACGCAGCACCACCGCTGCCGCACCATCGCCGAACAATGCGGTAGCGACCTGATTTGATTTTCCGGTGTCGCGCCAGCGGAAGGTGAGGCTGCAGAGCTCGACCACCAGAAGCAGCACGATCTCGCCCTCCCGCGCGGCCGCGAGCTGCGCCGCCCGCCCGAGCCCCAACACACCTCCGGCACAACCAAGTCCAAAAAGCGGTACCCGCTTCACATCTGTCCGGAACCCGATCCGGGAGAGGAGCCGTGCATCGAGGCTCGGCGTCGCGATGCCGGTGCTGGAGACGGTTACGAGCGTGTCGACATCGCCGGGATCGAGCCCCGCCCGCTCCAGCGCCCGTTCCGCCGCATCGGCGAGCAAATCTTCCGCCGTCCGGAGATAGACCGCGTTGGCCTCGGACCAGCTGCGGGGCTTTTCGAACCAGTCGAGCGGCACCGACAGATAGCGGGTCGAAACTCCCGCATTTGCATAGACCGGCGCCAGCCGGGCGAAGTCGGGCGCCCGGTCTCCGAAGATGCTCCGCGCATGCGAGAGGGCTTCTTTCTGGCAAAGCCGGTACTCCGGCACCGCCGTCGCGACGCTGAGAAGTCGTGGCGCATTCATGCCATGAAATGTGCGCCTATTCCGGCGCACGGCAAATGAAAACCCGAGAACCGGGCCTATCGATCCCTGCCCCGGCCGCGTTCACGGACAAACGGGCCTAGAACTTGCCGTACTTCAGATACGCCTCCTGCGGATCGGTGCCCGAGAGGATCGCGGTGCGGACCTTGTTCTCGGTCGCGATCGCTGTCTCCGACTTCTCGACCACCTCCTCGACGATCCCCTTCGGCACGCGTATGAGGCCGTCCCGGTCTCCGATCATGTAGTCGCCCGGCTCGATCACGACATCGCCGATGCGCACATCGACGTCCGTCGCCGCCGGAAGCCACCAGCCGACGATGTCGCGCGGGGTGAAACCGCGGCACCATGTCTGGAAGCCGATATCCAGCAGAAAGTTCACGTCGCGGGCGAAGCCGTCGGCGACGCAACCACGCACGCCCTTGTTCTTCAGGGTCTCGGCCGAGAGCTCTCCCATATGCGCCACCGTCCGGTCGTTCGGCTGGCTGACCCAGACCGAGCCTGCCGGCGCCTTCGAGAGCAGTCCGGTCCAGGCGAGCAGCGTTTCGTGCGCGTCCGCCATCGGATCGACCTTGCCGAGGATGGTGAAGGCGGGACCCGCCATCGGTTTCTCCGGCATGATCGGGCGCAGGTCCGGCGGCAGGGTGAAGTTCTTCAGCCCCATTCCTCGCATCACGTCATGGACGACGCCCGTGTAGCAATTCTCCAGCCGCTCGGTGATCGACATGGTTCCTCCCCATTTTGATTTTATTATCCTTATTCGGCGGCCGGCAGGCAGGCCGGGCCGATCGGCTCGAACGTCTTGTAGGTCAGGATGAATTCCTGGTGGCCGAGATCCTCGGAACGGGTCTTAGCGCCGCCGGCGACCGCCAGCACCAGATCCCGGATCTCCGCCCCGACCTCGTCCAGCTCCGCATGCCCTTCGAGGATCCGGCCGGCATCGACATCCATGTCGTCCGCCATCCGCCGGTAGGTCTCCGGGTTGGCGCAGATCTTGACCACCGGCGAGATGGCGGAGCCGACGACAGAGCCGCGTCCGGTAACGAAGAGATTGATATGGGCGCCGCAGGCCATCAGTTCGGCGATCTCGGCATTGTCGTTGATGTTCGGAAAGCCGAAGCGGACCTCGCCGTCCGGCACCACGTCGAGCAGGTAGAGCCCGCCCGTCGGCGGCAGGTCGCCGGGTTTCAGCAGCCCGACAATGGGCGAGGCGCCGGACTTGGCATAGGCGCCCATCGACTTCTCCTCGATGGTGGTCAGCCCGCCTGTCGCGTTGCCCGCGGCGAAAGAGCCGTAGCCGAGCGTCGCGTAATAGCGCGCCGCCTTTGCGACACTCGCCTCGAGCTCGGCGGCGAGCGCCGGCGTTGCGGCGCGGGCGGCCATGATGTGCTCGCAGCCGATCAACTCTCCGGTCTCCTCGAAGATGCAGGCCGCGCCCTCCGCGATCAGCATGTCGAAGGCGCGCCCGGCGGCGGGATTGCCGGTGATACCGGAGGTGCCGTCCGAGCCGCCGCAGATCGTGCCGACGACCAGTTCGGATGCGTCCATCGGCACACGTTCCGCCGCTTCGAGCGCCGGAAGATGCTCCGCAACGAAGGCCTCGCCCTCGGCGATCGCTGCGCGCGTGCCGCCGACCTGCTGGATCGTGACCGTCTTTACGGGACGTCCCGTCGCCGCGATCTCCTCGCGCAGCATCCGGTTGTTGAAGGACTCGCAGCCGAGCGAGAGCAGCAGCGCGCCGCCGACATTCGGATGGGTGCAGAGCGCCCGCATCATCCGCTGGGCATAGTCATTCGGGTAGCAGCCGGGGAAGCCGATCAGATGCACCTCCCGGTCCCGGAAGCGCAACACGATCTCCCGCGCCACGTGATGCGCGCATTCGACCAGATAGGCGACGACGAGGACGTTGCGGATCCCCTTGCGTCCGTCGCTGCGCGGATACCCTGTGAGGGCACTCACGGCGTCTCCTCCGGCAGAGAATAGGTCGGCGTGTAGTTGCTGCGGACATTGTGCACATGGACATGCGCACCGGCGGCGATCGGCTCTGTCGCCACGCCGATAACAGCGCCGTATTTCAGGATCGGCTCGCCTTCCGCGATGGCCCGGCGGGCGACCTTGTGGCCGAGATTGAGGCTGCGGCCCGCGGTGACTTCAATCTCACCGACAGCAAGACACTCGCCCGCGCCGATACCCTGGCGCAGCACCAGAACATTGTCGTCGGGACTGAGAAGCAGCAGGCGTCGGTCAATCATAGCAAAACTGTGCGCCAGATCCGGGGACAAACAAAAGAGAAAGCTGAAGCCCTCACACTCTCGGCTATGCCGGAAATTTCAGAAAGCGGGAGGCTCACGGGCGATCGCCAATTTCCAATTTTTCCAAATTGGATTTCCAATTTTTCCAACAAAATGCCAACAATTCCAATAGTTTATTGATGTCGACGCCGCCATGTTTCACGCGTGGAATGTTTTCCTCAAAAGAATCATGGATCAAGCGCCGTATGATTTTTGGCAAAGCCTGTCTCTTCATCGATCCTGCCGTCCGTAACGCGGATCTCCTGGTCTCCGGCCTCCGCGCCGGAGCAGGCACCTACAGGCTCGCCGTTTCGGACGATCCGCTGGCCGAAATCGCGGCCGAACTTCACAGCGCCTCCGGGGTGCGTCAGATCTCGGTCCTGGCACACGGCACCCCCGGCGCGATCGAGCTTTCCGGACAACGGATCGACAGTGCGGCGCTGAGGCGGAACAGCGCCACCCTTGACCGGATCCGGCGCGCGCTCTCACCCGACGCGGAGTTGGTGCTGATCTCCTGCGAGGCCGGTGCCGGACACGCCGGCGCAGAGCTGGTCGGTGTCTTGGAAGAGAAGCTCAGCGTCACCGTTCGGGCCTCCTCGCTCCCGCTCGGCGGCGATGCCGGATGGGCGGGCCTGCCCGCCGCGGCCAAGCTGTTCACGGGCGAAGCGCTGGACGCCTATCCCGAACGCCTCGCCGTAACCGGCGGCCCGGCCACCGCCGGCAACGACACACTGACCAGCGACGGCGACGCGGACACGATCGACGCGCTTGCCGGCAACGACGTCATCAACGGCAATGGCGGCGACGACGTCATCACCGGCGGCGACGGCGCCGACACCATTTCCGGCGGGGCCGGAACCGACAACCTGATCGGCGGCACCGGGGACGACGTCTTCCACGCCACCTCCAGTGAAGTTTCGGGGCTCGCCGAAACCATCGACGGCGGTGCCGGCGGCAACGACGTGTTGTTCCTCAATGGCGGCGGCACGTTCGATCTGTCCAACGCGGTCATTTCCGGCATCGATCTATTCACCGGCTCGGCGGCGGCGGACACCATCACCGGCACCAGCGGCGACAACACCATCAGCAGCGGAGACGGCGCAGACCTGATCAGCGGCGCAGACGGCGCAGACCGTCTCTATGGCGGGCTCGGCACCGACATCCTCTACGGCAATGCCGGCAACGACATCCTCTACGGTGACGGCGGCGACGACACGCTCTATGGCGGCACCGGCAACGACTCTCTCCTTGCCGGAACCGGAAGCGACGTGCTTTACGGCGGCGACGGCAACGACACCTTTCACGCCTTCAGCGACACCGGCGCCGACACCTATTATGGCGGGGCCGGGGACGATTCGGCCTCAGCTTTCTACTTCAATACCGGCGCGGTCTTCTATGGCGGCGACGGGAACGACACCGTCACGGGGCCGGGAGGAGCGGCCACCGGCACCACCCAAGGGGCGGTGATCTACGGCGATGCCGGCGACGACCTCGTTACCGCGGACGACGGCCCCGACACGATCTATGGCGGGACCGGCAACGATACCCTCTGGGGCGACGATGGCGGTGGCAAGGCCGTGAACCTGATCTATGGCGACGATGGCAATGACCTGCTCTATGCCGGATCGAATTCCGACGATGGGGACGGAGAAATCGGGAACACGGTCTATGGCGGGACGGGCGACGACACCTTCTATGGCGGCAACGACAGGGACATGCTCGTCGGCGGCGCCGGGGCCGATGTCTTCGTCGGTGAGGGCAACAGCGGTAACGCCAAGGCGAAACTGAACGGCGATACGATCTTCGGGCTCGATACCAGCGACAGCATCGTCGTCCGGAACAACGATCTGAGCTCTCTCAGCGGCACAATTGTCAGCAGCTCGATCAATCTCGACGGCACGAACGTAGTGAATCTCGCCGGCATCTCCGGCAGCCTCCAGATCTCCGTCGCGTTCGACGGCACGCACTCCACGCTGAGTTTTTCCCGCTACGAGGCCCCCGCCAGCACCAGCCTCACCACGACGGACCGGAGCGGCGGCGACGGGACGGAGACCAACCAGACCCTCACCAACAATACCGGCGCCGACGCGACCGGCCTGCTGGTGAGCAATACCGGCAGCGGCAACACCATCACCGTCACCCTGCCGGCGGGGCTTTCGCTGACCCAGACCGGAACGGGAGCGGCGGTGAGCGGCGCGGCGGCGGGATCTTTCCTGACCGGGCAGGTCCAGGGCTCCGGCGCCTCGGGTGCGAGCCAGGCCCTCTTCGACGGCCACGGCCAGAGCTACATCAACAGCCTCGGCGGCACCCCGCTGGACATCCGCAGCATCACCTTCTCCGGCTCGAACGGCACGCAGCAGACCGTCCAATTCACCGGCACCGCCAACGGCGGCGGCGAGGCCTTCATCGTCGACACCTCCGGGCTCGCGCCGGGCTCGACCACCCGGCTCGACCATATCGATTTCGCAGCCGTGCTCGGCAACGCCACCGTCACCGGCGGCGAGGGTTCCAGATATGTCGCCGGAGACGACGCGGCGCAGTTCGTCTCGCTCGGCACCGGGAACGACACGATCGCCGGCGGCGGCGGTAACGACACGCTCGCCTCCGGCTACGGAGAGGACATCACCTACGGCAACCAGGGCGCGGACTCCCTCCTCGGCGGCGGCGGTAGGGACACGCTCTTCGGCGGCCAGGACGGCGACATCCTGCACGGCGGGAACGACAATGACCTGCTCTACGGCAATAAAGGCGCGGATACGCTCTCCGGCGGCGGCAACGAGGATCTGTTCTATGGCGGGCAGGGTAACGACATCCTCTACGGCAATGCCGGAAACGACAGCCTCCATGGCAATCTCGGCGACGACAGTCTCTATGGCGGGCAAGGCAACGACGTGCTGGCCGGCGGCGGCGGCAACGACCTGCTCTGTGGCAATGCGGGCGACGACACGCTCACCGGCGGACTGGGCGCGGACACGTTTGTCTTCAGCTTCGGCGGCGGCAACGAGACCGTGACGGATTTCGCGGCGGGGACCGACACACTCGCGCTGGAGAACGGGCTCGGCGTCAGCGGCGGGACGGAGAGCGGGGACAATACCATCGTCACCTTCTCCGACGGCGGCAGCGTGACGGTGATCGGCGTCTCAAAGACCGACCTCGCCGCCGCCACGGGATGGGAGCTTGGGTGAGCCGGCCTCCCTGCCGCCACTCCCGCTTTTGCGGAAATGGCGGAAATCCGGACACCCCGGCCGCCGGGCATAGCGACAAAGGTCAGGCCGTCACCGGCTCCATAGCCGACCAGACACCGGTTCGTGCCGTACGAGACACATAATCCGCGAAGCTTCCGGGTCCCCGCCCCAGAGCCTCCCGGATCCCGCCGGAAAGATACGCGTTGCGTCCGTCCAGCACCGTCGTGAACAGGTAGAGCAGAAGCGAGATCTCTGCGTCCGAAACGCCTGCGTCGCGGAGCATCTCGGCATAGCTTTCGGGGGCGATCTGCCGAAAACGTATCGTCCGTCCCGCCGCTGCCGAGATCGCTGCCACCGCCTCCTCGAAGCTCAGGAGCTCCGGACCGGTGACCTCGTACAGCCGGCCCGAATGCCCCTCCTCCGTCAGTGCCGCAACCGCAATCGCGGCGATATCCTCGACATCGACGAAAGGCTCCTTCACAGGGCCGACGGGCAGCAGGACTTCGCCTGCCTTGATGGCATCGAGCAGGAAAGTCTCGCTGAAATTCTGCAGGAACCAGCTGGCACGGATGATGGTCCAGTCCGCCCCGGATCCGATCAGAGCCTGCTCGGCCTCTTCAGCCTCCGGCTCGCCGCGTCCGGAAAGCAGCACCATCCTCTTCGCGCCCGCCGCGAGCGCCACTGCAGCAAAGTCGCGGATTGCCGACACTGCGCCCGGGACCGCGAGGTCCGGATGAAAGGTGATGTAAACCGCCGAGGCACCAGCGACAGCAGGCCCCCAAGTTTCCGGATCGTTCCAGTCGAACGGCGGTGTTGCCGCACGGGAACCGACCCGAACCGGCCGACCTTTTTCGATCAGGCCTTTCACCACCCTGCTTCCCGTCTTCCCGGTCCCGCCAAGGACCACGATCGGCGCTTCATCGAGTTCGTGTTTCATCGTCATCTCCAAAATGTGAGGGTTACTCATATTTATAAACCTGATAAACTCTCACATTTACCGAGTCAACCAAATTTGCTTTGATGCGGATGACGGTCACGGGGAACTGAGGTCGATGGAACTGCCGGATTTATCGAGAGTCGCGCTGGAGCACATTTCGCTCCGCCGGACGCCGAGCCAGGCGCGCAGCCGCGCGCGGGTCGAGCAGATGCTGAACTGCGCGATCGCCGTGATCGCAGAAAAAGGCAGCGAGGCGATGACGATGAGCGAGATCGCCCGGCTCGCGGGCGTGTCGATCGGATCGCTCTATCAGTATTTTCCCGACAAGAGCTCGATCATGCGCGCGCTCGCAGAGCATTACGGCGCGGAATGCCTCAAATGCATCGAGCAGGAACTGGCAGGCGCCACGACCCTGGAGGAACTCTGCAGCGCATTGGGCGCGCTCATCGACGTCTATTTTGCGCTGTTCCAGGCTGAGCCGGTGATCCGCGACGTGCGTTCCGGCACGGAGGCGGACAAGACTTTGAGAGACATGGAGATATCGGAAAGCCGCAAATCCGGCGCCTTGCTCTCGGCTGCGCTCTTCCGGGTGGCGCCGGAATGCCGTCGGGAAGATGCCGAAACGGCCTGCTTCCTGGTCATGCATCTCGGCGAGTCCACCATGCGGCTTGCGCTCTCGGTCGGCCCGGAAGAGGGAAAACGGCTGGTCGAAGCTTACAAAGGCCTGGCCTTGCGGGAGGTCCGCCGCGCCGGAACAGCAGCCTGAACCCTTCATCGTACGGCCCTCACCGAGATGTGAGTCCTATCCGCCTCCAACCTGTCGACATCGCTCCGCTTTACCATCAGAACGCAGCCTGAGAGGGAGATCCACATGACGGATGCGGCACGGTTCTGGGACAGGCATGCAGAAGGCTACGCGAAACGCCCGGTCGCGGACGAGACTGCCTACGAGCGCAAACTCGAGCTGACCCGCGCCCGGCTGAAGCCGGCGATGAAGGTGCTGGAGATCGGCTGCGGCACGGGCACCACGGCGCTCCGCCATGCACCGCATGTCGCGCACGTCCGGGCGACGGATATCTCGCCGCGGATGATCGAGATCGCCCGACGCAAGGCGCAGACGGCCGGGATCGGCAACGTCTCTTTCGAGCTCTCGGATATCGAGCGCCTGGGATCCGATAACGGCGCCTACAATGCCGTCATGGCACATAGCATCCTGCACCTTCTGCGCGACCGGCATGCAGCGATCGCCAGGATTGCACGTCTGTTGCCGGAAAACGGTCTCTTCATCAGTTCGACGCCCTGCCTTGCGGGCGGTCGCCTGGGCTGGCTGCGCTACGTGCTGCCACCGGCACGCTGGCTCGGTCTCGTGCCCTGGGTCGGGTTCTTTACGGTCGAGACTCTCCTCGCCGACTTCGAAGAGGCCGGCTTCGAGATCGAGGAGCAGTGGCAGCCAGGTCCTGCAAAGGCGCTCTTCGTGGTTGCCAGAAAAGTCGAGAGGCCTGCCCTCACCCCCGCATAAGCGCGCCTTTCGGATCGTGCAGCGGCGCGGACACCCGGTGTGCCGTCAGGATCTTGCCGAGGATCTCGACCTCGAAGCCGTCTTTCTTCTCCGCATATTCCCGCGGCACGTAGCCGAGCGCGATGCTCTTGCCCACGGTATGGCCGAAACCGCCGGAGGTAACCCAGCCGACCGCCTTGCCGCCGTGGAAGATCGGCTCGTCGGCGATGGCGTCGATCTCCTCGACGTCGATGGTGAGGGTGATCAGCCGGTAGGTGCCGCCGCCCGCCGCCTGCTCGGCGGCCAGCGCCTCGCGGCCAATGAAGCTGTTCTTCGACATGTCGACGAAACGCTCCAGCCCGGCCTCGAGAGGCGAATAGTCCGGCGTGAATTCGCGCAGGAAGCCGCCGAAGCTCTTTTCGAGGCGCAGGCTGTTCAGCGCCCGGCCGCCGAAATGTCTCAGCCCGAATTCAGCGCCCGCCTCGACCAGCAGGTCATAGAGCGAAATCAGGTAGTCCGGCCGGACCCAGATCTCGTAGCCCCGCTCGCCGGTGAAGGAGAGCCGGCCGACCATGGCATGCAGCAGGCCGATATTCATCTCGCGAAAGCACATGAAGGGCATCGCCGCAGTCGAGACGTCCTCGTGCGTGACTTTGGCCAGCAGCTCCGCCGCCTTCGGCCCGGCGATGGAGAGACCGACAAGGTCCTGGCAGCGGCTGCGGATCTCGACGCCGCTCTCCGGCAGATGGTCCCAGAACCAGCGGAGATGGAACATCTCGGCGACGCCGGAGCCGAAGATCATGAAACGGTTCTCGGCCAGCTTGGCGATGGTGAAATCGCCGATGATCTTGCCCTGCCGGTTGAGCATCGGCGTCAGCACGATGCGGCCGGTGCTCGGCATCCTGTTGGTCATGAGTTCGGAGAGCCAGGCCTCCGCCCCCTCGCCCGTCACCTCGTACTTGGCGAAGTTGGAGATCTCCAGGAGGCCGACGCTCTCGCGCACCGCCCGGCACTCCTCGCCGACCGGTCCGAAAGCGTTGGAGCGGCCGAAGGTCACGTTCTCTACCGGCTCCATGCCCTCCGGCGCGAACCAGAGCGCATGTTCCAGCCCATAGGAGGCGCCGAACACCGCATTCTTCGCCTTCAGGCGATCGTAGATTGCCGTCATGCGGTGCGGGCGGCCCGCCTTCAGTTCCTCGTTCGGGAAGGTGATCGAGAAGCGGCGGGAATAGTTCTCCTTCACCTTCTCGTAGGCATAGCCCTTGGTCGCGTAATTGCCGAAGCGGGCGCAATCCATGGCGAAGACGTCCATGTCCGGCTCTCCCTCGATCATCCACTGGGCGAGCGCGAGACCGACGCCGCCGCCCTGGCTGAAGCCGGCCATGACGCCGCAGGCGAGATACATGTTGCGGAGCCCCGGCACCGGGCCGACCAGCGGGTTGCCGTCGGGCGCGAAGGTGAAGGGCCCGTTGATCATCGACTTGACGCCAGCATTCGCAAGGAACGGGAAGTGCTGGTAGGCGACGTCGAGCGAGGGCGCGATGCGGTCGAGGTCCGGCTGCAGCAGCTCGTGGCCGAAATCCCACGGCGTCTCGTGCGGCGACCAGGGCACGCAGGCCTTCTCGTAGGTCCCGAGGAGGAAGCCGACACCCTCCTGGCGGGTATAGATCTCCGCCTCGAAATCGATCAGGTGCGGCAGCTCGTTCTCCAGCGCCTTGATCTCGTCCAGCGGCTCGGTGATCAGGTAATGGTGCTCCATCGCCAGCACCGGCAGTTCGAGCCCGACCATGCGGCCGACCTCGCGGGCCCAGAGACCGCCCGCATTCACCACCTTCTCGGCCCGGATCGTGCCCTTGTCGGTGACGACGGACCAGGTGCCGTCCTTCTCCGCCACCAGCTCCTCGACCTTGGTGTGGCGGTAGATCTCCGCCCCGCCCTTGCGGGCCGAGATGGCATAGGCGTTGGTCACGCCGGAGGGGTCGACATGGCCCTCGTTCGGATCGTAGACCGCGCCGACGAAATGCTTCGCGTCGCAGAGCGGATGCAGGCGCTGCACCTCGTCGAGCGAGATGAAATCGATGTCGAGGCCCATGTATTTCGACTTCGCGACCATGGTCTTCAGGTAATCGACGCGGGACTGCGTGCCCGCCGCCATGATGCCGCCGGAGAGATGGACGCCGGTCGCCTGGCCGGAGATCTCCTCGATCTCCTTGTAGAGGTCGATGGTGTATTTCTGCAGCTTGGTGACGTTCGGATCGCTGTTCAGGGTGTGCATGCCGCCCGCCGCGTGCCAGGTCGAGCCGGAGGTCAGCTCACTGCGCTCCACCAGCACCACGTCCTTCCAGCCGAGCTTCGTCAGGTGATAGAGCACCGAACAGCCGACGACGCCCCCGCCGATGACCACGACCTGCGTGTGCGATTTCATGACGCGTCTCCCCTGCCCCGCTTTCTCATGCAGGGATTAGTCGAACAGGTCCGCACCGAAGAGGCGAGCCGCACGGCGACAAAGGCCCCGCCCCCCGCGTCGCAATTGGAGCATTACCCGGATCGGCCGCGGGGCTTTGCCCGAAGCGCTTCGGCAGGTACCCTGACACCGATTGCAGTCGCGGGAGGAGATCATGGCGACAGTCGATATGAGTGTGAAACTTGCGGCACCGGCGGCCGATGTCTGGGCCGTGGTCGGGGATTTCCTCAATATCCACCAGTGGCATCCGGCGGTCGACCGGACCGAGGCGATCGGCGCGGGCGGGATCCGGCGGGTCCACAGTGCCAATGGCGGGCCGGTCTTCGACGAGGTCCAGCTCGAGCGCGACGAGGACGGCCGGCGCATGCGCTATGCCATTGTCGGCAAGCCCTTCCCGATGGAGAACTACTCCGCCTGGATGAGCGTCGAGGATACGGGCGGCGGTTCGGTCGTGCGCTGGCATTCAGCCTTCGCCCCGGACGAGGGACGCGAGGAGAAGGCGGCCGGGATCGTGAAGTTCATCTACAAGAGCGGCTTCGATGCGCTGGTGGAGCGGTTCGGCGCCGGCTAGCAGAAGCCCCTAACGCACCCGGTCGACCGAGCGCACGGCGGCGGCAACCAGCAGGCCGAGGAGGCCGACGCCGATCATCGGCAGATGGCCGTTGGACCAGCCGCCGAAATAGGTCACCACGGTCGCGAAGATCGGCGCCGCCAGCAGGTTGCCGAGATTGGAGCCATGCACCACGACGCCGCTGCAGGTCGCGACCTCGGTGGCGTTCCGGGCATGAGCCGGCGCGCCGGCGAGGCAGGCCGCCGGCAGCACGCCGCAGATGCAGGACATCGCCACAGCGGCGGGCACGCGGAGCAGATCCGGCGCGCTTCCGGCAAAGACGAACCATGCCGTCCCGATCGCGCCGAGGAAGCTGATCGCGATGATGACCCAGCGGGGCAGGCCGCGATGCATCAGCCAGGCCGCCCCGAGATTGCCGACCACGTTGACCAGTACGACGAGTGCCCCCAGCAGCGCTGCGCGCTCGAGCGAATAGCCAAGCCGCTCGATCAGGAAGGTCGGCATCCAGGTCATCAGGGCGAAGACCGCGCAGGCATAGAAGAAGAAGGCGAGCGCGAAGAGATAGGGCGCAGGCAGCCGCAGCGTCTGGAGGACGTCGCGGAGACCACGGCCACGGTGCGGCTGCGGGACTCCGGACCAGCGCCCCGGCCGGACCATGATCCAGAGAAACAGAGCCATGGCGATGCAGATGACCGAGTCGGCGAACCAGAGCCCGCGCCAGCCCCATTCGCCGAGAAAGACCGGTGCGGCGACCATGGCGATGGCCGCGCCGACCGGGAAATAGGCCGACCAGTAGCCGAGTGCGAGGGAACGGTCCCGCGGGCGGGACGCCGCGACGATCAGGGTCGGCGCGGCGATCGAGGTGGCGAGGAACCCGAGACTTTCGAGCGCACGACCGGCGAACAGCAAAGCCGCCGAGCCGGAGAGGACGCCAAGGGCTGACCCCGCCGCCATGATCAGCATCGCCCAGACCAGAAGGCGCGCCGGTCCGACCCGGTCCGTCGCCATGCTCATGCCGATGGCAAGGACAGCCGCGAAGACATGCAGAAGCGATGCGAGCCAGCCGCCGCCGACCAGCGACAACCCGAGATCGGCACGCAGTTCCGGCAGCGCCGGCGGCACCTTGCCGACCTGCAGCGCGGAAACGACGCCAGCCAGGACCGCGAGGGTCACGATGTCCCAGCGGGTTTTCTCAACGGCAGTGGCGCTCACGGTATGGCCAGGCGGGCCAGTTCGTCCGCGCGCTCGTTCTCCGGGTGGCCGGCATGGCCCTTGACCCAGTGCCAATCGATCTCGTGCCGTCCGCAGGCGGCTTCGAGCCGCTGCCAGAGCTCCACGTTCTTCACCGGCTTCTTGTCGGCGGTGCGCCAGTCGCGCTTCTTCCAGCCGTGGATCCACTTGGTGATACCGTCGCGGACATAGGTGCTGTCGGTATAGAGATCGACATGCATAGGACGGGTCAGCGTCTCCAGCGCGGTGATCGCCGCCATCAGCTCCATGCGGTTGTTGGTGGTTTCCTTCTCGCCGCCGGAGAGTTCCTTCTCCGCCTCGCCGTAGCGCAGGATCGCGCCCCAGCCGCCCGGTCCGGGATTGCCGCTGCAGGCACCGTCCGTGAAGATCTCGACTCTCTTGGACGCCATCAGATGCCGTAACCCGCGCTCGAGGAGACGGTCTGATGGAAGCTCAGCTTGCGGTGATATTCCATCGGGTCCTTCGGCTTCACGAAAGCGCCTTCCGGGTGATTGATCCAGTCATAGAGCCGGGTCAGCAGGAAGCGCGTGGCGGAGCCGCGGGCGAGCACCGGAAGCGCGTCCAGTTCGGCTTTCGAGAGTTTGCGGACCGCGTCGTAGGACGAGATCATCTGCCGCGCCTTGGTCACGTTGAAGCTGCCGTCGGTCTCGAAGCACCAGGCGTTGAGGCAGATCGCGAGGTCGTAGACCAGCATGTCGGTGCAGGCGAAATAGAAGTCGATGAAGCCCGACAGCCTGTCGCCGAGGAAGAAGACATTGTCCGGGAAAAGATCGGCATGGACCACACCGCGCGGCAGGTCCTTCGGCCAGTTCTTCTCCAGAAAGTCGATCTCTGCCTCGAGAAAGGCATAGAGCCCGGCCTTCACCTCGTCCGACTGCGGACCGCAGGATTCGAGCAGCGGGCGCCAGGAGGAGACGGAGAGATTATTCTCCCGCACCATCGAGAAATCTGCGCCGAGCGCATGCATGCGGGCAAGCTCGCCGCCGAGCGCGTGGCAGTGCGCGGGCGTCACCTTGCGATGCCAGACACCGTCGAGAAAGGTCACCACCGCCGCCGGCCGGCCGTTCAGCGTGCCGAGCACCGTGCCGGAGCGGGCGCGCACCGGCTGCGGGCACGACAGACCCTTGGCCGAGAGGTGGTCCATCAGATTGAGGAAGAAGGGCAGATCGTCCGGATTAACCCGCTTCTCGTAGAGCGTCAGGATGTAGGTGCCCGTCGTCGTCCGGACCATGAAGTTCGAATTCTCGACCCCCTCGGCGATCCCTGCGAAGGAGATCGGCTCGCCGATATCGTAGGTCTTCAGGAAGGACGCGAGATCCTCGTCGGAAACGGAGGTATAGACGGCCACGGGGTCAACTCGCCAGTTCGCGGGGCAGCTTGAAACGGACGTCCTCGCGGGCGACGGTGACTTCCTCGATGGTGACGTTCCGCTGCGCCCGGCAGGCCTCGATCACCTCGTCGACCAGAACTTCGGGCGCCGAGGCGCCCGCGGTGATGCCGAGCACGGAGACGTCCGACATCCAGTCCCAGTCGATGTCGGTGGCGCGCTGGATCAGCAGCGCCTTCTCGCAACCTCGGGTTCTGGCGACCTCGACCAGTCTCTTGGAGTTGGAGGAGTTCGGCGCGCCGATCACGACCATCCCGTCGCAGCGCTCGGCAATCGCCTTCACCGCTTCCTGGCGGTTGGTGGTGGCGTAGCAGATATCTTCCTTGGCCGGCGCGACCATCTTCGGAAAGCGGCTCTGCAGCACCGAGACGATCTCCGCCGTGTCGTCCACCGAGAGCGTCGTCTGGGTGATGAAGGCGAGATCCGGATCGCCCTCGAATGTGACCGTCTCGGCGTCCGCGCGGGTCTCGACCAGCGTGATCGTGCCCTCGGGCACCTGGCCCATGGTGCCGATCACTTCGGGGTGCCCCGCATGGCCGATCAGCACGATATGGCGGCCCTGCTTCAGATGCCGCTCGGCCTCGAGATGCACCTTGCTGACCAGCGGGCAGGTGGCGTCGAGATAGACCATCTTGCGCCGCTCCGCCTCGGCCGGGACAGATTTCGGCACGCCGTGGGCGCTGAACACCACCGGCGCATCGACCGGAACCTGGTCCAGTTCCTCGACGAAGATCGCGCCTTTCTTTTCCAGGCCCTCGACCACGTAGCGGTTATGCACGATCTCGTGCCGCACATAGACCGGCGCCCCGTATTTCTCGAGGCTGCGCTCGACAATCTGGATGGCGCGGTCCACACCGGCACAGAATCCGCGCGGCGTAGCCAGCAAGATGGTGAGATCGGCTCGGGTCATGCCTCGCGATGTAGTCCCTCTTCCGGAACTTGTCCATAGAAGACAGGCCATGCCGCCGAGGAGGCTCCAGGCCATTTGCGAGCATGGAGTGAAACGGTTAGTGTGGCCGCGTTTCAACCCTGACAGAGCTGGCTCCATGTTTTCTCGTCCGCGTCTCCGCTTCGTGACCCGCATCGCGCTCCCGGTGGCGCTGCTGGCCCTTGTTGCGGCCTGCTCCTCGGACAAGGGCCCGCCGCCGGGGTGCCCGAAGACCGATTTCGTCAGCGATCTCGATCATATGACGGCCTTCGCCGACGGCGCGGTCGGCGACCTGACAGACGTCCGCTTCGATGCCCGCCTTGGCGGCCTCACCGCTATCTGCAATTTCGAGAAGAACGAGCTGGTGATGGACGTCGCCTTCCAGGTCGTCGCCACGCGCGGGCCTGCGAACCGGAACAACCAGGCGGAAGTCACCTATTTCCTCGCCATCGCCGACGAGACCGGCGCGGTCATCGCCAAGGAAACCTTCAGCAACACCCTGCCCTTCAAGGGCAACCTGCGCCGCGTCGCCATCACCGACGAGTTCGCGCCGCGGATCCCCTACACGGCGGACAAGCTGACCCTGAACCGCTACCGTGTCCTGATCGGCTTCCAGCTGACGCCGGAGCAGCTCGCCTACAATCGGCGGCAGCGGCGCTAGAGCCCCCTTTTCTTTTCTCCGTCGCGAGCATATGGTTTCGCGACTACCGACGACCCTCGAGGGAGAGACCGGCCCGCTTCTAGCGTTTGGGCCGGCGCCGAAGGAGCAACCGCCCCCGGAAACTCTCAGGCAAAAGGACTTCGAGGCGAGGAAAATCTGGAAAGTAGGCGGGAAACCGCCTCACCCACGGTGAAAGCCCGGCACAGAGTTCGCCGGGTGAATCTCTCAGGTTAGCGACAGAGGGGGCTGGTTCCGGCATTTCGCCGGGATGCCTTACGCTGACCGGAGAGATTTATGGCCGATACCGACCTCTTGAAGACTCCCCTTTACGACCTGCATGTCGAGCTCGGCGCCAAGATGGTGCCTTTCGCCGGCTACGACATGCCGGTGCAGTACCCGATGGGCGTCAAGGCGGAGCATCTGCACACCCGTACCAAGGCCGGCCTCTTCGACGTTTCCCATATGGGCCAGGTGAAGCTGACCGGCCCCGACGCGGCGCGCGATCTCGAACGGCTGGTGCCGGGCGATCTCGACGGGCTCGGCCACGGGCAGATGCGCTACAGCATGTTCACCAACGAGGCGGGCGGCATTCTCGACGACCTGATGGTCTGCCGGATCGAGAACGGTCTGATGGTCGTCGTCAACGCGGCCTGCAAGGCAGCCGACATCCGCCACATGCGCGCGCACCTTTCCTCCGACATCGAGGTGCTGGAGGACCGCGCCCTGATCGCCCTGCAGGGCCCCGGCGCCGAGATGGCGCTCTCCGCCCTCGCGCCCGCGGCGGCCGCCCTCACCTTCATGACCGGCATGGAGATGGATATCGACGGCGCTGCCTGCTTCGTCACCCGCTCCGGCTATACCGGCGAGGACGGCTACGAGATCTCGGTTCCGACGGATCAGGCCGAGGCGCTCGCCCGCAAGCTGCTGGCGCAGAACGACGTCGAGGCGATCGGCCTCGGCGCGCGCGATTCGCTGCGCCTCGAAGCCGGGCTCTGCCTCTACGGCCACGATATCGACGAGACCACGACCCCGGTCGAGGCCGCGCTGACCTGGTCGATCGGCAAGCGCCGGCGCGCCGAAGGCGGCTTCCCGGGCGCCGATATCATCCTGAAACAGATCGCCGAGGGCACGGCCCGCAAGCGCGTCGGCATCCTGCCCGAAGGCCGCGCCCCGGCCCGCGAGGGCACAGAAATCCAGGCGCCGGACGGCACGACCATCGGCTCCATCACCAGCGGCGGCTTCGGGCCGAGCCTCGAGGCGCCGGTCGCGATGGGCTACGTGACGTCGGAGCATGCCGCCGCCGGAAGCGCCGTAAATGTGGTCGTTCGGGGCAAAGCCCTGCCGGCCAGGACTGCCAAGATGCCGTTCGTCCCGAACGGCTACAAACGTTGAAAACAAAGCACCCGAGGGGAACAGAGAGATGAGCGAGCGTCGCTATACCGAAGACCATGAATGGATCGATCTCGACGGCGAGATCGGCACCGTCGGGATCACCGACTTCGCCCAGGAACAACTCGGCGAGGTGGTCTTCGTCGAGGTTCCGGACGTCGGCAAGACCGTGTCCAAGGGCGACGAGACCGCCGTGGTCGAATCCGTGAAGGCCGCGAGCGAGCTCTATGCCCCCTGCGCCGGCGAGGTCGTCGAGGCGAACGACGCGCTCGCCGACACGCCGGATCTGGTGAACAGCGATCCCGAGGGCGCGGCCTGGTTCTACAAGATCAAGATCTCCGACAAGGCCGAGTTCGACGCCCTTATGGATGCGGACGCCTACAAGGCCCACACCGAGGCCTGATCCACGGGCGCGGTCTTCCGGAGAGGAACTGGCCGCGCCCCAACAAAGCAAAGAACGACGCACGGCCCCGGGGCCGGAAGGAGCAGACGCGATGAGCGCGATGACGGACAACAGACTGGCCTTTGCCGAGCAGGAAGAAAGCGACGAGTTCATCCGCCGCCATATCGGTCCGAGCACCGAAGAACAGTCGGTCATGCTGAAGGCCCTCGGCTACGAGAGCCTCGACGCCCTGATCGACGATGCCGTTCCGCCGAAGATCCGCTCCAAGGATCCGCTCGCACTGCCGCCGGCCCAGACAGAGAGCGCCGTGCTGCAGAAGCTCAGGCAATATGCCAACAACAACGTCCTGAACCGGTCGCTGATCGGCATGGGATATTACGGCACCCGGGTCCCGGCGGTGATCCAGCGCAACATCCTGGAGAACCCGGCCTGGTACACGGCCTATACACCCTACCAGCCGGAAATCAGCCAGGGCCGGCTGGAAATGCTGCTGAACTTCCAGACCATGATCGCCGACCTGACCGGGCTCGAGATCGCCAACGCTTCCCTGCTCGACGAGGGCACTGCCGCGGCGGAAGCGATGGCCTTCTGCCAGAAGGCCTCGAAGAACAAGGGCATGGTCTTCTTTGCCTCCGAAAACTGTCACCCGCAGACCATCGACGTGCTGAAGACCCGCGCCGAGCCGATCGGCGTTTCCGTTGTCGTCGGCAACGAGAACGACGGCTTGCCGGAAGACGCCTTCGCCGTGCTGCTGCAGTATCCGGACACCAACGGCGCGGTCGCGGACTATACCGCCATCGTCGAGAAGGCGCATGCCCAGGGCGCGCTCGCCGTGGTCGCGGCGGACCTGCTCGCCCTGACCCAGCTCACCCCGCCGGGCGAATTCGGCGCCGACGTCGCCATCGGCACCAGCCAGCGCTTCGGCGTGCCGCTCGGCTTCGGCGGCCCGCACGCCGCCTATTTCGCGACCAAGGACGAGTACAAGCGCTCGATCCCGGGCCGCATCGTCGGCGTCTCGGTCGACCGCAACGGCGACAAGGCCTACCGCCTCGCGCTGCAGACCCGCGAGCAGCATATCCGGCGCGAGAAGGCGACCAGCAACATCTGCACGGCCCAGGTCCTGCTCGCCGTCATGGCCGCCGCCTATGCCTGCTATCACGGGCCGGACGGGCTGCGGAAAATCGGGCGGCGGGTGCATCGCCGCACAGCGATCCTCGCCCAGGGTCTGCGCGATC
This sequence comes from Nisaea sp., assembly GCF_017640745.1. GTDB lineage: Bacteria > Pseudomonadota > Alphaproteobacteria > Thalassobaculales > Thalassobaculaceae > Nisaea. Next base: position 29,055 of record NZ_JAEPQA010000020.1, on the reverse strand, counting down.
TCGGCTACAAGATCGCCCATGACAGCTTCTTCGACACCATCACCGTCGAGACCGGCGACTGGACCGGCTCCGTCATCGAGGCGGCCCGGATCGAGGGCGTGAACCTGCGGATCTTCGAGGACAACAAGGTCGGGATCTCGCTTGACGAGACCTGCACGAAGGAACTGGTCGAGCGGCTCTGGGCCATGATGGCCTTCGATTCGATGAAGGAACTGACCTACGAGGAAGTCTCCGGCCGCACGCCGGACGCGCTGCCGGAGAAACTGCTGCGCAAGAGCGATTTCCTCACCCACCCGGCCTTCAACACCTACCATTCCGAGACCGAGATGCTGCGCTATCTGCGCCGCCTCGCGGACAAGGACGTCGCGCTCGACCGCTCGATGATCCCGCTCGGCTCCTGCACCATGAAGCTGAACGCGACCACCGAGATGATCCCGGTCACCTGGGCCGCCTTCTCCGACATCCATCCTTTCGCCCCGCGCGACCAGGTCGAGGGCTATCACCAGATGATCTCGGAGCTGGAACGGATGCTGGCGGAGATTACCGGCTATGCCGCCGTCTCTCTGCAGCCGAATGCCGGCTCGCAGGGCGAGTATGCCGGCCTGCTGGCGATCCGCGCCTATCACGAGAGCCGCGGCGATAGCGGACGGAACATCTGCCTGATCCCGAGCTCGGCCCACGGCACCAACCCGGCCTCCGCGGCGATGGCGGGCATGAAGGTCGTGGTCGTCAAATGCGACGAGAACGGCAACGTGGACATGGAAGACCTGAAGGCGAAGGCGGAGCAGCACAGCGCCAGCCTCGCCGCGCTGATGGTGACCTATCCCTCGACCCACGGCGTCTTCGAGGAGACCATCACCGAGATCTGCGACCTGATCCACGAACATGGCGGGCAGGTCTATATGGACGGCGCCAACCTCAACGCCATGGTTGGCGTCTGCAAGCCGGGCAAGTTCGGCTCCGACGTCAGCCACCTGAACCTGCACAAGACCTTCTGCATCCCGCATGGCGGCGGCGGCCCCGGTGTCGGCCCGATCGGCGTCGGCGCCCATCTCGCCCCGTTCCTGCCCGGCCACCGCACGCTCGGCGCGCCGGAAAGCGCGATCGGTCCGGTCAGCGCGGCGCCCTATGGCAGCGCCGGCATCCTGCCGATCTCCTGGTCCTATATCGAACTGATGGGGGCCAACGGCCTCCGCAGCGCGACCGAGGTGGCGATCCTTTCGGCGAACTACGTCGCCCGCCGGCTCGAGGAGCATTATCCGGTGCTCTACAAGGGCAAGAAGGGCCTCGTCGCGCATGAATGCATCATCGATCTGCGCCCGCTGAAGGACTCGACCGGCGTGACCGTCGAGGATGTCGCCAAGCGGCTGATGGATTACGGTTTCCATGCCCCGACCATGTCTTTCCCGGTCGCCGGCACGCTGATGATCGAGCCGACCGAGAGCGAGCCGCTCTCCGAGCTGGAACGGTTCTGCGAGGCGATGATCGCGATCCGCGGCGAGATCCGCGAGATCGAGGAGGGCAAGCTGACCCACGAGGAAAGCCCCCTCGCCTTCGCACCGCACACCGCGTCCGACCTTCTGGCGGACCAGTGGGACCGGAAGTATTCCCGCGAACGCGGCGCCTTCCCGGTCAAGTCCCTGCGCGAGGCGAAATACTGGCCGCCGGTGGCCCGGATCGACCAGGCCTACGGGGACAAGAACCTGATCTGCTCCTGCCCGCCGCTCGAGGCCTATCAGGACGCGGCAGAGTAAGAAGATGAGCAAGAGCGTCAATCGCGTGAAAGCGGCAGCGGAAGCTGCCGGTCTCGCCACCGAAATCCTGCGCATGCCGGAATCGACCCGGACCGCCGAGGAGGCCGCAGCGGCCTGCGGCTGCGAGGTCGGACAGATCGTGAAGTCGCTGATCTTCAAGGGGGCGGAGAGCGGCGAGCTGAAACTGCTGCTGGTCTCCGGCTGCAACCAGGTCGACCTAGCGAAAGCCGCCGCGGCGGCGGGAGAGCCTCTGGAGCGGGCCGACCCGAAGGAGGTGCGCGAGATCACCGGGTTCGCCATCGGCGGCGTCGCCCCAATCGGACACCTTGTCCCGGTCGCGACCTGGATGGACGAAGACCTGCTCGGCTATGGGAAGGTCTGGGCGGCAGCCGGCGCGCCGAACGCGGTGTTCGAGACCGGCCCGGCTGCCTTGAGGGACGCCGCCGGCGCGACCGTCGCAAGACTCAGCTAGCGGCGGCGGGCGGCGTTTCGCTCTCCGCCCCCTTCATTCCGGCCAGCGCGCCGCCGAGCAGGTCGTCGATGAAGAGACTGACGAGATGCGAGCGGCCCGCTACGCCTGCCTTGGCATAAACCCGGGTCAGCTGGGCCCGTACCGTGCTCGCGGCCGTGTTCCGGAATGCCGCTATCTCTCCGATCTCGAAACCCTTGATCGCGAGCAGGGCGACGTCTCGTTCCGCTTCGGTGAGATCCCACTTCCGGAAATGCTCCTCGATCACCGAACCGAGCGCGCCAGAGGCAACCGTCACAGCGGTTTCCGCACGTCCCGCCCGGTCGAGCACGCGGCGCATCTCACGCGCGCCGAACACGACGCCGATGATCAGGACGAGCCCGACCACCGCTTCGAAGGCATTGTGCAGGTTGAGCTCGTCGACCCGGAGGTCCTCGATGGAATCGGCGATGAAGAAAACGGCGCAAAGCGCCTGCAGGACAAGCACGGCGGCCAGTCCGTAGGTCCGTCCGCGAGACTGGCCGCTTGTCGTCTGTCCGTTCACGCCGGTTCCTCTAAACGTCTTTCGAGCTCCGGCCGGAAAGCCAGGTCATCTGCCTGACGAGATTGGTCCTGGTCAGGCGGGATTCGAGCAGAACGCCACTCACATGGATCGCGGCCATCACGATCAGCATCGTTGCCGCCACTTCGTGTGTCTCCTCGGCGGCCTCACCGAGCATCCCGTGTTCGCCCACGATATCGAGCACCATACCGGTGGCACCGACGAGGAACAACATGGCCCAGATCCCGTAAACCATGAGCGCACCGAGCGGATTGTGCGATGCGTGAGCCTGCCGTGACCCGGAAAACACCGACGCGAGATGGGCGAGCGCCGCACCCGGGCTCGGCGGGAAGGAAGTGAATCTTGCGCGTTCGGTCCCGACAATGCCCCAGATCATTCTGAGGCCGAGCATGGCAAGCGCGACATAGCCGATCCAGACGTGAAGCACCGACTCCTCGTCGACGATCGCGTAATTCAGGAGCACCGCGAGGGCGATGGTCCAGTGGGTGATCCGGACGAGCGGGTCCCAGGCCCGCTCCTCCGTCTGAAGCTGACCGGACATCAGTCCTCGCGCTCCTTTTTCAGGATCTTGCCCGTCGCGGGGTCGAGGTTGAGTTCCCACAGTTCCGATCCCTGGGTCGCCTTGACCTCGATCTTGCCGTGTTCCTCCCGCTCGACACGGATCACCTTGTAGCCTTCCTTCGCGAGCATCTCGGTGATCTGCGCTTCGCTCAGCTTCGAGGCATCCGTGGTGGAATAGGAACTGGCAAGGGTCTGCCCGGCGAGCGGGACCAGAATGATTGCTGCGGCCGTCAGACCGAGTAGCGTCTTTTTCATCGGAGGCTCCATCCTCTGTGATCGCCCGGCTGCCGATCGGTGCCGGTGATCCAAAGATGGAGAAGCATGCCCCTCCGCGGAATGCGCCTTCCGCTTATGAAGAGGGCCATAAGCAAAAGCTTACGGCCCGGAATACGCGGTTTTCGAAGATTTTCTGCAGGTCAGAGCTTCAGGCCCTTGTTGCCGTCGTCCCCGTCCTTTTTCTCGTCCTGCTTCGGTGCATCCGGCTTCACCCGGCGGATAATGATGTCTCCGTTGGGCAGAACCTCCGGCGGCTCGTATTGCGGGATCGAGGCGAAGAATGCCCGGAGGCCGTCGATCACCAGCTGCGCGCCACGCTCGATGGTATCCGCCGGCGCCTCGTCCGATGCGGCACGTGCGACGGAGACCGGGCCGGCGAGCGCCGTCGCAAGGACAAGAACGGTCAAGTATCTGGACTTCATGAATGCCTCCATTGCCGGTCTTTCCAGCATAACCGAAAATCAGGCGAAGTTATGGCCGGACCTATTCGTTCCGCAGCAGCGGCGCCGCCTTCTGGGACAGCGCGCTCCAGGTGCCGACGAGGCCGAGCCCGATCGTCAGCAACGTGGAGAGAGCTGCGGTCGCCGTCACCGAGACCGCATCGAAGGCGAAATCCGCGCGCATCAGGAGCGCGATCACGAGATAGCCGATCACGGTTCCGATCAGGGCCGAGACCAATGAGGTCGCGAGGCCCAGCAGACCGTACTCCATGACATAGGCCGTCAGCACCTTGCGCCGCGTGGCGCCGAGCACCTTCAGCACCACCGCGTCGTAGATCCGCCGCTGATGGCCTGAGATCACTGCGCCGGCAAGCACAAGCACGCCGGCCAGCAGCGTCACAGAGGCGGTAATCCGGATCGCGATGCCGACCGCGTCCATGATCCGCCCCGCATTCTCAAGCGCGTCCTTCACCCGGATCGCGGACACGTTCGGGAAGCGGTCGGTCACGGCGCGCTGCACCGCCTCCTCCGCTTCCGGCGTCTCGGCATAGACCGTCGAGATGATGCTGTGCGGCGCGGCTTCGAGCGTGCCGGGCGCAAAGACGAAGACGAAATTCATGCCGAGCGACTGCCACTCGATGTTGCGCAAATTCTTCACCGTCGCGGTGATCTCGCGGCCGAGCACGTTCAGCTTGATCGTGTCGCCGATGCCGATGCCGTAACCGCGTGCGATCTCCGCGTCGAAGGAGAGCAGCGGCGGACCCTTGTAGTCGGCGGGCCACCATTCGCCCTCGACCAGATCGGTGCCCGGCGGCGGGGTGGCGGCGTAGGTCAGGCCGCGGTCGCCGTTGATGGTCCATTGCACGTCCGGATCGACCTTGCGCTCTCCCGCGGGCACGCCTGCGATCTCGACGATCCGGCCGCGCACCATCGGCGTGCGCTCCATCTTGGTGATGCCAGGGACGCTCTCCACGGTCTGGGTGAAGTCCTCGACCTGATGCGGCTGGATATCGATGAAGAAATAGGACGGGGCCTTCTCCGGAATCTGCTCCTTGAGCTGACGGGAAAGATTCGCTTCGATCAGCGCGATCGCGACCAGCACCGTCAGGCCGAGACCGAGCGAGAGGATGACGCTCGCGGTCGGCGCCCCCGGGCGGTGCAGGTTGGCGACGGCGAGGCGGAGATCGGGCCGTTTCGGCGCCGGAACCGCGCGGGCCGCCTTCACGATCAGCAGCGCCCCGCCGCCGAACAGCAACAAGACGCCGACGGCGCCGGCGATGAAGGATCCGGCAAGTTTCGGATCGCCGGTCGTGACCAGTACCAGAACGGCGAGCACGGCAGCGCTGATCGCACTCCAGAGGATGTAGCGCCCCGGCGGGCGTCCGCCGGGCGGCACTATCAGGGCGCGGAAAAGCTGCGCCGCGCGCACCGACCCCGCGCGTCCGAGCGGCCAGAGCGAGAAGGCGATGGTGGTGAGATAGCCGAACGCACCGGCGGTCAGCAACGGACCCCAATAGATCCCGCCCGGAACCTCGAACGGCAGCATGCCGGAGACCAGCTTGCCGGCGATCAGCGGGGCCACGGCGCCGAACACCAGCCCCAGGCCGATGCCGACGGAGGCGACGACCATGATCTGGATGAAGTAGGCGGTGAACACCGTGGAGGTCGAGGCACCGAGGCATTTCAGCGTCGCGATCGTCGCCATCCGGCGGTCGAGGAAGCTGCGCACGGCATTGGCGATGCCGACTCCGCCGACGAGCAGCGCCGTCAGCCCGACGAGGGTCAGGAACTGGGTCACGCGGGAGATGAACCGGTCGAAACCCGGCGCCGCGCGGTCGAGCCCGCGGATCCGCCAGCCGGCGTCGGGGAACTTCGCATTGGTCTGCTCGATCCATGCCGCGCCGTCGGTGCCGGGAGCGAGCGCGATGCGGTAATGGAAGCGGATCAGGCTGCCGCGCTGCACTAGCCCGGTCTCCGGCAGCGCTGCATTGGAAAGCATCACCCGCGGCCCGAAGGAGGCGAAACTGACGGCACGGTCCGGTTCCTTGACGATGATGTCCCGGACCTCGATCTCGGCCTCGCCGATCCTGAGACGGCTCCCCGGCTCAAGCCCCAGCCGCGCGGCGAGCGAACTGTCGATCACCGCGCCATGGACGCCGTTGCGCGCCGCCAGAACCTCCTGAATCGAGCCTCCGTTCTCAAGCTCCATCGCGCCGAACAGCGGGTAGCTGCCGCTGACGCCCTTTAGTTCCACCAGCGTCCGGCGGTCGCCGTCCGACTTGCGGGCCATGGCGCGCATCTCCACCGTCTCAGCGACGCGGCCGGACTGGCGGAACCATTCCTGCTGCTCTTCCGTCGCCTCGCGGTGGCTGAAGCGGATGTCGATATCGCCGCCAAGGATCTCCCGCGCGTCGCGTTCGACCCCGGCCATCATCGCGGAGGAAACGGACCCGACGCCGGCCATCGCGGCGACACCGAGCGCGAGGCAGGCGAGGAACACCCGGAAGGAGGACGCGCTGCCGCGCAGCTCGCGGCGGGCGATCTTGAGAGCGACGGAGAGGTTTTTCATCAGGCGCTCTGCCGTTCGTCCGCGATTTCGCCCGCATCCGAGACCTTGGGCGCCGGGCGATGACGGGTATCCTCGACGATCTTGCCGTCGGCCATGGAGATCACCCGCGCGCAATGCTCGGCAAGCGCCGTGTCATGCGTGATCAGCACCAGGGTAGTGCCGTGGCGCTCACTCAACTCGAAAAGCAGTTCCATGATCCGGTCGCCGGTCGCGCCGTCGAGATTGCCGGTCGGCTCGTCCGCCAGCAGCAGTTTCGGGCGGGTGACGAAGGCGCGGGCGATGGCGACGCGCTGCTGCTCGCCACCGGAGAGTTGGTCCGGGTAGTGCGTCACCCGGTGCCCGAGGCCGACCCGTTCGAGGCTCTCGGCGGCCAGCGCGAACGCGTCGGTACGACCGGCGAGCTCCAGCGGTATGGCCACGTTCTCCAGCGCCGTCATCGTAGGCACCAGGCGGAAAGCCTGGAAGACGATCCCCACCGTATCGCGGCGGAACTCGGCGAGCGCATCCTCATTCATCCTCGAAAGGTCGTGGCCGGCGACCGAGACCGTACCGGAACTCGCCTGCTCCAATCCGCCCATCACCATCATCAGGGTCGACTTTCCGGCGCCGGACGGACCGACGATGCTGACGGTCTCGCCCTCGCTGACATCGAGATCGATTCCGCGCAGGATATTGACCTCGCCCGCCCCGCTTCTCAGGTTAAGGTGCAGGTCGGACAGCCGGATCAGTGACATGAGTTCCTCTTCGATAATCCGTCGGCAGGACGGGCCGGATTCCCCGGACATGCCGGGAAAAAGCGCGTCATCGGGATATGGGGCGGGCGCTTCATATTGCAACGCCGCATGGCGCACGCTCCGCGCCGCTTTCCTCGGGTTTCTAGCGTTTCTCGCAGTTTCTTACGCGGGAATGGCGCCGGCGGATGCCGAAACGCGGATTCTCGGGCTTGGCGACAGTCTTATGGCCGGGTACGGGCTGCCGCCGGGCGAGAGTTTCCCGGACCAGCTCCAGCGAGCCCTGGCGGCGCAAGGGCTGGCGGTCGAAGTGACGAATGCCGGCGTCTCCGGAGACACCAGCGCCGGAGGCCGGGCGCGGCTCGACTGGGCGCTCGCCTCCGACCCGCATGCGGTGATCCTCGAACTCGGCGCCAACGACGGGTTGCGCGGGCTCGATCCCGAGGAGACGCGGCGCAATCTCGACGCGATCCTGACGGCGCTGGGCGAACGGGGCCTTCCGGTCCTGCTGGCGGGGATGCTGGCACCGCCCAATCTCGGCCAGGAATACGGCACCGAATTCGAGGCCGTGTTCCGCGAGCTGGCGGAGAAGCACGGCGCGCTCTTCTATCCGTTCTTCCTCGATGGCGTCGCCGGCGATCCGTCGCTCAATCTGGCGGACGGGATACATCCGACGGCGGACGGCGTCGCAGTGATCGTCGAGCGCATCATGCCGCTCGTGAAAGAGTTGATTGCGCGGAGCGAAACAGCCGCCCGTTGATCCCCGGCAAAGACAGCGACTAAACTCCGCCCCTTCCGGGCCCGTTCCGCCCGCCTGAAATCAACGGAAGAGACATATCGATGGAATACCGCCCGCTCGGACGAACGGACCTGCGCGTCAGCGTGATCTGCCTCGGCACCATGACCTACGGCGAGCAGAACACGGAGGCCGAGGGCCATCAGCAGATGGACTACGCGCTGGAGCGCGGCGTGAACTTCTTCGACACGGCGGAGATGTATTCCGTGCCGCCGCGCGCCGAGACCTACGGCCGCACCGAAGAGGTGATCGGCACCTGGTTCAAGGCCAGCGGCAAGCGCGACAAGGTGATCCTGGCGACCAAGGTGGTCGGCCCGGGCGAGCGCTTCGCCCATGTCCGCGACGGCAAACCCAAGTTCGACCGGAAGCATATCACCCAGGCGGTCGAGGACAGCCTGAGGCGGCTGCAGACCGACTATATCGATCTCTACCAGCTGCACTGGCCGGAGCGCAGCGTGAATACCTTCGGCAAGCTCGGTTATACCCATGTCGAGGACGAGGTCTGGACGCCGCTAGAGGAGAGCCTCGGCGTGCTCGCCGACCTGGTGAAGGAAGGCAAGATCCGCCATATCGGTCTCTCCAACGAAACGCCCTGGGGCGCGATGAAATGCATCGCCCTCGCGGAGACGATGGGCCTGCCCCGCGTGGCCTCGATCCAGAACCCGTACAATCTGCTGAACCGCAGCTTCGAGGTCGGTCTGGCCGAAGTGGCAATCCGGGAAAACTGCGGGTTGCTCGCCTATTCGCCGATCGCGGGCGGCGTGCTCAGCGGCAAGTATCTCGACGGCGCGCAGCCGAAGGGCGCCCGGATGACCATGTTCCCGGGCAATTTCTCCCGCTATTCGACGCCGAATGCCGAGCCCGCCACCATCGCCTATGTCGAGCTCGCGAAAGAGTTCGGATTCGCGCCCGCGGACCTCGCCAACGCCTTCGTCAACACCCGCCAGTTCACCACTTCGAACATCATCGGGGCGACGACGATGGAACAGCTAAAAAGCAATATCGATACGTGGGATATGGCCCTTCCGGACGACGTCCTGGAGGAGATCGAGCGCATCCATCATCTCTACTGCATGCCCTGTCCTTGACAGGAAACGCGGGCGTGATACGCAGCTTGTATGAACAGGCTGTTCGTCGCGCTCGCGCTGCCCGAGCATGTCAGGTCCGCCCTGACAGGTCTGCGGCGCGGTTTTCCCGGGGCCCGCTGGGTCGCCGAGGAGAACTTTCACCTCACGCTCCGCTTCATCGGTGAGGTCGACAATCGGGCGATGGACGATATCGCGGACCGGCTGGACCGGATCCGCGAGCCCGGTTTCGACCTCGAGATCGACGGTTTTGGCTGTTTCGAGACCAAGGGCAAGGTTCGGGCGCTCTGGGCCCGGACGGTCGGCAGCGACGAGCTCTTTCACCTGCAGCGCAAGATCGACACCGCGCTCGACTCCGTCGGCGTGCCGCGGGAGACCCGCAAGTTCAAGCCGCACATCACCCTGGCCCGCTTCAAGGACGCGCCGCTCGACCAGGTGAACCGCCTGATCTGCGAGGCGAGCCCGTTCCGCGTCGCACCATTCCCAATCGGGTCCTTCACGCTCTACCGGAGCTTCCTGAACCGGGACGGGCCGATCTACCGCCCGGAAGTGGTCTATCCGCTCGACGGCGACGATTTCTCGGACCCCTATTTCGACGAGTTCCGGGACGACGAGGAAACCGACTGGGAGGAAAGCGAAGCGGCACCGTCACATTAGCCGCCAACCGACACGGATTCTTCACATTGTCCTGCAAGGATGGGAGCAGACCAGAACAGCCACGGTGAGCCATGCTGCGCCTTGTCCTAACTGCTCTCTGCCTCCTGACCTTCGCTCCGGGCCTGGCCCGGGCCGAAATTCCGGTCGATATCGAACTCTTGCTGGCGATCGACTGCTCTTCGAGCGTCGATGACGAGGAATTCGTCCTCCAGGTCCAGGGCATGGCAAATGCGTTTCGGGATCCGATGATCCAGGAAGCGATCCAGGGAGGCCCCGAAGGCGTAGTCGGGATCTCGGTGATCCAGTGGTCGAGCGACCGGTTCCAGAACGTCGCGATCCCCTGGCGGCTGCTCGCCGGCCCGGCGGATGCCGACAAGCTGGCGGACGAAATCGCGTCCATGCCGCGCACCATCGGGACCGGCGCCACCTCGATCGCCAACGCCCTGCTGTTCGCCGCCGAAACCTTCAACGGCAACGGCATGGAAGGCTACCGCCGGGTGATCGACATGTCGGCCGACGGCGAGAACAATCAGGGCCTCGACCTTCACATCGCAAGGACCCAGGTGCTGGCCCGCGGCATCACCATCAATGGGCTCGCGATCCGCAACGAGTTCCCCAATCTCGACATCTATTTCCAGGACCGGGTGATCGGCGGCGACCGGGCGTTCGCCGAGGTCGCGAAGGACTATGTCGACTACCGGAACGCGATCTTCCGCAAACTCTTCCGTGAACTGCGCGATGTGCCGGTTGCGGTCGGGCCGGAGCTTGACCCATCATGGAAGGAAGCGTCGCTTCTGCCCCATCCCTGAGGCGGAAGCCGAAGAGCAACCATGAAGGTGACAGTTTGCGGATACTGAAAGCGGTTCTGGGCCTTTGCCTCCTGCTGCTCGCCCCGTCCTCCGTTGCGCAGTCCGAATATCCCGTCGACGTGGAACTCGTCCTCGCTCTCGATTCCTCCGCCAGCGTGGACCGGTTCGAGTTCGACCTGCAGCTCCGCGGCCTCGCGCTTGCCTTCAGCGATCCCGAGGTTCAGGAAGCGATCAAGGGCGGTCCCTTCCAGGCCATCGCGGTCACCATGCTGGAATGGTCCAGCGCCGACCGGCAGGCGGTCAGCATTCCCTGGCGGCTGATCGACAGCGCCGAGAGCGCGAATGCGCTGGCGGCCGAAATCGCCGACTCCCCCCGGAGTGTCGAGACCGGCGCGACCTCGATCTCGGCGGCGATCTTCTACGCCGTACCGCTGTTCGCCGCGAACAACTATGCAGGGCAGCGCCAGGTGATCGACATCTCCGGCGACGGCTTCAACAATTCCGGCCGCACAATGCGAGACGGGCGGGAACTCGCGAGAGGGGCCGGCGTGATCGTCAACGGGCTGGCGATCCAGAACCAGGTGCTCGATCTCGGCGGCTATTTCGAGGAATACGTCATCACCGGCCCCGGCAGCTTCGTGATCACCGCGGAGGACTACCAGGACTATGTGAAAGCTATCCGGCGGAAGCTGCTGCGCGAGATCCGCGCGGGACCGATTTCCTAGCCGCGGGCCTGCTCGAAACCGCTGAGAAACGCCGCGAGATTGGCGCCGAGCTGGTCCGAGATATAGCCGCCCTCCTGCACCAGCAGGCTCGGGTAACCGGCTTCCGAGATCGCCCGCCCCATGCGCCGGAAGCCCTCCGTCGTGATCTTGCAATAGGCGAGCGGGTCAGCCTCCGACGCATCGAGGCCGAGGGCGACGACCAGCGCGTCCGGCTTGAAGGCCGAGACGCTCTCGAGCGCATCCGCGAGAAATTCCAGATAGGCGCCGTCCCCGGTGCCGCGGGGGAGCGGGTAATTGACGTTCGCGCCAGCGCCTTCGCCTTCCCCGGTCTCGTGCGCGAAGCCGGTGAAGAACGGGTAATAGTCCGCCGGATCGCCATGCAGGGAGACCGTCAGCACGTCGCCGCGGGTGTAGAAGATGCCCTGGGTGCCGTTGCCGTGATGCACGTCCACATCGAGGATCGCGACCTTCGCCGCCCCCCGGTCGCGCAGGCGCTGGGCGGCGATGGCGGAATTGTTCAGAAAGCAGAAGCCCCCCGCCTGATCGGCATAGGCATGGTGCCCCGGCGGGCGGCAGAGCGCGTAGAGGTAGGCGCCGCGCTTCCCCGCATCGAGATCGTCGGCGAGTAGATCGGCCGCCGTCACCGCCACGTCCGAGGAGGCGAGCGCCCCCCCCCAGGTGCCGGGACCGATCGGGCAGGCCGTGTCCGCCTGGTAATGCCCCGCCTGGGCCACGATATGCTGCGGCGGCTCTGACATGTTGCGGCCGGAATGCACGTTCGGGACGATCTCGTCCGCGCTGTCCGGCAGGGCGGACCAGCGCGCAAAGCCGTTCTCCAGGAAATCGAGATAGCCCGCATCGTGGATCCGGGCCGCCGGCCCGGCACCATGCGCTTTCGCTCGCACCATCTCGTGCCCGGCCTCACTCGCCGCCCTGAACAGGATCTCAGCCCGCTCCGGCTTCTCCGGGCTCTGCCCGATCGCGCCGCGCATGATGAAGCGCTTCGGGGCGTGCGCCGCATGCCCCTCCGTATAGACCACTCGCATGTCCGGTACTCTCTCTAGAGCGGGATGTTGTCGTGCTTCTTCCAGGGATTCTCGAGCTGCTTGTTCTTCAGCATCGAGAGACCGCGGCAGATCCGCCGGCGGGTATTGTGCGGCATGATGACGTCGTCGATATAACCGCGCGCACCCGCGACGAAGGGATTGGCGAACTTGTGGCGGTATTCCTCGGTCCGCTCGGCGATCTTCGCCTCGTCGCCGAGATCGCCCCGGAAGATGATCTCCACCGCGCCTTTCGGCCCCATCACCGCGATCTCCGCCGTCGGCCAGGCGAAGTTGAGGTCGCCGCGCAGATGCTTCGAGCTCATGACGTCATAGGCGCCGCCATAGGCCTTGCGGGTGATGACCGTGATCTTCGGCACCGTGGCCTCGGCATAGGCGTAGAGCAGCTTGGCGCCGTGCTTGATGATGCCGTTGAATTCCTGCGAGGTGCCCGGCAGGAAGCCCGGCACGTCGACGAAGGTCACGATCGGGATGTTGAAGCAGTCGCAGAAGCGGACGAAACGCGCCGCCTTCTTGGAGCTCTCGATGTCGAGGCAGCCGGCCAGCACCATCGGCTGGTTGGCGACGATGCCCACTGTCGAGCCCATCATGCGGGCGAAGCCGACGAGGATGTTGCCGGCGAAGTTCGGCTGGATCTCGAAGAAGTCGCCCTCGTCGACGACCTTCTCGATCAGCTCCTTCATGTCGTAGGGCTTGTTCGGATTGCTCGGCACCAGCGTGTCGAGCGAGAGCTCCGGGCGGTCCATCACATCCGAGGTCGGGCGTACCGGCGGTTTCTCGCGGTTGTTCGCCGGCAGGAAATCGATGAAGCGGCGGAGCTGCAGCAGCGCTTCCACGTCGTTCTCGAAGGCGAGATCGGCGACGCCGGACTTGCTGGTGTGCGTGATCGCGCCGCCCAGTTCCTCCTGGGTGACGGTCTCGTGGGTCACCGTCTTCACCACGTCGGGGCCGGTGACGAACATGTAGGAACTGTCCTTCACCATGAAGATGAAGTCGGTCATGGCGGGAGAATAGACCGCGCCGCCTGCGCAGGGGCCCATGATCATGGAGATCTGCGGCACCACGCCCGAGGCCAGCACGTTGCGCTGGAACACCTCGGCATAGCCGCCAAGGGAGGCGACGCCTTCCTGAATCCGCGCACCGCCGCTGTCGTTGAGGCCGATGACCGGAGCGCCGACCTTCATCGCCTGGTCCATCAGCTTGCAGATCTTCTCGGCATGGGCTTCCGAGAGGGAGCCGCCGAAGACCGTGAAATCCTGGCTGAAGACAAAAATCATGCGGCCGTTCACGGTGCCGTAGCCGGTGACCACGCCGTCGCCCGGCACCTTGTTCTCGGCCATGCCGAAATCGGTACAGCGGTGCTCGACGAACATGTCCCATTCCTCGAACGAGCCTTCGTCGAGCAGGACCTCGATCCGTTCCCGCGCCGTCAGCTTGCCCTTGGCGTGCTGCGCCTGAACGCGCTTCTCGCCACCGCCGGCCCGCGCGCCCGCGCGCATTTCCTCAAGCCGCTGAATGATGTCCTGCATGTGCGTCTTCTCCCCTTAACGCGCAACGATAGGCCCAGCTTGTGCAGCGCGTCAAACCCGGCACATGGCGGCAAAGCGCGCGGCATTTTCCATGTCGCGGGCGAGCGTCTCGCGCCGCTCCGCGGCTTCCGAATCCTCGCCCCAGCGCTCGGCCTGAAAGAGCTCGTCCAGCAGCGCGAGCTCGACGCCCTTCCCGGCATCGATCCTGCCCTCGACCACCGCGAGCGCAATGATCAGCGAGCCGAGCCCGGTGGTGAGCTGGTAGAGGCCGGAGAGCACGAGATCGTCATAGGCGGCGACGGCGAGACGCAACGCTTTCAGCGCCGCTTCCGGCTGCTCCGCCGGCATGATCCCGGCAGTAACGGTGAGCCGGGCGTCGAATCGCCCTTCCGCCCAGTCGAGCAGCGGCTGCCAGGAGGCCATCTGACGTTCCGCCAGGTCTGCCGGCGCGTCGGCGCGGTAACAAACCAGATCGGAGCCGCCATAGGCCGCGATCTGGTCGATCACCGCCTCGCGCTGCGTCGTCACCCGGTCGATTCCGGTCGCCGCGAGCGACATGAAGGGCATGGAGCCGGGCTCCACCTTCTCCCCCTGCGCCTCCCACTCGGAAGCGATCGCTGCCGCCAGCGTCTCGACTGGCAGCAGCATCTGTGCTTTCGCCGGGGTCCGGATCGGCCGCCCGTCGAGCAGCACCTGATATCCGCCGTCCGACGATCCGACAGAGGCGGTCTTGTAGAAACGTTTCACGCGTTACTCCAGAAGCTTCTTGATCCCGCCAAAGATACCGTCAACGGCCTTCCCGGGAAGCTTGATGACTTCGTCGGCCGTTTTTGGAACTCCCGCCGGCTTGTCGGCACCCCCGTTGGCCTCGGCGCCGATCTTGGCAGCCTCCTCCGGGCTCATGCCTTCCGCCAGGGCGATGGCGGCCGGACAAGGATTCTCGCTGGAGCCGGACGAAACAAGGGGCAGCATCAGGGCGAGCGGGTTGATCGCCGTCAGGGCCACCGCCCCCGCGCCCAGCACGGCCGATTTCGCGGCGCCGGCCGGATCGGGATAGATTTTCGGATCCGTCATCGGCCCCGAGATCCGTATCGGTGTGGCGAGACTGACGAAGCTGAAATCCTTCGGTTTCGGCTGAAGAAGGAAATCCACCGTCTCCTCGCGCAGGTTGACGGTGCCGTCCCCGCCCACGGTCACCCGCGAGCTGTCGACCAGAAAGACCGTGGAATCCGCGTTCCCGTCCTTGATGTCGAAGCGGGTCACCATGCAGTTCAGCTTGCCTTCCTTGTCGGCTGTCTTGCCGATAAAGGGCAGCAGGCTGGTGACGAGGTCGGCGGCGATCAGCTCCCAGTAGGTGTTCGAGACCTTCCCGTCTTTCATGTAGACGGCCGCATGCCCGCTGACCGTGTCCATCGTCTCCCGCGGCGTCCGGCCGCGGGCGTTGAGCGCCAGCGAGGCGTTGCCGTAGCCGCTGATCACGTCGCTGTCGAAATATTCCCGGACCACGTCGCCGAAATGCGCTCCGGTCCAGGTGCCATCGACCGAGACCGCGGCCAGCGGAGGCTTGCTGCCGTCGATCGACGCCTGGAACTTCGCCAGACCCTCGTTGAAGATTCCCTCCGACGGGTAGACGGTCAGCACCCTGTCCGCCAGAGATGCGCGCAGATCGAGATTCTTCGCCGTCAGCCCCGGCATCCTCAGTTCACCGGCCTTCAGATCGAGGGATCCGTCCGCCAGGTCGAGAATTTCGACCGGCAACGGCTTGTCGAGCGGGTCGTTCTGCTTCTCGGACGGGCCGGAGGCCGACGGTGAATGCTGCTCACCCGCCGCCACCTGATCGTCGAGATAGGGCTCAAGATCGAGCAGGTTGCTTTGCAGAACGACATCGACCTTCGGCCGCTCGCCCTCAAGGCCGAGCTTCACAGAGCCGGTCAGGTCGGACCGGCCGATCCGCGCATCGAGCCCGGATAGGGTGAAACTGGTGAACTGGTCGCCGGCCTGAACCAGGGTGAGCTGCCCCTTGATCGCAACCTTCTCTCCGGAGATCGATCCGGCGATGTCGAAAGGCAGTGCCTGGCCTTTCTCGGCAAGAGCTTTGAGTGAGGGGAAGCGGCCGCCGATATCGACCTCTTCGGCGCCGAAACTGCCCTTGATCATGCCGACGAACGGCTCGGACATCGAAGTAGCCTTCAGAGACAGGGCCTCGACCCTGACCCTTTCGGACTCCGCCGCGCCGGCGGGCAGATAGGTGACGCCCGCCATATCGAGGCCAAAACTCCCGTCAACGGCCGACAGGATGGAGCCGATGGTGCGGCCCTCGCCCGTCAGGTCGACATCGATATCGGCCCGTCCGGCAGCGCGGCCGTCGATACCAAGTCGGCGCGCGGCAATGTTGAGGTCGACGTTCTTCCAGAGCACGCGGGACGAGAACCGGGTCTTCTCGCCCGCCGGCTCGATGCGCAAGGCAGCCTGCAGATGCGCCCGCGCGAGCATCATGTCTGGAATCGAAAGGGAAAGGACCTCGTCGTTCAGACTGACCGCGATATCGAGGTCGCGCACCTTGTCCTGTGCCGTCGCGACCTCGGCTGCCCGGACATGCGCTTCGCCGGAAAGCCCTTTCAGCACGATCTTCCGAAGCGGGGTATCGAGACCGATATCGCCCGCGTTCTCGATCAGGTTCAGAACTGCCTTCGGCTCGGTCCCGACGACATCGAGCGTGACCGCGAGCTTGGAGATCGCGAAGTCCCGGCCTGCGGCGGGCCCGGCTGGATCCTGGTATCGTACCGCGGGCATTCCCGCTTCGCCCTTGATACGGGCACCGGCGATCAACTCACCGATGCGGCTGCCCGAGGTTTCGATCTGCAGGCTGAGATCTCCACCGGCTTCAAACCCGGCGACATCGATCGCCGTTCCGGCGAGCCGGTCGAAATCCGCACCCTTGATGGAGAGATCGGCACGCGCAGCCAGCCCCCGTCCGTCACGCGTGACATCCGCTTCGAGCCGGATCGGCGAGCCCGCATAAATCGCCCAAAGCGGGGCAATGGAGAGTTTTCCGTCCCGCAGTTCCGCGGTCAGGGCAATATCCGACACATCTGCGGGGGTGCTCTTCAGATTTTTCACATTCAGCGAGAACGCGACTTCCGCGGCGTCCAGCCAGTCGGCCGGCACACGCTCGTCGAGCATATCCGCGATGCCGTCCGGCGTTGTTTCGCGCGGGCTGTCCGTACCGGATCCTTTCGCCAGGGCTTCCAGCGGGCGAAGGTCGAGCATTTCAGATTTGAGCGTGGCGGAAATCTTCGGGATCCTGCCGGATCCGTCGAACTTGAACTCGCCGGCAAGGTCGGAGGACAGCGCCGCGACCTTCAGATCCTGAAGCGCGATATTCACGGGGACGCCGTCCTCGTAAGCGAAGAGGAGCTTGCCGGAAACCTTGAAGGGCTCGCCCATGGCTTCGCCGGTAATGTCGAACGGCTGCGGCGCGCTCGCGTCCCCGAGGGAAACGGCGGGCGGCAGCTTGCCCGAAAGCGCAATCCGCTTGCCGTCCACCGACATGTCCACGATCGCATCGACGGGGTTTGCCATATCCGGCGCATCGAGATCGATCGAGGCGATGTCCACCTCGTGGCGAATGCCCTCCAGCGCGTCGTCATAAACGACGTCGACATTGATCAGCGTCACGCTCTTGATAACGGGGAACATGCCGCCGTGTCCGCCCGAGGAGGGATCGTCCTCTTCCCCGGAACCCTCCATTCCCGGAAACTCCCAGTTCGCGCGCCCGCCGGCATCGCGCTCGAGAGTTACGCTGGCCTGCTCGACGAACAGGCTCTCGACGATCACGATGCCGTCGAAGACGCGATTGAGGTCCAGATCGGCTTCCAGCACCCCGACGCGGACCATCTCGGGCGTCGCGCTCCAAGCGGCATTCTGGAAGCTGACATCCTCCGCACGGATTTTCGGGGTCCAGGAAAGTTCGTAGCTGAGCGGCCCCGCGATTTTCAGCGACCGGCCCGTCGCCTTCTCGACCTGCTCGGCCAGAAGCTTTTTCACATCCTCGGTGTCGAGCGTGAAGACGTAGACCGCCGTACCGGCAACCGCGAGGAAGACAAGCGCCAAAAGGGCCAATAGGCCGTATTTCAGAAAGCGCATCACGCCGCTCCTACTTGTTTGCCAAGAGCCGCTCGACTGCCCCATCCAGATCGTCGAAATGGTCGATAAGCGCGCCCGCCCCATAAGATTGGAGCGCATCCCGCTCATGATAACCCCAAGTCACGCCGACGGAGGCCACGGAGGCGTTCCGGGCCGTTTCGAGGTCATAGACCGTGTCACCGACCATGACTGTGTCGCGCGCCTCGACGCCTGCCTCGTCCATCGCCTGGAGAAGCATGCCCGGATGCGGTTTTCCGGGCGCCGTGTTCGCTGTCTGGATACTGACGAAATAGTCGATCAAGCCATGCACCTCCAACGCATGACGGGCCCCTCTGGTTCCCTTCCCCGTCGCCAGGGCGATGAGATATCCGGCCGCATCCAATCGCTCGATCACTTCGCGGGCGCCGGGCATCAGCGGTTCGTCCCGCTCGCCCCGGTCGAGCTTGCTGCGGTGATCGTCCCGGTAGGCCACCACCAGCCGCTGATAGACCTCCGGATCCTGCTCCGGCAGCAGAGACCGGAAAATGGTCTCGAGCGGCAATCCCACCCCGGTTCTGATCGATGCCGGGGCCGGGGCGGCGAACCCGTTCTCCGAGAATGCACGGGTCATTGAGGCGATAATATGGTGCTGACTGTCGATCAGCGTCCCGTCCATGTCGAAGACGACGAGACGCAGGGGATCGCCCGCCGCCATCTAGAAGGCCTCGCGCAACGCGTCGGCGCCGCCGTCGGGATCGAAGCCGAAGAACTGCCAGGCCTTCAGCATGTGTTCCGGCAACGGAGCCGACACCCGCAGCAGCTGACCGTTCGGACGCGTGACCTCGACCTCGCGCGCGTGCAGGTGCAGCTTCCGGGAAAGCCCCTCGGCGACCAGGAACGCCTCCTGCCCGCCATACTTGCCGTCGCCGACGATCGGCGTCCGGCGCTCCATCATGTGAACCCGGAGCTGGTGGGTCCGTCCTGTGACCGGGCTGAGTGCGACCCAGGCGACGCGCTTGGCCAGCTGCTCGACCACCTCGTAGTCGGTCTGCGCCTTCTTGCCCTCCTCGAAATCGACCGCCATCTTTTCTCCGGCCTTGCCCGGCAGCTTCGCGATCGGCAGGTCGATGCGGGCCGCCCTCGGCTTGACCTCGCCGACTACCAGCGCCCAGTAGATCTTGCGCGCGGTCTTGGCGCGGAAGGCGGCGGTGAGCCAGCGCGCGGCCGCCGCGGAGCGGGCGATCAACAGAACGCCGGAGGTGTCCTTGTCGAGCCGATGCACCAGCTTCGGCCGCTCCGGCTTGCCGAAGCGCAGGGCATCGAGCATCGCATCGAGATGGGTCTTCTGCCCGGTTCCGCCCTGGGTCGCGAGACCGGCCGGCTTGTCGAGCGCGATCACGTCATCGTCCATGAAGAGAATGCGCTGGCGCAGTTCCTCGGCGAGCGCTTCGTCGATTTCCGGCTGCTTCTTCGGCCGCGTGTCCGCCGAAGGCGCCGTGGTCTCGGCCTCGCCCATCGGGGGGACCCGGACCTGCTGGCCCGCCTCCAGACGCTGGTTGGCCTTCGCCCGCTTGCCGTCGACCCTGATCTCGCCCTTGCGGAGCAATTTCTCCAGCCGCCCGTGTGCGAGGCCGGGATAGTGCTTTTTGAACCAGCGGTCGACCCGCATCTCGGCTTCGTCGCCCGCGACCGGGACCGTCTTGACACCGCTCATGCGAAAATCGTCCTCATAACGGCGAGACCGCCGAACATGGCCAAGATGGCTCCCGCCACCGAAATCGCGACATAGAGCCCCGCGAGCATCAGATTGCCGCGCTCCGTCAGGAGCGCGAAATCGAGCGCGAAAGTGGAGAAAGTCGTGAACGCCCCGCAGAAGCCGACCATGAGGAAGGCCCGCGCCTCGAGTGGCAGGTTGAACCTGAAAGCGAGGCCGCCGGTCAGCACGCCGAGCAGGAAGGATCCGGCGAGATTCACCGCAAGCGTCCCGTAGGGAAAGCCGCTGCCGAGCCAGTGCATGGCAAGGGAGCCGACCTTATGCCGGGCGAGCGCCCCGAGAGCGCCGCCGAGCGCGATGGCGAGGAGCATGTTCATCCGCGCTTGCTATCCCAAGCGGCGCCGAATATCCAGCCTTCCCTTGCGGCGGCAGGATGCCGCGACTCCGCCCAGAGCGATGCGTCACCGCTCATGGCGCGCAATCCGGCGGCCGTAATCAGCGCGTCGGCCTCGTCCTCCGTCCTGATCTGCGGCACCGTGCCGTCCGAGACACCGTAGTACCGGCAGACGGCGGCGAGGTTGTCCCGCGCGCTCCAGGCGCGAGGATCGCCGGACGCGCGCTTGTAGAAGAGCCGGGGGAAAATTTCCGTCACCGTCAGGCTGCCGCCCGGCTCGGCATCGAACGGCCAGATCCGCACCGCGTCACCCCAGCCCCGGAGCCGGTGCAGCAGCCGCATGCCAGCAAGCGATCCGGTTCCGACATTGGCCGCGCCGATGCATTTGAACACCGGATGCGGCGTGGTGACGGAAGCAGCTGCCAGCTCAGTCTGCCGCTGGCGATGGCGGTAAAGCTCTCCAGAATGCCCCGGCGCCATGAAATAGTCCCGGTACGGGAGGTCCGTGCGCTGATAGAACGCCGCACCATAAAGTTCCGCTGCGGCCTCCGCCGAGCGTTCGACGAGGGCCCAGACTTCCTCGGGATGCTTCGGGGCCGCGTGCAGTCCCGGGAAATACGCTCCCGCGTCCTCGAACGGATAGCAGAACGCAAAATCGAACCCGGCAAGCACCCTCATGCCCTCGCAGATCCGCGCCTCGAGGAAGGAAAGCACGTCGAGGCGCGACCAGATACCGTGGTCCCTGAAAGGGTTCGGCAGCAGTTCCGGCATGGCTCCGCCCGGTAAGGCGGCCGCGACCTGGATACCCTTCGTGCGCGCGCCTTTCGCTCCGGACCAGTCGATCCCGAGATAGAGGTCGAAGCCGCCGTCAGCCCTCATCGCCGCTCCGCTGGCGGCGCAGCTTGTCCCAGTAGGCGAGCCGCTTCTGTACCTCGCGTTCGAAGCCGCGCTCGACCGGATTGTAGAAACGCTCGCGCTGCATGCCGTCAGGAAAATAGTTCGCCCCGGAGAACCCGTCCGGCGCGTCGTGATCGTAGGTATAGCCCTTGCCGTAGCCGAGATCCTTCATCAGGTTAGTCGGTGCGTTCAGGATATGTGCCGGAGGCATCAGAGAGCCGGTCGCCTTGGCAGAGCGCTTCGCCGCCCCCGCCGCCTTGTAGGCCGCGTTCGATTTCGGCGCGGTCGCAAGATAGATCACGCATTGCGCCAGCATCAGGTCGCCCTCGGGGGAGCCGATCCGGTCGAAGGCGTCCCAGCAGGCGAGCGCCTGGGGCAGCGCCGCCGGGTCCGCCATGCCGATATCCTCGGACGCGAACCGGGTCAGCCGGCGCATGATGTAGCCCGGATCCTCGCCGCCCGCGAGCATGCGCGAGAGCCAGTAGAGCGCCGCATCCACATCCGAACCGCGCAGCGATTTGTGCAGCGCGCTGATGAGGTTGTAATGCTCCTCCCGGTTCTTGTCGTAGACCGGGGCCCGGTGCTGCACGGTCTGGGCAAGCGCCGCCGCGTCGAGCAGCGGCTCCGGCGGCAGCAGGAAGACCTCCTCGGCGAGATTGAGAAGATAGCGCCCGTCGCCGTCCGCCATCGCCTTCAGCGCCTCGCGCCCCTGATCGGTCAGCGGCAGCTTGCGCCCCTCGATCTCCTCCGCCCGGGCGAGCAGCTTGTCGAAGGCGGCATCGTCGAGGCGGCGCAGCACCAGCACCTGGCAGCGCGAGAGCAGGGCGGCATTCAGCTCGAAGGACGGATTTTCCGTCGTCGCCCCGACCAGCACGACGGTGCCGTCCTCGACATAGGGCAGGAAACCGTCCTGCTGGGCCCGGTTGAAGCGGTGGATCTCGTCGATGAAGAGCAGCGTGCCGCGCCCCATCTGCCGGCGTTCCTTCGCCCTCTCGAACACCTTGCGCAGATCTGCGACGCCCGAGAAGACGGCCGACAGCGGCTCGAACTCCATGTCGGTGCCGTCGGCAAGCAGCCGGGCGATCGTGGTCTTGCCGCAGCCGGGCGGTCCCCAGAGCAGGATCGAGGCGACCCGGCCGCGCGCCATCATCCGCCCGAGCGGCGCCTCCGGGCCGAGCAGGTGATCCTGCCCGACCACTTCGGAAAGCGTCTGCGGCCGGAGCCGGTCCGCAAGCGGCCGCGGGGCCTCGCTCTCAAACAAACTTGCCACGTCCTATCCCTTGACTTCCGTCGTCAGCACCTGGCCCTCACGGCGGATCGAGATGCGCCAGGCATGCTGGCCGGCCAGCATCGCCTGCTCGAGCGTCGCAACCAGCTCGATCTTGGTGCCGTTGACCTCGATCACGACATCGCCGGGCCGGAGCCCGATACGCGCTGCCGGCGACTGCCGCGCGACCTTCAGGATCACGACCCCGCGTGCCATGTCATCGAGCCCCTGCTCGAGGGCGAAGGCCGGCGAGAGATTGGCGACCCGGGCGCCCGCGAGCGGATGCTGTCCCTGCATGTCGCGCACGTCCGGCTCCGGCTTGGCGAGGGGCGGCCGCATCGGAACCTTGACCGTCTGTAGTTCCCCACGGCGCAGGATCTCGATCTCGGCGATGCTCTCCAGCGGGCGCGTCGCGACGCGGTAGCGCAGCGCCTGTTCGTCGACGATCTCCCTGCCGGAGATCTTGAGAATGATGTCGCCCACGCGGATACCGGCATTCGCGGCAGGCCCGTCCGGATAGACGTCCGTAACCGCGACCCCGACAGGGCGCGGCAGGCCGAACTGCTCTGCAAGCGCCGTCGTCATGGTCTGACCGGAGACCCCGAGCCAGGGCCTCACGATCGCCCCCTTGTCCACGCCTTCGAGGATGGTGCGGACCATGTTGGAGGGCACGGCGAAGCCGATGCCGACGGACCCGGCGCCGCTGCCCCTCTGATTGCTGAAAATCGCCGTGTTCACCCCGACCAGCTTACCGTCCATCGAGATCAACGCACCGCCGGAATTGCCCGGATTGATCGCCGCGTCGGTCTGGATGAAGAAACTGTAGTCGGTGATACCGAGCGCAGTCCGCGCGAGGGCCGAGATGATCCCGCTGGTCACGGTCTGGCCGACCCCGAACGGGTTGCCGATCGCGAGTACAATGTCGCCGACCTCGAGCTCGTCGCTGTCGCGGATCTCGAGGAAGGGCAGGTTCTCGCCGTCGGTCTCGAACTTCAGCACCGCGAGGTCCGTGCGCTCGTCCTGGATCAGGATCTTTGCGTCGAACTCCCGGCGGTCCGCCAGCACGACCGTGATCTCGTCGGCGCCCTTGATGACATGCGCGTTGGTCACGACGAGCCCGTCCGCCCGCATGATCACGCCGGAGCCGAGGGACTGGGCCGTGCGCTTGCGGGTCTCACCCGGGAACACGTCGCCGAAGAACCGTCGGAAAAACGGATCGTCGAACAGCGGCGACACGCGCCGCTCCGTGACCTCGGCCCGGGCGTAGATGTTCACGACAGCCGGACCGACCTTCTTTACGAGCGGGGCAAAGGAATACTGGATATCCTCGCGCGAGGACGGCACCTGCTTGACGGTCTGGGCGATCGCCGGAACGCCCGCCAGAAGGGGAAGAAGAAGTCCCGCGGCAAGGGCCAAACGTGCCGTCCTGGCCAGGTACCTGGCGAGAGAAATGTCGAAAAACCGAGTGGAATCAGATCCCCGCATCAGTCGCTTTTCCGTTTGTTGTCACAAAAACCGGTCGAATGTACGCTATCCTATATGGGCTGACGGTGCATGGGGCAAAAGGGACGCACCAGACGCGCCGGGCCGGGAACGGAGGGGTTCATGCCAGGCGATCAGGACGCCGGGAAAGCCACGATCTCCAGAGCCGGAGAGCTTGCGGACGCGCTCAGCCATTTCGGAGACAGCGACCGCGAGATCGCGGCAGCTCAAGCCTGCTACGATTCACTCTACGAACTCGCCCGCGATCATAGTGGGTCCGCCGATGTCCGGGACCGGCTGATTTGCGGTGCCCTGCGCCTCGCGGCCTGTCATGCCCGGCGCAAGGAGCTCGCCGCCATCCGGGATGTCCGCGCGCGACTTGAGAGCTATGCCAGCGAGCATCCGGACGATCCGGGCATGCGCCGCGGCTATTGCGAGCTTTCGGTCACGCTCTGCCTCGAATATGCCCGCCAGGGAAAGGACCGGGAAGCGGACCAGACCTTCGAGGAGATCCGCACCATCGCGGCCCGACATCCGACGGACCGCCTGCTGCGTTCCACCCTCGCCAAGGCGATCTCGAACCGAATCGCGGCGCATTGCACCGAACGCCGCACTCGCCGGGCCCGCCATCTGCATCGCTCCCTCTGCGCCCTTGCGGAAGTGCCGAACAGCCGCCCCGACACCATGCTGCACAGGGCGAACGGCAGCTACAACCTGGCAACCTATCTCGCCCGCTCAAACGCCCCTGAGAAGGCGCTTGAGATCTATTTCGATCTCGCCCGTTTCGTCGAACAGCGCGGGCCTGATCCCGAGCTTGCGGAGGTACTGGCCGATGCCGGTTTCGCCCTGGTGACAGTCTTCGGCGACAAGGACGACCTCAGCTCGGCGGAAGCCGTCTACCGGGACCTGCAGCATCGCGCCGCTGTCGACGATGCGATGACCGGCAAGGCGTCGCTGGCGGCCTTCAACCTGATGACGGATTTTTGCCGGGACGGAAATGTCGGCAAGGCAAGGCTGGTTTATGACGATATCCTCGCGCTCTCGGCCGCCCGCCCGGAGGACGAGGAGATCGCCCTGGTCCATGCCAAGGCCTGCGCCAACCTGCTGCTGACCGCCGATGCGCTGGACGACGCCGCGCATGCGGACCTGCTGAGCCAGGAACTCACCCAGCTCGTCGCGGCCTGGCCGGACGATGCGGAAATCTGGGAAATCGCCGCCAACCTGGCACCGATCGACCACGCCTGAGCTTTTTCATTCGCGGACAAAAGAAAAGGCGGCCCGGAGGCCGCCTTCGCTTTTCGTCGATACGCGCGGGCGCGATCAGATCGCTGCCGGCATCGCGCCTTCGAGCTCTTCTTCCTCGACATGCACCGGACCGGAGTCCTGACCGCGGGCATCCTCGTCCCGGTCGACCAGTTCGATCACCGCCATCGGGGCGCTGTCGCCGTAGCGGAAACCGGCCTTCAGGACGCGGGTGTAGCCGCCCTGGCGGTCCTTGTAGCGCTCGGCGAGAACGTCGAACAGCTTGCGGGTCATGCCCATGTCCTGCAGCTGCGACATCGCCTGACGACGGGCGTGCAGGTCCTGACGCTTGCCGAGGGTGATCAGCTTCTCAACGACGCTGCGCAGGTCTTTCGCCTTCGGCAGGGTGGTGACGATCTGCTCGTGCTTGATCAGCGCGTTGGCCATGTTCTTGAACATTGCCTTGCGGTGGCTGGCGGACCGGTTGAACCGGCGGCCTTTAAAACGATGTCGCATCGCGAAAACTCCAGTTTCGTATCTTCAAGTGCCTCACGGCACTGCGCGTTACGGCTTTAGGCCGCTCAGAACGGCTCTTCCAGCCGCTTGGCAAGCTCTTCGATGTTGTCCGGCGGCCAGTTCGGGATATCCATGCCGAGCGCCAGGCCCATCTGCCCCAGAACCTCTTTGATCTCGTTGAGGCTCTTGCGGCCGAAGTTCGGGGTCCGGAGCATTTCCGGCTCGGTCTTCTGAACCAGATCGCCGATATAGACGATGTTGTCGTTCTTCAGGCAGTTCGCGGAACGCACGGAGAGTTCCAGCTCGTCCACCTTGCGGAGCAGGTTCTTGTTGAACGGCAGCTCGGTCTTTTCTTCGGTCTCGACCACCTGCTGCGGCTCTTCGAAATTGATGAAGAGCTGGAGCTGGTCCTGGAGGATGCGGGCGGCATAGGCCACCGCGTCTTCCGGGGTCAGCGAGCCGTCGGTCTCGACAGTCACGGACAGCTTGTCATAGTCGGTGACCTGGCCGACGCGGGTGTTGTCGACCTTGTAGGTGACCTGGCGCACCGGGGAGAAGATCGCATCGACCGGGATCAGGCCGATCGGCGCGTCTTCCGGACGGTTGGCGCTCGCCGGAACGTAGCCCTTGCCGGTCTCGACGGTGAATTCCATCGACAGGCTCGCGCCGTTGTCGAGGGTGCAGATCACCAGATCCGGGTTCATGACCTCGATGTCGGCGCCGGCCTCGATCATGCCTGCGGTGACTTCGCCCGGGCCCTCGGCCTTCAGGCGCATCTTGCGCGGGCCTTCGCTATGGGCACGGAGCGCGATCGCCTTGATGTTGAGCACCATGTCGGTGACGTCCTCGCGGACGCCGGCGACGGAGGAGAACTCGTGAAGCACGCCGTCGATCTGGACCGCAGTCACCGCCGCGCCCTGAAGGGACGACAGCAGGATGCGACGAAGCGCGTTGCCGAGGGTCAGACCGAATCCACGCTCCAGCGGCTCCGCCACGATCGTTGCCTTGCGGGCGGGATCCGAACCCGGTTGCACATCGAGCTTGTTCGGCTTTATCAGAGCCTGCCAGTTCTTCTGAATCACGGGAGTGACCTCATCGCTATCGAGACCCGCGGGCCTCTAACTTATGCTTTCGGCCCCGAAACCGACTGCTTCGGGGCCAAGGCGCTACCGGTAGGACGGCCGAAGCCGCCCGCCTCTTAGACCCGGCGGCGCTTCGGCGGCCGGCAGCCGTTGTGCGGGATCGGCGTGACATCGCGAATGGAGGTCACGGCAAAGCCGACAGACTGCAGCGCGCGCAGAGCGGACTCGCGCCCCGAACCCGGGCCGCTGACTTCGATCTCAAGGGTCTTCATGCCATGCTCGGCGGCCTTCTTGCCGGCATCCTCGGCCGCGACCTGCGCCGCGTACGGGGTGGACTTACGGGAGCCCTTGAAGCCCATCGCACCGGCGGAGGACCAGGAAATCGCATTGCCCTGGGCGTCGGTGATGGTGATCATGGTGTTGTTGAAGGACGCATTCACGTGCGCGACACCGGAAGTGATGTTCTTCCGCTCGCGGCGCTTGACGCGTGCCTGGGTCGGTTGCTTAGCCATTTACTGCCCTTCCGGCTTTTCGGGACGAACCCGAATTACTTCTTCTTACCAGCGATAGCCTTCGCCGGGCCCTTGCGGGTCCGCGCGTTGGTGTGGGTCCGCTGACCACGCACCGGGAGGCCCTTGCGGTGCCGCAGGCCGCGATAGCAGCCCAGATCCATCAGACGCTTGATGTCCATCGCAACCTTGCGGCGCAGGTCACCCTCGACCACCTGGTCGCGGTCGATGACCTCGCGCAGGCGCGCGACTTCGTCTTCGGTCAGTTCATGTACACGGCGCTCGCGCGGGATTCCGACACTCTCACAAATCTTTGTGGAGGTGGTCCGGCCGATACCATGAATGTATGTCAAAGCAATCTCGACACGCTTTTGCGTCGGGATATTCACGCCTGCGATGCGCGCCACGAGCAAACTCCTCAGTACAACGCTTGTCAGCGTCCAACAAAATTACGGGTCATTTGACCCAGGCACCGAACTCGGAAAATTCGCGCAAGCGAATACGCACGGTTTCTCCGAAACCGAGGGCGCGGATTATACGCAACCGGATTGCCGAGTCAACCGGTTTACCCGCACCTCAAAACCCAAACTCAGGCCGCCGCGATCGCGTCGATCTGAGCACTCACCTCTTCGATGGAGGCCATGCCGTCCACCGTCTTCAGCGCTCCCTTGGCCGCGTAATACGGCGTGATCGGAGCGGTCTGTTCCTTGTACACGTCGAGGCGCTTCTTCAGCGTCTCTTCGTTGTCGTCGCTGCGGCGCTCGGCTTCCGGCGTTTGTGCGATCCGGGTACGGATGCGGTCAAACAGGATGCTTTCGTCGACCTTGAGCTCGATCACGTGATCGATCTTCAGGCCCTTGTCGGCCAGCATGACGTCGAGGGCTTCGGCCTGCGCGACCGTGCGCGGGAAGCCGTCGAGAATGAAACCGTTCTTGCAGTCCGGCTCGTCGATCCGCTCGGAGATCATCTGAACCATGATGTCGTCGGAAACGAGACCGCCGGAGTCGATGATGCTTTTTGCCTTCAGGCCGACCTCGCTGCCGGACGCGATCGCCGCGCGCAGCATGTCGCCGGTGGAGAGCTGGACGATCTTGAACTTGTCCTCCAGGCGTTTCGCCTGGGTCCCCTTACCGGCACCCGGAGGGCCGAGCAAAATCAGATTCATCGACGTTTCCCCCTCAATTTCGATTTTTTGATCAGGCCCTCATACTGGTGCGCCAGCAGATGCGACTGGATCTGGCCCACAGTATCCATGGTCACCGTCACGACGATGAGCAGGCTGGTTCCCCCGAAATAGAAGGGCACCTGATATTGGCTGATCAGGATCTCCGGCAGGATACAGATCGCCGCGAGATAGGCGGCACCCAGCACCGTGAGCCTGGTCAGAACGTAGTCGAGATAGTCGGCCGTGTTCTTGCCGGGACGGATCCCGGGCACGAAGCCGCCATATTTCCGCAGGTTGTCCGCGGTCTCCGCCGGATTGAAGACGATGGCGGTATAGAAGAACGCGAAGAACACAATCAGCGAAACGAAGATCGCCAGATAGAGCGGCTGGCCGCGTCCAACCATCGCGGTAAAGGTGGTGAGCCATTCCGGCCCGCCGCCACCGGCCGTGGTCATCTGCGCGACCGTCACCGGCATCAGCAGGATGGAGCTGGCGAAGATCGGCGGGATCACGCCCGACACATTGATCTTGAGCGGAAGATGGGAATTCTCGCCGCCGAACATCCGGTTGCCGACCTGGCGCTTCGGATATTGCACCGTGATCCGGCGCTGCGAGCGCTCGATGAACACGATGCC
>NZ_JAEPQA010000001.1:20851-391292 GCF_017640745.1 Nisaea sp. | reverse complement strand
CCCGATGGAAGCGATCATCGAACGCGAGCCGATCACCGTTATCTGCTCCGACAAGGGCTGGGTCCGGGCCATGAAGGGCCATATCGCGGACGACAGCGATCTGAAGTTCAAGGAAGGCGACGAAGGCAAGTTCCTGGTTCGCGCCGAGACCACGGACAAGATCCTGATCTTCGCCAGTGACGGGCGCTTCTTCACCATCGCGGCGGACAAGCTGCCGAAAGGACGCGGCCATGGCGAACCGCTCCGCCTGATGATCGATCTCGGCAACGAGGAGGACATCGTCGCGATCCTGCCGCATCGCCAGGGACAGCGCCTGCTGCTGGCCTCCACGGACGGGCGCGGTTTCATCGTCAACAGCGATGACGTGATCGCCCAGAAGAAGGCGGGCAAGCAGGTGCTCAATCCGGGCAGCGGCGCGAAGGCGCAGGTCTGTCTGCCGGTCGAGGGCGAACTGATCGCCGTGGTCGGCACGAACCGCAAGCTGCTCGTGTTCGAGACCTCCGAGGTTCCGGAGATGGCACGGGGCAAGGGCGTGATCCTGCAGCGTTACCGCGACGGCAAGCTCGGCGACATCACCTTCCTGAAGGCCGAGGAGGGGCTTTCCTGGTCCCTGCAGGGCGGCCGGACGCGGACCGAGACGGATCTCACGACCTGGCGCGGCAAGCGCGCCGGCGCCGGCAAGATGCCGCCGACCGGCTTCCCGCGTCCCGCGCGGTTTACGTGAGCGACCTTGCGGATTTCAGGGTCCGGCCTGCGGGCCGGGCCGATATACCGCGTATCGCCGAGCTGACCGAACTGTCCTATCGCCCGTGGACCGAGATGCTTGGTTATCCGCCTTTTCCGGTGACGGCGGACCATGGCGATTATGTCGCGGCCGGCCTGACCTGGGTTGCGGAGGACGAAAACGGAACGGTGACAGCCCTTATCGAGATGGAACTCGAAGAGGGGCGCTGGGGCATCTTCAATGTCGCCGTGGCTCCGGAGTTCCAGGGCCGGGGGCTCGGGCACCTGATGCTGGATTTCGCAGAGCGTGAAGGGATTGCGCGAGGTTTTCGGACCATCTCGCTCTACACGAACCGGAAAATGGTCCGGAACATCGAACTCTACCGCCGCCGCGGATATGTTGTGACCGCCGAACGCGAAAACACGAAGCGGCCGGGACACTTCATCGTCGATATGGAAAAGGCCCTCGCGGGACAGGCTGTCCAGGGCGGTTACGCCTCGACCCAGCCCTTCGACGTCAGCAGCTCGTAAGGCCGGTATTTCGTCTTGTAGGCCATCTTCCGGCAATCCGGGATCCAGTATCCGAGATAGACGTAGTTCAGCGCCCGTGCGTTGGCCCGTTGGATCAGATCGAGCACCATGAAGGTACCGAAGCCGCGCGTCGGGTCCTCCGTATCGAAATAGCTGTAGACTGCGGAAAGGCCGTCCGCCTGCTCGTCCACCAGCATGATCGCCATCAGCCTTCCGGCCGCGTCCCGGTACTCGATCAGGTAGGTCTCGATCGGCGAGCGCTCGATCATTTCGGCATAGTCGGCGAAATCCATCATCGCCATCTCGCCGTCGCCGTGCCGGCCCTGCTGATAAGCATGGAACAGCGCGTATTGTTCCCGTGTGGCGATGGCCTGGACCGGGCGGGCCGTCAGGTCTGCGTTGCGTTTCAGCAGTTTGCGGAAGGTGCGCGACCAGTGGAAATCGCCCGTCCTGACCCGGACCGGATGGCAGGCGTTGCAGCCGGGACAGGCCGGCCGGTAGGTCAGATGCTGGGTGCGGCGGAAGCCGGCCTTCGCCAGAGAGTCATGCGCATGCTGGCCCCGCCGGCTCGAAATGTCGGCGATCAGGCGTCGCTCCGTCTTGCCCGGCAGGTAGGGGCAGGGCATCGGCAGCGTATGAAAGAACGCCAGCGGGCGGGCTCTGAGATTATTGAACATCGGCTAAAGGTTAGCCTCCGGGTCTGACCGGCGGAAGAGCCGAACCGTTGTCCGGCAAAACTGTCGGCAAGGTCGTTTCCGTCGGCTGCACGGCCGGTTCCTGCTGGCGTCCGGAGGCCGCGGCGCTCGCAGCCTGATCGCTGAAATCGGTCCGCAGGAGCACGATGCTGATCCGCCGGTTGCTGGGAGCGGTCGGGTCGTTCGGCTCGATCGGATCGGTATCGGCCATGCCGACGACCTGGGCCACGCGCTCCTGCGGGATGCCGTTGGCGATCAGGGCGCGCCGGCTGGAGAGCGCGCGGTCGGCGGAAAGTTCCCAGTTGGTGTAGGTCGCGCCCGGCGGGAACGGCCGCGAGTCGGTATGGCCGGAGATCTTGATCTTGTTCGGCAGCTTGGAGATGATCTCGGAAACCTTGGCGAGCAGCTTGCGGGTCTGCTCGAACATGTCGGCGCTGCCGAGCGGGAAGAGGGCGGTTTTCTCCTGGTCGAGCAGCTGGATGCGAAGGCCTTCCGGCGACTGGTCGATCTGCAGACCGCCGTCCTCGACCATTTTCTTGACCTCGGGATCCTCGGACTCCTCGATCGCCTGGCGGATCATTTGCTCCGCCGCCTTGAACTGCGCCGCCTCGCGCTCCTCCAGCAGCTTTTCCAGGTCCTCGGCGCTGATCAGACCCTCCG
Source organism: Nisaea sp. (assembly GCF_017640745.1). GTDB lineage: Bacteria > Pseudomonadota > Alphaproteobacteria > Thalassobaculales > Thalassobaculaceae > Nisaea. The sequence goes on along the minus strand of NZ_JAEPQA010000001.1, from coordinate 388,683 downwards.
CGTCCTGATCGCTGCCAAGACGGGATTCGATGTTCTCGGGATCGTCGGAATCGGGGTCTGTCGACTCTGTACGTTCAGCCTGCGGCCGCGCCACCTGAGGGGTCGAGATCATCGGCGGAGATGACGCGGATTTCAGGGCCCCGGGAACCGTGATGGAGGTCCCACCGAGCACGCCTCCGGAGCCGCTTCGCGTCGAGCGCGAGATCGCGGTCGGATCGAAATAGTTGGAAATGCCCATCTTCTGCTCTTCGGTGGTCGCGTTGAGCAACCAGAGGAGCAGGAAGAAGGCCATCATCGCGGTCACGAAGTCGGCATAGGCCACCTTCCAGGCGCCGCCATGGTGCCCGCCATGACCGCCCTTCTTGACCTTCTTGATGACTATGCTGGCGTGGTTGTCCAAGCTCTCGTGTTCCCGATTGGCCGGCGGGCGAAATCAGGTCGCGCCACCTTGATTGCGTTCTGCATGCCCATATCGGTCCGTACTAGACCGGCGGCAAGGCTGCGACAGCCTCCTCGACTTCGAAGAAGGACGGACGGTCCTTGGACAACAGTGTCTTGCGGGCGAACTCGACGGAGACGGCCGGCGCATATCCGGAAACATGGGCCAGCAGTCCCGCCTTGATGCATCCCAGATACTTCGCGTCTGCCTCGAACGTCCGGCCCATCGTCGCCGCCAGCGGGCTTACGAAACCATAGGCGAGAAGAATGCCGAGGAAGGTGCCGACGAGGGCGCCGCCGATCAGCTTTCCGAGAACTTCGGGAGGTTCGGTAATTGAGCCCATGGTCTTGATGATGCCAAGCACCGCAGCGACAATCCCGAGCGCAGGGAACCCGTCGCCCATGGTCTGGTAGGCGCCGGCAACCGCGGCATCTTCCGCATGGTGGGTCTCAAGCTCTTCATCGAGCAGGTCGGCAAGTTCGTGCGGGTTGTCGGTCCCGAGCGTCATCATGCGGAGATAGTCGCAAAGGAACTCGAGCGCATGGTGGTCCGACGAGAATTTTGGAAAGGCCTGGAAGAGCGAACTCTCCTCCGGTCTCTCGATATGGGACTCGATTGCGAGCATCCCCTTTGTCTTCGCGAGCTTGAAGATCGCGTACATCAAGCTGAGCAACTCGAGATAGTCGTCCTTGGAGTATTTCGGCCCTTTCAGCGCCGCGCCAAATCCGCGTCCGGCCGCGCCAAGGACATGTTTGGGATTCGCGCAGATGAACGCGCCGACGCCGGCGCCGCCGATGATGACAAGTTCAAACGGCTGCCAGAGCGGGCCGAGCTTGCCGCCCATGGCCATATATCCGCCGATCACGCAGACGATAACGACGACCCATCCGACGATCACCAGCATGATATTCTCCGCCCGCTATCGGTTCCTGAACGTATATCGAGAAACACCAATGCATAATATCTCTCAAATTTCGGTATTTTGTAAACATCAAGGGGTAAACATTTGATTTACGGTGCGGATTGCGCAATCTCACCTCAGAGAATTCAGACGGTCCCGAGGAACCGCCGGTACCGTAATCGAGCGCATTGGAGACGAGGGCCGCAATGTCCGTAAGTGCCGAACAGTTCCGAGACGTGATGGGGCGTTTCGCCAGCGGCGTGACCGTCGTGACCACGGCGAGCGGCACCGGATACGCCGGGTTTACAGCCAGTTCCTTTTCATCGGTCTCGCTCGATCCGCCGCTTGTGCTGGTTTGTCTCGGCCGTGACGCCGCCTGCCACGATGCATTCGTCGGCGGCACCTGCTTCGCCGTGAATATCCTGGCGGCGAACCAGGCGGACCTTTCCGTCCGCTTCAGCTCCGAGGTCGGCGACCGGTTCGAGGGCGTGCCGCAGGAGACCTGGGTGACCGGTGCGCCGATCCTCGGCGGCGTGCTCGCCGCGATCGACTGCCGGCTGCATGCGGTGCATGACGGCGGCGACCACTCGATCCTGGTCGGACGCGTCGAACGGCTCGGCCCGGTCGCGGCGGATGCCGAACCGCTGCTCTATTACAGAGGGGCCTACCAGACCCTCGGCTAGGGTCAGAGAGGCGCCTGTTCCATCGCCATGTTGCTCATCACCCGGGTCTTCAGCCCGGCTGCATTGAGCGCGGCGACGATTTCGAGCACATGGTCGGGATTTCGGGTTTCGATCAGCACTTCCAGTTCGGCCTTCTTGATCGGCACGTCCTGGAACATGCGCTGATGGTGCACCTCGACGATGTTCGCGCTCGCCTCGCCGATCACGCCTGCGACCCGGGCGAGGGTGCCCGGCTGGTCCGAGATGTCGATGCGCAACCTTGCAAGGCGGCCATGGCGCGAGAGGCCGCGCAGCAGGACCGTCGCCAGCATCCGCTGATCGATATTGCCGCCGCAGATGACCGTTCCGACCTTGCGTCCCCGGAACCGTTCCGGCGCCTTCAGGATGGCCGCGATCCCGGCCGCGCCGGCGCCCTCGGCGACAAGGTTCTGATGTTCGGCACAGCCGTTCACCGCGCGTTCGATCTCCACCTCGCCGACGAGGATGATGTCCTCGACGAGGGCGCGGCAGATTTCGGTCGTCAGCTTGCCGGGCGTCTTCACCGCGATGCCTTCGGCCAGGGTCTCGCCGCCGGAGCTCGGCGGCAGGCCGCGCAGGGCCTCGTACATCGAGGGAAACTGTTCCGTCTGCACGCCGATGATCTCGATCTGCGGATTGAAATGCCTGGCCGCGACAGCGATGCCGGAAATCAGGCCGCCGCCGCCGATCGGCACCACAAGGGTGTCGAGATCCGGTATGTCGCGCATCAGTTCCAGCCCCGCAGTCCCCTGGCCCGCGATAATCAGTGGATCGTCATAGGGATGGATCAGGATGTAGCCGTGCTCTGCGACCAGTTCCTCGACCTTTTCGCGGCTCTCGGCGAGCGTTGCACCGTATTGCACGACGGTCGCGCCGAAATTCCGGGTCTTCTCCACCTTGGTAAAGGGAGTGGCCGCCGGCATCACGATGGTCGAGCGGATGCCGAGCTGCGTTGCGTGATAGGCGACGCCCTGGGCATGGTTGCCGGCCGACATGGCGATGACCCCCCGGGCGCGCTCCGCCTCGGAGAGGCTCGCGAGCTTCACATAGGCGCCGCGCGCCTTGAAAGAGCCGGTACGTTGCAGGTTCTCGAGTTTCAGGGAAAGATCGACGCCGAGCGCGTCACCGAGGGCGGGAGCCTCGATCGCCGGTGTCCGCAGGATTTTCCCTGAAAGGCTTTCCGCCGCTTTTTCAATGTCTTCGAACGAGACGGGTAGGCCCATGTCGCTGCTCCTGATGGCGTGGCCCCGATCTTGCGTGCCGTTCGGACCACCGAGTCCTATTCACGTGACGCTGATTTGGATTCCCGCATTTGCTAGAGCATGCTAAGAGTCCGGGCAAGCGGGGAGGCGAGATTTCAGCGCCGTTCACGGGAGAAGTAAGGGACTCACCGGGAACGCAGTGTTGTTGGAGGGACTAGAAATGTCCTGCCTTGACCGTATTGTGGTGCCTGCCGTGCTGAGCCTCGTGATCGGGGGGTGGGGGACTCCGTCCTTTTCCCAGGCAATCACGTCCGAAGCGGGCAATCAGTCCCAGAGATCCTGGTATTTCCTTGGCGCCGAGACCGACCGAAACGGGCTGGTCGAAGCAGATTCCGCATTCAAATCCAATGCACGTGATCGCCGCGGCCTCGACGAGTTCCGGGCGGGTGAGCGCTATACCTTTTCCTTCCGTTATTCCGATCTCGGCGCCCCGACGGGCCAGATCGGCCTCGGCCGCGGGCCCGATCCCTATGGCAATGGCGATGTCCTCTCGATCTATTTCGATCACGCCTTCGATACTCTCGGGGACAGCGGCGTGCGGCCTCACATGGTCGCGGGACTTGGATTTGCCTACGGCACCGGGCTCGATCGCCAGGACGAGATGGCGCCGGCTCTCGAACTCGGTTTCGGCGCGTCCTATTCGATCAACGAGAATTGGGACTTCTTCACGGAGTACCGCGCCTTCTACACCGGTCATGCGGAGCCTCGGCTTCGCTCGCAGGATGACATTTCCGGTTTCGCCCAGAACTTCATGCTTGGCGCGCGGCTGCGCTTCTGACCTGTCAGGCTTTATTGCGGTCTGAGAACCAGCGTCTTCCCGCCGCGAGACGGCACCGGCCCCAGTGCGCGATAGACGCCGTCGGCCCAGGGATCTGCCTGATCCTGATAGTGTTCCGAGAACGGGTTGCCGGACTGCCCGAAAGCGATACTGAACCGCGAGGCGTCCAGATCCGAAAGATCGTAGACCGCACGGAAACCGGCGCCGTGGACGTGGGGAAAGCTGAAATCTCCGTCCGAGATTCGCTGGCTCGGGCTGCCCCGGTTGACCGAATAATCGCCGCCGTCCGTCGCCGGATTCGCGCCGAGAAGGTCGCGCAGTACCGGAACGCGGGACCAGAGCAGGTGCCGGAATTCGGCGACATGCGTTCGCCCCCAGAGCCAGCTGGACTGATCCGCGCCGAATTTCGCGGTCAGACGGACAACAGCCTCCTCGAGGCTCTCCCGGATCGCGCTTTCGCAGGGCTCCACCACGTCGGTGCGGATATCGTCGCACCATTCGGGTGCGTCGGTCAGGACAGAGGCGAACATGTGCGGCCGGACCCGGCGGTATTCGCCGATCAGGTGTCCGAGTTCGTCGCCGAAGATCTTCCGGTGCAGCAGCGCCGTCCAGAGCGTGTAGATCGTCGCCTCGGGATCGTTCCGGCCCATGCGCCCGTCCCAGCCTCGAAGCCGTTCCACCGCTTCAGCGGCGGGCGCGCCGAGTGCCGAAGGGTTCAGGCGCGGAAGCAGCAGATCGAGCACCATCGGCACATCCAGGGAAAGAGCGTCCATCTGCAGATCGCGCTGCATCGACGGGCTGGCCTCCGTCCCCATTTCGGCGATCGCCGAGCGGATACGTTCCGCCCGGAAAGGCGCTTCGAACTCCCGGCCGAGGTCGAGTTCCGGGTCCCTCGGCGGGATGCGGTCGTTCGCCTGAATGACGAACCCTTCGTCCGGGTTCAGCAGAAGCGGCAGGCGCGACCGCTCGACCCATCCGGTCCAGTCCCCGTCCGTGCCCGTCCCGTCCGCGGGCAGGAAACCGTCCCCTTCCAGCCGCTCCGGGAAACGGCCGGCGAGCGTGAGGGCGATGTTGCCCTCCGTGTCGGCGAGCGTAACGTTCTGCGCCGGGCTGGAAAAGTCCTCGAGAATCTCGAGCGCTTCCGGAACCGACTGCGCGGCACCGAGCGCGAGAAAGGCCTCTGCAGTCCGGTCGTCTTCAGCGAACGACGGGGCGGCGAGAGCGAGAACCGCCTTGTCGTCGGTGCGTCCGGCCGGGGCCCAGATGTCGGAGATGACCGGGCCGTGGCGGGTCGCACGGAAGGTTTCCGTGATCTCTTTCGAGCCGATCTTGAAATGCTCTACCCGGGTCTCGAAGGCGAGGGAGCCGTCCGGCCCGAGATACCTAGCGGGGTCGCCGGGATCGATCTGTTCGACAAAGAGGTCCTGGCTGTCCGCATGCGGTGTCGTGAAGCCCCAGGCGACAAGGCCGTTATGGCCGAGGGCAAGAAACGGCACGCCGGGAACGGTGCCGCCTGCACGCACCCCGTCCTGTGTCTCGATGCGGGCGAGGTACCAGAGGTTCGGATTGGTGAGCCGGAGATGCGGATCGCTGGCGAGCAGCGGCTTGCCGCTTTCGGTCCGCGTTCCGGAGATGGCCCAGGCGTTCGAGGCGCCCTGAGGCGCGAGGATGTCCGGAAGGGAGGCGGCGAAGCGGGTGGCGCGGTCCAGCATGTCCGGGGCGAATAGACCCTGCTTCAGGCCGCTCTCGGGTTCCAGCAGCTCGCCTGCCTGTCGGAAGAGAAAGGCGATCTGCTCGGGATCGAGCCCGGCCTCGGTCATCCGCAGACGCGTCAGCTCGTCCGGCCAGTTGCTGCCAAGCTGGAAGGCCATGAGCTGCTGCCAGACGAGACTGTCCGCCGGGCGCCAGGGCTCCGGTTCATGGAAGAGGACGAGGAATTCCGGCGGCAGCGGACCGTCGCGGGTGTTGAGATAGGCGTTCACCCCTTCCGCATAGCGGTCGAGGGCGCTCTTCATCCCGGGCGAGGCACGTTCGTAGACCGCCTCCGCCCTGTGGTAGAAGCCGAGACCGCGGGTGAACCGGTCGAAGGGGAAGACCTGCTCGCCGAGCGACTCCGAGAGATTTCCGACGATTTCGGCGAAGCGCCCGGCGCCAATGCGGCGCATCGCCTCCATCTGCCAGAGCCGGTCCTGGGCATGGACGAAACCGAGGGCGAAATAGCCATCCGCTAGCGAGCCGGCGCGGATCAGGGGCACGCCGGCATCGTCGCGGTGGATCTCGACCGGTCCCGCGAGACCGGGGAGGCGTTTTTCCCCCTCGGTCTGCGGCACGGACCCGCCGAGCCAGACAAGCAGTCCGGCAATTGCGAAATTGAGTCCGAGGACCGCGAGGACGAAGCCGACGGCCAGACGTTTCACCCATCGTGGCATCGGCTTCCCCTCGATCCTCGACACCGATCGCGAGGCGATCAGGTCTTGTTGAAGATGATGGTCTTCTTCTTGGTGAAGTGCTCCAGCATCGCTTCCAGGGTGGCTTCCTTGCCGATGCCGGACTGCTTGATGCCGCCGTAGGAAAGACCGGGCTGCACCACGAGGTTCTGGTTCACCTGCACGAAACCGGCTTCCAGCTTCTCGGTGAAATTCAGCGCCGCCTTCAGGTCGTTGGTCCAGACCGTCGCGGCGAGGCCGTAGTCGCTGTCGTTCGCGGCGGCGAGGACTTCCTCCTCGTCGGTCCATTTCAGCACGCAGGTCACCGGGCCGAAGATCTCCTCGCGGGCGAGCTTGCTGTCGTTCGTCATGCCGAGGAAGACGACCGGGCGGACGAAAAGGCCGTCCTTGAATTTCGGATCGGTCGGCATGGCGGAGCATTCGACCGCTTCCGCGCCCTTCTCGCCCTTGCCGTGGTCGATATAGGCCTTCACCTTGGCGAACTGCTCCGGCGAGATGATGGTGCCGATATCGGTCTTCTCGTCGAGCGGGTCGCCCATCACCATGGCATCGACCTTCTCGCGCAGCTTGGCGACGAACTCGTCATGCACGTCGGCATGGACGAACATGCGGCTCGCGGCGGTGCAGCTCTGGCCCTGGCGGGTGAAGCGCATGCCGGTGACGGCGCCCCCGATCGCCTTGTCGATGTCGGCATCCTTCATGACGATCATCGGGCTCTTGCCGCCGAGTTCGAGCGTCACCGGGATCAGCTTGTCGGCGGCGGTCTTGTAGACGATCTTGCCGGTCTCGACCGAGCCGGTGAAGGTCACCTTGCCGACCTTCGGATGAGCGACCAGCGGAGCGCCGCATTCGGGGCCGAAGCCGGAGAGCATGTTGAAGCAGCCGGCCGGCAGCACGGAGGCGAGGATCTGGCAGACCCGGAGCACGGTCAGCGGCGCCTCCTCGGCGGATTTCACCACCACCGTGTTGCCCGCGACGAGCGCCGGGGCGATCTTCAGCGCCATCAGCAGCAGCGGCACGTTCCACGGGATGATCGCGCCGACGACGCCGATCGGCTCGCGCACCGTGATGGTCAGCATGTCCGGGTGGTGCGGTACAGTCTCGCCCTTCAATTCGGAGGCGAGGCCGGCATGGAAGAGGAACGCGTCGGCGAGGATCGAGGCCTCGACGCGGCTCTCGGTGCGCAGCGCCTTGCCGGTCTCGAGCGCGATCAGGCGGCCGAGTTCCTCGACATGGTCCTGCAGGACCTCGCCGCATTTGTGGATCAGAGCGCCGCGGTCACGGGCACGCATCTTGCCCCATTCCTTCTGCGCGGCGGCAGCGTTCTCGACCGCCGCGTTCACGTCCTCGGCGTCGCCCTCGGCGCCGTAGCCGATGACGCTGCCGGTCGCCGGGTCGATCACCTCGAAGCTCTTGCCGGACTTCGCCGGCACCAGCTTGCCGCCGATCAGGTGGCGGCCCGACAGCGCCTTCGCCAGCGCGTAGGGATCGGTGTTCGGCGTCAGCGGCGGTTCGCTCGAGAAATCGAGTTCGTTGCGCATCAGGTTCATAGTCCCAGCTCCTTCAGAATGCGCTCGCGGTCCTGGTCCAGGTTCGGCGCGGGCACGCGGGTGTTCGGATCGTCGAATGCGGTCAGCTTGATCGGGTTGCCGACGATCTTCATCGGGCCGGTGACCGGGTCGTCGACATCGACGATCATGTTGCGGGCGGCCGCCTGCGGATGTTCCGCCGCCTGCCCGACATTGTTGATCGGGCCGTTCGGCACGCCGGCATCGTCCAGGATCTTGCCCCAGTGCGCGGTCGTGTTGGTGCCGAGGATCGCCTCGATCTCGACCTTCAGGTACTCCTGATGCTGGCTGCGGAGATCGTTCGTCAGATAGCGGTCGTCCTCCTTCCAGCCGGGTTTGCCGAGGGCGTCTGCCATCTTGTGGAAGAGGCCGTCATTGCCGGCCGCGATGATGATGTAGCCGTCCTCGGTCCGGAACGCCTCGAAGGGCGTGATCGAGGGATGGCGGGCGCCGAGCGGCCCCGGCGCGGTGCCGGAGACGAAATAGCGCATGATGGCGTTCTCCAGCAGCGCGAGCTGGCAGTCGAACATGGAGATGTCGACCTTGGTCGCCTCCCCGGTCGCGCCGCGATGGACGAGGGCGGACATCGCGCCGATCGCGGCATAGAGGCCGGAGCCGATATCGCCGATCGAGGTGCCGATGCGGGTTGGCGGCGCGCCTTCGTGGCCGGTGATGCTCATGATCCCGCCCATGCCCTGCACGACCATGTCATAGGCCGGGCGGTACATGTCCGGGCCGGAATGCCCGAAGCCGGAGGCGGAGACGTAGATCAGCTTCGGGAACTTCTCATGAAGCCGTTCCCAGCCGAAGCCGAGCTTCTCCATGGTGCCGGGACGGAAGTTCTCGACGATGACGTCGGCCTTCTCCAGCAGCTTGTCGAGGATCGCCTTGTCGCCCTCGTCCTTGAGGTTGAGCGCGATGCTTTCCTTGCCCCGGTTGACGGACTGGAAATAGGCCGACTTGCCATTGATGAAGGGGCCGTAATGCCGCGCGTCGTCGCCGGTCTCCGGTGTTTCCACCTTGATCACCCGGGCGCCGAGCTCGGCCATCATCATCGTGCAATAGGGTCCCGCGAGGATCCGCGAGAGATCGACCACCGTCACCCCGGAAAGGGGACCTCCTGACGCTGCCATGCGCTTAAGTCCTTCTTTATTTCGTTACCTGTTCAGCGGGCGATTTGTAAGGGATGGCGCCGGGGCGGGCAAGCCGCAGCCCGGCAAGAATGCTATCCCCAATAGCGACCGGTCGCGCCGACGACGACGGTGATCCAGCCGAGCCAGAGATTGGTGAAGACGATCATGCGGATCCGGTTCAGCCGCGCCCCCGCCGCCGGGAAGTCGCCGTCATCGACGAAGCGGCGGAACTTGCTCCATTCGGCGAACCAGAGGTGGGCGAAGAGCCCCATCATCAGGAAACCGGTCAGGTTCATGATGTGGACATGCAGGCCGACCCCGGCGAAGCCGCCAAATTCCACGAACACCATCCAGTAGCCGCTGCCGAGCAGCAGCACGATCTCGATGATGACGATGCGGAAGAAGCGGGCGAAGACAGCGCGCCAGAGGCGGAGCCGGTCCGGGGCCTGCTCCAGCGTGCCCATCGAGGGGCGGAGGACGGAATAGGCGAAGAACATGCCGCCGACCCAGATCACCGCCGAGACGATGTGGATGGCAAGCGCAATGATCATCGTGTAGGGCATCGGTCTCTCTCCGGTCAGGTTCAGGCGGACGGCGTTTCGCGCTGGTAGAGGATGAAGGGCGTCTTGGTCGCGATCCGGTCGTAGGCGGAGCGGCCGCGATAGTTGAACTCCTGGGTCAGCCAGCGGACCATCGGCCAGCCGTTCTTCTGCGCCATTTGGTCCATCGCCGCGAACAGCGCCTCGAAGACGCCCCTACCGCGCGCCTCCGGGTCGACGAAGAGATCGTCGAGGAAGCCGCATTCGGCGCCTGAGAGCGGGCGCGGCATGGCGCGGATGTGGGCGAGGCCGATCGCCCTGCCGTCCGCATCCTCCGCGATCAGGCAGTTCAGCACATGCGCCGGGTCGTGCAGCCAGCCCCACACCCGGTCTGCGATCTCGTCCGTCATCGGCACCTTGTAGAAAGCGGCATAGCCGTCATAGAGTCGGCGCCAGTCCTTCTTGTGCCGCTCCGCCACCGGAACCACCCGGACCTTTTCCGCGTTGGCCATTGTTAGTTCTCCCACTGCTCCCGACGGCGGACCTTAGCAGTATCGAACCCGCGGGCAAGGGGCTCCATACTTGACGTGACAGAGACCGGTGGGAATATGTCGCGGGACATCCGAAAGGCCAATGCATGAGACCGGACCAGGGCAGTTTTCCCTTCAAGGACGATCACGGGACGATCTGGCTCGCCTTCACCGACTGGGGCAGGCGCCAGCTGCCGCGCACCCTGGTCTGCGCCCACGGCCTGACCCGGCAGGGCCGCGATTTCGACGCCTTCGCGCGAGTCGTCAGCCGGGACATCCGCTGCATCGAGATGGACGTCGCCGGGCGCGGGCGGAGCGGCTGGCTCGCCAACAAGGACGGCTACAATTTCGAGACCTATCTGCGCCATGCCGACGGGCTGCTGAACTACCGCGGGCTGACCGAGGTCGAGTGGCTCGGCACCTCGATGGGCGGCATCATCGGCATGCTGCTGGCGGCGCGGGAGGACGGGCCGATCAAGCGGCTGATCCTGAACGATGTCGGTCCGTTCATTCCGAAGGCGGCGCTGGAGCGGATCGGCGAATATGTGAAGGACCCGCCGGTCTTCCAGAACCTCACCGAGGCCTGCGACTATCTGCGCGAGACGCTCGCTGGCTTCGGCGAGCTCTCGGACGCCGACTGGTCGGAGATGACTCAGCACAGCGTCGTGCGCGAGCCGGACGGCACCTACCGCATGCATTACGATCCGGCGATCGGAAACGCCTTTGACGGCCCGATCGAGGATGTCGATCTCTGGGCGATCTACGACGCGATCAAATGCCCCACACTGGTGCTGCGCGGCGCGGACTCGGATCTGCTGACGCGGGAGACTGCCGAGGAGATGACGGAGCGCGGGCCGAAGGCGGACCTCATCGAGTTCGAGGGCTGCGGCCATGCGCCGGCGCTGATGAACGAGGCGCAGATCTCCGCCGTGCACGAGTGGCTGATGCAGTTCGAGCCGGTGGAGGAAGAGGACGACGAAGAGGGCGCCGCGCCTGATGCTTCCTGACAATCCGGCCTATCCGCCGTTCCGGGCCGCCATGCCCTGGGTCGGCGCGCACCTGCAGACCCTGAGAAGTTTCCTCGTTGGCGGGACTCCCCGGATCGGTTCGGCCCGCTCCGAGCGTCTCGCATTCACGATGGAAGACGGTAGCGGCGACCGGCTGAGTGGCGTGCTCGAGGAACCGCCATCGCCGCTCGCGGATGCGCCGCTCGTTGTCGTCATTCACGGCCTGACCGGCTGCGAAGACAGTTTTCATGTCCGCGACGCGGCGCGCTATTTCGTCTCCGCCGGGTTGCGCGTGTTGCGCCTCAACCTGCGCGGCGCCGGACCCACGCGGGCTGACTGTACGCGCTCCTACCATGCCGGACGAAGCGGGGATCTGGATGCGGTCCTGGCGCAGCTACAGGCGACGGGCGTGGCTCAGCGCTTCGTGCTCTACGGTGTCTCGCTCGGCGGCAACATGATGCTGAAATATCTGGGCGAACGCTCCAGGCCGCATGTCGCGGCGGCGATCTCGGTTTCGGCGCCGATCGATCTCGCCCGGACCTCCGAGCGCTTCATCCAGCCGCGCAACCGGCTCTATCACAACTGGCTGCTGAAGAGCATGAAGGCTGAGGCGCTGGCGACGCCGGGACTCTCGGCGAGCGAGCAGGCGGCCGTCCGCACATCGCGCACGACGGTGGAGTTCGACGAGCGCCATATCGCCGCCCGGAACGGTTTCGACGGTGCGCGGGACTATTACGCGAAGAGCTCGGCGAAGCGGTACCTCAAGGGGATTTCGGTGCCGACGCTGGTCATTCACGCGCTGAACGATCCCTGGATCCCGGGCGGGATCTATCTCGATTTTGACTGGGCGGAGAACCCGCGCCTGACCCCGCTGTTGCCGCTCGACGGCGGCCATGTCGGATTCCATGACGGCGGGAGCTGGCACCTCAGGATGGCGGAGCGGTTCCTGGAAGAGAAGGGCGTGCTCTAGATCAGTTTAGAGGGCGGCTCCGGCCGAGCCTCACCCGGCCTTCAGCCGCTGCGCCACCTCGACCGCGAAATAGGTCAGCACGCCGTCGGCGCCGGCGCGCTTGAAGCCGAGCAGGCTCTCCATCATCGCCCGGTCGCGGTCGATCCAGCCGTTCAGGCCGGCGGCCGAGATCATCGCGTATTCGCCGCTCACCTGATAGGCGTAGGTCGGCATCGCGAAGGTGTCCTTGGCGCGCCGCACGATGTCCAGGTACGGCATGCCCGGCTTCACCATCACCATGTCGGCGCCTTCGGCGATGTCGAGCGCCAGCTCGCGGATCGCCTCGTCGCTGTTCGCCGGGTCCATCTGGTAGGTCGACTTGCTCGCCTTGCCGAGGGTGCCGGAGGAGCCGACCGCGTCGCGGAACGGGCCGTAGAAGGCGGAGGCGTATTTCGCCGAATAGGCCATGATCTGCACGTTCTGGAAGCCGTCCGCGTCGAGCGCCCGGCGGATCGCGCCGATGCGGCCGTCCATCATGTCGGACGGCGCGATGATGTCGCAGCCGGCGCGGGCCTGGGCGAGCGCCTGGCGGACCAGGATCTCGACGCTCTCGTCGTTCAGGATCCGGTCGTCCTCCAGCACGCCGTCATGGCCGTGGTCGGTATAGGGATCGAGCGCGACGTCGCACATCACGCCGATATCCGGCACATCCTTCTTGATCGCGCGCACCGCTTCGCAGACGAGATTGTCGTCACGTTCTGAATAGCTGCCGGTCGCGTCCTTCAGCTCGGGCTCGGTGAAGGGGAAGAGGGCGACGGCCGGAATGCCGAGATCGCGCGCGCCCGCGACCACTTCCGCGATCCGGTCGACGGAATAGCGCATCACCCCCGGCATGGAGGCGACCGGCTCCTCGAGGCCGTGTCCGACCCGGACGAAGACCGGCCAGATCAGGTCGTCGATTGAAAGCCGGTTCTCGGCGACGAGGCGGCGCGACCAGTCGGTCTGCCGGTTGCGGCGCATGCGGATGGTCGGGAAACCCGGTGCCGTGCTCTTGCTGCTCTGCTCGGCGGCGGCGTGCGGGGCGGTTCCGTTGAGGGGCATTGATCTCGGCCTTGTTCTTGTCACCAGCGGGCGAATCTCTCGCGGCCGATGTTAAAGCGGAGGCGGTCCGGTGAAAAGACACCGCTTGACGCAGCCGGGGCGGAGGCATTGAACGCGACAATTTGCGCCCCTATGATCCGCCGCCCGTGAGGCAAGCTCCGAAAGAAAACAGGCGGGCGAGGGAGACGAGGGATGGATTTTCAGCTCAACGAGGAACAGCGCGCGATCCAGGACATGGCTCGTGCCTTCACCGCCGAGCATTTCACGCCCAACGCCGCGCGCTGGGACGAGGAGGAGATCTTCCCGGTCGAGGAGATTCGCAAGGCGGCGGAACTCGGGCTCGCGGGGATCTATGTCGGCGAGGAGCATGGCGGCTCGGGCCTGACCCGGCTCGACGCCGCGATCATCTTCGAGGAGCTGTCGGCAGGCTGCCCCTCAACGGCGGCCTATATCTCGATCCACAACATGGTCTCCTGGATGGTCGACCGTTTCGGCTCTGACGAGGTGCGGGCGCGCTTCCTGCCGAAGCTCACCACCATGGAGGCGATGGCGAGTTACTGCCTGACCGAGCCGGGTGCCGGCTCCGACGCGGCCTCGCTCAAGACCAGGGCGGTCCCGGAGGGCAACAGCACCTTCCGCATGAGCGGTGCCAAGGCGTTCATCTCCGGCGGCCCGACCAGCGACGTCTATGCCGTGATGGCGCGCACCGGCGGCGACGGAGCGGGCGGCGTCTCCTGCCTCTTGGTGGAAAAAGGCACGGAGGGCCTCTCCTTCGGCAAGAAGGAGCGCAAGATGGGCTGGCACAGCCAGCACACCTCGATGGTGAATTTCGAGGACTGCCCGGTGCCGCGCGACAATCTCGTCGGCAAGGAGGGCGACGGCTTCAAGATCGCCATGGCCGGGCTTGACGGCGGACGGATCAATATCGCCGCATGTTCCCTCGGCGGCGCCCGCGCGGCGCTGGAGGCGGCGCTCTCCTATGCCGGCGATCGGGCCCAGTTCGGCAAGAAGCTGAACGAGTTCCAGGCGATCCAGTTCAAGCTCGCGGACATGGCGACAGAACTCGACGCGGCGCGCCTGATGGTGCACCGGGCGGCGGACAGCCTCGACCGGAAGGACCCCGAGGCGACCAAGCATTGCGCTATGGCGAAGCGCTTCGCCACCGACATCTGCTCGAGAATTTGCAACGAGGCACTGCAGATCCACGGCGGATACGGCTATCTTGGCGACTTCCCGCTTGAAAGGCTGGTGCGCGATCTCCGCGTCCACCAGATCCTCGAAGGCACGAACGAAATCATGCGTGTGATCATCGCGCGCAAACTCCTTGCGGATTGGACGGAATGACTGACGACGTACGGTTTGACGTCCGGGGCGGCTTCGGCTGGATCACCCTGGACCGGCAGCGCGCCCTGAATGCCCTCACGCTCGACGTGATCCGGGGCATGCAGAAACATCTCGACGGCTGGGCGGAGAACCCGAAGGTCGGCGCCTTCCTCGTCGAGGGCGCGGGCGAGAAGGCGTTCTGTGCCGGCGGTGACGTGGTCGCGGTGCGCAAATCGCGGATCGAGGACGGCGAGGGCACTGCGCCGACGCAGTTCATGCTCGACTTCTTCGGTGAGGAATACCGCCTCAACCGCACCATCTCCGAGGTCCCGAAACCCTATGTCGCGCTGATGGACGGGGTGACGATGGGCGGCGGGGTCGGCATCTCGGTGCATGGCAATTTCCGCGTCGTCACCGACCGCACGCTCTTCGCCATGCCGGAAACCGGGATCGGCCTCTTCCCCGATGTCGGCGGCGGCTGGTTCCTGCCGCGCTGCCCGGGAGAGACCGGCACCTATCTTGCTCTGACCGGGGTTCCTGTGAAGGCCGCCGATTGTCTCTATGTCGGCGCGGCGACTCACTACGTGCCGAGCGAAAAGATCGATGCTTTGCGGGAGGCGCTGGCGGATCTGCCGTCCGGGCAGGGACTGTCCGATGCGATCGCAGCCGTGCTGGGTAATTTCTCCGCGTCCGCCGGAGAGGCTCCGATGGCCGCGCACCGGGAGGTGATCGATGCCTGCTTCCGGCATGATAGCGTCGAGGACATCCTGGCCGCGCTTCGCAGCGACGGCAGCGAGTTCGCGATGAAGACGGCGGAGTTGCTGGAAACGCGGTCGCCGACCAGTCTGAAAATGACGCTCGAACTGATGCGCCGCGGCGCCCGCTGCGCCAGCCTGGCCGAAGACCTCGAAACCGAGTTCGCTCTGGTGCAGAGTTTTCTTGCCGGTGAGGATTTCTTCGAGGGCGTCCGGGCGCTGCTGGTGGACAAGGACCGTACGCCGAAATGGTCGCCGGCGAGCCTTGCGGACGTCAGCGCAGAGACGGTCGAGACCTATTTCTCGCGCGACGGCAAAGCAGGACTCTGAAGCCTGCGATCCAGGGCGCGAGGTAACAGACAACTAGGGACAGGGAGCAAGAAACATGACGACAATCGCCTTCATCGGTCTCGGAAATATGGGCCTTCCGATGGCCAAGAACCTGATCGGCGCCGGACATCAGGTCCGCGGCTTCGATCTTTCCGCCGAAAGTCTGGAAAAGCTGGAGGCGGCGGGCGGGACTGCCGCGTCCAGCGCGGCCGATGCGGTATCCGGTGCGCAAGTCGTCGTGACTATGCTCCCGGCCGGCAAGCACGTCCGGGCGGTCTATGACGAAAGTGTCTTCCCGAACGCGGCGTCCGGGACGCTCTTCATCGATTGCTCGACCATCGACGTCGATACTGCCCGTGCGGTCGCGGCGGATGCGGCGGCCAAGGGGTTCTCCATGCTGGACGCGCCGGTCTCCGGCGGTACCGGCGGGGCGGAAGCCGGAACGCTGACCTTCATGGTCGGCGGCGACGATGCGGCCTTCGCGAAGGCCCGCCCTCTGCTCGACGTCATGGGAGCGACGGTGGTGCATGCAGGCGCCAGCGGCAGCGGCCAGGCGGCGAAGATCTGCAACAACATGGTGCTCGGAATTTCCATGATCGCCGTTTCCGAAGCCTTCGCGCTCGCCGACAAGCTGGGCCTCGACCGGCAGAAGCTTTTCGACATCAGTTCGAAGTCCTCGGGGCAGTGCTGGGCCATGACCAGCTATTGCCCGGTTCCAGGTCCGGTTCCGACTTCTCCGGCGAACCGTGACTACCTTCCCGGCTTTACAGCGGCGATGATGCTGAAGGATCTCGACCTCGCACAACAGGCGGCCGATTCGGCCAAAGCCACAACTCCGATGGGGACAAAGGCCGCCGAATTCTATGCCGCCTTCGTCGAGGAAGGCCACGGTGCCCTTGATTTCTCTGCGGTCTTTAAGAAACTTCGTGGCAATTAGGTTGCGTATTTGACTTATTTAACGCTACAAGAATGGCGCTATTGTTGCGAATTCTAATCTAATTCGGAGCTTGAATGTCATTGCTTGGCATGGAAGCACCGAAACAAACCGCGGCGGACCCGTCTGTGATTAAGAACGAGTATCTCGAAGCGATCAAACTCATCGAGCGACTTCATCGCCAGTTTCTTGAAGTCGTGAAAATGGAACTCGACCGTAAAGGGATCGAGGACATCAACAACATTCAGGCTTTGATCCTCTTTAATATCGGTAGTGAGGAATTGACTGTCGGTGAACTGACGAACCGTGGTTATTACCTCGGCTCGAACGTTTCCTACAATGTGCGCAAGATGGTCGAGAACGGCTACCTGGTGCAGGAACGCTCGGCGCATGACCGCCGGTCGATCCGCGTCAAGCTCTCCGACAAGGGGCTTGAGCTCTGCAGTTTCGTTTCCGACATGTTCGACCGCCACGCGGCGGCGCTGGGCGATGCGGGTGGCAGTCCGGAGCGGCTGACCGAGTCGAGCCAGACCTATCGGGAACTCGAGCGCTTCTGGATGGGGCTGCTCAACTTCGGAATTCGCGGCGGTATCCCGCCGGTTTGAGCCTTTCCGGCCGGTTCCGATTCTCGAGATTTGATGAATGCGCGGCCGGCTTTCCGGCCGTGTTTTCGTTTGGACAGCCGGAAGGCCATTTCATAGAGTGTCGCGGCGTTTCGCCGGGCCGTGGCCCGGGTATCTGACCACAGAGGACTCCATGCGTCTTTCCGCTTATTTTCTGCCGACCCTCCGGGAAAACCCGAAAGAGGCGCAGATCGTTTCCCACCGCCTGATGCTGCGGGCCGGCATGATCCAGCAGGCGAGCGCCGGGATCTATTCCTGGCTGCCGCTCGGCTTCAAAGTGCTCCGGAAGATCGAGCAGATCGTGCGCGAGGAGCAGGATGCTGCCGGCGCGCAGGAAGTCCTGATGCCGACGATCCAGTCCGCCGATCTCTGGCGCGAGAGCGGTCGCTACGACGATTACGGCAAGGAAATGCTGCGGATCGAGGACCGGCACGGGCGCGACATGCTCTACGGCCCGACCAACGAGGAACTGATCACCGACATCTTCCGGACCCATGTGCGCAGCTACAAGGCGCTACCGCTGATGCTCTATCACATCCAGTGGAAATTCCGCGACGAGGTCCGGCCGCGGTTCGGCGTGATGCGCGGCCGCGAATTCCTCATGAAGGACAACTATTCCTTCGATACGGACTATCAGGGTGCGGTCGACGCATATAACCGGATGTTCGTATCCTATCTGAAGACTTATGCGCGGATGGGATTGAGTGCGATCCCGATGAAGGCCGACACCGGCCCGATCGGCGGTGATCTCAGCCACGAATTCATCGTGCTGGCGGATACCGGCGAGAGCGGCGTGTTCTACGACAAGGCCTGGGAAACGCAGGATTTCGCCAACATGGACGTGAATTACGCGGACATGGGCGAAGTGAACGGCATCGTCGAGAAATACACCTCCCTCTATGCCGCGACCGACGAGAAGCACGATGCCGCCGCCTGCGGCGTTGCAGAGGCCGACCTGAAGGAGCGCCGCGGCATCGAGGTCGGGCAGATCTTCTATTTCGGCACGAAATATTCCGCGCCGCTCAATGCAGTCGTCTCCACGCCCGAGGGCGAGGAGGTTCCGGTACATATGGGCTCCTACGGCATCGGCGTGTCGCGTCTGGTCGGGGCCATCATCGAGGCGAGCCACGACGACAAGGGCATCATCTGGCCGGAGCAAGTCGCGCCGTTCCAGGTCGCCGTCGCCAACCTCAAATCCGACGACGAGGGATGCACGACGGTCTCCGAGGACCTATATGCAAAGCTCTCGAAGGCCGGTATCGAGACCCTGATCGACGACCGCGACGAACGTCCGGGCGCCAAGCTCGCCAATCTCGACCTGATCGGCGTGCCCTGGCAGATCCTGGTCGGTCCGCGCGGCCTTAAGTCCGGCGTGGTCGAGGTGAAGAACAGAAAGACCGGCGAAGTCGTTGAAATGACGCCGGAAGCGGCGCTGAACAAGTTCGCTTCCTGATCCGGGTCCGGCAAGGGGGATCGGCATGTTCGGCATTTTCGAGCGCATGGTGGCCATGCGGTACCTGCGCTCCCGCCGCCAGGAAGGTTTCATCTCGGTCATTGCGGGCTTTTCCCTGCTCGGCATCGGGCTCGGCGTCGCGACGCTGATCATCGTCATGTCGGTGATGAACGGCTTCCGGGCCGAACTGATCGGCCGCATCCTCGGGCTGAACGGCCACATGTCTGTCTACAGCAAGGGTGCCCCGATGGAGGGGTTCGACGATCTGGCGGTCCGGATCGGCGAAATCCCGGGCGTCATCACGGTGACGCCGCAGCTCGAGGGCCAGGTCATGGCGATGGCGAACGGTATCGCCTCCGGCGCCCTGGTTCGCGGTCTCCGGGCGAGCGCGCTGCTCAGCCGCCAGATCGTCCCGGACAACATCACCACCGGCTCGCTGGAGGAGTTCAGCTCCAGCAGCGGCGTCATCATGGGGGCCCGTCTTGCGCGCCGTTTGCGCGTCGGGGTCGGCGACAAGATCACCCTGATCTCGCCCAGCACCACGGTGACGGTGATCGGCAGCGTGCCGCGGATGCGGTCCTTCACGGTCTCGGCATTGTTCAATGTCGGCATGTACGAATACGACAATACCTTCATCTACATGCCGCTGGAGGCGGCGCAATTGTTCTTCAAGAGCGGCGATGCGGTGAATGCGGTCGAGGTCATGGTCGACGATCCGCAGCGCGTCGACGAGTTGCGGCTGCCGCTGGCGAAAGTTATTGGCGGGGACAAGTACGCGGTCGACTGGAAGCAGCAGAATTCAAGCTTTTTCAATGCGCTCGAGGTTGAACGCAATGTCATGTTCCTGATCCTGACGCTGATCATCCTGGTCGCGGCCTTCAACATCATCTCCTCGATGATCATGCTGGTGAAGGACAAGGGGCGGGACATTGCCATTCTGCGCACAATGGGCGCCTCGAAAGGCATGGTGATGCGGATCTTCTTCATGTCGGGCGCCAGCATCGGGGTGATCGGGACCGTCGCGGGCTCCGTCCTCGGGCTGGTCTTCTGCCAGAATATCGAGGCGATCCGGCAGGCGCTGCAGAGCCTGACCGGGACCGAGCTGTTCTCTGCCGAGATCTACTTCCTTTCCAAGTTGCCCGCGGAAGTCGATCCGCTGGAAGTGGTCACGGTGATCGCGATGGCGCTGTTCCTGACCTTCGCGGCCACGATCTATCCGGCCTGGCGGGCCTCGCGGCTCGATCCGGTGGAAGCGCTCCGATATGAGTAAAGGGGCGGACATGACGGATATCGAACGGATCGCGGCCGGGGGAACGACCGGCGATGCGGTCCTCGAACTGCGCAACGTCTCGCGCAGCTTCAAGGACGCCGGCGGCACGCTCACGGTCCTGCAGGACATCAATCTCTCCCTGAAGGCAGGGCAGGTGACGGCGCTCGTAGGTCCGTCCGGAGCCGGCAAGTCGACCCTGCTGCATATCGCGGGCCTGCTCGAAGCCCCGACATCCGGCCATGTCTTCTTCCGGGGACAGGACTGCGGCGATGCGAGCGACTGGGAACGCACCCTGATCCGCCGCGACGGGATCGGCTTCGTCTACCAGTTTCATCACCTGCTGCCGGAATTCTCCGCGCTTGAGAACGTGATGATGCCGCAGCTCATTGCGGGTCTCTCCAAGAGCGAGGCGCGGGAGCGGGCGCGCCAGCTGCTCAATCTCGTTGGCCTCAGCGAGCGCGAAACTCACAGACCGGCCAAGCTCTCGGGCGGCGAACAGCAACGCGTCGCGATTGTCCGCTCGATCGCCAACGTGCCCTCCGTGCTGCTCGCGGACGAGCCGACGGGCAATCTCGATCCGCATACGGCGGAAGAAGTCTTCCACCAGCTCCGCAGGATCATTTCGGCCACGGGAATCGCCGCGCTGATCGCGACTCACAACCACGAACTCGCAAGCTCCATGGATCGGGTCGTGGAACTTCGTGACGGTACGCTGAACGTTTATAAATAAGTAAAGTCAGTATCTTGCTGTGTCGGCCTGAAGGTTCGCGACCTGTTCCGGCTGACGGCGTCCCCCGCCTGTGAAACACTTCCGGCCTCAGATTTCCGAGGGCTCCATGTCTCACGCCGATTTCGTTCATCTCCGGGTTCATTCCGCCTATTCGCTCGCCGAAGGGGCGATCAAGGGCAAGGAACTGGTGTCGCTCGCCGTCCGGCACGGAATGCCCGCGGTGGCGATGACCGATTCCGGCAATCTCTTCGGCGCGCTCGAGTTTGCGGTGACGGCGTCGGGCTCCGGCGTGCAGCCGATCGTCGGCGTTCAGCTCGCGCTCCGGCGCGAGGAGTCGGAACCGCGCGGCAGCCTCAAGGTGGTCGGGGGGACGACGCACACGCCGAACCAGACCGACCAGATCGTCCTGATCGCGCAGAACGAGCGCGGCTACAAGAACCTGATGGACCTGGTCAGCCGCTCCTTCACCATGACCGACCCGGGCGAGTCGCCCAGGGTGCCGTTTGCGGATCTCGAGGGACGCAGCGACGGCCTGATCGCGCTGACAGGCGGCCCCATGGGCAAGGTCGGCCGGCTGCTTCTGGAGAACCGGCCGGAGGAGGCGGAGACCGCACTGCTCGATCTGAAGGCATTGTTCGGCGACCGCCTCTATGTCGAGATCCAGCGCCATTTCCTCGATACCGAGCGGCGCAGCGAGGCGGGTTTCCTCGATCTCGCCTACAAGCACGACGTGCCGCTGGTGGCGACCAACGAATGCTATTTCGCAAGCGAGGAGATGTACGAGGCGCATGACGCGCTGCTCTGCATCGCCGAACGGACGACGATCGGTAATCCGAACCGCCGCCGGGTGACGCCGCATCACCGCTTCAAGAGCGCGGAAGAGATGCGCGAGCTGTTCTCCGACCTGCCGGAGGCGGTCGACAACACGCTCGCGATCGCACGGCGCTGCAGCTTCATGCCGGAGAAGCTGGCGCCGATCCTGCCGCCCTTCGACACGGTAGGCGGGCGCAACGAGGCGGAGGAACTTCGCGCGCAGGCCGAGGAGGGTCTGAAGAAACGGCTCGAGGCCCATGTCTTCACCGAGGAGATGGATGAAGCGGCCTGTGCCGAGGTGGCCAAACCTTACTGGGAACGTCTCGATTTCGAGCTCGGCGTCATCGAGCAGATGGGATTCCCCGGCTACTTCCTGATCGTTGCGGACTTCATCGGCTGGGCCAAGGAGCGGAACATTCCGGTCGGACCGGGCCGCGGATCCGGCGCGGGCTCGCTCGTCGCCTATTCGCTGACCATCACCGACCTCGATCCGCTGCGCTGGGGGCTGCTGTTCGAACGCTTCCTTAACCCGGAACGCGTCTCGATGCCTGACTTCGATATCGACTTCTGCCAGGACCGCCGCGGCGAGGTGATCGAATATGTGCAGAAGCGCTACGGCCGCGACAAGGTCGCGCAGATCATCACCTTCGGTAAGCTGCAGGCGCGCGCGGCGCTGCGCGACGTCGGCCGTGTGCGGGAAATGCCCTACGGCCAGGTCGACCGGATCTGCAAGCTGGTGCCGAACAACCCGGCCAACCCGGTGACGCTCGCCGAGGCGCTTGAGGTCGAGCCCGAACTGAAGCGCCAGCGCGACGAGGACGAGGAGGTCGGCGATCTCATCCGCATCAGCCTGCAGCTCGAAGGGCTTTACCGGAACGCCTCGACCCACGCTGCCGGTGTCGTGATCGGCGACCGGCCGCTGCACGAGCTGGTGGCGCTCTACCGCGATCCGAATTCCGACATGCCGGCGACACAGTTCAACATGAAATGGGTCGAGCAGGCGGGGCTGGTGAAGTTCGACTTTCTCGGCCTGAAAACCCTTTCGGTCCTGCAGACAGCCGTCGACCTGCTGAAGCGGAGAAATATCGAGATCGACCTTTCGCAGGTCCCGCTCGACGACAAGCGCACATACGAGATGCTGGGGCGGGCGGAATCGACCGGTGTGTTCCAGCTGGAAAGCACGGGCATGCGCGACGTGCTGCGCCGGATGAAGCCTGACCGCTTCGAGGACATCATCGCGCTCGTCGCCCTCTACCGCCCGGGCCCGATGGCGAACATCCCGAAATACATTGCCTGCAAGCACGGCGAGGAACAGCCGGACTACATGCACCCGGTGCTGGAGCCGGTGCTGAAGGAAACCTTCGGCATCATGATCTACCAGGAACAGGTGCAGCAGGCGGCCCAGCGCCTTTCCGGCTACACGCTCGGCGGCGCCGACCTTCTGCGCCGCGCCATGGGCAAGAAGATCAAGGAGGAGATGGACGCCCAGCGCGAGACCTTCGTGAAGGGCGCGGTCGAGCAGAACGTGAAGGCTGAGAAGGCCTCCGAGATCTTCGACCAGATCGCCGCTTTCGCCGGCTACGGCTTCAACAAGAGCCACGCGGCGGCCTACGCGCTGGTCGCCTATCACACGGCCTATCTCAAGGCGAACTATCCGGTCGAGTTCCTCGCCGCCTCGATGACCTACGACATGAACAATACCGACAAGCTGAATGTCTTCCGCCAGGAGATCCAGCGCCTCGGGATCCAGCTGCTCGGCCCGGACATCAACAAATCCTTCGTCGATTTCGTGCCGGAGGAGACGCCGGACGGAGCGCTGGCGATCCGTTACGCGCTGGCGGCGATCAAGAATGTAGGCGAGAACGCGATGGAGGCACTGGTCAAGGAACGCGGAGAGAAGGGCCCCTACAAGACCATCGGCGAATTCGCAAGCCGGATCGACGGCACAGTGGTGAACAAGCGTCTCATGGAAAATCTGGTGCGGGCCGGGGCCTTCGATTGCATGACCCAGAACCGGGGACAGCTCTTCGAAAGCGTCGAGAAGATCCTGCGCCACGCCAACGCGGCTTCGGCGGAGCGGAGCTCCGATCAGGTCAGTCTCTTCGGAGGCCCGTCTGGCGCGCCGGAGCCGGAGATCACGCTTGCCGACCGGCTCGACTGGCCGGCGATGCAGCGCCTGAAGGAAGAGTTCGACGCTATTGGGTTCTATCTCTCCGCCCATCCGCTGGACGCCTATGGCGCCTCGCTCGAACGGCTCGGCGTGGTGCGCTCCGACCAGATTGCCGCGACGGTGAAGGAGAAGGGCAATTCGGCCCGGATCAATATCGCCGGCATCATCGTCGGCTCCCGCATCCGCACCTCAAGCCGGGGCTCGCGCTATGCCTTTGTGCAGCTGACCGACCAGGCCGGCGTCACCGAGGTCACGGTCTTCTCCGAGGTTCTCGCGGTCAGCCGCGAGCTGCTGGAGGCGGGGCAGTCCGTTCTGGTGAAGGCGGATGCTCGGATCGAAGACGAGGGCGGCCTCCGCCTGACGGTCTCGCGCATCGAGGCGCTGGACAAGGCAGTGTCCGGAACCGCGGCCGGGCTCAAGATCTATGTCCGCGACATGGGCCCGATCCCTCACATTTCGGAGATGATCGCGCACGAGAAGCCGGGACGGGGTAAGATCAAGATCGTCGTGGACACCGACGATGAGGAGGTCGAACTGGCGCTTGGCAAGACCTACAACATCTCGCCCGATTTCCGTGCGGCGGTGAAGTCGCTGCCGGGCATCGTCGACGCGCGCGATATCTGAGACGGGACCCGGAGTGACCATGGACGGGCTCGTACAGCGGATCCTCTTCCTCCTCGGCGGGGCCGGTGTGACCTTTGCCGCCGCCTTCAGCCTTTATTCGCTCTGGGAGGAGCACACCGCCACGGGGCGCTGCTTCGCGGCGGAGCGGAAGCTGGAGCAGCACCGTTTCGGGATGGACGTCCAGAAGGCATTGAGCCTCGCCGACGAAGAGGCGAACCGGAAACGCTCGGTGGAAATCTGCCTGACCGATGATGGCGCGTGCCTCGAAGGCTTTGCCGACGACCTGAAGGAATTCTGTAACGCGCAAATCGCGTCCGGGGGCTAGGCAGCCGTCTGTTCGCGGCCTAGGCTGACCGTCCTTCCTGCCGCGCGGCACACACCATCGGACTGGCGTCTCATGAGCAAAAAACGCATCGCAATCTGCGGGTTCAATCTCGAATCCAACCGCTTCGCCCCGACCTGCTCCCGGCGGGACTTCGAGGAGAACATGTATTTCCGCGGCGCCGAGATCGACAAGCAGGCGCGCGCCGAATATCCCTCGATCCATCTCGGGATCTGCGGCTTCTACGACATCATGGACGAGCGGCTCGGCGGGCCGACGGGCTGGGAGCCGGTGCCGGCGCTGGTCATCGGCTCAACCCCGGCCGGACCGGTGGAGGAGGGGTTCTTCAAAGAATTCCTCGCCGAGTTGCGACAGGCGCTTGAAGCCGGCGGCAAGGTCGACGGGGTCTATGTCTGCGAGCATGGCGGGGCCTGCGCGACCCACACCCACGATCCGGACGGTGACGTCTTCCGGTTGGTGCGCGAGGTGGTCGGCCCGGACGTGCCGGTGATCGCCACCCTCGACCTGCATGCCAATGTCTCGGACGAGATGATGGAGGCGACCGATCTCATGATCGGCTACCTCACCAATCCGCATGTCGATCTCTACGAGCGCGGCTGCGAGGCGGCGAAGGCGATGCTGGAGATGTTCGACGGGGTAAAGACCGCTTCCTACAAGGTTCGCCTGCCGCTGGTCGCGCCCTCCGTCACCCAGCTGACGGCCGAGGGCCATCCCTATGGCGACCTGATCCGGCTCGGGCAGACCAAGCTCGACGAGAGCGTGATGAACGTCACCTGTCTCTCGGGCTTCGCCTTCTGCGACACGCCGAAAAACGGCATGACGGTGATCGTGACGACCCGCGGCAACGAAGCCGACGCGAAGCAGGTCGCAACCGATCTCGCCGAAGCGGCCTGGGCCGACCGGCACCGCTACGTGCCGAAGATGATGCCGCTCGCGGATGCGACGGATCTCGCGAAGTCGGTCGGCGACGATCCGGCACGCGAGCCCATCCTCTTCGCCGATCCGGCCGACAATCCGGGTGGCGGCGGGCGCGGTAACACGACCTATATCCTGAAATCCTTCCTCGAGGCCGGTGTCACCGGCTGCACGCTCGCGGTGTTCTATGATCCGTCAGCGGTAAAGGCGGCGCACACGGCGGGCGTCGGTGCGACGATCGACATCACGCTGAATTCCGAAGAAGACAACGAATTCTCCGGCAAGCTCGACGTGAGCGCCGAGGTCCTGCATGTCTCTGACGGAATCTTTGTCGGCAATCACGGCATGGTCGAGGGCAAGACGGTCGATCTCGGTGCGACGGCGGTGCTGAAGATCGGCGGCATCAAGCTGGTCTGCATCACGAAGCGGACCCAGTGCCTCTCGCCGGATTATCTGAGCGCCTTCGGAATCGACCCGAACGGCGAGCGCTGCATCGTCGTGAAGTCGCGCGGTCATTTCCGCGCCGGGTTCGCCCACATGTTCCCGCCCGAGCGGATCGTGGAAGTGGACGTGCCGGGGCTGACTTCTCCGAACCTCGCCAATTTCGACTGGAAATATGTCGAGCGGCCGTTCTTTCCGGTCGACGGCGAGAAAGCCACCTGGGACCGGAGCAAGGCATGAGCGGCCAGCCGACCTGGGACGCCGTCGACGCCTACTTCACCGAAACCCTGGTGCCGGAGCAGGCGAAGTTCGAGAAGGCGCTGGATGCGAGCGAGGCCTCGAACCTGCCTGCGATCAGCGTCTCCGCGAATGTCGGCAAGTTCCTGCAGCTTCTGGCGCGGATGAACGGTGCGCGGAAGGTGCTGGAGGTCGGCACGCTAGGCGGTTACAGCACGCTCTGGCTCGCGAGTGCTTTGCCGGCGGATGGCAAGGTCGTGACGCTTGAATTCGAGCAGCTGCATGCCGAGGTCGCGCGGGCGAACTTCCGTGAGGCGGGATATGGCGACCGGATCGAGGTCCGCGTCGGCGCCGCGCTGGACAGCCTTCCCGGCGTCGAGGCGGACGGGATCGGGCCGTTCGACCTTGCTTTCATCGACGCCGACAAGAAGAACAATCCGGGCTATTTCGAATGGGCCCTGAAGCTTGTGCGGCCCGGCGGTCTCATCCTGATCGACAATGTCGTGCGGGACGGCCGGGTTCTGGAGGCGACAACGAAGGACGTGAATGTGCAGGGCGTCCGCAAGGTGATTGACATGATCGCGAAGGAGCCGCGCGTCGATGCGACAGCGCTGCAACTCGTCGGGATCAAGGGCTACGACGGGCTGGCGATCTGCCTCGTCAAAGAGTGATCGTCCCGGCCTTGCGCCGATAGCGGGCTCTGGCAAGATGGAGCCTTCAACAAGAGAGGGAGCGACGGCAATGGAACGCGACTTCACCGCGCGCGGGCACCACGACATGGGCGGGCTCGATGCGGGCGAGATCGACCGCGCGGAGCACGATTACGCGCTCTGGGAAAAGCGGGTCGATGCGCTGATGATGCTCTGCACCAACAGGCTGAAGCTGATGACCGTCGACCAGCTCCGCAAGGGTATCGAGGCCTTGCCGCCCGAGGCCTATGACAACATGACCTATTACGAGCGCTGGATCTCCTCCGTCACCAATACCCTGCTGGAGCGCGGGGTGTTCACCGCCGACGAACTCGGGGCCAAGATGGAAGAGGTGAAGGCGCGCTATCCGGACGGCGTGATGCCGGGCGGCGCGGCCGGGGGAGGCTGCTGATGGCCCGCTTCGCCGCCGGAGACCGGGTCCGGGTCCACAAACAGTTCCCGCCGACCCCGCCGAGCCATATCCGCACGCCCTATTACATCCGCGGCCTTTCCGGCACCGTCGAGCGGGTCTGCGGCGCGTTCAGAAATCCTGAGGAGCTGGCCTTCGGGCGGCCCGGAACGCCCGAGGTTCCGCTCTATCGGGTGCGCTTCCGGCAGAAGGATGTCTGGCCGGATTACGAGGGCAACGAGGCGGACAAGATCGAGATCGAGATCTTCGAGTTCTGGCTCGATGCAGAGGGAGACGAGGCATGAGCGGCGATCATCACCACCATCACCACGACCATGATCACGATCATGATCACCTGCATCCCTACGATCCGGAACATCATCATCCGCACCGTGCCGACCAGGACGACACGATGACCTATTACCGCCTGATGGAAGAGGCGGTGCGCGAGCTGATGATCGAGAAGGGGCTGGTGACGCCCGACGACATCCGCGCCGAGGTCGAGGCGATGGATGCGCGGGTCCCGGCGAATGGCGCAAAGGTCGTGGCGCGGGCCTGGACCGATCCGGAGTTCAAGACGCGGCTCATCGAGACGCCGAAGGAGGCGATCGCCGAAGTCGGCCACGACATCGGTCCGATGAGGCTGGTGGTGCTGGAGAATACGCCCGAGGTGCATAACGTCGTCGTCTGCACCCTCTGCTCCTGCTATCCGCGCTGGATCCTCGGCATTCCGCCGGACTGGTACAAGAGCCGCTCCTACCGCTCCCGCGTGGTCCGGGAACCGCGCACGGTGCTCCGGGAGTTCGGTACCGAGATCGCGGACAATCGCGAGGTGAGGGTTCACGATAGCACGGCGGACATGCGCTATTTCGTGCTGCCGATGCGTCCCGCCGGGACCGAGGGGATGAGCGAGGCGGAGCTCGCCGCAC
Organism: Nisaea sp.; assembly: GCF_017640745.1. Taxonomy (GTDB): domain Bacteria; phylum Pseudomonadota; class Alphaproteobacteria; order Thalassobaculales; family Thalassobaculaceae; genus Nisaea. The sequence goes on along the minus strand of NZ_JAEPQA010000001.1, from coordinate 360,340 downwards.
TGGTCCATCGGGATGCGATGATCGGGGTGACCGAGGTCTCCGCCTGAGCAAAGCGCTCTTCACCCTTGCATTTCTCGGCCGGGGGCATTAGAACCCGCCGCATTCATCACGCACACGGGTGTGCGCGGTGCCGGGGAGACATCCTGGCGCAGCGCTCCGGTGTCGGGGCAGGTGTCCCGGCAAAACCCGTGGAGGCATAACCGGAGAAAGACGGAAAGATGAGCGTTCCCACGTTTACGATGCGCCAGCTGCTCGAAGCCGGCGTCCATTTCGGCCACCACACGCGCCGCTGGAACCCGAAGATGCAGGAATACATCTTCGGCGTCCGTAACAATGTCCACATTCTCGACCTGCAGCAGACCGTGCCGCTCCTGCATCGCGCCCTTGCCGCGATCCGCGACGTGACCGCGTCCGGCGGCCGTGTGCTCATGGTCGGCACCAAGCGTCAGGCGGCCGACGTCGTCGCCGAGACCGCGTCGAAGACCGGCCAGTACTACGTCAACCACCGCTGGCTCGGTGGCATGCTGACCAACTGGAAGACGATCTCCAACTCCATCCGTCGTCTGAAGGAGCTGGAAGAGCGCTTCGAGCAGGGCATGCAGGGCCTGACCAAGAAGGAACAGCTGAACCTCTCCCGCGAGCGCGAGAAGCTCGAGCGTGCCCTCGGCGGCATCAAGGAGATGGGCGGCCTTCCGGACATCATGTTCGTGATCGACACCAACAAGGAACAGCTGGCGATCCAGGAAGCCAACACGCTCGGTATTCCGGTCGTGGCGGTGCTGGACAGCAACTCCGATCCGAAGGGCATCACCTATCCGATCCCGGGTAACGACGACGCCATGCGCGCCGTGACGCTTTACTGCGACCTGATCGGCCAGGCGGTTCTCGCCGGTCTGCAGGAAGAAATGACCGCTTCCGGTGCCGATATCGGCGAGTCGGAAGAAGCCCCGGTCGAGCCGGCCGTTGAAGCCGCCGAGGAAGCTTCTGCTTCCGAAGGCGAAAAGGCCGAGGCGGAAGCCGCGAGCGCCTAAACCGGTTCGGTTTGGTACACTTTTTCGTGACAGCGGCGGCACGCGAGGGCGGGGCCGCCGCCGTTACGAGGTGGGTTCGAAAAGTTACGATTGTCTGACAGGTCCGACGGCGCCAGTAGGGTGCGTGGGCCGCTTGAACAAGAAAAGAGGAAGACGATGGCTGCTGTCACCGCTGCGATGGTTAAGGAACTGCGCGAGAAGTCCGGCGCGGGCATGATGGACTGCAAGAAGGCGCTGGGCGAAACCGACGGCAATATCGAAGCCGCGATCGACTGGCTGCGCACCAAGGGTCTCGCCGCTGCCGCCAAGAAATCCGGCCGGGTCGCCGCCGAGGGCCTCGTCGCCGCCGCGACCGAGGGCAACAAGGGCGCGCTGATCGAAGTAAACGCCGAGACCGACTTCGTCGGCCGCAACGCCGATTTCCAGGGCTTCGTCTCCACGCTCGGCGGCATGGTTCTCGCCAATGGCGACGATATCGACGCGCTGAAGGGCCTCGACTATCCGGGCACCGGCCGCACCGTCGAGGAGCAGCTCACCCACAACATCGCCACCATCGGCGAGAACATGAGCATCCGCCGCGCCGCGACCATCTCGGTCGATAACGGCGTGGTCGTGCCGTACGTGCACAGCGCGGTCGTTCCGGGCCTCGGCAAGATTGGCGTTCTGGTCGCCCTCGAGTCGACTGGCGATGCGGACAAGCTGGCCGATCTCGGCAAGCAGATCGCCATGCACATCGCCGCGACCTCCCCGCAGAGCCTCTCGACCGACGATCTCGATCCGGAAGTCGTCGAGCGCGAGCGCGCCGTTCTGGTCGATCAGGCGAAAGCCTCCGGCAAGACCGAGGAAATCGCCCAGAAGATGGTCGAGGGCCGGATTCGCAAGTTCTATCAGGAAGTCGTCCTGCTCGAGCAGACCTTCGTGATCGACAACGAGACCAAGATCTCCAAGGTCGTCGAGAATGCCGCCAAGGAAATCGGTGCTCCGGTGAAACTCGCCGGCTTCCGCCATTTCGTGCTTGGCGCGGGCATTGAAAAGGAACAAGAAGACTTCGCCGCCGAAGTCGCCGCCACCCTGGGCAGCTGATCGGCAAAGACGGAACCGGATTGATACCGAGGGAGCACGAAATGACGGCGATCGAACAAGTTCAGGAGCCGGCGGCTCCCAGGTACAAACGGGTTCTGTTGAAAATCTCGGGCGAGGCCCTGATGGGCGACAGGTCCTACGGCCTCGACCCGGACATGGTCTCCCAGGTTGCTCACGAAATTAAGTCCGTGTGGGACCTGGGTGGCGAGGTCTGCGTCGTCATCGGCGGCGGCAACATCTTCCGCGGCGTGTCCGCTGCCGCCAAGGGTATGGAGCGGGCCACCGCCGACTATATGGGCATGCTGGCGACGGTGATGAACGCGCTGGCGATGCAGAGCGGGCTTGAGGCCATTGGCGTCCCGACCCGCGTGCTGTCGGCTCTTCCGATCTCTGCGGTGGCCGAGCCCTATATCCGCCGCCGCGCCATGCGGCACATGGAGAAGCGCCGGGTCGTGGTCTTCGCGGCCGGAACCGGTAATCCGTTCTTCACCACCGATACCGCCGCTGCGCTGCGGGCCTCCGAAATGGGCTGCGACGCGATGCTCAAGGCGACCAAGGTCGACGGCGTCTACGACGCCGATCCGGCCGTGGAGAAGAACGCGGTCCGCTACGACCATCTGACCTATATGGACGTGCTGTCCCGCGACCTCCGGGTGATGGATGCCTCGGCCATCTCTCTCGCCCGGGAGAACGGCATTCCGATCCTTGTCTTCTCGATACAGAATGTGGGAGCCTTCGCGGATGTCATCCGCGGACGCGGTACCTTCACAATCATAAGCGAAAAGGCCGACTAACAATGTCTGAAGGACCCGATCTCGACGATCTCAAGCGCCGCATGGAAGGCGCCCTGACCGCTCTCGAAAAGGAATTCCAGGGCCTGCGGACCGGCCGCGCGTCGGTAAACCTGCTCGAGCCGATCATGGTCGACGCCTATGGCGCGAAGATGCCGATCAACCAGGTCGGCACCGTGGGCGTTCCGGAGCCCCGCATGCTCACTGTCCAGGTCTGGGACAAGTCCATGACCAAGGCGGTGGAGAAGGCGATCCGGGAATCCGATCTCGGGTTGAACCCGCAGGTCGACGGCCAGTTGCTGCGCATCCCGCTGCCGGATCTTTCCGAGGAACGCCGCGGAGAGCTGGCGAAGGTCGCGGCAAAATACGCGGAGTCGGCCCGCATCGCCGTTCGCAACGTGCGCCGCGACGGTATGGACAGCCTTAAAAAGGCCGAAAAGGACGGCGACCTTTCCCAGGACGAGAAGCACCTCTACGAAGAGGAAGTGCAGGAGATGACGAACAAGTTCGTCTCCCGCATCGACGAGGCGCTCGGCGTCAAGGAAAAGGAGATCATGCAGGTCTGATCGATGGCGGAATCTGACGCACGAGAACAAAAAAAACATCCGCGTCATGTCGCCATCATCATGGACGGCAATGGGCGCTGGGCTAGCGCACGCGGTTTGCCGCGCACGGTCGGCCATCAGCGCGGCGCGGAAGCGGTCCGGCGCACGGTCGAGGCGTCCCTTGAACTGGGGATCGGCTATCTGACCCTGTTCGGCTTTTCGTCCGAGAACTGGAAACGGCCGAAAACCGAAGTCCTCGACCTGATGGGGCTGCTACGGCGCTACCTGAAGAGCGAGATCGCCGAACTGCACGAGAAGGGCGTCCGCTTCCGGGTGATCGGGGACCGCGCGCGGCTGGATGACGACATCGTCTCGCTGATCGAACAGGCGGAACGCCTGACCGTCGGAAACCGGGCGTTGGTGCTGACAATCGCTCTCAGCTACGGGGGGCGGGACGAGATCGCCGGTGTGGCCCGCCGCCTCGCGGCGATGGTGGCCGAAGGCGCGCTCCGGCCGGACCAGATCAGCGAGCAGGTCTTCGCGGAGAACCTCGAGACCGCGGACATTCCCGATCCGGACCTTCTGATCCGGACGAGCGGCGAGAAGCGCATTTCCAACTTCATGCTGTGGCAGTGTGCCTATTCCGAATACGTCTTCCTGCCGACGCTCTGGCCCGATTTCGGCAAGGATCAGCTGGTCGAAGCGATCGACGAATTCTGTCAGCGGGACCGGCGCTTCGGCGCGGCCGTCGGCTGACGCGGGATGCCGGCCAGGGACAACGGCGCGGCAAGCCACAATGCCGGACGGAAACCCGATCCGGCGGGCCGTTCCCGCGAGCTGCTTCTGAGAATCCTCTCATCGGCCGTGATTCTGCCGCCCGTCATTCTGCTGTTCTGGGTCGGTGGGCCTTATTTCCTGGCGCTGGTGACCGTCGTCGCGGCGGTGATGGCCTGGGAGTGGGCAAATCTCGTCGCGCCGCGCTGTCCAGCGAGCCTGCGCCGCCTCGCCGGATTGATCGGCGCGCTCATGGTGCTCGCGGCGTCGCTGGCCTTCGAGAAGCCGGCAGCGTTGATCATGCTGATCGCGCTTCCCCTCGCTTTCGCATTCGCTGTCAGGATCGGCTCAGGCAACTGGGCGCCCCAGCTGCTGCCGGGCCTGTTTCTCGCGCTCTGTCCGGCGATTGCGATTCACTGGATAAGGGAAATGCCGGAACTGGGTCTTGAAACCGCGCTCTGGCTCGCCTTTTCCGTGGTGGTGACCGATGTCGCGGCCTATGGCGCCGGACGGACCATCGGCGGGCCGAAACTCTGGGCGCGTGTCAGTCCCAGCAAGACCTGGGCGGGACTGTTCGGCGGCATGGCCGGCAGCGCCGGTCTCGGCGCTGTTCTGGGTACAAGTATCGAAACGGCGGATCCGGTGCTGCTCGCCGGTATCGGGGCGGTGATCGCAATTGTCGCGCAGGCAGGCGATTTTGCCGAATCCGCGGTGAAGCGCGCTTTCGGGGCAAAGGATTCCGGACGGCTTATCCCGGGGCATGGCGGTATTCTCGACCGGGTGGACGGACAGATCGCGGTCCTGCCTCTGGCGGCGGCATTGATGCTGCTCTCCGGCAAGAGCATGCTGCTCTGGTCATGGCCGTGAACGCGAAACTGCAATCGGCAGACGAAATGCAAGACTCTGACAGGAAGTCGGTTTCCATCTTGGGGGCGACCGGATCGGTCGGCGGCAGCACCGTCGATCTGCTTCTGGCGAACCCGGAGCGATTCTCGGTCAAGGCGCTGACCGGCGGCCGCAATGTGGCGCGGCTTGCCGAGCTTTCCCGGGCCTTGCGCCCGGAGTTCGTCGCCATTGCCGATCCGTCCTGTTACGGCGCGCTGAAAGAGGCCTTGTCCGGCAGCGGGATCGAGATTGCCGCGGGCGACGAGGCGGTCTGCGAGGCCGCGGACCGTCCTGCGGACTGGGTGATGGCGGCGATCGTCGGCTGCGCCGGGCTGCTGCCGACGCTGACGGCGGTGCGCCGCGGCGCCACGGTGGCTCTCGCCAACAAGGAATGCCTCGTTTCGGCGGGCCACATCATGATGCGCGAGGTCGCGGGCGCAGGGGCGACGCTGCTGCCGGTGGACTCCGAGCACAACGCGATCTTCCAGGTCTTCGAGCAGGACCGGCGCGAAGCGATCGACAAGATCGTGCTGACGGCCTCCGGCGGGCCCTTCCGCGAGGCAACGCTTGCCGAAATGGCCGGCAAATCCCCCGCCGAGGCGGTCGCGCATCCGCGATGGGACATGGGGGCCAAGATCTCGGTCGATTCCGCGACCATGATGAACAAGGGCCTGGAAGTGATCGAGGCGGCGCATCTCTTCGCCTTGCCAGAGGACCGGATCGATGTGCTGGTGCATCCGGAATCGATCATTCACAGCCTCGTCGCCTACCGGGACGGATCCGTCTTGGCGCAGCTCGGCACGCCGGACATGCGCACGCCGATCTCCTATGCGCTGGCCTGGCCCGAACGCATGCAGACCAATGTCCGCCCGCTCGACCTCTCGGAGATCGCGACTCTGACGTTCTCTGCGCCTGACATGCAGCGATTTCCGGCGCTTGCCCTGGCGCGCGCGGCGCTCAGGTCGGGCGGTGCGATGCCGGCCGTCCTCAATGCGGCGAACGAGATTGCCGTCGAGGGCTTCCTCTCGGGCAAGCTCGGATTTACCGGCATTGCCGAGCTTGTCGAGGAGGTGATGGCGGCGGTCGATCCGGCGGCGCCGGGTACGATCGACGACGTGATCGGACTCGACCGCGAGATCCGGGGAGAAGCGGCGCGGCGGCTTGAGCGGCGCGCGGCGGCCGATTTGAGCCTCACGGAAGCTGACAGCGCCATTGAGATCGGTGCCGGTCGTCTCTAAATAGTACCAACATCCACGAAAACACCGAAGGTCGTGTCCATCATGGAATTCCTGTCCGGTTTCGCCGGGAGCCTCATCCCGTTTCTGCTGATCCTGACCGTGCTCGTATTCGTACACGAGCTCGGACATTACTGGGTCGCGCGGCGGACCGGCGTCCGGGTCGAGGTGTTTTCGATCGGTTTCGGCCCGGAGATCTTCGGCTTCGACGACAAGCACGGGACCCGCTGGAAGTTTTCGGCGATACCGCTCGGCGGTTACGTGAAGATGTTCGGCGATGCCGATCCGGCCAGCGCCACCTCGGAAGGCCTCGCGGAGATGACGCCGGAAGAGAAGGCGGTCTCGTTCCACTACAAGTCGGTCGCGCAGCGGACCGCCATTGTCGCGGCAGGTCCGGCCGCGAACTTCCTCTTCGCCATCGTCCTGCTCGCCGGCATGTTCATGGTCGTTGGACAGCGCTATGCGCCGGCGACGATCGATGAGGTGATGGCCGGGAGCGCCGCCGCCGAAGCGGGGCTGGTCGCCGGCGACCGGGTGCTTGAGGTCGACGGCACCGAAGTGACGCGCTTTGCCGACCTGCAGATTGTCGTGCGGGAAAATCCGGGTACGCCGCTGCCGATGCGCGTGCAACGCGGCGATGCGGAACTGACCCTTTCCGTGACCCCCAAAGAGGTTGTGACCGAAGACAATTTCGGGAATGTGCTGCGCTTCGGCCAGCTCGGCGTGCGCAGCAACAATGTCGAGTTCGTGAAGCATGGCCCGGCCGCCGCACTCTGGAACGCAACGCTCGAAACCTACAATCTGACGGCGCAGACGCTGCGGGCAGTTGGCCAGATGGTCACCGGCGCGCGGGGCACCGAGGAACTCGGCGGGCCGATCAAGATCGCGCAGATGTCCGGCGAGGTGGCGAAGACCGGCTGGGCGATGACCTTCTGGTTCATGGCGGTGCTGTCGGTCAATCTGGGCCTGATCAACCTGTTCCCGATTCCGGTCCTGGACGGCGGTCATCTCGTCTTCTACGCGGCCGAAGCGATTCGAGGAAAGCCGCTGAACGAGCGCTTCCGCGAATATGCGTCCGTCGCGGGTCTGTCGCTGGTGATCGCTCTGATGGTTTTCGTGACCTGGAACGACATCGTCAATCACCCGCTCGTGCAGAGAATTGGCGATATTTTCGGCTGAGCCGGGGCGAGTCCGGCACCATGCGGGGAACGATTTCGAATTTTCAACGGAATCACCGGTTTAATGAGTGTTCCATCCCGTCTATAGTCCGCCCCCAAGGTGACCTTCACAGGGTTATAAGAATTGATGGCGGAGTTTGACGTGTCGGCACGACTGGCGCTTGCCCGTTCGTTTGTTGCCATTGCGGTCGTTGCGGCGTGTTTCCTCGGGACTCCGTTGCTGCCTGGCGGCATCTCGCCGGCCGTGGCGCAGACCATGCAGGTCGACGAGATCGAGGTGATTGGAACCCAGCGCGTGGATCCGGAGACGGTCCGGTCCTACATGTCGGTGAAGGTCGGCGACAGCGTGGACGCGGCCATGCTCGACCGCTCCCTCAAATCGCTCTTCGGAACCGGCCTCTTCGCCGATGTCAGCATCCGGCCGGAAGCACGGCGCCTGATCGTCACGGTGGTCGAGAACCCGGTTATCAACCGCATTGCCTTCGAAGGCAACAAGCGGATCAAGGACGAGGAACTCGAGCGTGAAGTGGAGCTGCGGCCGCGACGGGTCTTCACCCGGACCCGCGTCCAGCAGGACGTCCAGCGCATTCTCAACGTCTACCGTCTGAGCGGCCGTTTCGCCGCCACCGTCGAGCCGAAGGTGATCCAGCTTGAGCAGAACCGGGTCGATCTCGTGTTCGAGATCGACGAGGGACCGCTGACCCGGATCCGCTCGATTTCCTTCATCGGCAACAAGGTTTTCAGCGACTCGAAGCTGCGGGACAAGATCCAGACCAAGGAATACGCGTTCTGGCGGATTCTCACCACGACCGACACCTATGACCCAGATCGGCTGAGCTTCGACAGGGAACTGCTCCGGCGGTTTTACCTCAGCGAGGGCTACGCGGATTTCAAGGTCGTCAACGCCGTTGCGGAGCTGACGCCGGACCAGAAGGATTTCGTCGTCACCTTCACACTTGAGGAGGGTGAGCAGTACACCTTCGGTGACGTGGATTTCGACATCCGGCTGAAAGGCATCGAGGCGGAAGCGATGCGGCCTCTGGTCCAGACCATCCCAGGCGAAACCTACGACGCCGATCTGGTCGACGAGTCCGTCGATCAGATCACTGACTATCTCGGGACCCTCGGTTTCGCCTTCGTCGATGTGCGACCGCAGCCGACCCAGAACCGCGAGGAGCGGACCGTTGGCATCACCTATTTCGTCGGCGAGGGACCAAAGGTCTTCGTCGAGCGCATCAATATCGAGGGTAACGTCCGGACTCTGGACCGGGTAATCCGGCGCGAGTTCCAGCTCGCGGAGGGCGACGCCTTCAACACCTCGAAGATGCGCCGGTCGAACCGCAGGATCCGCAATCTCGGCTTCTTCAAGAAGGTCGAGGTGACCAACCGGGAAGGCTCACAGCCGGACCGGACCGTCATCACCGCGAATGTCGAGGAGCAGTCGACCGGGGAGATTTCCTTCGGCATCGGCTTCTCCACGGTGGACAGCATCATCGGCGATATCGGCATCCGCGAGCGCAACCTGCTCGGCCGGGGGCAGGATCTCCGGCTCAAGTTCTCGGGCTCAGTCAATCGCCAGCAGTTCGACCTCGGTTTCACGGAACCCTATTTCATGGACCGTGACGTTTCGGCCGGAGTGGATCTGTTCCGCATCATCCGCGACGAAACCGACGACAGCTCTTTCAAGGAGGAAAGCACGGGTATCCGCTTCCGTGCCGGATATGAGCTGGCGAACGACCTGCAGCACTCCGTGAACTATCTCCTGAAGACGACGGAGATCCGGGATGTCGAGGACGATGCCTCGCGTTTTGTCCGTGACCAGGAAGGCTCCGAGACGGTCTCGCAGGTTGGGCATGTGCTGTCCTACGACACCCGGGACAACCGTACGGATCCGACGGAGGGGTATTTCGCGAGCATTTCGAACGATATCGCTGGTCTCGGGGGCACGGTCGCCCATCTGCGCACCAATGTTCGCGGCGCCTATTACGTTCCGATCTATGAGGATTACGTTCTCGGGCTGATCGGAGAGGGCGGCCACATCGTCGGCCTCGGAGACGATGTCGGGATCGCCGAGCGCTACTTCGTCGGCGGCAACAATTTCCGCGGCTTTGCCCGTAACGGTATCGGTCCGCGAGACTCGACCAGCAGTGATGCATTGGGCGGAAATACTTACTATGTTGGTACCGCCGAGGTCGGATTTCCGCTGGGGCTTCCCGGAGATCTTGGAATCAAAGGCTTCGTCTTTACGGACGTCGGATCGCTCTATGGCATCGACGACAGCGGCGCCGAGATTGTCGACAGCTCGAAATTGCGTGCGTCTGTCGGTACCGGCATCGCTTGGGCTACGGCTTTCGGCCTGATTCGCATCGATGTCGCACAAGCAGTTTTGAAGGAAGATGTCGATGACACTGAAATCTTTAGGTTCAGTTTCGGAACGCGCTTCTAGGTTACTTACCGGGATCGGGCTTGCTTTCGTTCTGACGGTCGCGGTCTGCATTGCGCCCGCGGGCGCGGTGAACAAGATCGAGCCGGTCAGCGTTGCCGTGGTCGATGCCCAGCTCATCATGCGGCAGTCGGACGCCGCGAAGATGATCCGCGAGCAGGTCGAAGCGCGCCGTAAGATCTACGAGAAGGAATATCAGCAACGCGAGGCCGAGGTCCGCGAAGCGGAAAAGGCGCTGCCGCAGCAGCGCGCGATTCTTGCGAACGACGTGTTCCAGGCGCGGTTGCGTGAGCATCAGGAGAAGGTCGCTTCGCTTCAGCGTGACGGGCAGTCGATGAAGCGGCAGCTCGACCAGGCTTTCGGGCGCGCCAACGGAAAGGTGCGCGAGGCGATGATCGATATCGTCGCCGAAGTGGCGAAGGAGGCGAATGTCGGTCTCGTCCTGTTCAAGAACCAGATTTTTCTCGGAGACCGGAAGATCGACCTGACCGAAGAGGTCATGGTCCGGCTCAACAAGCGCCTGCCGAAGGTCGACGTGACCTTCTCCGAAGCTGCGAACTAGCGCTGGCCGCCGCACATGCCGGACAAGAGATTCTTCAGGAAATCTGGAACCTATTCGATCGCGGAACTGGCGGAGCGGGTCGGCGGCGAGCTGATCAATTGCTCCGATCCGGGCTTCATGATCGAGGATGTGGCCGCGGTCGAGGAGGCCACGGCGTCGGATATCTGTTTCGTCGAGAACCGCCGCTATGTCGGCGCTCTAGCGACCTCCAAGGCCGCCGTATGCCTTCTGCCGCGTAACATCGCGGACCGGGCGCCCGAAACGGTCGCGCTGATCGTCAGCGAGCGGCCGCGCCGGGCCTTCGCAAAGATCGCGGCGCTGTTCTACCCGGAGGAAGAGGAACCCGCCGGCATTGATCCGTCCGCCCATATTGATCCCAGCGCCACGCTCGGCGAGGGGTGTTTCGTCGGCCCCGGCGTTACGATCGCTGCCGGTGCCAAGCTCGGTGCCGGTGTCCGTGTCCGTGCCGGTGCCTCCGTCGGGCGCGCCGTCGAGATCGGTGCCGGAACGGTGATCGGCGAGAATGCGTCGCTCAGTCATTGCCTGGTGGGCGAACGGGTCGTGATCTATCCCGGCGCCCGGGTCGGAACCTGCGGCTTCGGCTTCGAGGTCGACGAGACCGGGCTGATCAAGATGCCGCAGCTCGGACGGGCGATCATCGGGGACGATGTCGAGATCGGCGCGAACAGCTGCATCGACCGCGGAAGCGGGCCCGACACGGTGGTCGGCCGCGGTACCATGATTGATAATCTTGTGCAGATCGGCCACAACGTACAAATCGGAAAAGGCTGCATAATCTGCGGTCAGGTTGGCGTTGCGGGAAGCACGCGGATCGGCAATTACGTAGTGCTGGCCGGGCAGGTCGGCGTCGCCGGCCATCTGGAACTCGGGGACGGAGTGCAGGCCGCGGCGATGTCCGGGATCAGCAATTCGGTGGACCCCGGGCAGAAAATAGGCGGTGCGCCTGCCGTGCCCATCAATGAGTTCCGCCGTCAGGTTGGGGCGTTGAGAGCCTTGGGGCGACGCAAGAAAGACCAGGAGAGCAAATGAGCGCCGCAGATTCAGAAACCGACAACGTCACGCAGACCGATATCGACGTAAACCGGGTGATGGAACTGATCCCGCACCGCTATCCCTTCCTGATGGTGGACCGGATCGAAGAGATCGAGCTTGGCGTCAAGGCGGTCGGCATAAAGAATGTTTCCATCAACGAGAACTTCTTCCAGGGCCATTTCCCGGCCCGTCCGGTTTTCCCGGGTGTGCTGATCATCGAGGCGATGGCGCAGACGGCGGGCTGTCTCGTGGTGGCGACGCTCGGTCCGGACGCAGAGGGCAAGCTGGTCTATTTCATGACCATCGACGATGCCCGCTTCCGCAAGCCCGTTGTGCCGGGCGACCAGATCAAGATTCATGTCGAGAAAGCGCGCAACCGCGGGCCGGTCTGGAAATTCACCGGCGCGGCGAAAGTCGATGGCAACCTCGTCGCGGAGGCCACCTTTTCCGCCATGATCGTGGACAAATAGAGCCGATGACATCAGCAGAGCGGAAAATCCATCCGACCGCGATCGTCGATCCGGCGGCGGAGATCGGCAGCGGCGTCGAGATCGGCCCCTATTGCGTCATCGGGCCGGATGTCGTGCTCGGCGACGGCTGTCGCCTGAAATCCCATGTGGTGGTCGAAGGCCGCACACGGATCGGCGCCGGAACGGAGATTTTCCCCTTCGCCTCGATCGGCCACATCCCGCAAGACCTGAAATATGGCGGCGAACCGTCGGAACTCCACATCGGTGCGCGAAACGTGATCCGCGAACATGTGACGATGAACCCGGGGACGGAAGGCGGCGGGATGCTGACGAAGGTCGGTGACGGTTGCCTCTTCATGGCGAGTTCCCATGTCGCCCATGACTGTCATGTCGGCGACAATGTGATCCTGGCGAACAACGCCACTCTGGCCGGGCATGTGACTGTCGGCGAGTTTGCCATCCTCGGCGGTCTCAGCGCGGTGCGTCAGTTCTGCCGTATCGGCAAGCACGCAATGGTCGGCGGGCTCACCGGTGTGGAAAACGACGTTATCCCCTTCGGCCTCGTCATGGGCGACCGCGCGCGGCTTTCCGGTCTCAACCTGATCGGCCTCAAGCGGCGCGGATATACGCCGGAGCAGATCTCCGAGCTGCGTAAGGCTTATCGCCTGCTCTTTGCGGATGAGGGAACATTCCAGGAGCGGGTCGACGAGGTCGCGCGGGAATACAAGGACCACGATGCGGTCGCCGAGATCGTGGATTTCATTCGCGCCACCAGCAGCCGCGGCGCGATCTGCCAGCCCAGCAAGGACTGAGGTCGGGCCATGCCCAAGCTCGGAATTCTGGCCGGCGGCGGGGTTCTTCCCCGGCGGATCGCCGAACGCCGTCTTGATAGCGGCGACGGTGTCTTCGTCATCGCCTTCGAGGGGCAGACCGACCCGGAGACGGTCGAGGGGCTGGAGCATGCCTGGATGCGTCTCGGGGCGACCAGCGCGACGCTCAAGAAACTTCAGGAAGCCTCGGTCGAGGAAGTGGTTATGGCGGGGCCGATGCGCCGTCCGGCTTTCTCCGATCTCAGTCTTGACCTGCGCTCCGCCAAGGCCCTGGCCCGCGCGGGCCGCAAGGCTTTCGGCGATGACGGACTGCTCTCCCTGATCATCGAGGAGCTGGAGCGGGACGGTTTCCGCGTGGTCGGGATCGACGATGTCCTGGGCGGATATCTCATGCCGAAGGGCACGCTCACGGCGGCCATTCCGGACGGCGAGGCCGAAGAGGACATCGCCCGCGGTCTCGAAGTCCTGACGGCGCTTAGCCCGGCCGATGTCGGGCAGGCGGTCGCGGTGCAGGAGGGGCTGGTGCTTGCGGTCGAGGCTGTCGAGGGCACCGATGCGATGGTCGCACGGGCCGGGCATCTGAAGCGGAGCGGGGCGACGGGCCCGGTTCTGGTGAAGATCAAGAAACTCGGCCAGGAACGACGCGCGGATTTGCCGACGATCGGTGTCGATACGGTCCGTGCAGTCGTCAGCGCGGGGTTCCGGGGCATCGCCGTCGAGGCCGGTTCGACCATTCTGGTGGACCGTGATGCCGTGGTTGCCGCGGCGGATGAAGAAGGGCTGTTCCTGACCGGAATTTCCCCGGTGCGGGGCGAAACGAGATGAGCGCGGAAGAGGCGCGGACGCCGCTCGTCTATCTGATCGCGGGGGAGGCCTCCGGCGACGTGCTCGCGGCCGGTCTGATGCGGTCCCTGAAGCGCATGACAGGCGGCAATGTCCGCTTTGCCGGTGTCGGCGGCAAGCTGATGCGCGAGGAGGGGCTGGAAAGCCTGTTCCCGATCTCGGAAATGGCGGTCATGGGGGTGTTCGAAATTCTACCCCACGCGCCGAAACTGCTCCGCCGGATCCGGCAGACCGTCACGGACATCCTGTCGAAGCAGCCTGACATCCTCGTCACCGTGGATTCGAAGGCCTTCAGCCTCCGGGTGCAGAAGCGTCTGAACAAGCTTCGTGCCAAGGGAGGAGCGGTCGATTTCCCGCTTGTGCACATGGTTGCGCCGACGGTCTGGGCCTGGCGCCCCGGGCGGGCCAAGACAATCTCCCGTTTCCTCGACCGGCTTCTAGTCCTGTTTCCGTTCGAGCCGCCCTATTTCGAAGAGCACGGGCTTAAGACGGTTTTCGTCGGTCATCCGGCGTCGGTTCAGCCGCAGGGGGACGGATCCCGCCTTCGCGCCCGCGCGCAGATCCCTCCGAGGGCACCGGTGCTGGGCGTGTTGCCGGGAAGCCGCCCGGGCGAGGTTCGCCGCTTGATGCCGGCTTTTACCGATACCGTTCGCCGTCTGACCGCGCGCTATCCGGATCTCCGCATTCTGGTGCCGACCGTCTCCGGTGTCGCCGAGGAGGTGAGAGACGCGGTTAAGGACTGGCCGGGTAAGCCGGTGGTCCTCGAGGGCGAGGCGGAGAAATATGACGCGTTCGATGCGATGAACGTGGCGCTCGCGGCCTCCGGGACCGTCACGCTCGAACTGGCGCTTGCCGGTGTGCCGACCGTGGTGGCCTACAAGGTCAGTCCGCTTTCAGCACCGATCGGCCGGAGACTGGTCAATCTCGACTCCGTGGTCCTGGCAAACCGGATTCTGGGCCGGGTGGTGCAGCCGTTCTTCCTGCAGGAGAACTGCACGCCACAGGCGCTCACGGTCGCGGCAGCAAGGATGTTCGACGATACCCGTGCCCGCGCCGACTGCGCAGCGGCGGCCCGGGATCTGCGCGAAGAACTCAGCACCGGAGCGGTCTCCCCGTCCGATACCGCCGCAATGGCCGTTGCCGAAGCAGCCGGGATCGCCCGCCGTTAACGTCGGAAGCCTCAAGTCTCTCCGATAAAAAAAACGGCGGCACTGGGGTGCCGCCGTCTGATTTCATGTATCCGGAAAGCTCTCAGCGCTTGTCCAGCGGGACGAACGAACGTTCGGTCGGGCCGGTATAGAGCTGGCGCGGGCGGCCGATTTTCGCCTGCGGATCCTCGATGCTCTCCTTCCACTGCGCGACCCAGCCCGTGGTCCGCGCGACGGCGAAGAGCACGGTGAACATGGAGGTCGGGAAGCCCATCGCCTTCAGCACGATGCCCGAATAGAAGTCGACGTTCGGGAAGAGCTTGCGGTCGACGAAATATTCGTCCTCGAGCGCGATCTTCTCGAGTTCCATCGCCAGTTCGAGCAACGGATCCTCGACGCCGAGCACCTCGAGCACCTCGTGGCAGCTCTCCTGCATGACCTTCGCGCGCGGATCGTAGTTCTTGTAGACCCGGTGGCCGAAGCCCATCAGGCGGAACGGATCGTCCTTGTCCTTCGCCTTCTTGATGTACTCGTTGATGTTGTCCTTGTGGCCGATCTCGTTGAGCATCGTCAGAACGGCCTCGTTCGCGCCGCCGTGGGCCGGACCCCAGAGCGAGGCGATACCGGCTGCGATACAGGCGAACGGGTTGGCGCCGGAGGAACCGGCGAGGCGGACGGTCGACGTCGACGCGTTCTGCTCGTGGTCGGCATGCAAGATGAACAGCCGGTCCATGGCTTTCGCCAGGACCGGGTTCATTTTGTATTCCTCCGCAGGTACCGCGAACATCATGTGCAGGAAGTTCTCGGCATAGGTCAGATCGTTCTTCGGATAATTAAACGGCTGGCCAACGGAGTACTTGTAGGCCATCGCTGCCAGCGTCGGCATCTTCGCGATCAGACGGAAGGACGCGACCATCCGGGCATGCGGATCGTTGATGTCGGTCGAGTCGTGATAGAAGGCCGACAGCGCGCCGACGACACCGCACAGCACCGCCATCGGGTGCGCGTCGCGGCGGAAGCCCCGATAGAAGTTGCTCAGTTGCTCGTGCACCATCGTGTGGTAGGTGACGTCGTGGTCGAACTTGGCCTTCTGCTCCTTGTTCGGCAGTTCGCCGTTGAGGAGCAGATGGGCAACTTCGAGGAAGCTGCAATTGGCGGCGAGGTCCTCGATCCGGTAGCCGCGATGCAGCAGGATGCCCTTGTCGCCGTCGATGAAGGTCAGACCGGACTCGCAGGAGCCGGTCGAGGTGAAGCCGGGGTCATAGGTGAAGTGGTCGGTCTCAGCGTAGAATTTCCGTACATCGACCACGTCCGGGCCGACCGAGGCTTTCAGGACGGGGAGTTCGTAACTCTTTCCGGACTGATTGTCGGTGAGCGTAAAGCTGCCGGTGTTTGATTTGTTCATCCTGAGCTTCCCTTAGTTCTTGTTGAGCGGCCGCTCCGCGTTCCATCGGAGCAACATTGCCGCTAAATCGCGGCGGATATTAGTCGTTATTGTGCAGTGCCGCAAACAGCCTTGAGTCTGGCAAGGGTTTCCGCGCGTTCCAGCACCGCCGCCACCTCGAAAATACCGGGGGAAACGGTCGATCCGGTGAGGGCCGCGCGCAGCGGCTGGGCGAGCTTGCCAAGCTTCAGATCCGCCTCCTCGGCGACTTCGCGGACGGCGTTCTCGATAGCTTCCTCAGACCAGTCGGGCAGAGCCTCGAGGCGCTGGGTGAGGGTCTTCAGATGTTCGATCGTCTCTTCGGTCAGCAGGCCGTTGGCCTTCTCCGTGAAGGGGAGCGGCACCGAGGCTGCGTAGAAGGCCGAATTCTCCGTCAGCTCGACAATCGTCTTGGCGCGCTGCTTGAGCCCGTTCATGCCTTTCAGAATCCGGCTGCGGCCAACCTCGCTGATGTCGCCGAGTCCGTCGACCACGAGATCGGTCAAACGGGCATCATCGGCCTCACGGATGTAATGGCCGTTGAGATTCTCCAGCTTGGCGAGGTCGAAGCGTGAGGGCGAACGGCCGACCGCTTCCAGCGTGAACCATTCGATCGCCTGCGCGGAGGAGATGATCTCGTTGTCGCCATGGCCCCAGCCGAGACGCAGCAGATAGTTGTTCAGCGCTTCCGGGAGATAGCCCATATCGCGATAGGCATCGACGCCGAGCGCCCCGTGGCGCTTCGAAAGCTTGCTGCCGTCGGGGCCGTGAATCAGCGGGATATGCCCGAATTCCGGCACATCCCAGTCCATGGCACGATACAGCGCGGCCTGACGGAAGGCGTTGTTCAGGTGATCGTCGCCGCGCAGCACATGGGTGATCCCCATATCGTGGTCGTCGACTACAACGGAGAGCATGTAGGTCGGCGTACCGTCTCCGCGCAGCAGGATGAAATCGTCCAGCTGCTGGTTTTGCACGGTGACTTCACCCTGGACATGATCGACCAGCATGGTCGAACCTTCGAGCGGTGCCTTGAGGCGTACCACCGGATCGACGCCCGCCGGCGCTTCGGAGGGATCGCGGTCGCGCCACATGCCGTTGTAGCGCATCGGTTTGCCGGCGGCCTTGGCCTCCTCGCGCATGGCCGCGAGTTCTTCCGGCGTGCAATAGCAGAAATAGGCCCGGCCCATCTTCACCAGCTCGTGGGCGACCTCGGCATGCCTCTCAAGGCGGGCCGACTGATAGACCGGCTCCTCGTCGCCGAGCAGACCGAGCCAGTCGAGACCGTCGAAAATCGCCTGCACGGCTTCCGGCGTGGAGCGCGCGCGGTCGGTATCCTCTATCCGGACCAGATATTTTCCGCCCATGTGCCGCGCATAGAGCCAGTTGTAGAGCGCGGTCCGGGCTCCACCGATATGGAGGAAGCCGGTCGGCGAGGGGGCAAAACGCGTAACGACGGACATGGGGCGGTTTCTCGTGATTCCTGTGGGTCTGGCAATGCCGGCGGGGGCAGAATCCCGCAGGCGCGGGGCTATTTAGCACATTGGCCGGGGCAGTGCGAGATTGGACGAAAAGCCTCCTGCCTCTGGCCGCAAGAGCCGCGGCAGGACTGGCGCATTTTCAGGAGGCCGAGCGCGAACGGGCCGGACTCTGGCTTCCTGTCGCCCTGGCGGCAGGGATCCTGATCTATTTCGATCTGCCGGTCGAACCGCATCTTCTGTCCGGCCCGGTCTCAATGCTGTGCGCAATACTCGTTTTCCTGGCGGCGCGCCAGCGGGCGCTGCCTGCTTTCCTCGCGGCTCTTCTGGTGGCGGGCGTCGCGGGATTCACGGCGGCTCAGGTCCGCACCCTGAATGTGACAGCACCGGTACTCGAGAGAGGCGTCACCTCCGCTGTTGCCGGTGTGGTGGAATCGGTCGGTATGACGCCGCGCGGCCGAAGGATTATCCTGCAGGTGGAAAGCCTTGGGCGCCTGCCGGCGGAGAAGCTGCCGGGGCGGGCGCGTGTGCTGCTGCTGAAAAAGGATCCAGCGCCGGCGCCGGGCAGCCGGATCAGGGTGTTTGGCCGCTTCCAGCCGCCTCCGCCGCCTGTTTCACCCTATGCCTACGACTTCCAGCGCGCGCTCTTCTTCGAAGGCATTGGTGCCGTCGGGTTTGCCCTGGCGCCTTATTCCGTCGAGACGGATGCGGCCATATCCTCGGAAAGCGAAGCGCTGGAGGAGCTCAGGCAGGTTCTCTCGGCGCGCATTCGCGGTCACTTGCCGGGCGATACCGGCGCACTTGCGGCGGCGCTTCTTGTCGGCGACCGGGATTGGATCTCGGAGGAGGCGGAAGAGGCCATGCGCGATGCGGGGATCGCGCATCTTCTGGCGATTTCGGGGCTCCATATGGGACTGGTAGCCGGGTGCGTCTTCGGATTCGTACGGTTGCTCCTCAGCCTTTCGGCGCGAACGGCGCTGCTCTGGCCGACCCGGGTGATCGCCGCGGTCGCGGCGCTGGCCTTCGCGACATTCTATCTGTTGCTCTCCGGCGCGGCCGTGCCGACCTTGCGCGCCTATGTCATGACCGCGATCGTGCTTGCCGGGATGGTGCTTGGCCGCCGGGCGATCTCGATGCGGCTGATCGCGTTCGCGGCGATGGCCATTCTCCTGTTCCGTCCGGATTATCTCCTGAGCGCGAGTTTCCAGCTCTCCTTCGCGGCGGTTACGGCGCTTGTGGCTGTCTATGAAGCCGGGCGCTGGAGCGGTGTGGCCGGTTCCGACGGGCCGTTCCGCAAGGGCGTCCGTCAGCTGCTCCTGCTGGCGCTCACCTCGTTGGTTGCGACGCTCGCGACTCTGCCGGTCGCGCTCCATCATTTCCAGAAAGCGGCACTCTACGGTATCGCAAGCAATCTGATCGCCGTCCCGGCGGCCGGCATGTGGATCATGCCCTGGGGCGTTGCTGCCCTGGTCCTGATGCCGCTTGGATGGGAAGCCCTTGCTCTGAAGCCCATGGGCTGGGGACTGGATCTGGTGCTCTCCCTCGCCCTGGAAATCGGGAGTTGGCCGCTGGCGACGCAGGCGGTTCGCGCAAGCCCCGGGTGGGTGGCCGGAGCGGCGGCCCTGTCAGGCCTGTGGCTCTGCCTCTGGAGGTCGCGATGGCGCTATCTCGGAGCACCGCCCCTGATCGCCGCCTCTGCGCTTCTGCTGCTGTCGCCCTGGCCACCGCCAGCCCTGCTGATCAGCGACAGGGGACGGGTCATCGGGGTGCATTCTGGCAGTGAGCTGGCGACGAACTCCGGGCGGAACGGGTTCGAGGCGCTCGTCTGGCGCCGCCGCGCTGGACTGCCGGAGGAGAGTACCGGACGCCGCTTCGATTGCGACCCGCTTGGCTGCGTTTTCGAGGCCGCCGGTATAGGCACCGTGGCATGGTCGTCCAGCGCGCAGTCTCTGGGCGACGATTGCCTGCATGCCGATATCCTTGTGACGCGTATTCGGGTGCCGGAAGGGTGCGCGTCTCCGAGGCTTATCCTCGGGCCGCGGGATCTGCGTCCTGGAGGCTCCATCGCGGTCTGGTTCGATGGAGCGAGGCCCAAAGTGGTCTACTCAAGATATGTCCGTGGCGACCGGCCCTGGACCGGCCGAAAGTCTTTTCTCAAAGCTAAAAAAGATTGAATTTTCTCAAAAAATAGATCATATTATTAAGCAATAGAATTCAACTCCTTAGCGAGTGTCTTTCTCAGGAAGGTGGGCCCGAGGTGGCGGATACAGTTAAAAAGCGCGCGTTGAGTATTCTGGCCGCGTCTGTTTCCGACGTCGTAGGGCAGAAAAACCTTGCCTATATCGCGATCAAGAAAGCTTCGGACGAGGTAGAGAATGCCGCTCGCCACGAGTGGGCGACCTCCGTGTTCGATCAGATTCCGCTGACCAACCGGCGTGAGATCAAGAGCGTCGCCATCAACAAGGCGCAGGAAGAAAAGCGCCATGTTCTCTCGGTGCGTGCCCGGGAGAAGAAGCAGGCGGAAGTTCGGATCGCCGATCTCGGGATGATCTGGGGCGGCAACACCCGCTGATCCCCATCCCTTAGGCCGGCAGTCCGCGAAAGCCGTCCTCTCGTTCCCTCAATATTTCCGCATCAGGCCGACAAGACAGCCCTGGATCCGCACCTGATCCGGGCCAAAGATCCGCGTTTCGTAATTCGGGTTGGCGGGCTCCAGCGCAACCGCGTGACCGCGGCGGCGCAGGCGCTTCAGTGTGACCTCGTGTTCGTCGACGAGCGCAACGACGATGCTGCCGTTCTCGGCGGTATCGCAGCGCCGGATGATCACCGTATCGCCGTCGAGAATGCCGGCATCGACCATGGAATCACCGGCGACTTCCAGCGCGTAATGATCGCCCGCATGGATCATCGAGCCCGGGATGGCGACCCGCGCGCTGTCGTCCCGCAAGGCCTCGATGGGCGTGCCGGCGGCGATCCGCCCCATCATCGGCAGATCGATCATCTCCTCGTCGGAATAGACCGGTGCCGACGGTTTGCTCTCCGGCACACTTTCCTCGTCGCGCGTGGCCCGGGCGAAGTTCCCCGGAATGACGTTGGGCGTGAAACCGCGGCTTGCCGGGCGGTCGAGCGCGGCCGGATGGGACGCTGCTGCAGCAGGCGCGGACGAGCTGGACTCGGGCGTGCGGAGGATCTCAAGGGCCCGGGCCCGGTGCGGCAGGCGGCGGATGAAGCCGCGCTCCTCCAGCGCCGTGATCAGGCGGTGGATGCCTGACTTCGATTTCAGGTCCAGCGCATCCTTCATCTCGTCGAAAGAGGGAGAAACGCCGGTCGCTTCCAATCTTTCCTGAATGAACAGCAATAGCTGGTGCTGTTTTTTCGTAAGCATCAGAGACTCCCGTGCCGATTCCCTCAGGAACAAAAGATAAACATCGGAAATGTTCTACTTTGGTTCCTGTGGTGCGTCAAGGCTTTGATTGCACGGATAGATCAGATTGAAATGGAACCGATGCCGAGCGGAATGATGTCGACCTTTTCTCCCGCCGGGGCCGCGGGCGCATGCGGCGGTCGGATCAGCAGGCAGTTGGCGTCCGCGAGCAGGGCCAGCATCGAGCTGTCCTGGCGCTCGAACACCTCGGCCACGGCCTCGCCGTTCTCGTCGAGATGGTAAACCGCGCGCAGATAATCCTGCCGCCGGTCGTTTTCCTTCAGCGGTTTCGCCAGCCGGGCCTTCAGGACGGTCGTATGCGGTTCGGTCCGCCCAAGCATGGTGGCGATCGCCGGACGCAGGAAAATGGTGCCGCAGACGATGGTCGAGACCGGATTTCCGGGCAGCCCGAGCAGCGGCGTTCTGGCGATATGCCCGAAGATCAGCGGCTTGCCGGGCCGCATGGCGATCTTCCAGAAATCGAGCTCCAGCCCGTCCGGTCCGAATGCGTCCGTGCCGAGGGCCTGGCGTATCAAATCGTGCTCGCCGACCGAGGCGCCGCCCGTGGTGATCAGAATGTCGGTACCGCGGGCGCCGCGCACCATGGCCTGGATGCCCTCCACCGTGTCGGGCGCGATGCCGAGCAGCGTCGGCTCTCCGCCGCAGGCGCGCACCAGAGCGGCGAGCGCGTAGCTGTTGGAACTGACGATCTTGTTCGGGCCGGTCGGGTCGCCCGGCCGGATGATCTCGTCGCCGGTCGGCAGGATGGCGACCCGCGGTTTCCTCCGGACCTCGATCCAGGGAACGTTCATCGCGGCAGCCATGCCGACATCGCGGGCGGTCATCACCTTGCCGGCCTTGATGCGGATGTCACCCTCGCGGAAATCCAGACCTGCCGCGCGCACAAAGGCGCCGGATTTCGTTGCTTCCGTGACCTCGAGCATGGCGCCGTCCGCTTCGGCGCTGGCGATCACGTCTTCCTGGATCACGATGGTGTCGGCGCCTTCGGGGAGGGCGCCGCCGGTGAAGATCCTGACCGCCTCGCCGGGCCCGACGGTCCCTTGGAAAACATGTCCGGCGGGCGCCGTGCCGATCCGTTTCAGCTTTGCGCCGGCTTGCGCTACGTCGGCGCCGCGCACGGCATAACCGTCCATGGCCGAGACCGCTTCCGGCGGCTGCGTGCGCCGGGCGGCGATGTCTGCCGCGGCGGTACGGCCATGCGCCTCGGTCAGCGGGACTTCCTCGGCGGGCATCAGCGGCATCGCCGAGAGGATGCGCTTCAGGGCCTCTTCGACGGCCAGCAGATCACTCGCCATGCCAGTCTCCGGATTTGCCGCCGGATTTCCGGATCAGGCGGATATTCTCCAGCTTCATGCCGCGGTCGACCGCCTTGCACATGTCGTAGACGGTGAGGGCGGCGACGCTGACGGCGGTGAGCGCCTCCATCTCGACGCCGGTGCGGCCCTTGAGCTTGCAGGTGGCGGTGATGTCGACGGCATTTCGCGCGGGATCGCAGACGAGATCGACCTTCACCGAGGTGAGGGCGAGCGGGTGGCAGAGCGGGATCAGGTCCGGCGTCTTTTTCGCCCCCATGATCCCGGCGAGGCGCGCGACGGAAAGCACGTCGCCCTTCTTCACGCCGCCATCCACGATCAGCTTCATGGTCGCCGGAGCCATTGTCACGGTGCCGGCTGCGGTCGCGATCCGTTCCGTGATTTCCTTGTCGCCGACATCGACCATGGCGGCGTTGCCGCGCTCGTCGAAATGGGTGAGTTCGCCCAACACTTCCTCCCGATGGCTCTTCCGGCCTTCTGGTTCAGGCGACCGCCGGTACGGGGTCGCTCAGCAGAGCCCTGGTGGCAGCGGTGACATCGGCCTGCCGCATCAGGCTCTCGCCGACAAGGAAGCATCGCGCGCCGACGGCTGCCATCCGGGCGAGGTCTGACGGCGCGTAGAGGCCGCTCTCCGAGATGAGCGTCCGCCCGCCCGGCACTCGTGCCGCAAGTTCCTCGGTTACCGCGAGATCCGTCACCATGGTTTTGAGATTGCGGTTGTTGATGCCGAGCAGCGGCGATTTCAGCGCCAGCGCACGGTCCAGTTCGCTCCCGTCATGCACCTCGATCAGCACGTCCATGCCGAGCTCGAAAGCCAGCGCCTCCAGTTCCTTCGCCTCCGCGTCCTCCAGCGCCGCCATGATCAGCAGGATGCAATCCGCGCCGAGCGCACGGGCTTCCCACACCTGATAGGGATCGAGCATGAAGTCCTTGCGCAGCGCCGGCAGGGAGACGGCGGAGCGCGCGGCGACGAGGAAATCGTCGTGGCCCTGGAAATAGGGAACGTCCGTCAGCACCGAAAGGCAGGTCGCGCCGCCGGCCTGATAGGCTTCGGCGAGGCGGGGCGGGTCGAAATCGGCGCGGATCAGCCCCTTGCTCGGCGAGGCCTTCTTGATTTCCGCGATCAGTCCGTAGCCTGTGCGCGAGGCCGCTTTCAGGGCCTTGGCGAAGCCGCGGGTCGGCGCGGCGTCGCCGGCACGGGCCTTGATGTCGGCAAGCGGGCGCGCAGCCTTGCAGGCAGCAATGTGCTCGCGCTTGTCGGCGCAGATCTTCGCCAGAACGTCACTCATCGTCCGCCGCCCCGTTCAGGCTGTTGGTGACCCGGATCAGGTCTTCGAGACGCGCGAGCGCCTTGCCGCTGTCGATCACTTCGGCGGCCATCGCGACGCCGTCCTTCAGGTTCGAGACCTTGTCGGCAACCATCAGTGCCGCGGCGCTGTTGAACAGCACGATGTCGCGGTAGGCCCCGGGTTTTCCCTCGAGCAGGGCGCGAAGGGCCTTCGCATTCTCTTCCGGGCCGGCGCCTTTCAGGTCTTCCGCCTTGGCCAGCGGCAGGCCGGCATCTTCTGGGGAGATCTCGAAAGAGCGCACCGCGCCGTCTTCCAGGGCGGAGACGTAGGTCGGACCGGTCGTCGTCACCTCGTCGAGCCCGTCGGAGCCGTGCACCACCCAGGCCTTTTCGGACCCGAGCCTGCCGAGCACATGCGCGACCGGCTCGACCCATTCGCGGGCGAAGACGCCGACAAGCTGGCGCTTCACGAAGGCCGGATTGGAGAGCGGGCCGAGGAGGTTGAAGATCGTCCGGGTGCCGAGCTCGACGCGGGTGCCGCCGACATGACGCATCGCGGAATGGTGCCGCGGCGCCATCAGGAAGCAGATCCCGGCTTCGTCGATCGCCTTCTGCACCAGGCTCATGTCGCATTCATTGTTGATGCCGAGCGCGCTCAGCACGTCGGCGGCGCCGGTGCGGGAAGAGAGGGCACGGTTGCCATGCTTGGCGACCGGCACGCCGGCCCCGGCGAGCACGAAGGCGCTGGCAGAGGAGATATTGTACGTCTTGGCGCCGTCGCCTCCGGTGCCGACCGTATCGATCGCATTGGCCGGTGCCTTGATACGCAGCGCTTTCGCCCGCATGGAACGGGCGGCACCGGTGATTTCCTCGACGGTCTCGCCCCGGACCCGGAGCGCCATCAGGAAACCGCCCATCTGCGCGGGCGTGGCATTGCCCGTCATGATGATGTCGAACGCGGCCTCGGCCTGCTCTTCGGACAGCGTGGCCCCCGTCGCCACATGCCCGATGAGCGACTTCATGTCCTGGATGTCGCCGCTCATGTGCCGGTCTTCCTCAGTTCGGATTCCAGAACGTCGAGCGGTTTCAGCGGCTCGGCATTGACGCCGGCGATGCGGAGGAAGTTCTGCAGCAGCTTGTGGCCATGCTCGGAGGCGATGCTTTCCGGATGAAACTGCACCCCATGCACCGGCAGCGTCTTGTGCTGCAGGCCCATGATCATGCCGTCCTCGGTCTCTGCCGTGATCTCGAGACAGGCGGGCAGCGTCGCGCGGTCGACCACGAGCGAATGGTAGCGCGTCGCGTCGAAGGGGCTGGGCAGGCCTTCGAACACACCCTTGCCGGTATGGCTGACCTTGCTGATCTTGCCGTGCATCGGCACCGGGCCGCGGGTGATCTTGCCGCCAAAGGCCTGGCCGATCGACTGAAGGCCGAGACAAACACCGAAGACCGGAACCTTTCCGGCCGCCGCCTCGATCAGCGGCAGGCAGATGCCGGCGCGGTCCGGATCGCAAGGTCCCGGGGAAAGCACGATGCCCTGCGGATTGAGCGCCATCACCTCATCGACCGAGATCTTGTCGTTGCGATGTACGACGACCTCGACACCCAGCGATCCGAGAAAATGCCAGAGATTGTAGGTGAAGCTGTCGTAGTTGTCGATAAGTATGAACATTTTCAGTCTGTTATCGAATTCAGTTGAAGTAAGATCGAAGGCTCTTCTAGTGTTTATAGCAAGTGGCCAAGCTTGCGGATAGAGACTGCCCCGCGAGACAGGGCTTGGCAAATTTTTTTGGGTCCGGTGCATGGCGCGGAAACGCAAGGCAAGCAGCAGATTTGGCGGTGCGGCGGTCGCGCTTGGCGCCGGCGGTTTCGTCGCGGCGGTGTTCGCGGCGGGACTCTGGGCGGGGATGCAGTTCGGGGGCGATCCGGAACGCGTGCCCGTTGCAGCCGCCCCGCATGTCGCCGCGCCTGTTCAGAAGAAGGTTCCGCCCCCTGCTCCGGGGCCGTCGGATCAGGCGGCGATGGACCGGTTGGTGGCCCGGATCGCGGAACCCGAGCCGGAACCGGAACCGGTCGCGACACCGCTTCCGGTGCCCGCGCCCTCTCTGCCGATCAAGCCGACCGCTCGTAACGATCAGCTTGCCTGGGTAAAGAACGCCGTTTCCGTCACGCCGCAGCCGGGTCTGCCGATGATCGCGCTGGTGATCGACGATGTCGGTGTCGATAGGCGCCGTTCCGATGCCGTCGTCGCCCTTCCTGGTCCCCTGACGCTGTCCTTTCTGACCTACGCGCAGGATATAGCAGACCAGGTCGCCGCCGCGCGTGCCCATGGGCACGAGCTGATGGTGCATATCCCGATGCAGCCCAAGAGCGCGGACGCGGATCCCGGGCCGAATGTCCTCAGGGTCCGGGACGACCGGGCGGAACTTTCCCGCAAGCTCGATTGGGGCCTGTCGCGCTTTTCGGGCTATGTCGGCATCAACAACCACATGGGAAGCCGCTTCACGTCCGACCGCGCCGGAATGGATGCGGTGATGGCGGCACTGGCGCCGCGCGGCCTGTTCTTTCTCGATTCCGTCACTGCACCGGATACCGCGGGACCTGCGGCGGCTCTGGCGGCGGGCGTTCCGGTGCTGAAGCGCGATGTCTTTCTCGACAACGAGGACTCGCCGGAAGAAGTCCGCTACCGGCTGGAGCAGGTGGAGAAGATCGCCCGCCAGACAGGCGCGGCGATCGCCATCGGGCATCCGCACGATGCGACCATCACGGTTCTCCGGGACTGGATTCCCGATGCAAAGGCACGCGGTTTTGCTATCGTGCCGGTTACGGCGCTTGTCCGCAGGCGCTATCCCGCGCTTTGGCAGGCGGCGGGACGCTCCTGAGGATCGAAAAAGGAAGTCGCTTTGATCGACTGGACATTCGTAACTTTCGACGAACTCACTGGCGCGGATCTCTATGACATCCTGCGCCATCGTCAGGACGTTTTCGTCCTGGAGCAGAAGTGCTTCTATCCGGACATCGACGGGAAGGACCAGGTCGCCCGCCATCTGATCGGTCGGGGAGCGCATAACACCTTTCTCGCCTATATGCGGATTCTCGGTCCCGGCGACTATTACGACGAGCCGGCGCTCGGCCGCATTCTGGTGACTCCGGAGGCGCGTGGCCGAGGTCTTGCGCGCGCGTTGATGGCGGAAGGCCATGCACGGGCGACGGCGCTTTATGGAGACGTGCCGCTGCGTCTGAATGCGCAGGCCTATCTCAAGGACTTCTATCAGAGCGTCGGCTACGAGATCGTCCGCGGCCCTTACGACGAGGACGGCATCCCGCATTACGAGATGCTGAAGGCGGCCTGAGGGGGCCTTCGCGGACGATCTTCAGATCGCGATCGCCGCGCCGTCGCGGCGGGAATCTGCGGCGCCGGAGAGTGCGCCGCTTTTCGGATCGCGGCGGATCGCATGCATGCCGCCGCATTCCATCGAGAACGGCTTGACCAGCGCGATCTCGTGGCCGCGCCGCTTCAGTTCCTCGATCACCGGTTCCTCCACGCGCGATTCCAGATTGACTCTGGCGCCATCCCAGAGCCGCGCGCGCGGCGCATCGATGGCGGCCTGGAGTTCGAGGCCGTAATCGAGGTGATGGACCATGGCCTGCGCCTGGGTCTGAAGGATGCCATAGCTTCCGGGCGTGCCAAGCGCGAGCACGACTTCGCCGTCCGTGAGAGAGATCGAGGGGGCGAGGCACATGCCGAAGCGCTGACCGCCGACGAGGCGGTTCGGCGAGTCCGGATGCAGATCGCCCCAGTTCATGAAGTTGTTCATGATCACGCCCGTGCCCGGAATGACGACACCGGACCCGAACATCGATCCGAGGCTCTGGGTCAGGCAGATCGCGTTGCCGTCGCGGTCGACGGCGGACATGGACGTCGTGTGCTCCCGCAGCTTGACGCCGTCCGGAAGCGGGCCGGTACCGAACTGCTCCGTCCGTCCGATGATTGGCGCCGGGGCGAGCAGGAGGTCGCGTAGCGGGTCCATATAGCGGTCGCTCAGAAGCTCCGCGACCATCTCCGGGCTGCACTTGTTGTTGCGGATGCGGGTTTCCGCCGCGAGGCGGACGGCCCGGAACACCGTATCCAGATGATCGGCAGAGAGATGTTCCTTGCCGGCGAAATCGATGCCGCCAAGCAGCTTCATGGTCAGCAGGAACTGGAAGGACTCGGCGGGCGGTGGCGGCACGTGAATGTCGAGGCCGCGATAATTCGTGACCACCGGTTCTTCCCAGACCGCCTCGACGGCGGCGAGATCGTCCTCGGACATGCAGCCGCCGAGCGACTGGAGATGCGACACCATCTGCCGGCCGAGCGGCCCGTCGTAGAGATAGGACGGGCCCTCGGCGGCGATGGCCTCGAGGGTATTCGCGAGATCGGGCTGCTTGAAGACCGTGTTGAGCGTGGCATTGCCGGACGGCTCGATATAGGTCGAGAGCCATTCCGGCTGCATCGTTCTCGGTCGGCTAACGGCGACCATTTCGACGAAGAAGGGGGATACCGGAACGCCTTGCCGGGCATGCCGGATCGCCGGCGCCAGCAGGGTGGAGAGGGGGAGAGTGCCGAGCTCGGAAGCGAGCTTGCACCAGCCCGCGAGATTGCCAGGCGTGCCGCTGGCATTCGCGCCGTCGCGGATATCGAGACTATCGAGCTTGTCGGCGTCGAAGGCGGCGGGCACTGGCGGATGGAAGTCGAGAACGCGGACTTTTCCGTCCTTCGCCGTGAACAGCGTGGCGCAGCCGAGGCCGGCCAGACCGGACATGAAAGGTTCTGCGACATTCAGGACTGCGGCAGTGGCGACGACCGCATCGAACGCATTGCCGCCGGCCTCCAGCATCTTCGCGCCGGCCGCCGAGGCGAGCGGGTGAGCGGAAGAGACAATTCCGCCGACAGCACGTACAGTCGGACGGCCGTGTGAATAGACGGCAACCATTTGAATTTCTCCGTTGGAACGACGCGGGCAGGACACCCGCACCCATGGTGAAAGGTCGTAAGACGACCGGAATCAGGATGTCGCCCGCCCGGGCGATGATCAATTCAAAATGCACTTCCCGGGCGGCAAGCGCCCGGAGCCGCCCCGGCGCTCTCAGCTGTCGTCGAAGTCCGACATGAAGTCGGCGAGTGCATTCTTCTGCTTTTCGGAAAGCTGCGCCGGCCCATTGTCGGTCTGCCCGGATGGCATGAACTCCGGCACTGATCTGCCGAGGGCGGCCAGAACGGCAGCGATCAGGTCCGCCTCGTCGATCGGCTTGGTGACGCAGGCCTTCATCCCGATACCGAGATATTCCGCGACGTTCTCGGCCAGCGCATTCGCGGTCAGCGCTATGACCGGCGGCATAGCGGTGCCGGCCTGCTCGCTGATTTTCCCGAAGGCGGTCATGCCGTCCATACCCGGCATGTTGATGTCCATGAGGATCACGTCGTAGCGCTTCCTGAGGGCCTTGCTGACGGCGATCTCGCCGTCTTCGGCGAATTCCACCGCGCCGCCGAGGCGGCCGATGATGTGATCGATGACATATCTGTTCGTGCTGTTGTCCTCGGCGACGAGAAGCGTGATGCCGTCGAGCGGCTGTCCGAAGATCCTGGTGTCGGAGGGAAGTGCCGGCCGCTCGGCGAGAGTGACCGGAATGCTGACCGTAAACCGGCTTCCCTGGCCGAGTTCGCTGCTGACAGTGATGTCCCCGCCGAGCCGGTTGATGATGTCCTTGCTGATCCACAGCCCGAGGCCGAGACCGTCGCCGACTCGTGACTGGTAGAACCGGTCGAAGATCTCATCGATCTCCTCGGGAGCAACGCCCTTGCCGGTATCCGAGACGTCGATGAAGAGCCGGACGCCGTCCGCTTCCGGCTGCAGTCGGAAGCCGATGACGATCATGCCCTGCTGGGTGAACTTGATCGCATTGCCGACAAGATTCACGAGAACCTGTTTCAGCCGGTTCCGGTCGCTCCGGACGTACCTGGTATCGTCGGAGCCCTCGACGAACTCGACAGTGTTACCCCGGTCCCGTGCGCGTTCGGCGAGCAGGCTTGCAACCTCGTCGATCAGGGCCTGGATGCTGAAATCGGAAGGATTGAAGGTGAACTTGTCGTTCTCCAGCCGGGTCACGTCGATCACGTCCTCGATCAGCCCGCACAGCATGTCGGAGGAGGCATGGGCGACCCGTGCCATTTTCAGGATGCGCTCGTCGGACGTGGCATATTCGATTTCCCGTAGCATGCCGTTCACGGCATTCAGCGGTGTCCGCATCTCGTGGCTGACGACGCCGAGGAAACGTGTCTTGGCCTGGCTCGACCGCTCGGCTTCCTCGCGGGCTTTCTGGTGCTGTTCCTTCTCGCGGATGAGCAGGCGGAAGGAGAGGTTGTTCTTGGAGAGCAGCCAGAAGATCACCGAGAACGTGAAGCCGAAGAACAGAAGCGTCGCGATGACGACGAAATAGGCCCCGTCGGGATTTTGCAAACCATGTCCCTGGTTCGGGTCGATGGAGACGACCTGAAGTCCCCTGATGTCGCCAATCTTCCAGTCGGTTTTTGGCGAGGACGGATGACTGTTGTGGCAGGCGACGCAGTTCTCCTTCATCCGGATCGGGGTTGCGAAACGGAAGATCTCGCCGTCCTCGGTTTCCGAAAGCCGGGAATAGCGATTGTCGAAGCTGCTCCGGAATCTCGAAAGTGCCTCCTTCTCGAAGTCCGTCAGCTTGCGCTCGGAGCGCCACGGGAACGGGAACTCGCTGGTGACGCGCAGGTTCACGTTGGCGTTCCGGCTGTTGAGGAACTGGGTGAGGTCCAGGGTCATGGTCGCCGGGATCGGGATGGCGTTTTCTCTCGCCAGATAATCGTGCGTCACGTCGATATCCGTTGACCGCACGCGGTCGAGAATGACCGTTCCGTAGAACTCCCGGAATGTCGATATCGAGTTCGAATAGGCCTCCGCGACCAGCTCATAGGACTGGAACTCAAGCTTTTTTTGGTTCCAGAAGACGATCGAGATGATCGTGCCGCAGAACAACACGCTTCCAAGCGTAAGGAGAATGACGAACGAAGGAGCGATCCGACGCTTCATTTTTAAGTCCGGTCGTCGCGGGCGGTCGGGTCGAGGGCTTCTATGGGGGCCGCGTTGGAGATGAACCACCAGAAGGACCAAGACAGGACGATCATCAGGACGAACGTGACGATCAGTGCGGTCATCACCAGAAAATTGATCGACCGGAGGTCCTGCATGCTCCGCTCCAGGGTGCCGGTCCGGTCGGTGTAGATCTCGACCACCCCGACAATCACGCCGTTGGGGTCATCGATCGGAATGTAGCTCGAGACGAGGTCGCGGTCGTAGACCTGGCCGTCGAGCGCAGAGAAGGTTCCGCGGTGCGAGATCTGGCTGCCCGGTTTACCCTGCGTTGCCGCGATGAACGGTGGGTGATCGCCGTAATTCTCGCCGATCTGTGCGGGGTCGCTGGAATAGACCGTCAGCCCGTCGGTATTGAAGATCTTCACCTTCATGATGTCCGTACCGAGCATGAAGGTGCGGATCGTCTCGTCGACGCGCTGGAGGACTTCGCCGTTCAGGTCTTCGGGAGCATCCGGTTTGTCGTGCTTCAGGCCGAACTGGCTTTCGAGGCGCGGATAGACTTCGTTGATGAACAGCTTGGTCGTCGTCGCATTCGCGGCCTGCGAGGAATTAGTGATGGCCCGGACGATCGTCTCGTTGAATTGGCTTGTGATCAGCAGATATTCGCCGATCAGTGCAACCGTGATCGCCGCGATGAGGATCATCGGGATTCGTGGAATCGTCATGGGCCGCCTCTTGGTCCTGGCTGCTGTAAGTGACGGCCTGTTATTGATTGGATTTTATTTAAATTATCTGAACGAGACTGAAATTTTTGCGGGAGAGGCCGAAACCTTCCCGGGTGCAATGGGGCTCGTCAGGGACGGTCGGGGCGGCGGAACATCGCACAGAAAAGAAACGAAAACGCCGCCCGGAGGGGGCGGCGTCTCGCAATCGTCTGTCTTGCGCAGATTACGCTGCGCTGCGCGTTCCGGCCGCGTCCGCCTCGTCGATTGCGGCCTGGGCCGCGGCCAGACGGGCGATCGGCACGCGGTAAGGCGAACAGGAGACGTAGGTCAGGCCGACCTCGTGGCAGAAGCGGACCGATTCCGGATCGCCGCCATGCTCGCCGCAGATCCCCATCTTTAGGTCCGGGCGGGTCTTCTTGCCTTTTTCCGCTCCCATGCGCACCAGGGCGCCGACACCGTCACGGTCGATGGTGATGAAGGGATCGGCCGGAAGCAGCCCTCGCTGCAGGTATTCCTCGATGAAGGAGCCGGCATCGTCACGCGAGAAGCCGAAGGTGGTCTGTGTCAGATCGTTCGTGCCGAAGCTGAAGAATTCGGCGGTCTTGGCGATCTCGTCCGCGACCATGCAGGCGCGCGGCAGCTCGATCATGGTGCCGACCATATAGTCGAATTCCTCGCCGCTTTCCTTCTTCACGGCATCGGCGATGCGATGGACGATCGTCGCCTGATCGTCCATCTCCGCCTTGGTGCCGACCAGGGGGATCATCACTTCCGGAATGGCCGTGATCCCTTCCTTCTTGACCGCGATGACGGCCTCGAAGATGGCCCGGGCCTGCATCTCGCAGATTTCCGGATAGGTCACCGCGAGGCGGCAGCCGCGATGGCCGAGCATCGGGTTGGCTTCATCGAGTTCCGCCTTGCGCAGTTCCAGCGCGCGGAGCGAGACACCGGCCGCGTCGGCCACATCCTGCATTTCCTCTTCGGTGTGCGGCAGGAACTCGTTCAGCGGCGGGTCGAGCAGCCGGATGGTCGCCGGCAAGCCGTTCATAATGCGGAAGAGGGCGGTGAAGTCCTCGCGCTGGTACGGCAGCAGCTTGGCGATCGCCGCGCGGCGGGCCTCCGGATCGCGGGCGAGGATCATCTCGCGCATGTGCACGATGCGCTCCGGGTCGAAGAACATGTGCTCGGTGCGCGAGAGGCCGATCCCTTCGGCGCCGAAATCGACCGCGGTCTGCGCATCGAGCGGGGTTTCCGCGTTGGCGCGGACGCCGAGGGTGCGGAACTCGTCAACCCAGCTCATCAGCTCGCCAAAATCGCCGGTCAGTTCCGGCTTGATGGTCGCGACTTCGCCGCTCATCACCTCACCGGTGGTGCCGTCGAGGGTGATGACGTCGCCTTCGGCGAATTCACGGCCGCCGGCCAGCATCACCTTGTTCTTCGCGTCGACCTTGATCTCGCCGGCGCCGGAGACGCAGGGCGTGCCCATGCCGCGGGCGACGACCGCCGCGTGGGAGGTCATGCCGCCGCGCGTGGTCAGGATTCCCTCGGCGACATGCATGCCGCCGATATCCTCGGGGCTGGTCTCGTTGCGGACCAGGACGACCTTCTTGCCGGCCTTGACCCATTCTTCTGCCTCGTCGGCGGTGAAGACGATCTGGCCGCTGGCGGCGCCGGGAGAGGCGGGCAAGCCGCGCCCGACGACGTCACGCTTTGCGGACGGGTCGAGCGTCGGGTGCAGCAGCTGGTCGAGCTGCGCCGGGTCGATGCGTTTGATCGCCTCGCGCTTGTCGATCACGCCCTCGCGCACGAGGTCGCAGGCGATCTTGAGCGCGGCCTTGGCGGTCCGCTTGCCGTTGCGCGTCTGCAGGATCCAGAGCCGGTTCTGCTGGACCGTGAACTCCATGTCCTGCATGTCGCGGTAATGGCCCTCGAGCTTCGCGCGGATGTCGCAAAGCTCCTTGAAGACGTCCGGCTGGGCCTCTTCCATGGAGACCAGGGTGCTGCCGCTTTCCTCGCGTTCCTTGAGGGTGAGGGGCTGCGGCGTGCGGATACCCGCCACCACGTCCTCGCCCTGCGCGTTGACAAGGAACTCGCCGTAGAAATGATTGTCGCCGGTCGACGGGTTGCGGGAGAAACAGACGCCGGTCGAGCAGTCGTTGCCCATATTGCCGAACACCATGCTCTGCACGGTCACGGCTGTACCCCATTCCTCCGGAATGCCGTGCAGGCGCCGGTAGGTGTTGGCACGCTGGTTCATCCAGGAGCCGAACACGGCGCTGATGGCGCCCCAGAGCTGTTCCTTCGGATCGGACGGGAAGTCCTTGCCGAGAACCTCTTTCACCCGGGCCTTGTATTCCTTGACGATGGTTTTCCAGTCGTCGGCCGTCATCTCGGTGTCGAGGCTGTAATCCTTGAGGTCTTTGTAGTCCTCGAGGATCTCCTCGAAATTGTAGTGTTCGACCTCGAGCACGACGTCGCTGTACATCTGGATGAAACGGCGGAAGCTGTCATAGGCGAAACGCTCGTCACTGGTTTCGCGCGCCAGCGCCGCGGCGGTGTCGTCGTTGAGGCCGAGATTGAGAACCGTGTCCATCATGCCCGGCATCGAGGCGCGGGCGCCCGAACGGACGGAGACGAGGAGCGGCTTGTCGGTGGAGCCGAAGCCGCGGCCGAGCTGGGTCTCGACCGCCTTCAGGCTGGCCTCGACCTGGGCTTCCAGATCGCCCGGATAGGTGCGGCCATTGGCATAATAGTGCGTGCAGACCTCGGTCGAGATCGTGAAACCCGGCGGAACCGGCAGGCCGAGGCTGGCCATTTCGGCCAGGTTGGCGCCCTTGCCGCCGAGCAGCTCGCGCAGTTTGGCCGAACCGTCGGCCTTTCCAGCTCCGAAATTATACACCCACTTGGCCAAGTCGCTCTCTCCAAGTCATGGTTCCGGTGCCTTGCGTCCAGGGCACTCGCGTCCGGGACGCACGGCACCGTCTGAATGTTGCACCTGCGAAGGTGCAACGGGACGCAAGCTGTTTACTCAAAGAAAGGCGCCGTTGAAAGCAAAGAGTCGCGGATTGGAGCCCAATTTGACTCTTTCGTGACGCTTGGCCGCAGGCTCAGTGCGCCATGAGTACCGGGACGGTCATGTTTTCGAGCACGTCGCGCGTCGTGCCGCCGAAAATGTCCTCCCGGATCCGGGTGCGGCTGTAGGCACCCATGACCATGATATCGGGATCGGTCTTGGCGCAGTGGGAGAGGATCGTCTTGCCGATCCCGCCTTCCTCGCGAAGTACGACCTGACGCGCATCGATGCCATGGCGGCGCAGGTGGCGCAGGATATCGTGGCCGCAATCCGGCGGTGTGTCGTCCGGTACCACGGTTACGAGGTCCAGGCGCTTCTTGGTTTCGAGTATCTGCATTGCGTCGGTCAGGGCGCGGGCCGCCGGACGGCTGCCGTCCCAGGCGACGACCGCGAACTCGTTGAAGGCGCGGTCCTTGTAGGCCGTCGGCACGATGATTACCGGTTTGCCCGAGAGCAGCACCACGTCTTCCGGCCGGAACATGTCTGCGGTTCCGCTGCTGCCATTGACCTGCCCGGTCAGAAGAATGTCGAAATAGCGGGCGGCCTTGGCGAGAACCCGTGTCGGCTCGCCTTTTTCGGCGGACCAGTCGCCGTTGTTCTTGTGGCCGAGCGCCTTCAGGTCCTCGCGAAACTTGGCCTCGATCCCGGCGACATTGTCGGCTTCCGCCTGCTTGAGGGATTCGAGTGTGCTTTCCGGGATCCACTGACGGGTCAGGCTGTCCAGCTTCATCGGCGGGCTGACATGCAGGCCGGTGATGGTCGCGCCGTACTTGTCCGCCATCCGCACGGCCAGACGAAGAGCCGCGCGCGAGCTTTCACCGCCGTTGAACGCTACGGCCAGATCCTTGATTGCCATTTCTTCCTCCCCCTGCCGCCTGGTTCATTCGGCGGCTTCGACTTTTTCCGTTAATGGTTCGATCTTGGCAGCGCAGAACTTGAACTCCGGGATCTTGCCCATCGGATCAAGCTGCGGGTTGGTAAGAAGGTTGGCGGCCGCCTCGGCGAAGCAGAACGGGATGAAGATCATCCCTTCCGGGACGTCGACATCCTGCCGTGCTTTCAGGGTGACTTCTCCGCGCCGGGTGGAGACGCGTACGAAATCGCCCGCCGAAACGCCCATCCGCTTCATGTCCCAGCGGTTGAGGGCGGCGATCGCTTCCGGTTCCAGGGCATCCAAAGTCGCCGAGCGGCGCGTCATGCTCCCGGTGTGCCAGTGCTCCAGCAGGCGTCCGGTGGTGAGCACCATCGGATAGTCCGCGTCGGGAAGTTCGGCCGGTGGCGTCACCTGGGCGGGCACGATCTTGGCCCGCCCGGTGGCGGTCGGGAAGCGGTCGCCGAAGATGATCGCATTGCCCGGCCTGTCCGGCGCATCGCACGGGTAGGTGACGGCTTCCTCGCGTTCCAGCCGCTGCCAGGTGATGTTCTTCAGCGACGGCATGACTTCGGTCATTTCGGCGAAGACGTCCGAAGGATGGCCGTAGTTCCAGTCAAGCCCGATGCGGCGGGCCAGCTCCTGCACCAGTTCCCAGTCCTGCCGGGCCTGGCCGGGGGCGGGAACCACGGGGCGGGCGATCTGGACCTGCCGGTTGGTGTTGGTGAAAGTGCCCCATTTCTCGGCATGAGCCGAAGCGGGCAGCACAACATCGGCATGCCAGGCGGTCTCGGTCA
Organism: Nisaea sp.; assembly: GCF_017640745.1. GTDB lineage: Bacteria > Pseudomonadota > Alphaproteobacteria > Thalassobaculales > Thalassobaculaceae > Nisaea. Next base: position 323,950 of record NZ_JAEPQA010000001.1, on the reverse strand, counting down.
GGAAGATATCCTGCACGACGAGATGCTCGAGCTTCGCGAGCGCGGCGCGGGCATGGTTCTGATCCGGATCGGACATCGCCGGGTTCTCGCCGAGGATGTACATCGCCTTGATCTCGTCGGCGAGGATCGCGTCGATGATCTCGACGACGGTGAGCCCCTTTTTCGGATCGAGCTGGGTTCCCCAGAACTCCTCGTAATGGGAGCGGATATCCGCATCCTCGACCGATTTGTAGTCGGGGAAGACCATCGGGATCAGACCGGCGTCGGAGGCGCCCTGGACGTTGTTCTGGCCGCGCAGCGGGTGCAGGCCGGCGCCCGGACGGCCGATTTGACCGGTGGTGAGCGCCAGAGCGATCAGGCAGCGCGCGTTGTCGGTGCCGTGGATGTGCTGCGAGACGCCCATGCCCCAGAAGATCAGCGAGGCGGTCGAGGTCGCGTAGAGCCGCGCGACGGAGCGAACCGTCTCGGCCGGGATGCCGCAGATCTCCTCCATCTTCTCCGGCGAGAAATCCTTGATGCTGGATTTCAGCGCCTCGAAGCCCTCGGTGTTCGCGGCGACATACTGCCGGTCGTAGAGCTCTTCCTCGACGATGGTGTGCAGCATGCCGTTCAGCAGCGCCACGTCAGAGCCTGGCTTGAACTGCAGCACGCGGGTCGCATGGCGCGAGAGGCCGTTATTCTGTCCTCGCGGGTCCATCACGATCAGTTCCTTGCCGCGCTTCGCCGCGTTCTTCAGGAAGGTGGCGGCGACCGGATGGTTCTCCGCCGGTCGGGCGCCGATGACGATGATGCAGTCGCTCTGTTCCGCTGCCGTGAAGGGTGCCGTTACCGCGCCGGAGTTCAGGCCTTCCATGAGGGCCGCGACGGAGGAGGCGTGGCAGAGCCGGGTGCAATGGTCGACATTGTTCGTGCCGAAGCCCTGACGGATGAGTTTCTGGAAGAGATAGGCTTCTTCGTTCGAGCACTTCGCCGAGCCGAATCCGGCAAGCGCGCTGCCGCCGTCGCGGTCGAAGACCTTCTTCAGGCCCACCGCCGCGCGGTCGAGAGCTTCCTCCCACGTGGCCTCGCGGAAATATTTCGAAACCTCTCCGCGGCCGATCTGCTGGTCGCCCGCCTTTGGCGCGTCGTCGCGCCGGATGAGGGGGACCGTCAGCCGGTCGGGATGGTGGATATAGTCGAAACCGAAGCGGCCCTTGACGCAGAGCCGGTTGACGTTGGCCGGACCGTCGCGCCCGTCGATATGGAGGATCTTGTCGTCCTTCACATGGACCCGGGTCTGGCAGCCGACACCGCAATAGGGGCAGAGCGTGTCGACCACGCGGTCTGCGTATTCCGTGCGATGGCCCGCCTTGTCGAGCAGGTTCGCTTCCATCAGCGCGCCGGTCGGGCAGGCCTGGACACATTCGCCGCAGGCAACGCAGGTGGACTCGCCCATGCCCTCGTCGAAATCAAAGACGATCTTGGAGCCGTTGCCGCGATAGGCCATGCCGATGACGTCGTTCACCTGCACTTCGCGGCAGGCGCGGACGCAGAGATTGCAGTTGATGCAGGCATCCAGATTGACCGCGATGGCGGAATGGCTGCTGTCGGCGAGCGGCCTGCTGCCGGCCGGGAAGCGGCTGGCGTCGCCGATCTGCATTGCGTCGACCCAGTTCCAGAATTTGGAGTCCGGATCGTGGCTCGTCTCGCGCTCCGGCTGGTCGGCGATGAGCAGTTCGAACACCATCTCGCGGGACTTCTTCGCCCGCTCGCTGGCGGTATGGACCTTCATGCCGGGACTCGGCGTCCGGATGCAGGAGGCGGCGAGGGTACGCTCGCCCTCGATCTCGACCATGCAGGCGCGGCAATTACCGTCCGCGCGGTAATCCTTTTCCGGCTGCCAGCAGAGATGCGGGATCTCGGTCCCGAGACGGTCCGCGACCTGCCAGATGGTTTCGCCCGGATTGGCTTCGACGGTCTCGCCGTTCAACTCGAAAGAGATGCGCTCGCTCATTTCAGGTCTCCCGGGAAATATTTCATCACCGATTTGATCGGGTTCGGCGCGGCCTGGCCGAGGCCGCAGATCGAGGCGTCGGCCATCACCTGGCTGAGTTCGGTCAGAAGGTCCGAGTCCCAGCTCGGCTGGCTCATCAGTTTGACCGCCTTCTCGGTGCCGTTGCGGCAGGGCGTGCACTGGCCGCAGCTCTCGTCCTCGAAGAATTTCAGCAGATTGAGTGCCACGTCCTTCATGTCGTCCTTGTCCGAGAGGATGACAACGGCATGCGAGCCGACGAAGGAGCCGTGTTTCTCGAGCTGGCCGAAATCGAGCGGAATGTCGGCCATGTCGGCGGGCAGGATTCCGCCGGAGGGGCCGCCCGGAAGGTAGCCCTTGAAGCTGTGCCCGTCGGCCATGCCGCCGCAATGATCATTGATCAGTTCGCGTGCCGTGGTCCCGGCCGCGACCAGTTTCACGCCCGGGTTTTTCACCCGGCCGGAGACGGAGTAGCTGCGCAAGCCCTTGCAGCCGTTCGTGCCCTGGGAAGCAAACCATTCGGCACCGTTCTTCAGGATTTCCGGCACCCAGTAGAGGGTCTCGACATTGTTCACCAGCGTCGGACGGTCGAACAGGCCGCGGACCGAGACGAAGGGCGGACGGTGGCGCGGCAGGCCGCGCTTGCCCTCGATGGACTCGATCATCGCCGACTCTTCGCCGCAGATATAGGCACCGGCGCCGCGGCGGAGATGGATCTTCGTATGTTTAGCGAGCCCGGCGGCTTCTACCGCCGCGATCTCCTTCAAGAGGATCTCGCGGGCGGCGGGGTATTCGTCGCGAAGATAGATGTAGACTTCCTCGGCCTCGACGGCCCAGGCGCCGATCAGCATGCCTTCGAGGAACTGGTGCGGATTGCTTTCGAGATAGAGCCGGTCCTTGAAGGTGCCGGGCTCGCCCTCGTCGCCGTTTACGGCCATCAGGCGGGGACCGGTCTCGGCCCGCACGAAACTCCATTTGCGGCCCGTCGGGAAACCGGCGCCGCCGAGCCCGCGCAGACCCCCGTCGGACAGGGTTTCGATCACCTCCTCGACGCTGCGCTGTCCGGAGGTGCAGGCCTCCAGGACCTTGTAGCCGCCGGTCGCGCGATAGGCGGAGAAATCTGCATATTCAGGAATTTCAGGATGCAGATCCCCGCTTCTCGCAACCTCGAGAACGCTATCCGGGGTGCAGTGATCCACATGACGGTGCCCGACTTCCGCCGCGGGAGCGAGGTCGCAGCGGCCCATGCAGGGCGCGCGCAACACGCGGATATCGGAACCCGCATTGCTTTCCAGCTCCGAGATCAGGCGTTCCGCGCCGGCAAGGGCGCAACTCAGGGACTCGCAGACGCGGATCGTGACCGGAGCGGGGCGCGCTTCGCCATCCTTTACGATGTCGAAATGGGCATAGAAGGACGCGACTTCGTAGATCTCCGCCATCGGGATCCGCATCTCGGTGGCGAGGGCGTGCAGCATGCCTGCCGGAAGGCAGCCCTCGCTGTCCTGGATCAGATGCAGATGTTCGATCAGCAGGTCGCGGCGTCGGGGGCGATCGCCGAGCAATGCCCGGACCTTTTCCAGATCCGTTCCGTCCAGCACACGGCCTTTGTTGAAGGTCGGTGCCTTTCGGCGCCCCGATCCGGGGTGGATCTTCTGACCGGTCTTGATCTCATTCATTCCTGTCGGGCCTTCTTGTTGCTTCCTCAGCATCCCTGACGCTCTTGCGGCACCTAGGGCACTCTCCCAATAGCGTTCGGTTGAAACGCTAACTGCGGGGTTTGAACAGGCTTCGTCCATTCACGCCATCATTTCGCTTCTGAGCGTCGGATTAAGGGCGACTGCCATCAGTCGCGGACTGCTCACCCCGGCACCGAAACGACGTGGCTATGATCGGCATGTTCGCCAAAAAATCGAAAAACCATTTTTCATTTATGTCTATCTCCGATCCCGGTCCATCGGCGCCATTTACCTTGGCATCTTGTATACCATAGTCGCGCGAAGACGGCCTGTCGAGAGCCGGAAAACGGCGGCCGAAAGAGGAAAAAATCCAGCCGGAACCAGATGGTATAAAGAGTGGGGAGGGGAGTAGCCGGGCTTTTCAGAGAAACTGGTATACAAGATACGAAGCGTTGGTATACCATTTCTATGCCATGAAAAGTTGTTGGTCACCGCGAACAAAAGTGGGACTACTATCTGGCGACGGGTAACAATAACAAAACATAGTACCCGTGAAACCACACTGGGAGGTGTTTCATGAATTTCTCAAGACGGAGTCTTTTAGGTCTGGCGGTTCTTGCTGGCGTCGGTTTCGGTGCGGTCGCACCGGCTCAGGCGTTTGAACCCGTAAAGCCGGTCGATTTTGTTATTATGGCCGGCAAGGGCGGTGGCGCCGACAAGATGGCGCGCCTGATGCAGACCATCGTCGAAAAGCATAACATGGCATCCAAGCCGTTGATCCCGATCAACAAGCCGGGCGGCTCGGGTGCGGAAGCCCTGGTCCATGTCCAGAACGCAAAGGATCAGGATCACACCATCATGGTGACCCTGAACAGCTTCTACACCACTCCGATGCGTCAGCCGGGGCTCGGCGTGGACTCCCTCAAGTTCGCGCCGATCGCGCGGATGGCGGAAGACACCTTCCTGCTCTGGGTCAATAAAGATTCCGGACTCACGACGTTCGACCAGTGGGTCGATCACGTGAAGAAGGAAGGCGACAAGTGGGTCATGGGCGGTACCGGCAAGTTGCAGGAAGACCAGCTGATCACCGACTTCCTCAACGCCAATTTCGGCCTGAAGATGAAGTATGTGCCCTACAAGGGCGGCGGCACCGTCGCCAAACAGCTGGCCGGCAATCACATCAGTTCGTCGGTGAACAACCCGTCCGAGATCGAGGGCTTCTTCAAGGCCGGGACCGCCGTGCCGCTGGTTGCCTTTACCAACGACCGTCTCTCGGCCTTCCCGGACGCGCCTACGATGAAGGAAAAGGGCGTCGACTTCGCCTATTACATGCAGCGCAGCGTCGTCGGTGCGCCGGGCATGTCCCAGGAAGCGCAGGACTACTACACCGCTCTCTTCAAGAAGGTGTATGACAGCAAGGAATGGCAGGACTACCGGACGAGCAAGAGCCTCTACGGTGATTTCCTGACCGGTGACGCGCTGCGCGATTACTGGAAAGTCAACAACGAGACGCATCGCGCGATGCTTGCCAAGATGGGCGCCTCGTAACATTGCCAATGCCGACAGCCCCGGGACGCTTGCCGTTCCGGGGCTACGGTTCTCGGGATCTCGCTATCCCGCAATGTTTTCTTTTCACGACTGAACGGGAAGGTCGCCGCAGATGCGTCGCGCGGAATTGGTCACGGCTGTCATATTGGCAGTGTTTTCCATCTACCTGATGTGGAAGAGCACCGAGCTGAACATCGGCTGGGTGAAGTACGAAGGTCCCGGAGGCGGCGCCTGGCCGTTCTGGCTCGCCGGGATCATGCTGATCTGCAATATCTGGACAATCGTAAACTGGGTCCGGCGATCCACGCCCCAGTCGCGCTCCGTAGAGCAGTTCATGGATGCGCACGCGATCCGGATGTTCGTGCTCGTCGGCGGCAGCGTCGTGGGCCTTGTCGCCCTCGTGCATGTCGTTGGCGTCTACGGATCGGTCCCGATCTTCCTGCTTTTCTATCTGCGGGTGCTTGGCCGGCACACCTGGAGGCTGACCGCCACGGTCGCGGCCGTTGCCCCTGTCATCATCTTCTTTTTCTTCGATGTCGCGATGCGGATTGTGCTGCCCAAGGGATACCTGGAGCCGCTGTTCTATCCGCTTTACGACATCTTCCTCTAAGCGCCGGACGGGGGGACTGACCTATGGAAATCATCCAGCATCTTCTCGACGGCTTCCTGATCGCCTTCGAACCGCTCAATCTCGGGCTGGTCATTGTGGGCGTCACCGTCGGACTGTTCATCGGCGCGATGCCGGGCCTCGGTTCGGTCAACGGGGTGGCGATCCTGCTGCCGCTGACCTTTCTGGTGCCGCCGACCTCGGCGATCATCTTCCTCGCGGCGATCTATTACGGGGCCATGTACGGCGGCGCGATCAGTTCGATCATGCTCGGAATACCGGGAGCCTCGACGGCGGTCGCGACGACCTTTGACGGGCGCCCGCTTGCATTGAAGGGGCTTGCGGACAAGGCGCTGATCGCCGCCGCAATCGCCTCTTTCTTCGGCGGAACGGTCTCGATCATCCTGTTTACAGGTTTCGCGCCGGCGCTCGCCAGTGTCGCGCTCGATTTCGGTGACCAGGAGATCTTTGCTCTTATGCTGCTCGCCTTCGCGACGTTCGTGGGGCTTGGCGGCGACGATATCCCGAAAACGATCTTCTCGATCTGCATCGGGCTGGTGTTCAGCGCCGTTGGCATGGACATCATCAGCGGCACGCCGCGGCTTGTCTTCTTCGACATCACAGGCTTCCTGCACGGCATCAACTTCCTGGTGCTGGCGATCGGCGTCTATGGCATCGGCGAGATGCTCTGGACGATCGACTCCACGCGCGGAAATCCCTCCATGTCAAAGGTGCAGATCTCCGTCGAGCGTACCTTCACCCACATGAAGGATGTCTTGAAAGAGTGGAAACCGGCCTGGATCGGCTCTCTGCTCGGCTTCTTCGTTGGAATCCTGCCGGCGGCGGGGGCGACCCCGGGCTCGCTGATGGCCTATGGCATCTCCAAGATGACCTCAAAGAACCCGGAAGGTTACGGCAAGGGTGAGGTCGGCGGCGTCATCGCTCCGGAAGCGGCGAACAACTCCGCTTCCACGGGTGCGATGCTGCCGATGCTGACCCTCGGCATTCCGGGCTCTCCGACGACCGCCATCCTGCTTGGCGGCATGGTGATCTGGGGTATGGTCCCGGGGCCGCTGATGTTCGTGGAGCAGTCGGACTTCGTCTGGGGTCTGACGGCCAGCCTCTATGCCGCGAACTTCTTCGCGGTGGTGATCAACATCCTCTTCATCCCGGTGTTCCTGTGGGTGCTGAAGATGCCGTTCACAATCCTCGCACCGGTCATTTTCGTGCTGTGCCTCGTGGGTGGCTATGCGCCGACGGAGGATATGCACGATGTCTGGCTGATGGTGATCTTTGGCTTCGGCGCCTATCTCCTGCGCAAGCTCGACTATCCGCTTGCGCCGGCGGTGCTGGCGATCGTGCTCGGCCCGATCGCCGAGCCGGCCCTGCGGCAGAGCCTGATCATCTCGGGCGGCGATGCCACGGTGTTCTTCACCCGCCCGATCGCCGGACCGATCACCATCATCGCGATCGTTCTGCTCTTCCTGCCGCTGGTGCAGCTGATCCGGAAGAAGCGGAAGAAGGCCAGGGAAGCGCAGTCCTAGGCAGAGACGTTTCCTGCAAATCAAAAGGGCGGCTCACCGGAGCCGCCCTTTTCTGTGGTAGCCCGAAAAGGTCAGACCACGTTGACCACCAATTCGCCAATGCCGTCGATATGGCCGTGCAGCACGTCGCCGCGCTGCACCGGGCCGACGCCGGCGGGCGTTCCGGACATGATGATGTCGCCGGGGGCGAGCTCGAACAGTCCGGAGAGATAGGAAATCATCTCAGGCACCTTCCAGATCATCTGATTGAGATCGCCTTCCTGGCGCATCTCCCCATTGACCTTGAGCCAGATCGCACCGTTCTCGGGATGTCCGATATCGCTTGCCGGAACGATCTCTCCGCAGGGGGCCGATTTCTCGAAGGCCTTGCCGATCTCCCAGGGGCGGCCGAGCTTCTTCATCTCACCCTGAAGATCGCGCCGCGTCATGTCGAGCGAGACGGCGTAGCCAAAGACGCACTCCATCGCCTCGGTGACCGGAATGTCGCTGCCGCCCCTGTGCAGGGCCACGACCATCTCGATCTCGTGATGCACGTCCTTCGATTTCGGCGGATAGGGAAAGTTCAGTTCCGGCACCACGAGATTGTCCGGATTTTTCTGGAAGAAGAAGGGCGGCTCCTTGTCCGGGTCGTGCCCCATCTCGATCGCGTGCTCGGCATAGTTCCGGCCGACGCAGTAGACGCGGTGTACCGGGAAGCGGTCGTCCCGGCCCCGGACCAGAAGGGAAACGGCAGGGGGAGGCGTAAAGACAAAGCTCATGACAGGCTCCTTCCTTGGGAGGACCGGCGCGACGCGTTGCCCGTGGTCGCGCAGCTGTGAAGCTCGGCGACAGAATCGATCAGCCCGGCGGAGGCGTCCAGCCTTATATTGAAGCCGTTTTATCACTGTTGGGATGGGGCCTGATGTATCGATGTCTGACCTGCAGCGCCGTACTGTTGCTCATCTTGTCGGCTCCGCTTTCCGCTGCGGGGCTTGAGATCAGGGAGGTGACACTCGCCGAGGCCGGGGCCTCGCTGACCGTGGCGGATGGCGCCGTTCTGGTGAAGACCGGCGATGGCTCCATCTACCGGCTTGGGGAGGGTGGCGCGATCGTTGCGGCGTCCGGAACGGCGTGGCCGCCGGCGGATGTCGCGCTTTCGCCGCCGGTGGTCCGCGACGGCCGGATCGGCAGCGATGCGACGGGTCGTATTCTGGCCTGGTATGCCGAAGAAACCGAACAGTACCGTCACGGCGCGCTTGGCGATCCGGTCGAAGCCCTTGCGCTTGTGGGTCGTGAGGATGACGGCAAGCCCGCTGTCTACCGGATGAGCGGTGACGAGGTGTTCGAGGATCTCGAGCCGAGGATCGTCGACCTAGATATCGAACCGCATGGCCGGCCGGAAATCGTGACCATCGTCGCCTCGGCGGAGGAGGGGGCGGCCATCGCCGTGTTCGGCATGGCCCGCGACGCCGACGGCGACCCGGCGCTGGTTCGGCTGGCGACGTCGAGCCATATCGGATCAGCGTTCCGCTGGCTCAATATTGCCGGCATTGCCGATTTCGACGGCGATGGATTTACCGAGATCGCATATGTGGATCGCCCGCATATTCGCGGAGAACTGGTCTTTCTGGAATGGCGCGGCGGACGCCTGAGGGAGCAGGAACGGGTCGGCGGTTTCGCCAATCATCATGGCGGTTCCACGGTTCAGGACCTTTCGGAGATCGCCGATGTGGATGGGGACGGTCACCTCGACCTGCTGCTGCCGGACCGGGGCTACCGCCATTTCGTCGCGATCGGACTTGACCAGGAAGGCGCTCGGGAGATTGCCCGCACAGCGATCCCGAGCGCACCTGTGTCGGCGGTGCTGCCTGCGGGATCTGCCGGTGCGGTCTATCTGGACGGTGAGGGGCGCCTGTTCCGGCTGGACTGGACGCGCTGACGCTCAGACGAGCCCTTTTTCGCTGAAGAACGCGTTCATTGCGTCGGCGAGGGCTTGCGGCTGCTCCAGGCTCGGAATGTGGCCCGCTTCCGCGATCTCTACGTAGCGCGCGTCGGGCATGCTCTCCGCCATCGCGCGGACAAGGGCGGGCGGCGTCGCGCCGTCCTCGGCGCCGCAGATCACGAGCGTCGAAACGGCGAGCGCGCGTGTCGCCTCGGTCAGGTCCGCGTCTCGGATCGCGGCGCAGCAGCCGACATAGCCTTCCTGCGGCGTGCGGGTCAGCAGATTGCGCCAGCCGGCGGTGCGTTCCGGGTATTTGCTGCGGAAGGAGGCGGTGAACCAGCGCTCCATCACACCGTCGGCGATGCCTTCGAGGCCGATCCTGGCGATCGCCTCGATGCGGTCCTGCCAGAGTTTCGCGTCGCCGATCTTCGGGGCGGTATCCATGCAGACGAGACCGTCGACCTGCTCCGGAAACTGCGCCGCATAGTCCTGCGCGATCATCCCGCCGATGGAGACGCCGCCGAGCAGGAAGCGGTCGAGGCCTGCATGTTCGGTCACGGCCTTCAGATCGGTGCTCAGATCGCGGATCGAATAGGGCGCCGGCGCGACATCGCTGAGGCCGTGCCCGCGCTTGTCATAGCGCACGATCCGCCCGATCCCGTCCAGCAGTGGCAGCAGCGGATCCCAGATCCTGAAGTCGGTTCCGAGCGAATTGGCAAGCACGAGTGTCGGGCCGTCGCCCAAACGGCGGTCCGAATAGTGAATTGTTCGTGATCCGTGTTTGAAAAATGCCATCTGAAGCGGGCTCCGCATGCGCTTGATTTATCCCTCCGCCGGCCGCTAACCCGCGGAAATCCAGCTTCTTTATACGCCATGCCGGGTACTGGACAAGGGCCAGGCGCCAATAAGGGATGGTCGATAAGTACCGATAGGCAGATCCGGGAACTTTTCGTCGGCGCTTGTCAGCCTACATCTCGTCCGTGCTTTCGTTTCTGGTCTAGGGAGGACCGAGAATGACATTGAAGAAAGATGGACTGAACCGGCGCGAACTGGTCCTTGGGGCCGCCGCCGGAGCCCTCGCTGCGCCGGCGGTCCTGTCGACGCTGCGGTCCGTTGCCGAGGCCGCGGCTCCGATGCAGGGGGCGGCGCACCCGACGCATTACCGGTTCAAGCTCGGCGCGTTCGAGGTGACGACAATCTGGGACGGCGCCATTCAGCTCGATGGCCCGCATCCGATTTTCGGCGAGAACGTCATGCAGGACGATGTCGCTGCGCTTGCAAAGGAGAATTTCCTGCCCGAGACCCGGATGGAAATCTCCTTCACACCGGTGATCGTCAATACCGGTTCCGAAGTGATCATGTTCGATAGCGGGAACGGGGACGGGCGCAGGCCGAACGCGGGCCAGCTCTCGGCCACGCTTGCCAAGGCCGGCTTCACCGCCGAGCAGATCGACGTGGTGGTGCTGACCCATTTCCATCCCGACCATATCGGCGGTCTGATGGAAGGCGGACAGCCGCTCTTCCCGAACGCGCGCTACGTTACCGGTGCCGCGGAATACGATTTCTGGTCACCTCCGGCGATGGCTGAAGGAAACCTCGCCCGCGTCGGCAAGCTGGTGCAGAGCAACGTCGTTCCGTTTGCCGAGAAGACCACCTTCGTGAAACCGGGTGACGATGTGGTCACGGGTATTCAGGCGGTCGGCGCCGCGGGGCATACACCCGGACATATGGCCTATCACTTCGAAAGCGAAGGGCGCCGTTTGCTCGCTTGGGCGGATACGACCAACCATTACGTCGCGTCGCTGCAGCGGCCCGACTGGCATGTGCGTTTCGACATGGACAAGGAGGCCGCCGCGGCGAGCCGCAAACGCGTGCTCGATATGGTGGCCGCGGACCGGATCCCGGCGACGGGCTACCACATGCCGTTCCCGGCGGTCGGGTTCGTGGAAGCGCAGGGAAGCGGCTATCGCTGGGTCCCGGCAAGCTATCAGCTCAATCTCTGAGAGCGACGAAAAACCGGGGATGGTGCGGCCTGCTCGCCGCACCATCTCAGAACTTGCGCGACGCGCGGTGAAACCTGTTACACTCTGCAATGTATCCGCAGCGAAAAACGGGTTGATAAGAGAACGTTAACCCTTGCTGCGGGACACTGTTTCGCTTGGTTTCCGGCGAGAAGTGGGGAAGCGCATGGTGGGTTCTGGTGATAAAGGTGGCAGCGGCTCCGGCGGGGCCCTTTCTGTCGCGGACGTGCAGGCTCTGCTGAAGGATCCGTCGGCGGAAAATCGCGCGGTGACGGCCGCGAAAGTTGCCGGCCAGCTTTCGGCCGCCAGTTTCTCCGCAACCGAACTGCCCATGGCCCAGGAAATCCTCAGGGTGATGGCGCGCGATGCGGAACGCAGGGTGCGCGAAGCGCTCGCCCGCGAGGCGCGATCGGCGAAGGATCTGCCGCACGATGTGGCCATTCTGCTGGCAAAGGATGTCGAGTCCGTTGCCATGCCTGTGCTGGAATTTTCCGAGGTCCTGCGCGAAGAAGACCTGATCGAGATCGCCTCCGCCGCGGACGAGATGAAGCAGACGGCGATTGCGCGGCGGGGCAATGTCTCCGAGGCCCTGGCCGAAACACTGATCGACAAGGGCAACCAGACGGTTGTCGAGACCCTGGTCCGGAACGAGGGAGCCGCCATTTCGGAGAGCGGATTCGAGAAAGCGATCGAACGTTTCGGCGAAGATGAGAATATTCAGGACGGGCTGGTTCACCGTCAGAAACTGCCGGTCGGGATCTCTGAGCGTCTGGTGTCCATCGTCTCGGACAGGCTACGCGAACATCTTGTGAAGCATCACGACCTGCCGGCCAACACCGCGACCGACCTGTTGCTCGAAGCGCGCGAAAACGCGACGCTGAGCCTGGTCTCCAACGGGGCGCCGTCGCAGAAGGTCGAAGACCTGGTCGCCGAACTGCACCGCAACGGCCGGCTGACGGAATCCATCGTTCTCCGTGCCGCCTGCCTCGGCGATATGGATTTTGCCCAGGCCGCGATGGCGGAGCTCGCGTCCGTACCGCTGATCAACGCCCAGAAACTGTTCGATGACTCGGGCGCGCTCGGCCTGAAGGCGCTGTTCGACCGCACGGGCCTGCCGAAGCGGAGCTACCCGGTCCTGCGCAAGGCCCTCGATGTCATGCGCGACACCGAATATGACGGTCTGGAGAACGACCGCGAGCGGTTCAGTCTCAGGGTTCTCGAACGTCTTCTGACGGCGTTCGAAACGGACGATTTCGGTCTTTCGGACGACGATGTCGAGTATCTGATGAAGCGCCTGTCCGCGCTGACCTCGAAGACCGCGGAAGCGCGGGAGCATCTTCACTGACGATCGGCGCCGTCGCCGTCAGGCCGGAAGCCGAACCTCGAATGTCGATCCTTGTCCCGGTGCGCTCGTTACCGAGATCGTGCCGCCATGAGCCTGGACGATCGGTTTGCATATGCTGAGGCCGAGGCCTGTGCCGCCGCTGTGACGGTCGTCGGAGCTGTCGACGCGGAAGAAGCGTGTGAAGATCTTGTCCTGCAGGTCGAGAGGAATGCCCTCTCCGAAATCGCGCACCCTGAGTACGAACCAACCGTCATTCCTGTCGGCTCTTACTTCGACCTGCTGTCCCTGACGCGAGAACTTGATTGCGTTCGAGAGCAGATTGGAAATGACCTGGGTAAGCCGGTCCGGATCGCCGGTGAATATCGGATTTTCCGGAAGCCCGGTCGTCTCTACGGTGACGCCGTATGTCGATGCGTATGTCTTGAGCGACGAGACGCAGTCGCCGATCAGAGTAGAGATATCGCATTCGCGCATGTCATAGGACATGCGGCCTGCCTCGATTTTCTCGACGTCGAGAATGTCCGAAACCAGCGCACCCAGGCGTTCGCTGTTTCTGTAGGCGATTTCGAGCAGTTCGCGTCCCTGTTCCGGCAGGTCTCCGGCGAGTCCGCCCTGAAGCAGTCCGAGCGCACCGGTGATCGAGGTGAGGGGAGTCTTCAGCTCATGGCTGACCGTCGAGATGAACTCCCGTTTGATCCGGTCGAGTTGCTTGCGTTCGGATATGTCCCGGATGATGCCCACAAAGCGTTTCTCTCCTCCGACCTCCATCTGGCCGACAGCGAGTTCGACCGGGAATTCGGTCCCGTCGGACCTTTTTGCGGTGAATTCGCGAACCTTGCCGATGGCATTCGCTGCTTGCCCGCCGAGATAGCTGGAGATGAACCCGTCATGAGGGAAAGCGTTCTGACCCGTCATGAGGGTGCCGAGATTCTCTCCGAGTGCGGCATCGCGGCTCATAGCGAACATCTGCTCGGCTGCGGGGTTGAATGTCAGGATTGTTCCATGGGTATCGATGGTCACGATGGCATCGACGACAGTGTCCAGAATTGCGCGAATGGACTCGGCGCGCTCCGCGAGTGCTTCCGCGTTCTGTTTGATGCGCGTGATGTCGATCCGAAGCCCGATGTGACTCCCGTCGGCGGTCTTCCGCTCCGCAATCCTGAGCCAGCGACCGTCAGCCAGTCTCTGCTCGATTTCGAGTTCGGACAGGCGATGTTGTTCGAGCCGTTCCGAAAGCCACGCCTCCTCGCGACCAACGGCCTCCGCATATTCGCCGGCCGCCAGTCCGGCTTTCAGAATATCGGTGAATGTCGCGCCGGGGACCATGGCATGAGCCGAGAGCGGATAAATCTGCTTGTAGCGCCGGTTGCAGACGACAAGCCGGTCGTCCGCGTCGTAGATCACGAACCCGTCTTCGAGAAATTCTATCGCGTCCAGAAGCTTTGTCTCGGCGAGACGCGCCCTTTCGGAAAGGGCCGTGCTCTCTGATATGTCCTGCACGATACCTGTCTCGGTAGTTTGATTCGGTGCTCTTCGCGCCGTCCTGAGCATCAGCGTCTTGTAGGGCGCCGATGCTTTCGCGCGGGCCTGGAACGCGAATTCCTGGGGTGCCGAACCGTTGCAGATTTCTTCAAGCGTCTGGCGGACATGCTCGCGGTGTAAGGGAGCGATCAGCGAGACATCGGGCGCGCCTTCCGGGCCAAGGCGTGGAAACCATATCGACGAGTCATGGCCTGCGGGAACGCGGAAGCAGCGGTCCTTGAGGTCCCATTCCCAATAGACGGCGCGCGTCAGCCCCTGAAGGGCGCTGAGCCGGGCCGCTTCCGGGTCATTAGTGTCGGCATCGTGCTGTTCCACGGTCAAATTCGCCATTTCGCCGGAAAGTCCGTGCTTTCACGTGAATCGATTGTGCGCCCGAGTTGTGGCAAGGTGCCTCTGCGAGATGAATTGATGTAATCGTGCCAGCGGGCACAATGCTATCGGACGATTAATAAATCGTAATTCTATTCGAATGATTGTTGCGCGTTTGCGGTTTCCGCTCCGATCTGAGGCGATTTGTCGCCCCGTGCAGGATTGCTAACGGGAAGATCGCCGGCGCTATTCTGAAGAAGCTGGTTCCGGCAATCGCCGGTTGCCGGCCGTGAATTTCCCGGGGACTGAGAACAAGGGATTCGACTGTGTCCGATACCAGCATGAGGGAAGCGTTCATCAGGCTTCGTTCCGAATTTCACGAAATCTGCAAGGGCCGTATCGAGGAACTGCAAAGCCAGATGGCCGTGCTCCAGAGCGACGCCGAAGGGGCGGAACGGGTCGCGGCGCTGGAGGCGATGCGGCGCGAAGCCCATACAATCGCGGGCAGTTCCGGAACCTACGGGTACGCGGATGTCTCCCGGAGTGCGCGTGCGCTCGAGGAGTTCTGTAACAGCATAGCTTCCTGCGAAGAGGGGCGGTTTGGCGACGCGACGTTGGCCGAACTCACAGAGATCTATGGCAACCTTCTCTCCGACGCGGATCGGATGTTCGCCGATCCCGAAATCGGCATCGTGCCGTTCTGAACAAAGGACTCAGTCTTTCCCTTCGTTCTCTTTCCAGGTCGACCAGACCTTCCGGACTTCCTCACTCAGTTTCATCGGGTCGAACGGTTTCGCGATGACGCCGATCGCGCCAAGGTCCAGCAGACTGCGGATCTCGTCCTGCTGCGTCTTTGCCGTCATGAATACGATCGGGACTTCCGCGACGTCCTCGCGTTTGCGAAGCTCGATCAAGGTAGAAGGACCGTCCATGCCTGGCATCATGACGTCAAGCATGATCAGGTCTGGCGCGATTTCCGCCACGCAATCGAGCGCTTCCTGTCCCGACGCGCACGATGTCAGGTCGAAGCCGCCGACGGACTGCAGGGCGAGCTTGGCAACGGCCCGGATGTCCTTCTCGTCATCGACATGAAGTATCTTCTTCATTTCTGAGGGCTCTCCGAAGCCGCGGCATCTGCCTGACGCACTGAGTGATGGAACCGCTTTGGGCGGCGTAAGAATAATTCGGCCGGGAATGCGGTTCCTAACCGTATGGTAACGTTTGCAGGTTAACGAATTACCAAAGCGCCGTTCCCGGGCCCGCCCGGCAATGGCGGCGTTTCCGCTGTACAGTGTGGTCAGGATCAGGTGATGGAAGATTTCGAGAAACATCTAGCACAGTTGCACCAGGAGTTTCTGGACCAGGCGAACGATAGCATTGCTCAGCTTGACCGCATGCTCGATGTCGCGTCGGAACGCGGCCGGCTCGATAACTCGGAGCTTGTGAACATTGCGCGCATCGTTCACTCGCTGAAAGGATCCGGCGGGACGTTCGACTATCCCAATCTGACCGTACTGGCACATCGTTTCGAAGATTATCTCGGCGCCTCCGACGCGTCCGCGCCATTGAAGCTGGACGATGTCCGGATTTTCGTGGATCGCATCGGAGATGTGGTGGACGGGCGTATTTCCCGCGAAGGGCCGATCGATACAATCGTCCGCTCGCTGCCGATGCGCTCCCGGTTCGATGTTGCGGATGTCTCTATCACGGATGTCGAAGTCGGCCTGATCATGGAAGGCGGGGCGCAGGCCAGGCTCGTGACGAAGGAACTGGAAGCCTGCGGCTATCGCGTCACGCATCTGCAGTCTTCCATCCAGGCGATCGGATATGTCTATCAGACCCGTCCGGACTGCGTGTTCGTGTCCGCCAACATGCCGGGCCTGGATGGCGTCGATTTTGTCCGCGCCTTGAAAGCCATGAAGGCGACGGAAGCGATCCCCTGTGCGCTATTGACGGCGTTTGCGCGCGACAATCAGCTGCTTCGCGGGTTGCCTGACTCAGTGCCTGTTATTCGCAAGGGAGCCCAGTTCGGCGACGATCTGGCCGACGCGCTGCAAAAGCTCGGACTTCTCTGAGCGGACTGCATGGATCGGGTCGCTCTATTGACTGCGGAGATTTTCGCAAAATAACCGGAAATCTTGGTTAAACATCTCACTTATATTTTGTGGAGTATTCGCCGGGATTGTTTTATTGAAATCGCTGCTTTTTATATTCTGGGGCCGGCAAGAATACAACTTTGCCGACAAGTAGCGATGAATGAACTGTGGAACACCGATCTCTCCGCGGATGTGGAAGACGTTATCAAGAGCGTGTTCCGCAAGGCTCCCGACCCGACGCGGGATGGCGTTGTTCTCTGGGGACGAAGCGGACGCCTCGAGGCGTTCAATGCTGCTGTGCTCGACCTGCTCGGCATTCCCGCCGGCGCTTTGTCGCTGGGCATGGACGCGAGCGATATCCATGCCTTGCAGAAGACTCACAAGGACGTCCAGTTGCTGAACGGGTTCGCCTCCGATCTTGTGACCGGTGACCTCGCACTTTGCGAGCCGCGGGAAGATCTGCGCGTCCTGTTGGAGTCGGGCCGGATGGTTCGTGTCGATAGCCGCCCCTGCCATGACGGCGGCCTCGCGACGGTCCTGACGGAATTGTCGGATGCGGACATCCGCATTGCGTCGGGCGGGGCGGAGATCGCCTCTCTTCGCGACATTCTGGAGGACTGTCCCGTCGGGGTGCTGGTGCTCTGCAACGACACGAATGCCTGTCTGGTCGCAAACACCCCCCTGAAAAGCTGGCTGGGTTCTGATTTTCTGGACTTACTGGCGGCCGAGGCGCCGCGTCGGGGCGACGGGGAGCGGGACAGTCTGATGGCCGTGCTGGCCGATCCGGATTTCAGCATGTCCATGACGGAGTACGAAGTTCAGCACGATGCCGCCGATGGCGAAACGCACTGGATGCTGCTGAGCGGTCGTCCGATAACATTCGAGGGAAATGCGGCGCGGATCATCTGGTTTCGTGACATTTCGATCCGCAAGCGCCAGGCTCACGATCTCCAGAGCAAGGTCGCGGAGAAGACCCGTCAGCTCGAAGAGGCCCTTCATCGGGCCGATCTCGCAAGTCTCGCCAAAACGCAATTCCTGGCAAATATGAGCCACGAGTTGCGCACGCCGCTCAACAGCATCATCGGGTTCTCGGATCTGCTTCAGAAGGAGATGTTCGGGCCGATCGGGAGCGAGCGATATGTCGAGTTCGTCCACCATATCCATTCCGCAGGCGCTCATCTGCTGGAGCTGATCAACGACATCCTTGATGTTTCACGGATCGAACTCGGCGAAATGGGACTGAAGGAGGACATGTTCGATATCGGCAGGTCGGTATCCGCGACGATCGCCATGATCCGCCCGAAGTTGGTCGA
Organism: Nisaea sp.; assembly: GCF_017640745.1. Lineage (GTDB taxonomy): Bacteria > Pseudomonadota > Alphaproteobacteria > Thalassobaculales > Thalassobaculaceae > Nisaea. The sequence goes on along the minus strand of NZ_JAEPQA010000001.1, from coordinate 306,017 downwards.
GAAGGGGCACAAGTTCACTGCGGAACTGCCGGACGGTCCTATAGGCTTCCGGGGCGATGAGCGCCAGGTGCGCCAGGTTCTGATGAACCTTTTGACCAATGCGGTGAAATTCACCGATCCGAGGGGAGATATCGAGCTCAAGCTCACGGTCGATGCGGAAAAGGGTATCGCACTCTCGGTGAAGGATAACGGAATCGGAATTCGCGAAAGCGATCTCGAGCGGGTTCTCAATCCGTTCGAACAGGCTACCGACGAGACTTACAGCCGCTCGATCGAAGGTGCGGGGCTCGGCCTTTATCTGACTCAGGCCATTGCCAAGGCGCATGGTGGGGAGCTGAAGATCGAAAGCCAGCTCAATCGGGGAACGACCGTTACCGTCACCTTGCCTGCGGAGCGCCTTGAGGCCCTCGAATGACGCTTGTCCCGTGCGCTATTCGAGATGCTCTTCGACGGGAACGCCCGCCGGGGTCCTGATAAAGAGCGCCAGCACGGCGCAGGCCGCCGGATAGAGCGCCAGTCCCTGGATCATCAGGGTCGGCGAGCCGAAGGTATCGAACGCATAGCCGATCGGCAGCGGTCCGATCGAGGCGCCGACCACCATGATCATCTGTCCCGTGCCCTGGATGCTGCCGAGATGCCGCCGGCCGAAAAAGCGCGGCCAGATATAACCGAACAGGGTCATGCTGCAGGCATTGTTGAGACCGAAGAGTGCGGCATAGAAGACCGCCGTCGGAACATTGCTGACCTGGGTCACCATCAGCAGTGCGGAAGCCTGCACAAGGAGCGCCAGCGACAGTGCATAACGGGTCTTGAGGCGGTCGAGCACGCGGCCGACCACCGGCATCATCGCGACCATGGTTCCGGCGGTGATAGGGAACACCCAAGCGGCGACCGTGGGGTCGAGGCCTTGTGCGGTAAAGATCTTCACCTGGTAGAAATGCAGCGAGGTCACCAGCATGGCGATGGAGGCCATGCTGAACCATATCAGGTGGAAGGTAGGTGTCCTCAGCGCTTCGGGAAGTGTGAGACCGGGAATGTCGTCATTCTTGGTCTCGCCAACACCCTCTGTCGGTCTTGATCGGATCGCGCCGTCTGGGCTCAGCCCTTTTTCTTCCGGACTGTCGATTACGAGAAGCCATATGGCAGGCAGCATCTGGACCCAGGTCAGCAGGCCAAGATAGGTCCAGGCCGTCCTCCAGCCGACAGTTTCGATAAGAAACTGGGCTAGAGGAGGGTGCACGGCGATCGAGGCTCCAAATCCGAGGGCCATCAGTCCCATTGCCGTGCCACGCTTTTTCGCAAACCAGCGGGAGGTCAAATTGGCGGAGGTGAGCATCAGAGCGCCTTGACCGAAAAAGCGAAGGAAACCGTATCCGAAAGCAAGCCAGATGACATTCGCTGCAGCGCCGAAGAAGAGGCAGGCGAGGCCGAGGCAGAGGACGATCGCACTCGCCATCCGTCGCGGGCCGAAGCGGTCTACCAGACGTCCGGCGAAAGGCAGGCAGAGTGCGGCGAAGAGCGTAGCGGTTCCGTAGGCGGAGGCGATTTCCGTGCTGGAGATGCCGAGATCGGCGCTGATCGGATCGACGAAGACGCTGAAGGTATGGGACTGTCCGGGACCGCTGGTGAAAAGCCCGAGACCGGCGATGGAGAGGATCACCCAGCCGTAATAAAACCGGCCATTCAGATATCCGAAAAGCTGATCGCGCACGGCCGCAACGGACATTCGTACCTCCCCGACTTTATTTGATTTCGAACGGAACCGTTCGCTTTCCATCACATTGTATGCAAAATTGCGTCTGAACAAGAAAGTTGTCGCGTCGTAAACGGAACGAGACAGTGTCTTTCTGCGCAGCCTGTCGCCTCGCGACGGTTGACGCTGACCGGCAATCCGGACAAGTTCCACGAGACGCGAGCAAAAACAACGGAGTGATAGGCCGTGGTTAAGGTAGTCGAAGCCAAGTTCGGTATCGGCGCAGTTGTTCGGCACAGGATGTTCGATTTCCGGGGTGTCGTGTTCGACGTCGATCCCGAATTCGCCAATACCGAGGAATGGTACGAGGCCATTCCGGAAGATCGCCGGCCGCGCCGCGATCAGCCGTTCTATCATCTCTTCGCGGAAAATCCGGAGACCTACTATGTCGCCTATGTCTCGGAGCAGAACCTGCTCGACGACAGCGACAACGGTCCGGTGAATCACCCGTCCATTTCAGAACAGTTCACCGGGTTTGATGACGGGCGCTACATTGTCCGTCATCACGAAGCCTGAGCCGCCTGGCGGGCGTTACGCAGCCGCCTGGGACTTTTCCAGATGAGCGGATCCGCGCATCGTCTTCCGCAGCTCCCAGACCCGGGCCGGCGGCAGGTTGCGCCAGGCGAAGCCGAGCGAGCGGGCCTCGATCCCGAGTTCCGCTCTGAGCGCGCGTGAAACCGGGCAGGACGGCCCGTAGCTGTACTGGATCAGGGAGCCTTCGCTTCCGAGGACCTGGAACGCCTCGGCGAGAATGGCCTTGCGCTGTGCCCTTGGTAGGGAAAGCAGGGGGAGGCTCGAGACGATCCGGCGCACGCCGCCGATCTCGCGCCGTGCGAGGTGGCGCCGGAGATGCTCCGCATCGCCGGCGATGATCGTGGTTCCCGGAAAATCACGGCGCAGCCAGGCGGAGAGAGCCGGGTCCCGTTCCAGGACCACAAGACGCTGCGGCGAGATTCCGGCCTCCAGGAGAGCCCGGGTGACGGCGCCGGTCCCCCCGCCGAGTTCGACAATCCAGTCGTCCGGAGCGGTGTCCGCAACCGCGTGCGCGATGAGCCTTGTCAGATCCCGGCCGCTCGGCCGAACCGCTCCGGTCTTGAGCGGTGCGCGTAGCCATCTCGAGAGGAAAAATATCTCCTCTCTGGCGGATCGAAGACCCATTTTGCAGCGCTCCCGAAAGCCCGGTCCGGACGATGTTCATACCCGGTCATAGATAGGCAGTATCCCCGGGTGTCAAAAGCATAATTTCTGCGCGGCTGCGCGCCAACAGCCAATCCTGTAGGTCAGGTGCTTGAAAGCCGCCGTTTCGAGCCTCCGCGGAGCTTCGGGTCGAGCAGGTCGCGCAAACCGTCGCCGAGCAGATTGAGGCCGAGGACCGTCACGGCGATGCTCGCCCCCGGCAGAATCGCGAGCATCGGGGCGAAATACAGCATGGTCTGTGCCTCGTGCAGCATCTTGCCCCAACTTGGCTGCGGCGGCTGCGTGCCGAGGCCGAGATAGCTGAGGCCGGCCTCGGCGAGAATGGCGAGCGCGAACTGGATCGTCGCCTGCACGATCAGGGGACTGGCGATGTTGGGCAGCATGTGCCGGAGCGCGATCTGCAGCGGCGGCACACCGGTCGCACGTGCGGCGGAGACATATTCCATTTGCCAGATCGAGAGCGAGACTCCGCGCGTCAGTCGGGCAAACACGGGCACGTTGAAGATCCCGATCGCGATGATCGAGTTCACCGTTCCCGGTCCATAGATCGCGGTGATCATGACGGCGGTGAGGAGGGCCGGAAAGGCGAAGGCGAGATCGCTCGCCCGCATCACCGCTTCGCTGATCAGCCCCGGGCGCATCGCGGCCAGAAGCCCGAGCGGCGCGCCGACGCCGACGCCGAGCCCGACGGCGACGATCCCGACCAGTACCGAGTTTCCTGCCCCGACCATCAGCATGGAGAGGATGTCCCTGCCGAAATGATCGGTACCAAGCAGGTAAGTGGTGGAGAACGGCCTGAGCTTCGCGGCGATGTTCAACTCGGTAACGGGGTAGGGGGTCCAGAAGAGGGAAAGGATGGCGGTCAGCAGGACCAGCAGGCTGATTGCTCCGCCAAGGACAAAGCCCGGATGCCGTATGGCACGGCGCCTGAAGGGGGTACGGGTCGGGACTGCCGTGAGAAGCTGGGGCTCAGACATCGCTGCCGGCCTTCCGGAGCCGCGGATCGGTCCAGGCATAGAGCAGATCGACGATGAAATTCACCGTGATCACGAGGGCGACAAGCAGCACCACGACGTCCTTGACGACGATCAGGTCGCGCTGGGCGATGGCCTGGAAGATCAGACGGCCGAGCCCCGGCAGATAAAAGACATTCTCGATGATGACCGTCCCGGCGAGCAGGAAGCTGAACTGAAGCCCCATGATCGTGAGCGGGGCCGCCAGCGCGTTGCGCACCGCGTGGCGCCAGAGGACGGCGCCGCCGGACAGGCCCTTGGCGCGGGCGGTGCGGATATAGTCCTCGCCCAGCACCTCGACGACCGCCGAACGGGTGACGCGGGCGAGGATCGCGGCCTGGGGCAGCGCAAGCGCGATGGACGGCAGCAGCAGGGCCCCGAGCGCCGGCAGGATGCCATCCTCGAAACCGGGAAAGCCGCCGGCACCCGTCCAGCCGAGAGTTACGGCGAAGAGCAGGATCAGGAGGATCGCGAACCAGAAATTCGGCACCGCGACACCCAGCTGGGCAACTCCCATGATGAAGCTGTCGGCAAACCGGCCGCGATACCGTGCAGCAAGCACGCCGCAGGGCAGGGCGATAGCAGTCGAGATCAGGATCGCCATCAGGGCGAGCGGCAGGGTGACGACCATGCGTTCGGCGATGAGATCCGAAACGGGAACGTCATAGGTGTAGCTGATGCCGAGATCGCCGGAGAGGAAGGCGGCTACCCAGGTGAGAAACCGCTCCGGCGCCGGACGGTCGAGACCCATCTGGGCGCGCAGCGCGGCCAGCGTGTCTGGCTGCGCGTTCAGTCCGAGCATGACCTCCGCCGGGTCGCCGGGGAGGATTTCCATCACGAGGAAGATAACGAGGGCGGCGACCGCGAGGGTCGCCGCCAGAGCCGCCAGCCGCCGAACGGCATATCCGAGCATTGCAGAACGTCCGACCGGCCCCGGTTACTCCCAATAGGCTCCGGTCACGTCATTCGCCTGCACCGGCCGGTTCGCCCAGAGACCCTTGATGCCTTTGCGCCAGACGCCGTTCTGCGCCAGCTCGAAGAGGAAGCCATTGACTGCGTCCTCGGCGAGGATCTTCTGCGCCTCGCCGATAAGGGCATTGCGCTTTTCCGGCTCCACCGCTTCGGTCAGGTCCGCATAGACCTTGTTGAAACGGTCGCTCGTGTAATTGAAGTAGTACTTGTCGCGGGCATAGATCCCGATATCGAACGGCTCGGTATGGGAGACAATGGTCAGATCATAGTCCGTTGTCTTGAACACCCGTTCCAGCCACTGGGCCCACTCGACGGGAATGATCTCGGTCTGGATTCCGACCGCGGCGAGCTGGGCCGCGACGACCTCCCCGCCGCGCCGGGCATAGCTCGGCGGCGGCAGCGTCAGGCGCAGTTTCAGGCCGTTCGCATAGCCCGCTTCCGCGAGTAGCGCCTTTGCCTTCGCCGGATCGTGCGGATACATGCCCGTCAGATCGACATAGGCCGGGTGGTGCGGGGCGAAATGGCTCCCGATCGGCGTGCCGGAGCCGAACATCGCGCCGTCGATGATCGCTTGCCTGTCGATCGCATGGGAGATCGCCCGGCGCACGCGTATGTCAGAGAGCGCCTTGTTGGCGTGGTTCATCGAGAGGATGGTCTCGCCTTCCGTGGTTCCGACCATGACCTCGAAACGCGGATCGGCGCGGAACTGTTCCAGGAGCTCGGGCGCACCGAAGTTCGGGAAGACATCGACGTCACCGGACATCAGCGCGGCGGCGGAGGCGGCGGCATCCGGCATGATCTTGAAGCTGACGCTGGAAAGTTTCGCCTTCTCGCCCCAATAGGCATCGTTACGGGAGAGACTGATCTCCGCGCCCTTTGCCCATCGTTTGAAGCTGAACGGACCGGTGCCGACCGGTGCCGACTTGTTGTTCTCCGTGCTCTCGGGCGCGACCATGACGGCATCGCCCCAGCCGAGATTGAAGAGGAAATGGCCGGTCGGGCGCTTCAGCGTGATCACGACCGTCTTCGCATCCGGCGCCGCGACCGTCGCGATCGGTTCGAACAGGCCCTTCTGGGCGTTGGTGCTATCCTCGGCCATCGCGCGGTTCAGCGAGAACAGGACGTCGGCGGAGTCGAAGCTCGTACCGTCATGGAAGGCGACCCCGTCTCGAAGCGTGAAGCGGTAGCTCAGGCCGTCGTCCGACACGGTCCAGGAGCTGGCCAGCGCGGGCAACACGGCACCGTCGGAGCCGATCCGCGTCAGGCCCTCGAAGACATTGGCGTAGACCACCTCGTCGATCGCCGCCGCGGCGCCCGCGGTCGGATCGAGGTGCGGCGGTTCGAGGCCGATTCCGAGCGTCAGGGTGTCCTTGGCGGCGGCAGTGCCGGCGATACCGAACGTGGCGGCCAGAAATGCGGCGGCAACGAGCTTCGATTTCATCTTGAGTCTCCCTCCTCGGGGCGGACCGCAATACAGTCTCCGCCCGATAGGGCAGCGTTACATGCTCGCCAATGCTCCGCAATGGGCTCGGTCTTCGGCCGGGCCGGAGGTTTTACCGCTTCAGGACCGCTGCCAGTTTATTCGCCGCCTCCAAGAGGGCCGCGCGCTGGGGAGGGGCAATCTCCGCTTCGGCGAGGCAATCGGCCGTCGCGGCGAGGACATCGGCAAGCAGATAATCATGCAGATGGAAGGAGGCGATCCTCTTGTCGTCGCCGGGATGGACCAGCTTCAGCGCGATGCTGTCCCGTTCCCGCTCGACCTCGAACGAGCTGTCGCTGCGGAAATAGCCGAGATAGGCCTTGTCCGGGAACTCGATCGAGACTTCCGCGCCGTCGTTGATGGGTTTTTTCATGACCTGATCCTGTCGCCTCTGCCGCCCGCCGGGCATTCGCGATTCTCGGCAAAAAGCCAACGCAAACATTGATCTGGATCAATGTTTTTGACTTGTTTCCGGGCGAAATTGAAGGTGACACTGGTGTCGAACATGCCGCCGCCAAACGATCCCTCTCGGGACGTCGACGATAAAGAGCGGTGGAATTGGAGGATCCCTATGGTGTCTGCGGATACGGCACATATTAGCGGCGCTGGAATGGAACCGGACGAGCCGTGGGAATGGCTCGCTGCCGGATGGCGCGACATGTTGGCCGTGCCGGGAATCAGCCTCACTTACGGCGTCGGCTTCACCCTCGCCAGCCTTGGTCTGGCGAGTACGCTGTTTCTCCTGAACGTTCCGCATCTTCTGCTGCCGCTCTCGGCCGGCTTCATGCTGATGGGACCGATGCTGGCGGTCGGGCTGTACGAGACCAGCCGGCGCCGGGAAGCGGGCGAGCCGGTGTCGCTCAGGACCGCGCTCTTCGTGCCCGTCAAGAATCCGACCCAGCTTGCCTATCTCGGCGTGATCCTCATGGTCGTGCACCTGATCTGGATCCGTATCGCGACGCTGCTCTACGCGCTGTTTCTCGGGACCCAGCCGTTTCCGGGGCTGGAGGAATCCATCAGCATCCTGTTCTTCACCTATGACGGCCTCGGCCTGCTCGTGCTCGGGACCGCTTTCGGCGGGGTGCTGGCGGCGGCGGTTTTCGCCGTCACGGCTTTCTCCGTGCCGATGCTGATGGTGCGCGATGTCGATGCCGTCACCGCGGTCGTGGAAAGCGTTCAGATGGTGCGGCGCAATTTCTGGCCGCTCATGGTCTGGGCCTGGCTCATCGTCATGCTGACGGCGGTCGGTATCGTCACCTGCTTTGTCGGTCTGGCGGTGACCTTCCCGCTGATCGGCCACGCGACCTGGCATGCCTACCGCAGGGCGTTCGACGGCATCCGGCCGGAATAGCGGGGGGATAGCTTCAACCTCGGGGCGGCACCGTTTCCTGCAACCATCTGAAGGCTTTCGGGTACCAGTCATTCGGCGCGGCATGGCCGCCGTCATAGAGGCAGAGTGTGAGGCGCTTTCCGCCAGAGCAGCTGCGCCATTCCCGGCAATGCAGTCCCCTGTCGCCGGTGCTCTCCACCTCGTCGTCGCTGCACCGGTCATGCGCGCGCCAGAACTCGAAACCCTCCAGCACATTGCCCTGCCGCCAACGGTCCCGGATCGTCCGGCCTTCGAGCGGGACCACCTTGTCGCCCCGGCCGTGTACATGCAGCATCGTCACCGGCCCGCTCGGGCAGTCGGTGGGGTGAGGGCGCCAGAAGGCTCCCGAGACAGGCATGAAGCCGGTGAAGAGGTCGCCGGAGAGGCAGGCGACGTCCCAGGCCATGGACCCGCCGAGCGAGAAGCCTGAGACCCAGAGCCGTTTAAGGTCCACCGGCCATTTCGTGGAAATGTCATGCACCAGATCGCGGGCAAACGCGATGTCGTCCCGGAGTGTTGACGGCGCGCCCCTGACGGACCAGCGCCCCTCCGTCCCGTTCGGAGCCACGACCAGGATCCCGGACTCGTCTGCAGCTCGCATGAGGGCTTTCATGCCGAGGACGGTGCGTCCGCTCTGTTTGTAGCCGTGAAAATAGATCACCACGGGAAGCGTGCTCTCACCGTCCCACCCGGACGGCGGCTTGGCGTAGTAGCTGCCGCTGGCGATGTGGCAGGGCTCTTCGGTTCCGCAAGGCTGAGCGCGGTCATCGGCCGTGGCAGCGTGCTGGGCAATGAGGGCAAGACACATCGCCGCCAGCGGTTTTCTGATCCATCTCATGAACCGGAGAGTGACTGATCTCAAGGATCAACTCATCCGTCATTTATGCCTGTCACGCTGACGTGATGGGGCGCTCAGTCCTCGTCGAGCATCCGGTGCGCGGCGCCGTCGAGATCCTCGAACTGGCCGTTCTTGAGGGCCCAGAGGAATGCCACCAGACCGATCAGACCGAGCAACAGGGCGGCGGGAATGAGGAAACCGAGAGCGGTCATCTTTCGACTCCTGGCGTAGCCTGGCCCAGTTTGATCCTGAGTGCATTCAGGGTCACTACGAGGGATGAGGCCGACATTGCGATGGCGGCGATCAGCGGCGTGGCGAAGCCGGCGGCTGCTATGGGCACGGCAATCAGGTTGTAAGCGAGTGCAAGGGTAAAATTCTGCAGGACCAGTACCCGCGCCGAACGCGCGGTCTTCACCGCTTCCAGAACGGGTGCGAGGCGGTCGCCCTGGAAGATGAAATCGGCCGCGGTCTGGCTGGCATCGGCCGCGCTGCCGGGGGAGATGGAGGCGAACGCTGCGGCAAGTGCCGGGGCATCGTTCAGGCCGTCACCAACCATGCAGACCTTGCGACCCTCGGCGGCCAGTTCTTCAAGGCGCGCGATCTTGTCCTGCGGGCTGCAGCTGTCGCGCCAGACGCCGATGTTCAGGTCTTCGGCCAGACGGGCCACGGCCGCAGGACGGTCACCCGACAGCAGCTCGACCGAGAGACCGAGTGCCTTGAGTGCGGAAACAGTCGCGGCGGCATCGGCACGCGGTGTGTCGCGGAAGCGGAATTGCACCCGGTGTGCGCCGACGGCAAGCCAGAGCTCTGGCCCGTCATGTGACATGCCGTCCTCCGGATGAATGCCGACAAACTCCCGGCGGCCGAGACGGATCTCGGTGGTTCCGTCCACAGCGCGGAGGCCTTGTCCGGGGATCTCCTCGACTCCGCTCATCGCACCGACCGGGCCGGCGGCGCGGCGAATGGCAAGCGACAGCGGGTGACGGCTCGCGGCGGCGAGCGAGGCGGCCCGTTTCAGGTCCGCGAGAGCGATGTCGTGCCGGTCCAGCAGCTCCGGACGGCCGAGGGTCAGCGTCCCGGTCTTGTCGAAGACCACGGTATCGATCGCGGCGAGCCGTTCCAGACCGTCGCCGGACTTGGCAAGGATGCCGGCCTTCAGCAAGCGGCCGACCGCACCGGCCTGCACTGCGGGCACGGCGAGGCCGAGCGCGCAGGGACAGGTCACGATCAGAACGGTGATGGAGATGAGGAGCGCAGCCTGCCAGCTCATGCCGCCGAACAGCATCCAGCCTGCGAAGGTCGCGAGCGCCAGGGCGTGCACAACCGGCGCGTACCAGCGCGCCATGCGGTCGGCGAGGCGGACATAGCGGGCGCGACCCTGTTCCGCCGCTTCCATAAGTCCGACGATCTCGGAGAGCAGGGTGCCTTCGTCGGTCGCGGTCACGGTCACAGTGACGGCAGCGCCGAGATTGACCGTTCCGGCGAAAACCTTCTCCCCGGGCCCGGCGGCGCGCGGAACGGACTCGCCGGTGACCATCGAGGTATCCACTTCGGTCCGGCCGGACGTCACGACGCCATCGACCGGAAAGCGCTCACCGGCGGCGACCGCAACCTTCATGCCGGGACGGATCGCATCGATCGGCTGCGAGACATATGCGCCGTCGGGTCCGACCACCGTCGCTGAAACGGCCTTGAGAGCGAGCAGGTTCTGCGCCGCGGATTCGACCTTGCGCCGGAGCGAACGGTCGAGGAACCGGCCGATCAGCAGGAAGAACAGCAGGCTGACCGAGGCGTCGAAATAGACATGCTCGCCGCCCCGCGTGGTCTCGAAGAGGCTCATCCCCGCCGCAAGCAGCACGGCGAGCGAGATCGGCACGTCCATGTTGGTGCGGCCGTGGCTGACGGCGGAGAGCGCAGAGCGGAAGAACGGACGTCCTGCATAGGCGACCGTCGGCAGGGCGATCAGCGCCGCGACCCAGTGCATCAGCGCGCGGGTCGCTTCGCCCATGTCCTGCGCCAGGCCGGCCCAGACGGCGACTGAGATCAGCATGACGTTCGCGGCGGCGAAGCCGGCGACCGCCATCGCCTTCAGCAGTTCCCTGTCGTCTGTATTGGCGGATGCCGCGAGCTTCACCGGGTCATAGGGACTGACCTCGTAGCCGAGATCGGCAAGCTTCTCGACCAGAGCGGAAGCACTTGTCTCCGCGTCCTTCCAGCGTAGATGCAGACGGCGGGTCGTGGCGTTCAGGCGTGCAAGCAGCACGCCGGGTTCGGCGCCGAGGCCGCCCTCGATCTGGCGGACGCAGGAGGGGCAGTGCATGTTGCGGACGATGAGGTGGAGATCCGAGATCCCATCCTCTCCGGCTGTCACATAACTCCCGACATCGGCCGGGCGAATGACGTCGTCGGCGAGGTCCATCGCGGCCGCGATCTCGCAGCAGCTTGCGAGCGGAGCGCCTGCGGTCCTGTCTTGAGGATTGTCCGTCGCGGTGTTCATGGCGCTGCCTACTTTATCCAGAGACTGCCGTCCTGCCGGAAGCCGACGCCGTTATCGGCCGTTGCGGTCAGGCGGGTGTCCCAGTTGCCGGCGACAGGAAGGTCGGCGGCGCCGTTGAACCGGCCGGCACCGGCGGGCGTCAGAACCAGCACCTGATCGTATTTCTCGTTGATCGGGTGCCGGAAGCTGAGGGTCACGTTCTCCAGCGCGAGCGGCTTGCCGTCCTTGTCGGCAATCAGAGCCGAAACGGTCACAGAAATACTGTCGGCCTTCGCCGTGTCGCGAACCACCGTCAGGTCTGCCGACCATCCGCGCGCCCGTTGCTCCGCCGCCTGCTCGATGGCGGCGTTGTAATGCAGACCCTCCTGATAGGAGGTCGAGGTCGTGAGGCCCGTCCAGCTGTCGAGCGCGACGACGATGAAGACCACGTTCACGCCGATCACCACGGCGAAGAAGCCGAGCAGGGTGAAAAGCACGTGCTTTCCGGTGAGCTTCGTCGGTGCGTTCATGGTCAGATCGCTCATTTCTCGGGACCTCTGAATATGGTGTCGTTGACCGCGCGGTTTCCGTCAACGAGATCGGTGACGACAAAGTCGAAATCCGTCTGTTCGTCCGTAATCGAACTCGCGGGCACCGCGACGAAGACGCGGAACTGGGCGAGCCGGTCCGCCGGCACTTCGAGCCCGCTGGTGCCCTCGTGGCCAACCACCGAGATCGTGGCGTTCTCCAGACCCTCGACCGCGATCTCGAACCGGCGCACCTCGTGCTGTTTGTTCAGGATCTTGATCGTGTAGCCGTTCCTGATGCTGCCGTCGGAAAGCGTGACGAACAGCGGGTTGCGGTCGTGCAGGATGTTGATGTCGAGCGTGGAGCGGGTCAGCAGCGTCGCCAGCATGATCAGGCCGACGATGGCGATCAGCGCGGAATAGATGACGGTCCGTGCCCGGATCAGGCGCGGCTTCTGCGTCGGCTGGTTCGCCGCCCTGCGCTCGTGGTTCACGTAGGTGTCGTAGGAAATCAGGTTCAGCGGCCGGTCGATCCGCGTCATCACCTCGTTGCAGGCATCGATGCAGAGCGCGCAGTGAATGCACTCAAGCTGCTGCCCGTCGCGGATGTCGATGCCCATCGGGCAGACGGCGACGCACTGGTTGCAGTCGATGCAGTCGCCGCGAGCCGACCAATCCTGGTTCTTGCGGAACGGTGCGCGCGGTTCGCCGCGATCGTCCTTGTAGGAGACGATGAGGGAGTCCTCGTCCACCAGCGCGCCCTGGATGCGCGGCCAGGGGCACATGAAGGTGCAGACCTGCTCCCGCATCATGCCGCCGAAAATGTAGGTTGAGCCGGCCAGCACCGCGATCGTGCTGTAGGCGACGGTCGGGGCGGTGCCGGTCACCACCTCCATCAGCAGGGTCGGCGCGTCGGCGAAATAGAAGATCCAGGCGCCACCGGTTGCGGCACCGATCAGCAGCCAGAGCGCGTGCTTGGTTGCCTTGCGCGCGACCTTGTTCAGAGAGAGCGGCGACTTGTCGAGCCGGATGCGGGCGCTGCGATCGCCTTCGACCAGACGCTCGACCCAGATGAAGAGATCCGTCCAGACGGTTTGCGGGCAGGTGTAGCCGCACCAGACGCGTCCGGCGAGACTGGTCACAAGGAAGAGAGCGAGGGCGGCGATGATCAACAGCCCGGTCAGATAATAGACCTCTTCCGGCCAGATCTCGATGAAGAAGAAATAGAAACGCCGTGCCGGGAAATCGATCAGGATCGCCTGGTCGGGCGCGTTCGGGCCACGGTCCCAGCGGATCCAGGGGGCGAGGTAATAGACCGCCAGCGTGGCGGCCATGACGAGCCATTTCAGCTTGCGGAACGTGCCTGTGGCCCGTTTCGGGTAGATCTTGACCCGGGCCTTGTAGAGGGACCGCTCCTCTTTCTTGTTGACCGCATCGACATCGATCTTCTCGACCGTGTCGCGGAGGGCGGTGGCTGGGCTCGAAACCTGGCTGGCCTGATCCATGGGTGACCTGTGTTGCGCTCTTGCTGAAAAAGTTCCGGGTCGGTCCCTTGTCCGGAGGGGTGTGGGGTGCGTTACCCCCGGAAGACCGGCGGGGACGCGGAGGTGTTATTCGCCGCCGCCGAGCGAATGGACGTAGACGGCAAGCTGCTTGATGGTCGCCTCGTCGAGCCGGCCGGTCCACGCCGGCATCACGCCGTAGCGGGCATTGGTGACCGTCTCGCGCAAGGCCTCGCGATCACCGCCATAGAGCCAGATCGAGTCGGACAGGCGCGGAGCTCCCAGCTCGCGCATGCCTCCGCCGTTTTCGCCGTGGCACGCGGCACATTGCTCGACGAAAACCTCCTGTCCGGTTCCGGCGAGAGCCGCATCGTGCTCCTGACCGGAAAGCTTCAGGACATATTCCACGACCGCGTTGATCTGCGGACGCTCGAGAATGCCGTCCTTGCCGAAGGCCGGCATTTGGCTGAAGCGGGTGTCGTCATGTGCGGACCGGATGCCGAAATTGATCGTTTGCATGATCTCTTCCGGCTTGCCGCCCCAGATCCACTCGTCGTCGTTCAGGTTCGGATAGCCGACGAAACCCTGGGCGCCCTGACCGTGGCACTGGGAGCAGTTGACCGCGAAGGCCGAACGCCCGCCCGCGAGGGCGAAGTTCAGCAGCTCGCTGTCGTTCCGGATCTCGTCGAGCGAGGCGGACTCGATCTTTCCGAGATAGGCGGACTGGGCTTCCTTCGCCTCGGCGATCCGGTCCATGACCTCCTGACGGGAGGAATAGCCGAACATGCCTTCGGTATAGCTGGAAACCAGCGGCCAGGCCGGATAGACGATCCAGTATCCGATCGACCAGATGACGGTGATGTAGAAGGTCCAGAGCCACCAGCGCGGAAGCGGGTTGTTCAGTTCCTTGATACCGTCCCATTCGTGACCCGTTGTGTCGACGCCGGTCACCGCGTCCTTTTCGACATTGTGAGCCACGGTCAATCCTCCTCAAGCGGCATGTGCGCGGCTTTTTTGAACTTGCCCCGGTTGCTCGGCCACAGCGCGTAGGCGACTGCGGTGAGGAACATGACGACCAGGAACACGAGGCCCCAGGTCTGCGCGAAGGCAGAGACTGTGTGATAATCCATAGCCGCCTCCTAACGCAGGGCCGGATCCTGGGCGTAGAGGTCGAAATCGACCAGCGTGCCCAGCATCTGGAGATAGGCGACAACCGCGTCCATCTCGGTGAGTTTGTCCGGATTGCCATCGAAGTCGCGCACCTGCGCCTTCGGATAACGGGCCATGAACGCGTCCACCTCGTCGGCGTCCGGATTGGTCTGGACCTGCGCGTCGAGAACGGCGTTCTCGATCATCTCGTCCGTGTAGGGGACGCCGACGCCGCGATTGGCGGCGAGGTGACCCGCCATGTCGTCGATCTTGAGCTCCTTGTTCGCGAGGAACGGATAGCCCGGCATGATCGATTCCGGCACCACGGAGCGCGGATTGACCAGATGTGCCACGTGCCAGTCGTCGGAGTAGCGGCCGCCGACCCGGGCGAGGTCCGGGCCGGTCCGCTTGGAGCCCCACTGGAACGGGTGGTCGTACATGCTCTCCGCGGCGAGGCTGTAATGGCCATAGCGCTCGGCTTCGTCCCGGAAAGGCCGCACCATCTGGCTGTGGCAGTTGTAGCAACCCTCGCGGATATAGATGTTCCGGCCCGCGAGCTCGAGCGGGGTGTAGGGACGCATGCCCTTCACCTTCTCGATGGTGCTTTCCAGGTAGAAGAGCGGCGAGATCTCGACCAGGCCCCCGATGGCGACGGTGATCAGGATCCCGACACAGAGCAGGATCGAGTTCTTCTCGAAGATGGCGTGTTTATTGAGCAGCGACATCGATCATTCTCCCGCCGCAACCGCGCCCTGCTGGGGTGCGCGCACCGGCGCGCCCACGAACGGGGCTTCGTCACGAAGATCGCCCCGCATGGTGCGGTAGAGGTTGTAAGCCATGACCAGGGAACCGGCGACGAAGACGGCGCCACCAAGAGCCCGGATCACATAGAAGGGATGCATGGCCTCGACAGTCTCGACGAAGGAGTATTCCAGGAAGCCGAGAGTGTCGTAGGCACGCCACATCAGGCCCTGCAGGATGCCAGAGACCCACATCGAGGTGATGTACAGCACGATGCCGATGGTCGAGATCCAGAAGTGCCAGCCGACGAGGCGCAGCGAGTAGAGCCGCTCACGGTTCCAGAGGATCGGAACCACGCAGTAGAGGGCGCCGAAGCTGACCATGCCGACCCAGCCGAGCGCACCGGAATGCACGTGGCCGACGGTCCAGTCGGTGTAGTGGCTGAGGCCGTTCACCGCCTTGATGGACATGACCGGGCCTTCGAAGGTCGACATCCCGTAGAAGGCGACGGAGGTCACCAGCATGCGCAGGACCGGGTCCGTGCGGAGCTTGTCCCAGGCGCCTGAAAGCGTCATCAGGCCGTTGATCATTCCGCCCCAGGACGGCATCCAGAGCATGATCGAGAAGGTCATGCCGAGGGTCTGCGCCCAGTCCGGCAGTGCCGTGTAATGCAGGTGGTGCGGACCGGCCCAGATGTAGAGGAAGATCAGCGCCCAGAAGTGGATGATGGAGAGCCGGTAGGAATAGACCGGACGCTCCGCCCGCTTCGGGATGTAGTAGTACATGATGGCCAGGAAGCCGGCGGTCAGGAAGAAGCCGACGGCGTTGTGGCCGTACCACCACTGCGTCAACGCATCCTGCACCCCGGCGAAGGCGGAATAGCTCTTCGCACCGGCAAGGGAGACCGGCAGCGACAGGTTGTTGACGATGTGCAGCATCGCGATGGTCAGGATGAACGCGAGGTAGAACCAGTTCGCGACATAGATATGCGGCTCCCGGCGGCGCCAGATAGTGCCGAGGAAGACCAGCAGATAGACCACCCAGACGATGGTCAGCCAGAGATCCACGTACCATTCCGGTTCCGCATATTCCTTGCCCTGGGTGATGCCGAGCACGTAGCCCGTCGCCGCCAGCACGATGAAGAGCTGATAGCCCCAGAACACGAACCACGGGGCGAGACCACCGGCCAGGCGGGCCTTGCAGGTCCGCTGCACCACATGGAAGGAAGTCATGATCAGGATGTTGCCGCCGAAGGCGAAGATCACCGCGGAAGTGTGCAGCGGGCGCAGGCGGCCGAAATTCGTCCATGGAAGGTCGAAGTTCAGAACCGGGAAAGCCAGCTGAAGGGCGATGACGAGACCGACGGTAAAGCCGACCACGCCCCAGAAAGTGGAGGCGATCGCACCGGCGCGAATCACGCCGTCCATATAGCCGACATCGTCATCCGCGGTCGGGACTGCCGGCGCACCGGCCAAGTCGTACTGGCGTTTCACCAGGGCGAAACAGCCGAGCGTGAAAAAGGCGAAAAAGATAAAGGCGTGAAAGCCCATCTCGGGGCTCGGCGCTTTTGCCATCCAAAGCAGGCTGACGATGGCCCCGAGGGCGAAGAGCACCCCCATGGTCCATGCGCCGCCTGTATGGCGGTTTGCGGTTAGTGTGCTGTTCATGTCTTCCCTCGCGATACTGAACACACTCGAGTGACCATCCCCCCTCCGGGAACAGCCTTGATCCCAAAGCTAGAAGCATTGACCGGCATCGACATTGATTCAGGTCAAATTCCAGCGGCACCTGAGCCGAAACTCAGGATCTCTCATGAAGGGCAAAACCGGCATGTGGCGGGAACGCACAGCGACATCGCGCCGCAACATGACAATATTGCACTTGCGAAATGCTTAGACAGCGCCTGAATGACGCGCTTTCCCGGTCGCCAGATAGGCGTCGAACAGGGCGGCGACGACGCGAATAAAGGGACGCCCTTCCGGCGTCATCTCGATCCGCCGGCCATCCCACTCGACAAGGCTTTCCGAACGCATCTCGGTGAGCGCGGCGGAATCGAATTGGACGTCCTTTACCTCGACGCCGTATTCGGCGCAGGTTTCAACCAGGTCGACCCGTTCATCGCACATCAGCTTTTCGATGATCCGGCGATGCAGTCTGTCCGAGTCGCTGAGGGCGATTCCCCGAGCGACAGCGAAGCCGGTTTCCCGCACGCTCTTCTCGTAGAGCCGGGCGTCGGGAATGTTCTGGATGTAGCCTTGGGGCAGCGCGCCGATCGAGGACGCACCGAACCCGATCAGGGCATTCGCATCGTCAGTCGTATAGCCTTGGAAATTGCGCCGGAGCGCTCCGGAGGCAGCGGCGATTGCCATCGGATCGTCGGGCCGCGCGAAATGATCGAGCCCGATCCGTACGTATCCGGCGTCCTGAATCAGGCGCGCCATCTGCTCCGCCTGCTCGCGCCGCTCAAGGGTGCGGGGCAGGGCGCTTTCCGGGATCAGCTTCTGGTGCTTGCGCATCCATGGAACATGCGCATAGCCGAAAACGGCAATGCGACTCGGTTCCAGGCTGAGGGCCAGGGCAACGCTGTGTTCCGCATCGGCGGCGCTCTGATATGGCAGGCCGTACATCAGGTCGAAATTGAGCTTGTCGATCCCGGCGGCCCGGAGGGCCTGGACGCGTTGCTCGACCAGCTCGAACGGCTGTTCCCGATTGATGCTTTTCTGGACCTTCGGTGTGAAATCCTGCAGCCCGAGACTCACGCGGTTGATGCCGGAACGGACATAGGCGTCGATCTGGCTCTCTTCGAGGGTGCGTGGATCGATCTCGATGGCGAGTTCGGCATCGTCCGCGAAGGGGAAATTGCGCCGCAAGAGCGACATCAGGGAATAGAAGTCGGCCGCGTTGAGACGATTGGGCGAGCCGCCGCCCCAGTGCAGATGGCGCACTGGGCCGGGCGACCGGAGATGCCGGGAGACGGTCGCGATCTCGCGCTCCAGAATCCGGGCATATTCGGCAACGGGACCGTAATTGCGCGCAACCTGGGTCGCGCAACCGCAATACCAGCAAAGCACGTCGCAGAACGGCACGTGCATATAGAGCGAGAGCGCGTCCTCGGAGGTGAGTTCCGTCAGCCATTGCTTGTAGTTGCCGGCATCCACTGCTTCGCTGAAATGCGGCGCCGTCGGATAACTCGTGTAGCGCGGAACATTGCGTCCGCCATATTTCTGCATCAGCCCGAACTCGCAGACCTTCCGCGAGGGCTCCTTACGCAACATGTTCATCGGAATTCACCAGTATCGGGGTTCTCGGGCGTCCGTTCAGACGCTCATCTCCTGTCCGGCGGGAAAGCGGTCGTTGGCCGGCTCCCGCGCGTTCTGCATTTCGACGATTTCCTGCCGCAGAGCCTCGAATTGTGCTTCGCGCTGGCTGCCGAAGATCGGGTCCGCCCGGTCGGACAGTTCGTCGTCCAGAGCGTTCCAGTCTTCCGCCGTCAGCACCCTTAGCGCGGTCGGGAAGAACATGCTCTCTTCCATGCGGATGTGGCGGCGCTGGGACTCGATGAACTCGAGCGCCGCATTGGCGAATTGCTTGCGGGTCACGATGCCCGTGCCGAGGACACTCGCCAAGGCGCCTGCAAAGGCTTTTATGTAGGCTTCGCCAGCCTCATGCTCTTCCTCGATATGGCCGATTTCGTCGGCTGCAGAGGGATCGCGCGCAAGTATCTTCTCGTACATCTTGTTCTCGCGCGCGTGGTGGAATTCGGCCGGATAGGTAAGGAAATAATCGACGATCTCGGAGACCACGTCGTAGTCCGGCTCACCTGTCAGATGCGCGTCTTTCACCTGCTTTTCGAGAATGGACAGCAACAGATCGTGCTGTTGATGGTCCTTCTGCAGGATTTCCAGAATTCTCGGCATATCGACCATCCCTGTTCAGGTCTTTATGTGCACGAGTCTATGAAAGTCGGGAATTTCGGGCCTTGATGTATGTCAATAGCAGGCGGGCAGCAGGGCAAAGACGGCTTCCAGCGCGGAGTCCGGGGAGCCTGAGGCATCGATCTCTGCCCAGGATTCGAGCGGTCCGTGGCCATGTGCCACCTGCTCAAGCATTACGCATTCGGTGGCGTCCGAGGCATCCTCCTGGCGTCGGGCGATCCGCTTCGCCATGACCTCCGGAGGCAAATCGAGCCAAAATCCGTCAAATCGGACTCCAAGCGAAACGGCAAGCGTTTCCATTGCATCGCGGTCAATCGGGCGGTCGTTCACGGCATCCATGATTGCCGGATAGCCGGCCTTGAGGGCCGCCTCGGCGCGTTCGAGCATCAGGGCATAGACCCGGGCACTGATCTTGGGGCTGTAGGCTTCCGGCGGGAGGGGCGTGGTCGGCGTATAGCCGAAGAGGTGTTTGCGGATGATGTCGCTGCGCAGATGCAGCGCGCCGGGCGCCGGCCGGAGGCGGGCGGCGAGGGCGCGTGCGAGGGTCGATTTTCCCGACCCGGAAAAACCGCCGATCCCGATCAGACGCGGACTCATCTCGGCGATCTGTTCCGCTGCGGCTGCGAAAGAAAGCCGCGACTGGGTCAGCATTTCGGCGCGCGCGGACGGGTCGTCCTGCACTTCGGCGGCGCTGACCATGATCTTGGCCCGCACGGCCGAACGGGTTGAGATGAACAGCGGCAGGCAGGCGAGACCCTCGTAATCGCCATCGACGAAGTACCGGTTGAAGGCGAGGTTCGCGAGATCGGCTCGGCCCCGGATGATCAGATCGCTGAGGAAATAGGCGAGGTCATAGAGGACATCGATGCAGGCGAAGAGCGGATTGAACTCGATCCCGTCGAACAGTGTCGGTTCGCCGTCGAGCAGGCAGATGTTCCGGAGATGCAGGTCGCCATGGCAATGCTTCGCCTGCCCCCCGGCCACCCTGCTGTCGAGCAAAGGCGCGACACGCTCGAAAGCGGACCAGACATCCCGGGCATAGGCGGCGACTTCGCCTGGCGGGAAATGCTCGGGCTGAGCCTCGAACTCCTCGAAGTTTTCTTCGAGGACTGTCCGTACACCGGCCGATCCCGCTCCGGGTGCCTGATTGGGGGAGAGGCTCTTGGCGCTGTCGTGAAAGGCGCGGATCCGTTCCGCCGTCCGTTCGATCAGGGCTGGCGTGAGCGTTCCGCTCTCGGCCATCCGGTCGAGCAGTGTTTCCTCTGCGAAGCGACGCATCTCAAGCACATACTCGATCGTCTCGCCTGCGCCGTCGAAGGCAAGGCCTCCGTCCTCGGTCCGGGTCAGGCGGCGGATGCCGAGGTACAGGTCGGGAGCAGTCCGCCGGTTGAGCTCCAGTTCAGCTTCGGTAAAGCACTTGCGGCGTTCGAGTGTGCCGTAATCCATGTAGGGAAAGGCAACCGCCCGTTTCAGTTTGTAGGCACGATCTCCGACGAGAAAGACGTGGCTGCCATGGGTCGCGACATGCAAGGGCTCTGTCTCAGGCGCGGGATCGTAGCTGTCGCGGCGCGCGAGAAATTCCAAAGCCGCACTTTGGTCCTCGGTTTGTTCCATGGTTCGATAACTCGCAGAATCCGGACACTCATCCAAGTCACGACCGATCATGCCGATGACTTTGGTCACGACTATGACATGCCTCAATCGTACCGGACGGAAACTGGAGGAACAGGTGGGACGCGCCGAAATCGATAGCCAACGGACCGAAAACCCCGGATCCCCGACGAAGGACCTCGCGGCCTGGGCGGTATCGGCAGGACCCGACTCGTTCGGCGGAACCGCGCATGACTGGGCGGCTGACGCGATTCTCGACTGGTTTGCAGTCACGCTCGCGGGGAGCCGCGAGCCGCTCAGCCTGATGCTGGCGGAAACCGCTCGGGAAGAGGGGACCGGCCCCGCCCGTCTTGTTGGTCGCAGGGATGCTCTCAGCACTTTGAATGCCGCGCTGGTGAACGGCGCCGCGTCCCATGCGCTCGACTATGACGATGTGAATTCCCGGATGATGGGACACCCGACCGTGCCGCTCGTCCCGGTGCTGCTGGCGATCGCGGATACAAAGCCGGTTTCCGGACGGGCGTTTCTCGATGCCTTCGTGGTCGGCTACGAGACGGAGATCCTTGCCGCCGAGATGATCGGATACAGCCACTACGACCGGGGGTGGCACACCACCGCGACCATCGGCACTCTGGGCGCCGCGGCGGCTTCCGCGCGCCTTCTCGGCCTCGATGCGGAGCAGGCGGCGAACGCGCTGGGGCTCGCCGTGGCGCAGGCGGCCGGTCTGAAATCAATGTTCGGCACCATGTCGAAGCCGTTCCAGGTCGGAAAGGCGGCCTCCAACGGCTTGCTTGCGGCCCGCCTCGCCCTGAAGGGGATGACGTCGCGGACGGATGCGCTCGAATGTGCCCAGGGCCTCGCAGCGACACAATCGGACGGTTTCACGCCGATCGAGATCTCGCCCGGCGGCAACAGTCCTTATGCGGTCGAGGGAAATCTCTTCAAGTATCACGCCGCCTGCTATCTCACCCATTCGCCGATCGAAGCGGCGCGGGAGTTGCGGCGGACGCGTGGCGTCTCGCCGGAGGCGATCGAGCGGCTGACCATCGAAGTGAACAAGAACACGCTGACGGTCTGCAATATCGAGCGGCCGGAGACCGGACTGCAGGTCAAGTTCAGCCTCAGGCACACGGTTGCCATGGCGCTGAACGGGCTCGATACTGCCGATCTTGGTGCCTATACGGACGAGATCGCACAGGATGCAGGTCTGAGAGACCTCGGGCGGCGCACAGTCGTTGTCGGCATCGAGGATGACAGCCGCACGATGGGGCGGGTCAGGGCGGAACTGAAGGACGGCACGGTGGTCGAGGAAACCCGCGACGTCGGGGTGCCGGCGGCCGACCAGCCGGCCCAGCGCGCCCGCCTGCTGGAGAAGTTCGGAATTCTCGGCGCGCCGGTGCTGGGAGCGACGCGGGCTGACGAGCTTGCCGGCCGGATCTTCACTTTGGCGGATATGGAAGACGCGAGCCTGCTTTCGGCGCTCGCGCAGCCCGAGTAATGCCGATCAGCTGGTGCCGTAGGCGATATTCGCGAGCGTGCGGATATCCGGGATGATGACCACGGTCGGACGGGGCAGCTGGATGACGCCGTCTTTCTTGAAGGTCGACATGATCCGGCTGATGGTTTCCGGCTGCATCCCGAGGTGATCGGCGATCCGTTCGCGCCGCATGTTGAGCTTCAGTTCGATGCCGCGACGTGTCTGCCTGCCGGTCCGTCCGGCAAGGTCGACCAGGAAGCCGGCAAGACGTTCCGCTGCGGAAGACCGCGCGAGAGTCAGCATCCGGGTCTGGTCTCGGGCGACTTCGTCCTTTGCGGCGCTATAGAGCGTTTCCATCAGTTCCGCCGGATGGGACGTCGCCTCTGCCACCGAATCGACGGAAATAACGCAAATATCGGAAGGTTTGACAGCTTCGTAGAATTCGCGGATCTCGCCCATGCTGCCGTTGGACAGGGGCCAGGCGATTTCCCCGTCGGTCTTGAAGGCGGAAACATGCCGGCGTCCGTCGCCGAGGACGTGTTCCTGCATGAGCATTCCGGAAGCGACCCTGAACACGGTGTCCTGCTGATATCCGGAAATCTCTATGCGCTCGCCCGGGCGCGCCGAGATCTGCCGGATGGCACCGGCGCATCGCTTCAGACCCGCGTCGCCGAGCGCGTTTCTGATCGGGCAATCCCGGTCTTCGCACCCGGTGCAGGGCAGTTTGCTCACCGATTCATCGTTCAATGCAGCAATCATGTTCATCGCCAGTTCGCTTTCCCATCGCGATCGCATTTCGGGAGACAAGCCGAACCAAGATGCGTGCGGCGCTGCGAGCGTGCCTTGATCTAAGTCAATTCGATTGCAGGGAGCTTCAGTCGCGTGCGGCGAGGCGCATCTTGATCGGGCCGCGGGCGCGGCCATTGATCATCTGTTCGAGATAAGGGTCGCCCGCATGTGCGACGTCCTCGCGCCGGCCTGCCCATTTGATTTCGCCGTCGAACAGCATGGCGACATTGTCGAACCGGCTGCGCGCGGCTTTCATGTCGCCGGTGACGACCAGAACCGTGGTGTCCTTGCCGGCGGTCTCCCGCTCGATCAGGGAGAGAATCGAGTTGGTCAGAATCGGATCGAGGCCCGCGGTGGGATCGTCGAGGATCAAGAGCTCCGGATCGCCGATCATCGCCCGCGCGACGCCGACACGCTTCTGCATGCCGCCGGAGAGCTCGACCGGGTAGAGGTCGGCCATCTCTTCGCCGAGGCCGACCTCGGCCATACGGCGAAGGGCGCGCTGGCGGGCCTCCTTGCGGGGAACTTTCTCGTGATTCAGCAGCCGGAAGGCGACGTTCTCCCAGATGCGCAGGCTGTCGAAGAGGGCGTTCTGCTGAAACAGCATGCCGGCGCGCGCCTGGAAATCGTTCCATCCGTCCGCGTCGAGCCCGTGCAGTTCCTCACCGTCGTACTTCATGCTGCCGCGGTCGATGGGGATGAGACCGAGGAGGCATTTCAGCAGCACCGACTTGCCGGTGGCCGACGGCCCGATCAGCACAGTGGATTCGCCTGCGGGTACGGTCAGAGAGATCGAGCGCAAGACCTCCTTGTCGCCGAAACTCTTCGCGAGCCCCTCGATCTCGATCGCCTTTGCGGCGCCAGACGCCATTCCTGCTGCTCCCCTCAGCGGGCGGCGCGAAGGTCCCGTGTCCGGTCTTCGTCGATGCGCCCGTCCTCGTCGACGGCGACACCATAGACCGAGCGGGCGGCATCGGGAGAGACAAATCCGAGCACGACGTCGCGCGCGACCTCTGCCGGATCGCGTTCGAACGCATTGCCGAGGCCGCCACCGCCGGGCATCGAGACGACGAGACGGTCGCCCTTGCCGATTGGCTGCCGTCCCTTGGCGTTCAGCCGGTCGCCCTTCACCTTGCGCTCGATGATCCCGGCCTCGCCGTTGCCGCCGCCGTTACGGCCGCGGGCGGGATAGGTCACACGGTCGAACATGCAGTTGATGGCGAAGGGCGCGTCCTCGGAATGGGAGATTTCCATCACCTGGCCGACGCCGCCGCGGAACTTGCCGGCGCCGCCGCTGTCGGGACGGTACTCCTTCCGCCAGATCACCAGCGGGGCGATGGTCTCGTTGACCTCGATCGGGGTATTGCGGACGCCTGACGGGAAGGCGGTGGCGTTCAGCCCGTCCTTATCCGGTCGCGCACCTGTGCCGCCGGCATGGAAGGTGTTGATCGCGAAGGGTGTCGCGTCGCCGTAATCCTCGTCCGTCAAGCCGTGACCGCCGAGCAGTACAGGGTTCCAGAGGCAGGAGGTGCCTTCCGCCGGCACCCGGTCCGGGATGACCTGATTGAGGCAGCCGAGCACGACGTCGGGAAGCATCTGGCCGATCACGTGACGCGCGGTGACGGCGCAGGGATGCGGCGCGTTGAGGATGCTGCCCTTCGGCGCTGTGATGATGACCGGGGCGAGGGAGCCCGCATTGTTCGGTACCGCCCCGCCGATGACGCAGCGCACGCCGAAGCTGGCATAGGCCTGGGTATAGGTGAGCGGCACGTTGATGCCGTAAGTCGAGACGCCGGAGGTGCCGGAGAAATCGACCGCGATCTCCTCGTCGCGGATGGTCAGCGCCGCGACCAGGTCGATGGGGCGCTCGTAGCCGTCGATCCGCATGGAATTGTGATAGGTGCCGTTCGGCAGTTCGCGGATCTCCGCCGCCATGCCGGCACGGGCGCTCTCGATAACGTAGTCGGCGAGCGGTCCGAGATCGTCGAGGCCGAATTCCTTCATCATGTCGAGCAGGCGCTGGCCGCCGACATCGTTGCAGGCCGCGAGCGAGTAGAGATCGCCTTCCACCTCGATCGGATTGCGCACGTTGGTGCGGATGATCTCCAGTACGGGCTCGCAAAACTCGCCGTTCTCCGCGAGCCGCATGATGGGAATGTTGATGCCTTCCTCGTAGATCTGCCGTCCGTCCGGGCCGAAGCCTTTGCCGCCGACATCGACCACGTGGGTGGTGCAGGCGAAGAGGGCGACGATCTCGTTGCCGCGGAAGGTCGGCGTGACGACGGTGAAGTCGTTCAGGTGACCGGTGCCGAGCCAGGGGTCGTTGGTGACGAACACGTCGCCGGGCTTCATTTTCGCGAGCGGATATTTCTCGAGGAAGAAGCCGACCGAGGCAGCCATCGCGTTGACGTGGCCAGGAGTGCCGGTCACGGCCTGGGCCAGCATGCGCCCGCGCGTGTCATAGACGCCGGCGGAGATGTCGCCGGCTTCTCGGGCGGACGTGCTGAAGGCGGTGCGGATCAGGGTCTGGGCCTGTTCCTCCACGACGGAGAGCAGGCGGTTCCACTGGATCTGCATGCGGATCTGGTCGAGGGCGGAGGTTGTGCTCATGTGTCTTCTCCCTCAGGCCGATTTCTTGCGGGTCATGACGAGATAGCCGAGTTCGTTCACCGTCGCGTCGAACACGGAGGTGACCACCGTCGTGGTCTGTGTCTCGGAGATGAGGGCCGGGCCGGCGACCTTGGCTCCGACCGGCAGGTCGTCGCGCCAGTAGATCGCCGCATCGACATAGTCGCCTGTCGCCGGGTCGAAGAGCCTGCGGCTGCCCGTCGGGCTCGCGGCGCCACCTTTCGGCGCCACCAGTTCGGTCTCGATCTCCGGGCTCGGCGCCGTCATGTTGAGGGTCCAGCTCAGGATCTCGGGTTCCGGTCCCGGGATGATGCGTCCGTAAAGGCGCTTGTATTCGGTCTCGAAGGCCGCGCGGATCTCGTCGGCATGGCCTGCGTTCAGTGCGCCGGCCGGAAGCTGCACGGCGATCTCGTGGCCCTGTCCGACATAGCGCATGAAGGCGGTGCGGCTTTCGGTGAGTTTGGCCCCACCTGCGCCGCTTTCCACGATGGCGCGGGCCTCGTCCGCCATTTCGCCGAGCAGGGCATTCGCCGCCCCGGCGTCGAATGCGGAGAGCTTCATGTAGCGCGAGCGGACGACCTCGTAGGAGATCGGCGCGCGCAGAAAGCCGATGGCGGAGCCGACGCCGGCGCCGGTCGGCACCACGATGGTCGGAATGTCGAGCTTCTCGGCGAGCCGGGCTGCGTGCAGCGGCGCGGCGCCGCCGAAGGCGATCATCGCGCGGGCGGCGATGTCCTTGCCCCACTCGATGGCATGGACGCGGGCCGCGTTCGCCATGTTCTCGTCGACGATCTCGCAGACGCCGAAGGCGGAGAGGGCGGGTGTCAGACCCATCTTCTCGCCGATCTCACTCTTCAGGGCCCCTTCGGCCTTGGAGGTGTCAAGCGTCACGGAGCCGCCCGCGAAGCTTTCCGGATCGATCTTGCCGAGCACCACGTCGGCGTCGGTCACGGCCGGCTGGGTGCCGCCCTGGTCATAGCAGGCCGGGCCCGGATCGGCGCCGGCGCTCTCCGGACCGACCGCGATGCGGCCGAGCTTGTCGATCTTGGCGAGCGACCCGCCGCCGGCGCCGATCTCGACCATCTCGATGGCCGGAATGCGCACCGGCCAGCCGCTTCCCTTCATGTTGCGGTAGACGCGCGCAACCTCGAAAGTGCGCGTGGTCTGCGGAAGGAAGTCGTCCAGCAGGCAGATCTTCGCCGTGGTGCCGCCCATGTCGTAGGAGACGACGCTGGAGAGGTCGCACTCGCGGGCGATCTCGCTCGCCAGGATGGCGCCGCCGGCCGGGCCGGACTCAACCAGGCGGATCGGGAAGCGCATCGCGGTGTCGAGCGTGGTCAGACCGCCGCCGGAAGTCATCAGCAGGACCGGGCAGTCGAAGCCGCGCTTCTTCAGGTCCTCGCGCAGGATGCCGAGATAGCGCGACATGATTGGCCGGACATAGGCGTTCGCCGAGGCGGTCGACTGGCGCTCGTATTCGCGGATCTCCGGGCAGACCTCGCTGGACAGGGTGATGCTGAGATCCGGCCGCGCCTTGCTCAGGATCTCGCCGACGCGCTGCTCGTGGGCTCCGTTGGCGTAGGAATGGATCAGGCCGACGGCGATCGAGCCGATCCCATGCTTGTCGATCAGCGGTACCAGGGCCTCGACGCTGCTCTCGTCGAGCGGGATCATGACCTCGCCCCTGAAGTTAAGCCGTTCGCGCACCGGCCAGCGGAGGTTGCGCGGGACCAGCGGATCCGGCCGGTCGATGTTGATGTCATATTGCTCGAAACGGTTTTCGAACGCCATCTCGACCGAGTCCCGGAGGCCTTCGGTGGTGATCAGGGCTGTCTTCGCGCCCTTGCGCTCGATCAGCGCGTTGGTCGCGAGCGTGGTGCCGTGGATCAGCAGCCCGATATCGGCCGGAGTGGCATTCGCGACCTCGAGGGCCTTTTCGATGCCGCTCATCACGCCGCGTTCGGGCATCGACGGCGTCGTCAGCACTTTTGCGGTAAACCGCTTGGCACCGAATTCGAGGGCGACATCGGTAAAGGTGCCGCCAACATCAACCGCGAGGCGGCCACGCTTGCTGGTCTCGGACATATCTAATCAATCTTTTGTGCAGAATGCGGTCTCGGAGCGAAACCGGAACCACTTGAACCTATCATTTCGCGAGCGTCAACGTTTGTGAGGGGATCACAGGCGAACCACATTATCTGGCGACGCTTTCAGCACATCCGCGCAGTATTCTCGCGCCGCGGCCTCCGCTTGATCGGGGTCTTCGTAAAGCGCTGTCGCATGGGAGGAGTCCATCTGACGCCCATCTTTCCAGATGGACCAAGGGTAACGGACTCCCTCGGGGCTTGCCCAACACTCGATATAGATCTCGATCATGACTTCGAATCCAGAACGGGTTGCCGGGATGGACTTCAAACGCATCGGTGGCAGGCGGATGCCGCACCGGGAAAGCCATTTAATCATCCCGGCACGGCGGAAGGCGAGTGTGGTTTTTCCATGCAGCCCTGCGCTGGGAATATCCAATTGAGCCGGCGGGATTATTTGCGCTCGGAGCCGACTAGGCCGCCCGGGCCGAGGATGGTCAGTCCGGAATTATCCGTATGAAGCGTGCGGAAAATTGCGGAGTGGCCGCGGGAAGGGGGCCGTCGGTTCCCTCGATCGAAGCCTCGATAAAGTCCTGAGCGCTGTATTGCAGCTTGGCATAGATCCGTGCCGCCAATTGTCGCGCCGTCCGGCCGCTCCAATTGTCCGGCATCAGCGCGGGCGGGAGTCCGGGGTCTTTCAGCAGCGTGCGGCGATAGGCATGGATCATCAGGGTCCTGAGCGCAAATGCTCCCTCGGGCGACGGCAGGACATCCCGGGCGTAAAGCTGTTCCTCCAGGGGCGTGAAGCGCTTGATGAAGGCGAGGTACTGGCGGTCGGTCTCGTCGAGATTCCAGGCATCGTGGCAAAGGGCGCGCAGGCTGTCCGCGGCACTGCCGGACGTGGCCTCGAAGAGGGCGACACGCCGATCGAGACCGAGGGCGGAGACGGTCTGCTTCGCCCGTTTCAGATCGTTGCCGGCGCCGATGAGGACGTGCGTGCCGAGCGCTCCGAACCCGGCCCACCCCAGCTCCTGTCGCAGGGTTTCACGCGCGGTGGCATCGACCGCGCCACTCAGTAGTGCGATGGTCCACGGACTGTCGCTTTCCGGCTCCTGCCGTTCGCCGAGCGGTGCGTAGATCTTGCGCTGGGCTGCATCGAATTGCCGGCGGCCGCCTGCCGTCAGCGCGTAGATGCTGCGGCGCCCGACCTGCCGCGGGGCCAGCACGCCGTCCTGCGTCAGGCGGAAGACCGAGGTGCGGACCAATCGCTCGCCGATCTCGAAGACCTCCATGAGCCGGATCAGGTCGCCGAGCCAGGCTTCACCCCCATGGGGCAGGATGGCATCGCCGAATACCGTGACGATGAGCGACTTTGCGCGCGGCTTCAGGTCCTCGAGCAGAGACTGGACGAGGGTGGGGGACGGCACATTTTCGGCCGCAATGCTCATGCAGACGTCCCGGTTGCGACCAGTTCGCCGCCGACCGTGCGCGAGCGTCCGCGGAAATGCGCGACGACGGTTCCGTCCGCAAGCGTGACCACCGTGTCGTAGATCCCGGAGCGGCCCCGGTGGAACCGTTCCTCGCAGGTGGCGATCAATTCGTCGCCCTCGCGGGCCGGATTGACGAAGTCGATGTCGCAGCTCTGCGCCACCGTGAGGGCGTTTGCCGAATTGCAGGCGAAGGCGAACGCGCTGTCGGCGAGAGTGAAGATCATTCCGCCGTGGCAGGTCTTGTGGCCGTTCAGCATCTCGGGACGTACCGTCATCCGAAGCCGGGCAAAGCCCGGACCGACCTGTTCGACACTCATGCCGAAGCCACGCGTCGCGGGATCGTTCTCATACATCCAATCCGCCACGCTCTGCGCCGTTTTCTGGGCGCTTTCCGGGGCGGATGCGACGGGGTGCCGGTCTTTCATGATTTCCTGCCTTTCGGTCAATATGATACAAATTTTTCTGGACGAAGGAATTGTTTTGTATCATTTAAAGAATGCTGTTCGGCAACGTCCGAGTTAAGCGAGGAAACGCAATGGTGCAAAGCCAGATTACGGGTAACGCTTCGGAAGCCGACGAGGCCGCCCGCTTCCAGTCCAAGGTCGATCGCGAAATCAAGATCGAGCCGCGCGACTGGATGCCGGAGGGCTATCGCAAGACGCTGGTTCGTCAGATCTCCCAACATGCCCATTCCGAAATTGTCGGGATGCTGCCGGAAGGGTGCTGGGTGACGCGGGCGCCGTCGCTGCGCCGGAAGGTCCAGCTGCTGGCCAAGATCCAGGACGAGGGCGGGCACGGTCTCTATCTCTACAGTGCCGCCGAGACGCTCGGGACCAGCCGCGCGGAAATGATCGATGCCCTGCACGAGGGGCGCGCCAAATATTCCAACATCTTCAATTACCCGGTGCTGTCCTGGGCCGATATCGGTGCCATCGGCTGGCTGGTCGACGGGGCGGCGATCATCAACCAGATCGCGCTCTGCCGCTGCTCCTACGGGCCCTATGCCCGTGCCATGGAGCGGATCTGCCGGGAGGAGAGCTTCCACCAGCGCCAAGGCTACGAAATCATGATGTCGATGGCCTTCGGCACCAAGGACCAGAAGCGGATGGCGCAGAGTGCGCTGGACCGCTGGTGGTGGCCGTCGCTGATGATGTTCGGGCCGAGCGACCGGGAGTCGGCGCATTCTTCTCAATCGATGCAATGGAAGATCAAGCGGGTCTCGAACGACGATCTGCGCCAGCAGTTCATCGACATGACGGTACCGCAGGCCGACTATCTCGGCCTGAAGATGCCGGACCCCGATCTGAAGTGGAACGAGGAACGAGGCCACTACGATTTCGGCGCGATCGACTGGGCGGAACTGAAGCGCGTCGTCTCCGGCGACGGGCCCTGCAACAAGGAACGCATGACCGCGCGCGTAAAGGCGCACGAGGACGGTGCCTGGGTCCGCGAGGCGGCGGCCGCATACGGCGAGAAGCAGCGTCTGCGCAAGCAGGCAGCGAAGATCGCCGCGGAATAATTCTTTTGGGAGAGAGGCAATGACCGCAGGGCACGACTGGCCGCTCTGGGAAGTCTTCATCCGGGCCCGCGAGGGGCTCAGCCACAAGCATGTCGGCTCGCTCCATGCGAGCGATGCCGAGATGGCGCTGCAACATGCCCGCGACGTCTATACGCGGCGGCGCGAGGGCGAGAGCATCTGGGTGGTGCAGTCCACCGACATCGTCGCCTCGGCGCCGGCGGATAAGGAGAGCCTGTTCGATCCGGCGGATTCGAAAATCTACCGCCACCCGACCTTTTACGAAGTGCCGGACGAGGTCGAATGCCTCTGACCGGTTCCTTCTGGAGTCTGATCCATGACCGTTGAAGCGCAGCGCGAAGCCCTCTTCGAGTATCTGCTCCGGCTTGGCGACAATGCCCTGATCCTCGGCCACCGCCTCTCCGAATGGTGCGGCAAAGGGCCGGTGCTGGAAGAGGATATCGCGCTCTCCAACATCGCCCTCGACCTGGTCGGCCAGTCGACGCTCTGGCTCGAATTCGCGGCGACGGTGGAAGGCGGTGCGCGCGACGCCGACGCGCTCGCCTTCAAGCGCGATGTGCTGGACTGGCGGAATTTTCTGCTGGTCGAGCAGCCGAACGGCGATTTTGCCCACACCATCGTCCGCCAGTTCCTGTTCGACTGCTTCCATGTCGAGCTGCTTCAGGCGCTGAGCAAGTCCGCCAATCAGGAGATCGCCGGCATCGCGTCCAAGGCGCTGAAGGAAGCGCTCTACCACCGCCGTCACAGCGGCCAGTGGGTGATCCGGCTTGGCGACGGCACGGAAGAGAGCCACGCACGGGCCCAGGCCGCGCTCGATGCGCTCTGGGGCTATACCCGCGAGCTTTTCGAGGGCGACGCCATCGACGAGATGATGATGCAGGCGGGTATCGCCCCGGACCCGGGCGATTTCGAGGAGAACTGGAAGCAGGCGGTCGGCGCCGTGCTCGCCGAGGCGACGCTGACGGTTCCGGATGCGAACTGGTCGATCGGCGGCGGCAAGAAGGGGATTCATTCCGAGCATCTGGGCTTCCTGCTGGCCGAGATGCAGTTCCTGCCGCGCGCCTATCCGGATGCGCAATGGTAGGGGCGGGTGATGCAACCACACGCTGCCGCTTCCGCTGAAGAATCCCGGCTCTGGGCCGCGCTCGAGGAGGTCTCGGATCCTGAGATTCCCGTGCTGTCCGTCGTCGATCTCGGCGTGATCCGGGAGATCGAAGTCGACGGCGCCGCCGCCAAGGTGACCATCACGCCGACTTACTCCGGTTGCCCGGCCATGTCCTACATCGAGATGATGGTGCGCGACGCGGTGCTGAAGGCAGGATTCGAGCATGTCGAGGTGAAGACCGTGCTCTCGCCGGCCTGGACCACCGACTGGCTGAGCGAGGCCGGCCGGGAAAAGCTGAAGGGGATCGGCATCGCGCCGCCGGCCGAGGTTTCGACCTCCAAGCAATCCCTCCTGGGGATCGACCCGGTTGTCGCCTGTCCGCGCTGCGGGTCGGAGAACACGGAGATCCTCAGCCAGTTCGGCTCGACGGCCTGCAAGGCGCTCTACCGCTGCACCGACTGCGCGGAACCGTTCGACTATTTCAAATGCATCTAGGAGGAAAGCGGTCATGGCACGCTTCACCACTCTGACCGTCCGTGAAGTTCGCCCGGAAAGCGCGGACAGCGTCTCCATCGCGTTCGATCTGCCGGAGGACGCGAAGGCCGATTTCGCCTATCTGCCGGGACAGTATCTGACGCTGCGCCGGGAAATCGACGGGCATGACGTCCGACGCTCCTATTCGATCTGCAGCGGTCTCGGCGACGGTGAGATGAGGGTCGCCATCAAGCGCGTCGAGGGCGGGGCGTTTTCCGGCTTCGCGAATGATGAGCTGAAGGCGGGTGATAGCCTTGAGGTCATGCTGCCGGAAGGGCGGTTCACTGCCGAGGTCGAGCCGGGTGCGGCGCATACATACGTTGCCTTCGCCGCCGGAAGCGGGATCACGCCGATCCTCTCGATTGCCAAGTCCGTTCTGGAGGCCGAGCCGGAAAGCCGTTTCACACTGTTCTACGGCAATCGGACTGTGCGCGACATCATGTTCCGCGACCTGCTGTCCGACCTGAAGAACCGGTTTCCCGCGCGTTTCAGCGTGCTCCATATCCTCAGCCGCGAACCACAGGAAGTGGCGCTGCTGAACGGACGGATCGACCGGGAGAAATGCGAGACCTTCTTCCGCTCGATGCTGAACGTGCATGCGGTCGACCGGTTTTTCCTCTGCGGGCCGGAAGGCATGATCAATGACGTGCGCGCTGTGCTCGGGGAGCATGGGGTCGATCCGGAGAGGATCTGTTTCGAGCTCTTCACGCCGTCCAGCGACGCGGCGGCGAAAGCCGCCGCCGCGCGCCGGGCCAGGATGGCGAAGAAAGAGGGCGAGGTGCCGGCCGCGGGGTCCGAGGTATCCGTGATCTTCGATGGGGTGCGCACCGATTTCACGCTGGAGCCGGACGGCATGTCCATTCTCGACGCGGCCCTTGGGGGCCGACCGGATATGCCCTACGCGTGCAAGGGTGGGATGTGCTGCACGTGTCGGGCAAAAGTGATCGAGGGCCGCGTGGAGATGGATCTCAACTACACGCTCGCCAAGGAAGAGGTTGAGAGGGGATTCGTGCTGGCCTGTCAGGCGCACCCCGCGAGCGACCGCGTGGTGCTGGACTTCGATGCCCGCTAGGGGCGGCCGCGCCCCGAGGGGCACGGCTTTCCGCTAGAGATCAGGCGGCCCAGAACGGCTTGTTCGTCTCGTAATCGACATCGGACGGGGTGATCCCCATGTCGGCCAGGGCCCGCGCATCCATCTCGCGCAGCGCCTGGCGCTGGCGGATGCGGTCTTCCCAGGTGAACAGAAGTGCGACGAGGGTCTGCAGTACGCTGCCCTTGGCGCGCTTCAGCGCGAAGGTCCCGTTGGTTCCTGCAGTCATGACGGCGGCAGGAGCAACATTCAGGGTCTGGTTCTTAAACATGAAAGCTCTCCTTAATCAAAACGTCACACACGCTCATTCGTGTCTGTCGATGTTCAGGTATTTGGGCTATTATTCGCCATTCAGCAAATGAGTTAATTTGCGAGATAAGTTAGTTTGGCTAATCCATGTTGAGCCGTCTTCCCCTCAATGGCCTGCGCTGCTTCGAAGCGGCGGCCCGGCATATGAGTTTCAAGCTCGCGGCAGCTGAGCTGTTCGTCACGCCGGCGGCCGTCAGCCAGCAGATCAAGGCGCTCGAGACCGAGCTCGGCTGCTCGCTCTTCCTGCGCCGTCCGCGGTCGCTCGAATTGTCGGCGGAAGGCGCGCGGCTTGCGCCGGTAGTGCGCGATGCCTTCTCCCGGCTTCTGGCGGCGGTGAACGATCTGAAGGAACAGGAAGAGGGACGTCCGCTGACGGTCAGCGTCCTGCCCTCCTTTGCGGTTAAATGGCTGATCCCGCGCCTCTCGCGTTTCCGCATGCGCTATCCGGAGATCGATGTCCGGATCGCGGCCGAGGATCGCAAGGCGGATTTCGTCACCGATGGCGTCGACGTGGCGCTCCGGCTCGGCGACGGGAACTATGAGGGCCTGCATGTCGAGAAGATCATGAGTGAGCGGATCTATCCGGTCTGCAGTCCGGAGGTCGCCGCTCGGCCGCCCGGGCTGCACCGCCCGGAGGATCTCAAGCATTATCCGTTGCTGCATGACGTCAACTCCTTCGCCGGCGAGAGCTGGGATCATTTCCTGGAGCATTTCGGGGTCGAGGGGGTCGACGTGCGGCGCGGCGCCTTCTTTACCCAGATGGATATGGTGCTGCAGGCGGCGATCGAAGGGCAGGGGGTCGCTCTCGCACGCTCGCAACTGGTCACCGACGATCTGCGCGCAGGCCGGCTTATCCGACCGTTCGGCACCGAGACGCCAGCCTTGCTTGCCTACTATTTCGTTTGCCGCGAAGAGGCGCTGCGGTCCAACAAGGTTGCCGTATTCCGGGACTGGGTGCTCGACGAGGTGCGCCGGGACGGCTCACAGGCCGAGTCGGGCTGATGGCAGAACGGGAGCAGTGGGCCACCCAGGTTGGCTTCGTGCTGGCAACCATCGGCTCCGCCGTGGGCATCGGGAATATCTGGCGCTTTCCCTATGTCGCCGGGGAGAATGGCGGCGGCGGATTTCTGCTCGTCTATCTCCTTTGCGTCCTTCTCATCGGGCTTCCCCTGGTGATTGCCGAACTTGCGGTCGGCCGGACGGCGCGGCTCGATACGGTTTCCGCCTTTCCGGCGCTCGCCCCGCGCAGTCCGCTCCGGCATTCGGGCTGGGTCGCCGCCATTGCCGGAACGGTGATCCTGAGCTTCTATGCGGTCGTCGCGGGCTGGACCTTCCGATATTTCTTCGTCGCGCTCAGCGGTGCGCTCTGGGACGCCGAGGCGACGGGATTTGCCCCGTACTTTTCCGGCTTCACCGCGCAAGTTGCGGGGCCGCTGTTCTGGCAGGCCTGCTCTATCCTGCTGGCCATGATCGTGGTGGCGCGCGGCGTTCAAGGCGGAATTGAGCATCTGAACCGATGGATGATGCCCGTGCTCGCCGGAATATTGGCCGGTCTCGCGCTCTATGGTTTGTCACGGCCGGACGGCGCTGGCGGTCTCGATTATCTGTTCCGCGTCGATCTCGAAGCCTTCGGCCGTCCGAGCGTCTATCTTGCGGCGCTTGGCCAGGCGTTCTTCTCGATCGGGATCGGCATGGCGATCTTCATTACCTATGGGAGCTACATGCGAACCGAGGTGCCGGTTCTGAGATCGGCTCTCTATATCGTGACCGGGGACACATTGTTCGCGGTGCTCGCGGGCGTGGCCATTTTTCCGGCCGTGTTTGCCTATGGGCTCGACCCTTCCTCCGGCCCCGAGCTGGCCTTCGTCGCCCTGCCGCGGGTTTTCAGCGAGATCGAAGGCGGGACGGTGCTCGCGGCGGCTTTCTTCTTCCTGCTTGCCGCCGCCGGATTGACGTCGATGATCTCCGTCCTCGAGGTTACCGTTGCCATCTGCATGGACCGTTTCGGTCTCCGGCGCCGTTCCGCGTCGCTCTTGATGGGCTTGCTGGTGCTCGGCATGGGCCTGGCTCCGGGACTGAGCTTCAGCCTGCTGAAGGAGGTGCGGATCGCCGGAGAAGATCTCTTCGGGCTGTTCGACCTTCTCGCATCCTCCGTTCTTCTCCCCCTGAGCGGGATCTTCATCTCGCTTTTCGTCGGCTGGAGCCTGCAGCGGCGCGATGCCTTTCTCTTTGCCGGTCTGAACGGGGCTCTGGGTTGGCTCTGGATCTGGCTGCTTCGGATTGTCGTGCCGGTATCCGTCGCATTGGTTCTGTTCAACGGTCTCAGCGACTTCTAGCCTGCTCAGTCCGAAAATTCGGGTATCCCGGCGCCTATATCGAAGTAGCGCCGGTTGGCAACCGACTGAACGGCGAGCTTTGCCGGCTCGGTCAGGGGCCGTTCGCTCGCCTCATGGCGAGTGCTGCAGAAATAGACGAATTTTCGGTCTTCTTTCGCGTCTCCCACCGGAAGGGCAATCGTTCGGCGCAGCAAATTGCCGCCGCCATGCGTTGATGACTGGAGGGTGACGCTCATGCCGGCGGGATGCTCGCGGACGAGGAAGATGGCTTCCGATGCCTTGGCCCGGCGCTCCGGTTCGACGAAATCGAGATAGTTCCGCCCGGTGCTTTCCTGGCCGTACTGGCTGACCACCCCGGTGCCAACAAGCCTGAGCCGGATTATCTCCGGGTCGATCAGCTCGTGGATCACGATGAACGGCAACAGATGCTTCACCTGGACCGGATCGAACTCAGCCCGGTCGGGCAGCAGCCGGCCTGCACGCAGGGAAAGCCAGTAATCGAGGAATTCGTTTCCCTGAGAGCTCAGCTCGGTCCTGATCGCGTCTGTGGAATGGCTCATCCGCTCGTCCTCAAGAACCGGGCGCTTTTCTGCCGGATTCGCAAAATCCGGGCGCCAAGCCGCTGTCTGCGGGGTCCAATTCCGCTTGGATGCTTCGGTAAGTCGAGCAGCATTTTCGCCGATCGTCAAAATCATCTTTTTCGTGCAGCCCAAAAGTCGGCTGGCGGAGGTGGCAGAGTTGATCCAGTCTGGCATCCCGCTCCGGTTCGGGGAGCGGAAGAGGAATGACCCATGACAAGAGACGTTTCAGAGATTCGCGGCTACCACGCCCACGTCTATTTCGATGCCGGGACCGCCGAGACGGCGCGGCGCCTGCGCGATGAGATAGAGCGCCGGTTCGATATCGAGATGGGGCGGTTTCATGAAAAGCCGGTCGGTCCGCACCCGTGTTTCAGCTATCAGGTCGCTTTCGCACCGGAGATGTTCGGATCCCTAATTCCCTGGCTCTCCCTCAACCGGGAGGGGCTCACGGTTTTCGTGCACGCCGATACCGGCGAGGAGCTGAGTGACCATACCGACCATGTCATCTGGCTTGGCAGATCCGAAGAGCTGAAACTCAGTATTTTCGACCGTTGAAGGGGCTTCGGCTTAAGGTATCAGCCACGTCCCCAGACGCGTCCGGGGGCTGAAGCGGTAGCGGCTGTTTCCTTGGGGCGAGAGCTGCAGGATGTCGACGCTTTCGGGGATGAAACGAATGATGGCGAAATTCTCGAAGCCATCCGTTTGTCCTAGCGAAACCGGGTTGCCATCGGCAGATTCAAGGAGGGCTCCTGGAGGCTTTGCGCTTCGATAGTTCGGTTTGGTGCCATCGGGGAGGTTCTCCCAGACGTTCCTGAGCGCCGATTTTTCCTTCTCTGTCTCGCCGGTACCTTTCATGCGAACCTGAAGTGCGGCGATGTGGTCGTAAAAGACCAGGCTTGCAGTATTTCCGGCGGCGATTTCGGACATTTTCGCGCTACGCCGGTCGGTATGGAGCGTGACACGCCAGCTTTCGGCATCGAAGTCGCGCAGGATCAGGATGCGCGCATTGGCGCCGCCCTCATCGTCGGCTGTTGCCAGAACCGGATAACGGAAGGCGGCGTCCCGTTCGCTAACCGCATTTGACAGCAGTGCCTGTGCTTTCGCCAGCAGAGCGTCGGCGGCCGGGGGGATTTGTCCCGGTGCGCTACTCATTCGCCGTGGCACCCTGCGTTGCGGCCCGCGCCTCGGCTGCCGCGCGGATGGCAAGCAGGAGGCTCAGAAGGGCGCCGCCGGATCCGATCATCAGGGCATAAGCGAGTGCTCCGTAGCCGGTATCGTCCTGGAAGTACCCGACCGCCACAGTGGCAAGGCCGCCGGCGCACATCTGCAGGAAGCCCATGAGGCCCGACGCGGCGCCGGCGATGGCGGGGTTCACGCTGACGGCGCCTGCAATCGCGTTCGGCTGGCTCATGCCGTTTCCGAATGCGACAAGCGCGAAGGGCAGGAAGATCGCCGTCGCGCTGATCACGCCCATCGTCGAAACCGTCGTTAGGGTCAGCGCCCCGAGCAGGGAGACGCTGCAGCCGAGCAGGATCATGCGATCGATCCCCAGACGCCTCGACAGGCGAGTCGCAGTGAAATTGCCGGACATGTAGGACAGCGAGACAATGATGAAGAAGAAGCCGTAAACCTGCGGCTCCAGCCCAAGAATGTTGATCGTCACGTACGGCGCCGAGGAGAGAAAGGCGAAGAAGCAGCCGATCGAGAAGGAGGTATTTAGGGTATAGCCGAGGAAGGCTTTCGAGCCGAGCAGCGTTCCATAGCTTCGCAGCAGTGCCACGACGTCGATCCTGCTCTCCCGCTGCGGGTGGGTCTCGTGCAGGGACGGAATGGCATAGAGCAGCACCGCTCCGCCGACCGCGGCGACAACATAGAAGCCCGCATACCAGCCGAACGCGCTGTCGAGGAACCCGCCGATCGCCGGGCCGATCATGGGTGCGACCGCCATCGCCATGGTGATATAGGCGATCACCGGCGCGGCTTCCTCGCGCTCATAGACGTCGCGCACGATGGCGCGTCCGAGCACCATGCCGGCGCATCCGCCAAGGGCCTGGAAGATCCGGCCCGCGATCAGGAGATCGATAGAGGTCGCGAAGGAACAGGCCAGGCTCGAAAGTGCGAAAATAGTGAGACCTGCCAAGAGAGTAGGGCGGCGGCCGATCCGGTCCGAGATCGGCCCGTAGATAAGCTGTCCGATGGCTACGCCGGCGAGATAGAGCGTCAAGGTAAGCTGTACGGTCCCGTAATCGGTTCCGAACAGCCCGACGAGGCCCGGCATCGAGGGGACGAAGAGATTGAGCGCCAGCGGACCGGTCGCAGTCGCGGCGATCAGCACGAGGATCGGCGGCGCCTTGGGCTTGGCTGTCACGGGTCACCTGTTTTTCTTGTTTTTCGACGCCGGGCGGGAGAGCGATGTCTGTCCAAAGGCGCTCGAAATAAATAAGCTCATTTCACGAGGATGCAATTCTCGCGGCCATTTGGCCGGCACTCGTTCGTGAACGGCACGAGATTGACCGATCGCCCCGGTTGACTTACTTTCCAGTTTCCAGAACTCCGGACAGAATTTCCGGTAACTAGGGATAGAAATGGTCTCTGGCGTCGAAACAGGTCTCATCATCCGGGCGAACAGCGCGTTCGCCGGCGCGGCTTTTGGTCAGCGCGATGACCGTGCCAATCCGCTCGATCGCTTTGCCGGAGAGGGCGCCGGGAAGAGTTCTGTTGCTTCGCTTGGTGAAGCGTCGGGATCCTCCGTCATTCGTCCCTTCGGCAATGGCGAGCCCGAAGAAGGTGAAGACGAGGGGCCGTTTTTCGCATCTGGCCTAAATGGACTTCTGGCGCCTCCTAGCATCGCCGCGATCCAGGAACAGAATGGCGGGACAGCCGAAAAGGATGGCGGAACCGCTTCCGACGCCGGCGCCGGAATCGCTCAGCCGTCGGA
Organism: Nisaea sp.; assembly: GCF_017640745.1. Classification (GTDB taxonomy): domain Bacteria; phylum Pseudomonadota; class Alphaproteobacteria; order Thalassobaculales; family Thalassobaculaceae; genus Nisaea. Next base: position 266,556 of record NZ_JAEPQA010000001.1, on the reverse strand, counting down.
TCCGGCAGGCGGCTCCCAGGCGGTGACTTCCGCAACAGGAGAGGAAGAGACCGGGCCGGGTGAGCTGACCCAGGAAGAGGAAGAGCTGGTCCAGGACCTGAAGCAGCGCGATGCCGAGGTTCGCCGTCACGAGCAGGCGCACAAGGCGGTTGGCGGCCAATATGCGGGCTCGATTTCCTATACCTACCAGTCGGGCCCGGACGGACGGCAATATGCGGTCGGCGGCGAGGTGCCGATCGATGCGAGCCCGATACCGGGTGATCCGGACGCGACGATCCGCAAGCTGGAACAGGTGCGCCGTGCCGCTCTGGCGCCGGCGGAGCCGTCCGGTGCCGACCGGGCCGTGGCTTCGCAGGCGACACAGGGCATACAGCAGGCGCGCGCTGAACAGGCGCAGGCAAGCGCCGAAGAACTCGAGGAACTGACCGAGGGCGGAGACGCGTCGGAGGCCTCCGCCGTGAACGCGCCCGTTGCGCCGGACACCGGTGCGGATCCGGCGTCGCCTGCGGAAGGCATTGAGGTCACTCCGTTTGCAGCGGAGAGTGGTGCGTCCGAGGGATCGAATGGATCGCCGTTCTCCGTCGCGGCGAACCTGGGCGGCCAATCCGAGACAGGACCATTCGGGATCGAGCAGTCGGGTCAGAACCGCTCTGATGGCGGTTTCGGCATTGAAGGAAGTGGGCAATCGCCATTCAGCTTCACGCCTTCAGTTGGCCGCGCAACGCTCGATATTTTAGTATAATCAGATAGCTATTCGCTTTTGTTTAAGCATTCTCTGAAGCTTTCCTCGGACTGATCCGGTGCCTCGCTGCAGGTGACGAACCGATCCCGGCAGATATCGAAATCCGTGTCGCTGCCGACGAACCTCAGTTCGTCGCAAAAATCGAGATAATGCCGTGCCACGGTTTCGAAGGTCTCGCTGCGGCGCTGCTCGGCAACTTCCGGCGCGCGGTTCAGCGGCGTCACGTTCAGCATTTGCGCAATGGCCTCGTTGGCCCTTTTCAGCGGAATATCCGCCTGCTCCATCTCGCCGGTTTCGGTCCAATAGCGCACGTGCAACGTGTCGCCGAGCATGAAATCGCGCAACGGCGGCGGGACAATGCCCTTCTTCAGCGCCCCCCAGATGATGAAATAGACGCTTTTTTCGTCGATATTGTAGAGCGTCGGCTTGAAGCCGACCTCAAGCTCTTTCAGCGATTCCAGGTTGACCGGGTCGCGGCCGTCTATCCAGTAGGTCGGGAGGCGCTTGCGGCTGATGTTCTTTTCAACGTGGCGCGGCATGCGGAACTCGGCCCAGAGCGAGTTGTCGTCACGCTTCTGAAAATGAAAGCGGTAGCCTTTGCGCGTCAGGATGCGCGCTTCGAGAACCGGCGCCTTGGTGATCGGGTCGGTCAGGACCTCGACATACCACTGGATCGTCTGGGCTCGGGCCCCGGAACTCAACGTGGCGAGCACACCCAGCGCAATTGCGAAGATCAACGCGGGTCGCAGGCGGCCTTGCGTGCCGCGCGGGCGAGGGGACGGTCGATCCATTGGCGAGCGCGATCCTTTCGTTCGGAGCAAACTGGTTTTTCGCACATACCACGCATGCGTGGAAGCCGTCACGCGGCCCGCGGATGCCGCGCGGCTTGCAAACCGGCGATCAGGAAACTATTTTTTAAGATAATCTGTGGTAGGAAATAGGCATGAGTATTTCAGGCGCACTCAACATCGCCGTTTCGGGCATTGTGTCGGCGGGCAACCGCACCGGCAATGCTGCGAACAATCTGGCGAATATCCGGAGTGTCGCGGCGCGGGCCGGTGAAGTGCTGCGTCCGGACCAGCCTATTCCTGAAACCAACGCCAACGGCGAACGGATCTTCCGTCCGACCGAAGTGCAGTCGACCACCGCTGGTCCTGCGGGCGTCCGTAACCGGATCACGCTGGTCGATCCTGCCTCATTCCCGATCTACGATCCGAGCGCGGCAGACGCGAACGCGGACGGCATCTCGTCGATCCCGAACGTGTCTATCGAGAACGAGACCGTGAACCTGATCGGGGCGCAGCGCCAGCTGGAAGCCAATGCGGCAGTGATCCGCACCGGCGACGATCTGCTTGAGGAAGCGATCGACATCCTCGCCTGAGATCAGGGCTAATCCGACACTTCCGCTTTTGCGTCTTTGAGTGCTTTCAGTGCCGCATCGAACGGCAGGCGCACGCAGTCATGCCGTGTCTTGAAATCGCGCACGGGCGCGAAGCTCTCCAGTTCCTTCCAGTCGAGCTCGACGTCGTCGCTGCCCTCCAGATAGGCAAGCAGGTGACGGCGGACGGATTCCAGATCGTCCAGACCGGCGCCCGGGGCGTTTTCGCGGATCAGAGCGGCCGAGGCCTCGCAGAGCGCGCACCCCTGAACACGATGCCCGACCGCGGCGATCTTGCCGCCTGTCAGTTTCAGATCGATCGTGACCCGGTCGCCGCAGAGCGGGTTGTCCACGCGGGCGCTGGCATCCGGCGCCTCCAGCCGCTGATTGCCGCGGCCTTCCTTTGCCAGCCGCAGGATCTCCGCCTGGTAGAGCGCATCGCTCATCTCACTTCACCTCTTCGAGCGTTCCGCCCGCATCTCTCAGCATTTCGGGCGTGTCGATATCGAGATGCACGCCTGCCTCGGAGATCTCGACCTCACAGACCAGATCTGCGAATTCGTCCAGCAGCATCCGCGCGCCGCGATCGCCTTCGAGTTCCTGCATCTCGCCAAAGAAGCGGCTGTCCCAGAGAACCGGATTGCCGCGCCGCCCGTCATGCAGGGGAACGATGATGGCCCGGCCCTCGACAGGATCGTAGGCAGCAATCATCCGGTTCAGAACCTCCGCGCTGACCTGCGGCATGTCGCCGAGGCAGACGAGAGCAGCCTCGGTGCCTTCCGGCAGGGCCGATATGCCCGTCCGGACGCTGGTACTGATGCCGCCGGCGAAATTCGGATTGTGTACATAGGCGACGTCGAGACCGGCGAGTGCCGCCCGGATCCGGTCCGGCTCGTGTCCGGTCACGACGAGCACGCGTCCCGCCGTCGAGGCGAGCGCGGTTTCGACGACCCGGCGGACCATCGCTTTGCCGTCCAGCAGGCTCAGCAGCTTGTTTGCCGCGCCCATGCGGGTCGATTGTCCCGCCGCCAGAACGATCGCAGTGATTCCGGCTCTGGATGTTTCCTTTCCGGCGCTCTCCGTCTTCTTCGCGCTGGCACGGGGCAGGGGGCGGTGCGCCACGTCCTTCAGCAATCCTCCAGCCCCCATCCGCATGATGTCCTCGGGACGGATCTCGAGACCGGCGCAGATGCGCTGCAGGGCCCAGTCGAATCCGTTCAGTTTCGGCGAGCGCGCGCAGCCGGGCATTCCGATGACGGGAATGGAGCCGATGCGGCCGATCAGCATGAGGTTGCCCGGATCGACCGGCATGCCGAAATGCAGGATCTGGCCGCCGACCTGTTCCACCGCCGCCGGGATCACATCGCGGCGGTCGACCACAGCGGAAGCGCCGGAGATCAGGATCAGGCCCGGTTTCGCCGCGACGGCCCGACGGATTGCGTCTGCGAGCGCGTTCTGACTGTGCTCGCAGCGTGCTTCCGTGATCAGCCTGGAGCCCAGCGCCTCCAGCCGTTCCGAGGTCACGCGCAGGGTGCTGTCGAGCACGCTTTCCTTGGTACCGGGGAGCTTGGACTGGATGAGGATCGTGTCCAGAGTAGAGTAAGGCTTGACCCGGACGAGAGGTTCGCCCTGACTGGCGAGGGCCTCGGCAACCTTGACCAGACTGTCGGGCACCGCGAAGGGGATGATCTTCAGCGTACCGATCATCTGGCCTTCCGAAACAGCCTGGAAGGGCGGAACCAACCCGAGGGTGATGGATTCATCGACCAGATTGAGCCCGTCGAGCCGCACCGGATCGTAGAGCACCACTCCCTCGCGTTCGGCGAAAAGGTTGGAGCGGCCCGTGAAGGCGGCGCCGGCGCGCACATCGGCACCGCGGCAGGCCTCGGCCAGCCGATCAGCCGCACGGTCTTCGGGAATGTCGCCGTCATCCAGCCGGGCACAGACCACACGATCGATCCCGGCGGCCTTGAGCGCCTCCAGATCCTCGTGGTCCAGCACCCTGCCTTTTTTAAGGCTGCGTCCGTCGAGCCGGCGGCTATGGGCGAGGATCGCGCCCTCCGCTTTCGCCACCGGCAGTTCGCCGAAATACATGCGAGGACCTCAGGCCGCGGCCTTGAGCGGCTCTGCCCCGTGCTTGACCGCGGTCATTTCAGCCAGCACGGAGATCGCGATCTCCGCCGGGGATACCGCGCCGATATCGAGTCCGGCCGGTCCGTGCAGGCGCGCGAAATCCTTGTCGTTGAAGCCTTCCTCGCGTAGCCGGTCCAGGCGCCTTGCATGGGTCCGCTTGCTGCCGAGACAGGCGATATAGAAGGCTTCGCTGCGGAGCGCGACCTGCAGAGCCGGATCGTCCAGTTTCGGGTCATGGGTCAGGGTGACGATTGCCGTGCGGCTGTCCGGCTGCAGCGCTTCCAGTGCCTCGTCCGGCCAGTCGTCACTGAGTTCGACGCCTGGGAAGCGTTCTTCCGTCGCGAAAGAGGCGCGCGGATCGACGATGGTCACGGCATATCCGGCGAGCGCGGCCATCGGTGCGAGCAGCTGGCTGATATGAACCGCGCCCACAATGATCATGCGCAGCGACGGGTTGTGCACATGGATGAAATGCGAGCCGTCCGTACTGATCCCGCTGCGGTCGTCCCGCATCCGCGTGCGCGCTTCGGTTACCAAAGCATCCGAAAGGCCAAGCGAACCTTCGGCCACGTCCTTGGTCACCAGCGCCTGTTCTCCGCCCTCCAGGCGCGTGACCATGGCCACGGGAGTCTTCGCCTCCCGGTAGGCCATCAGGGCATCGAACAGTTCGGCTTTCATCTTATTGTCCTTCGATCCGTTCCACGTAGACCTTCACCTCGCCGCCGCAGGCGAGCCCGACTTCCCAGGCCTGTTCGTCGCTGACACCGAAATCGAGCATGCGCGGCTGGCCGTCCTGGATGGACTGCATCGCCTCGCGTACCACGGCGCCCTCGATGCAGCCACCGGAGACGGACCCGATCATCGCGCCGCTGTCGTCGATCGCGAGCTGGCTGCCGACGGGGCGGGGCGAGCTGCCCCATGTCTTGATGACCGTTGCTACCGCGATGCGGCGGCCGTCGCGGCGCCATTCCGCGATCCGTCCGAGAATATCGTCCTGCTGCCTGGGATCGTACTTGTTCATCCTGCCGGTCTCCCTTCCCATCCGCGGGGGAGCGCCTCAGGCTGTCTCCGCCGCTTCGATCTCGGCCAGTTTGCCGAGCCAGTCCCCCATGCCCCTGCGGCGTATTCCGGCCGGCTCTCCCAACAGTTTTGCCAGATCTTCGAGGCTGTCGAGAGAATGCACCGGACGGAACTCGTCCACATGCGGCAACAAGGCCCGCACCCCCATGGATTTGGGGGCGAAGCCGTCATAGCGCAACAGCGGGTTGAGCCAGATCAGCCTGCGACACGACTTATGCAGTCGTTCCATTTCGGCACCGAGCCCCTTGCCGGCTTCCCTGTCGAGGCCGTCCGTTATAAGCAGGACGACCGCACCCTGGGTCAGTACCCGGCGGGACCAGTGACGGTTGAAATCGTGCAGACAATGGCCGATTCGCGTTCCGCCGGACCAATCCTCCACGGAGGCGCTGATCTTGTCCAGCGCTTCGTCCACGTCCTTGTGGCGCAGATAGCGCGTCACATTGGTCAGACGCGTGCCGAAGAGAAAAGTATGAACCCGGTCCCGGTCGTTGGTCAGCGTGTGCATGAAATGCAGCAGCATCCGCGAGTAGCGCGTCATCGAGCCGGAGATGTCGCAGAGCGCGACCAGAGGCGGCGGGCGCATCCGGCGTTTCTTCAGCTGCAGCGGAATGATGTCGCCGCCGGAGCGGAGCGCCTGGCGCAGCGTGTTGCGGAGATCGACCCGGCGGCCATAGGGGCTGGGCGAGAAACGGCGGGTCGGGATGTCCGCCAGCGGCAGATGCATCTTCTCGATCGCCGTGCGGGCGGCGCGGATCTCCTCCGCGCTCATCTTCTCGAAATCCATGCCCTGCAGCAGTTCCTCGTCGGAATAGGTCATCACCGCATCGAGCTGGATTTCCTGCTCCTGCTCGCGGTCCGGCGCATTTGCGTCCTGACCCGGTTCCTGCTGCTGGGTGAGGGCCTCGGAGACCCGGCGGCTGATCTTCTCGGCATCATCCTCGTCCGCGTCCCCGGCAAGCTTCATCTCCGGCAGTACCATCTGCATCATCTTTTCGAGGATGCGGGGATTGCGCCAGAAGATGTGGAAGGCCTGGTCGAAGATTTCGCGCTGGTCGCGCCTGTTCACGAACACGGCGTGCAGCGTCCAGTAGAAGACTTCGCGGTCGGTAATCCCGACCGTTCTGACCGCCTCGATCGCGTCCATGACCTTGCCGGGGCCTACGGGCAGGCCGGCGGCCCGGAGCACGCGGGCAAAATGCAGGATGTTCTCGACCAGACGTCCGCCGCCGCCTTCCGGCGTGGCCGGAAGCTCCGTCCTGTCGCCCGGGGGCGGGGCGTGGTTGTCGAGCGGGGGCATCCGCTTAACCGGCCATCGCCAGTTCGCTGCGGACTTGGGTCAGGATGCGGTTGGCTTCGCTGCCCTGGATCTTCTGGATGTCGTCCTGGTACTTCAGCAGCACGCCGAGCGTGTTGTCGACGGCGCGCGGATCGAGGGCGAGATAGTCGAGCTGCACCAGCGCGTGGGTCCAGTCGATGGTCTCGGCGACGCCCGGCTGCTTGAACAGATCCATCTTGCGCAGCTGGTGCACGAAGGCGACGACCTGGCGGCTGAGGTCTTCCGGCGCCGACGGGGCTTTCTTGCGCAGGATTTCCAGCTCGCGCTCGGCGCTTGGATAATCGACCCAGTAGTAGAAGCAGCGCCGCTTCAGCGCGTCGTGGATCTCGCGGGTCCGGTTCGAAGTGATGATCACGATCGGCGGTTCCTCGGCCTTGAAGGGGCCGATTTCGGGAATGGTGACTTGGTAGTCGGAGAGCACTTCAAGCAGAAAGGCCTCGAACGGCTCGTCGGTGCGGTCGAGTTCGTCGATCAGCAGGACGGGCGCGCCTCCTTCGGTCGGTTCCAGCGCCTGCAGGATCGGGCGCTTGATCAGGAACTCGTCGGAAAAGAGATCGGCCGCGAGCGCCTTGCGGTCCGCGCCGCCGGCCGCCTCGGCCATCCGGATCTCCAGCATCTGGCGCGAATAGTTCCACTCATAGACCGCAGAGGAGACATCGAGCCCCTCGTAGCACTGCAGGCGGATCAGTTTGCGGCCGAGCGTTTCCGACAGGACCTTCGCGATCTCTGTCTTGCCGACGCCGGCCTCGCCCTCGAGGAAGAGCGGGCGCTTCAGCTGCAGGGCGAGATGGAGGGCGGTCGCGAGCGGAGTGTCGGCAACGTACTGGCCTTGTCCGAGCAGGGCGAGCGTATCTTCGACGGAAGCGGGAAGCGGTGTCGGCATGGGAACGTCCAGATATCCAGCGGGATCAATGGTCAGATAGCACGCGGGCAAGGCGGTTTAAAGGGGAGGGCGCCGGATCATGAGGCCTGGAAGACCGCGCCGGCGGACAGCAGGGCGTCGATATCTGGCGCGGCAAGGCCGCCCTCGATGAGGATTTCCCGGCTGTGCTCGCCGAGGCGCGGCGCGCCGAGACGGTAGGAGGCCGGCGTGCTGCCATAGCGGATCGGCTGGCCGACCAGGCGGATCTCGCCCTCGCTCTGATGCTTGAAGAGCGGCCAGAAACCGATCTCGTCGAGATGTGGGTCCTGAAGCAGGTCTTCGGTTCCCATGACCGGCATGGCGGGTACGTCGATCTCCGCGAAGAGCGCGAGCCATTCCGCCGACGTGCGCGCCGGCGTCGCCTCCGCGACGATCTGGTAGAGCTTGGCGATATTGCGCGAGCGTTCCGCTGCATCGGTGACCCAATTCGCCGTCGCGATATCCTCACGGCCGATGGCGCGCAGGTAATCGCCCCATTGACGTGCCGTGTAGGGCAGCAGCGCGACGTGCCCGTCCCTGGTCCGGTAGGGTTTGCGGTGCGGGGCGAGAACCCGGTCGTAGCCTGTCTTGCCGTCGCCGTCCGGGAATGTCGCGCCCTGAAGATGCTCCGGATGCAGGAAGGCGACCAGGCTCTCGAACATCGGCACCTCGACGAACTGGCCGATGCCGGAACGCTCGCGCGCCACCAGCGCCATGGAGATGGCGGAAAGGCACATCAGTCCGGTGACCTTGTCGGCGATCACCGTACGGCTGTAGGCCGGTGCACCGTCAGCCCGGTCGTGATAGTCGACCAGCCCGCAGGCGGCCTGGATGATATCGTCATAGGCGGGGCGGCCCGCATAGGGGCCCTGTTCGCTGAAACCGTAGGCGCCGCAATAGATCAGCTTCGGATTGATCGTCTTCAGATCCTCGTAGCCGAGACCGAGGCGACGCATCGCGGCCGGACGGACGGAGCTTACGAAGACGTCGGCGCTCTGCGCCAGCTTCAGCAATGCGTCCCGGGCACCGGTGTTTTTCAGGTCCATCGAGAGCGAGCGCTTGTTGCGGTTCACATTGAGGAAAACCGTGCCCATGCCCGGGTTGCGGAAGGGCGTGACGTTGCGCGTGACGTCGCCCTCGAGGGACTCGACCTTGATGACATCGGCGCCCATGTCGCCCATGATCTGCGTCGCATAAGGTCCAAGCAGGACCGAGGTCAGATCCAGTACCCGGATCCCCGCAAGGGGGCCGGTCGCAGCTTCACCCGCCATTTCGATCAGATATCCCGAGAAAAGAACCGTGACAGACGCACCGATCATAGAGACCGGCTACGAAAACCTGAACCCTGTCGAGGAGGCGGTCTCGCAGCGGCGTTCCGTTCGTGCCTTCCTGCCTGACCCGGTGCCGGAAGAGACCGTCGCCCGCATTCTCTATCTCTCCGGACGGGCGCCCAGCGGAACCAACATGCAGCCCTGGAAGGTGCATGTCGTGACCGGCGCGGCACGGGACCGGCTCTGCACCGAGATCGTCGAGGCGCACCATGAGGGCGCAAGCCACAGCGGCGAGTATCAGTACTATCCGAAGGAGTTTTTCGAGCCCTTCAAGTCACGCCGCCGCGCGGTCGGCTGGGCGCTCTACGGCCTGCTCGACATCAAGAAGGGCGATTTCGAGAAGACCAAGGCGCAGCATGCGCGGAACTTCACCTTCTTCGACGCGCCGGTCGGGCTGATCTTCACCATCCATCGCGGGCTCGAGATCGGCAGCTGGCTCGATTTCGGGATGTTCATGGAGAATGTCATGATCCTTGCCCGGAGCCACGGGCTGGAAACCTGCCCGCAGGCCGCTTTCGCGACCTATCACAAGATAATTCGGGCGCATCTGGACCTCGCCGAGGAGGATGTTGTTGTTGCGGGCATGGCGCTCGGCAAGGCCGATTGGTCGAAGATCGAGAACACACTTATTACCGAACGCATGGCGCTGGAGGATTACGTCCGGTTCCATCGCGGGTAAGATCATTTCAATTGAAACGATAAAGGACCGGAGGGGACAAGATGGACTTCCAGCTGACCGAGGAGCAGCGCAGTCTGCAGGAAACGGCGCGTGCCTTCGCGACCCAGGAAATGGCGGACCTCGCCCGCGAGCTGGAGGAAAAGGACGAGGCGCCGTCCCGCGAACATATCCGGCGCTATGCGGAGATGGGTTTCCTCGGAATCAATGTCGCGGAGGAATATGGCGGGCTCGGGCTCGGCAACCTCGAGGCGCTGATCGTGCTGGAGGAGTTCGCCAAGGTCTCGCCGGCCATTGCGTTTCCGATCTTCGAATCCTCCGTCGGACCTTGCCGAGCCGTCGAGCATTTCGCCTCGTCCGAACTGGCAAAGAAGGTTCTGCCGCAGGTCTGCGCCGGTGAGCTGACGGTCGCGGTCGCCATGTCCGAGCCGGATGCCGGCTCCGCCCTGACCGACCTCAAGACGCGGGTGAAGGACGAGGGCGGCAAGCTCGTTCTCAATGGCCAGAAGCGCTGGTGCTCCGGTGGCGGTCATGCCGAGGCCTATGTGGTCTACACCAAGATGTCCGACGCTCCCGGCGCCAAGGGGATCGGCGCGGTCTATGTCGAGAAAGGCATGAAGGGCGTCAGCTTCGGCGAGCGTGAGCGGCTGATGGGGTTCCGCGGCATTCCGAGCGCGGACATCTTCTTCGACAATGTCGAGATTCCGAAGGAGAACGTGATCGTGCCGGCGGGCGGCTTCCGCCAGCTGATGGAAGCTTTTGATCTTGAGCGCTGCGGCAATGCCACCATGTGCCTCGGCATCGCGTCCGCCGCATTTGAGACCGCGCTCGCCTATACCCAGGAACGCAAGGCCTTCGGCAAGGAACTGGTCGAGTTTCAGGCGGTGCAGATGAAGCTTGCCGAGATGGCGATGCGGGTTGAGGCCTCGCGCCTGCTGATATACCGAGCCGCCAAGAATGCCGAGGACGGCTTGCCGTCGGTGCTGGATTCCAGCCTGGCGAAATGTTTCGCCAACGAGATCGTCCGGGACGTGACCGGCGCCGCGCTGCAGGTCATGGGCGCCTACGGCTATTCCAAGTCCTACGGCATGGAACAGCGGCTGCGCGATGGCTGGGGCTGGGGCATCGCCGGCGGAGCAATCGATATCCAGAAGGTGAATATCGCCGCGGCATTGGTGGGGCGCCGGTTCAACCAGAGGGCCTGATCCAGGTCAATTCCTGCGCGTTTAGGTGCTGATAGATTTGTACGAGTGTGCGCCTTACTCTTTTTGGGCGTGACACGTTGCGTGCAGGAGGAGGCGTGCGTTGAAAATCAGAACCCAGAAGGATTTCGAGCATGCCCTGACGCTTGCCGTTTCGTCGCTACACCCGCTGATCGCCATCCATTCTTTCGAAGAGAACCGCGTGATCGACAGCATCGAGCGCGTGGCGATTAAGGAGAAGTGCGACATCATCTTCTGGTCCTGCACCCGGGGAATCCACATGAAGCGGATTGGCTCGCTCCTGAGCCGGACCGACAAGGCTCCCGAAAGTCTTGTGAAGTCGGCTCAGAACGCCGATGTCATGACCGCGATAGAGGCTTTCGAGCGAAAGCTGGAACGGGAGCGGGAAAAGAAAAGCTCCGAGCGCCGGAATACCTTTCTCGTCCTGCTCGATGCCTCGCCCTTCCTCGTCGAGCGTCACAATAATCCGGCCCACCGCAGACGGTTGCGCGACTTTGCCCTGCAAAGCCGGCTCTCGACGAAAAACGGCACCATTCTCCTGGTGTCGTCCGACGGCGAACTTACTCCGGAACTCGAAAAGGAAATCCTGCGCCTCGATTTCCCCCTGCCGACGAAAGAAGAGATCAAGGGCTGGGTGGACGATATCCTGGAGCGCCTGAAGGCGACATCCGCGATCAAGGTCGACGAGGATGTCGATTTCCTGAAAGAGGCGGTGGTGAACGCGGCCAGCGGCCTCACGATGTACGAGATCCGCAATGCGCTTTCCGATGCCCTGATCGAGGACAAGGAGCTTTCCCGGGACGATGTCCGGGAGATCTACCGTCTGAAGCAGGATGTCGTGAAGAAAAGCGGCATTCTCGAATATATCGATACCAGCGACTGGTCGATGGACGATGTCGGCGGGTTGGATACCCTGAAGGAATGGCTTCGCAAGCGCGCCCTGGCGTCGAGCGAGAAGGGCCTTGCCTTCGGGATCACCCCGCCGAAGGGGGTCCTGCTCACGGGGGTTCCCGGCTGCGGCAAGTCTCTGGCGGCGAAATGCACCGCGACGTCGTGGGGTATCCCGCTGATCAAGTTGGATATGGGACGGGTCTACGCCTCGCTTGTCGGCGCGTCGGAGCAGCATATTCGCGATGCGATCGCGATCTGCGAGGCGGTTGCGCCCTGCGTGCTCTGGATCGACGAGATCGAGAAGGGCTTGCCGCGCAACCGCGGCCATGTCGGCGACAGCGGCGTCTCGTTGCGCGTGCTGGCGACGTTCCTGACCTGGCTGCAGGAAAAGACAGCACCCGTCTTCGTGATCGCGACCGCAAACGAGACGATCCTCCTGCCGCCGGAAATCCTGCGCAAGGGACGTTTCGACGAAATCTTTTTCGTCGATCTTCCGAACGCGGAGGAGCGGAAGGAGATCTTCCGGATCCATATCAGCCGGGTGGGCCATGTTCCGGAGGAGTTCGACCTTGATGCCCTGACCGAGATGACCGGGACCGACGATACGACGGGCGAGGGCGGTTTCAGTGGCGCGGAAATCGAGGCCGTGGTGCGCGAGGCGTTGATCTCGGCCTTTTCCGAGGGCGCGGATGCCCAGAAGCTGCCGTCACTCGAGCAGAGACACCTCGAGGCTGCGGTGCTCGAGACCAAGCCGCTGTCGGTCACCCGGGCGGAAGAGATCGACGAGCTGAGGCGCTGGTCCGACGGCCGTGCGGTTCCGGCCACGGGCTCTCTGGTCGAGCCCCCATTGCCCTTTCCGTTCGAGGAAAAGCTGAAGGATATCCTGAAGTCCGGAACCCCTTGAGGGCAGATACGGTCAGCGCTCAGACGAAATAGCGGAAATAGGCGATCGTCTTTTCAAGGCCGGTTCGGAGCGGAACTTTCGGTTCCCACCCGAGGAGACGTCTCGCCTTGTCGATGTTCGGCTGGCGCTGCATCGGGTCGTCCTGCGGCAGCGGGTGGTAGGAGATCCCGTTCTTCCCGCCGACCAGTTCGGTCACGGTTTCCGCCAGTTCCTTCACCGTCATCTCGGTCGGGTTTCCAAGGTTGATCGGGCCGACCACGGAGTCCTCGCTGTCCATCAGCCTCATCAGGCCTTCGACCAGATCGTCGACGAAGCAGAAGGAACGTGTCTGGCTGCCGTCGCCGTAGAGCGTCAGGTCCTCGCCGCGCAGGGCCGATAGGACGAAGTTGGACACCACGCGGCCGTCGTTCGGATGCATGCGCGGGCCGTAGGTGTTGAAGATCCGCGCAACCTTGATGCGCAGCCGGTGCTGGCGCAGATAGTCGAAGAACAGGGTCTCGGCACAGCGCTTGCCTTCATCGTAGCAGGCCCGGATGCCGGTCGTGTTGACGTTGCCCCAGTATTCCTCGGTCTGCGGATGCACCGTCGGGTCGCCATAGACCTCCGAGGTCGAGGCCTGCAGGACCTTCGCCTTCACCCGCTTGGCAAGTCCGAGGACGTTGATCGCGCCGATCACGCTGGTCTTGGTCGTCTGTACCGGATCGCGCTGGTAGTGGATGGGGGAGGCCGGGCAGGCGAGGTTGTAGATCTCGTCGACCTCGACATAGAGCGGGAAGGTGATGTCGTGCCGCATCAGCTCGAAATTTGCGTGATCGAGCAGATGGGCCACGTTGTGCCGCATACCCGTATAGAAATTATCGACGCAAAGAACGTCGTCACCGCGCTCCAGCAGCCGCTCGCAGAGATGGGAGCCGAGAAAGCCGGCACCTCCGGTAACCAGGACGCGTTTTGGAACTGTCTGCATGGGGTGGCCGCCGATCCTTCAGTGCCAACATTCTCTCGAAATTCTGCATACCTCATCCGGAACCGGGTGCAAATGGGGCTGTGCGGAGAGGCGCGGCCGGCTTGAGCTTGAGTTGGCTGAGAGCGCTTTGCCGTAACCCTTTGAATCGGCGCGAATCGTTAAGTTTTCTCGCAAGGAGCTTGAACTGAAACCACAACAAGGAGTAGGCTCAACTCAAGTCGGCACAACATATTGCGTCTCTTTTCAACCGGGAGACGCGCCGTTTCAAACCGGAAAAGTGCCGGCATTATGTCAGACTTGGAGGGCAGAATGGCCGAAAGCGCAGTCAGCGCGTGGACCGAGGACCGTCTGGAACAGCTCAAGCAGCTCTGGGCCGACGGATTGTCGATCACGCAGATCGGGAACGAACTCGGGGTTTCGCGGAATGCCGTCGTCGGCAAGGTGCATCGGATGGGGTTGCCGAAGCGGCAGTCGCCGATCGTGCGTTCCGACAAGCCTGTCGAGCCGAAGAAGCGCAAGGTTTCGCCGCTCGCGGCGCAGGAATGGGACCGGAACAAATGCTCCTGGCCCATCGGCGATCCGAAGTCTCCGGACTTCAAATTCTGCGGCGACAGCGTGTTGCCGGGCCGCCCCTATTGCACGACCCATTGCGCGGTCGCCTACACCAACATGCGGGATACCGCGGCCGCCTGATCCGGCCGGCGTGTCACGATAACCGGAGGGGGCCGCGGGAAGCCGCGGCCCCCTTCGCTGTTTCCGGCGTCGCCCCATATCCGTGCCGGGCAAGCGACAGGGCGCATATTGCCAAATCCCGCCCCCTCTCTATTGTTCGATGAACGAGGGGCGTCCGTCCCAAATCAGCACTCACTCCTGCCGGTTCCCGGCACAGACCTTCCGGAGCAGCAGATGCGACTGAAAGACAGAACCGCCATTGTGACCGGCGCTGCGTCCGGTATCGGAAAGGCGATCGCGATCCGTTTCGCCGAAGAGGGCGCGAACGTGATCGTGGCGGACCGGACCGATCAGCCGCGCGAGGGTGGAGAGAAGACGCTGGATCTCATCCGGAGCGCCGGGGGCAGCGCCGAATTCGCGGAACTGGATGTCGCCGATTGGGCGTCTGTCGATGCCGCGGTCGGCGCCGCGGTCACAAGGTTCGGCGCGCTCGACATCATGGTGAACAACGCGGCGATCGGGGTCGGCAAACCTCTGCTGGAAACCAGCGAGGAAGAGTGGGACCTGGTGATGAGCGTCAACGCGAAGGGTGTATTCTTCGGCTGCAAGCGGGCCGTGCAGCAGATGCTGACGCAGCCGGCACGCGATGGGGTGCGTGGCCGTATCGTCAATATCTCGTCGCAGCATGGCATGGTCCGGTCGCCGCACGATCTCGCCTACGGCACCGGAAAGGCGGCCGTCGTCTACATGACGCGGCAGATCGCAGGCGATTACGCTGCCGAGGGGATCGTCTGCAACGCCGTCGCCCCCGGCAAGATCCTTACCGGCAAGACCGGGCGGGCCGTAGATCCCGATATCCTCGCCTATTCAGAGGCCCGCACACCCTGGCCGCGCCTCGGCCGGCCGCTCGACGTCGCCAACGCGGTGCTGTTTCTCGCGAGCGACGAGGCAACCTATATTACCGGAGAGAACCTGATGGTCGATGGCGGCTGGATGGCCAACTGATCCGCCCGACCGAGATCCCGCAAGACCTGGAGCTGACATGACACGCGTCGAGAACGCCGCCGGACCTCAAGTGAAACGCCTTGCCGACTACGCGCCGCCAGTCTTTCTGATCGACACGGTCGATCTCGATTTCGATCTCCACGACGGCGAAACCAAAGTCACGAGCGTGCTGAAGGGGCGGCGCAATCCGGCGTCGAACGATACTTCGGACGTGCTCGAACTTGATGGCAACGAGCTGCGTCTGCTCTCCGTGGCGCTTGCCGGCGCGGCCGTCCCCGAGAGCGGTTACCGCGTCGAGGGCGACAAGCTCTATCTCTCCGGCGTCCCGGACGCCTTTACGCTGGAGATTGTCACGGTGATCGAGCCCGAAAAGAACACGGCGCTCGAAGGACTCTACATGTCGGAAGGGATGTATTGCACCCAGTGCGAAGCGGAAGGGTTCCGGCGGATCACCTATTTCCCGGACCGCCCGGACGTCATGGCGGTCTATACGACGCGCCTCGAGGCGGATGCGGAGCGTTTTCCGGTGCTGCTTTCCAACGGCAATCTCGTCGGGTCCGGTTCGCTCGACGGCGGACGGCATTTCGCGGTCTGGAACGACCCCTTCCCGAAGCCGTCCTATCTCTTTGCCGCTGTCGCGGGAGACCTCGCCTGCGTGCGCGACAGCTTCCGGACCATGTCCGGCCGCGATGTCGAACTCCGGATCTATGTCGAGCACGGCAACGAGCGTCTGACCGGCCATACGATGGACAGCCTGAAGCGCTCGATGAAATGGGACGAGGAGCGGTTCGGTCTCGAATACGATCTCGATCTCTTCATGATCGTGGCCGTCAGCCATTTCAACATGGGGGCGATGGAAAACAAGGGGTTGAACATCTTCAACAGCAAGTTCGTGCTGGCCGACCCCGAGACCGCAACGGATGCCGATTACGAACGCCTCGAAGGCATCGTCGCGCACGAGTATTTCCACAACTGGACCGGCAACCGGGTGACCTGCCGCGACTGGTTCCAGCTCAGCCTGAAAGAAGGGCTGACCGTCTTCCGCGATCAGGAATTCACGTCCGACACTCATTCCCGCGGCGTGAAGCGCGTCGCCGATGCGCGTCTGCTGCGTACTGTCCAATTCCCCGAGGATGCGGGACCGACCGCGCATCCGGTGCGCCCCGAAAGCTATCTCGAGATCAACAACTTCTACACGGTGACGATCTACGAGAAGGGCGCGGAGGTGATCCGGATGATCCACGAACTGCTGGGGGCCGACGCCTTCCGCAAGGGCATGGATCTCTATTTCGAGCGTCATGACGGTGAGGCGGTCCGATGCGAGGATTTCGTCGCCGCCATGGAAGACGCGAGCGGCGTCGATCTTGGCCAGTTCCGGCTGTGGTACAGCCAGTCCGGAACGCCGGAGCTGGAGGTCGCCCTGGAACACGACCCGTCGTCAAGAACCGCGCGGCTGAAAGTGCGCCAGATCCTGCCGCCGACGCCGGGACAACCAAACAAAAAACCGATGCTGATCCCGCTTTCGATGGCTCTGCTCGGGGTGGATGGACGGACCCTGCCGCTGGAACTGCGTGGCGACAACAGCGGTGCGGCACCGGCCGCGCGCGTGCTGCCCGTCAGTGTCGAAGAGCAGGAGTTTGTCTTCGAGAACGTGGCCGAGCGGCCGGTCCCGTCTTTGCTGCGCGGGTTCTCCGCCCCTGTAAGACTGCGCTCGAGCCGCAATGCCGTCGAAGACTGCTTCCTTTTCCGCCACGACGACGATCCGTTCGCGCGCTGGGATGCCGGGCAGAGCTATCTGACCCGGGCCGTGATCGACGCGGCAGAGAACGGTACCGGCGGAGCGGTGCTCGACGATGATTTCCTCGATGCAGTGGGAGAGATTCTGAACGATCCCGCGATCGAGCCGGCTTTCGCAGCCGAACTCCTGACGCTGCCGGGGGAGACGGTTCTGGCCGACGCCATGCTTCCGGCGGACCCGGACGCCATTCACGCGGCGCGGGATGCGGCGCGCCGTGAAGTCGGTCTTCGTCACACGGCGCTCTTTCGGACGATCTACGACCGGCTGTCGGGTGCCTATGCTCCGGACGACATGTCGACCGAAGCCATGGGGACGCGCGCCCTGAAGGCGCTTGCGCTCGGGTATCTCGTGGCAAGCGGAGAGAGCGCCGCGCGCACGCTCGCCGCAAATCAGGCCTCCGCGGCCACGACGATGACGGAGTCCATGGCCGCGCTGCAGGCTTTGAACAATGTCGAATGCTCCGAGCGTGAGACGGCGTTGGCCGCCTTCCATGACCGTTGGATCGGCACGCCCCTCGTGCTCGACAAATGGTTCATGCTCTCTGCGACGAGTGCGCTGCCGGGCACGCTGGAAACCGTCAAGGGGCTGCTGCAGCATCCGAAGTTCGATTTGGGCACGCCAAACAGGGTGCGCGCCGTCATCGGCGCCTTCGCGACCGGCAACCCGGTTCATTTCCATGCCGCCGATGGCTCCGGCTACAGCTTCCTTGCCGACCAGATCATTCGTCTCGACGGGCTCAACCCGCAGGTCGCGGCGCGGCTCGTGGCGCCGCTGACCCGCTGGAAGCGCTATGACGAAGCGCGTCAGCGCATGATGCGGGAGTGTCTCGCGCGCATCCGGCGCCATCCGGGCCTGTCGCCCGACGTTACCGAACTCGTTGCCAAAGGCCTTGGGGAAGAAGGGTAATTTCATGAGCGATCCGATCGTCGTCATCAATCCGAACAGCACCGAAGCCGTCACAAAATCGATGAGCGATGCGCTCGACGGACTCCGTGTCCCGGGGGGACCGGAGATCGACTGCCTGACCAATCCGGACGGCCCGCCCGGCGTCGAAAGCCAGGCAGATGCGGATCTGGCCGCGGTCCAGGTCCGCGAGATCGTTGCCCGCCGGGCGAACAGCGCGTCGGCCTTCGTCATTGCCTGTTATTCAGATCCGGGGATCCATGCCGCGCGCGAGGCGACGGACAAGCCGGTATTCGGGATCGCCGAGTCAGGGATGCTCCGGGCCATGAGCATTCGCGAGAAGTTCGGTGTGATCGCTATTCTCGATCGTTCGATCCCGAGGCATATGCGTTACATCCGGGCACTCGGGTTTGAGTCCCGGCTGGCCGGTGAACGGGCGCTCGGCCTCGGCGTCGTCGAACTCTCGGACGAGGACAGGGCATATGCGCGCCTCGTCGAGACGGGGAGGGAGCTCAGGGACAAGGACGGGGCCCAGGCCGTAGTGCTTGGATGTGCCGGAATGGCGCGCTACCGCCAGGCGCTCGAAGAAGAGCTATTGATACCTGTTATCGACCCCACTCAGGCAGCGGTTAGCAATGCGTTAACCAATACGCTGATAAAATCCTCATGAAATCAATACAATTCGATTTAAATGAGAGCGCTATTGTAATCTTTAGTGCTTGATAAATCGGAAAAATGAACGCTCAATGACCCTCTGGTATAGATTTACTTGGGGCCGTGCCGGAACTTTAACTCGATGGATGAAGCAGCGCTTAAAGAAATAATCGTCCTCCATCGGGGCTACCTTGATGGTGTGCCCGGCTGCAAGCGTGCGGATTTACGAAATGCAAGCCTCAAGGGGCTGCGCGCGCCCAACGCCAAGTTACACAATGCCCTGTTGTCCGGTGTAGACATGACGGGTGCCGCCTTTGTGCGCGGTGATTTTTCCGGAGCGGATTTGTTCGGAGCGGTGATGCGCCGGGCCAATCTCGCGGGTTCGAACTTCTTTCGTGCCGATCTCCGCGGCGCCAAGTTCACCGGGGCCCGTCTCGGCGGGTCTGATTTCCGCGAAGCCGACATGCGTCCGGGCGATATCCGCGATGCCGGGATGAAGCGCACGCAAAGCGTCGACATGTCAGACGCGGTGCTCGACAAGTCGAACTTCTCGCGCTCGAACCTGACCGAAGCGAACATGGAAGGCGCATCGCTCCGGAACAGCAACATGTCCGAGGCAGAACTGGTCGCGGTCAATCTTTCCGGCGCCGACCTCGAAGGGGCCAATCTCGAGCTCGCGCGCATGAAGAATGCCGTGATGGCCGGGACGAATCTCAAGGGGGCCAGCCTCAGGGGTGCCGACCTCGAAGGTGCCGTGCTGCGCAACGTCGATGTTTCGGTCTGCGACATGAAAGGTGCCCGGCTCGATAATTGCCGGGTCTTCCTCGGCATCCGGGATCTCGAGGACGGCCTCAAGGTCAAGGTCCAGAAACACATGAAATGGCTGGCGACCGACGGAAAAGAGGGCGAGCAGGCGGACTTCTCTGGCGCCAACATGGCCGGGCTCGATTTTCGAAACGCGGATCTGAGCGTCGCCAAATTCACCGGCGCAAATCTCGAGAAGTGCAATTTCGGCAGCTCGTTCCTCACCATGGCGGATTTCACCGGCGCCAATCTGAAGAATACGAACTTCATGAATGCCGACATGCGCGGCGTCATTCTGATGAACGCCGATCTGACGGCGGCAAACATCGCCAGCGCGGATCTCGGTTATGTGAACGTGCTCAGCACCCGTGGCGATCGGCGCGTCGTGCGCTTCCCGGCGACACTCAACGGCGCGATCTTCGAGAAGACGATCTGTTCGAAAACAAATTTCGACGGTGCGCGTCTGGACGGCGTGTCGTTCGAGACTTCAATCACCGACGGCGCGATTTTCGATGCCGGAGACAAAGTATCCGATGAGGAAGCATTGACTCCGGAAGCAGTGCCTCAGCGGAGCTGAAGCCGCTTCTAGCTGAACGCTTTGAAGGTGATGATCGTGAAGGTGTCCTTCACGCCCCTGATCTTCTGGATATTCTCGGTCACGAACCGGCCGATATCCGTATCGTCCTTCAGATAGCATTTCATCATCAGGTCGTATTGGCCCGACGTCGAATGCACTTCGGAGACTTCCTCGATATCCATGATCGCGGAATCGGCCACGTTGTAGGCTTCGCCTAGTTCACACTTAACCTGAACGAAGATCGTCTGCATCGGAGGCCCGGGGCTAAGAACGGAAGACTTCTGATCGTTTCCGAAAAGAGCGGGGAAATCAAGCGGCGCACAATTTCGAGCGCCGCCGGGCTACTTTCGGAGGAGAAACGCCGGGACGTGATCGCCCAGTCCGACGACAGGTTCCATGTCGGCGTCCTCGTCGCGCGTGCGGCGGCGTTTCGCCGGGCGCGCTTCTTTCGCCGGGAACTCGGTCACGTTGTCGTTTGCCTTCGACGTCTCCGCCGGTGATTTGTCTTCGGAGCGCGGGCCACGATCCCGGCCGCTGCGATCCCGGCCACCGCGGGAACGGGAACTCCGGCGCCCGTTCCGGTCCCGCTTCTCGTCCCGCTGTTCTTCGTCTGCATCACCATCGTTTCCGCCGACCGACAGATTGGCGATCTCATAGACCGGGATGTCCTTGCCGATCAGCTTGATGATCGCCTGGAGGTATTTCTCCTCCTCGGAGGTGGTCAGCGTAAAGGCGCGTCCTTCGCGTCCGGCCCGGCCGGTGCGGCCGATGCGGTGCACGTAATCCTCGGCATGGGTCGGGACGTCGAAATTGAAGACATGGCTGAGGCCGGCGATGTCCAGGCCGCGGGCGGCGACGTCGCTGGCGCAGAGCAGGTCGGCATCGCCGTCCTTGAAGCGCTGAAGGGTCTTCATCCGGTCCGGCTGCGACATGTCGCCATGCAGCTCGACGGCATTATAGCCGTGCCGCTTCAGAGAGCGGTGCACGACGCCGACATCGCGCTTGCGGTTGCAGAAGATGATCGCGTTGGTCGGCTTCTCGCTGTCGATCAGGCTTCTGAGGGCCGCGCGCTTGTCCTTGACCGCGACCTTGACCCTCGCCTGCTTCACGGTTTCGGCGGCGGAGGAGGCGGCCGCGACGGTGATTTCCTTCGGGTTGATCAGGAAGGCGTCGGCGAGCTTGCGGATCTCCTTGGAGATCGTCGCCGAGAAAAACAGGGTCTGGCGGATCCGCGGCAGCAGGCTGACGATGCGCTCGACATCCGGGATAAAGCCCATGTCGAGCATCCGGTCGGCTTCGTCGATCACCAGCACCTTGACGTCGGTCAGCAGGATGCGGCCACGTTCGAAATGGTCGAGCAGGCGGCCCGGCGTGGCGATCAGCACGTCCACGCCGCGGTCGAGTTTCTGTTCCTGCTCGGAGAAGGCGACGCCGCCGATCAGCAGCGCCATGTTGAGCTGATTGTGCTTGCCGTACTTGACGAAATTGTCCGCAACCTGCGCCGCGAGTTCCCGCGTCGGGCACAGGATCAGCGAGCGCGGCATCCGCGCCTTGGCCCGGCCGGCAGCGAGGATATCGATCATCGGCAGGGTGAAGGATGCGGTCTTGCCGGTGCCGGTCTGCGCGCAGCCGAGAATGTCCCGTCCCATGAGGACGTGCGGAATTGCCTGTTCCTGGATAGGAGTAGGGGTGGTGTAACCGGCATCGGTTACCGCGGAAACGACCGCGTCGCTAAGTCCAAGGTCTGAAAACGTCAAGGTACCGCCTATTTTATCGCGTTGTCTGAAGAGGCACTGTTCTTTGCATCGGTGCCTGGCGCGAAGATGACGCGGATATTAGGTGCAGGGCGCGCGCTGTCAACAAAGAGATGGCCGAAACCGCGCATTGCAGCCATGTTTTCGCGGCCACTGTAGTATCAAAACAATGTCCCGGTAATATTTGTGAAACTATTTCGGGACTTCGTTTTCCGCAAAAGTACAGCGCCGCGGCCTCAGACGTCGAGGTCGGTGACGAACTTCGCATTCTCCTGAATGAATTGGAACCGTAGCTCCGGCTTACGGCCCATCAGCGTCTCGACGGTATCCTCAAGCACGCGGCGCGCCTCTGCGTCGTCGCTGGCGGGATCGGCGTTTTTCAGTGACGGCGGGACCGAAACCCTAAGCAGGATGCGCTTTTCCGGATCCATCGTCGTTTCCTTGAGCTGCGCCGGCGGCATTTCGCCGAGGCCCTTGAAGCGGGAGACCTCGATCTTCGCCCGGCCGGTCAGTTCGGTCCGGATCAGTTCCTCGCGGTGCGCGTCGTCGCGGGCATAGACCGACTTCGTGCCCTGGGTCAGTCGGTAGAGCGGAGGAAGGGCAAGGTAGAGATGACCTTCCTCCACCAATTTCGGCATCTCGCGGAAGAAGTAGGTCATCAGCAGAGAGGCGATGTGAGCGCCGTCGACGTCGGCGTCGGTCATGATGATGACCTTGCCGTAGCGCAGGTTCTCCGAGCTGTAGCTGCTGCCCGAACCGCAGCCGAGCGCGAGCGAGATGTCGGAAAGCTCCTGGTTCGCACGCAGCTTTTCTGACGAGGCGCTCGCCACGTTCAGGATCTTGCCGCGCAGCGGCAGGATCGCCTGGGTCTTGCGGTCGCGCGCCTGCTTGGCGGAGCCGCCGGCGCTGTCGCCCTCGACCAGAAAGATTTCCGTCGTCTCGGTATCGGAGCTGGAGCAGTCCGCGAGCTTGCCCGGCAAGCGGAGCTTGCGGGTTGCCGTCTTGCGCGAGACTTCTTTCTGCTGCCGTCGCCGCTGGCGGTCCTCGGCGCGCTCGAGGATCCGCTCGAGAAGCTTGTTCGAGGTCTCGGGCGTGGCGGAAAGCCAATGGTCAAAATGGTCCTTCACGGCCTGCTCGACCAGTTTGGTCGCATGGGCGCTGACGAGTTTCTCCTTCGTCTGACCCTGGAACTGCGGATCCTTCACGAAGACCGAGAGCATGATGCAGGCGCCGCCCATGACATCGTCCGAGGTGATCTGGGCCGCTTTTTTCTGTCCCCCGACCATCTCCGCATAGGCGCGGATGCCACGAAGCAGGGCGGTCCGGAGACCGGCTTCGTGGGTGCCGCCGCTCGGCGTCGGGATGGTGTTGCAATAGGCGTGCATGAAGCCGTCATCATTGTCGTCCGGCCAGGTGACCGCCCATTCGACCCGCTCGCGCGTCTCGCTGTCGTCCTTGTCGCCCGCGAAGGCCTCGCCGATCAGCGCGCGGTCGCCGAGCGTGCTTGTGAGGAAGTCGGAAAGACCGCCCGGATAGTGCAGGGTGGCCGCTGCCGGTGTGTCGTCGCCTTCGCCGATCAGTGCCGTGTCGCAGGACCAGCGGATTTCCACGCCCTTGAACAGGTAGGCCTTGGAACGGGCCATGCGGTAGAGCTGCGCCGGACGGAAACGGGCGCGCCCGAAGATCTCCGCGTCGGGATGGAAGCGGACCGTGGTACCGCGCCGGTTCTGCACCGCACCACGGCTCTCCAGACCGCCTTGCGGAAAGCCGCGGCTGAAGCGCTGGGCAAAGAGCTGTTTGTCGCGCGCGACCTCGACTTCCATGTCGTCGGAAAGCGCGTTGACGACGGAGATGCCGACGCCGTGCAGGCCGCCCGAGGTGCTATAGACCTTGTCGGAGAATTTTCCGCCGGCATGCAGTGTGGTCAGGATGACTTCCAGCGCCGACTTGTCCTTGAATTTCGGGTGCGGGTCCACCGGGATGCCACGACCGTTGTCGCGGATCGTCACGGTCATGTCGGACGACAGGTCGATCTCGATCCGGCTGGCGAATCCGGCGACGGCTTCGTCCATGGAATTGTCGAGCACTTCCGCGACCAGATGGTGCATCGCCCGTTCGTCCGTGCCACCGATATACATGCCCGGCCGCCGCCGCACCGGCTCAAGGCCTTCGAGAACCTCGATATCCTTGGCGGAATAGTCGTCGTCGCTACGGGCAGCGTTGCTCTGGAACAGGTCCGACATGTGGCGAATAGGTCCTCGAAGGTCAGAAAATGCATTTATCCTGTAGTCGCTCGGGCAAATACTACAAGATATGGTCCATGCTCGCCAAGCAATCAGGAGTGGTCATGGCGCAAGACGAGAGACAGCCGGTCGGGACCCTGCAGGTCCGCACCATAGCCATGCCCGCGGACACGAACCCGAGCGGCGATATTTTCGGCGGCTGGGTGCTCAGCCAGATGGATATAGCCGGGGGCACGGCTGCGGCGCAACGTGCAAAGGGCCGCGTCGCCACGGTCGGCGTCGAAGCGATGACCTTCCATAAGCCGGTGAAGGTCGGCGACATCCTCTGCTGCTATGCCAGCTTTCAGAAGCAGGGCACGACGTCGCTAACCTACAAGATCGAGGCCTGGGCGATCCGCTCCGGGGAATACCATCTCGATGAAGTTCTTGTGACCGAAGGGCAGTTTACCTTCGTCGCCCTTGACGCGAGCGGCCGGAAGCGGAAGCTGGAAAGCGTCTGAGTCCGGTTGCATCCGGCTTTTCAAAGGCGTACTTTGTGCGCATATGAGGGCGAGATGATCGCTGAATTCACGTTGCGTCGGTGCGGTCCATTCCGGATTGCCGCCGCGATCCTGTTGCTGTTCCCGGTCTTTGGAGCAGATGCCGTTCGGGCCGGTGAGGCGGATGTCGAAAATGTTCGTGTCGAGCGTGCCCCGGGCGGGACATACACGTTCCACGTGACCGTCTGTCACGCGGATACGGGGTGGGACCATTACGCCAATGCCTGGACAGTGCATGCCCCTGACGGGACATTGCTCGGCGAGCGGGTGCTCTATCACCCGCATGTCGACGAACAACCTTTCACGAGGTCGCTCTCCGGCGTTTCTATTCCGGCTGGAGTGACTCGCGTGATCGTCAGGGCGCGCGACAGTCAGCACGGGAAGGGCGGCCGGGATTTCGAAGTCGAACTTCCGTAATCTCTGCCGAAGCAGGTTCCCGGTTCTGCGCCGGGACGAAAGTACGGAGGAACGATGTTCACCATAGCCGTCGCCAATACCAAGGGCGGAGCCGGAAAGACGACACTTGCGACGACTTTGGCCGCGCACTACGCCGCAAGGGGCCTGGACACAGCGCTTGGAGATCTCGATACACAGCAGAGTTCGCTCTCCTGGCTGCGGCGGCGGCCGGCGGATCTGCCGAAGATCCGCGGAGTCGATCTTGAGGCAGAGGGTGCCAAGCCGCGCAAGAAAACCGAGATTCTTGTGGTGGACTGTGTCGCGGCCATGAGTCGGGACGTGGTGAAGGATGTCGTAAAGCAGGCTGACGTGATCGTGATCCCTGTTCTTCCCTCCGCATTCGACGAGGACGGCACCCGGCATTTCATGGATCAGCTCGCAGGTCTTAAACCGATCCGGAAGAACAAGCGCGCCGTCGCCTTTGTCGGGAACCGCGTCCGGCTGCGGACGAAGGCAGCGGATCGCCTCGAGGCGTTCCTCGAGGACCTGGGTTTTCCGAAAGTCGCGACCCTGCGCGACACGCAGCTTTTCGCGCAGGCGGCGGCGGAAGGAAAATCGATCATGGAACTGCCCAGCCGCCGGGCCTACGAGCATGTCATGGACCTGCAGCCATTGATCGACTTCATTGAGGAAACACGTCTCGGCGGCTGAACCGCGCGTTGAACATTTTTGCACGCGTCGGCACCCGCATTGTTCGTTGCCGGGTCTCTTGGAGATGCGGACTATCCGCGGGCCTTCAGGAGTGACCGGGACAGGAACATGAACATCGGATCTGCACTGAAGACGGCGCTTCTTGTTGTCGTCTCCTGCGCCTTCTTTGCCGGGGCCAATGCCTGCGCGAAGGGCGTACAGTTACTTGAGGCCGGACCCGCTCTGCATCCGGTCCAGATTGCTTTCTCACGCTTTCTGTTCGGGTTTCTCACCCTGCTGCCTTTCGTTGTCCATCGCGGCAGGGGCGTGTTCCGCACCGGTATTCCGGTAAAGCACGGCATACGGGTGGCCTTCGGTGCCGCCGGCGTCGCTGCGTCGTTTGCCGCGGTCGGCATGATGCCGCTTGCCGATGCCCTCGCCATTGCCTGGACAAGCCCGATCTTTGCGATGGGCTTCGCGATCCTGGTGCTGAAGGAGAAACTCGTCCCGCTCCGCTGGCTGGCCGCGGCCGTCGGGCTCGCGGGCGTTGTCGTGATGACCCGGCCGGGGGCAGGCGTGCTTCAGCCGGGCGCCCTGATCGCACTGCTGTCCGCCATTCTCGTCGGCGCCGAAGTGGTGACGATCCGCATGCTGGCGCAGACGGATCGGCCGCTGACCATTCTCGCGATCAATAATCTGGCTGGCCTGATCATTTCGGGGCTGGCGGCCCTCCCGTTTCTCCAGATGCCGACGGCTGACCAGATTCCATACCTCGTCGGGGTCGGCTCCATCATGGTCTGTGGCCAGTTGCTTTTTCTGAAGGCGGCGGCCATCGGGGAGGCGAATTTCATTGCACCATTCTATTACAGCACGCTGCTCTATGCCGCGCTGTTCGGTCTGCTGTTTTTCGATGAGGTCCCCGGGCTGCATCTCCTGATCGGCGGCGGAATGATCGTGACGAGCGGTCTCGCGATCGCGTTCATTCGTCCCCGGACAGCCTGATCCAGAAAAAAAGAACGGGCCGCGCGAGGCGGCCCGAGTTTTGGGAGGAAGCCGCCCGCCGGCCATAAGCGCACCGGCGGGAGGACTTGCGGTCTCCTGAGACGAGGGGGCCGGCGAACCGGCCCCCGGCCGTCTTAGGAGGAATAGTACATCTGGAATTCGATCGGATGCGGGGTCTGTTCGAACTTGATGACCTCTTCCATCTTAAGCTCGATATAGGCATCGATCTGGTCGTTGGTGAAGACATCGCCCTGGGTCAGGAACGAACGGTCCGCATCGAGGCATTCCAGAGCCTCGCGGAGGCTGCCGGCGACGGTCGGAACTTCGGCCAGCTCTTCCGGCGGCAGGTCATAGAGGTCCTTGTCCATCGGGTCGCCCGGATGGATCTTGTTCTGGATACCGTCGAGACCGGCCATGAGCATGGCGGAGAAGATCAGGTACGGATTGCCGGCGGCATCCGGGAACCGGACCTCGACGCGCTTGCCCTTCGGGCTGTTCACGAACGGGATACGGCAGGAGGCCGAGCGGTTACGCGAGGAGTAGGCCAGCAGAACCGGCGCCTCGAAGCCCGGGACCAGACGCTTGTAGCTGTTGGTCGTGGAGTTCGCGAAGGCGTTGATGGCCTTGGCGTGCTTGATGATGCCGCCGATGTAGTAGAGGCACATCTCGGAGAGATCGGCGTAGCCGTTGCCCGCGAAGAGCGGCTTGCCGTCCTTCCAGATCGACTGGTGCACGTGCATCCCCGAGCCGTTGTCGCCGGCGATCGGCTTCGGCATGAAGGTCGCGGTCTTGCCGTAGGCGTGCGCGACGTTGTGCACGACGTACTTGTAGAGCTGCAGGGCGTCGGCGGTTTCCAGCAGGGTGCCGAACTTCATGCCGAGCTCGTGCTGGCCCGGGGCGACTTCGTGGTGGTGCTTTTCGATCGGCACGCCCATTTCGCCCATGACCGCCAGCATTTCGCTGCGCAGATCCTGTTCGCTGTCGACCGGCGGGACCGGGAAGTAGCCGCCCTTGACGCCCGGACGGTGACCCATGTTGCCTTCTTCATAGGCGCGGGCGGAGTTGGCCGGGAGTTCCGGGTGATCGAGTTCGTAGTACCCGACGTTGCTGCCGGTCTTGATCTTCACGTCCTCGAACACGAAGAACTCGGCTTCCGGGCCGAAGAAGGCGGTGTCGCCGATGCCGAGGCTGTTCAGATAGTTGATCGCGGCTTTCGCGGTCGAACGCGGGTCGCGCTCGTAGGGCTGACCGGTGATCGGATCCAGGATGTCGCAGAACAGCATCAGGGTCGGCTGCGCGAAGAACGGATCGACGCGAGCGGTCGAGAGGTCCGGCTTCAGGCCCATGTCGGACTCGTTGATCGCCTTCCAGCCGGCGATGGAGGAGCCGTCGAACATGAAGCCTTCGGTGAGGCTTTCCTCGTCGATCGTCTCGATGGCCTGGGTCACGTGCTGCATCTTGCCGCGCGGATCTGTGAAGCGCAGGTCAACGAACTTGCAATCATGTTCCTTGATCATGCTCATTACGGCATTCACATCAGACATAGTCTTCCTTCCTGACTACTTAAACGGGCCGCTGCCTTGTCGGCGCTTGGACAACCTGTGCCTGGTTGACCGAATGCCGCCGGCATCGCGTCCCTGTTTCGGCGGTGCCCTCTCCCCGGGCGGTCCAGCCATTTGTTTACCCGCCTGACATCAGAGCGGGCGTTTCGTTCCTCCGGTAAAGGCGGAACGGGTTCATAGCCCTAATTAAAGGGCATCGCCCCCGGATTCTCCGGTTCGGATACGGATGACATCATCGACCCCGGAAACGAAGATCTTTCCGTCGCCGATGCGGCCGGTGCGGGCTGCGGACTGAATAGCGTCCACCGCACGCTCGACCAGGGAGTCCTCCATCACGACCTCGATTTTCACCTTCGGGAGAAAATCGACGACGTACTCGGCTCCTCGGTAAAGTTCGGTATGCCCCTTTTGGCGCCCGAACCCCTTGGCTTCGGTTACCGTGATTCCCTGGATGCCAACCTCATGCAGCGCTTCCTTCACTTCGTCGAGCTTGAAGGGCTTGATGATGGCTTCGACTTTTTTCATTGCTTCAGTGCTCTTCTGTTGATGTCCCGCCGCGCGGGTCACGCTGCCGGTAATAGCACACTCCGTGCCAAGCCGTGGATGTTTCGTAACGCATTGAAAAGCAATTGTTAATTAAACCAGGGTTCAAGTTTCGAACGCATCTTCTGCGCAAATTATAAGCGCCTGCCTATTTTTTAGGCGCCAACAATTGGGCGCATTGGAAATCGGGCATCTTCGCAGCGCTCGGATCAGATCTTCAGCACCATCCCGTCCTCGGCGGTTTCGTAGTCCAGAGCTGATCTTCTGGACAGCATGTCGTCGTTCATATGAGTCAGGATCAGGCGCTTCGGCTCGATGGCCGGCAGATGTTTTTCCAGGGCGGCAAGGTCGAGATGGAAGGGAACCTGCTTGTCACGGAAATAGGCCTCTGCGATCAGCAGGTCCGCCTTGCGCCCGATCCGGATCAGCGTATCCGTCCACTCGGTGTCGCCCGTATAGGCGATCACCTTTCCAGACGCGGTTACGCGATAGGCGAGGAACGGTCCGTCCGGCGGGCCGTGGACGACCTGTTCCGCCAGAATGTCTAGGCCCGCGACCGATTTGGTTTCACCCGGTGAGATCTCGATCAGCTCCAGCGGAAATTTCTGACGCGTCCGGGATGAGCCCGGGAAGGCGGTCTCCATTGCCCGTTCGATCCATTCCTTCAGCCCTTGCGGGCCGACGACGGTCAGTGGCCCGGTTCGCTTAGAGAAGAACTGGGCATCGAGCATGAAATAGGGGATTCCGCCGAAATGATCGCCGTGGAAGTGGGTGATCAGGATCGTCTCGATCCGGTTGCGGTCGAGCCCGAGCGCCTTCATGGCAATCAGGGAACTCGCACCGCAATCGATCAGGAAGCGTGTCTCCGGCGTCTCGACGTGAAAGCAGGTGTTGAAACGCCCTCCGCTGCCGAACGCGTCGCCGCAGCCGACGAAGGTCAGTGTGATGTCGCCGGCTGCGTCCATTCCGGGGAACTTCCGGGCAGATCAGGCGAGACAGGCTTTGATGCGCTTGATCGCCTCGACGATGTTTTCCGTCGAGTTTGCGTAAGAGAAGCGCAGATAGCCTTCGCCATGGCCACCGAAACTGGTGCCCGCGATGACGGCGACACCGGCCTGCTCGAGCAGCTTTTCCTGCAGGGCCTGAGCCTTCATGCCGGTGCCTTCGATGTTCGGGAAGGCATAGAAAGCGCCTCCCGGCTCGATGCAACGGAATCCGGGGACCTGGTTCAGCTCGCGGACGATCACCTTGCGCCGCTCGTCGAACGCCTTGAGCATCTCGCCGACGGCATCCTGCGGGCCCGTCAGAGCCTCGAGGCCGGCATACTGGGCCGCCGCGTTGACGCAGGAATGGATGTTCACGCAGAGCTTCTCTGCGTGCGGGAAGAGGTCCTTCGGCCAGACGCTATAGCCGAGCCGCCATCCGGTCATCGCATAGGTCTTCGACCAGCCGTCGAGCAGGATCAGGCGGTCGGCGATTTCGGGATACTGCAGCAGGCTGACATGCTCGCGGTTGTCGTAGAGCATCTCGCTATAGATCTCGTCGCTCATGACGGCGACGTCGGGCCAGGCCTGCAGGCCGGCGACCAGCTTGTCGAATTCCTCCCGCGGGACGACGCCGCCGGTCGGGTTGGCCGGGCTGTTGACGATGATCAGCCGGGTGCGTTCGGTGATGCCGGCAAGCACTTCCTCCGCGGAGAAGGCGAAGCCGTTCTCTTCGCGCAACGGGATCGAGACCGCCTTGGCGCCGGAGAACTCGATCGCCGATTTGTAGATCGGGAAGCCCGGATCGGGGAACATGATCTCGGCACCTTCCTCGCCGAAGATCATCATCGCGAGGAACATGGTGACCTTGCCGCCGGGAACCACCAGCACGCGGCCCGGATCGATCGCGACGCCGTGGCGCCGCTCGAGATTGGCGGCGACCGCTTCCCGCAGGGCCGGGATACCGTTGGCCGGGGTGTAGCCGTGATGGCCGTCGTGCAGTGCCTTGACCGCGGCCTCGACAATATTGTCGGGAGTCCGGAAATCGGGCTGGCCGATGCCGAGATTGATGATGCTCTTCCCCTGCGCCGCGAGTTGATTGGCGCGCGCCAGCACTGAGAAGGCCGTTTCCGTTCCGAGATGGTTGAGCCGTTCTGCCAGCTTCGTCATATCCCTGTTCCTTCCGAATTTATCGGCGAATTATTGTTTTCTCCGGCGACCTTATAACGGCGAGTCGGGACACTCACAATCTGCCGTTTCGCCGCGTGGAAGCGGGAAACCTTGCCAAGGACGTGGCCTTGGGCTAATCGCCATCGCTCTCTTTTGCCTGGGCCCTTGCCGGAGTGACCCCGATGAAGCCTGCCAACAGTCTGCTATCCTCTTACGGGACGACCGTATTCGAGGTCATGTCGCGGCTGGCGATCGAGCACGGGTCGATCAATCTGGGACAAGGCTTTCCGGACGATCTCGGCCCCGATCCGGTGCTGAAAAAGGCCTCGGAATTCCTCTTTGACCGGCCGAACCAGTATCCGCCGATGCTCGGCGTTCCGGAGCTTCGCGAGGCTGTCGCCAAACATAACAAGCGGTTCTACGGGCTCGATGTGGACTGGCAGTCCGAGGTCATGGTCAGCACCGGTGCGACAGAAGGTCTCGCGGCCTGCTTCTTCGGCCTGATCGAGCCCGGCGACGAGGTCGTGCTGATCGAACCGACCTATGACTGCTATCTGCCGATCATTCGCCGTGCAGGCGGCATCCCGCGTGTCGTCACTCTGCGTCCGCCGGAATGGAAGCTCGATGTGGCGGCGTTCAAGGCTGCGTTCAACGACAAGACGAAGCTGCTGGTGATCAATTCGCCGATGAACCCGGCGTCGAAGGTCTTCACCGAGGAAGAACTCAAGACGATTGCCGAGACGGTGATCGCGCATGATTGCTACGCGGTCTGTGACGAGGTCTACGAGCACATGGCGTTCGACGGGCGCCGCCATCATCCGCTGATGACGCTTCCGGGCATGCGCGAGCGCTCGGTGCGGATCGGCTCGGCCGGCAAGACCTTCTCGCTGACCGGCTGGAAGGTCGGCTACCTGACGGCGCCGGCGGAGTTGCTGCAGCCGATTGCCAAGGCGCACCAGTTTCTCGTCTTCACCACCGCACCGAACCTGCAGCGCGCCGTCGCGTTCGGGCTTGAGCAGGACGACAGCTATTTCAACGGGCTGCGCGACTCCATGCAGGCGAAGCGGGATCGGCTCGCGGATGGCCTGAGCAGGATCAACGGCATCGACTGCGTCGAGTGCGAAGGCACCTATTTCCAGTTCGTCGACATTTCCGGTCTCGGGTTTGACGGCGACGATGTCGCCTTCTGCCGCCACATCACCACAGAGGCCGGGGTGACGGCCGTGCCCGTCAGCGCCTTCTTTCATGGCGAGGCGCCGAAGAATTTCATTCGCTTCTGTTTCGCCAAGAAGGACACCATTCTCGATGATGCCGTCGCCAGGCTCTCGGCCCATTTCGGCGGTTAGAAATTACCCGTCAATTCGCACGGTAAATCGGTTGACGGACCAACCTTGTTACAGTAGGTAATCGGCCCTCGCGGTGACGCGAGCGAACATGTGGCGGGTGTAGCTCAGCTGGTTAGAGCGCCAGATTGTGGATCTGGAGGTCGTGGGTTCAAGACCCATCACTCGCCCCATTCTCCCTATTACAACTGTTTTCTGACAGAACGTGCCCCGGCCACGCCGAGGGCGAGCCAGCCGGCCATGAAGCAGGTGCCTCCGAGCGGCGCGAGCTCGGTCGTCGTTGCGCCGCCGCTGAAGGCGCTCGCATAGAGCGATCCGGAAAAGAACGCGGTTCCGGCGACGAAGAGCAGGGCGCTGCCAAGCGGCAGTCTCGGTCCGGAATGCCCGGCGAGCAGCAGGGCTGCCGCGAGACCTGCGAGATGGACGAGGTGGTAGAGCAGGGCGGTCGAAAAGCGGTCCCGTGCGACCTGATCGAACCCGGCCGCGTGTGCCCCGTAGGCTCCGAGCGCCACTGCCGAAAGACCGAGCAGTCCGAGGGCGAGCCATAGAAATCGCGTCAGAATAATCATCTACAGGTCCGATGCCGGTCGCGGTTGAGGCGGATAAGCGCATTCCACGGGGCGAACTCTCGACATATCCTTGGCCAATGACAAGTGCTGGCGGCTGCGGCGAATTGCCGGGCCGGATCAGGATCGGGGGAATGTCGTGGACGAGCTGGCGCTGCTCTCCGTCTCGGAAATGGGAGAGGCGGACCGGAGAACGATCGAAGGCGGTGTGCCGGGCATCGAGCTGATGGAGGCGGCCGGCCAGTCCGTCGCGGATGCAACCATGGCCCGGTTTTCGCCCCGGCGGACTCTCGTCGCCTGCGGTCCCGGCAATAACGGCGGCGACGGTTTCGTCGTCGCGCGGCTGTTGCGCGCGGCGGGCTGGGAAGTGGAGCTTGCGCTGTTTGGTGGGCTGGCCGCACTCAAGGGCGATGCCGCACTGGCGGCGACGGCTTGGGACGGTGCGGCTCCGGAGCTCGATCCGGCTCAGCTCGAACGCGCCGAACTGTTCGTGGACGCTCTCTTCGGCGCCGGGCTTGCGCGCGACATCGAGGGCGCTGCCTTGCGTTTCTTGACGGCAGCTAAAGACCGCGTCGCGGCCGGAACGCTCATGTCGGTTGCTGTCGACATGCCGAGTGGCGTCGACGGAGATAGCGGTGCGGTGAGGGGCATTGCGGTACCGGCCGCTCTGACAGTGACGTTTTTCCGCAAGAAACCGGGGCATCTCCTCCAACCCGGCCGGTCGCTCTCGGGGGAGCTCGCGGTGACCGATATCGGGATCGCTCCGGATGTCTTGCGGGCGATCGACCCGAAATGCTTCGAGAACGGGCCGGCTCTCTGGCGGGACCTGTTCCCGGCGCCGGGCTCCGACAGTCACAAATACACGCGCGGCCACGCCGTCGTCAGCGGCGGACCGATGACCGGGGCCGGGCGCCTCGCGGCGCGGGCCGCCCGCAGGGCTGGAGCAGGGCTGCTGAGCATAGCCGCCGCGCCGGAAGTTTGCAGTCTGTTCGCCGCCGATGCGCCCGGCGCCATCGTGCTGCCGGTCGATGGGCTGCAGGACTTCGAACAGATCCTCGCGGACGCGCGCAAGAACGCAGTCCTGGTCGGCCCTGGACACGGCGTCATCGGGCGCACCCGCACGTTTTCCGCCGCCGCGCTCCGGACGGGCAAGGTGGTCGTCCTCGATGCCGATGCCCTGACGGTCTGGTCGGGGAATGCGGCCGGCCTCGCCCACCTGATCAAGGGGCCGGTCGTGCTGACGCCCCATGAAGGCGAGTTCCGGCGCCTGTTTCCGGCGCTTGCGGGCAGCAAGCTCGAAAGAGCGCGGGCAGCGGCGCTGCAAATGGGGGCGGTGCTTGTACTCAAGGGACCGGATACGGTCATAGCCGCTCCGGACGGGCGGGCGGCCATCAACGGCAATGCGCCGCCCTGGCTTGCGACCGGCGGCACGGGAGACGTTCTGGCCGGTACGATTCTCGGATTGCTCGCGCAGGGCATGCCCGCCTTCGAAGCCGCGGCGGCGGCGGTCTGGATCAATGGTGCGGCGGCCGACCGGTTCGGGCCCGGCCTGATCGCTGAGGATCTGCCGGAACAGTTCCCGGCGATCCTGGCGTCACTCCTTTCTGCGACGAGATGACACCAAGGAGTCATCAAGAGATCATTGAAGGCATTGCGGAGCTGAGCCATCTTAAAGCCATGCCAAACGATCAACCGACCAGCTTCATCGACCGGACCCTCTCGAACCTGCGCCAGGCATGGTCCGGGCTGTCCGATTCCACCCGCTACATGATCACCGGGCTGCCCCGCCCGGAACTCCCCGAAGAGGATCTCGAGCGCGTCCACCAGCAGATGGAGGATTGCCTCACGGTCCGCTCCGACGAGGTTTCCGCACGGGCACGTGCCGCGGGGCTCGGACGGACATATCTCGCCCTGGATCCGACCGGACAGCTCCGCTTCCTGAAGCTTCTGGCGGAGAATTACGGCGTCGATCGGGAGGCAGTCGATCAGGCGATGGACGCGGTCCGTTCGGCGAAGGACGACGGAGCACGTGCGAAGGCCGAGGCGAAACTCCGCCGGACGCTGGAACCGCGCTGGCGGCGTCTGCTGAAGCGCTTCACCACGCTTCCGGAGGGCGTGAAGTTCCTCGTCGATATGCGCGTCGTCATGCTGGAGCATGCCCGTAGCGAGCCCGCGATCAGGGCGCTTTCGGACGATCTCCAGGACATGCTCTCCGCCTGGTTCGATGTCGGGCTGCTCGAGCTGAAGCAGATCACCTGGGAAAGCCCGGCGGCGATCCTTGAAAAACTGATCGCTTACGAGGCCGTGCACGAGATCCGCTCCTGGGACGATCTGAAGAACCGTCTCGATTCCGATCGGCGCTGTTTCGCCTATTTCCACCCGGCGATGCCGGACGAGCCGCTGATCTTCGTCGAGGTTGCGCTTCTGCCGGAAATGGCGGCCAACGTGCATGACATTCTCGACGCGGATGCGCCGAAGGGGGACGTCTCGGCGGCCACAACGGCGATTTTCTACTCGATTTCCAACGCGCAGAAGGGCCTTGTCGGGATCAGTTTCGGCAATTTCCTCATCAAGCGGGTCGTCGAGGTGCTGCAGCACGATTTCCCGAACCTGAAGAAGTTCGCCACGCTCTCGCCGATTCCGGGGCTCTCGAAATGGAGCGCGAAGACCCTGGACGAAGATGGTTTCGAGCTGACCAACGCGGAACGCAAGGCGCTTGCCCAGATCGTCGAGGGCGAGACCGACGGAGCGATGCTGAGCGAAGCGCTCGGCCGGACGAAATGGTTCGAAGACGAGCATCTGGCGGCGGCGCTGAAAGGCCCGGTTACCAGGCTGGCGGCGCGGTACCTCTATGGAGATCGCCGGCCGGACGGCAAGGCGAAGGATCCGGTGGCCCATTTCCACCTTTCGAACGGGGCCCGTATGGAGCGGCTGAACTGGCTCGGCGACACCTCGAAGAAGGGGATCGCGCAGGCCCACGGGATGATGATCAACTATCTCTACCGTCTATCCGATATCGAGACCAACAGCGGGGCCTATTCCGCTTCCGGAAAAATCGCCGTTTCCTCCTCGGTGAAACCGCTCGTTCGCGACTGAAACCCATAAGTGTTGACGCGCTCCCCCGGTTCGGATAGCCATGCCGGTCCAATACGACATGGCGCCTCCATGGACGCCAGCGGTCCGCGGGTGTGGTGGAATTGGTAAACACGCCAGATTTAGGTTCTGGTGGCGAAAGCCGTGGGGGTTCAAGTCCCTTCACCCGCACCACCGGGCTAGGCCATGGCGCGAGATCGTGGGCGTACGCAGACGAAGCAGATTGAGCAAAACCAATGCAGGTTACCGAAACTTCCTCCGAAGGCCTGAAGCGCGAATTCAAGGTCGTGATTCCCGCCGAGACGATTAATGGCGAGGTCGATGCGCGCCTGACGCAGCTCGCCCCGACCATCCGCATGCCGGGCTTCCGTCCGGGCAAGGTGCCGGTGGCGCTTCTGAAAAAGCGTTACGGCCCGTCCGTCATGGGCGAAGTCCTGGAAAAGACGGTCAACGAGACCTCCCAGAAGACGCTGGAAGAGCGTGAGCTGCGTGCCGCCACGCAGCCGCAGATCGAAATCACCTCGTTCGAGGAAGGTGGCGATCTCGAGTTCAACCTCAGCGTCGACATCATGCCGGAAATCACACCGGTGGATTTCTCTACTCTCGAGATTGAGCGCCTGACCGCCGAGCCGAGCGACAAGGAGCTTGATGAGGCGATCGGCAAGCTGGCCTCGCAGCACAAGACCTCCGAGCCGATCAAGCGCAAGCGGAAGTCCAAGGAAGGCGACATCGTCGTCATCAACTTCAAGGGTACTGTCGACGGTGTCGCGTTCGACGGCGGTGCGGCCGAGGGACATCATCTTGAGCTTGGTTCGGGCACCTTCATTCCGGGCTTCGAGGATCAGCTCGTCGGCGTGAATGCGGGCGACAAGGTCGACGTGAAGGTGACCTTCCCGGAGAACTACGGCCAGGAAACGCTCGCCGGCAAGGACGCGGTGTTCGAGACCGAGGTCACCGAGATCCGCGAGACCACCGATCCGGTGATCGACGACGAGTTCGCCAAGCTGTTCGGCATGGACGATCTCGACACCCTCAAGGAAGCGATCAAGGGCCAGCTGTCGCAAGAATATGCGGGTGCTGCACGCGCCAAGCTGAAGCGCACGCTGCTCGATGCGCTCGAAAGCAAGCACGATTTCGGCGTGCCGGAAGGCATGGTCGATGCCGAGTACCAGGCGATCTGCAATGCGGTGAAGCCGCGGGCGCATGATCATGACCACGACCATGATCATGATCACGACCATGATCACGATCACGATCACGATCACGATCATCATCACCACGAGCATGCGGCCGACGAAGGTCTGAGCGACGAGGAGAAGGCCGAGTATCGCGGCATCGCCGAGCGCCGGGTTCGTCTCGGACTGCTGCTGCAGGAAGTCGGCCGCCTGAACAACATTTCCATCACCGATGAGGAGGTGGCGCGGGCGATCTATCAGGAAGCGACGAAGTATCCGGGCCAGGAACAGCAGGTCGTGCAGTTCTATCAGCAGAACGCGCAGGCCCAGGCCAACATCCGTGCGCCGCTGCTCGAGGACAAGATCGTCGATTTCATCGTCGAGATGGCCAAGGTCACCGACAAGACGGTGAGCGCGGAAGACCTCTTCAAGGAAGAGGAAGAGGGCGAGAGCGCGGAGAAGAAGCCGGCCAAGAAGGCGGCAGCCAAGAAGCCTGCCGAGAAGAAGAAGGCGCAGGCGAAAAAAGCTCCCGCGAAGAAGACCGCCGCGAAGAAGGACTCCGACGACGCATAAGGGGGTGTTGTATGGGGCGAAAAGCCCCATATGATCTGCACAGACCTGAACGCGACGTAACCCAAGAAGGCCGACTGAAATGCATGATCCCGCAGAGATCTATATGAACTCCTTGGTCCCCATGGTGGTCGAGCAGACCAACCGCGGGGAGCGGGCCTACGATATCTACTCCCGCCTGCTGAAGGAGCGGATCATCTTTGTGGTCGGCCCGATCAACGACGCCATTTCCAGCGTCGTCTGCGCGCAGCTGCTGTTCCTCGAAGCCGAGAATCCGACCAAGGACATCTCGATGTACATCAACTCGCCGGGCGGCGTGGTTTCGTCCGGTCTCGCGATGTACGACACGATGGAATATATCCGCCCGGACGTCTCCACCGTCTGCATCGGTCAGGCCGCCTCCATGGGCTCGCTGCTGCTGACCGCCGGCGCCAAGGGCAAGCGCTATTGCCTGCCGCACGCGAAAGTGATGATTCACCAGCCGTCCGGCGGCTTCCAGGGACAGGCGACGGATATCGAGATCCACGCCCGCGAGATCCTGGCGACCCGTGCGCGTCTGAACGAGATTTACGTGAAGCATACCGGCCGTAAGCTCGATGAGATTGAAACCGCGATGGAACGCGACAATTTCATGGTGCCGGAAGACGCCAAAAAGTTCGGCCTGATCGACGAAGTCGTGCACAAGCGGCCGGTCGACGGCAAAGACGAGTCCGGCAAGAGCTAAGCATTCTGGAATGCGGACCGGTCCCCGTCGATGATGGCTTACGGGGACGTCTTGCGGTCCGCATCCGCCAGAGGAGTGCCGCGTCGCCAATTGCTATGTGATTTTTTCGCATTGTGCGGCTTCGCCGCCTTTGGCTAACATGACCAATCAGCCGTCCCGTAACGAATGTGGGTAAGATGAGCAAATCCGGCGGAAGCACGAACGGTGGTGATTCGAAGAACACCTTGTACTGCTCGTTCTGCGGCAAGAGCCAGCACGAGGTCCGCAAACTGATTGCGGGCCCCACGGTCTTCATCTGCGACGAGTGCGTCGAACTCTGTATGGACATCATCCGTGAAGAGCACAAGACCACGCTGGTCAAATCGCGCGACGGGGTTCCGACACCGCGCGATATCATGGAAGTGTTGAACGATTATGTGATCGGTCAGCCGTACGCGAAGCGGATTCTCTCCGTTGCGGTGCACAACCACTACAAACGGCTCTCGCACTCCAGCAAGAACAACGATGTCGAGCTGGCGAAATCCAACATTCTGCTCGTCGGACCGACCGGCTGCGGCAAGACCCTGCTGGCGCAGACCCTGGCGCGGATCATCGACGTCCCCTTCACCATGGCGGACGCGACGACCCTGACCGAGGCCGGCTATGTCGGCGAGGATGTCGAGAACATCATCCTGAAGTTGCTGCAGGCCGCCGACTATAATGTCGAGCGCGCGCAGCGCGGCATCGTCTATATCGACGAGGTCGACAAGATCAGCCGCAAGTCCGACAACCCCTCGATCACCCGAGACGTTTCGGGCGAAGGGGTGCAGCAGGCGCTGCTGAAGATCATGGAAGGCACGGTCGCCTCGGTTCCGCCGCAGGGCGGCCGCAAGCACCCGCAGCAGGAATTCCTGCAGGTGGACACGACCAACATCCTGTTCATCTGCGGCGGCGCTTTCGCCGGGCTCGAGAAGATTATCTCGAATCGCTCGAAGGGCTCCTCCATCGGTTTCGGTGCCGACGTGAAATCGCCGGACGACCGCCGGACCGGTGAGATCCTGCGCGAAGTCGAGCCGGAAGATCTGCTGAAGTTCGGTCTCATTCCGGAATTCGTCGGCCGTCTGCCGGTCGTCGCGACGCTCGAGGATCTCGATAACGACGCCCTGGTCGATATCCTGACCAAGCCGAAAAACGCGCTGGTGAAGCAGTATCAGCGCCTGTTCGAGATGGAGAACGTCAACCTCGAGTTCCGCGAGGAGGCGCTGCAGGCGATCGCCCAGAAGGCGATCGAGCGCAAGACCGGCGCCCGCGGCCTGCGGTCGATCATGGAAGGTATCCTGCTCGAC
This sequence comes from Nisaea sp., assembly GCF_017640745.1. GTDB lineage: Bacteria > Pseudomonadota > Alphaproteobacteria > Thalassobaculales > Thalassobaculaceae > Nisaea. The sequence goes on along the minus strand of NZ_JAEPQA010000001.1, from coordinate 226,906 downwards.
CCGATGTTCGATCTGCCCGGCATGGAAGATGTCGAGGAGATCATCATCAACGGCGAGGTCGTCGAGAACGGCGCGCTGCCGATCATGGTCCATGCGGACCGGCGCGGAGATGTCGGATCGAGTGCTTGACACGACCAGCCTTGAACCGGGCCGAAGCTAGCGCCACTTAACTGCAAGGGCTGGCCCGGACTCTTTCCCCATCCGGTCAGCCGCTCTGAAGAGGGGAGCGAGTTGAAAGACTGATGAAAGAGACAGGCACCGCGAGCTATCCCGTCCTTCCGCTGCGCGACATCGTTGTCTTTCCGCATATGATCGTGCCGCTCTTCGTCGGCCGCGATAAATCCGTACGCGCCCTCGAAGACGTCATGAAAGATGACAAGCAGATCCTCCTGGTGACGCAGAAGAACGCGGCCGACGACGATCCCTCGCCGGACGAGATCTACACTGTCGGCACCATCGGAACCGTGCTGCAGCTGCTCAAGCTCCCCGACGGGACCGTCAAGGTTCTGGTCGAGGGCGTGCAGCGTGCGCGCATCACCGATTTCAAGGACAACGAGGACTTCTTCGAGGCCTACGCCGAGGTCATGACCGACGCGGACAGCGACGAACCGGAGAAGGAGGCGCTTGCCCGCGCCGTGGTCTCGCAGTTCGAGCAGTACATCAAGCTCAACAAGAAGATCCCGCCGGAGGTTCTGGTCTCGGTGAACCAGATCGAGGACCCGGCGAAACTGACCGACACGATAGCGTCCCATCTGGCGCTCAAGATCGCCGAGAAGCAGGAACTGCTCGAGAGCGAGACCGTGATCGACCGGCTGGAACGGGTCTACGGCTTCATGGAAGGCGAGATCGGCGTTCTGCAGGTCGAGAAGCGCATTCGCAACCGCGTCAAGCGGCAGATGGAGAAGACCCAGCGCGAGTACTATCTGAACGAGCAGATGAAGGCCATTCAGAAGGAACTCGGCGAGACCGACGACAGCCGCGACGAACTGGTCGAGCTCGAGGAGCGGATCCGCAAGACGAAGCTCAGCAAGGAAGCGCGTGAGAAGGCCGACGCGGAACTCAAGAAGCTCCGCAACATGAGCCAGATGTCGGCGGAAGCGACGGTCGTGCGCAACTATCTCGACTGGCTGCTGACGATTCCGTGGAAGAAGCGGTCCCGTATCAAGAAAGACATCAAGCTCGCGGAATCGATTCTCGATCGGGATCACTACGGGCTTGAGAAGGTCAAGGAACGGATCCTCGAATATCTCGCCGTGCAGCAGCGCACGGGCAAGGTGAAGGGCCCGATTCTGTGTCTGGTCGGCCCTCCGGGCGTCGGCAAGACCTCGCTCGGCAAGTCGATCGCGGAGGCGACCGGACGCAACTTCGTTCGCATCTCGCTCGGCGGCGTGCGTGACGAGGCGGAGATCCGGGGCCACCGGCGGACCTATATCGGCTCCCTGCCGGGCAAGGTGATCCAGGGGATGAAGAAGGCGAAGTCCTCCAACCCGCTGTTTCTGCTCGACGAGATCGACAAGCTCGGGAACGACTATCGGGGCGATCCGTCCTCGGCGCTCCTCGAAGTGCTCGACCCTGAGCAGAACTCGACCTTCCAGGATCACTATCTCGAGGTCGACTACGATCTTTCCGACGTCATGTTCGTCACCACGGCCAACACTCTGCGGATGCCGCAGCCGCTCCTCGACCGTATGGAGGTTCTCAGGATCTCCGGTTACACCGAGGATGAGAAGATCGAGATCTGCAAGCGCCACCTGATCGGCAAGCAGATCGAGCAGCACGGCCTGAAGAAGGGCGAATGGTCGATCACGGACGAGGGGCTGCGTGACCTGATCCGCTATTACACCCGCGAGGCAGGCGTCCGGAATCTGGAGCGCGAGCTGGCCAATCTGGCGCGCAAGGCGGTCAAGGAGATCCTCATGGAGGGTCTCAAGAAGGTCGAGGTCACACCGGCGAATCTCGAGAAGTTCGCGGGCGTCCGAAAATATCGCTACGGCGAGGTCGAGGAATCCGATCTGGTCGGCGTGACCACGGGGCTTGCCTGGACCGAGGTCGGCGGAGAGCTGCTGTCGATCGAATCCGTGACCGTCCCGGGCAAGGGCAAGGTGATCTCCACCGGCAAGCTTGGCGATGTGATGCGCGAATCGATCCAGGCAGCGGAAAGCTTCGTGAAATCCCGCTCCCTGATGTTCGGCATCTCGCCGAAGAGCATCGAGAACAAGGATATCCACGTCCACGTTCCGGAAGGTGCGACGCCGAAAGACGGTCCGTCCGCCGGCGTCGGCATGGTGACCTCGATCGTCTCGGTGCTGACCGGGATTCCGGTCCGGCGCGATGTCGCGATGACAGGTGAAGTGACTTTGCGCGGCCGTGTCCTGCCGATCGGGGGCCTCAAGGAAAAGCTTCTCGCGGCGCTCCGGGGCGGCCTCAAGGTCGTGTTGATCCCGAAGGACAACGAAAAGGACCTGACGGAGATCCCCGACAACGTGAAGGAAGGCCTCGAGATCATTCCGGTGTCTTCGGTTGACGAGGTGCTGGCGACGGCGCTGACAAAACCGCTCGTTCCGATCGATCCCGAAGATATTGTCATCGAGCCGGTTGCCAAGGCTGATGATAAAGGTGAGAAGTCGCTCACGACTCACTGATATTTTTATGGATTTGGCGCAGCGGCGCCCGATCTGACTGTGGAAACCCCGGCCTTAGCGCCGGGGTTTCTCTTGTTATATCAACCTGATTTATCTTGAATTTATTCGTAAACGATTGGTTAATAGTGAGAATCCCCGCAGATCTGCGGAAATCCGCCGGTTGCGTGATTGACGCCCGCATTTCCCGCGATTTACAGTGACGCACTGATTGGGCCGAAGATTCGGCCAATTTCTGGGTGATTCTTCTTCTTATAGGGGGGCTATAACGTGAATAAGAATGAGCTCGTCGCGGCTGTTGCCGAGTCTGCGGATCTGACCAAGGCCGATGCGGCTTCGGCCGTCGACGCTGTCCTCGACTCCATTACATCTGCGCTGAAGTCCGGCGGAGAGGTTCGGCTTGTCGGTTTCGGCACTTTCAGCGTGGCATCCCGTGCCGCGAGCGAAGGCCGCAATCCGCGGACCGGCGAAAAGATCAAGATCGCCGCGTCCAAGCAGCCGAAATTCAAGGCTGGCAAAGGCCTCAAAGACGCACTGAATTGATCGAATAGATTTCTTTTCTTTTCGCGACACGCCGTCCCTGTTAGAAGGGGCGGCGTTTTCGTCAGGGCCTGTTCCTGGCGTCGGTCGGGCGCTTAGCTCAGCTGGGAGAGCATCTCGTTTACACCGAGAGGGTCGGCGGTTCGATCCCGTCAGCGCCCACCATCCCGACCCGCAAACTTCCTCAGATATGCCGCCCCTGCATGATCGCGTAGCGATACATGGCCTGCAGGTCCGCGCGGGTCTTCGGGCTGACCCGATTCTCCGAAATCTCCTTCGTGTAGTCGCGAATGTCGCGCTTGGTGTCGATCGAGACCCGCGGGCTCTGCATCAGCGCGTCATACATCTGCTTCGGAGTCGCCTGCGTCGGGTCCAGCGGTCCGCTTTCCGCCGGCTCCGCCTTGAGATCGTCCGCCTGGGCATTGCGGACCTTTAGGAACTTGCGCGGCAGCAGCAGATCGGTCCAGACGAGGCCGTATTCGTTCAGGATGTTGCTGATGGCATCGACGGCGTTCAGGACTTCGCCGTCATTGTCGCTGGCAAGCATCGCGACCAGTTTGCTGAGGCGCTGATAATCGCGTTCGGTCATCATGGGCGGACGGTTCCATTTGGTTTGATTTCCCCATGCCCGATAGCATACGCGTGGCCCCAAGCCCGGTTGAACAAAGAATTTTCGCCTGACTTTCCGCTGTTTCCGTGGGTTGGGAGAGAGCGGTCAAAAAAAGAGTCATTTTTCCGGCCTATCGCGCTTGACACTCCATAGGGCCCAAAGTACATAAGCGCCTCCTCGTCGGGGGCGCCGCCAAACACACGGCACCGCGGCCCGGATACGGGGGTGTAGCTCAGTTGGTTAGAGCGCCGGCCTGTCACGCCGGAGGCCGCGGGTTCGAGTCCCGTCACTCCCGCCACTTACCTCTTTTTAATCTTCGTTCGTGCAACATCACGGCGCGGTCTTTGACCGGCGCCGAAAAACGCGTTGCAAGCGCCGGAATTTAAAGGCTTCTTTCGAGAATCTAGTCACGACACGGGCTTTTCTTGGCCGTCCGATGGAACTATAGTGCGCCCGTTGACAAGGTGTCGGGCGCTCCGCCGGAGTCCCCAGAAAACGCCGGGAATGAGAGAGAGCTGACGATATGAGCGATATTCTCCGGGAATATTTGCCTATCCTGATATTTCTCGTGGTCGCGATCGGCCTGTGCCTCGCGATGGTGATCGGCTCGCTGCTGGTAGTGAAGCAGCGTCCGGACTCCGAGAAGGTATCTGCCTACGAATGCGGCTTCGAGGCCTTCAACGATTCTCGCGGCCAGTTCGATGTCCGCTTCTATCTCGTTGCCATCCTCTTCATCATTTTCGATCTCGAAGTGGCCTTCCTCTTCCCCTGGGCGATCTCGCTCGGCGGAATCGGATTGTTCGGCTTCTGGTCGATGATCGTCTTCCTTGGCGTGCTGACCATCGGCTTCGTCTATGAGTGGCGCAAAGGCGCCCTGGAGTGGGAGTAAGAGCCATCATGCAGACTTCGCAGGATCTTCGCCCGATTCCTCCCGGCGCCGATCAGGATGCCATCCTGAAGGCGGTCGGGGACGAGCTGAACGAGAAGGGCTTCGTGGTCGCGCAGGCCGACAAGCTGTTCAACTGGGCCCGTAGCGGCTCGCTCTGGCCGATGACTTTCGGTCTCGCCTGCTGCGCCGTCGAGATGATGCACACCGCGGCCAGCCGCTATGACATGGACCGCTTCGGCATGGTGTTCCGTCCGAGCCCGCGCCAGTCCGACGTGATGATCGTGGCCGGCACGCTGACCAACAAGATGGCGCCGGCACTGCGCAAGGTTTACGACCAGATGGCGGAGCCGCGCTGGGTGCTTTCCATGGGCTCCTGCGCCAATGGCGGCGGCTACTATCACTATTCCTATTCCGTGGTCCGCGGCTGCGACCGGATCGTTCCGGTCGATGTCTACGTCCCCGGGTGCCCGCCGACGGCCGAGGCGCTTCTCTACGGGCTCCTCCAGCTGCAGAAGAAGATCAAGCGCACTTCGACCATCGCCCGGTAATTCGGGCGCGAGTTAACGCCAGGCAGAGGCAGACGACAGCATGGCATCACCAACTGAAACGCAGAAAGAGCTGGCGGAATATCTCAAGAACCAGCTCTCGACCGAGCTGGTCGAGGTCGGCTTCGTGCTGGACGAACTGGTTCTCCGGACCCGTCCGCAGCATATCTGCAAGGTCCTGACTTTCCTCCGCGACGATTCGCAGTGCCAGTTCCGTTGTCTGGTCGATATCTGCGGCACCGACTACCCCGAGCGCGAGCTGCGGTTCGATGTGGTCTACAACCTGCTCAGCGTGCAGCAGAACAACCGGATCCGGGTCAAGGTCGCGACCGACGAAGAGACGCCGGTCCCGTCCGCGACCGGCGTGTTCCCTTCGGCCAACTGGTTCGAGCGGGAAACCTGGGACATGTTCGGCGTGTTCTTCTCCGATCACCCCGACCTGCGCCGTCTTCTGACCGATTACGGTTTCGAGGGGCATCCGCTGCGCAAGGATTTCCCTCTGACGGGACATGTCGAGGTCCGTTACGACGACGAACAGAAGCGCGTGGTCTACGAGCCGGTGAAGCTCGTGCAGGACTTCCGCAGCTTCGACTTCCTGAGCCCGTGGGAAGGCGCCCGTTCGCTGCTTCCGGGTGACGAAAAGGCCGAAGACCAGGCCGAAGAGGGAGCCTCCTGATGGCTGAAGCGCAGATCAAGCCGCTTACGCTGAATTTCGGCCCGCAGCACCCGGCCGCGCACGGCGTGTTGCGCCTCGTCCTTGAGATGGACGGCGAGATTGTCGAGCGTGCCGATCCGCATATCGGTCTGCTGCATCGCGGCACCGAGAAGCTGATCGAGTACAAGACCTACCTGCAGGCGGTGCCGTATTTCGACCGGCTCGACTATGTCGCGCCGATGTCGCAGGAACATGCCTACGCGCTCGCGGTCGAGAAGCTGCTCGGCATCGAGGTGCCGAAGCGCGCCCAGTATATCCGGGTGATGTACGCCGAGATCTCGCGGATCCTGAACCATCTTCTGAACATCACGACCTTCGCCATCGACGTCGGCGCCATGACGCCGCTGCTCTGGGGCTTCGAAGAGCGCGAGAAGCTCATGGAGTTCTACGAGCGGGCCTGCGGCGCGCGTCTCCACGCGGCCTATTTCCGGCCGGGCGGGGTCGCGATGGATCTGCCCGCCGGCATTCTGGACGACATCCTGGCCTGGACCGAGACGTTCCCGGCCCTGATGGACGACATCGAGAGCCTGCTGACCGAAAACCGGATCTTCAAGCAGCGCACCGTCGATATCGGCGTCGTTTCGGCCGAAGAGGCGCAGGCGATCGGTTTCAGCGGCCCCTGCATCCGCGCCTCTGGCCTCGCCTGGGATCTGCGCAAGTCGCAGCCCTACGACGCCTATAACGAGATGGATTTCAACATCCCGATCGGCAAGACCGGCGACTGCTATGCGCGCTATCTGGTACGCATCAAGGAGATCAGGGAAAGCTTGAAGATCATCCGGCAAGCTGCTGAAAACATGCCGGAAGGTCCGGTCAAGACCGAGGACCGCAAGGTCGCTCCGCCAAGCCGCGGCGAGATGAAGCACTCGATGGAAGCGCTGATCCATCACTTCAAGCTCTATACCGAGGGCTATCACGTCCCGGCGGGAGAGACCTACACGGCGGTCGAGGCGCCGAAGGGCGAGTTTGCCGTGTTCCTAGTATCCGACGGCACCAACAAACCTTATCGCTGCAAGATCAGGGCGCCTGGATTCTCCTTCCTCGCGGCCATGGATTTCCTGTCCAAGGGGCACATGCTGGCCGACACGGTCGCCATCATCGGCTCGCTTGACATCGTGTTCGGGGAGATTGACCGGTGAGCGGTATCGACATCGCCGAAAACCAGCCGGAGAGCTTTGCCTTCACGCCCGAGAACGAGGCGAAGGCGGAGGCGATCATCTCCAAGTATCCGGAAGGCCGGCAGGCCAGCGCGGTGATGCCGCTGCTCGACCTGGCTCAGCGTCAGCACGACAACTGGATCCCGCTCGCCGCGATCGACGTCATCTCCGAAAAGCTGAAGATGCCGAAGATGCGCGTCCTCGAGGTCGCGACCTTCTACACGATGTTCAACCTTAAGCCGGTCGGGAAATACTTCCTGCAGGCCTGCACCACGACGCCCTGCTGGCTGCGTGGCTCCGACCAGGTGATGAAGTGCATCAAGGACAAGCTGGGTCTGGAGAACCACCAGACCAGCGAGGACGGCATGTTCACGCTGCTCGAGGTCGAGTGCCTCGGCGCCTGCGCCAACGCGCCGATCCTTCAGGTGAATGACGATTTCTACGAAGACGCCGATTACGAGAGCACGGCGAAGCTGCTGGACGCCCTGAAGAAGGGCGAGGTCCCGGCGCCGGGATCGCTTTCCGGACGCAACGTTTCCGAGCCGGAGGCGGGTGCGCAGACGCTGCTGTCCTACAAGGACAACGGTGCCGCCCGGACCTACGATCCGAAAATCAGTGCCGGCGAAACGGGAGAGAAGTGATGTTGAGGGACGAGGACCGCATCTTCACGAACCTCTACGGTTGGCATGACTGGGGCCTGGAAGGCGCGCGCAAGCGCGGCGACTGGAGCACCACGAAGCAGATTCTGAGCCGCAGCCCGGAAGACATCGTCGAGGACGTCAAGGCGTCCGGCCTGCGCGGCCGCGGCGGCGCGGGCTTCCCGACCGGCGTGAAATGGTCCTTCATGCCGAAGGAAGTGAAGGACAAGCCGCATTACCTGGTGGTGAACGCGGACGAGTCCGAACCGGGCACTTGTAAGGACCGCGAGATCATCCGTAACGATCCGCACAAGCTTATCGAGGGCTGCCTGATCGGCGGCTATGCGATGCGGGCGAAGGCCGCCTTCATCTATATCCGCGGCGAGTTCTACAACGAGGCCATGCGCCTGCAGGCGGCGATCGACCAGGCCTACGAGGCTGGTCTGATCGGCAAGAATGCCTGCGGTACGGGCTACGATTTCGACGTCATCCTGCATCGCGGCGCCGGCGCCTATATCTGCGGCGAGGAAACCGCGCTTCTGGAGAGCCTCGAGGGCAAGAAGGGCCAGCCGCGCCTGAAGCCGCCGTTCCCGGCCGGTGTCGGCCTCTACGGCTGCCCGACCACGGTGAACAATGTCGAGAGCGTCGCCGTCGTTCCCGAGATCCTGCGCCGCGGCGCGAGCTGGTTCGCCGATCTCGGCACGCCGAAGAATTCCGGCACCAAGCTGTTCTGCATCTCCGGCCATGTCGAGAATCCGTGCAATGTCGAGGAAGAGATGGGCATTCCGCTCAAGGAACTCCTCGAGAAGCATTGCGGCGGCGTGATCGGCGGCTGGGACAACCTGCTGGCGGTCATTCCGGGCGGATCTTCCGTTCCGATGATGCCGAAATCGGTCTGCGACGACGTGATCATGGATTTCGACACCCTGCGCGGTGTCGGCTCCGGTCTCGGCACCGCCGCGGTCATCGTCATGAACAAGCAGACGGATATCGTCCGGGCGATCGCGCGTCTCTCCTACTTCTACAAGCATGAGAGCTGCGGCCAGTGCACCCCGTGCCGCGAGGGCACCGGCTGGATGTACCGGGTCATGGATCGTCTGGTGCGCGGTGAGGCCGAGGTCGAGGAGATCGACGCCCTTTACGAAGTCACCAAACAGGTCGAAGGCCACACCATCTGCGCTCTCGGCGATGCGGCGGCCTGGCCGATCCAGGGCCTGCTTCGGCATTTCCGGCCGGAGGTCGAGCGCCGGATCGCCGCCCGCAAGGCGGGACAGCCGATCATGGAGGCCGCGGAATGATGCGCGTGACGACGAAGTGCCTCGGGGGAGAGCGCAATGCCTAAATTGACGGTCAACGGGGTCGAGGTCGAAGTACCCGCCGGCGCGTCCGTGCTCCAGGCCTGCGAGGAAGCCGGCGTCGAAGTGCCGCGTTTCTGCTATCACGAACGGCTCTCGATCGCCGGTAACTGCCGCATGTGTCTGGTCGAGATGGAGCGCTCGCCGAAGCCGGTTGCGTCCTGTGCGATGCCTGCCGGTGACGGCATGGTGATCCGCACCGACACAGAGATGGTGAAGAAAGCGCGGGAAGGGGTGATGGAGTTCCTCCTCATCAACCACCCGCTCGACTGCCCGATCTGCGACCAGGGCGGCGAATGCGACCTGCAGGACCAGGCGATGGCGTTCGGCCAGAACGACAGCCGATACGACGAGAACAAGCGCGCGGTCGAAGACAAGTATATGGGCCCGCTGGTCAAGACCATCATGACCCGCTGCATCCATTGCACGCGCTGCGTCCGCTTCTCGACCGAGGTCGCCGGCGTGACCGACATGGGCCTGCTCGGCCGGGGCGAGAACGCCGAGATCACGACCTATCTCGAGAAGGCCATCGACAGCGAGATGTCGGCCAATGTCATCGACCTCTGCCCAGTCGGTGCGCTGACCTCCAAGCCCTATGCCTTCGTCGCGCGCCCCTGGGAACTGCGCAAGACCGAGAGCATCGACGTGATGGACGCGGTCGGCTCCAACATCCGTGTCGATGCGCGCGGCTCCGAGGTCATGCGGGTCCTGCCGCGCCTGCATGAGGACGTGAACGAGGAGTGGATCTCCGACAAGACGCGTTATGCCTGCGACGGACTTAAGCGCCAGCGTCTCGACCGTCCGTATCTGCGCAAGAACGGCAAGCTCTCGCCGGTTTCCTGGGATGAGGCATTCGCTGCCATCGCGGCGAAACTGAAGGGCCTCAAGGGCGCCGAGATCGCCGCTGTGGCGGGCGATACCGTGGATGTCGAGTCCATGTATGCCCTGAAGGGGCTGATGACCGCGCTCGGCTCGCCGAACCTCGACTGCCGCCAGGACGGCGCCAAGCTCGATGCGACGACACGCGCCGGCTATCTCTTCAATTCGACCATTGCCGGAATCGAGGACGCGGACGCGATCCTGATCGTCGGCGCGAACCCGCGATGGGACGCCGCCGTACTGAACGCGCGGATCCGCAAGCGCTGGCTCGCCGGCGGCCTCAAGGTCGGCCTGATCGGCGCGCCGGTCGAACTGACCTATGAATACGAGCATCTCGGCGCGGGTCCGCAGACCCTGACCGAAGTCGCCGACGGCAAGAACGCCTTCGCCACCGTGCTGAAGGACGCCAAGCGGCCGATGATCATTCTCGGCATGGGCGCGCTCACCCGCGAGGACGGTGCCGCCGTTCTGGCGACAGCGCGCAAGATCGCCGAGAGCACCGGCATGCTGGTCGCTGCCTCGACGGATGCTGACGGCAACGAGATCCCGGCCTGGAACGGTTTCAATGTGCTGCACACCGCGGCCGCCCGCGTCGGCGGCCTCGATCTCGGCTTCCTGCCGGGCAAGGGCGGCGCGGACGTCTCCGGCATTCTCGAAGGTGCCTCCAAGGGCAAGATCAAGGCGGTCTACCTGCTCGGGGCCGACGAGATCGATACCCAGCGGCTCGGCGATGCCTTCGTGATCTATCAGGGCCACCATGGCGACCGTGGCGCGCATCGCGCCGACGTGATCCTGCCGGGTGCGGCCTATACCGAGAAGGACGCGCTCTACGTCAATACCGAGGGGCGGGTCCAGATGGGGCTGCGCGCCAGCTTCCCGCCGGGCGAGGCCCGCGAGGACTGGGCGATCCTTCGTGCGCTTTCGGCTCATCTCGGCCAGGCTTTGCCCTATGACAGCCTCGACCAGCTCCGCGCCAAGCTCCGCAGCGAGAACGAGATCTTCACCGAGATCGACGTCGCGCCGGTCGCCGAATGGGGACCGTTCGGAACCGAAGGCGCGATGAGCGACACCGGTTTCGGCACCACGGTCGAGAATTTCTACATGACCGATCCGATCAGCCGGGCCTCCAAGACCATGGCCGAGTGTACCGAGGTGTTCGTCCTGCCGAAGCAGGGCCGGACCGGGACCGAGGGGTAAGAGTCCGATGGATATGAATGCGATCCTCGACACCTACGTGATCCCGACCGCGATCATCCTGGCGCAGATCCTCGCCATCGTGGTGCCGCTGCTTGTGGCCGTCGCGTACCTGACCTATTTCGAGCGCAAGGTGATCGGCGCCATGCAGATGCGGAAGGGGCCGAACGTCGTCGGTCCGTTCGGCCTGCTGCAGCCGCTCGCGGACGGCGTGAAGCTCTTTGCCAAGGAAACCATCCTGCCGGCCGGCGCGAATAAGCTGATGTTCGCGATGGCGCCGATGCTGACCTTCATCCTGGCGATGATCGCCTGGGCGGTGATCCCGTTCGACGAGGGCATGGTGCTGGCCGACATCAATGTTGGCGTGCTCTATCTCTTCGCGATCTCCTCGCTCGGCGTCTATGGCGTGATCATGGCCGGCTGGGCGTCGAACTCGAAATACGCCTTCCTCGGCGCGCTGCGCTCCGCGGCACAGATGGTGTCCTACGAGGTCTCCATCGGCTTCGTGATGATCACCGTGCTGCTCTGCGTCGGCTCGCTGAACCTCTCGGCGATCGTCGAGGCGCAGAAGACGGTCTGGTTCGCCATTCCGCTGCTGCCGATGTTCGTGATCTTCTTCGTCTCGGCGCTGGCGGAAACCAACCGCGCGCCGTTCGACCTTCCGGAAGGCGAGTCGGAACTGGTGGCGGGCTATTTCGTCGAGTATTCCTCGATGACCTTCGCCCTGTTCTTCCTCGGCGAATACGCGAACATGATCCTGATGAGCGGGATCACCGCGATCCTGTTCCTCGGCGGCTGGCTGCCGATCTTCGACATCGCGCCGTTCAACTGGATCCCGGGTCCGATCTGGCTCGCGCTGAAGATCTGCTTCGTTCTGTTCTTCTTCCTCTGGGTCCGGGCGACCTTCCCGCGCTACCGCTACGACCAGCTGATGCGCCTCGGATGGAAGGTCTTCCTGCCGTTCTCGCTGCTCTGGGTCGTCATCACCGCCGGCGTGCTCGTCGCCTTCGGCTGGGTGCCGGATCCGGTGTTGGGATGAGGATTGACGTGAAAATGACGCCGAACGCGAACCACAAACGCACGACGGAGAGAGGCTGAGCCATGAGCATGCTGCAACAAAGTGCGCGCGGGCTTCTGCTGACCGAGCTGCTGTCCGGGATGTATCTGACGCTGAAGTATTTCTTCAAGCCGAAGGTCACGATCAACTACCCCTACGAAAAGGGCCCGATCAGCAGCCGTTTCCGCGGCGAGCACGCGCTGCGCCGCTACCCGAACGGCGAGGAACGCTGCATCGCCTGCAAACTCTGCGAGGCGATCTGCCCGGCGCAGGCCATCACCATCGAGGCCGAACCGCGCGAGGACGGCAGCCGCCGGACGACGCGCTACGACATCGACATGACGAAATGCATCTATTGCGGTTTCTGCCAGGAAGCCTGCCCGGTCGATGCGATCGTCGAGGGACCGAACTTCGAATTCGCCACGGAAACCCGCGAAGAGCTGTTCTACAACAAGGACAAGCTGCTCGCGAACGGGGACCGCTGGGAGCGCGAGATCGCGCACAATCTGACCGTCGAAGCGCCGTATCGTTGATGGCGCTCGGGGGGCGAGGGGAACATGAAGAAAGCCGGCGAAATGGCTGAGTTGACTCAGAAATCGCCCGCCGTTACGGCGGCGGGAGGAGGGCGCCGATGATCCAGGCACTCATATTCTATGTTTTTGCCGCGATCACGATTGCCTCGGGCGTCATGGTGGTCTCTTCCCGGAACCCGGTCCATTCGGTCCTGTTCCTGATCCTGGCCTTCTTCAATGCCGCCGGGCTCTTCGTCCTGCTTGGCGCCGAGTTCATCGCGATGATCCTCGTCGTCGTCTATGTCGGTGCGGTCGCGGTGCTCTTCCTGTTCGTCGTGATGATGCTCGACATCAACTTCGTCGAGCTGCGGCAGGGCTTCATGAAGTACCTGCCGATCGGTATGCTGATCGGGCTGGTGATCTTCGTCGAGCTCTTCTTCGTGGTGACGAGCTGGGTCATTGCGCCCGATCTGATCACAACGGCGCCCGCGCCCGACGCGTCGCAGGTGAGCAATACCCACGCGCTCGGCGCTCTGCTTTACACGCGCTATGTCTATCTCTTCCAGGCGGCGGGCCTGATCCTGCTGATCGCCATGATCGGCGCCATCGTGCTCACGCTGCGCAGCCGCCCGGGCGTCAAGCGTCAGCGGATTTCCGCGCAGCTCGCCCGGACCACGGAAGAAACCGTCGAAGTCGTCGAAGTTCCGCGCGGGGGAGGAGCCTGATCATGCTGGAAATCGGTCTCGCCCATTACCTGACCGTCGCCGCCGTGCTCTTCACGCTCGGCATGTTCGGGATCTTCCTGAACCGGAAGAACGTGATCATCATCCTGATGTCGATCGAGCTGATCCTGCTCTCGGTGAACATCAACCTGGTCTCGTTCTCGGTCTTCCTGAACGACCTCGTCGGCCAGGTCTTCGCGCTCTTCGTGCTGACCGTCGCCGCCGCCGAGGCGGCCATCGGCCTCGCCATCCTGGTTGTGTACTTCCGCAACCGCGGCAGCATCGCTGTCGAAGACATCAACCTGATGAAAGGGTAAGGCCGGATGTACGCCGCAATCGTCTTCCTGCCGCTGCTCGGCAGTCTCGTCGCGGGTCTCGGGAACCGGGCCATCGGCGACCGCCCGGCCCAGCTGGTCACCTGCGGAGCCATGTTCGGCTCGCTCGCCCTTTCGATCATCGCCTTCTTCGACGTCGCTCTGGGCGGCAACCCGGTCACGATCGAGCTCTTCACCTGGATCGCCTCCGGCTCCATGGAAGCGGCCTGGTCGCTCAAGTTCGACACCCTGACGGCGGTCATGCTGATCGTGGTGACCGGCGTCTCGACGATGGTGCATGTCTATTCCATCGGCTACATGAGCCACGACCATTCGAAGCCGCGCTTCATGTCGTATCTCAGCCTGTTCACCTTCGCGATGCTGATGCTGGTGACGGCCGACAACCTGGTGCAGCTGTTCTTCGGCTGGGAAGGCGTCGGTCTCGCGTCCTACCTGCTGATTGGGTTCTGGTTCCATAAGCCGTCGGCCAATGCCGCCGCGATGAAGGCCTTCATCGTCAACCGCGTTGGCGATTTCGGCTTCGCGCTCGGTATCTTCGGTACATACCTGCTGTTCGATACGGTCGTGCTCGACGACATCTTTGCCGCGGTGCCGGAAAAGGCCGCGGTGACCATGGAGTTCCTCGGCTACGAGTGGCATGCCATGACGGTGCTCTGCCTGCTGCTCTTCATCGGCGCGATGGGCAAGTCCGCGCAGCTCGGCCTGCACACTTGGCTGCCGGACGCGATGGAAGGTCCGACCCCGGTCTCCGCGCTCATCCACGCCGCGACCATGGTGACGGCCGGCGTCTTCATGGTCGCGCGCCTGTCGCCGATGATGGAGTTCTCCGAGACCGCGCTGATGGTGATCACGATCGTCGGGGCGACCACGGCCTTCTTCGCGGCGACTGTCGGACTCTGCCAGAACGACATCAAGCGGGTGATCGCCTATTCGACCTGTAGCCAGCTCGGCTACATGTTCTTCGCCTGCGGCGTCTCGGCCTATTCCGCCGCTATTTTCCACCTGATGACTCACGCCTTCTTCAAGGCGCTGCTGTTCCTTGGTGCGGGCTCCGTGATCCACGCCATGTCGGACGAGCAGGACATGCGCAACATGGGCGGCATCTGGAAGCACATCAAACTCACCTACATCATGATGTGGATCGGCAGCTGGGCACTGGTTGGCCTGCCGCCCTTCGCCGGGTTCTTCTCCAAGGACCTGATCATCGAGGTGGCCTACGCGAAACACACCGGTGTCGGCGACTACGCCTTCTGGCTCGGTGTCGGCGCCGCGTTCATGACCGCGTTCTACAGCTGGCGCCTGCTGATCATGACCTTCCACGGCAAGCCGCGCGCGAGCCAGGAGGTGATGAGCCACATCCACGAATCCCCGAGCGTGATGACCATTCCGCTGATGGTGCTCGCGGTCGGCGCGGTGCTCTCCGGCTGGCTCGGCTACCAGTATTTCGGCGGCGATCTGCGCCAGGAATTCTGGGGCGCGGCAATCTTCGTCGCCGAGGGCAACGACACGATCGAGGGGGCGCACCATGTCCCGCTCTGGGTGAAGATCATCCCGATCGTCGTCACGGTCGCCGGCATCGGGCTCGCCTACCTGATGTACATGTTCATGCCCGGCCTGCCGGCCAAGGTCGCGAGCAGCTTCCGTCCGTTCTACCTGTTCCTGCTGAACAAGTGGTACTTCGACGAACTCTACGACTTCCTCTTCGTGCGTCCGTCGATGAAGATCGGCCGCATCTTCTGGAAGAACGGCGACGGCGCGATCATCGACGGCTTCGGTCCGGACGGCGTCAGCCTGGTGACCCGCCTTGCGGCGGTCAGGGCCGGCAAGATGCAGTCGGGCTACGTCTATCACTACGCCTTCGTGATGATGATCGGCGTCGTCGCCATCATCTCCTGGTACATGCTGACGAGCGGGAACTAAGACCATGAGCGATTGGCCGCTACTCTCACTGGTTACGTTCCTGCCGCTCGCGGGCGCGCTCTTCGTGGCGCTCACCCGGGGCGAGGAGGCGCAGGTCGCACGGAATGCCCGCTACGTGGCGCTCTGGACCTCGCTGATCACCTTCGTCATCTCGCTGCTGATCTGGGCCGGGTTCGACCCGACCACGGCGGATTTCCAGTTCGTCGAGAAGCGCGACTGGCTGCCCGACTGGGGCATCGGCTATCACATGGGTGTCGACGGCATTTCCATGTGGTTCGTGCTGCTCTCGACCCTGCTGACGCCGATCTGCATTCTGGCGAGCTGGGAGGCTGTGCAGAAGCGCGTGAAGGAATACATGATCGCCTTCCTCGTGCTTGAGACCCTTATGGTCGGCATGTTCTGCGCGCTCGATATCCTCGTCTTCTACATCTTCTTCGAAGGCGTTCTGATCCCGATGTTCCTGATCATCGGCGTCTGGGGTGGTGCACGCCGGGTCTATGCGGCCTTCAAGTTCTTCCTCTACACGCTGCTCGGCTCCGTGCTGATGCTGATCGCCATCCTGGCGATGTATCTGCAGGCCGGCACGACCGACATCCCGTCGCTGATGCAGGCCGGTTTCCCGGCTGAGCTGCAGACCTGGCTCTGGCTCGCCTTCTTCGCCTCCTTCGCGGTGAAGGTCCCGATGTGGCCGGTCCATACCTGGCTCCCGGACGCCCACGTCGAGGCGCCGACAGCGGGCTCGGTGATCCTGGCGGGCGTGCTGCTGAAGATGGGCGGCTACGGTTTCCTCCGCTTCTCCATTCCGATGTTCCCGGAGGCGACCGAATTCTTCACGCCGCTGGTCTATGCGCTCAGCATCGTCGCGGTGATCTACACCTCGCTCGTCGCGCTGGTGCAGGAGGACATGAAGAAGCTGATCGCCTATTCCTCGATCGCGCATATGGGCTTCGTGACCATCGGCATGTTCACCATGACGACCCAGGGCGTCGAGGGCTCGATCTTCCAGATGCTGAGCCACGGCATCGTCTCCGGCGCGCTCTTCCTCTGCGTCGGCGTGGTCTATGACCGGATGCATACCCGCGAGATCGCGGCCTATGGCGGTCTTGTGGAACGGATGCCGCGCTACGCGCTGGTCTTCATGATCTTCACCATGGGCTCGGTCGGCTTGCCGGCCACCAGCGGTTTCGTCGGCGAGTTCCTGATCCTGATGGGCGCCTTCGAGAAGAGCACCTGGCTCGCGGCCCTGGCGGCGACCGGCCTGATCCTCGGTGCGGCCTACATGCTCTATCTCTACCGGCGGATCATCTTCGGCACGCTCGACAAGGAAGCGCTGAAGAAGATGCTCGACCTCTCGCCGCGCGAGATCGCCGTCTTCGCCCCGCTCATCATTCTGGTGTTCTGGATGGGGATCTATCCCTCGACCTTCCTCGACATGATGTCGGTGTCGGTCGATCACCTGATCAGCAATTACAAGGTTGCGCTCGGCAATGCGAGCGTGGCCGTGGCCGCCCGGTAAGGCAGGAGTTAGACCCATGGATGCGATCACAACGCTTCCCGTGATGAGCCCGGCGGCCGCCGAGATCTTCCTCGCGGCCGCGGCCATGGCGCTGCTCATGTTCGGCGTCTTCAAGGGCGGCAAGGCGCAGGAGGCGACATCCTGGCTCGCCGTCGCCGTCATGGTGATTGCCGGCGGTCTGGTCGTGACTTACGGCGGAGACACCACGCCGGCCTTCTTCGGCATGTTCTCCTCCGGTCCCTTCGCCCAGTTCGCCAAGCTTCTGATTCTCGCGGGCTCGATCCTTGCGATTATCATGTCGCGCAGCACCTTCCGGCGAGACAGTTTCGAGCGCTTCGAATACCCGGTGCTGATCGTGCTCTCCACCGTCGGCATGCTGATGATGGTGTCGGCCAACGACATGATCGCGCTCTATGTCGGCCTGGAGACCCAGAGCCTTGCGCTCTATGTCATCGCCTCCATCCGGCGCGACACGCTCCGTTCGACCGAAGCCGGTCTGAAGTATTTCGTGCTCGGCGCGCTCTCCTCGGGGATGCTGCTTTACGGTTCCTCGATGGTGTACGGCTTCGCCGGCACCACCGAATTCGACGCACTGGCGCGGGTCTTCACCGGCCTTGCGGGGACGGAGCCTTCCGTTGGCTTGATCGTCGGTCTGGTCTTCGTGATCTGCGGTCTCGCCTTCAAGGTCTCGGCCGTGCCGTTCCACATGTGGACGCCGGACGTCTACGAAGGCGCGCCGACCCCGGTCACCGCGCTCTTCGCAGTGGCGCCGAAGGTGGCGGCTCTGGCGCTGTTCCTCCGCGTCCTGCTCGAGCCGTTCGGCGCGCTGGTCGGCGAATGGCAGCAGATCATTTCGCTGATAGCGGTGCTCTCCATGGCGCTTGGCGCGGTCGGTGCGCTGGTCCAGACCAACATCAAGCGTCTGATGGCCTACAGCTCGATCGGCCATATGGGCTACGCGCTGGTCGGTCTCGCCGCCGCGAACGAGGCGGGGGTTGCCGGAATCCTGGTCTATCTCGCGATCTATCTCTTCATGAATGTCGGGACCTTCGCCTGCATCCTCGCGATGCGCCGGCAGGGCCGGGCGGTCGAAGGCATCAACGACCTTGCCGGGCTCTCCAAGACCCATCCGGGCATGGCGGCGATGATCCTGATCTTCATGTTCTCGATGGCCGGCATTCCGCCGCTCGCGGGCTTCTTCGGCAAATGGTTCGTCTTCATGGCTGCGGTCGAGTCCGGCCTGATCACCCTCGCCGTGCTTGGCGTGCTCGCCAGCGTGATTGGCGCCTTCTATTACCTGCGCATCGTCAAGATCATGTATTTCGACGAGGCGGAGGAGCCGCTCGACAGTGCCGTTCCGGGCGATCTGAAGATCGTCATGACGGTCATGGCCGCTGTGACGCTGCTGTTCTTCATCGTCCCGGCACCGCTCGTCAGCAGCGCCAAGGCTGCCGCTTCTGCTCTGTTCGCCGGATAATCCGGACGTCTGACCGGACGCTCTGACCCCGGAAGGATCGGGTCAATTGGACCAGAACCGCCAGAGTCACGGCTTCACGATCCACAGCTTCGACGCCGTCGCCAGCACCAGCGACGAAGCGGAACGGCTCGCCCGGGAGGGCGCGCCGGACCGCTCGCTGGTCCGGGCGCGGAGCCAGACGGCCGGGCGCGGCCGGCTCGGCCGGCCCTGGTCCTCTCCGGAAGGCAATCTCTACACCACGGCGATCCTTGATCCGGATCTGCCCCTCGGCCGTCTTCAGGAACTCTCCTTCGTCGCGTCGCTCGCCGTGCATGATGCCGTCGCCGGATTGTTGCCCGGGGCCGATCTCAAACTGAAATGGCCGAACGACGTCCTTCTCGAAGGGGCGAAACTTTCGGGCATCCTGACGGAGACACTGCCGCGGGACGGGCGGTATGTCGCGCTGCTCGGCGTCGGGATCAATCTCGGACACGCTCCGGCTGAAACGCGCTATCCGGCGACGTCGATCCGGGAGCATCTTGCCGAACCTCCGACAGTCGAAAATTTTCTGGAATGCTACCTGGCGGCCCTGTCTGCTCGCTACGGGCAATGGCGGCAGGACGGTTTCGAGGCCATTCGGGAGGCCTGGATCGCGCGGGCGCGATGGATCGGCCAGCGGGTGATCGTCGAAAACGGCCCCGAACGCAAATCCGGGTGCTATGAAGGGATCGATGCCGACGGAACCATGATCCTGCGTCTCGACGACGGTCGGCAGGAGAAAATCGCGGCGGGCGATGTGCGTCTGGCGGAGGACAGCTGATGCTTCTGACGATCGATTGCGGCAACACCAACACGGTCTTCGCCGTCTTTGCCGGCAAGGGAAAGCGTGGTTCGTGGCGGACCTCGACGAACGTGGCGCGGACCGCGGACGAGTATGCTGTCTGGCTGACGCAGCTGATGGCGCTCGAGAGCATGACCCTGAGCGACGTGACGGACGTGATCATCGCGACCGTTGTCCCGGAGGTCATGTTCAATCTCGAGACGCTTTGCCGGAAATATTTCAAGATCGAGCCGATGGTGGTCGGCAAGAAGGGCGTCGACCTCGGCCTCGACATCCGGATCGACCGTCCGGAACAGGTCGGGGCGGACCGGCTGGTGAACGCCGTCGCGGCGCACGCGGTCTATGATGGCGCGCTCATCGTGATCGATTTTGGTACCGCGACGACCTTCGACGTGGTGGAACCGGACGGCGGCTATGCCGGCGGCATCATCGCGCCGGGCATCAATCTCTCGCTCGATGCGCTCTACCGTGCGGCGGCACAATTGCCGCGGATCGCAATCCGGCCGCCGGAGCTGCCGGAAGAGGGGACAAACAGCCCGGTCAAGGTCATTGGAAAGTCAACCGTCAGCGCCATGCATTCCGGGATTTTCTGGGGCTATATCGGGTTGATCGAGGGACTCGTTTCCCGCATCAAGCAGGAATACGGAACCGACATGACGGTTATCGGCACCGGCGGCCTGGCGGCGATCTTCGCCAATTGCACGCCCGCCATTGAACATGTGGACGAGGAGATTACATTGCGCGGCCTGCTTCTGATACACGAACGGAACAAAGCGCGATGAGCGCCAGGAAGAAGGCCGAGCTGAACATAGACGAGGACGATTTCATCTTCCTGCCGCTCGGCGGCAGCGACGAGATCGGCATGAACCTCAACCTCTACCACTATGGTGGCAAGTGGCTGATGGTCGACCTCGGGATCTCCTTCGGCGACGACACCATGCCGGGGATCGACATCATCCTCCCGGACCCGGAATTCATCGAGCAGCGGCGGCACGATCTCGTCGGGCTTGTGGTGACGCACGGGCACGAGGATCATATCGGCGCCATTCCCTATCTCTGGCCGAAGCTGCGTTGCCCGATCTATGCGACCCCCTTCACCGCCACGCTGGTGCGGCGGAAGCTGGCGGATGAGGGGATCCTCGAGCAGGTCGAGCTGATCGAGATCGATCTCTCGGCGAATTTCGTCATTGGTCCGTTCGAGATCGAGCTCATCACCCTGACCCACTCGATCCCGGAGCCGAATGCTCTGGTGATCCGCTGCGGCGGCGGTACTGTGATGCATTCCGGCGACTGGAAGTTCGATCCGGAACCGGTCATCGGTGAGGTCAGCGACATAGACGCGCTGCGTGCGATCGGCGACGAGGGCGTGCTGGCGATGATCGGGGACTCGACCAATGTCCTCGATCCGGGGCGCTCCGGCTCCGAGGCGAGCCTGACGGACTCGCTCGCCGAGTTGTTCCGGAAATACGACACGCACCGGATCGCGATTACCTGCTTCGCCTCCAATGTCGGCCGTCTCGCGACGATCTCGGCGGCGGCTGAGGCCGCGGGCCGTCACGTCGCGCTGGTCGGGCGTTCTCTCTGGAAGATGTATGAGGCGGCGCTGCAGAACGGATATCTGAGGGACATCCCCGAGTTCGTCTCGGAAAAGGACGCTGGCTTCATCCCGCGCGACAAGCTGGTGCTGATCTGCACCGGCTCGCAGGGAGAGCCGCGCGCCGCGCTGGCACGGATTGCGGACAATGCGCATCAGGAGATCGTTCTGGAGCGCGGCGACGTGGTGATCTTTTCATCCCGCGAGATACCGGGCAACGAGACTGCGATCGGCCGGATCCAGAGCAAGCTCGTCTCCCGCGGCATCGAGGTGGTGACGGAACGCGAGCATCACGTCCATGTTTCCGGCCATCCGGCGCGGGAGGAACTGGTCGAGATGTACCAGTACATCCGGCCCAAGATCGCCGTTCCGGTTCACGGGACCCCGCGTCACCTCGAGGCCCATGCGCGGCTTGCCCGGGACTGTCAGGTTCCGGAGGCGGTCGTTCCCGGGAACGGAAGCATGATCCGCCTGAAGGAAGGTGCGGCGGAAATCGTCGGCTGGGTGCCGACGGGCGCTTTCACCATGGATGGCGGGCGGTTGAGACCGCTTGAGTCGAGCGTGCTCGGTGACCGCAAGAAAATGCTCTATAACGGCGCCGTTTCGGTGACCGTGCTGCTCGGCGGCAAGGGACATCTGCACGGCGATCCGGTCGTGAGTTTCAACGGGATCGCGGACGAGGGCGAAATTGCCGCATTGAGCGAGACCGCGAAGGACCTCATATGGGAAGCGGTCGAGGCACTCGGCAAAAAAGCGCGGGGCAATGACGACGAGGTCGGTGAGGCGGTGCGCCGGGCCGTCCGCCGGGTCGTGAAAGCGGAATACGGCAAGCGCCCGGTGACTACGGTGCATGTGCTGAGGGTCTGAGGATACTGAAGGGAAGGGTGCGATGATCGGCCGTTTGAATCACGTCGCTATTGCGGTACCGGATCTGGATGCTGCCTGCGCGACCTATCGGGGCGCCCTTGGTGCCAATGTCAGCGCACCGGAGGATCTGCCGGAGCATGGTGTCACGGTCGTCTTCGTGGAGCTTCCGAACACCAAGATAGAGCTTTTGCATCCGTTCGGGGACGCGTCGCCGATCGCGGCTTTCCTGGAAAAGAACCCGTCCGGCGGCATGCACCATGTCTGCTACGAGGTCGACGACATCCTCGCGGCGCGAGACCGCTTGAAGTCGGAAGGCGCGCGGGTGCTCGGAGACGGGGAGCCGAAGATCGGCGCCCATGGAAAGCCGGTGCTGTTCCTGCATCCGAAGGATTTCGCCGGCACACTCGTCGAACTCGAGCAGGCCTGAGTACAGACGCATGCAAGACCCGGTTTCCGTCGTTGTCGTCTTTCTGCTGCTCTGGTGGTGGTTTTTCCTGATGGCCCTGCCGATCGGTGTGCGCGTCGCTGAAACTCCCGAAGAAGGGCATGCGGCGAGTGCGCCCCGGCGTCCGCATCTCTGGAAGAAAGCAGCCGGAGCCACCGTCGCGGCGATCCTCGGCACGTTTCTTGTCGATTATCTCATCGGAGCTGATCTGTTCTCGTTTCGCGATGCGATCAAGAACTGGTAGCGGAAGCGACTGAACCAAGAAAAACGGCAAGATCCAGAGGGATCTTGCCGGCGAATTTTTTTTATGGTTCGACCCTGGCGACGGATCGTCAGGGTTCGCTTCCTCCCTAAACTCGGGCCAAATTCGCGGCTCGGACTTATTTTTAATTATTAGGATGCGACCATATGACATGTTGTCCGGGGCGTCATCCATTTTTTTGCAGTTAGGTTAAATGATAACGATTCTCATGCGGATTTTGTTATCAAAAGTCCGCTCCGGGGCTTCGGGAGACATGAAAATGAATATTTCGAGCAAAATGAAGTTGGCAGGCCGCTCAGCGCTCGCTGTTCTCCTGCTCTCGTGGCCCGGACTCGCGACCGCTGCGGAGGACAGCCCGGCCGGGATCACCGTATCCAAACGAGACTGTCAGCGCGTCATCGCCTATCAGCCCTCTGCCGACGTCGAGTATAAACCGGGTGTCGATGCCCGCGGTAACGCGGTTGCTGGCGCCGACCTGCCGGGTTCGGTCATCATCGAGGCACCGAAATCGATCACCATTCCGCTGACCCTCGAGCTGGCGGAATTGTTCACGCTGCCGGGCGGGACCTCCGCGGAGGCCGGAATTGGCACCGTGACATACGATATCGGCTCTGGGCGGCTTGAGTATAACGGCCAGCCGCTGACCGATCCGCAAATGGCGGCCATCGCTGCGGCCTGCGCCAAGATGAAGAAATAGAAACGGCGGCACCGGGAGGCGCCGCCGTTTTCAGTGTTCGTCGTATGGTGCCGTCGATCAGGCGCCGGTAAAGGCCTGCAGACCGGTCTGGGCGCGGCCGAGGATCAGGGCATGCACATCGTGCGTGCCTTCATAGGTGTTCACCGCCTCCAGATTCACCACGTGACGGATGACGTGGTACTCGTCCGAGACACCGTTGCCGCCATGCATGTCGCGGGCGACACGAGCGATGTCGAGCGACTTGCCACAATTGTTCCGCTTCATCAGCGAAATGGATTCCGGCGCACAGGTGCCTTCATCCATCATCCGGCCGAGGCGCAGGCTGCCATGCAGGCCGAGGGTGATCTCGGTCTGCATGTCCGCCAGCTTTTTCTGGATCAGCTGGTTGGCGGCGAGGGGCCGTCCGAACTGCTTGCGGTCGAGCGTGTACTGGCGCGCCTGGTGCCAGCAGAATTCGGCAGCGCCGATGGCGCCCCAGGAAATTCCGTAGCGGGCCTTGTTGAGGCAGCCGAAGGGACCCTTCAGGCCGGCAACGTTCGGCAGCATGTTCTCTTCCGGGATCTCGACATCGTCCATGACGATTTCGCCTGTGATCGAGGCCCGGAGCGAGAACTTGCCCTCGATCTTCGGCGCGCTCAGACCCTTCATGCCTTTCTCGAGGATGAAGCCGCGGATCTGGCCGTCATCGGTCTTCGCCCAGACGACAAAGACATCGGCGATCGGCGAGTTGGTGATCCACATCTTCGCGCCCTTGAGCAGGTAGCCGCCCTGCACGCTCTTCGCGCGGGTGACCATGCTTCCCGGATCGGAGCCGTGGTCCGGTTCGGTCAGGCCGAAGCAGCCGACCCATTCGCCGGTCGCGAGCTTGGGCAAATACTTCTGCTTCTGCTCTTCGCTGCCATAGGCATAGATCGGATGCATCACCAGGCTGGACTGCACGCTCATGGCGGACCGGTAGCCGCTGTCCACGCGCTCGACCTCGCGGGCGATCAGGCCGTAGCAGACGTGGTTCACGCCGGCGCATCCATAGCCATCGATGGTGCAGCCGAGGAAGCCGAGCTCGCCCATCTCGTTCATGATCTCGCGATGGAAGACTTCGTCACGGAAGGCTTCCTGCACCCGCGGCATCAGTTTGTCCTGACAATAGGCGCGCGCCGCATCGCGGATCATGCGCTCTTCCTCTGTCAGTTCCTGTTCGATCAGAAGGGGATCCTCCCAGTCGAATTGAGGCCGCGACGAGCTTGCCGCTTTGGCGGAACTGACGGCGGGTTGGACAGACATTGGGTGGCTCCCGAAGTTGCTGTATTCGATGGATGAGGTATATACGCCGAAGCAATATAGCTTCAAATTTCCGTTGGAGCATTGATGCCGTTCTGCCCTGTCTCTCCGGACAGGCGAACGGCGGGATCCTGACGATGGCGCGCAAACTAGACGAACGCGGCGTGATAATCGAGTTTCTGCCCTCGGGCAGCTACGTGAAAGTCAGCGCCTTCGATCCGGTCACGATGACGGAGGTCTCGATCGTCGGCAACCCGGCGAGCGGTGAGGCCGTGCTCCGGCATAATGTAATGCGCAAGCTCAAGTACGTGCTCGAAAAGAACAGTCCGTCCAGACCGGCGGCCGGGCGCGGAAAACTGGTTTGATCGGCAATAAAAAACGCCGGGACAGAGTTCCATCCCGGCGTTCTTCTTGTTATCTGGCGGATTAACCGGCTTTACGCTTGCGCCCGCCGCGCTTCACTGCATTGCGGCCCAGGCCGATCTTCTTCGCGAATTCCGAACGCTGCGCGGCATAGTTCGGGGCGACCATCGGATAGTCGGCCGGCAGGCCCCATTTCGCACGGTACTCTTCCGGAGTCATGTTGTAGGTAGTCCGAAGGTGACGCTTGAGCATTTTCAGGCGCTTACCGTCTTCGAGACATATAATGTATTCGGGCGTAATCGAACGCCGGACCGGGACAGCCGGTTTCGCCGGCTCCGCTTCCGGTTCGCTTACTTCAGTATTGAGACGCGACAAGGCCTCATGAACGGTGCTGATGATCTCTGAAATCTGCGAAGCGGCCACGGTGTTATTTCCGAGATAGGCCGACACGACGTCCGTCGTCATGCGCAGTAGTTCAGAGGAGCCCAGATTTTCTTCGCGGGATTCTTCGGTCATTTTTGCGATCCGATAATGAACTTTAAAGTGATGATCTCGAGTGCGGAACATTGTCCCGAGCGAAGTAGTTGTCAAGAAATAAACTTCATTCCGTTTTCCATATGTTGAACTTGAATCTCATATTTCCGGCTGATTTCTGGGAGGCATCATTATCTGGAATTTACGGTCAAAATACGGCCGCGAATATATTATGGCGCGAATGTCAGTCTATGCGTGCGATGCAGAGGACTTAGGCGCGGAAATAGTGGTGCGCAGGAGTCCGGGTGGCGTATATAGTGGGCTCGCCGCAACGAGGAGCGTTTGGTCGGACGGAAAATGGCAGATAACGCAATCGTGATCGGATCGGATCACGCCGGATTTTCTTTGAAGCAAGTATTGATTGCTCATCTCAAAGATAAGGGGTGGGACGTCGTCGATGTCGGCACGCACGGTCTGGACTCCGTCGATTATCCCGATTTCGGCGGCGCCGTGGCGAAGGCCTTGAAAGACGGCAAGGGCGAACGCGGCATCGTGGTTTGCGGTACCGGGATCGGCATCAGCATCGCCGCCAACCGTCACGCCTGGGTGCGTGCGGCGCTTTGTCACGACATCACCTCAGCCCGACTTTGCCGGGAGCATAACGATGCGAATGTTCTCGCGCTCGGTGCCCGGCTGATCGGGGAAGAAGTCGCAAAAGACTGCGTAGACGTCTTTCTCGACACAGAATTTGCAGGCGGCAGGCATCAGCGTCGCGTAGACAAACTCGGTTTTACCGAGAGCACGTAACCCTTGAGCTTGCGCCGCGGCGGAGGACCGAGTAGGCCCATCGCACCGCCGGACCCGAACTGGAGCTGACATGTCCGCTTTTGAGACCACCACGACCGACAATCCGTTCTTCGCCACGCCGCTCGCCGAGAGCGACCCGGACCTGTTCGGCGCGATCGCCGAGGAACTGCATCGCCAGAAGGATCAGATCGAACTGATCGCTTCGGAAAACATCGTCTCACGCGCCGTTCTCGAGGCGCAGGGCTCTGTTCTGACAAACAAATACGCCGAGGGGTATCCGGGGCGCCGCTATTATGGCGGCTGCGAATTCGTCGACAAGGCGGAAGCCCTGGCGATCGAGCGGGCCTGCAAGCTCTTCGATTGTGCCTTTGCCAACGTTCAGCCGCATTCGGGCGCTCAGGCCAACCAGGCGGTGATGCTGGCGCTGGTGCAGCCGGGCGACACCGTGATGGGAATGTCGCTCGCGGCCGGCGGTCACCTGACCCACGGCGCGCCGCCGAACCTTTCCGGCAAGTGGTTCAAGGCGGTGCAGTACGGCGTGCGCAAAGACGATGCGCGGATCGATTTCGATCAGGTCCGGTCGCTGGCCGAAGAACATAAGCCGAAGCTGATCATCGCGGGCGGTTCCGCCTATCCGCGTGAGATCGATTTTGCGAAATTCCGCGAGATCGCAGATTCCGTCGGCGCCTATTTCCATGTCGATATGGCGCATTTCGCCGGTCTGGTCGCCGGCGGCGCGCATCCGAGCCCGCTGCCGCATGCGCATGTGGTCACCACGACGACGCACAAGACGCTGCGTGGTCCGCGCGGCGGCATGATCCTCTCGAACGATCCGGAACTCGGCAAGAAGATCAATTCGGCCGTCTTTCCGGGCTTGCAGGGCGGTCCGCTGATGCATGTGATCGCCGCCAAGGCAGTCTCGTTCGGCGAGGCGCTGACACCTGATTTCAAGACCTATTCCCGACGTGTGGTGGAGAATGCGCGCGCGCTCTGCGACGTGCTGAAGGAGCGTGGTCTGGATATCGTTTCCGGCGGAACCGATACGCATGTCGTGCTCGTCGATCTCCGGCCGAAAGGGCTGACGGGCAATGTCGCGGAACAGGCGCTCGAACGCGCCGGCATTACCTGTAACAAGAACGGTGTGCCGTTCGATCCGGAAAAGCCGATGGTGACCTCCGGGGTCCGCCTCGGCACGCCGGCCGGCACGACCCGCGGTTTCGGGGTCGCCGAATTCAAGCAGATCGGAAATCTGATCGGTGACGTCCTCGACGCCGTCGCACAGAATCCCGGCTCAAGTTCACTGACGGAAGACAAGGTGCGTGCGCAGGTCGGCGCGCTTTGCGAACGGTTCCCGATCTACTGAGCAGGACGGCGGTCCGGGGAGGCCGCCTTACAGGATCGATTGAAGGGGGAAAGAGATGCGCTGTCCGTTCTGCGGTCACACGGATACCCAGGTGAAGGACTCCCGTCCGACCGAAGATAGTGCCGCCATCCGGCGGCGCCGGTTCTGCCCGGCATGCGGTGCCCGGTTCACGACGTTCGAGCGGGTTCAGCTCCGCGAACTGACCGTGGTGAAGAAGACCGGCAAGCGTGCCCCCTTCGATCGCGACAAGCTGGTGCGTTCGATCCAGATTGCAATGCGCAAGCGCCCGGTCGATCCGGAGCGCGTGGAGCGGATGGTGACCAGTATCGTCCGTCGCCTCGAAAGCATGGGCGAGGCGGAGATCCCGTCGGAGGTGATCGGGCAGATGGTCATGGAATCGCTGGCTAACCTCGATCAGGTCGCCTATGTCCGCTTTGCCTCGGTCTACAAGAACTTCCGCGAAGCCAAGGATTTCGAGGAATTCGTCGAGGAAATCAGCCACGACGGAGACGATTGAGCGATCCTTGCGTCAGAGGTCCGCGGCCGGCGGCAAACTGAGGCGGTGTCCCGCGCGGGGACGTTGCAGGGCGGGTACGGATGCCAATGCAGTCTGATGTTTCATTCATGCGGCACGCTCTCGCGCTCGCGCGCAGGGGCCTCGGAAGGGTCTCTCCGAACCCGTCGGTCGGCTGCGTCATCGTCAAGAACGGCGAGATTGTCGGGCGCGGCTGGACGCAGGCGGGCGGACGTCCCCACGCCGAAGCGGTCGCGCTTGAAGACGCCGGTGCCGCCGCGGCGGGCGCGACGGTCTATGTTTCGCTTGAGCCCTGCGCGCATCATGGCGCCTCTCCCCCCTGCAGTGATGCGCTCATCGCCGCCGGCGTCGCGCGCGTCGTATATGCGCTGAGGGATCCCGACCCGCGCGTCGACGGCGCGGGCCATGGAAAGCTCGCAGCAGCCGGCATTGAGATCGTCGCCGGCGTGCTGGAGAAGGAAGCGGAGGAACTCAATATCGGTTTCCTCACCCGGATCCGGAAAAACCGCCCCGCCGTGACCCTGAAACTGGCGACATCCCTCGACGGCAAGGTCGCGCTCGCGAACGGACGCAGCCAGTGGATCACAGGGACCGGCGCGCGCGCCGTTTCACACCAGATCCGGGCGACGCACGATGCGATCGTCACCGGTATCGGCACGGTCCTCGCGGACGATCCGGCGCTGACCTGCCGGCTGCCGGGACTGACCGTACGCTCACCGCTGCGGGTGGTGCTCGATGGCGGATTAAGGCTGACACCGGACCGCGAGGTCGCGGAAACCGCGAATGAGGTGCCTACCCTGGCAATCACGGCGATCTCGGAAAGCGATCCTCGAGCGGCAGCCCTGAAGGCCGTCGGGGTCGAGGTCGCCGGAGACATGCCGCTCGTTGACGGACGGCTGGACCTCGAGGCGGTGCTCGCGCTGCTCGCTGAACGCGGGATCACCCGGCTGATGGTCGAATCCGGAGGCGAACTTGCGACGGCTTTTCTGCGCCGGGATCTCGTCGATGAACTTGTCTGGTTCCGGGCACCGGCGATCATCGGAGGGGACGGGATCGGCGCAGTGCGCGACCTCGGTCTTGAACTGCTTGAATTCATGCCGCGTTTCGAACGGCGTGATGTCAGAAGCGTGGGCGAAGATCTGGTGGAAACCTACCGCCCACGAAACTAGGTTACGGCCATGTTCACAGGAATAATCACGCATATCGGTACGGTCACCCGTATCGAGAAGACCGGCGATACGCGCATGACGGTATCGGCCGGCTTCGATATGGACAGCGTCGCGATCGGCGCTTCGATCGCCTGTTCCGGATGCTGCCTCACCGTGGTCGACAAGGGCCCTGGGTGGTTTGCCGCCGATGTTTCGGCCGAGACCCTCTCGAAGACCAATCTTTCGTCCTGGAAAGAGGGGACGCGGATCAATCTCGAGAGGGCCCTGAAGGTCGGGGACGAGCTTGGCGGACACATCGTCAGCGGGCATGTCGATGGCCTCGCCGAGCTCGTTTCGATCGCCCCAGAAGGCGACAGCCACCGTCTGACCCTTCGTCCGTCGCCGGAGCTCGTCGCTTTCGTCGCCCAGAAAGGATCCGTTGCGCTCGACGGTATCTCTTTGACGGTAAACGAGGTTTCGGCCGAGACCTTCGGCATCAACATCATCGATCATACCTGGAAAGAGACCACTCTCAGCGACCGCGGGCCCGGCGACCAATTGAACATGGAAGTCGACATGCTTGCCCGCTATGTTGCGCGCCTGATTGATGTCCGGGATCTACGGAATGTCTGAAACCGCTGAATCGCTCGGCGAAGTCTTTCGCACCGCTCTCTCCTCCATCGAGGAGGTGGTCGAGGAGGCGCGCCAGGGCCGCATGTTCATCCTCGTCGACGACGAGGACCGTGAGAACGAGGGCGACCTCTGCATCCCGGCGCAGATGGCGACGCCCGAAGTGATCAACTTCATGGCCAAGCACGGCCGCGGGCTGATCTGCCTCTCGATGGAGCGGGAGCGGATCGAGAAGCTCGGCCTGCCGCTGATGTCGGCCAATAACGGCACCCGGCATGAAACCGCCTTCACGGTCTCGATCGAAGCGCGGGAAGGGGTCACGACCGGGATCTCGGCACATGACCGGGCGCGCACGATCCAGGTCGCCATAGACCCGCGCGCGGCGCGCGACGACATCGTGACGCCGGGCCACGTCTTCCCGCTGATGGCGCGCGATGGCGGCACATTGGTCCGTGCCGGACATACCGAAGCGGTCGTCGATATCGCCCGCATGGCGGGGCTCAACCCGTCGGGCGTGATCTGCGAGATCATGAACGACGACGGCACCATGGCGCGCCTGCCTGATCTGGTGCAGTTCGCGCAGTTTCACGGCCTCAAGGTCGCGACCATCGCGGACCTGATCGAATACCGCCGGCGCACGGAATCGGTTGTTCAGCGCTCTGTCGAGACGACGCTCGACAGCGCACATGGCGGCGACTGGCGGATGATCGTATATGTCAACAAGGTCACCTATGCCGAGCATGTCGCTCTGGTGAAGGGCGACATCACGACGGCGGACCCGGTTCTGGTGCGCATGCATGCGCTCAGCATCATGGAAGACGTTCTCGGTGACCGGACCGGCGCCCGCGCCGGCGGCGAGCTGCAGAACGCCATGCGCCAGATCGGTGAGGAGGGGCGCGGCGTCGTCGTTCTGATCCGCGAGCCTTCCGCGACCGCGCTCTCGGACCGGGTGCGCCGGAAGTTGCGCGCCGAGGCCGAAGGCAAGGGCAGCGAGAATGAACTCAGGGATTACGGTGTCGGCGCCCAGATTTTGGTCGATCTCGGGATCAGCGACATGATTCTCCTGAGCAATCACGACAGGAACATTGTCGGGCTGGAAGGCTACGGACTGACCGTAGTAGAGCGGCGCGGCGTAAAGACAGGAACCGAAGGAGCGGGCCGATGAGCCGCATTCTGATCGTCGAGGCACGCTTCTACGAGGACATCGCGGACGAGCTGGTGAAGGGCGCCTCGGCGGCGCTTGAGGCCGCCGGCGCGGAATTCGAACGTCTCGAGGTGCCGGGCGCGCTGGAAATCCCGGCGGCGATCTCCTTCGCCGCGCAGCGCACAGACGGGCCGGCCTTTGACGGTTATGTCGCCCTCGGTTGCGTCATCCGGGGCGAGACCACGCATTATGACTATGTGTGCGGCGAGAGCGCCCGTGGCCTGCAGGATCTCGCCCTCTGGGAAGGGCTGGCGATCGGCAACGGCATCCTGACGGTCGAGAACCGCGAGCAGGCATGGGCGCGGGCCTCGGTCGGGCAGAAGAACAAGGGGCGGGACGCCGCGGAGGCGGCTCTTGCGATGGCTGCCATCAAGCGCCGTTTCGGAATTGAGTGAGCCGAGGATGAGTAAATCGAGCCAGAAGGCAACGGACCGAAAGCGCCGCACCGCGGCGCGGCTTGCCGCGGTGCAGACGCTCTACCAGATGGCGATCACGGGAACGCCGGCGCCGCGCGTCATTGCGGAATTCAAGGAGCTGCGCCTTGACGGCGGCGCCGATGACGAGAGCTTCGGCCCGGCGGATCCGGCGTTCTACGAGAAGCTCGCGGCCGGCGTGACCGCCAACCTCGAAGCGGTCGACCAGCTCATCGCCGGGGCACTTGCCGAGGATTGGGCGCTCGACCGCCTTGAGACCATCGTCCGCAACATCCTGCAATGCGGCGCGCACGAATTGCTTGCCCATGGCGACATCCCGGCGCCGGTCGTGATTTCGGAATATGTCGATGTGGCCCACGCCTTCTTCGCGGAGAAGGAGCCGGGGTTCATCAACGGCGTCCTCGATCGTATCGCACGCACCGTACGTGAAGATGAGACCGGCGCTGCTGCTCCCGGTTCCGAAAGCGCCTGAGTGGTGAAACGCCTCGGCGAGTTCGAACGGATTGCGCGCTATTTCGCGCCGCTTGTGAAAGGGCAGAGTGAGGCCCTCGGACTTGCCGACGACGCGGCGATCGTCTCGCCACCGGCAGGAATGCGGATGGCGGTGACCGCTGATGCCCTGGTCGCCGGCGTGCATTTCCTCGAGAGCGATCCGCCGGACCGGATCGCGCGCAAGGCGCTCCGCGTCAACATTTCCGATCTCGCGGCGATGGGCGCCGAACCCTACGGCTATACGGTCACGCTCGCTCTGCCGTCTGGAATGTCGGATCCCGAAGGATGGCTGGAACGGTTCGTGACCGGACAGCGCAGCGATCACATTACCTTCGGACTGAAGCTGCTCGGCGGCGATACCGTATCCACACCCGGACCGCTCACCATCTCCGTAACGGCGTTTGGCTGGCTGCCCGAAGACAGGGCCCTGCTGCGCAGCGGTGCCCGTCCCGGGGACGATATCTACGTCTCGGGAACAATCGGGGATTCGGGACTGGGGCTTGCCGTGCTCATGGGCCGGATCTCTGGTCTCGATGAGGATGCGGAGCAATTCCTGATCGACCGCTATCAGGTTCCGGAGCCGCGTCCGATGCTGGGGCGGGCTCTGCTGCGGGTGGCAAGCTCGGCACTCGATATTTCGGACGGTCTGGCGCAGGATCTCGGACACATCACCGAATGTTCCTCCGTCGCCGCAGAAGTCTCCTTGTTCGCCATTCCGGTGTCTCAGGCAGCCGCGGCCGCGATGCGGAACGGCCAGGCCAAACCCGGCGATCTGGTTTCGTCCGGTGACGATTACGAACTGCTCTTCACCGCCCCGAAGGAGGCCCGGGAAGAGGTCATGTTGCGGGCCGAAGAGGCGAGTGTGCCGGTGACGCGGATCGGCACGATCCGCGCCGGTTCCGGCGTAGACCTGCTCGATGCCGACGGAAAGCCGCTCATACTTGAGCGCCGGGGCTATACCCACGCCTAGCGCGTGAGTTAAATAAGCGCATGAAGATTATTGTCATCCTCGTCGTCCTGCTCGCGCTCGCCGGCGGAGGCGTCTATGGCGTCTCGATGTTCGCGCCGGGGCTGCTCCCGCCGCAGGTGCTTGCCATGCTCGGTCAGGAGGTGCCGCCGGAAGACGAGAACAAGGCCCCGGAAAGGCCTAAAGTCACCCAACTCGTCGATCTGGAGCCGCTCAGCATCCCGATTTTCCGCGACGGCCAGGTCGACCGCTTTCTGGTCCTTCACATCTTCATCGAGGTCGAGCCCGGCCCGAATTTCGAACTCATCAACCGGGAGAAGGTCCGCATCATTGATGCCTATCTCGCGTATGTGCATGCGCTTTCCTCGCTCGATATCAAACCGGGGATCAATGACCGAGCCTTTCTGAAAGAGCGCCTGATGGCGAAAACCGAGGAAATCGTCGGCAAGGGTGTCGTCGTCGATCTTCTGTTCCAGAACGTTTTCGAACGCCCTCTGCAAGGCTAGTTGCGCACGCGGAGGTTCGTGGAACTGGCAGGTTCACGGCAGCCGTGCTACCAGACGGACCTCTTTTCGACTGATCCGCGATTACCCATGACCACTTCCACGATCGAAGGCCGCGATCCGACGGTTCGCAATGTCGTTCTTCTGGCGATCTGTCAGGCGCTCGCTATGACCGGCATGTCGGTCAACATGACCGTGACTGCGCTGGTCGGCCAGCAGCTCGCCTCGGATCCGGCCTGGTCGACGGTCCCGCTCGCGCTTCAGTTCACCGCGACGATGGCGACGACCCTGCCGGCGTCTTTCCTGATGCGGAAAATCGGAAGACGCGGCGGGTTCGCCGTCGGTATCACGATCGGTATCTTCGGCGCATTGCTGGCCTATCACGGTATCTTCGAACGCAGCTTCGCGATCTTTGCCGCGGGCTCGATGATGATCGGCTGTTTCCAGGGCTTCGCCGTCTTCTACCGCCACGCGGCGGCGGATACGGCCAGTGCGGCCTTCCGCAGCAAGGCGATCTCCCTGGTGCTCGCTGGCGGTGTCTTCGCCGCGATCGTCGGACCGGAACTCTCGAAATGGTCTTACGATCTCTTCACGCCTGTGCTCTATGCCGGCTGCTTCATCGTGGTGGCCTGTGTCCAGGCGCTTTCCTTCGCGTTCCTCTACTTCGTCCATATTCCGCCGGCGCGCCACGCTCCGGACAGCCCCAACATCCGCCCGCTGTCGGTGATCGTGCGGCAGCCGACCTTCATCGTCGCGGCGGTCGGGGCGATGATCGGATACGGGGTCATGAGCTTCGTGATGACCGCGACGCCTCTGGCAATCGTCGGGTGCGGCTACGAGTTCCGGGATGCCGCCTTCGTGATCCAGTGGCACGTGCTGGCGATGTATGCGCCGTCCTTCTTCACCGGCTCTCTGATCCAGCGATTCGGGGTCCGGCAGGTCATGATGACCGGTGCGGTGATCCTCGTCGGCGCGGCATTGGTTAATATCAGTGGGCTCGAAATCGAACGCTTCTGGCTCGGTCTCGTCATGCTCGGGGTCGGCTGGAATTTCATGTTCGTGGGCGGAACCTCTCTGCTCGCCGAATGCCACTCTCCGGAAGAGCGCGCGAAGGTGCAGGGCCTGAACGATTTCCTAGTCTTTGGAACGGTTACGGTCTCTTCCTTCGCCTCCGGCGCGCTGCTCAACGCCTTCGGCTGGAACGCGGTCAATTATGGAGTTTTACCGCTCCTTGCCATTGCCGGTTCAGTCATCGCCGTCGCTTTGTGGCGCCAGCGTTCACCGGTATAAAGACCGTAAATGTAATTGCGGATTCAGTTAGATACGCTTTACAGGACCCAAATTTTTGCTAGGTTTTTCCCCACTTGGAGTGGTGGGGCGGAGACCGGCAAATTCTTTTCGCTGTCTGCTAATTTCACCCTTCGATTTGAAATGCCAGTCGGAGTCCGGCGCCAAGACCGGACCCGGCGGCGAGGAAACGTGTTCAAGAAGATAGAAGGGTTTCGGATATGAGCGGAACTTTGGCTTTCGTCCTCCTGTGCGGAGTGGCGGCCTTGCTCTACGGACTATGGGCGATCCGGTCGGTGCTTGCCGCCGACGCCGGGTCCGCACGGATGCAGGAAATCGCCGGCGCGGTCCAGGAAGGCGCGGCGGCGTATCTCAATCGCCAATACACAACGATCGGTATCGTCGGAGTCGTGGTCGCGATCATTCTCGCGGTCTCTTTGGGCCTGACGGTTGCCATCGGCTTCGTGATCGGTGCCGTGCTCTCGGGCGCTGCGGGCTATATCGGCATGCACGTGTCCGTGCGGGCCAACGTCCGCACGACCCAGGCGGCGACGGTCGGCATGGTCCCGGCGCTGGACATCGCCTTCAAGTCCGGTGCGATCACCGGCATGCTGGTTGTCGGTCTCGGCCTGCTTGGGGTGGCCGGGTACTACGGCATCCTGCTCGGCATGTATGACGCCTCCACGGACGCGGGCCTGCGCCACATTCTCGAGGCGCTGGTCGCCCTCAGCTTCGGCGCGTCGCTGATCTCGATCTTCGCGCGTCTTGGTGGCGGCATTTTCACCAAGGGCGCTGACGTCGGCGCCGACCTGGTCGGCAAGGTCGAGGCCGGCATCCCCGAGGACGATCCCCGCAACCCGGCCGTGATCGCGGACAATGTCGGCGACAATGTCGGCGACTGTGCGGGCATGGCAGCGGATCTCTTCGAGACCTACGCGGTGACCGTGGTCGCAACCATGCTGCTGGCGGCGATCTTCTTCAGCGGTGAGGCCGCGGCCCTTATGCTGACCTTCCCGCTGCTGATCGGCGCGGTCTGCATTCTCGCCTCCGTCGTCGGTGCCTTCTTCGTGCGGCTCGGTCCGGACAAGAAGATCATGAAAGCGCTCTACAAGGGCTTCATCGTCAGCGCGGTGCTTTCGGCTGTCCTGATCGGCGGCGTGATCAGCACTGTGCTCGGCTGGGATACGGTCATGGCCATGAACAGCGGCCGTGAAGTGACCGGCATGACGCTCTTTGGCTGCGCCCTTGTCGGTCTGGTGGTGACCGGGCTCATCGTCTGGGTGACGGAATATTACACCTCGACGGAGTACCGTCCGGTGCGCTCCATCGCCAAGTCCTCCGAGACCGGCCACGGCACCAACGTGATCCAGGGTCTCGCGGTCTCCATGGAGGCGACGGCGCTCCCGGCGCTGATCATCTCCGGCGGCATTATCGGCGCCTACCTGCTCGCGGGTGTGTTCGGCATCGGCATTGCGGCAACCACGATGCTGGCGCTTGCCGGCATGGTCGTGGCGCTCGACGCCTACGGACCGGTCACGGACAATGCTGGCGGCATCGCGGAGATGGCGGAACTGCCGGAATCCGTGCGTGAGACCACCGATGCGCTGGACGCGGTCGGCAACACCACAAAGGCGGTGACCAAGGGCTATGCCATCGGCTCCGCCGGCCTCGCGGCGCTGGTGCTGTTCGCGGCCTTCACCGAGGACCTCAACCACTACTTCCCGGAGCTGAACGTCAAGTTCGAGCTGCAGAACCCGTATGTCGTGGTCGGTCTCTTCATCGGCGGCCTTCTGCCCTATCTCTTCGGCGCTCTCGGCATGCAGGCCGTGGGCCGTGCCGGCGGCGCGGTCGTCGAGGAGGTCCGGAGGCAGTTCCGCGAGCATCCGGGCATCATGCAGGGGACCGAGAAGCCGGAATACGGCCGTGCGGTCGACATGCTGACCAAGGCGGCGATCAAGGAAATGATCGTCCCGTCGATGCTGCCGGTGCTGGCGCCGATCGTGGTTTATTTCGTGATCAGTCTGATCGGCGGGCAGGGTGCGGGCTTCACCGCGCTCGGTGCGATGCTGCTGGGCACGATCGTGACCGGGATCTTCGTCGCGATTTCCATGACCGCCGGCGGCGGCGCATGGGACAACGCGAAGAAGTACATCGAGGACGGCAACCACGGCGGCAAGGGCTCCGAAGCCCACAAGGCCGCAGTTACCGGCGATACGGTCGGCGATCCCTACAAGGATACGGCCGGTCCGGCGGTGAACCCGATGATCAAGATCGCCAACATCGTGGCGCTCCTGCTGCTGGCGGCGCTCGCCGCCTGATCGGGCACATCAATCAAACAGGAAAGGCCCCGCGCATGCGGGGCCTTTTCTTTTCAGCCAAAGGGTTTACTGGCTGCTGAAGGCGCCATCCTGATTGAACCGGCCGATATTTCCGAACAGCTGCTGCAGGAACGAAATCCGCTGGCCCGCGGTCTGCGTCTCGCGGCCGACATACTCGATCCGCTTGCCGTCTTCCTTGTTCAGGCGGCCGATGCTGTCGACGATCCCGTTCTGGTCGAAGGCGATGTAGATCACGCGCTGATCGAGCACATCCTCCGCGAAGAAGGCGGTCTGTTCGGTCCGGCGCGCGATATACATCCAGGTTTCCTGGCCGAACTGGCTTTCCGTCGACGGCGAACCGAGCAGGGCGAGGACCCGGCCCTTGTCGCTCTCGCCCGGCTCGATCGCCGCGAGGGTCTCGATATCGACCATGTTGCCATGGATCGCGACCCGCGGTGAGCAGGCAACCAGTCCGAGGGCGATGATCGCAATGGCGAAGCCGGTGCGCTGGAACCGTTTGCGGCTCACTCGTTCTCTCCGTGACATCTTGTCCGTGACTGAAATCCGCCAGGGTCCTGGGGCAGGCGGGTTGCCGCCAATTTGGGGACCGACCGGCCCGAGGTCAACAATCCTGTTGCCGGTCGTTGACGCGGGGCGGCCCCGACGCCATTTTGCGCGCAACTCAAACCGGAAGCGGGATCGCGCGGTGTTCAGCAAATTCTTCAAGCGCAACGCATCCGCCGATGCGGCGGCCAAAGCCTATCAGGAGATCGTCCGGCAATCCCGCCTCCCTGTTTTCTATACGCGCTTCGGGGTGCCGGACACGCTCGATGGCCGCTTCGATCTGCTGGTGCTGCACTCAGCTCTGGTATTGATCCGGTTGAAGGGAAAGAAAGGCGAATCGGAAGCGTTCTCGCAGGCTCTTTTCGATACGCTTTTCACCGATATGGACCAGTCGCTCCGGGAAATCGGCGTCAGCGACATCTCCATCGGAAAGAAAGTCAAGGAGATGGGGCGGGCCTTCTACGGTCGCCTCGACGCCTACGAAGGCGCTCTGCTGGCTTCGGATGAACAGCGCGGCGACCTGATAAGCGGGGCGTTGATGCGCAATCTCTATCGTGGAGAAGCCGAGGCTGAGGCAATTTCCGGAGAGATGGCAGAATATGTCATCGCCCAATTCGCCCATCTTGGCGAGCAGCCGCAGGAACGGATCACTGCCGGCGATATCGGTTTCCGCGCCCCTTGAGGTCGTTGCAGGCGCTTGCCGCTTGAGGGCGGGGCACGCTGCGCATATTGTGCGCTTCCCATGGAAACGACAGCCAAGACAGAACTTTCGCGCCCCGTACGGATCAAGGATCTGAAGAAACGGGTGACCCATCTGGACGTTGAGGCCACGCCCGGGGAGTGCCGTGCGCTTGCCGAGCGCTTCGGGCTTCCGGCTCTGACCTCGCTTCGGGCGGTTGTTTCGATCGAGCGCCTTGCCAAAGACAGGGCGGTGCGGATTACCGGGACGGTCTCGGCGCACCTGACCTATCTCTCCGTGGTTTCGCTCGAACCGTTCGAGGCGGATATCTCGGAGGAATTCAGCGAGGTTCTGACAAGCGAGACGGAAAGCGGCCCTGTGGCGGAGGTGGACCTGCCGCCGGATGATGAAAATATGGGGCGGATAGAGGACGGCGGGTTTGACCTCGGCGAGGTCATATCCCAGAATCTGTCGCTGTTGCTCGACGAGCATCCGCGCAAGCCGGGAGAAGAGGAAGCTCCGGACGGCATCGTCTGGACGGACAGTGACGCAGAAGACGAAGACGAGAACCCGTTTTCGGTGCTGGCAGAGATGCGGGACCGGCTTCGAAATGGGGACTAAATTTATTGAACTTTTGTGAAGCTTTGCCTATGACCCTCGTGCATCCTCCTTCCTGCACTCCGTATCTGTGGAAGGTTAACTGTCGAGGGGTTTCGAAACGCGCCGCTGTGGCCGCGTCTTCAACCTGGATGATGTCGAACACATGGTAGACGGTCCAACACTGGCCCTGGACGCTATGGGCGGCGATCACGCGCCCGATATCGTGATTCGCGGAGCGGATATCGCGCTTGCGCGGATGCCCGATCTCAAGCTGATTTTGGTCGGTGACGAGGCGCAGCTGCGCCCGCTGATCGAAAAGACGAAAAGGCTGGCGAACAGCAACTTCACGCTGATCCACACCGACAAGGCGGTCGGGGCGGCGGAGAAGCCGTCCGTTGCGCTGCGTTCCGGGCGCAATTCAAGCATGCGTCTTGCGATCAATCAGGTGGCGGAAGGCGCCGCGGACGGCGTCGTTTCGGCCGGCAATACCGGTGCCCTGATGGCGATGTCGAAATTCGTCCTGCGGATGTGCCCGGGCATCGAACGACCGGCGATCGCGAGTTTCTTCCCGACCCGTCGTGGCGAGACATGCATGCTGGATCTCGGGGCCAATGTCGACTGCGACTCCCAGAACCTCGTCCAGTTCGCGCTGATGGGGGAAATTTTCTCTCGCCTGGTACTCGGCCTCAGCCGGCCGACCGTCGGTCTGCTGAATGTCGGCAGCGAGGAGCAGAAGGGAAGCGACGCGGTCCGTGGCGCCGCAGCCATACTGCGCGAGATCAAGTCCGAGAGTTTTGAATATATCGGCTTCGTCGAGGGTGACGACATCACCGCCGGCACAGTCGACGTGATCGTGACCGACGGATTCTCCGGCAATATCGCGCTCAAGACCGCCGAAGGCACCTCGCGGATGATCACCCAGTTCCTGCGCGACGCCTTCAAGTCGTCCTGGGCCGCCCGCATCGGTTATCTTCTGTGCCGCGGTGCGCTAGAACAGATGCGCAAGCGTCTCGATCCGCGGCGTTACAATGGCGCCGTCTTCCTCGGCCTCAACGGTATCAGCGTGAAGAGCCATGGTGGAACCGACGCGCTCGGGTTCGCCAATGCTGTTTGCGTCGCCGCCGATATGTGCCGTTACGGTTTCCTCAATAAAGTCAAAGAAGAGATCGCACTCTACGGTGATTACGAGGGTGCGGCCCTGACACGCCAGACATCGGTAGCTTCATGACCCTGAAGAAGTCTCTGTTGGTCGGCTGCGGCTCCTACTTGCCGCAGCGGATCGTCACGAATGACGAGTTGGCAAAAAAGGTCGACACGTCGGACGAATGGATCTCGAAGCGGACCGGTATCCGGCAGCGCCATGTCGCCGCGAACGGCGAGATGACGTCGGACCTCGCCGTCGCCGCGGCCCGTGCCGCGCTCGAGAATGCAGGCATGGAGATCGCCGATATCGATCTCATCGTCGTTGCCACCACGACGCCGGACGACACCTTTCCCTCCACTGCGACCAAGGTGCAGGCGAAGCTCGCCATGGATCACGGCGCCGCCTTCGATATCCAGGCGGTCTGCGCCGGGTTTATCTACGCGCTGGCGACGGCCGACAATTTCATCAAGGCCGGGCAGGCGCGCGCGGCGCTGGTCATTGGTGCCGAAACCTTCAGCCGCATCCTCGACTGGGAAGACCGCTCGACCTGCGTTCTCTTCGGCGACGGCGCCGGTGCGGTCGTGCTGCGTGCCGCCCGCGACGATGAGGACGTGGACGATTTCGGTGTGCTCTCGACCCATCTGCATTCCGACGGCCGGCACAGGGATATCCTTTATGTCGACGGCGGCCCGTCCTCGACCAAGACCGTCGGTCATGTCCGCATGGCGGGGCAGGAGGTGTTCCGCCACGCCGTCTCCAAGCTTTCCGGCGTGATCGACGAGGCGCTTGCCGCCAACGGGCTTGAATCCACCGCCATCGACTGGCTGATCCCGCACCAGGCGAACGCCCGGATCATCAAGAGCATGGCGCAGAAGATGAAACTGCCGGACGAGAAGGTGGTCTCGACCATTGCCCGGCACGCCAACACGTCGGCCGCCTCGGTGCCGCTCGCGCTCTCCGAGGCGATGGCGGACGGCCGGGTCAAGAAAGGCGATCTGGTGCTCTTCGAAGCGATCGGCGGCGGTCTCGTCTGGGGTGCGGGTCTGGTCCGAATCGGCGCTCCCTGAATAGGATCTGGCGCGTGCCTTTTTTCCGCCATATTGCGGCGCAATTTCCAGCGCAATCGCGCTAATTTCTCTCTGTTTCAGTAGGTTAGGTACTGTGCTCGAAAGCCGCAGAAATCTCCCGTCAATTGGCGCCGGGCGGTCTGAAATTAGGTCAGAAAACGCCTCCAAATTCCTGTAATAAGTCGATTAATTGACGGTGCCGATTTTCCGCGATACTTTAGGCTGCTAAGGATGGGGGTGGCTATGACTGGTAAGACGGTTACACGGGCTCAATTGAGCGAGGCAGTGTACCAAGAAGTCGGTCTTTCTCGTAACGAGTCCGCCGAATTGGTTGAAGCTGTTCTCGAAGAAATTGCGCAATCCTTGTCTCGCGACGAGGTGGTCAAGATCTCTTCGTTCGGAAGTTTCCTGGTACGCCAGAAGGGGGAGCGCATCGGACGCAATCCCAAGACCGGCGAGGAAGTTCCGATTTTGCCGCGTAAAGTGCTGGTCTTCAGGCCTTCCCATGTCCTCAAGAACCGGATCAACGAAGGGCTTGGCGGCGACGCCGGGTGAGTACGGAGGCATGACGCCTAATGGCTATGCAAACCGACCATCAGAGCACTGGGACGCGTAGGAACGGCAAGTCCGCGTCGGCTTTCCGCACGATCAGCGAAGTTGCAGACGATCTTGAGGTTCCGCCGCACGTTCTCCGTTTCTGGGAAACCAAGTTCTCTCAGGTGCGGCCGCTGAAACGCGGCGGCGGACGGCGTTATTACCGTCCCGAAGACGTCGCGCTTCTGCGCCGTATCCGGACGTTGCTCTATCAGGATGGCTACACCATCAAGGGCGTGCAGAAGCTGTTGAAAGACGGCGGCGCGCGCGCCGCCATGCGCAATGACGGCGGCGAGTACGATCCGGAAATTCCGGGGCCGAACAGCGCCGCGAAAGCTGACGATGCGCAGCCGGGTCTGCCTTTCGAGGCTGACGGGACACAGGCATCGGTCGACGGCAATGGCCAGGACGGTCTCGCCACGGATGCGATGGAAGAGGTCCGGACCGCGCTCGGCGAGCTGGAATCCCTGAAAAAGGCGCTGGACCGGGTCCGGCGCTGAGCCGATTTCCAAATACATTCAGGTCAATGAACGATGCAGGCGCTTCAAGGCGCTTGCTTCCGCTTTGGTGACGGGCTAGAGAGACCGTCTCAATCGGTCGGAGCGTAGCGCAGCCTGGTAGCGCACTTCACTGGGGGTGAAGGGGTCGTGGGTTCGAATCCCGCCGCTCCGACCATTGATTTCCCCGTAAATGTTCAAGTTTGTTATGGCCACGGCACCTTCGCCGGGACCATGCCCAGGCGCTTGAAATAGGCGCCGAAGCTGGAATCCGGGCCGACCAGCCCGTGCACGAGGCGCGCGATCTGCATGCGCCGTTCCTGCACCCGGAAGGGGGCGCTTTCGGTATTCATCGGCTGAGGCAGGATGCAGCGCCAGTTGTCCACGGCGATGAGCACGTCCCGGTAGACGAGGGCGCCGTTGAACAGGAAATCGAGGATCACGGCGTCGCCGCGCTTGTTCGGCAGCTTCTCCAGCCAGGGTTCGGCATAGTTCCGGTCGGCGACGAGGCCCCAGGCCATCGAGAAGCGGATGTCCGGCATATAGTTCATCAGGACATTGTGCTCCTGCAGCTCGAAATCCGAGCCGGGCGTGCGTGACGGGACGATCCTGTGCATGAAGGTGGGAACGTTGGAGGTGCGCCAGTCGTCGGCTTTGCTGTCGACGATGACGCTCAGATACTCTTCAAGAGTCATTCAACGTTTCCATTGCGATGAAGTGATTGAGGCTGGTCATGCATTACCGCGAGCCGTCTATGGCCGCGCGGCCGAGATCCGTGAGCTTGCAGACCAGCCAGTTCGGTTTCAGCGGGTTTTCGAACCAGGGTTCTGCCCAGCCAT
Organism: Nisaea sp.; assembly: GCF_017640745.1. GTDB lineage: Bacteria > Pseudomonadota > Alphaproteobacteria > Thalassobaculales > Thalassobaculaceae > Nisaea. The sequence goes on along the minus strand of NZ_JAEPQA010000001.1, from coordinate 183,734 downwards.
GGTCGAGGCAGGATTGGACCATGCGGTCGTTTACCCGCTGCCCCTGATCGTTGAACAGCGGAAGCTTGCCGCCTGGCTCACCTAGGCCGCGCCGTAGCCACGCGACTTGCGTCTTTGTCGGGCGCTTGGCGGTTTTGCTGTCGCTTGCAGGCGTTTCGGACATCCTGGCTTTCCCGGCGCCCCGTGGCGAAGAATTGATCGTAAGATATGGTAATGGCGCGCCGGAATGAGTCAAATGCACATAGGAGAGTTGTGCGCTGACCTAAGTGCTGCGACGATTGCTGGAACCTCTTCTGACGGAAATTCGGCAATGAATCCTTTGTCCGACCGCCTTTCGCTCGGTTTTTCAAGCATCGGGCATTTCTATTCGCATTTCTTCATGCTGCTCTATCCGACGGCGGTGATTGCGCTCGAATCCGTCTTCTCCGCGCCCTATCACGAACTGATCGGGCTGATGTTCCTCGGCAACCTGATGTTCGGGCTTTGCGCCATTCCGGCGGGCTATCTCGGCGACCGCTGGAGCGCCACAGGCATGATGGTGGTGTTCTTTCTCGGGACCGGTGCGATGTCGATCCTCACCGGCTTCGCGAATTCGCTGTTCCAGATCGCGGCCGGCCTGACTGCAATCGGCTTCTTCGCCGCGATCTATCATCCGGTCGGTATCGCCTGGGTGGTGCGGCATGTGGCGAACCGGGGCAAGGCGCTCGGCATCAACGGTGTGTTCGGCAGCCTCGGTGTCGGCTCGGCACCGCTGGTCGCGGCGCTGCTGGCCGATCTCGGCTCCTGGCGCCTGGCCTTCATCCTTCCCGGTATCGTCTGCGTCGCGACGGGTCTCCTGCTTGCTTTCGGCGTCTGGCGGGGCTGGATCGAGAATGATACGAAGAAGGCGGCACGGGCACCGGCAGAGACCACGCGCAAGGATATGCAGCGCGGTGCTCTGGCGCTTGCGATTACAGTATGCTGTTCCGGGCTGATCTATCAGGCGACTTCCTTCGCCTTGCCGAAGCTCTTCGAGAACCGGCTCGGCAGCGGCGATGCGCTGTTTGGCATCGGCCTCCTGGTCTCGGCGATCTATTTCTGCTCCGGCGGCGCGCAGATCGCCGGCGGATGGCTGGCCGACCGGTTCAACAAGAAGCGGGTCTACGTGACCGCCTGGATTATCCAGATCCCGTTCCTGATCATCGTCGCCTCGATCGACAGCTGGCTGCTGTTTCCTGTCTCGGTCGTGATGGTGCTCTCGAACACCATCGCGGTGCCGACCGAGAACGCGCTGTTTGCCCGCTTTACGCCCCCGGCGTGGCGTGGGACGGCCTTCGGGGTGAAGTTCCTTCTGACGCTCGGTGTCTCTGCCGGCGCGGTTCCTCTGCTCGCCTGGGTCTACAGCGCGACGGGGGACTTCACCTGGCTGTTCCTGATCCTCGGAGGGCTCGCCGCAACGGCATTCGCCGCCGCTCTGCTGTTGCCGGCGGGAGAGGGGGAACCGGTACCGGAACTCGCGCCGGAGCCTGCCGAATAAAAAAGTGCGCGATCGTGTGAGGATCGCGCACTGACTTGTTTCACGTATCTATTTTCTGTGTTTCACGGCCGGAGGTCGGGCCGGTCAGCCGCTCCGCGCGGAGAATTTGACCGCTTCCTCGGCCGCCCGGAAGAGGGCGCGGGCCTTGTTGACCGACTCCTGGTATTCGCCTTCAGGATCGCTGTCCGCGACGACGCCGCCGCCGGCCTGGACATACATTGTTCCGTCCTTCACCACGGCGGTGCGTAGCGCGATACAGGTATCCATCGAGCCGTTGGCGCTGAAATAGCCGACCGCGCCGGCATAGACGCCGCGTCGTGACTTCTCCAGCTCGTCGATGATCTCCATCGCCCGGACCTTCGGCGCACCGGAAACGGTTCCAGCCGGGAAACCGCCCCAGAGTGCGTCGAGGGCGTCCAGTTCGTCGCGCAGCTTGCCTTCGACATGGGAGGCGATGTGCATGACGTGAGAGTAATACTCGATCACGAACTGCTCGATCACCTTCACGGTGCCGATCTTCGCCACCCGCCCGACATCGTTCCGGCCAAGATCGAGCAGCATCAGGTGCTCGGCGCGCTCCTTCGGATCGGACAGCAGGTCCTCGGCGAGGGCCTTGTCCTCTTCGGCATTGGCGCCGCGCTTGCGGGTGCCGGCAAGGGGGCGGAGCGTAACGTCGCCGTCGCGCACGCGCACCAGGATTTCCGGGCTGGAGCCGACGATCGAGAAATCGCCGAAGTCGAAATAGAACAGGAACGGCGAGGGGTTGAGCCGGCGCAGCGAGCGGTAGAGCGCGAGCGGCGGCAGCTTGAAAGGGACTGAGAAGCGCTGCGACGGGACGACCTGGAAGGCGTCGCCGGCGGCGATATAGTCCTTTGCCTTCTCCACCATCCGGTGGAACTCTTCGCGCGTGGTGTTGGAGCTTGGATCCGGCAGCTTGGTCGGCTCGCCGACGCCCTGTCGGGTCAGCGGCAGGTTGCGGTCGAAATCCTGCAGCACGTCCGACAGCAGGGCCCGCGCGGCGTCGTAGGCGGCGTCGGCGGACATGCCGGGATCCGGCCGGACGGGCGTGACAATGGTGACGACGTCTTCCAGCCGGTCGAAGATACAGATCACCGTCGGACGCAGGAAAAGGCCGTCCGGGATTTGCAGGTCGTCCGGATTGGTGTCGGGGATCTTCTCGGCCAGCCGGACCGCATCGTAACCCATGTAGCCGAAGAGGCCCGAAGCCATCGGCGGCAGACCCTCCGGCAGCTCAATCTCGGACTCCGCCAGCAGGCTGCGGAACGAGGCGAGGGGGGCTTCCGGGCACGGCTCGAAGGCATGCGGGTCGATCCGCGCCTGCCGGTTGATCTCCGCCTGTTCCTTCTTGAAGCGCCAGATCACGTCGGGGCGAAGGCCGATGATCGAGAAGCGGCCGCGCACGCTGCCGCCCTCGACGGATTCGAGCAGGAAGGCGTTCGCCTTGCGCTCGGCCAGTTTCATCATCGCGGAGACAGGCGTCTCCAGATCGGCGACCAGCGTGGTCCAGACGACCTGCGCCTTCCCGTCGGCATAGGTTGATGCAAACGGGGCACGTTCGGGAGAGACCTGCATCAGAACAGACCGCCGCTCTGCTGCGGAACGCCGCCGGTATTGCCGCCCTGAATGACCGAGAGCGGCAGGCCCGAGTTGATCGTGACACTGTGGCTGTCGCGGAGGGTCGCAACGAGGAGCTCGACGGCGTCCGCCGCCATTCCGCCCTGAACCTGTCGCGCGAGGCTATCCACGGCATCCTTCGCCGCTGCTGGATCGGCCTGCTTGACTGCGGTGAGCTCGGCGATGTGTATCTGCGTCAGATCCTCAGACATGCCGATGTCGCCGATCTTCAGGTCGAAGGCGATTTCGGCGACGTCGGCCGGCAGACCATCGGGCAGGCCATCACCGGTTCGGGTGAAAGGCGCGAGATCCCGGACCTCATAGCCCGCCTTTTCCGCCGCGGCGGAAAGCCCCCCGGAGGCGGCCTCCTGCACGAGAAGCTGCGCGCGCTTCAGGTTCGCGTCGGCACGGCGCTCCGCGATCATGTCGGCGACCACCTGATCCTTCACGTCGGCCAGCGGGCGAACGGTTGCCTCGGTGATGCCGTCGACGCGTAGAATGTAGTAACCGCCGCCGCGGGTCTCTTCGAGTTGGCTCTGTTCCTTGAGCGGGGTCGAGAAGAGGGTCGTCCGGAAGCCCGCGTCGGCGGCGATGCCGCCCGCTTCCGCGCCATCGATACCCTTGCCCTGCCGGTCGAGGTCCTGAAGCGCGACGGTTTTCAATTCGACCGCTTTGGCGGCTTCCTCGATCGTGTCGCCGGCAGCGAGCGAGTCCTCGATCTGGTTGGCAATCTCGAAGATCCGGTCGAGCGCATCATTGTGGGCAACGTCGCGCTTGAGCATGTCCTTCACCTCGTCGAAGGACTTGGTGCTCTCGGGCATGATTTCGGTCACGCGGAAGATGTGCCAGCCGAGGTCGCTCTCGACGGGGGCGGTCGGCACGTTCAGTTCCGCGTTGAAGACGGCGTCGGCGAGGGCGGTGCCTTCGAGATCGGCCCGGGTCACGGAGCCGAGCGACAGCGCGTCCGGCGCCATCTCCGCCACCTCTCCCGCGACCTTTTCGAACGACTGGCCTTCGCCGAGGGCGGCCGCTGCCTTGTCGGCGGTTTCCTTGTCGGCGAGGAAGATCTGGTCAACGGTGCGGCGCCCGGGGGTCTGGAACTCACCGAGACGGGAGTCGTAGGCTTCGCGGAGCTTGAAGTCCGAAACCTCGATATCTTCGGCAAGGGCGTCCGGGGTCAGGGACAGCACGGTCGCGGAACGGTATTCCTGGGCCCTGTAACGTTCCTTGTTGTCGTTATAGAAGGCGTCGATCTCGCCGTCGGTCGGTGCGGCCGGCTCCGCCAGCGTGGCGGCATCGAGCGTGACGAGTTTCGCTTCGCGCTCCTCGTTGCGGTAGCGGTAGTAGGCATTCGCCTGAACTTCCGGGACCGAGAGCCCGGCGGTCACCGCATTGATGATCTGGTCGCGCCGGATTTCCTCGCGCAACAGCGTGACGAAGCCGGCCTCGCTCAACTGGTTGCGGAACAGGACCTGGCGGAACATGTCCGGATTGAATTTGCCGGTCTGGTCGCGGAAGGCCGGCATGTCGGCGATACGCTGCTTTATCTGATCCTCGCCGACGGCAAGCCCGAGATCGCCTGCTTCTGCGACGAAGAGCGCGCGGTTGGCGAGATCGTTCATGACCTGCTCGAGAACGCCGAATTGGGCGGCCTGCTCCGCAGTCAACTGCGCCCCCATGGTGCGGCGGACGCGTTCGAACTCGTCGAGAACCTCGGCGGTCGTGATCTCGACATCGCCGACCTCGATGGCGGCCTTGCCTGTCGGGGAGCCGAGGAAGATATCGCCGATCCCCCAGACCGCGAACGAGGCAATCAGCAGAACGAACAGTCCCTTGACGAAGATCGAGGTGACGCGGGAGCGGATCATTTGAAGCATGGGGTACGTCGCGGCTTTCTCGGGTTACGGGGCCCCCTCACGGGGAGGCGCATAATAGAAGCGGGCAGTTCCGTGCTGCAACTCGCAATTCCGAGTGAAATCCAGCCTCCCCACCTTATGATCCAATGTGCTAAGGCGATGCCGCCTTTTCAATCTGCGCCGAGGGAAGAACCGAGATGACACGCCGCGTCCTGATCGCCGGAAACTGGAAGATGAACCTGCTGCGCGCCGAGGGCGAGGCTCTGGCGGCTGAACTGGCGAAGAAATTTGCCGCAAATGGCGTTGCGGACATGCTGGTCTGTCCCCCAGCGACGCTGATCGCTCCCGTCGCGGCGGTGCTGGCCGGAAGCGCAGTCTCGGTCGGCGGGCAGGACTGCCACATGAAGCAGAGCGGCGCGCATACCGGCGACGTCGCGGCTGCGATGATCAGGGATCTCGGCGGATCCTACGTGATTGTCGGGCATTCGGAGCGCCGTGCGGACCATGGCGAGAGCGATGCGACCGTAAAGGCGAAGGCGGAAGCGGCCCTCGCCGCCGGCCTGGCGCCGATCGTCTGTGTCGGCGAGACAGAAGCGGAACGCGATGCGGGCAAGGCGGAAGCCGTGGTCGAAGCCCAGATTCGCTGCTCGCTTCCGGACGGTGCGAGCGAAACCGGGATCGTGATCGCATACGAGCCGGTCTGGGCCATCGGAACCGGCCGCACGCCGACAATCGATGACATCGCCGCCATGCATGCCCACATGCGCAAGGTCGCGGCCTCGATGCTCGGCGGAGCGGATGCGCTGAGGCTGCTGTATGGCGGCTCCGTGAAGCCCGGAAACGCCGTCGAGATCCTGGGACTCGCCGACGTCGACGGCGCTCTGGTCGGCGGCGCGAGCCTGAAGGCGGAGGATTTCCTCGCCATTGCCGCCGCGGCCGGCTGACGGCTGCGGCATCAATTCGCTCTAGCCAAGTGGCGGCGGGGAAGCTACAACCCCGCGAGATTCATTCTACCGTCCTCGGCGCGATTTCTTTTTCGCGCCGGACGAGAGCCGGGAAAGACCGATGATCGAAGTCCTGCTTGCCATTCACCTGATGATCGCGCTCGCGCTTGTCATTGTCGTTCTGCTGCAGCGGAGCGAGGGCGGCGGGCTTGGCATCGGCGGCGGAGGCGGCGGCGGAATGGGCGGCTTCATGTCGGCTCGCGGTACCGCAAACCTGCTCACGCGCAGCACGGCAATTCTGGCGGCGGCTTTCTTTGCCACGAGCATCCTGCTCGCGATTCTCGCCGAGACGAACAAGACCGGCTCGATTGCCGATCAGGTTCAGGAGAGTTCCGAGCCGGCCGCCCCGACCGGTCCGCAGGCGCCTCTCTCGCAGTAACTCTAAGGTTTTCGGCGTGCCTCGCGCCCCGCTCGAAATCGGGCGGGCGAAGGGGTGCGTTTTGATTAGGTCAGCTTCATCAATTCGGATATAACGCAGGTCCATGTCTCGCTTTATTTTCATCACCGGCGGCGTGGTTTCATCTCTCGGTAAAGGCCTCGCTTCTGCGGCCCTTGGCTCGTTGCTTCAGGCGCGTGGCTACAAGGTGCGTCTTCGTAAACTCGACCCCTATCTGAACGTCGATCCGGGCACCATGAGCCCGTATCAGCACGGCGAGGTCTTCGTGACCGACGACGGGGCGGAGACCGATCTCGACCTCGGCCACTACGAGCGGTTCACGGGCGTTTCGGCGACCAAGAACGACAGTGTGACCACCGGTCAGATCTATATGGACGTGATTTCGAGGGAGCGCCGTGGCGACTATCTCGGCGCAACGATCCAGGTCATTCCGCACGTCACCGACGCGATCAAGGAATTCTGCCGCTCCAATCTCGGGGACGAGGATTTCGTGCTGTGCGAGATCGGAGGCACGGTAGGCGACATCGAAAGCCTGCCGTTCCTCGAGGCGATCCGCCAGCTCGGCAACGAGCTCGGCCGCGAGCGCTCGCTCTTCGTGCATCTGACGCTGGTGCCGTGGATTGCCTCGGCCGGCGAGCTCAAGACCAAGCCGACGCAGCATTCGGTAAAGGAACTGCAGAGCGTCGGTATCCAGCCCGACATCCTGCTCTGCCGTTCGGAGCACGAAATTCCGGCCGACCAGAAACGCAAGATCGCCCTGTTCTGCAACATCCGGCCGGAAGCGGTGATCCCGGCACTGGACGTGGATTCGATCTACCACGTGCCGGTCGCCTATCATAACGAAGGCTTCGACGTCGAAGTCTGCCGTCATTTCGGCCTGCTGGACGAGAAGACACCGGAGCCCGACCTTTCGCGCTGGACCGATATCACCCACACGGTGCGTAACCCGGAAGGCACGGTGAAGATCGCCGTGGTCGGCAAGTACACCAGCCTGCTCGACAGCTACAAGTCGCTTGCGGAGTCCCTCGCGCATGGCGGTATCGCCAACAAGGTGAAGGTCGAGCTCGACTGGATCGACAGCGAGATCTTTGAGCGCGACGACACCATCCATCGGCTTGAGGACGTTCACGGCATTCTGGTACCGGGCGGCTTCGGCGAGCGCGGGGCGGAAGGAAAGATCAAGGCCGTCACCTTCGCGCGCGAGCACAAGATTCCCTATTTCGGAATCTGCTTCGGCATGCAGATGGCGGTGATCGAGGCGGCACGCTCGCTTGCCGGCATGGAAGGGGCGGGCTCGACCGAGTTCGGTCCGTGCGACCTGCCGGTTGTCGGCCTGCTGACCGAGTGGGTCCGCGGTAACGAGACGGAAAAGCGCGCTGCGGACGGCGATCTTGGCGGCACCATGCGGCTCGGCGCCTATGATTGCGATCTGGTTCCGAATTCCAAGGTACGCGAGATCTATGGCAAGGACCGGATCAGCGAACGCCACCGGCACCGCTACGAGGTCAACATCAACCACAAGGCGGCGCTGGAAGCGGCTGGGCTCCATTTCTCCGGTCTCTCGCCGGACGGTGAGCTACCGGAAATCGTCGAGCTGCCGAGCCATCCGTGGTTCATCGGCGTGCAGTTCCATCCGGAACTGAAGTCGAAGCCGTTCGATCCGCATCCGCTCTTCACCAGCTTCATCGAGGCCGCGGTCACCCAGTCGCGCCTCGTCTAACATTGCCAGGAGCAGCGTGAGATGACCGCGAAGACCGTCAGTGTCGGACCCGTTTCCTTCTCCAACGAGAAGCCCTTCGTGCTGATCGCCGGCCCCTGTGCCATGGAGAGCCGCGAACACACGCTGGAGATGGCGGAAGTGCTTGCCGGTATCACCAAGGATCTCGGCATCGGCTTCGTCTACAAGAGCTCCTACGACAAGGCGAACCGGACCAGCGCCAGCGCGGGCCGCGGGATCGGGATGGAGAAGGGGCTGCCGATACTCGCCGAGGTGCGCGAGCGCTTCGGCTGTCCGGTCCTGACCGACGTGCATGATGCCTCGCAATGCGCGCCGGCCGCCGAATATGTCGACATCCTGCAGATCCCGGCTTTTCTTTGCCGCCAGACCGACCTGCTGCTTGCCGCGGCCGAAACAGGCAAGACGGTGAACATCAAGAAGGGGCAGTTTCTTGCTCCCTGGGATATGGCGCCTGCCGTCGGAAAGGTTGCGGGTGCGGGGAACCAGAACATCCTGCTGACCGAGCGCGGAACGAGCTTCGGCTACAACACGCTGGTCACCGACATGCGCGGCCTGCCGACCATGGCGCAGACCGGCTATCCGGTGATCTTCGATGCGACCCATTCCGTCCAGCAGCCGGGCGGACGGGGCAACAGTTCCGGCGGACAGCGGGAGTTCGTTCCCGTGCTGGCGCGCGCGGCCGCGTCGGTCGGGGTGGCGGGGCTCTTCATCGAGACCCATCAGGATCCGGATACCGCGCCGAGCGACGGGCCGAACATGGTCCCCCTTGCGGAAATGCGCGCGCTGCTCGAAACTCTGATGGCCTTCGATCGTCTTGCCAAGGCGAACCCGATCAGTCTCGGATAAAGCACCCAGGAGCAGGAACATGCCGGTTTACTCGGACGGTCTCGGACTTGATGTCACGGCGGCCTCCGGGGAGGCGGCATCGGCTTTCGGCTCGACCGTCGAAGGCTATGTCCGCTTCACCCGCGATGTCGGCGACCGTCTGAAAGACACGCTGACCGCCGACCCCGACATGCCGCTGGCCCACGTGACCAAGGGCTATTTCATGAAGCTCTTCGGTACCGGGGCAATGTCCGTGCGGGCGGAAAAGGCGCTCGGCACGGCAACGGATCTCTTTGCCCGCGTCGACACGACCGACCGGGAGAAGGGACATCTCGCCGCGCTCGGCGCCTGGTGTGCCGGCGACATCGAAGGCGCCGCCGAGGCTTGGGAGCGCATCCTGCTCGATGCGCCGCGCGACATGCTTGCGCTCCGGCTCGCCCATTTCGCCCATTTCTATGCCGGCAGCGGCGCCCGGATGCGGGATAGCGTCGCCCGGGTCATGCATGCCTGGGACCGCTCGCATCCGCTCTACGGCAATCTGATCGGGATGTACGGATTTGGCCTTGAGGAGGCGGGGGATTACCGCAAGGGCGAGCGCTATGCTCGCGAGGCGGTCGAGATCGACCCGAAAGACGCCTGGTCGGTCCATGCCGTCGCCCATGTGATGGAGATGGAAGGCCGCCACCGCGAGGGGATCGACTGGATCAAGGGACTCGAGCCGCACTGGTCGACGGTGCACAATTTCCGCTTCCACGTCTGGTGGCATCGCGCGCTGTTCCATCTCGAGCGCTACGAGCTGGACGAGGTGATGGCGCTCTACGATGCCCAGGTCGCGAGTGATCTCGAGGCGGACCAGTATCTCGACGTGGTAAATGCGGCGGCGCTGCTCTGGCGTCTTGAGCTCTACGGTATGCAGGTGGGCCCGGAACGCTGGGCCCAGCTTGCCGATCTCGCCAAGAAGCACCTGGACGATCACGAACTGATTTTTGTCTCGCTGCATTACCTGATGGCACTGCTCGGCGCGGGCCGCATGACGGATGCCGCCGAGATGATCGAGAAGCTGCGGGCCTATGCCGAAGACGCGGCGACGCGGGATCAGACACAGGCACGCATCACGCGGAAAGTCGGTCTGGCGCTCGCCGAGGCGATGTCAGCGATCCGCTCCGGCAATCCGGCGCGGGCCGTCAGCCTGATCTGGCCGCTGCGCTACGATATTCAGTCCATCGGCGGAAGCCACGCCCAGCGCGATGTCTTCGAGGAGATGCTGGTGGATGCCAGCCTGAAAGGCGGCGAGACCGCGAAGGCCCGCGCACTGCTCTCGGAGCGGACGGAGAAGAAGCCGAACAGCGCCTGGAGCTGGGAGCGATACGGCGAGGCGCTGACGGCGTCGGGGCTGGATGCGTCTGCCGCGAGCGCGAGAGCGACGGAATTGCGTTCAGCGCACTGACTTTCATCGCCATTAGTGAATCCCGACCTGCGTCGGGATCCACTGGTGAAGCGCTGGGCTCACTCTCTCAGATTACCCGGTGCACCGGCTCCCGGCCCTCCGACACATCGAGGATCGACTGCAGCGCCGTTCGGGCGATGTCGTCGAAGCACTCGTCGGTCCAGCAGAGCGCGTGCGGGGTGATGATCGTGTTCTCCATCTTGAGCAGCGGGCTGTCGGGCGAGATCGGCTCCTGCTCGGTGACGTCGAGGCCCGCCGCCGCGATCTCTCCCGCGGCAAGCGCTTCCGCGAGCGCGGCCTCGTCATGGATCGGCCCACGGGCGACATTGACGAAACAGGCGGTCGGCTTCATCTGCCGGAAGGCGTCGGCATCGATCATGTGCCGGGTCTCGTCGTTCAGCGGGCACGCGACCAGCAGGAAGTCAGCCGACGCCAGAACTTCCCCGAAACCGACCTTTCGGGCGCCGAGGCGCTGGAAGACCTCAGCTTCGACATAGGGATCGTAGACCTGGATCTCCTTGAAGAACGGTCGCGCGAGCGGGATCAGTTCCTGGCCGATGCCTCCGGCACCAATCATCCCGAGGGTGCGGCCGGTGAGACCGATCCCCATATGGTCGACACGCGCGTTCCAGCGGCCGGCCCGGACGATCTCGTCCTTTTTGAAGAGCTTTCCCGAAAGCGCGAAGATCAGGGTCAGGGCGGCGACCGCGACCGGCCGGCGGATGGCGATCGGCGTGTTGGTGACGGCGATCCCCTTCGCAGCGCAGGCGTCGAGATCGACGGTATCGAAACCGACGCCGTTGCGCGCAAAGATCTTCACCCGGCAATCGTCGCGGCTGACGGAGGCCGCAGTAACGCGCGGCAGGTTGATGTGGATCGCATCGTAGCGTGCGGCGATGTCCGGCGTGATCTCCGTGACATCCTCCGGGAGCCATTCCCACTCGATCTCCGGGTTTGCTTTCAGCAGATCGAAAAGCGCCGGATCGAAAATCGGTTCACCCGCCGCATTCATCAGATCCCGCGTGGTCGCGACCTTGAAGGCCATCGCATTTTACTCCCTGGCTATCTCGTTGTTCTTATTTGCTTTCTGCCTGGTGCGCAGCCTCGATCAGGGAGGAAACACCGCGCATCAGCAGGCCCTGGTCGGTACCGACGGCGACCATGTTGAAGCCCATTTTGCGGGCCCGTGCGGCCCAGCTTTCGTCGGTCGCGAGAAAGCCGAGCCCCTTGCCGTTCTTCCGCGCCGCGGCGACTGTCCGTGCGACCGCGTCGTGAAAGGCAGGATGCTCGAAGTCGCCCGCAATGCCGAGGAAGTTGGTGAGATCGAACTGGCCGACCCAGAGCACGTCGATGCCGTCGATCGCCGCGATCTCTTCGACATTCTCCAGACCGTGCTCTGTCTCGATCTGGGCGATCACAGTGATCTCGGCGTTCGCGGCCGCGATCTTGTCCGCAGGCGCGCCGCCGCTGTATCCGTCATGGGCGAAGCCGAAGGCCGCGCCACGGCGGCCGACGGGCGGATAGCGCGTCGCCTCGGCGATGGCGCGGGCCTGCTCTCCGCTTTCCACCATCGGCACCATGACGCCCCGCATCCCGATATCGAGGGCGCGGGCGAGGAAGTGATAGGCGCTCGCCGGAACCCGGGCCATCGGCACGACCGGCAAGCCCCTGCAGATCGCGGCCTGGGCTTTGAGCGTCTCGAAACCGGCGCCGTTATGCTCCATGTCGTAGATCAGGTACTCGCAGCCTGCCTGCGCGAAGATCTCCGGGACGCCGGAGCTGAAAAACTCGAACACCATGGCGCCGTAGACGGGCTCGCCCGCCACCACCCGCTTCCTGATCCCGGCCAAGTCGCGTTCCTCCGTTTTCGGCAGCTTATCCGCGTGCCTGTTGTTTCATGGGAGAACCGTAGCGTCCGGGGTGAGGAGCCACCACATAGGAGGTGGGAACGAGTGCCTCCACAGATCGTCACCCCAGCGAAGGCCGGGGCCCAGAGATCATAGAGCCGTGTCCGTCTACCCCTGGGTCCCGGCCTGCGCCGGGATGACGACGTCAATGGGCTTCAGTAAGGCGTGCCGTCCTTGCGCGTGAAGACGTAGGAACCTGTCTTGCCGTCCGCGACCAGATCCACATCCGGGTAATGCCCCACATCGCCGGGCGTCCGGTCGCCGATCTCGAGATAGCTCGCCGGGGCATCGGAGCGGTTCACCAGGCAATGGCCGTCGGGAATGTTCTTCGGGAAGGCGGCGCACATCCCGGAGGTCAGAATTTGCTCGCCCGCATCGGTGACTAGCGTCAGTTCGCCGGAGACGACGAAGACGAACTCGTCCTGCATGGTGTGCCAGTGCCTGATCGCAGAGCCCTGTCCCGGCGGCAGGGTGGTCAGATTGACGCCGAAATTGACGAGGCCGCCATGGTCGCCGAGCCGGCGTTTCTCGCGCGTCTCGCAGCCTTTCTGGAATTCCTCCGGATAGCCGCTTCCGATCCTCGGTTTGACATCCATCGGATCAAAGGCCGGGCCGGTGAGTTTCGACATCGCTCTCTCCCTCGTCGCGTGTGTCCGGAGCATATGAGACTGCGCGCCGGGACACAAAAGTGCCGCGACAGCATTGCAACCTTTCCCCGCCGCGAGTATGCCTGTGCGCGCCGGCCCAACCGCCGTTTCCGAACCGTTTATCGTCTATCTGGAGAGCGAACCCATGAGCGCCATCGTCGATATCACCGGGCGTGAAATTCTCGACAGCCGCGGCAACCCGACCGTGGAAGTCGATGTGACCCTGGAGACCGGCGCGCAGGGCCGCGCTGCCGTCCCGTCCGGCGCCTCTACCGGCGCCTATGAGGCACTCGAGCTGCGCGACGGCGACAAGGACCGTTACGGCGGCAAGGGCGTCCTGAAGGCGGTCGAGGCGGTGAACGGCGAGATCTTCGACGCGCTGCTCGATCAGGAAGCCTCCGAGCAGATCGCGATCGACCAGATCCTGCTCGATCTCGACGGGACCGACAAGAAGGAGCGCCTCGGCGCCAATGCCATGCTCGGTGTCAGCCTTGCCGTCGCCCATGCGGCCGCCGCCGATTTCGACATGCCGCTCTACCGCTATATCGGCGGGGCCTTCGCCCATATCCTGCCGACGCCGATGATGAACATCATCAATGGCGGCGCCCATGCCGACAACCCGATCGACTTCCAGGAATTCATGATCATGCCGGTCTCCGCCGAAACCCTGGCGGACGGTGTGCGTGTCGGAGCCGAGGTGTTCCACGCGCTGAAGAAAAAGCTCTCCGAGGCCGGTCACAGCACCAATGTAGGCGACGAAGGCGGCTTCGCGCCGAACCTGAAGAGCGAGGAAGAGGCGCTCGGCTTCGTCATGTCCGCGATCGAGGCCGCCGGTTACCGCCCGGGCGAGGATGTCGCCATCGCACTCGATCCGGCCTCCACCGAGTTCTTCAAGGACGGCAAGTACGTGCTCTCGGGGCAGGGCAAGGTGCTGGACAGCGGCGGGATGATCGATCTCTACGAGGATCTCTGCAACCGCTACCCGATCGTCTCCATCGAGGATGCGCTCTCCGAGGACGACTGGGACGGCTTCAAGGCGCTGACCGACCGGATCGGCCGGAAGGTGCAGATCGTCGGCGACGACCTCTTCGTCACCAATCCGAAGCGCCTGCGCGAAGGCATCGCCAAGGGCGCGGCCAATTCCATCCTGGTGAAGGTCAACCAGATCGGCACCCTGACCGAGACGTTGGAGACCTGCGAGACCGCGCACAAGGCCGGCTACACCACCGTCATGTCGCACCGCTCCGGCGAGACCGAGGACGCGACCATCGCCGACCTCGCGGTCGCGGTGAATGCGGGCCAGATCAAGACCGGCTCGCTCTCCCGCTCCGACCGCATGGCGAAATACAACCAGCTCATCCGGATCGAGGAAGATCTCGGTCCGGCGGCGCGCTATGCGGGCCGCGCAGGTCTCGGCGCCCGCGCCTGACACTTTTTACGTGACAAACCCATCCGGCGGCTTCGCTGAAGCCCCCGGGTGAGTCTTTTTCGCAACATGTTGTTCCGATTGGGAACCTTAAATTCAAGGTTCTCATTTCGTTCACGTTGACCGCCCGATTCGCCGGTGATTCACTCCTGCGTAACGGAGGAGCTGATGACTCTCGCATTCGAGATCAAACGTCGCGCAAAGCATGTTGTAGGGCCGGTCATCGGCTGCCTGCTCCTCGGTTATTTTGTCTTCCATGCCGTCGAGGGCGATCGCGGCGTTCATGCCTGGCGTGCGCTCGACAGCAAGATCGAGGCCGCCGAGGCCCGTCTCGCGGTTCTGAAGGAGCGCCGCGAGGCACTCGAGAAGAAAGTGGCCATGCTGCACCCGGAAAGCATCGACCGCGACCTGCTGACGGAACAGGCCCGCATCGTCCTGAACTATCAGGGCAGGGACGAGTTCGTGCTACAGGATCTCGCCGGTTATCAGGACGCCATTTCGCTCGATGGACTCTCTGGACCGGTCGAAACACAGGCGATTTCAATGGCTTCGCGCATCAATTAACCGATATACGGTTAATTATAGTTATTCCTTTATTTATCAATAAGTTAACTCTGTTGAAAATCAGGTTAATTTGAAGTATTTCTCTTTTGACACCAAGTGAGGCGTAGATCGTTTCGTAAAAGCGACGCCTCGTTCCGGTCGAAAGGGAGAGAGATGGCTCAAGCGAAGTCAGCCGCCGGCGGCAGCCGCGGCGCATCCACACGGACTCGTAAATCCCGGACCAGCAGCCCGCCGAAGAACAATGTTGCGGAGCTTCTTCCGTATTATCGCGACATGCTGCTCATCCGCCGCTTCGAAGAGAAGGCGGGGCAGATGTACGGCATGGGGCTGATTGGCGGTTTCTGCCATCTCTATATCGGCCAGGAAGCGGTCGTGGTCGGCATGCAGGCGGCGATCGGCAAGGGCGACAAGGTGATCACCAGCTATCGTGACCACGGGCACATGCTGGCCTGCGGCATGGACCCGAAGGGCGTGATGGCCGAACTGACCGGCCGCATCGGAGGCCTCTCCAAAGGCAAGGGCGGCTCGATGCACATGTTCAGCCGCGAGAAGGATTTCTACGGCGGCCACGGAATCGTCGCGGCGCAGGTTCCGATCGGTACAGGTCTCGCCTTCGCGAATAAGTACAATGGCTCTCAGGAAGTCAGCCTGACCTATCTCGGCGACGGCGCGCTGAACCAGGGTCAGGTCTATGAGAGCTTCAACATGGCCTCTCTCTGGAAGCTTCCGGTGATCTACATCATCGAGAACAACAAGTACGCCATGGGCACGTCCGTGACCCGCGCCGCTGCCGGCACGTCGCTCTTCCAGCGCGGGGCCGCCTACGGCATTCCGGGCGAGGAGGTCGACGGTATGGATGTGGTGGCCGTGCACGCCGCCGCCGAGAAAGCCGTGAAACACTGTCGCTCCGGCAAGGGCCCCTACATTCTCGAGATGAAAACCTACCGCTATCGCGGCCATTCCATGTCCGATCCGGCGAAATACCGGACCAAGGAAGAGGTCAACAAGATGCGGCAGGAGCACGACCCGATCGACCATCTGCGCGCGACGCTGCTGGAGATGGGGCTCGACGAGGATGAGCTCAAGGGCATCGACAAGGAGATCAAGGCGATCGTGACCGACGCCGCCGATTTCGCGCAATCGAGCCCGGAGCCGGATCCGTCCGAGCTCTACACAGACATCCTGGTCGAAGCATAAGTCAGCGCGTGGGCGCCGCGCCGTTCCCGGCGCGGACCGCGGGAGGGAAAGAGAATGAGCGTACAGATCCTGATGCCGGCGCTGTCGCCGACCATGACGGAAGGCAAGCTGGCGACCTGGATGGTCAAGGAAGGCGACACGGTTTCCGCCGGGGACGTGATCGCCGAGATCGAGACCGACAAGGCGACCATGGAGGTCGAGGCGGTCGACGAGGGCGTGATCGGCAAGATCCTGGTCGAGGCGGGTACCGAGAATGTCGCGGTGAACACGCCGATCGCGGTGCTGCTGGAAGAGGGCGAGGATGCGAGCGCGGCCGATGCCGCACCCGCCGCCGCCCCGGCAGCCGAACCCGCGCCCGAGCCCGCTCCGGCCGCTGAGGCACCTGCATCCGCGCCTGCGGCCCCGGCTGCCAAGGCGACGGCGAGCGACGAGGACAAGTATTTCGACAAGGTCCAGACCCAGACCATCCGCGAAGCCCTGCGCGACGCGATGGCCGAGGAAATGCGCAACGACGAGCGCGTCTTCGTGATGGGCGAGGAAGTCGCCGAATACCAGGGCGCCTACAAGGTGACCCAGGGCCTGCTGCAGGAATTCGGCGACAAGCGCGTGATCGACACGCCGATCACCGAGCACGGCTTCGCCGGTCTCGCGGTCGGCGCCGCCTTCGGCGGTCTGAAGCCGGTCGTCGAGTTCATGACCTTCAACTTCGCCATGCAGGCGATCGACCACATCATCAACTCCGCCGCCAAGACGCTCTACATGTCCGGCGGCCAGATGGGCTGCCCGATCGTCTTCCGCGGACCGAACGGTGCCGCCGCGCGCGTGGCCGCGCAGCATTCGCAGTGCTTCGCCAGCTGGTACGCGCACTGCCCCGGTCTGAAGGTGATCGCGCCCTATTCGGCCTCCGACGCCAAGGGCCTGCTGAAATCCGCTATCCGCGATCCGAACCCAGTGATCTTCCTCGAGAACGAGGTGCTCTACGGCCAGTCGTTCGAAGTGCCCGAGAGCGAGGATTTCACCGTGCCGATCGGCAAGGCGAAGATCGTGCGCGAGGGCACGGACGTCACCATCACCGCTTTCTCGATCATGGTCGGAAAGGCGCTGCAGGCGGCCGAGAAGCTGGCGGAAGAGGGGATCAGCGCCGAGGTCATCGACCTGCGCACGCTGCGCCCGCTCGACACGGAGACCATCGTGACCTCGCTGAAGAAGACCAACCGTCTGGTCACCTGCGAGGAAGGCTGGGCGACCTGCGGCATCGGCTCCGAGATCGCGGCGCTGATGATGGAGCAGGCCTTCGACTATCTCGACGCGCCGGTCGCGCGGGTCGCCGGTGCGGATGTGCCGATGCCCTATGCGGCCAATCTCGAGGCAATGGCCCTGCCGCAAGCCTCTAACATCGTCGAGGCGGCGAAGTCCGTCTGCTACCGCGCCTGAGGGAGAGAGACGCCATGGCCATTCCCGTTCTGATGCCGGCCCTGTCGCCGACCATGACCGAAGGCAAGCTTGCCTCCTGGCTGGTTGCCGAGGGCGATACCATTTCCGCCGGCGACGTGATCGCCGAAATCGAAACCGACAAGGCGACCATGGAGGTCGAGGCCGTCGACGAGGGCGTGCTCGGCAAGATCATCGTCCCCGCGGGAACCGAGAACGTCGCCGTCAACCGGCCTATCGCCGTGATCCTGGAAGAGGGCGAGGATGCCGGCAGTGTCGATATGGACGCTCTCGCCGGCGGTGCACCCAAGGCCGCACCGGCACCTAAGCCTGAAGCTGCTCCGGCTCCTGCCAAGGCCGCCGAACCCGCCAAGGCGGAGCCCGCTCCGGCCCCCGCACCGAAGGCGGCTCCGGCTCCGGCTGCTGCCTCCGGTGACCGTGTCTTCGCGAGCCCGCTCGCCCGCCGCATGGCGGAGCAGGCAGGCCTCGATCTCGGCCAGATCCAGGGTTCGGGTCCGAACGGCCGGATCGTGAAACACGATGTGGAACAAGCAATTGCGGGCGGAACCGGCAAGGCGGCGCCCGCTGCGGCCCCGGCGCCCGCCGCCGCTGCTCCGGCCGCCGCACCGTCCCTCGGCACCGCGCCGAGCGCCGATGTCCCGGGGCTGCCCGAGTACGAGGAGATCCCGAACTCCACGATGCGCAAGGTCATCGCCAAGCGCCTGACGGAGTCGAAGCAGTTCGCGCCGCACTTCTACCTCACCGTGGATTGCGAGATCGACGCGCTGCTCGAGGTCCGCAAACAGCTCAACGGCAAGCTCGACGGCGAGAAGGTCTCGGTCAACGATCTCGTCATCAAGGCGGCCGCGCAGGCGCTGAAGAAGGTTCCGGCCGCGAACGCGAGCTGGACCGAGGCCGCGATCCGCGTCTTCAAGTCGGTCGACATTTCGGTCGCCGTCGCGATCGAGGGCGGTCTCATCACCCCGGTGATCAAAGGCGCGCAGACCAAGGGCGTGCTCGATATTGCCCGGGAGATGAAGGATCTCGCCGCGCGGGCCCGCGCCGGCAAGCTCATGCCTGAGGAGTTCCAGGGCGGCACCTTCTCGATCTCCAATCTCGGCATGTTCGGGATCAAGGATTTCGCTGCGGTGATCAATCCGCCGCAGGGCGCGATCCTCGCCGTCGGCGCGGGCGAACAGCGCCCGGTCGTGAAGGATGGAGCGCTCGCGGTCGCCACGGTGATGAGCTGCACGCTCTCGGTCGACCACCGCGTGGTTGACGGCGCCGTCGGGGCCGAGTTCCTCGCCGCCTTCAAGAAGCTGATCGAAGATCCGCTGACGATGCTGCTCTAGGGCTGCTCTAAGGGGCGGGCGGCGGTGCCGCCCGTTTCCCGTTCGCGCGAATTGACTGGCACGGCCCCGAAATCCTGCGGGTGAGGGCGCCGACACCGGAGGAAAAAGATGGCTGATACCCAGTTCGACATCCTTGTCATCGGCGGCGGCCCGGGCGGGTATGTCGCCGCGATCCGCGCGGCGCAGCTCGGCATGAAGACCGCGCTCGTCGAACGTGAGCATCTGGGCGGTATCTGCCTCAACTGGGGCTGCATCCCGACCAAGGCGCTGCTCCGCTCGGCCGAGATCTACGACCATATGAAACATGCCGCGAGCTTCGGCCTCACCGCCGAAAAGTTCGGCTTCGATCTCGACAAGGTGGTGCAGCGCTCCCGCGGCGTCGCCAAGCAGCTGAACCAGGGCGTCGGCCATCTGCTGAAGAAGAACAAGGTCACGGTCTTCATGGCGCATGCCAAGCTTGCCGGGAAGGGCAAGGTGGAGATCGACGAGAAGGGCAAGAAGCAGACCCTCGCCGCCAAGCACATCATTCTCGCGACCGGCGCCCGCGCCCGCGACCTGCCGGGCATCGAGGCCGACGGCAAGCTGGTCTGGAACTACAAGCACGCCCTCGTCGCGGACACCATGCCGAAGCGTCTCCTGGTCATCGGATCCGGCGCTATCGGGATCGAATTCGCGAGCTTTTTCAATAGCCTCGGGTCCGACGTTACAGTGGTCGAAGTGATGGACCGCGTCCTTCCGGTCGAAGATGCGGAGATCTCCGCCTTCGCCGAGAAGGCCTTCACCAAGAAGGGCATGAAGATCATGTCCAAGGCGACGGTGAAAGCCCTGAAGCGCGGCGCCAAGGACGTGACCGCGACCATCGAGAAGGACGGCAAGTCCTCCGAGATGATCTTCGACCGCGTGATCTCCGCCGTCGGCATCGTCGGCAATGTCGAGGATCTCGGGCTCGAGAACACGAAGGTGAAGGTCGACCGCACCCATATCGAGATCGACGAATGGTGCCGCACAGGCGAGCCGGGCGTCTATGCCATCGGCGATATCGCGGGCGCGCCGTGGCTGGCACACAAGGCGAGCCACGAGGCCATCATCTGCATCGAGAAGATCGCCGGCCTCAAGGACGTGCATCCGCTCGATACCAAGCGCATTCCCGGCTGCACCTACTGCCAGCCGCAGGTCGCCAGCGTCGGTCTGACCGAGGCGAAGGCGAAGGAAGCCGGTTACGAGGTCAAGGTCGGCCGCTTCCCCTTCATCGGCAACGGCAAGGCGATCGCGCTCGGCGAGCCGGAAGGTCTGGTGAAGACCGTTTTCGACGCCAAGACCGGCGAACTTCTCGGCGCGCACATGATCGGCGCCGAAGTGACCGAGCTGATTCAGGGCTACAGCATCGCCAAGACGCTGGAGACGACGGAGGCCGAGTTGATGCACACGGTCTTCCCGCATCCGACATTGAGCGAAATGATGCATGAGTCCGTGCTTGACGCTTACGGGCGCGCGATCCACTTCTGACGAACGGCGGCCGGTGTCCGGCGGCGCATGGCGGGTATGAGCGAATGGATCTGGATCTCAAACGGATCAAGGCGTTGGATGGCGTAACGGCTGTTCTGGTCCGGAGCAGCGCGGAGCCGGAAGGCGACGTTGCGCAGGAACTCGTCATCAAGGTGGATTTTCCGCTCGACGGACCGGAGGGCGGCAAGCACCGGAAGAGAGCCGACGCCGTGATCGAGACGGCGGAGGATATCATCTCCGAGAGCGACTATTTTGACCGCGTCACCATCGAACAGGTACTCTGGACGCGCGAAAGAGAGCTGCAATGAGCACTGAGCAGACCAAGGCGCCGCGCCTCGGCGCCGCCCGGCATCCGGAGAAGGCGCATCGCCCCGACAACGAGGTGAAGCGCAAGCCTGCCTGGATCCGCGTCAAGGCGCCGACCTCCAAGACCTATCTCGAAACCCGCCAGCTGATGCGCGACCACAAGCTGGTCACCGTCTGCGAGGAGGCGGCCTGTCCGAATATCGGCGAGTGCTGGTCGAAGAAGCACGCCACGATGATGATCCTCGGCTCCGTCTGCACCCGGGCCTGCGCCTTCTGCAACGTCGCAACCGGCCGCCCGGACAAGCTCGATCCGCATGAGCCGGACGAGGTCGCGGAAGCGGTTGCCAAGATGGGCCTGCGCCACGTGGTCATCACCTCGGTCGACCGGGACGATCTCGACGATGGCGGGGCGGGGCACTTCGCCCAGGTGATTACCAAAATCCGCGCGATGTCGCCCGAGACCACGATCGAGGTGCTGACGCCGGACTTCATGCGCAAGGACGGCGCGCTTGAGATCGTCATCGATGCCCGTCCGGATGTCTTCAACCACAATCTGGAAACCGTGCCGCGGCTCTATCCGGGGATCCGCCCGGGCGCGCGCTATTTCCATTCGCTGAAGATCCTCGACCGGGCGAAGGAACTCGATCCGACGATCTTCACCAAGTCCGGCCTGATGGTCGGGCTCGGGGAGAGCAAGGAAGAGATCTATCAGGTGATGGACGACATGCGATCGGCGGAAGTCGATTTCATCACCATCGGGCAGTATCTGCAGCCGACCGCGAAACACGCGGTGATCGACCGGTTTGTCACGCCGGACGAGTTCGAGGCCTACAAGAAGATCGCCTACGGCAAGGGCTTCCTGATGGTGGCGTCCTCGCCGCTGACCCGCTCCTCCTATCACGCGGACGAGGATTTCGCCCGCATGCGTGCCGAAAGGGATCGCCGGCTCGGCGTCGAGCGCGGTCTGGTGCGCAAGGAGCTTTCGCTGACCGATCTGGCGGAAATGGCGGTATCGGCTTCCGACTGACCTGTGCTAAGGCAAATCCATGCCGACCCATGCCGAGAAGCGGGCTGTGCCCTTCAGCCCGCAACAGCTTTTCGACCTAGTTGCTGACGTCCAGCGATACCCGGAATTCCTGCCGTGGTGCGTTGGCGCGCGCATCCGCAAGCGCGAGGGCAACCTCGTCATTGCCGACCTGATCATCGGCTACAAGATGATCCGGGAGCGCTTCACCTCGCGGGTCACGCTCAGCCCCGAGAAGAACCGGATCGACGTCGAATATGCCGACGGCCCGTTCAAATATCTGAACAATCACTGGGTCTTCGAGGAGCACGAGGGCGGCTGCATGATCGACTTCTATGTCGATTTCGAGTTCAAGTCCCGTGTGCTGCAGAAAATCATCGAGGTCTTCTTCAACGAAGCCGTTCGCCGGATGGTCTCGGCATTCGAGAGCCGTGCCTACGAGCTCTATGATTCGGGACGTTCGAGTCCGAGCTAAGCGTCTATACAGTATAGATAAACTCTGTTTGCAGGCGATAAACTGTATTTTCAGTTTTGTTCAAGAATTTTGTTCCGACTCGGCAACGAATCTGAAATCGGGATCCGTATTGCCAGATTCCGCGATCTCACGGCTCGTACAAAAAAGTTGAGCTCAAAGACGAATTATTTCGTCGCACCAAAGGACCGCGCCGACTAGCGTCACGCGATCGAACGGGGAGTTGGTGATGAGAGACGAGACAAAATGCGTGGTGACGCCCGAGGTGAAGGAAGACGGCTACAGGAGCCTGGCGCCATCGGTGCATCGCGCATCGACCATCGTCTTCGCCAATGCCGAGGAATATGCGACGCGCGGCGAACGCGGGCCGGACGGCTATACCTACGGCCTCTACGGCACGCCGACGACGCGTCAGTTGGAAGCCAGGCTGCAGGCGCTGTCCGGTGCGAAACGGACGCTGCTGGTGCCGTCCGGGCAGGCCTCGAACGCCGTCGCCGCGATGGCGTTGCTCTCGGCGGGAGATCATATTCTGATCGCCGATACCTCCTATCCGCCCATGCGCACGCATGCTGACGAGGATCTCAAGCGGTTCGGGATCTCGGTCGATTATTACGACCCGCTGTCGCTGGAAGACCTGAAACGCCGCATCCGGCCGGAGACGAAGCTGGTCTGGTGCGAGTCTCCGGGCTCGACGACTATGGAAGTGCAGGATATCCCCGCCATCGTCTCGATCGCCCATGATGCCGGTGCGATGGTTGGCTGCGACAATACCTGGGCGACGGCGCTTGCTTTCAAGGCGCATGCCTTCGGGGTCGATATCGTCTCCGAAGCGCTGACGAAATATGCTTCGGGCCATTCCGATATCCTGATGGGCGCCATGTCCTTCGCGGATGAAGAGACGGCGCTCAGGGTTCGTGCTTTCATGGGGAGGACGGGCATCGGCGTCTCGCCGGACGATGCGGCTATGGTGCTGCGCGGTATGGAAACCATGGCGCTGCGTTTCTCCCATGCCGAGGCCGGCGCCCGCCGGCTGATCGAGGGCATGCAGGGCCATCCGGCGGTCAGGGAGATCTACTGGCCTCCGCTGGAGAACAATCCCGGACATACGTTCTGGAAGCGTGATTTCACCGGCGCGGCGGGGGTTTTCACCGTGGTCCTCTCGGACGGCGCGTCCGCCCGGTTGGACGCAGCGTTGGGAGCATTGAAGACCATTGCCATCGGTGCGTCCTGGGGCGGAACCCGAAGTCTCGTCGCACCCATGTCGATCGGAAAGGCGCGCTCGGCCACGGCCGTGGAAGGCGAGGACCTCTTCATCCGCTTCAGCGTCGGTCTCGAGGCGATCGAGGAACTGGAAGCGGATATCGACGCCTTCCTCGCCCGCCTGAAATAGCGCTCAGCCTTTCGCCAGCGCGCGCAGCATTCCGAGCGCGTGCAGCACCGTCTGATGCCGGACGCTGCCGCGATCTCCGTCAAAGATCTTGTGCTCCGCGACTGTCTTCTCCGCAGTCGCAGCGGCGAAATGGACCAGGCCGACAGGTTTCTCTGCCGAGCCACCAGTCGGACCGGCGACGCCGGTAACGGCGACGCTGACCGCCGCACCTGACCTCGCGCGCGCGCCTTCCGCCATCTCGCGTGCCGTCGGTTCCGATACCGCTCCATGCGTGGCGAGCGTCATCTCCGCGACACCGAGCATTTCCATCTTTGCCTCGTTGGAATAGGTCACGAAACCGCGGTCGACGACGTCGGAAGATCCGGCGATCTCCGTCAGGGCGCCCGCGATGAGGCCGCCGGTACAGCTTTCTGCCGTCGCCGCGAGCCAGCCGCGCTTCCGGCAGGCCTCTAGTACCTCGATCGCGAGGGTCCGGATCTCGGCATCGAAATTGTCCATGATTTCAGACCTTTCAGAAGAAATGCTGATAGGCGAGAACGACGAGCGCCGCATAGATCCCGGCGAACAGATCGTCGATCATGATGCCTGCCGCGCCATCGAGATTCGAGTCCGCCCAGCCCGCCGGAAACGGCTTTGTGATGTCGAGCACGCGGAAGGCGGCAAAGCCGACAGCGAAGCTGACCGGGTCTAGTGCGGCGGGCAGGAGGGCGATCCATTGCCCGGCGACCTCGTCGATGACGACCTCACCTGGATCTTTCCAGCCGAGCGCTCTGGAATAGAGCCCCGAGGCCCAGAAGCCGATGAGCGTCGCGACCACCGCGGCGATCGCCAGCAACTGCCAGCCGCCGAACGACAGCATCAGCCAGGCGAAAGGTATCGCGGCGAGCGAACCCCAGGTCCCGGGCGCCTTCGGGGCGTGGCCGACCCAGAAAAAAGTCGCGGCGATGCGGGCCGGATGAAACAGGGGCAGGGGCGCGTTCACAGGTCGTCCGCCGGCAGCAGGACGGTCGCCGCCGCTTGGGCGGCGATCCCTTCGCCGCGGCCGGTGAAGCCGAGTTTTTCCGAAGTGGTGGCCTTCACGCTGACACGGCTCTCGGAGATATCGAGGATCTCAGCAATCCTCGTGCGCATCGCCGGACGGTGCGGGCCGATCTTCGGGCGCTCGCAGATGAGCGTCAGATCGACATGGGTTATGCGTCCGCCGCGCTGCCGCACCAGTTCAGCCGCATGAACGAGGAATTGATCTGAGGCGGCGCCCTTCCATTGCGGATCGCTCGGCGGGAAGTGGCTTCCGATATCGCCGTCGGCAATGGCGCCAAGGAGGGCGTCGGTGATCGCATGCAGCCCGACATCGGCATCGGAATGACCGATCAGGGTGCGGTCATGCGCGATCTCCAGGCCGCAGAGGGTGATCTTTTCCCCGGGACCCAGCCGGTGCACGTCGAAACCCGTGCCGACCCGCGGCTCCAGCGCGCCTTCGGTCATCTGTCTCGCGCGGATCAAGTCTTCCTCCGTCGTGATCTTGAAGAGCGCGTCCGCGCCTTCGACAAGCTGCACCGTGAGTCCGAGTTCTTCCAGAAGCGCGGCGTCGTCGGTCGCCAGCTTTTCAGTCTTTTCATGGGCTTCCAGCAGGGTCTTGAAGTGAAATCCCTGGGGCGTCTGGGCCCGGAAAAGAGTACTGCGATCCTCCGTTCCGGTGATTTCACCCCCGAGCCCGCGCGCGCGTTTCAGCGTATCCGCGACGGGCAGGGCCGGAATGGCCCCGGGCGCGTATTCCAGGGCATCCAGTACCCGGTCGATGACCTGCGGCGTGACGAAGGGGCGGGCGGCATCGTGCACCAGCACATGATCGGGAGCCTCTTCAGCAAGGGCACGGAGACCGTTCAGTACCGATTGGCCCCGTTCGGCGCCGCCCGAGACCGGCGGCGGGAGACCGAGGCCCGAGACGGCCTCCTCATAGAGCGTCCGATGATCCGGATCGATGACGATACGGACGGGACCGACGGCCTGGTGTGCGAGGAACCGGTCCAGCGCATGCCGCAGCACCGGTTTGCCCGCAAGCTTCAGATACTGTTTCGGAATCTCGCTGCCGAGCCGGGTTCCACGGCCGGCGGCGACGATCAGGAGAGCGGTCTTTGACCGGGGCACACATCACCTCAATTTGCTCTGGCACTTCGGAGCGGGCGGCATGATATAGTGGCGCCATGCCAATGTCTTTGCTCTTGAACCTCTCGGCTCTTCTGGCGCTGATCCCGGTCGGTCTGTTCTCGCTCCGCGCGCCGGCGCGCGCGGGCGGAGCCTTCTGGGCGCTGCTCGCGGTCGCGACCGCCGGGCCGCTGCTCTATGTCGTCGTGACGCTTGGAGCGAGCTGGCGGTCGGATCTTGCGATGGCGCTCTGGCTGGCGGTCTGCGCGAGCCTGCTTGTGTTCCTGCCGCTCTGCTGGTTGCGGCCGGCGGCCCGTGGATTGACGGCGCTTCTGGTGCCCTACCTCTTTCTGATGGCGCTCGGCGCCACCGTCGCCGGTTCGGTCGAGCCCTCGATCCGGCTTGCAGAACACCTTCCGGGCGGTTGGTTCTCCGCCCATATCGCGATTGCGCTGGCGACGTACGCGCTTCTCACTCTGGCGGCAATCACCGCACTCGCGATTTTCCTGAAAGAGCGAGCCCTCAAGCGCAAGCAGATGTCCTCCAGGATTGCGGCGGTACTCCCGTCCGTGGCCGATTGCGAGAAGCTGCAGGACCAGCTGCTCGGCGGGGCGGTGATCGTTCTGCTCGGGGGGCTTGCGACCGGGATTGCCCTGCAGATCTACCGATCCGGACATGTCCTTGAATTCGATCACAAAACGGTGCTTTCGATAGGCGCCTTCATCGTGCTCGCGGGCCTCTGGCTGGTGCATAGCCGATTCGGAATACGCGGCCGGACGGTCTCGCGTCTGGTGCTTCTTGCATATCTTTTGTTGACGCTTGCCTATCCGGGCGTGAAGTTTGTCGCCGAAATTCTTGCCTGACCGGCATAGTGCCCCGGCTGCCTTCTGAAATCCTATTTTGACAATTTTGCGAGCAGTTGCTTAATTCATGGGCAACGCTTTACAGGTGCACAGTTAATGACCATCAGAATCGGCGATATCGCGCTTGAGAGCCCGGTGTTCCTCGCCCCCATGTCTGGGGTGACGGACAGGCCGTTCCGTCGGCTCGTGCGCGAGTTCGGATGCGGTCTCGTCGTGTCCGAGATGATCGCGAGCGCCGCCGTCCTCCGCGAGGAACGCGAGGAGATGTTCAAGATCCCGCAGGACATGGATCTCGAACGTCCGATGGCGGTCCAGCTCGCCGGCTGGGATCCGGAGATCATGGCGGAAGCTGCGAAACTCAATGTCGATCGCGGCGCCGAGATCATCGATATCAATATGGGCTGCCCGGTGAAGAAGGTGGTCAACAAGCTCGCCGGCTCGGCGCTGATGCGCGACGAGGTCCTGGCGGGGCGGATCATGGAGGCGGTCGTCGAGGCGGTCCCGGTTCCGGTGACCCTCAAGATGCGGACCGGATGGGACCAGAGCGACCGCAACGCTCCGCGCCTGGCGAAGATCGCCGAGCAAGCGGGGATCCGGCTCCTGACGGTGCACGGGCGCACGCGTTGCCAGATGTACAAGGGGCAAGCCGACTGGAGCTTCATCCGGAAGGTGAAGGAAGCGGTCGCGCTTCCGGTCGTCGCGAACGGAGACATCGCGGCCCTTGAAGATGTCGATACCTGCCTCGAACAATCGGGCGCCGACGGGGTGATGATCGGGCGCGGTGTCTACGGCCGTCCGTGGTTCCCGGCTCAGGTCGCGGCCCATCTGGCAGGGCGTGCCATACCGGCCGACCCGACGTTCCAGGAGCGCGCCGACATCATGCGGCGCCATGTCGCCGAGATGCTGTCCCACTACGGCAGCGAACTTGGTCTGAAACTCGCCCGAAAGCATATCGGCTGGTATGCGGCCGGCGTTCATGGCTCGGCCGAGTTCCGGCAAATCGTCAACAACACCATGGATCGTCAGGTCGTCGAGGAAGCGATCGAGAGGTTCTTCGGCATGGCACTGGAGAGGCAGGCGGCATGAGCATGGTCATGGATCCGGAGCCGGGCACGGCGCCAGCCGCACTCGATCCGACAGGCGTCCTTCACGCCGTACCGACCCCGGTCATCGGTCTCGACGAGAAAAACCGGATCGTCTACGTGAACATGGCAGCGGAACATTTTCTTCAGGGAAGTGCCGCGATCCTCGAAGGGTGCGAGCTCGCCGATCTGATCCCGGCAGACAGCCCCGTCCTCAACATGATCGAGCAGAGCCGGCGTCAGTCTTCTGTTCTCTTCGACTACGACCTCATTCTCGAGGGGCCACGCATCGGCTCGCATATCGTCAGTGTCCAGGTGTCGCCCCTGACCGAAAGGCCGGGCGCAGTCGTGCTGACTCTGCAGATGCGCTCCATCGCAAACCAGCTCTACCGGCAGTTCAACTTCAAGGGCGCCGCCCGGTCCGTCACCGCGATGGCGGCGATGCTCGCGCACGAGGTGAAGAACCCTCTCTCGGGCATCAAGGGAGCGGCACAGCTCCTCGAGCAGAACGCGATTGAGGCGGACAGACCGCTGACCAAGCTGATCTGCGACGAGACCGACCGGATCTGCAGCCTGGTCGATCGCATGGAAGTGTTTTCGGATGACCGTCCGATCGAGCGCAGCCCGGTCAATATCCATGAGGTTCTCGACCATTGCCAGAAGATCGCGGAATCCGGTTTTGGCAGCCGGATCAAGTATTTCGAGCGCTATGACCCGTCCCTGCCGCCGGTGCTCGGCAACCGGGACATCCTGGTGCAGATCTTTCTGAACCTGCTCAAGAACGCGGCCGAGGCCATCGGCGACGAGGACGGCGAGATCCACATGTCGACCGCCTACCGGCACGGCATGCGGGTTTCCGTTCCGGGCTCTGCGCGCCGGGTCAACCTGCCGCTCCAGGTCACCATTCGCGATAACGGCCCCGGAATTCCGGACGACATGAAGGCGACGATCTTCGATCCGTTCGTGACCTCGAAGAGGAACGGATCGGGCCTCGGTCTCGCCTTCGTCGCGAAGGCCGTGGCCGATCATGGCGGGGTGATCGAGGTCGATTCCCAGCCGCGGCGGACCGAATTCCGGCTCTCGTTGCCGATCGCCGATATTTCCGAGGCCTTTGCACAGGCATGAATATGGACAGCGCTTCGATCCTGATCGCGGATGACGATCAGGCCATCCGTACCGTTCTGACGCAGGCCCTGACCCGGATCGGCATGGATGTCCGCTCGACCGGCAATGCCGCCAATCTCTGGCAGTGGGTTGAGCGCGGCGACGGCGATCTGGTGATCACCGACGTGGTGATGCCGGACGAGAACGGACTCGACCTGCTGACACGGATCCGCAAGGTCCGGCCCGATCTCCGGGTCATCGTGATGAGCGCGCAGAACACCCTGCTGACGGCGGTGAAGGCGAGCGAGCGCGGTGCCTTCGAATACCTCCCGAAACCCTTCGATCTCTCCGAACTGGTGAAGGTCGTGCGCAAGGCGCTGACCGCACGCGTCGAGGGCGCCGCGCCGGCGGCAAGAGAGCCGGAGGTTTCGGACGAAGAGCTGCCTCTCATCGGCCGCTCTCCGGCCATGCAGGAGATTTATCGCGTTCTCGCCCGTCTCATGGGAACGGACCTGACCGTCATGATCGCAGGCGAATCCGGCACCGGCAAGGAGCTGGTGGCGCGCGCCCTGCACGATTACGGCAAGCGCCGGGACGGCCCGTTCGTAGCGGTCAACATGGCGGCGATTCCGCGCGAGCTGATCGAGAGCGAACTCTTCGGGCACGAGAAGGGCGCCTTCACCGGCGCCACGGCGCGGTCGAGCGGGCGCTTCGAGCAAGCACGGGGAGGGACGCTCTTCCTCGACGAGATCGGCGACATGCCGATCGAAGCCCAGACCCGTCTGCTCCGGGTTCTGCAGGAAGGCGAATACACCACGGTCGGCGGACGTTCCGCCATCCAGGCCGACGTCCGTATCGTGGCAGCGACCCACCGTGACCTTCGGCAGCTGATTCGCCAGGGCATGTTCCGCGAGGATCTGTTCTACCGGCTCAATGTCGTGCCGCTGCGTCTGCCGCCGCTGAGGGAGCGCAAGGAGGATATTCCGGACCTGGCGCGGCATTTCCTCGCCCTCGCGCAGAAGGAAGGGCTGCCTGAGAAGACCATTGACGGTGCCGCTCTGCAGCGACTCAGTGCCTATAACTGGCCGGGCAATATCCGCGAGCTCGAGAATCTGGTGAAGCGCCTGGTCGCGCTCTATTCGGAAGAGGTGATCGGCGCAGCGGCCATCGAACAGGAACTGGCGGAAGCGCCGGCGGGCGCGGGAGAGGAAGCCGGCGAGCGGAGCGAGAATCTCTCGGACGCGGTCGAACGGCATCTGAGGGCCTATTTCGCCGCGCATGGCGACAATCTGCCACCCGCAGGTCTGCACGACCGCATCCTGCGCGAAGTGGAGCGCCCGCTCATCCTGCTCTCGCTCGATGCGACCAAGGGCAATCAGCTGAAAGCGGCATCCATGCTCGGTCTCAACCGCAATACGCTGCGGAAGAAAATCCGCGATCTCGGCATTCCCGTGGTGCGGGGCGCGCGTTAGGCGGCCCGCGGCAGAGCCCCGTGCACCGCATAGGCGATTGCGCTAGATTGATCCTCCAATCGAGTCCCAGCAGGTGAGGCATGCCGGCGGAAGCAAGTACCGACGCCCATACTCCTGAAACCACCCCGTCGGGGTCAGCGCGCCGTTTCGCGAACTATACCCGCCGGTTCCGCCTTTGGGCCCAGCGTGTCGGTTTCGAGCGCAGGGCGGCTTATGTGCTTGCCGCGGCCGCGATTCTCGCCGGTCTCGGCACCTACGCGGTTTTCACGCGCGCCGGACCTGCCGGGCCTAACCCGGATGTGGTGCTCGGCATCCTCTATCTTGATTTCTCCCTGCTGCTTCTGCTCGGTGTCCTTGTGGCCTGGCGGATGGCCAGGCTCTGGGTCGAACGGAGGCAGGGGCTCGCCGGTTCACGGCTGCATGTGCGCCTTGTGGTGATGTTCTCGGTGCTGACCGTCGCGCCGACGATCCTGGTCTCGGTCTTTTCCCTGGTGATGTTCGATTTCGGGATACGGTCCTGGTTCAGCGAACGGGTTTCGACGGCGGTCACCGGGTCTGTGGCCGTCGCCGAACGCTATCTGGAAGAGCACCGTCAGGTGATCCGCGGCGACGTGCTGGCGATGGCCAACGACATCAACCGGGAGGCGCCTTTCCTGGTGAACAATCCGGCGCGCTTCTCCCAGGTACTGCGGGCCCAGGCTGCTCTCAGAAACCTGACGGAGGCGGTCGTTTTCGACAATACGGGCCGGGTTCTGGCACGCACCAGTCTGGCGCTGTCGTTCGATTATGAGCCACTGCCGGAAGCGGCGATGGCGAAGGCCCAGCTCGGCGATGTCGTCGTGCTCACCACGGATGCGGAAGACAGGCTGCGTGCGGTCGTCAGGCTCGACCGCTTCGTCGATGCCTATCTTTTCGTCGGCCGCTTCGTCGATGCGGAAATTCTCAGCTACATCGAGCGTACGAAAGAGGCGGTGAACCAGTTCACCGAGCTTGAGGGCAGGCGTTTCGACATCCAGGTCTCGTTTATCATGATCTTCGCCATGGTGGCGTTGCTGCTTCTCCTGGCGGCGGTCTGGATCGGTCTCAATCTCGCCACCCGAATGGTGCATCCGATCAGCGACCTGATCGGTGCGGCCGAACGGATCAGCGCGGGAGACCTCTCCGCACGGGTCGCGGGTCCGGTCGAAGCGGACGAAATGGGACTGCTCGCCCGGGCCTTCAACAGGATGACGCGGCAACTCGAAATGCAACGCGGCGAGCTGATGAGCGCGAACCGGCAGATCGACGCGCGCCGGCGCTTCACCGAAGCGGTCCTGGGCGGCGTGTCTGCAGGCGTGATCGGCCTGGATGCGGAGGCGCGGATAAATCTGCCGAACAGGTCGGCGGCCAGCCTGCTCGGAGTTGACGGCGATTCGCTCGTCGGGCGCACGCTCTCCGAACAAATTCCGGAAATGTCGGAACTTCTGGAGGTGGCACGGCGGAATCCCTACCGGCAGTCGGAAAAGCAGATCGAGCTCAATCGCGGAGACCGAAAGATTACCCTGCTCGCCCGGATCAAGGCGGAAATCACCGAAGGCGAGGTCTCGGGATACGTCCTGACCTTCGACGACATTTCTGAGCTCTTGTCGGCGCAGCGGATGGCGGCCTGGGCCGACGTTGCGCGCCGTATCGCCCATGAGATCAAGAACCCTCTGACCCCGATCCAGCTATCGGCTGAACGGCTTAAGCGTAAATATCTGAAGCAGATAGAGACCGATCCTGAGACTTTTGTTGAATGCACCGACACAATCGTGAGACAAGTAGGAGATATTGGCCGGATGGTCGATGAGTTCTCCGCTTTTGCGCGCATGCCGGCGCCGGTCATGCGGAAAGAGAATCTAATCGAGCTCATCCGTGGGCAGGTGGTGCTCCAGCGGTCCGCGCAATCGGGGATCGTCTTCGAGTTCGACGAGGGGCAGGAGCCGGTCGAGTTTGAGTGTGACCAAAGGCAGATTAGACAGGTTTTGACGAACTTGCTGCAGAACGCGATCGACGCAATCCAGGCATCGGGCCCGACCGGGATCGACGAAGAGGGCGGAACGCCCGCGCACCGGGTCTCGGTAACGGTCGGCCGCGAGGATCAGCGGATCATTGTCGATGTCGAGGATACCGGGCGCGGACTGCCGGATAAGGACCGCGACCGGCTGACGGAACCTTACGTGACGACGCGCGAGAAAGGCACGGGCCTCGGTCTGGCAATTGTCAAAAGAATCATGGAAGATCATGCAGGATCTATTACGCTTATGGACCGGGAAGGCGGAGGCACCAAGGTACGTCTTACCTTCCGCGATCCGGCCGATGCACGCGGTGAAGATGCATTTTCTGAGTCAGATCAAAGCGTATCCGGGCTGAGTTCTCATGGCGCATGACATTCTGATCGTAGATGACGAAGCCGATATCCGTAACCTGCTCGCCGGGATCCTCGAGGACGAGGGATTCGAGACCCGTCAGGCAGGCAACAGCGACGAGGCGCTCGATGCGGCAAATACCCGCCGGCCGGCGCTTGTTGTGCTGGATATCTGGCTCGAGAACAGCGCGCTCGACGGGCTCCGGATCCTGGAGCGGCTGAGTGTCGAGCATCCGGATGTTCCGGTCATCATGATCAGCGGACACGGCACGATCGAAACCGCGGTCTCGGCGATCAAGATGGGCGCCTACGACTTCATCGAGAAACCTTTCGAGACCGAACGCCTGCTGCTGCAGGTCGGCCGTGCCCTCGAAGCCGCGCGGCTGCGTCGCGAGGTTGCGGATCTCAAAGCCCGGACCGACACGGACGATCGTCTGATCGGAATTTCCTCCGGCATCGCGCAGGTGTCGCAGGCGGTCGAGAAGGTTGCGCCGACGAACAGCCGCGTGCTGATCACCGGCCCCGCCGGAGCAGGTAAGGAAGTCGTCGCCCGCATGATCCATGCGCAGTCGAACCGGGCGGGCGGTCCTTTCACCGTGCTCAACTGTGCGACCCTGAGCCCGGAACGTCTCGAGATCGAACTGTTCGGCGCCGAGCGGCGCGACAGCGAGAGCGACGAGGTCGGGCGCAGCGTCGGAATGCTCGAACAGGCGCATAAAGGCACCCTGTTCCTCGACGAGGTCGCGGATATGCCGCGGGAAACCCAGGGCAAGATCGTCCGCGTCCTGCAGGAGCAGCGCTTCCGCCGGGTCGGCGGCGAGAAGGAGGTCTCGGTCGATGTCAGGGTGATCGCCTCGACGAACCGTGATCTGCAGCAGGAAATCTCGACCGGCCGTTTCCGCGAGGATCTCTATTACCGGCTGAATGTCGTGCCGATTTCGGTCCCGGCTCTGTCGCAGCGGCGGGAAGATATTCCTCTGCTGAGCCGCCATTTTATCGAGCGTTCCGCACGCACATCCGGCATGCCGCATCGTGTCCTCGCCGAGGATGCCATCGCCGCA
Organism: Nisaea sp.; assembly: GCF_017640745.1. Lineage (GTDB taxonomy): Bacteria > Pseudomonadota > Alphaproteobacteria > Thalassobaculales > Thalassobaculaceae > Nisaea. The sequence goes on along the minus strand of NZ_JAEPQA010000001.1, from coordinate 149,981 downwards.
CTCCAGTCCTATGACTGGCCAGGCAATGTCCGCCAGCTCCGGAATGTCATCGACTGGCTGCTGATCATGGCGCCGGGCACTGCGAACGACCCGGTCAAGGCCGACATGCTGCCGCCGGAAATCGGTTCCGCGGCGCCGGTCAGCCTCAATTTCGACAAGGGCGTCGAGATCATGGGGATGCCGCTTCGCGAGGCCCGGGAAATGTTCGAGCGGGAATATCTGCTTGCCCAGGTGAACCGTTTTGGCGGCAATATCTCCCGGACGGCCAGCTTTGTGGGGATGGAGCGCTCGGCGCTGCACCGCAAGCTGAAATCTCTCGGGGTCAGTGCCGAACGCTCCGCTTAACCCTTCTGGGAACAGGATCGCAGAATGAAAGTCGTTATTTGCGGCGCCGGTCAGGTCGGCACCAGCATTGCGCAGCATCTGGCGGGCGAGAACAACGACGTTACCGTCATCGACCAGGATGCGGCGCTGGTCCGCAAGATCGCCGAGACGCTCGACGTCCGCGGGGTTCACGGCCTCGCGTCTCTGCCTTCCATCCTCGAGGATGCGGGAACGCGTGACGCGGACATGCTGATCGCCGTGACCTATTCGGACGAGGTCAACATGGTGGCCTGTCAGATCGCGCATTCCCTGTTCAACGTGCCGTCGCGGATCGCCCGTATTCGCCAGCAGGACTATCTGCAGCCGATCTGGGCTGACCTGTTCAGCCGTGAGAACATGCCGATCGACCACATCATCTCGCCGGAGCGCGAAGTGGCGAAGGCGATCGGCCGCCGCCTGCAGGTGCCGGGCGCGTTCGACGTGGTACCGATGGCGGACGGCGCGGTGAGGGTGGTCGGCGTGCGCTGTGACGAGGACTGTCCGATCGTCAACACGCCGCTGCGCCAGCTCACCAGTCTGTTTTCCGATCTCAATATCGTCGTCGTCGGAATCATTCGCGACGACCGCGGCATCGTGCCGAAACCGGACGATCACATGCTGCCGGGCGACGATGTCTATTTCGTGTGCGATACCGGACACCTCACCCGTGCCATGGCCGCTTTCGGACACGAAGAGGAAGAGGGGCGCAGCGTCATCATCGCCGGCGGCGGCAATATCGGTCTCATGCTTGCCGAAGAGATCGAGTCGAAGCATTCCGGCGTCAGTGTGAAGGTGATCGAGTACGACCGCGAACGGGCCAAGCTCGTGGCGCAGACCCTCGACCATACGATGGTGCTCAACGGAGACGCTCTCGACGTCGAGATCCTCGAGGAAGCAAACGTTGCCCAGACCGAGACCTTTGTCGCGGTGTCGAACGACGAGGAAGTGAACATCATCGGCTCGCTGCTGGCCAAACGCGCCGGCGCGGATCGTACGGTCGCGCTGATCAACAAGGGCACCTACGCCTCGCTGATTTCGACCCTTGGAGTCGACGCCGTGGTCAACCCGCGGGCGATCACGGTCTCCACCATATTGCAGCATGTGCGGCGCGGGCGCATTCGCGGCGTCTATTCCCTGCGCGGTGACTTTGGTGAGGTGATCGAGGCCGAGGCGCTGGAGACCTCGCAACTGGTCGGCAGCCCGTTGCGCGACGCCAAGCTGCCGGCCGGCGTCATCGTCGGTGCGATCTACCGTGACGGCGAGGTTCTCGTACCGCGCGGCGATACGGTCATCCAGGCGCAGGACCGCGTCATTCTCTTCGCCACCTACGAGGTGGTGAAGAAGGTCGAGAAACTCTTTGCCGTCCGGCTCGATTTTTTCTGATCATGGTCGAGCAACCGCGCGCGATCCTGTTCGATTGGGACAGTACCCTCGTCGACAACTGGCCGGGTGTCACCGCAGCCATGAACGCCGCCCTTGGCGCGTTCGATCTACCGCACTGGACCGAGCAGGAAATGCGTCTGCGGGCGAAGCGCTCCATGCGGGACAATTTTCCGACGATCTTCGGAGAGCGCTGGGAAGACGCGCGCGACATTTTCTATGCCGCATTCGAAGAACGTCATCTCTCGGCATTGCGCGCCCTGGGAGGGGCCGAGGATCTGCTTTCCGCGCTGCGGGAGCGCTCGGTCCTCATGGGCGTGGTCAGCAACAAGAACGGAAACTTCCTGCGCGCTGAGGCAGAAACCCTTGGCTGGACGGGCTTTTTCCACCGGATTGTCGGCGCGACCGACGCCGTGAAGGACAAGCCGTCGCGCGAGCCCGTCGATCTGGCGCTTGCGGATTCGGGGCATGTCCCCGGGGATGCCGTCTGGTTCGTCGGAGATTCACTGGTTGATTTGCAGTGCGGAGTGGCGAGCGGATGCGTTCCGGTGCTGATCGGAGACGAGCCGATTGCGGCGGCCGATCTGGAAAAATGGACACCGAGACATCATTTCATCGATTGCGATGCAATGCGGCGTGCGCTGACAGATTGAGTCGGGCCGAGAAATAGTTATATAAAGGAGGTACCCATCTCGCATTTGCGAGATGGGGGCGGTGCCAAGCTTGTTCCGGCATGCGCCTGATACACAACGAACAAAAGGTCCGTGCAATGGCCACCGATAAGAATCAGAACGTTCAGGAAGTGTTTCTCAACACGATCCGGAAGAACAAGACTGCGGTTACGATCTTTCTCATCAACGGTGTGAAGCTCCAGGGCATCGTGACCTGGTTCGACAATTTCTCGCTGCTGCTGCGCCGGGATGCACACTCGCAGTTGGTCTACAAGCACGCGATCTCTACCATTATGCCGTCCCAGCCCGTTCAGCTGTTTGAGCCGGCGCGGGAAGAAGAGGCCAGTTGAGCCTGAGAAAGCAGGGCGTGCATGGATAGCGCGTCGGACGTAAAGAACGGTCGGGCACTTGTTGTCCATCCCTTCGAAAAGAGATCGGTGTCTCAGGAGTCCCCGGGAACGCGGGACCCTGAAGCACGTCTGGCGGAAGCCGTCGGCCTGACGGCGGCGATCGAGCTCGATGTCGTGCACAGCGAAGTCGTGGCGCTCAGCCGTGTCCGCCCGGCGACCTATATCGGCGGCGGCGCGGTCGAGCGTCTGGCCGGGATCGTGCAGGCAATGGAGATCGAGGTCGCCATCGTCGACGCGTCGCTCTCTCCCGTTCAGCAGCGCAACCTCGAGAAAGCGCTAGACTGCAAGGTTATCGACAGGACGGCGCTTATCCTCGAGATCTTCGGCGCCCGCGCACGCACCCATGAAGGCCGGCTTCAGGTCGAACTGGCCGCGCTGACTTTCCAGCGTAGCCGTCTCGTCCGCTCCTGGACGCACCTTGAACGCCAGCGCGGCGGTCTCGGCTTCGTGGGCGGCCCGGGCGAAAGCCAGCTCGAAATCGACCGACGGCTGATCGGCGAGCGGATCACCCGGATCCGCAAGGAACTCGAGGACGTCAAGCGGACGCGCGAACTGCACCGCGAGTCCCGGCGCAAGGTTCCCTATCCGATCGTCGCGCTTGTCGGCTATACGAACGCCGGCAAATCGACCCTGTTCAACCGGCTGACAGAATCCGCGGTCTTTGCGCAGGATCTGCTCTTCGCCACGCTCGATCCGACGATGCGCCGGCTGGAACTGCCGTCGGGCCGGACCATCATCCTCTCCGACACGGTCGGGTTCATTTCCGATCTGCCGACTCACCTTGTTGCCGCTTTCCGGGCGACGCTAGAGGAGGTGAAGGAGGCGGACATCCTGCTTCACGTGCGGGACTTCTCCCATCCGGATACCGAGGCCCAGAGAAACGACGTCATCGCCGTTCTGCGCGATCTCGGCCTGGACGAACGGAAACTGACCGAGCAGACCGTCGAGGTCCTCAACAAGATCGATCTGCTGGGTTTGCCGGAGCGCGGGGAAGCCCTCGCAAAGGGCATGAGCCGGAAGATCGCGGTATCGGCGCTCGACGGGACAGGCTGCCAGGACCTTCTTGGATTGCTGGATGAGATGCTTGGAGTCGGGGACGTGACCCGCACTTTCGAACTGGATGCGGCGAACGGGGCGGCGGTCGCCTGGCTCTACCAGCACGGACAGGTGGTGGACCGGGAGGACAGGGACTCCGAAATCCACATGAAAGTGCGCATGACTCCAGTCGATGCCGAACGTTTCGACGCCAGATTTAACGCGTGATTTCAATCGGGTGCGGAAGCTCACTTCCAATACCGGCTGCTCCGGTTAAATTGTATCTTCCGAAGCCCGGCACCCGCCGGCAAATCACCTGCTGGCGCGAATGAACAGATATCCAGATCCCTCTGCCGTCATGGGCATCATGCGGGAAACCGCGAATTCCGTGATCCTGCCGCGTTACAGGTCGCTGCAGAGGGGAGAAATCCAGGAAAAGACCGGCCCGGACGATCTCGTCACCATTGCCGATATCGAATCCGAGCGGCGGATGACGCCGCTTCTCCAGGATTTGCTGCCGGGCTCCTTGGTGGTCGGAGAGGAGGCCGTTTCCGCCGACAAGCTGATCCTGAACGCCCTGACCGGCGACGCCCCGGTCTGGATCGTCGACCCGGTCGACGGAACCCGGAATTTTGCCCGGGGCGACAGCAAGTTCTGCGTGATGGTTTCTCTCGTGCACCGGCGCCAGTCGGTGCTCGGCCTCATTCTCGACCCGCTGGGTGAGCGCTGTGCCGTGGCTGTCCGCGGCGAAGGGGCCTGGATGTGCCATTACACTGGCCGGGAAGAGCGGCTTTCGGTCCTCGCGGGGCGTCCCAGCACGGAAATGCGGGGCGCGCTGAATTTCCGTTTCATGCCGTCTCCCCTGAAGGAAGAGATGAAGGAGCGGGCCAAGGACGCGGTCGAGGAGCATTTCCGCTATGGCTGTGCCGGCCACGAATATCTGACCCTGCTGACCGGCAAGGCGCATTTCGCGATGTATCCGAAGAACATGCCGTGGGATCACGTGGCGGGCACGCTGCTGCATCAGGAAGCGGGCGGCTTCCATGCGCGCTTCAACAAGATGCCCTACCTTCCGGACCAGCTGGACGGCGGTTTGCTGATCGCTCCGGACGAAGCGGCCTGGGATGATCTGCGTGACAGGCTCTGGCCCTGACGCTCGGGAGATCCGGAGAAAATCAAAAAAAGCCCCGGCATCGGCCGGGGCTTTCCTGTTTCCTGTTCTTTGCGATCAGGCTGCGCGTTCGAGCGTCAGCCCGAGACCTTCCTCAAGGCCGAGCATGAGGTTCATATTCTGGACCGCGGCGCCGGATGCGCCCTTGCCGAGATTGTCGAGCGTCGCTGCCAGCACGCACTGGCCGTTCTTCTCGTTGGCGAAGACATAGAAGCGGATCCGGTTGCTGTCGTTCTGCTCTTCCGGATCGAGCCGGGCGAGGGCGAGGGACTGTTCCAGCGGCGCCACGTCCGTGAAGAGATGGCCGCTGTAATGGTCGCTGAGGCACTCGTGGATCCGCTTGGCACCGACCCCGCCCGGAAGCGCCCAGAGATGCAGCGGCACATAGACCGCCATGCCCTTGTAATAACGCGCGACGCTCGGCTGGAAGATCGGCTTGTGCTCCAGCATCGAATATTGCTGCATCTCCGGCAGGTGCTTGTGTTGCAGCTGCAGGCCGTAGGAGAAGATGGCAGAGCCGATATGGTCTTCGGCCTTGCTGTCCTCCATCTGGTTGATCAGTGCCTTGCCGCCGCCGGAATAGCCGGAGACCGCGTTCACCGTGATCGGATAGGTCGCCGGCAGCAGGGAATGCTCCACCAGTGGACGGATCAGCCCGATCGCGCCGGTCGGATAGCAGCCCGGATTGCCGACGAAGCGCGCATTGCGCACGGCATTCTCGTGGCCTGCCGTCATCTCGGGGAAACCATAGACCCAGCCGTCTGCGACACGATGGGCCGTCGAGGCGTCGATCACCTTGGTATCGGGGTTCTCGATCATGGAGACCGCTTCCACCGCCGCCGCGTCGGGCAGGCAGAGGATGGAGAGATCCGCCTCGTTCAGCGCACGGCGTCGGGCCTCGGTGTCCTTGCGTTCCTCCGCGCCGAGGCTGATCAGCGAGACGTCGTCCCGGCCCATCAGCCGCTCGCGGATCTGCAGGCCCGTGGTCCCGGCTTCTCCGTCGATGAAAATGCGTACCGCCATAGCGGATCTCCTGAAATGCGCGATCCCGTACCGCGCCTATTTCCGCACAATATTGAAAGGCGAGAAGGCTTGGCAACCCGCCATCATCTCGATCCGGTTGATATTCACGTTCGCCGGGCGCGAGGCGGCCCAGAAAATGGCGTCCGCAATATCCTCGGCTCTCAGCGGGTCGATGCCGCTGTAAACCTCGCCGGCCTTGTCCGTATCGCCTTTGAAGCGAACAGAGGAGAACTCGGTATTGGCAAGGCCGGGTTCGATGTCCGTCGCGCGGATGTTCTTGGCGACCAGGTCGGCACGAAGATTGAGCGTGAACTGGCGGACGAAGGCCTTGGTCGCGCCGTAGACATTGCCGCCGGGATAGGGCCAGTTGCCGGCGACGGAGCCGAGATTGACCACATGGCCGTGACCGGCCTCGACCATGAGCGGGAGGAGGGCACGGGTGCAGTAGAGCAGCCCCTTGATATTGGTATCGATCATGGTCTCCCAGTCCTCGATCGACACCTCGTCGGCGCCCTCGAGGCCGAGCGCGAGCCCCGCATTATTCACCAGCACGTCGACCGGCTTGAAGCCGTCGGGAATTCCGGCGACGGCCGCATCGACCGCAGCCTTGTCCTGCACATCGAGTGTGATTGCATGACACGGTGTAGGCAGTTCGTTCTTCAGTTTCTCGAGGCGATCGGTCCGGCGGCCGGAGATGATGGTCTGCCAGCCTTCGGCGGCAAAGCGGCGGGCGGTCGCCTCACCGAATCCGGAGGTCGCCCCGGTGATGAATACGGTCTTGGCCATGAGAAATCTCCATCTGGAAAATGAGTCGGCGCAGGGTGTTGCTGCCGGTTCTTAAAGTGGACTCAGGATTTTTCGAGCTGCTTGGCGCGTTGCCAGAGCGCTTCCATGTCCTCGAGTTCGGACTCTTCGAGAGTACGCCCATGCTCGTCCTGCATCAGGGTCTCGACCATCCGGAAGCGGCTCTCGAATTTCCGGTTGCAGCGCCTTAGCGCGCTTTCCGGATCGACTCCGAGCTTACGCGCGAGATTGACGCAGACGAACAGGAGGTCGCCGACCTCGTCTTCCAGCCGGTCCATGTCGCGCTTGGCCGGATCGGCGGTCATCTCGGCCCGGACCTCGCCGATTTCCTCGTCGATCTTGTCGAGCACTCGCTCCGCATCGGGCCAGTCGAAACCGACCCGGCTTGCACGCTTCTGTAGCTTGACCGCCCGCATCAGAGCCGGGAAGGCGGCGGAGACGCCGTCGAGAGCGCTTGGCCTGACCCCCGCCTCTGCGGCCTTGCGCGCGCGTTCCTCGGCCTTCTGGGCTTCCCAGTTCCGGGTCTGTGCCTCGGAGTCCGCGACACTCTCGCCGCCGAAGACATGGGGATGCCGCCGGATCATCTTCTCGGCGATGCCGTCTGCCACGCTGTCGAAATCAAAATGCCCGGCTTCGCTGCCCATCTGCGTGTAGTAGATCACCTGCAGAAGCAGGTCTCCGAGCTCCTCCTCGAGGTGCGGCATGTCGCCTTGCGCGATCGCATCGGCGACTTCGTAGGCTTCCTCGATGGTATAGGGGGCAATGGTCTCGAATGTCTGCTCGATATCCCAGGGGCAGCCATGCTGCGGATCGCGCAACGCGGCCATGACCTGGCGAAGGCGCTCGATCGGGGAAAGATCGGCTGGTGGTGCGGGACGGCGGGAGGAAGTCGGCGTGCGGGTGCTCATGATGGCCGCACCTTACTGTCTGGGGGAATGGCGCAAAAGACCGAAACGCGACCGGCGCATAAATCAGCTGTTCGAAATTGTCCCGGATAAATGGTGTCTGTTCCGGTTCCGCCGGCGGGAAAGGGCGGATCGATAGGCCCCTTCTTCATGAACGTTAGACTTGGATTTTCGATCCGTATTTTGCATATTTAAATACGACATACAGGTCAGGATTCCAACTTCGATACGCGTCGTAAAAACAAGTAGGCATTTTAACCGAATGTTTATTTTCGGGGAGCAGATTGTCCGCCGAAATCGCCAGTGGCGGCGCATGGGACGCCTGCCAGGCATCGGGGCGGGGGCGCTGGGCCCGCCGTCTGCGTCAGGAGATCAGTTTGAATGCGTGACAATGGACCGGTAACCAATCGGGAAGTTACGTTTGGTGCGGACGAAGTTCTTGTATCAAGGACTGCGCCGGACAGCAGGATCGAGTTTGCCAACGAAGCCTTCGTAAAGATCAGCGGCTTTACCGAAGAGGAACTGCTGCGCCAGCCGCACAACCTGGTGCGTCACCGCGACATGCCCAAGGAGGCTTTTGCCGATCTCTGGGCCACGGTCAAGGCCGGGAAATGCTGGGAAGGGTTCGTCAAGAACCGCGCGAAGTCCGGCGACCATTACTGGGTCCGCGCGAACGTCACCCCGACAATGGAAGGTGACAAGGTCACAGGCTACATCTCGATCAGAACCCGTCCGACCGAAAGCGAGAAGAAGCATTACGAGGCGCTTTATCGCGATCTCCGAGAAGGCAAGGCCAAGAATGTCGCGGTCGAGGGCGGCGACATCTTCTCGACGACGCCGATGGCCAAGCTGTCGCGCTTTTTCGGCAGTATCAAGGGGGCGGTCGGAACCGGCTTCGCGATTGTCCTGATCCTGATGATGATGCTTTCGGGAATCGGATTTTACGTCAACAAGACCTCGACCGGGATTTTCGACGAGCTGCGCGAGGAAGTGCTCACCGAAATGGCGATCCTCAAGGCGGTTTCGGACGCCTATGCTGTTCAGATCGTCGACGCGTCGCACAAAATGAGGGGCGGCAGCTTCACCTGGGAGGAGACCGAGGCGTCCGTTAAGGATGCGCTCGCCACCATTGACGAGAACTGGAACATCTACGCGAACGAAGACCATCCCGCAGAAGAGGCCGCGCTTCTGGCAGACGCCAAGGTCAAGAAGAAAGTGACAGACGTCGCCGTTGCTCGCCTGCTCGAAATCGTCCGGGCCAAATCCATGGATGATCTCGTCGTCTTCATCGAGAAAGACCTCTACCCCTCCGTCGACCCGCTGACGGACCAGATTTCCGTTATGGCAGCCAAGCTGCAGGGAACGGCGGAGCAGATTACAAGTGACGCCGCAGAGACGCTCACCAGCGCGCTGATCGTCATGATCGTGGCGACGATCATAGCGATTGTGATGGCGGTGCTCTTCGCGGCTCGCATCTTTGCGGTTCTGCGCTCCGGATTCGGCAAGCTGGAGCAGGATTTTGTGGCGATTGCCAAGGATCCGAAATCAGCTCGTATCCTTACGCCGAAGGTCGCCGAATTTCGCCCTGTCACGGCGCGGGTCCGCGCCCTGCAGGCGCAGATCAACTACTCAGAGTTCGAACGGCTGGCCAACGAGGCCAAAGCGCAGGAAATCCGGCGCAAGGCGATCCGGGAGATGGCCGATACGGTCGAGCAGGAAGCCCGCAGCGCGGTCGACGGCGTGGCCCGGCTGACGCGGAAGATGGCCGAAGATGCCGCTATAATGGCGAAGTCCGCCGAACTGGTTTCGGAGAACTCGAGCTCCGTCGCCTCTGCCGCCACGCAATCCATGCAAAACGCGCAGTCGGTCGCGTCGGCAACGGAAGAATTGTCCAGCTCGATCCACGAGATCACCGAGCAGGTCGGCCTCGCGCGCTCCGCGACCAGCGGTGCGGTCGAAATCGGAAACAGGACCCGGCAAACGATCCAGTCTCTGGCCGACAGCGTGCAGAAGATCGGCGAGGTCTCGGAACTGATCCGCGGTATTGCCGAGCAGACCAACCTCCTTGCACTGAACGCGACCATCGAGGCCGCGCGTGCGGGCGAGGCGGGCAAAGGCTTTGCCGTCGTGGCGAGCGAGGTGAAAAGCCTTGCGACCCAGACCGCGAAGGCCACCGAGGAAATCGCCACGCAAATCTCTGCGGTTCAGGCGGTGACCGGCAATGCGGTCTCCGAGGTTGGCGAGATGAGTGAGAAGATCTCCGACATCGACGCGATTTCCGCCTCCGTTTCCGCCGCAATGGAAGAACAGGCTGCGGCGACGTCCGAGATCAGCCGCAATGTGGCCGAAACGACGGACGCGACAAACGAGGTTTCGCTGCGTATCACGACCGTCTCGGACGAGGCGGCCAGCACGCGGGAAGCGACGCGAAGCGTTCGGGCAGCGGCGGGCGACGTCGAAGGGGCGATCGTTGAACTCAGTTCCGCCATTGTCCGCGCGGTCCGCACCGCAACGGAGGATTCAAACCGCCGCGAAAGCGAGCGTCCGAAAGTGAACCTGCCGGCCGAGCTCAGCGTCGGAAACAACCGCGTGAAGTGTGTCCTGCGCGACGAATCCGGAGGGACGGCGTTCTTCACCGACACGAAGGACGCGAAGTTCGAGGAAGGGGAGCGTATCCAGGTCGCCGTTCAGGGCCGCTCGAATGCCTCGGGTATCGTGGTGAGCTGCCATCGCGAGGGTATTCGGATCAGGCTGGCGGCTTAACACGGGCTTCCGGGTACCGGAACCATCTTGCGCGGGACGGTCGAGGAATGCTTCACGGCATGACCTCGACCGTCCTGTTTGTAGCATCTTCTCTGTCGCTTCTGGATGCGCGGAGATGTGGTTTTCCATCCGCGATGACGGCTGAGGCATAGTGAAGGTGGGTCGGCTCGCCTATGCCAGGATCTCGTCATAAAGGTTTATGAGACGATGGATTTCCCTGTCCATGCCACGTTCTCTGTTGAACCGTTTGATGTTCTCGAAAGCCGCAGCGCGATCGAAGCTGCGGATCTTTTCGCTGGCATGGGGAATCTCGTCGTGGCTCAGCGTGAGGCCCATGCCTTCACGCTCCAGCAATTCGGCCATGTATTTGTATTCTGAGTTGATGATGACCGGGAGGCCGGCTTCCAGATACGAGTAGAGCTTGGTCGACACGCTTGTTTCGAGTTGTTCCTGGTAGCTCCATGTGCCTTCGGACGGCATCAGGGAGAGAATCATGCCGAAATCATTCGTGCAGATTGTTTTCGAGAGTTGGTTTTGAGGAACGCCTTCATGCAGCTTCAAACCGGGATGGGTCGCGGCGAGTTCCAAGAAATGCTCGAGACCGCGCTCTCCGTAACTGCGTAATACGCTTAGATAAACGTTGATTTCGAAACCCTGCTCAAGAAGCAGAGCCCAGGTTTCTGGATTGTATTGCTCGGCGAAGAGACGCCCCGGATGCGTATCCGTTCGAGGCATCAGGCCACCGCAAAACACAAGCTTGATCGGCTCATCAGGGGCGGCCGGCTCGGATCTGTAATGGATATATTCCGCGCAGGCGGATTGCTGAATCTCCAGCTGCCGCGGTGCGGTGGCCCCATAATTCTTGGCGAGCCGGTCAATGAAGGGCGGATAGAAGCGATGAACGACCGCGTCTGCGTGGTTGAAAATATAACGCTCCATCTCGACATCCAGATCGATGCTGGCGGGCCAGTAAATCTCCTTCAGAATCTCGGTCGGCGCGAAGACTGAGGTGATGTCATAGAATTCGCAGACAAGTCTTCCGGTCGTCTTGTTCTCATTGATGAAGCGCGCCATGAAGTACTCGTGCATCAGGCATTGGACGTGAAAGATATCCGGCTTCAGGAGCGGAAGAAGTTTTCCGAGCGTACGGTAGGACCCGATACTGTCGAAGACGATGTGGAACGCTTCGTTGAAGAACGGCTTGAGGCTCTCTCTGATCGGGTTGAGGTTCAGCAGTGTGACCTTGTAGCCATTGCGCTTTAGGTACAATGCCTCGCGCTGTATCACATTGAAACTGTTACGAGCGACAAAGACCACGGACCCCTTGAACCGATCTCCGTTCGTGGATTTATCGACAGAGGCCGCGATAGCCTGGAAAGCGTCCTTATAGGCTTTGTCTATGAACCGGTCGAAGGTTGCCTCTATGAACCCGACATCGACCCTCGGTTTTACCGACTCGAAGAGTTCCTGGAGACGGGCGCCGAGCTGGTCGCCCGCGGATGCAAGTAGCGTTCTGAATTTCTCTGCGTCTTCGGCGCTCAATAGGGTGAGGGCTTGCTCCACGAAAGCCTGCACCTGCATGTCATTCTGCAGATAGATTTTTGGCTGGTGTTGCGCATAAGCCGCGTCGTTTGTCGGGATGTAGGGGATATTGGACTGAGTCAGATCGAGATAGAGCTTGTCGAGGTCCGCTCTCGGAGTGGTGATTTCCGGCATCATGACGTCGGACCGGCGTCCAATGAACTCGATCATAGAATGCTCTCCGTCGGGATGCGGTGCGGTCCGATTGAATCAGGTTGAATTAGCTCTAAGAATTTCCCTTTGTTGCGTCAAGCTAGGCACCGGGCGCGGGGGCTGGGCCATGTGTTTAAGGTTTCTGGTCCACAAAGACGTATATCATAATGTATATTATGGGAAATCATGCCTATGACCGGGAACGCTATCCTTTGATCGCGATCTTCGCCGCCGGGACGCTTCCCGACTGATCGAGCGCTGCCTTGAAGGTCGTGCGCGTCTCCGAATTGTCGAAACCCTTGGAAAAACGGATCATCCCATCCGAGGTTCTCAGCAACACGTTGTGTTTCCGGCAGAGCGCCGCCAGGTCACCCAGAAAGGCTGCGGCCTCCTCCTTGTTCAGAAGCAGTTTTTTATGATCTTTCTGCAACTCGCCGATCAGGTTCGGGTCTATCATGGCTTCTGTCCTTCGGTTGCAGCGGTCTGGATGGCGATGTGCGCAGGATAGCACTCGAAGAAGCCCTGAAGAAGCCGGGCCGGGTTATCACCTGGCATGCGGGGCAACACAACCGCTCGCACAAGACCTCCAGTCGCGAGGATTATATCACCGTGGTTCCGAAGGAACTCGCAGGCATGTTGCACGCGATCGGATCAACCACGACGCTCTACGAATTTCTCGAGCTGTTTATCGAGGAATTGCTCTTCGAACGCCTTGAGGCCGAACGGGCAAACCCCGATACGGTCACCCACGATGCTCCGCCGATCCTTGAACTGCGGGGTTATTTCGAGCGCTGGATGGAATTCTATGTCCGGGAGGTCATCCCCCCGTTACCGGATCCGTCCGTGCCCGGCGGCACCGCCGGTTTTGTCGACGCCTTGCAGCGAAGCCAGCCGCGCTGGCTGATCCTGGCCAATCAGAATGCACGCAGCGAACCGCGTTGCCTGCAAGGCTTCGAGACGCTGCTGGATGTCGCGGAAACCGTGGCCAAAAGATTCGATCTCAGGCTGGATCTGGAAATGGCACGGAACGGCTTCCGGAGCATGCTTCGGCATCGGGCGGAAGCCGAAGGCCGCTCACCGGACTGGGCGCTTCTGGATCTGCAGGATCTATGAGAAGAACCCTTTAACCAATTGATCTGTCGGTATTCTTCCTAATAGCTCGTCTTGCCCTTCAGGTTCTGGAACGGGATCATCACATGCTCCCGGTAGGCCGGGCGTTCCTGCAGGCGTTCGAACCAGGCTTCGACATGCGGGAGCGCAGGTCTGTCCAGATCCATCCCGAAATACCGGTAAAGGTGCGTTCCGGCCGGAATGTCGCCGAGACCGAGGCACGCGCCGCCGAGATAGTCCCTGCCCTTCAGAGCCTCGTCGAGCCGCTTGAAGTACTGGTTGGTAAGTTCCTGTTTTTCCCGGATTGTAGGCCAGTCGCGCTCTGCTTCCGGGGTGCGGAAATAGCCCCAGAAAATGCCGTTGAGGAAGGTCGGCTGCAGGCTGCTCTGTGCCCAGTCCATCCAGCGGTCCGCCTCCGACCGCACTGCCGGATCGTCCGGCCAGAGTGCGGCGTCGCCGTAGACTGCAGCCAGGTAGCGGAGGATAGCGTGGGACTCCCAGACGATCGTCCCGTTGTCGTCGATCACCGGAACGCGCCCGTGCGGGTTCATTTTCAGGAAATCAGGATCGTCGAGGCCCCCGGCATCGCCGCCGAGAGTCGTGTGCTCGTGCGCAAGGCCGAGCTCGCCGATGAGCCACATGACTTTCTGGACGTTGAACGCGCTGCGCCTGCCCCAGACCTTCAGCATTTCCGCTCCCCTCCCTCCGTCAGATCTCGATAACCAGGCCATCGTATCCCGGTTCGACGCCCGGCGGACATTTCGCGAGCGTCTCCTCGTAGTCGAGAGACGCGGCCATATGGGTGAAATAGGTCCGCCCCGCTTTTACGTGCTTGGTCCAGGAAAGCGCCGTCTCGAGGTTCGCATGGCTGCGCGCGGCATCGACGCGCAGGCAATCGACGATCCAGACATCGATCCCCTTCAGCCGGTCGAGCTCTGCCTCCGTATGAACCGCGACGTCGGTCGAGTAAGCGAACTTGCCGTTGAAGACGAGACCGAGGCTGGTCCCGCTCGGTCCGTGATCCTGTTCGGCAATCTCGATCGAGAGAGGTCCGATCTCCAGTGTCTGGCCGGCCGCGATCTCGTGCATCGAGAGCGGCGAACGGAAATGCGGCGGGCTTTCCGGTGTCTTTTCGAACATATAGCCGAAGCGCTGGTTGATATCCTTCCAGGTCCTGGCATCCATGTAGGCCGGGATCTGCTTTCCGGTGCCCCAGCAGAGCGGGCGGACATCGTCTATACCGTGCACATGGTCGGCATGGCTGTGGGTATAGATGATGGCATCGAGATCGGTGACGCCCGCGTCGACGAGCTGGTCGTGCAGGTCCGGCGTGGTGTCGACGAGGACGGAGACCCCGTCCTCCTCGACCAGTACCGACGGCCGGCGCCGGCGGTTCTTCGGATTGCGTGGGTCGCAGGCGCCCCAGCCGTCACCGACGACGGGGACACCCGATGACGGACCGCAGCCGAGCATGGTGATCTTCATGTGCGTGCTTCAGGCCGCTTTGCCGAGATCGAGATCGGCCGGCGGTGGAACCTTGGAAAACAGCCGGAAGAAATTCCGGGTCGTGCACGCGGCCATGTCCGCTTCGGAAATGCCGCGGAGCTCCGCCAGCGCCGCATGGGTATAGGCGACATAGGCCGGTTCGTTGCGCTTGCCGCGCTTCGGCACTGGAGCGAGATAGGGCGCATCGGTTTCGACCAGCAGCCGGTCTTCCGGGACATCCCGCACCGTGGCCCGGATATCCTCGGCATTCTTGAACGTGATGATGCCGCTCAGCGAGACGTAGAAGCCGATATCGAGCGCCCGCATGGCGAGCTCCCGGCCGCTGCTGAAGCAATGCAGCACGCCGGTATAGGGCTTGCGGGCATATTCCTCTTCCAGCAAAGCCGCCGTGTCCTCGTCTGCGTCGCGGGCATGGACGATGAGCGGCAGGCCGGTTTCCTGCGCTGCTCGGATATGGGTGGTGAAGCTGCGCCGCTGTGCGTCGCGCGGCGAGCTGTCGTAGTAATAATCGAAACCGGATTCGCCGATCCCGACCACCTTCGGATGAGCGGCGAGTTCCACCAGTTCCTCGACCGAGACCGGATTCTCCTCGCCCGCCTGGTGCGGATGGATGCCGACGGAACAGAAGACATCGTCATACTGTTCCGCGATGGCGCGGATGCGCGGGAAGGTCGAGATCCGGGTGCTGATCGTCACCATACGGCAGACGCCGGCGCGCCGCGCGCGCGCGATCACCTCATCCCGTTCCTCCTCGAAGGTCTCGAAATCGAGATGGCAGTGGGAATCGACGATCGCCGGAACGCTCACTCAGGCCCCCGCTTCTTCCGGTTCGACATAGCGCGGGAAGACACCGCTCGGCTTCGGCAGCGGCGTCCCAGGAACCAGGCTTGTGCCGAGCGCGGCAAAGCTCCGTCCCTCCTCGCCAACGGCGAGCTGGTCGAGCATCTTCGCGGCGCTTTCCGGCACCACGGGCTGCATCAGCACGGCCAGCACGCGGATCACGTCGGCCAGCACGTAGAGCACCGTCGCCATACGGTCCGGATCGGTTTTCTTGAGCGCCCAGGGTGCCATTTCGTCGACATAGCGGTTCGCGTCGCCGATCACCTGCCAGATCTGCTCCAGAGCCTTGTGGAAGGCCTGCGCGTCATAAGAGGTGCGCAGCTCGCCAAGCAGCCCGGTCGCCGCGTTCAGCAGCTTCAGGTCTGCCTCGGTGAACGCGCCATGCGCCGGGACGGCAGCGCCGCAGTTCTTCGCGATCATCGAGAGCACGCGCTGCGAGAGGTTGCCGAAATCGTTCGCCAATTCGCTGTTCATCCGGTTGACCATCGCCTGGTGCGAGAAGTCGCCGTCATTGCCGAACGGAACCTCGCGCAGCAGGAAATAGCGCACCTGATCGAGACCGTATTTCTCCACCAGTTCCAGCGGATCGATCACGTTGCCGAGCGACTTGGAGATCTTCTGCCCCTCGTTGGTCCACCAGCCGTGGGCGTAGACGCGCTTCGGCAGCGGCAGGTCGGCGGCCATCAGGAAGGCCGGCCAGTAGACCGCGTGGAAGCGCAGGATGTCCTTGCCGACCATGTGCAGATCGGCCGGCCAGAAGGCCTTGTACTCGGGACTTTCCGTGTCGGGATAGCCTGCCGCGGTGATGTAGTTGGTCAGCGCGTCGAGCCAGACATACATGATGTGCGCGTCGTCGCCCGGTACCGGCACGCCCCATTTGAAGCTGGTGCGCGAGACCGAGAGATCGCGGAGGCCGGACTTCACGAAGCTGATCACCTCGTTGCGCCGCGCCTGGGGGGCGATGAAGTCCGGGTTCTCCTCGTAATGCTTCAGCAGCGGCTCCTGCCATTTCGAGAGATCGAAGAAATAGCTCGGCTCTTCGACCCACTCGACCGGTGCGCCGGTCGGCGCCTTGCCGTCGACCACTTCCGTCTCGGTGAAAAAGGCCTCGTCGCGCACCGAGTACCAGCCCGCATAGGCGCCGAGATAGATGTGCCCCTTCTCCAGAAGCTTGTTCCAGATCTCCTGACAGGCCTTCTTGTGACGCTCCTCCGTGGTGCGGATGAAATCGTCGTTCGAATAGTTCATCGCCTTTGCGAGATCGCGGAAATTCTGCGAGACGCGGTCTGTGAAGCTCTGCGGATCGACGCCCGCATTGGCGGCCGCGGTCTCGACCTTCTGGCCATGCTCGTCGGTGCCGGTCAGGAACTTGACCTCATAGCCGTCCAGCCGCTTGAAGCGCGCGAGCGCATCGCAGGCCAGCGTCGTGTAGGCATGGCCGATATGGGGCTTGTCGTTGACGTAGTAGATCGGCGTCGTCAGGTAGTAATGCGCGCTCATGGAAACTGTCCGATCGGCGGTCGCTGTCCCGTTTCGGGGCAAACATTGAATTGGGTGTCTTGAGGTACCCCCCGCACCCTCCAGTTTCAAGACGAAACGTCAGGATCCGGCGTGATCGGGGGCGAGCATCTGGAAGGCGTCCATCAGCATCTGCCGCTTGTCGAGGCTGAGCCGGCTGCCGCGGCCGAGCATGGCGGAGATGCCGGCGCGGCGTTCCGCGATCCCTGCCGGCCCGAGGGCGGCCGCGAGTTTCTCGGCGGCGGCAGCCATACCCGGAACGCGGTCAACCGGGCGGTCGCCGGACGCCGCATCCCGTGCGATCCGGCCGAGCCACCAGTCGAGCAGAGCGATGCCGGTCTCGAAAGGATCCGTTTCCTCGGCCTTCGTTGCCCGGGTCCATTTATCCGCCAGTTCGAGCACGGCAAGGTCTTTGATCTGCGGATAGCTCTCAAGGGCGCGAAACAGTTCCCGGAGCGCGTCGATGCCACCTTCTGCAGCGAGAGACAAAGCCCGGCCGATGCTCCCTTCCGAGAGAGCGACCAGGGTTTCGGCGCTCGCCGGGTCGAGTTCGGGAAGGTGCTTCGTCAGAAGTTCCGCGACCTGGGCGTCGGAAAGCGGTCCGAGGCGGACGGCGCGGCAGCGCGAGCGGATTGTCGGCAGCAGGCGTCCCGGCGCGTGGCTCACCAGCAACAGCAAGGCCTGGCGCGGCGGCTCCTCGAGCAGTTTCAGGACGGCGTTGGCCGCATTGCGGTTCATCTCGTCGGCGCTATCCAGCACGACGACCCGCCAGCCGCCGAGCGACGGGGTCAGACGCAGGAAGTTGCCGATCTGCCGGACGTCGTCGACCACGATCTCGCCGCGCATCTTCTTCCGCTTTTCGTCGTAGCCGCGCTCGACGACCAGCATGTCCGGATGACTGCCCGCTGCGATCTGGGAGAAGACAGGATTGTCGCGCGGGACATTGAGGCTCGCTGGTACGGCGGGAAGCGCGTCGCCGAACAGCCCGGGCCCCTCGTCCGCGGCCGCGCCGGCGCCCGAGAGGATGTGGCGCGCGAAACGGTAGGCAAGCGTCGCCTTGCCGATGCCGGAGGGACCGGTGATCAGCCAGGCATGCGGGATCTTGCCGGACGCGACCGCCTCGGCCATGGCGCGCTCAGCGGCCTCGTGACCGACGAGCTCCTCGGTTTCCCGGGGCAAGGGGATGCTTTGCTCCTCGCTCATACCGCCGCCCCGAGGCGGGTGCGGACAAGTGCCGTGATGTCATTTGTCACGGCGTCGGTGTCGCGCGCGGCGTCGATGAGGGCGACGCGGTCCGGCTCTGCCTCGGCGATCGCACGGAAACCGTCGCGCATGCGTTCGTGAAAGGCGAGTTCCATCCGCTCGAAACGGTCCTCTCCGCCGCGCCTCTCGGCCTCACCGCCCGCCCGCGTCCGCGCAAGACCGACTTCAGGGGCAAGGTCGAGCACCAGGGTCAGGTCCGGCTTCAGCTCGCCGAGCACAATGCGGTGCAGATCCCTGATCTTCTGGAGATCGAGACCGTGTCCGTACCCCTGATAGGCCATGGTGGAATCGGCGAAGCGGTCACACAGCACCCAACAGCCGCGCGTCAGAGCGGGTTCGATCAGGCGCTGCACATGGTCGCGGCGCGCCGCATAAAGCAGCAGAAGTTCGGTCAGGGCGTCCCAGCGGCCCGTCTCGCCTGTGACAAGCAGTTCGCGGATCTGTTCGGCACCCGGCGAGCCGCCGGGCTCCCGGGTCAGACAGACCTCTAGGCCGGACGCTGCGAGGGCATCCGCAAGCAAGCGGATCTGGGTGCTTTTGCCGGCCCCTTCTCCGCCTTCGAATGTGATGAAACGTCCGCGTGCGCGGCCCGGCTGGTCAGCCACCGCTGCCCCAGACGAGATACTGGACCGCCGCTCCGACCTTGCCAAAAACGCCGAGCTGTTCGACATCCGCCGCCGCAAAAAGCGGTATGTTGACGTCTTCCATCTCGGGCGCCGTCACTCTGAGGGTGGCAAGCTGTGTGCCCGCGGTGATCGGCGCCGGGATCGGGCCTTCATAGACAACGCTGACTTTCATTTTCGGCCGCGAGGTCCGCGGGATTGTCAGCAGGACATTGCGATCGGTCGTGAGGGCCACGGTCTTCGCGTTGCCAAGCCAGACATCGGCATCCGCAACGGTCTGTCCGGCGGTGAAAAGCTGATAATTCTCGAACTCGCGGAAACCCCAGTCCAGCAGCGCTTCCGACTCCCGCGACCGGTCCTTGACGCTCTCGAGCCCGTTGACCACGAGCACCAGCCGCCGGCCGTTACGGATGGCGGAGGCCGTCAGGCCGTATCCCGCCGCTTCGGTGTGGCCGGTCTTAAGGCCGTCGGCCCCCATGTTCTTGTAGAGCAGCGGGTTCCGATTCCCCTGCTTGATGTTGTTGTAGGTAAAAGTGGTCTCGGAATAGATCGGATAGTATTCGGGGAATCTTCGGATGATCTCCATCGCCAGAAACGCAAGATCGCGCGCGGTGGAGCGGTGTTCGGGGTCCGGCCAGCCGGTCGCGTTCTTGAAAGTGCTGTTGGTCAGGCCAATCTCCCGGCCGCGCCGGGTCATTTCCTCGGCAAATGCCTCTTCCGTCCCCGCGAGCGCCTCGGCCAAGGCAATCGAGGCATCGTTTCCGCTCTGTACGATGATCCCCCTCAGAATATCGCTTATGGGCACCCGCGTGTTCACCTTCACGAACATTTTGGAGCCACCCTTGCGCCAGGCTTTCTCGCTGATCGCGATGGTGTCGTCCATCGAAAGGCGTCCGTCCTTCAGGCGCTCGAAAGCCATGAACGCCGTCATGATCTTGGTCATGGACGCCGGCGGCATAGGCTTTTCCGAATCCTTTTCGAACAGCACCGCGCCGGTATCAAAATCGATGAGGAACGCCTCGCGCGCACTCGTATCGAGGGCTTCGGAAGCCGAAATCTGTACCGTCAGCAACAGGAGAGCGGCCGGCAACACCCGGGCTGCGCGTCTGATCGCTGCGTTCAGATTGCTGGCGAAAGTCATGATGAATTCCCTACCCGTCACTGGTCCGAAAGGTGGCTACCCGTGAAACCTGCGGTTTCTATAGCCCTGCCCGTTGGGAAAGGTAACGGGCAAATTTGATCTAAATGAGACATACCGGCCCGGATATCCGCACTCCTTGCCGCCGCGCCGGCTCACTCGACGATCACGCGGGCGGCCGGATAACCGCGGTCGATCACCGCCTCGAGAATTCTGTCCGCTTCCTCGACGGTATCGAGCGGGCCGAGACGGACGCGGTAGAAGTACTTCCCCTTCACCTCGCGCGGAGAAATCATGACCGGCCCGACTGAGGCGAGCATCTGGGTAAGCTTGTCCGCGTTGGTCGCGTTGGTGAACGCACCCGCCTGAACGAAGATCTCGGTCTTTTCCGGCACCGTCTGGATCACGGCAGGACTGTCCTCGGAGTGTACCGGCAGGTCGACCGCACTGCCTTGCGCGGCCGGACTGGCCGACACTGCGGCGGGGCTGACCGGGGCCGGAGGCGGCGTCAAAGTCACCGCACCCGGGATGGAGGACACGGATCCCTTGGAAACCGGAACGCTCGGGGCGGCTGTCGGCGCCGGCACCGGGACCTTCGCCGGCGGTATATTAAGGCTCGCCAGTCGGACCGGCCGGCCGTTGCTATAGGCCTCGGCCATGATCCTGCTCTCTTCCGGCAGGATCTCGACCCGCACCTTGGCGGTTCCCTGCCGTTCGAAACCGAGCAACTGGGCAGCTCTCCGAGACATGTCGATGATACGCCCATGCGCAAACGGCCCGCGGTCGTTGACCCGGACCACAAGCGCGCGGCCGTTCTCGAGATTGGTCACCCGCACTACGCTCGGGAGCGGCAGGGTCCGGTGCGCGGCCGAGACATCGTTCTGATCGAAGATCTCGCCATTGGCCGTCTTCTTGTTATGGAAGTTCGGGCCGTACCAGGAGGCGATGCCGGTTTCCTCGTAACCGTAGTCGACCTGCGGATAATACCAGACGTTGTTGATCTGGTATGGCGAGCCAATCTTGTAGGTTCCGAGCGGACGTCCGTCGGAGGTCGCGTTGTTGATCTGTTTGGCCGTGTGGACGACGAACTCGGTTTCCGCGCAGGCGGAAAGCAGAACGGCAAGCGTCACCAATGAAAGCGTGGCGAGAGGTTTCATAAGTGTCCCTTTGATTCGTCCAGTTTCCGCAAAACTACCGCTGCCTCTGCGTGAGCTCAACACTACCATATTTTGTGGCCGTCGGGATCGATAACTGGATCGCCGACTACGGGCGACCGATCGCATCGGCCAGCGTGCCGACAGCGGTCGCGAAATAGCTCGACCGGTTCCATTTCAGGATCACGTCATAGTTCGCATAGGCAAGGTAGGCCGGCGCCAGCTCTCCGTCCCCCGGAACCACGAGATGACTGGTGAGGTTGCGTTCCGGCAATGCGCCGCCGTCCCGCCTGGTCACGCCGAGCGCTTCCCACTCGCGCATGGTCTTGATGACCTTCGCATCGATCAGCGACTTGTCGAAGCCGGCCGGAAGCGTCACCGCACGGCCCCAGTTGATGTCGTTGTTCCAGCCGGAACGGGACAGGTAGTTGGCGATCGAGGCGAAAACGTCTTCCTTGGTGCCCCAGATGTCCTTGTGTCCGTCGCCGTTATGGTCGACGGCGAAATTGGTGAAGCTGGATGGCATGAACTGGCTCTGCCCCATCGCGCCGGCCCAGGAGCCTTTCATGTCGCCGGGAGCGATATGCCCCTCGTCCAGGATCTTCAGGGCGAGCAGCAGCTCTTTGCGGAAAAACGCGCTACGGCGACCGTCATAGGCGAGCGTAGCGAGAGAGGCGACCACCGGGAAACCTCCCGTGATGCGGCCGAAATCCGTCTCCACCCCCCAGAGGGCGACGATGAAGCGCGGCTGAACGCCGTATTTCGCCGAGACCTCGTCCAGCAGCGCCCTGTTCTCCGCCAGCAACTGGCGGCCCTTCTGGATCCGGGCGTCCGGGACGACGCGGGTGAGATACTGTTCGAAGGTGAGCGTGAATTCCGGCTGCTTTCGGTCCAGTTCGATCACCCGCGGGATCGGAGCAACTCCGGCAAAAGCCTGATCCAGGATATCGCGCTTGATCCCCTGTGACGCAGCTTCGGCTTTAAGGTCGGCGACCCATGCCTCGAACGGCTGCTCGGAGGCGGAGGCCGGACCGAAGGAAATGGCTGCGAGAAGTCCTGCTGCCAGTATTGATCGTCTCATCATGTTGCGCGCGTCCAATGCCAAGCTTTGTGATTCCTGCCGGTTCGTGAAGTTGTGGCACAGGGCTAGAAAGCTCGCAAGATAGGTCAAAACCAGCTCACAAGTCGTTGATTGCAAGAGATCAATGCCAGGCCCCGCGTGGCACTACCGCCGAGGAAATGGCGAATCCGCCCGGACTCGGGCGGCGCCTGCTCTGCCGGGCGGTAGCCGTAAAGGGCTGACAATATAGCTCTGGACAGATAAGTCATATTACGTAAGCTTAATATATAAATTAATCATATCAATGTGAGTTCTGATGAGACGTGTTCTGCTGACCGGGGCGGCGGGCGGGATCGGCCGCCGGATGCGCCAATCACTCGCAAATGTCTATCCGGTCCTGCGTGTGAGCGACATTGCCGACCTCGGCCCGGCGGCTGACGGCGAGGAAATCGCGATCGGGGACATCACCGATCCCGCGGACCTGAAGCGTCTGGTTGCCGGCGTCGACGGCATCATCCATCTCGGCGGTCTCTCGGTCGAGCACGAGTGGGACGATATCCTGAGGGTCAATATCGACGGTACCTACCGGCTCTACGAGGCGGCCTACGAGGCCGGCGTGAAACGGATCGTGTTCGCCAGCTCAAACCATGCGATCGGGTTCTATCCGCGCACCCAACGCCTCGATGGGTCGGAGCGCCCTCGTCCCGACTGCCGCTACGGTCTCAGCAAGGTGTTCGGAGAAGGGTTGTCGCAGTATTTCGCCGACAATTACGGCCTCGGCATTCTCTCGATCCGGATCGGCTGGTGTTTCGAGAAGCCGAACACTCCGCGCACTCTTGCCTCCTGGGTGAGCATCGGTGATCTCACGCGGCTCTGCCGCGTCGGCCTCGAGACGCCGGAACTGCACCACGAGATCGTCTGGGGCGTTTCCGACAATTCCCGCACGCTCTGGGACAACAAGACCGCAAGGCGGCTCGGCTATGAGCCCCAGGATTCATCCGATGTCTGGGCCGCCGAGGTCGATGCCGGCCCGCCCGAGCCCGGAAACGAGGTCGCGCTTGCGGTCCAGGGCGGCCCCTTCGCCAGCACCGGATATGAGGGCGACCCGAAACGGGTGACCCGTCAGAAACCTCTCGCCTGAGCCCCCTCGCCTGACTCAAGGAGCCGCACAGTGCCTCTCTCTCCCCCGGATCTGAAAACAAAGATGGGAAGCGGTCTGCTGTCGTTCCCCGTAACGCATTTCGACGCGGAGCTGAAGTTCGCCCCTGCCCCCTATCAGGAGCATGTCGACTGGCTCTCCTCCTTCGATGCCGCAACCCTGTTCGCGGCCGGGGGGACCGGGGAGTATTTCTCCATCGGGCAGGAGGAATATCCGTCAATCGTCCGAGCGGCGGTCGAGGCGGCGGATGGCCGCTGCCCGGTCGTCGCCGGCTGCGGCGTGAATACGGTCCGGGCGATCGCCGATGCTCGCGCGGCCGAGGCGGCCGGCGCGGACGGTTTGCTCCTCTTGCCGAGCTATCTGATGGCCGGCACGCAGGAGGGACAGTTCGCCCATGTGAAAGCGGTCTGCGACGCGGTCTCCATCGGCGTGGTGGTCTACAATCGTGGGACCTGCCGGCTCTCTGCCGGGACCATTGCGCGCCTTGCCGAGGTCTGCCCGAACCTCATCGGCTTCAAGGACGGCATCGGCGAGATCGACCTGATCACCCGGATCCGTGCGGAGCTGGCGGATCGCCTGGT
Source organism: Nisaea sp. (assembly GCF_017640745.1). Classification (GTDB taxonomy): domain Bacteria; phylum Pseudomonadota; class Alphaproteobacteria; order Thalassobaculales; family Thalassobaculaceae; genus Nisaea. The sequence goes on along the minus strand of NZ_JAEPQA010000001.1, from coordinate 125,770 downwards.
CTATGTCGGCGGCATGCCGACGCACGAACTGTTTGCCTCCGCCTATGACGGGATCGGTTTCAGCACCTATTCCTCGGCGGTGTTCAATTTTGTGCCGGAACTGGCGCTGGACTTCTATCGCGCCCTGCGGGCCGGCGACCGTGTCACGACCGACCGAATTCTGAGGGAGTTCTTCTATCCGTTCGCGGAAATCCGCGACCGGGTGCCGGGATATGCGGTGAGCCTGATCAAGGGTGGCCTTCGCGCGGTCGGCCGCGATCCGGGGCCGGTCCGTCCGCCGCTGAGCACGGCGCGGGACAGCGATGTCGCCGAGCTTCTGAACGTGATCAAGGGCATGCGGAAAGCGGCATAAGAAATAAGTAAGATGTATTGCCCAATAGATTGACCAATTTCGGAAACAGGGCATACTTCTTTTCAACGAGGAGCGGCGCCGTGTGTGCCGTTTCCCCGGAACCGGGCACCCAATCAGATAAATCAACAAAAGGTGCCCCTGCTCCGGCCTCTGAGCCGGACCAAAAGGGAGGAAAACCAAATGTCACTTATTCGGAATATCGGTTCCGCGGCTGTTGCCGTGACCCTGGCCGTCAGTCTCTCCGGCGCCGTCGATGCGGCCGAATGGAAAGGCTGGAACATTCACAAGCCGGGCTATCCGAACACGGTCGCCATGGACAAGTTCGCCGAGCTTCTCGCCGCGAAGACCGATGGGCGCTACACGCTCAAGATGTTCCATTCCGGGGTTCTCGGAAACCAGCCGGACGCCATCGAGCAGCTCCGCATCGGCGCGGTCGAGATCGGCAACTTCAACCTGGGTCCGATCGGTCCGATCGCTCCCGAGGCCAACGTCGTCTCCCTGCCCTTCATCTTCAAGGATGAAGGCCATATGCACCGGGCCCTCGATGGGGCGCCGGGGGACCAGATCAGCGCCGGAATGGCGAAGAAGGGCATGATCGCGCTGGCCTGGTATGATGCCGGTGCGCGCTCCTTCTACAATTCCAAGCGCCCGATCATGAACCCGGATGATGTGAAAGGCATGAAGGTCCGCGTGATGAACAACGACCTTTATTCCGGGATGATTTCCGCGCTCGGCGGCAACCCGTCGCCGATGGCCTTCTCCGAAGTCTATCAGTCGCTGAAGACCGGCGTGGTCGACGGTGCCGAGAACAACTGGCCGTCCTATGAATCGACCGGTCATTTCGAGGTCGCGGGCTACTATTCGGACTCCCAGCACCTGATCATCCCGGAATGCGTCTGTATCAATGCGGATGTCTATGGCGCGCTCTCGGATGCCGACAAGGCGGCAGTCAAGGCCGCGGCACGTGAATCCGCGGACCTGCAGCGCAAGCTCTGGGCGGAACGCGCCGAAGCGAGCCGTGCGATGGTCATGAAGGCCGGCGTGAAGTTCAACGATGTCGCCGACAAGCAGGCCTTCCAGGACGCCATGAAGCCGGTCTACGAGAAATTCCTCGCCAGCAACGAGGAACTGAAGCCGCTCGTCGCGGCAATCCAGGCCACTCAGTAAGCTCCTGTCCCGTGGCCGCCGGGGTGTCGCTCGCGCGACCGCTCCGGCGGCACCTTTTTCCTGCTTGATCTTTGTGTTGCCGCCTCAGGGCGGCCACGACCCGGGATGTGCAGATGAACTCCATGCATTCGACTGGCGCCGAAAGCGGTGCTCAAGGCTCCAGGCGCGGCGCGGCCGACATTTTCAGGCTGTTCTACCGTCTGCTCGACCGCCTCTCCGGACTCAGTCTCTGGGTATCGGGGATCGGCATGGTCGTCCTGACGGTGATCTTCGGCTGGCTGGTGTTCGGCCGCTACGTCCTGAACGCCACTCCCACCTGGGTGGAGCAGATCGCCCTGCTTCTGGTTTCGCTGATCGGCTTTGTCGGGGCCGCCTCCGGCGTGCATGAGCGTTCCCATCTCGGCGTCTCCTTCTTCCGCGATATCGCGCCACGGCCGGTGCAGCGTCTGATGGAGCTGCTCACCTATCTCATCATGGGCGGCTTCGGCCTCGTCATGATGGTGCAGACCTACAAGCTCGTGCTCTTCAAATGGAGCACCCAGATTCCCCTGATCGATCTCCCGGAGGGACTGCGCGCGGTCCCGCTGACGTTCTGCGGCGCGGCATGCCTGCTTTATTCGATCGGCCATCTGATCAGATTCTTCCGGGAGAAGACCCCGGATCCGCGTAACCAGAGCTCATAGGGGCGCCGTCATGGGTCTTCTCATTCTGCTCGGCGTCTTTGCCGTCTGCGTCGTCATCGGCGTTCCTGTCGCCTTCGCGCTGGCGGTCGCCGCCGTCACCGCTTTCTTCGTCGAGGGGCTGCCGCTGGTCGTCGCCTTCCAGCGCATCATCTCCGGGATCAACGTCTTCTCGCTGATGGCGATCCCCTTCTTCATCTTCGCCGGCGAACTCATGTTCCATGGCGGCATCGCGATCCGGCTGGTGCGCTTTGCGTCGGCCGCGGTCGGCAAGGTGCGCGGTGGCCTCGGCGTCGTGAACGTGCTCTCCTCGATGCTGTTCGGCGGGATATCCGGTTCCGCCGTCGCGGACATCTCAGCGCTGGGCTCGATCCTGATCCCGGTGATGAAGGAAAAGGGTTACGACGACGATTATGCGGTCAACGTGACCGTGACCTCCTCCATCGCCGGCATCCTGGTTCCGCCGAGCCACAACATGATTCTCTTCGCCATCGCGGCGGGCGGCGGAATCTCGATCTCGCAACTCTTCCTCGCCGGCGTCGTGCCCGGCGTGCTCATGTGCATCTGTCTCGCCGTCGCGGCCTATCTGATCGCCGTCCGCCGCAATTATCCGGTCGAGGTTTTCCCCGGTTTCACCGCCCTCTTCCTCAGCTTCGTGGCGGCCCTGCCCGGCCTCTTCACGGCGGTGATCATCGTCGGCGGTGTGTTGTCCGGCGTCTTCACGGTGACCGAATCCGGTGCCTTCGGCACGCTCTACGCCTTCCTTGTGACCCTGATCGTCTACCGCTCTCTCAGCTGGGAGGCGTTCAAGACCGCCGTGGTGAACTCGGTGCGCACGACCTCGATGGTGCTGATCCTGGTCGCCTCGGCGACCGCCTTCGCCTACATGCTGACCTTCTACCAGGTGCCGTCGCGGATGATCGATTTCATGACCGGCGTGACGGAAAACCCGATCGGCATGCTGTTGATGATCAATGCCATGCTGCTGATCCTCGGCATGATCATGGACATGGCCGCGCTGATCCTGATCTGCACGCCGATCTTCCTGCCGGTGGTGATTTCCATCGGCATGGATCCGGTGCAGTTCGGCATGATCCTGATGATGAACCTCGGGCTCGGGCTGTGCACCCCGCCGGTCGGGGCCTGTCTTTTCCTCGGTTGCGCCGTCGGCAAGGTTCCTATCGAACGGGCAGTGAAGACGATCTGGCCGTTCTATGCCGCGATCCTGGTCGCGCTGATGCTGACGACCTTCATTCCTGAGATCTCGCTGACTCTGCCGCGCCTGATCGAAGGCTAGGCGTCACGCAGCGGCGGGCGGGGGCGCGTAGCCCTCGACACCCGGACGGCAGACGAAGAGACAGCCCGCATTCGGCTGGCGCTCTTCGGTGCCGGGCGTGATCAGGCCTGGCCCCATGCAGGTGATGTAGAGATCCTTGAGGTCGGTGCCGCCGAACGCGAGACAGGTCGGCTTTTCGACCGGAACGGCGATGGTACGGTCGACCGTGCCTTGTGGCGTGATTCGGAGAATCTGCCAGCCCTCGATGCCGGCCATCCAGTAGCAGCCGTCGGCATCCATCGCGGCACCGTCGGGACGCCCCGCGACCTCTCTCGTGTCGAAGAAGAGCCGCTGGTTCGTCGGCGTTCCGCTCTCCAGCTCGTAGTCGAATTGCCAGATCGTCCGCACGGCGGGGTGGCTGTCTGAGAGATACATGCGCGTGCCGTCCGGCGAAAACGCGAGACCGTTCTGGGTGTAGAGCCCGTCGACGACCATGCGGCAGGAACCATCGGCGTCAAGACAGAAGAGCTCACCGTCGCCCGCCTCTCCGGCCGCGGCATTCTTTGGACCGGTTTTCGGCATCGTTCCTGCCCAGAAACGACCGGCCGGATCGACCGAGCCGTCATTGAAGCGGTGACCGGGCCGGGCCGGGGCCTGGTCGTTGATCAGAGAAATCGAACCATCCGTCGGATCAAATGCGGACCAGCCCTGCTCGAGCCCGAGAATGGCGCCTCCTGCGTGGCGCGGGGCGACGCAGCCGATGGCGGACGGCATCGGCCACTCTTCCGCACGGCCGGTGCCGGGCATGTAGCGATGGAGCGCCGGTGCCGCGATATCGACCCACCAGAGCGAACCGGTCCCGCTGTCCCAGACCGCGCCCTCGCCCAACGTCGCGCGGACATCCAGCACGCAGTCGACCGGCACATTCATGAATGGGTCTCCCGTATTCGCGAAGTATCCGCGTCAGGTGGAAAGAGATGTCCGGTAACGGGTAATGCTGCCGCTCAGATGCGCGCGCATGGCCACCCGGGCGCCGTCCGCGTCGCCGGCGGAAATCGCATCGACGATTGCCCGATGTTCCTTGTTCACCCGCTCGAGATAGGAGCGGTCGATCAGCCGTGCACGGTCCTCGTCCGAAAGGTTGCTGCGCGGAATGGCGTTGCTGCCAAGCGATTCGAGAAAAGAAGTGAAAAGGCTGTTGTTCGTGCCTTGCGCGATCGCAAGATGGAACGCGGCATCACGATCGACCGCCGATGCGCCGGATTCGATGGCGCGCTCGAATTGCACCTGGCATTCGCGGATCCGCGCGTCCTGGGAAAGACTTCGCCGCGTCGCCGCAAGTCCGGCCGCCTCGATCTCGACCGCCATCCGGAGTTCGAGCAGATCCAGCGCCTCGTGGACACCGGACGGTACGAAGCTCGGCAGGTTCTTGCGGCGCGAGCCTTCGGGATCGCGGACGAAGATCCCGGCGCCGCGCCGCGGCTCCACCAAGCCGTCGGCCTTGAGAACGGCCACAGCCTCGCGGATCACCGTGCGGCTGACGCCGAATTCGGCTTCGAGCTCCTTTTCGGTCGGCAGGCGGTCCCCTGCTTTCATCGGGCCGGAAGCGATCTTTGCGCGCAATGCTTCGGTGGTGTCCTGGGCCAGAGTTCGACCGCTGGACGCTGTAGAAGGTTTTCGGATCACAGGAAGTTCAATCCTCAAGTATGACTATTATGCCTCATGTGTAGTACTAATGCTGCAAATTGATCAATGCCTTTCCGGTTCTCTTGACGGTTGCGGGAAGCATCATCGTTGCGTATAGACAGCCGGCCTCGTCTCTCATGACGAACGGATGGGTGGCCGAGTGGTTGAAGGCACCGGTCTTGAAAACCGGCAGGCGGGTGACCGTCTCGTGGGTTCGAATCCCACCCCATCCGCCAGCGCTTCTTTTTCGCTGCCGTTTTCTTTTTGTTTAATTCTCTCTGCTAAAAGTCGGTTTCGAACACCCGCAGATGATGCGGCGGTATTCCTGCACGATACGGACTTCAGCCTAACTATGGAATTCAACGAAGAGGATCGGGTTCCCGTAGAGGAGCTTGCACCGCGTGACGGAACGCGCCTGCATCGCAGATTTCTCGATTACTGGCTCACATTGCGCGACGGGCATGCGATGCCGTCCTATGCGGACATCGACCCCGTGGACTTTCCATGGGCGCTGCCGAACATTTTCGTCGTCGAGGTGCTGGCGGGAGGAGATTTCGTCTACCGCATCGCCGGCGAGGAACACACGCAGCGCTACCGCCGCAATCTGAAGGGGATGCGGCTATCCGATATCATGCAGTCCGGCGCCGCAGAGGCGATTTCGAAACGCTGGCGGCTCATGCTGGAAATACCCGCCGCCTTTTTCATTCTGACCGATCATCAGTCGGAACAAGGGGCGAGCGTCCTCGGTGAGCGTCTAGTCCTTCCGCTGGGAAACGACAGACGCACGCCGACGCATCTCATTGGGATCACCAATTTCCTCAGCACCTCCAGCTTCGCCGGTTCACTAACGGGAGACCAGAAGGTCAAATATTTCCGCTGGAGCCGTGTCGAGCCGGACCGCCAAGCCGCCCACCGGGCTTGACTGCGAACATGCAGGCGCCGTTTAGTTGAGGAGCCGGGGCGCCCGTCTCCGGAACAACTCTTCCAGCGGAGCCTCTTTCCATGCCCCTCGCCTGCCAGCGCGACCTGTTCGACTTGCCGGACGGTGTCGCCTACCTCAACAGCGCCAGCCAGTCGCCGTGCCTGAAGGCGAGTTTTGAAGCCGGGCAGCGCGGGTTGCTAAGGAAACTGCACCCCTGGACGCCGGAGCGGGCCGATCTTGGTCCGGAGATGGAGCGCTGCCGTACGCTTTTCGGCGGGCTGATCGGCGCGACCGTTGACGATATCGCCATCTGCTTCTCGACCAGCTACGGCATCGCGACCGCCGCGGCAAATCTGCGACTCGAAGCGGGCAAGGACGTGCTGATGCTCGGCGGACAGTTTCCCTCCAACGTCTATGCCTGGATCCGTCTGGCGCGTATTGCAGGCGGGGACGTGCGTCTGGTGCGGCGCGGGGAGGATTTCGACTGGACCGGGCCGGTACTGGAGTCGCTCGACGACGGGGTCGGCATCGTCGCCCTGCCGAATTGCCACTGGTCGGACGGCGCGCTCGTCGATCTGGAAACGGTCAGCGCCGAGTGCCGCCGCCGCGGGATCCCGCTCGTGGTCGATGCGACCCAGTCGATCGCCGCGCGGCCCTTCGATCTGAAGAAGGTTCAGGCGGATTTCGTCGTCGCCTCCGGCTACAAGTGGCTACTCTGTCCCGACACGATGGGCTTCATGTATGTCGCGCCGAAGCATCAGCGCGGCATGCCGCTGGAGCTGAACCAGCAGGCCCGGACGGGTGCGCCTTCGATGGAAAGCGGTGACGGGCTCGGCGGCGAACTGAAGCCGAGCGCGCGGCGCTATGACATGGGGGCTGCCGACAGCATGGTGCATATGCCGATGTCGGTCACGGCGCTGGAGCAGATCGCGGAATGGACACCGGCGGCCATCCACGAATATCTGAGCGGACTGGTGGATGCCGTCGCGGACAAGGCGGCCGAGCGCGGGCTGAAATACCCTCCGAAGGAGCGCCGCATCGGGCATTTCATCGGGCTCTATCGCGACATGCCCTGGCCGGAGGGCCTGGAGAAGAAGATGGCCGCGCGCGGCGTCCATATCTGCTTCCGGAACAATGCCTTGCGGGTCAGTCCCTATCTCTTCAACGACATGGGCGACGTCGATCGCCTGTTCGAGGCGTTGGACGCGGAACTCGCCTAGGCGCGGCGGAAATCGACGCTGTAGCTTTCGCTACCGATCGAAACGGTGCTCATCTGCGGCGGGGCCTCGGCGATCACCTTGCCGCGGCGGAGCACGAATAGGCGGTTCGGCTTCAGGCGGATGGCCTCCATCGGATCGCCCGCCTGGAGAATGACGAGATCGGCATTGCAGCCCTTGGCGATGCCGTAGCCTTCGAGGCCCATCGCCTTTGCCGAGTTCTCGGTCACGGCGGCGAACATCGCCTTCATCTCCTCGACGCCGGTCATCTGCCCGACATGCACCGCCATATGGGCGACCTCCAGCATGTCGTGGCTGCCGAGGCTGTACCAGGGATCCATGACGCAGTCGTGACCGAGGGCGACGTTGATGCCCTGCGCGGTCATCTCCTTCACCCGGGTCATGCCGCGGCGCTTCGGATAGGTGTCGTGGCGTCCCTGCAGGGTGATGTTGATGAGCGGGTTCGGGATTGCATGGATCTCGCTCTCCGCCATCAGCGGCAGCAGCTTCGAGACGTAGTAATTGTCCATCGAATGCATCGAGGTCAGGTGCGACCCGGCCACCCTGCCCTCGAGCCCGAGGCGCCTGGTCTCCGCCGTCAGTGTCTCGATATGGCGCGACATCGGATCGTCCGTTTCGTCGCAATGCATGTCGACGCGGAGACCGCGGTCCGCCGCCAGCTCGCAGAGCGCGCGGACAGAGCGGGCGCCGTCTTCCATCGTGCGCTCGAAATGCGGGATGCCGCCGACCACGTCGACCCCCTTGTCGAGCGCCCGCGCGACGTTCTCCACGTTCCCGGCGGAGCGGAAGTAGCCGTCCTGCGGGAAGGCGACGAGCTGGATGTCGATATAGGGCTTCAGCTCCTCACGGACCTCGATCAGAGCGTCGACATTGATCATGCGCGGGTCCGAGGTATCGACATGGCTGCGGATCGCGAGCGTCCCCTTGGCGATGGACCAGCGGGCAAGCTCCCGCACCCGGTCCTTGATCGCGTCACCGGTCAGATGCGGCTTCAGTTCGCCCCAGAGCTGGATGCCCTCGAGCAGCGTGCCCGACTGGTTGAGGCGCGGTTCCCCGAGACTGAGGGTGGAATCGAGATGGAAATGCGGGTCGATGAAGGGCGGCGTCACGAGGCAGCCGCCCGCATCGATGGTCCGGCCGGCCGCTCCGGTCACGTTCAGGCCGACCTCAAGGATCTTCCCGCCCGCGATCGCGATGGACTGGCCCGTGCGCCCGTCGGGGAGCGTTGCGTTGGTAATCAGGATATCGAGCATCGTTGAAACCTTGTTTGTCAGACCCGGTCGCCGCGCCGGAACGGCACCAGCAGCGCCTTCGGATAGCGTGCCCGCCGCGCCATCACCACCATGGCGGCGATGGAGAGCAGGTACGGGGCCATAAGGAAGAACTGGTAGGGGATCTGGGCGCCGGCAAGCTGCTGCGCGCGGACCTGCAGCGCGTCGAGCCCGGCGAAGAGCAGCGCGCCGAGCAGCGCCTTTCCGGGCCGCCAGGAGGCGAAGATCACCAGCGCGACGCAGATCCAGCCGCGGCCGTTGATCATGCCGAAATAGAAGGCGTCGAAAGCGCTCATGGTGATGAAGGCGCCGCCGATCGCCATGAAGGCGCTGCCGACCATGACAGCGCCGGTACGGACCACCAGCACGTCGATGCCCTGGCTCTCGACCGCGACCGGGTTCTCCCCCGCCATGCGGACGGCGAGGCCGAGGGGCGTCCGCTCGAGCACGTACCAGACGGCGGGAACGGAGAGCAGGGCCAGGTAGGTCAGCGGCGTCTGGGTGAAGAGCGCCTCGCCGATCACCGGGATGTCGGAGAGGACCGGGACCGCGAAGGGCTGGAAGGGCGTGATCTTCGGAGGGGTCGTCGCGGTCGGCAGCAGCATGCGGAAGACATAGTAGCTGAGCGAGGAGGCAAAGAGCGTGATGCCGATGCCGGTCACGTGCTGGGACAGCCCCAGATAGACCGTGAAACCCGCGTGAAACATACCGAACAGCGCGCCGATGAAGGCGGCGAAGACGATCCCTCCCCATAGGTCTCCGCCCTGGTAGACCCACATCCATCCGGCCATCGCACCCATCGTCATGATGCCCTCGATGCCGAGATTGAGCACCCCTGCCCGCTCGCAGATCAGCTCTCCGAGGGTGCCGAGGATGAGCGGACTGACGATACGGATGGTGGCGGCCCAGAAGCCGGCGGTAAGGAGGATTTCGAGCAGGTCGCCGATCATCGCCTCAGCTCCAGCGGATACGGTAGCGGGTGAGCATGACGCTGACCAGAATGGTGAGGACCGAAAGGCCGACGAGCACGTCCGCGATATAGGTCGGGATATCCGTGGTCCGGCTCATCGCGTCGGCCCCGACATAGACCGCCGAGATGAAGAAGGCGGAGAGGATGACACCGAGCGGATGCAGCTGCGCGAGCATGGCGACGGCGATGCCCGCATAGCCGAAGCCAGGTGAGAGATCGAGCGTGAGGTACCCCTTGAGCCCCGCGACCTCGCTCACACCGGCGAGACCGGCAAGACCGCCGGAGATCAGCGCGGTGCGGATCACCGTCGCATTGACGCCGATCCCGGCGAAACCGGCGGCGGACGCATTGAGACCGACGGCGCGGATCTCGTAGCCCCAGACCGTGAAGCGCATGAGCGCCCAGGCAAGCGCGGCCGCGATCAGCGCGAAGACGAAGCCGAGGTGCAGGCGTCCCTTGGCAAGCAGCGGCGGCCAGATCCCCTCGTCCACGATCGGTGCGGCCTGTGGCCAGCCAAGCGACATCGGGTCCTTCCAGGGGCCTTCGAGCAGGTAGCCGACGAGCAGCAGGATGACGAAGTTCAGCAGTAGTGTCGTCACCACCTCGTCGACCTTCATGTGGGTCTTCAGCAGCACCGGCACGATCAGGATGGCACCGCCCGCGATCGCGCCCACCAGCATCAGGAAGGGAATCATCAGGAAAGGCGGCAGTCCGACGAGACCGGTTCCGAAGAAGGTGGCGGCGAGCGCCCCGCAATAGAGCTGCCCCTCGGCACCGATATTGTAGAACTTGGCGCGGAAGGCGACGGCGGCGGCAAGGCCGGTGAAGATCAGCGGCGTGGTCCGGGTGAGGGTCTCGTTGATCGCGAAGGACGACCCGAGAGCGCCTTTCAGCAGCGCCCAGTAGGAGGCGAACACCGCCTCTCCTGCCCAGAGGATCAGTCCGGCACCGAGTACCAGAGCCGCCAGGACGGCGAGAATTGGCGCCAGAACGATGCGCCAGACCTCGACCTGCTGCCGTGCCTCGATGCGCATCAGGCGGCCTCCGCGCCTTGGCCGGACATCATCAATCCGACCTCGCCGACAGTCAGTTCGGAGGCAGGCCGCGCCGGCGACAGGTGGCCGTGATACATGACGGCGATCCGGTCGCTGAGCGCGAAGAGCTCGTCGAGATCCTCGGAGATCAGCAGGATGCCGGCACCCTCCTTGCGCGCTTCGAGCAAACGGCGCTGCACATAGGCGATCGCGCCCTCATCGAGGCCGCGCACCGGCTGGTTGGCGAGAATGAAGCGCGGCCCGCGCGACAGAACCCGCGCGAGGATGAGCTTCTGCATGTTACCGCCTGAAAGCAAACGGGTTTCGGCCTCAGGTCCTTCGCAGCGGATATCGAATTCCTTGATCAGGTTGCGGGTGCGCTCAAGTGCCCTGCCCTTGTCGATGACGATCCCGGCGCGGGCGATCTCCGCACTCCGTCTTTCCTCGCTGATGATGTTCTCCCAAAGCGGCATCTCGCCGACCACGCCGGTCGCATGCCGGTCTTCGGGAATACGGGCAACACCGCGTGCGACCAGCGCTGTCGGATCGTCCGTTCCCGGCGCACCGAGGATCTCGACATCGCCGCTGTCGGCGACCGCGAGGCCGGACAGCAGGCTCGCGAGCGTGCGCTGTCCGTTGCCTGCAACCCCGGCAAGCCCGACGATCTCGTGGGCGCGTATCTCCAGGCTGACCGATTTCAGGCTCTGGGCTTCCGATCCGGCCTTGCAGGACACCGCGGCGAGCCGCACGACCGGCGCGCCCGGCTCCATCGCCTCAGCGGTCGGGCGCTTGACCTCCTCGCCCACCATCATCCGAGCCAGACCGGCACGGTCGGCATCAGATGTTTTCACCGTCCCCGCGACCTTGCCGCGGCGGAGTACCACAACCCGGTCGGTATGGCTGAGGATCTCGTTCAGCTTGTGAGATATGAAGATCACCGCAAGGCCGCGCGCGGTCAGTTTCTTCAGGGTCTGGAAGAGACTGTCGGATTCCTGCGGTGTGAGCACCGCGGTCGGCTCGTCGAGGATCAGGATGCGGGCATCGCGGTAGAGCGCCTTCAGGATCTCGACCCGCTGGCGCTCGCCGACGGAGAGCTCGCCCACGAGTTTGTCCGGATCCGCATCGAGACCGAATTCGACGGCCATGGAGGAGATCTTCTCGCGTGCCGCGCGGATGTTCCGGCGCCAGGAGAAGAGCGGTTCGGTCCCGAGCGTGATGTTTTCCAGCACGGTAAGGTTTTCGGCGAGAGTGAAATGCTGATGCACCATACCGATCCCGGCATGGATCGCGGCGTCGGTCGAGCCCCGCGGCAGCGGATTGCCGTCGATCAGGATCGCCCCCTCATCCGCCATGTAATGGCCGAAGAGGATATTCATCAGCGTGGTCTTGCCGGCACCGTTTTCGCCAAGCAACGCCAGGACCTCGCCTGCCTTCAGGTCGAGCGAGATCGCGTCGTTCGCCGTCAGCGGGCCGAAACGCTTGGTGACGCCCCTGAAGCTCAGCAGGGGCGTCACGTCACCGGTTTTTACAGTCACAGGGGTAACCCAGCGCGGGATCAGAAGGTCGATTTCGGCTCTTCGTCGTTGATCTCGACCACGAACTCGCCGGAGAGGATCTTCGCCTTCAGCTCTTCGACCTTGGCCTTCGCTTCAGCCGGGATCTTGTCCTCGAACTCATAATAAGGCGCGAGGCTGGCGCCGCCCTTCTGCATCATCGTCCATTCCTTGTAATCCTCGGCCTTGAAATTGCCGGCCTTCACAAGGTCGATGGCATGAGCAATGGCTTCTTCCATGTGCCAGAGCGCGGAGGTCACGACGACATTGGTGCCGTTCTCCTCCTTGTTCATGTCGTTCACGTTCCCGAAGGCGATGATGCCCTTTTCGCGCGCCGCGTCGACCACGCCCGCACGCTCGGCATAGAGCACGTCGACGCCGGCCTCGATCTGCGCGAAGGCGGCTTCCTTGGCTTTCGGCGGGTCGTACCAGGAGCCGATGAAGGTGACCTTGAACTGAATGTCCGGGTTAACCGAACGGGCGCCGTTCATGAAGGCGTGGAACAGCCGGTTCACCTCGCCGATCGGATAACCGCCGACCATGCCGATCTTCTTGGACTTGGTCATATGCCCGGCGATGATGCCCATCAGGTAGCAGGGCTCGTGAATGTAGTTGTCGAAGACCGAGAAGTTGCTGCCGTGGGGCTTGAAGGGATCGCCCATCAGGAAGGCGACATTCGGATACTCGTCCGCCACCTTGCGCGCCTCGCGGCTGATGCCGAAGGCCTCGCCGACGATCAGCTGGACACCGCTTTCGGCATATTCGCGCAGCACGCGGATATAATCGGTGTTGGAGACCTTCTCCGAATAGGAATACTCGATCTTGCCCGCGGCCTTTGCGGCTTCGAGCCCCTGGTGCAGGCGGGCGTCCCACTTCTGCTGGATCGGCTGGGTGTAGATGCCCGCGACCTTGATCTTGTCGGCGGCGTTCGCCGTCACCGGCAGCATGGAAATGGCGCTGAGAGCGGCCAGCGTGGTCAGAGCCTGGCGGCGCGAAATGAAAGTCATGTCAGTCCCCCGAAAAGCGAAACGGCCTGTGATCCGGACCCCTCCGGTCACATTGAGCTCAGTTTCTTTTTGCCAAATCCTCCCGCCGCACCCGTGGCATTCTTCTGCGCATCGCCCCTTTCTGCGGGGAGCCCGGACGAGGGTCCGGGCCAGCGATGCCATCGCGTGTGACAATTGGATTTCAGCTTTTTGGCTTTGGAATGTCAATGGAACCCGACGAAGGGCAGTGCATGTGCCGCCGGGGACGGGAAACGCGCTAGGACGTTTCCCTGACAGTCTCGGACTCGGTATCCGGTTGCGGCGCGACGAGCGGCACCGTGATCTTAAAAGCGCTACCGGTTCCCGGTGCGCTGGTCACCGACAAGGTGCCACCAAGGACATTGGCCACGGCGTTGTAGGAGATGTGCAAACCGAGACCCGTTCCGCCCTGGCCGAATTTTGTGGTGAAGAACGGGTTGAAGATCTGATCGGCGATGTCTTCCGTCATGCCGATCCCGTCGTCCTCGATAGTCACGGATATCGATTTCGAATCCGGCTCGTATACGGTCAGGCGCACGGTTCCTGCTCCGTCGGGGAAAGCATGCTTTACCGCATTGTCGACGAGGTTCGTTATGACCTGCCCGAATTCTCCCGGATAGCTGTCGAGTTCGATCTTTGCCGGGATCTCCTCGACAACGACGTTGATCGACTTGCTGATCGAAGGCTGCAGCGTGAGCACGGTTCCGCTGATCAGGTCGTTGAGCCTGAAGACCCGTCTGTAGGAGGCCGTGCGATCGACAGCGACCTGCTTGAAACTGCTCACGAGATTGCAGGCACGCTCGACATTCATCTCGGCGACGGATGTTCCTTGGCGCATTCTATCCACGAAACCAGTCAGATCGGACTTCTTCAGTCCCGAGTTCATAAGGCGAGAGAAGTTTTCGATCTCGTGGATCTGCGCCGACAGACTGAGCTTGCTGTTCCCGAGCGGTGTGTTCAGTTCATGCGCCACGCCGGCGACGAGGCGACCGAGGGCGGCAAGCCTCTCCGACTCGACAAGTTCTCCCTGTGTCTTGCGGAGATGGTCCAGTGCCTGAGACAGTTCGGCATTCGAAGCTGCGAGGTCTCGCGTTCTGTTCCGTACCCGGTTCTCAAGCTCTTCGTTGATTTCCTTGAGCGCCTTCTCGCGACTGACCAATGCGTTGGCCATCGCTTCCAGATCGTCCGATAACTGATTGAACTCCTTGATTGGCCCGGTCGGCCACGCTTCGGGGGTTTTCCCCGACGCGATCATCCGCGCCTGATCGATGACGGAGCTGATCGTGCGTATCATCGCCTGTGCCCAGAGCGGTGCGAGCAACACGCCGAGCAACGATGTCGCGATGAAGCCGATCGCGACGATCCAGACAGTTTCCCGCGTCGTCGCATTATCCATCCCGCGCGGAATTCGACTGACGAATAGCCAACCGAGTGATTCGGAGAACTCTGCCCAGGCGAAATAGTCATAACCGTCGAATGAGATCTCATCCGGGATCGGAGTACCGTTAAGCCCGGCGCGGACAATCGGAACGTTCAGAAGATTGCGCCTGCCGGAGCGGGTCGGATTGGTATCCGCAACGATCTCGCCGCGTCGGTCGACGATCCAAAGGTCCAATTGCTCGTTGCTTCTGCTGAAGCGGCTGATGGAAACGATCTGTTCGAGCGAAACCTCGCCGATGATCACCTGGCCGGTACTCGGAACCGGGACGGCCAGACCGACCATGACGATGCCGGTGATCGCAGAGAGCTGCGTATCGCTCCATGCCTTTTCCCCAGTTGCCGAAGTCTCCTGAAACAGCTTGTTGCCCGAGAGATCCGTGCCGATAAGTTCGACCGTGAATTCGAGATCGAAGTTTCTGACGCTTGCGTCGCGTACAATCCCGCCAGTGTCGAGGAGATAGATCGCGTCGAAACTGTGCCCCCGCGCGGCCTCCAGCATGGCGTGGCTGTTAATGCCGGAAAGCGAGTCGATCCCGGAAGCCACCACCTGCAACCGGTCCTCGAGCGAGGTCAGATATTCTTCCAGGCGGGCCGCCATCTCCGCTGCCGAGGCACGCGCGATCGCATTGTTTTCTTTGGAGATCTGGGGCAGGCGCACCGCAAGTGTGACCGAACCGACGATGATCAGCGCCACCAGCGGGGTCAGCAGGAAGAGTCCTGTCAGCGCAAACCTGAGGGAAAAGGCCGTGCCGAAGATCATTTGCGGATGAACTTGCCGTCTCTGGCTTCGACGAATACGCGGCGCCTCTCACTGTCGCCGAAGGCGTCAAACTCAACGATCTGCTGCAAGCCTTCCACCGACCCAACTGAATCCATCGCTTCTTTCAGGTTCTCGTTGCCGGACCGCAAGGCCGCTAAAAGAGCCGTCAGCCCGTCATAGGCAGCCACACTGGAGAAACCCGGATCTTCCTGAAATCGATCCCGATAGGCATCCCGAAAAGACACATATCGCGCTCGATCGTCATAGCGATCGTATGTCTGCAGCAGGATCAGACCTTCGATTGCCCGTCCGCCGAGCTCGAACAGGCTCTCGGACGCGGCCCATTCCGCCGCGAAAAAAGGGATGTCTGGATCCAGTTTACGAACCTGCTGAGCAAACTGGGCAGAGTCGACGCCGTTTGCGATGAAAAGCAGAGCGTCCGGCCGGGTTTCGAGAATCTCGCGCGTAACCCTGGCGAAGTCGCCGCTCACAGTGGCATCGAACGAAACGGCGGCAATGACCTCTCCTCCCCGAGCTTCGTGCGCGGCACGGAACTCCGCAAGCCAGCTTTCGGAAAAAACGGCATTGCGTTTGTCGAGGGTCATCGCCATCCGCTTGATGCCGGCCTTCTCGCAGAAGTCAGCATAAGCGGTCGCATATTGTCTCGTCGTGGATCCGATTCTGTAGAAATAGTCGTCCTTCCCGACGAAGGCCAAGGAGGAGACCGTCGGTGAGATCGAGACGATCCCGGCCTCGTTGATGACCGGAACCATTCCGCTGGCGACCACGCTGAGATTGGGGCCGATAATGGCGTCGACCTTTTCGCCGACCAGAGCCCGCGCCGCTTCGGCACCGCCCTCGGCGGTCCCACCATCGTCCCGCACGTAGAGCTCGACCTTTCGACCGTTGATCCCGCCGGCGGTATTCACCTCGTCCACACCTAGCTGAACCGCGTTTCGCGACGCGATCCCGATGTCCGACGCCCGCCCTTCCAGGCCTCCGATGAAGCCGATCCGGACCGGATCCGGCTCACCGCATCCGCCGAGCGAGAAGAGACTGACAAGGATCGACAAGCCGAATTTCACGGACCGCATGGGTATCTCCGCCATGGTGAAGAAGCCGATTTATCTCACTTTTGAGATAATGATTCGTAAACACGGTCCTCCGGCCCACTCTAATCTTTCCCCGAGGCACTGCACTGACGATCCGAATCAGCTATCAATGGCCTGTCATTAAGGAGGAGGAGACGATGGCGGAACTAGAGGTCTACCTGTCGGGTGAGATCCATACGGATTGGCGCAAGGAGATCGAGGACGCGGCGAGGAATGCTTCTCTCGATATCGCATTCACCGCGCCCGTGACGGTGCACGAGAACAGCGACGATTGCGGCGTGACGATCCTTGGCGCCGAGGAGAACAATTTCTGGGCCGATCACAAGGGCGCCAAGATCAACGCGATCCGGACACGCACCCTGATCGAACGCGCCGACGTGGTCGTGGTGCGGTTTGGCGACAAATACAAGCAATGGAACGCGGCGTTCGATGCAGGTTATGCGGCGGCACTCGGCAAGCCCTTGATCGTGCAGCACGATCCATCACTGACCCATCCGCTGAAAGAGGTCGATGGTGCGGCTCTTGCCGTGGCCGAAACGCCGGCTCAGGTCGCGGCGATCCTGCGATATGTGATGACCGGCGAGCTCTAGCCGGCGGCACAGGGTCAGATGAAACATATCGGTATCGTCGGGTGTTCGGCCGAAGGCGCGGCTTTGTGCTACCGGACGATCTGCTCGGAGGGGGCGGAGCGACTCGGCGCGCATGTCCATCCGGATATCTCCATGCATACGCCCTCGCTCTCGCGCTACGTTGCCTGTCTGGAAGCCGGCGACATGGCGGGCGTGGCCGATGTCATGCTGGATTCGGCCCGTCGGCTGGAGCGCGCCGGAGCCGATTTCCTGATCTGCCCCGACAATACGATTCATCAGGCTTTCCCGCTCCTTGCGGAGCGATCCCCGCTTCCATGGCTGCATATCGCGGACGCGGTAACAGCCGCGGCGGTCGGGAACGGCTATAAAAAGCTCGGCATTATGGGCACGCGCTGGCTGGTCGAAAGCGAGGTTTATCCGGAGAAGCTGGAGGCCTCGGAGATTGCCTGGTTGCGCCCCTCGCCCGATGAGATCGCCGAAACCGCCCGGATCATAATGGACGAGTTGGTGCCCGGGATTATCCGTCCGGACTCGATCTCCTATTTCCGGAAGGTCATCGCGCGCTTCAAGGATGCAGGATGCGATGCGGTAGTCCTTGGATGCACCGAAATTCCGCTGATCATCAACGACGCCAACAGCGCGCTCCCGGTTCTGGATTCGACACGATTGTTGGCACGCGCGGCGCTCGACGCCGCATGCGCATAAAAAACGCGCCGCAGAAGCGGCGCGCTTAGGGAGCCTCGGGGGTGGGGCTTAGCCGAAAGTTATGTATTCGGCCCAGATTTGATCGAGCTGACGCAGGGTCGCGGTCGCGGCTTCCATCTCTTTCGCGAGATCGGCGCGGCCGTTGGTGAATTCCATGTGACGCTGTTCGAGATCCCTGAGACGGGCAACCACGTCCCGGCCTTTCGGGGAGAGCCGAAGGCGCACCGACCGGCGGTCATGCGCGGCCCGCTCCTGCTCGAGATAGCCGTACTCGGACAGCTTCTTGACGTTATAGGAGACCGTGGAGGCCTGATATCCCTTGCGGTGGATCAGGTCGCGGACCGGAATGTCCTCGTCGCCGATCCCGACCAGCATGAGAGCCTGAGACGGATTGATGTTGTTGATGCCCATGCTTTCCAGCTCGACGCGCACGACGTCGAGATAGCGCCGGTGCAGCCGGTCGAGCATGGCCGTCAGCTCCATGTAGCTCGCCCGCACGTCTTCCGCGCTTCCACCGACGGCAATATCGGCCGTATCGATCTTGAGAGCAGAGCGTCGAAGTGTCTGGACGGTCATAGGAGGCCTCCGCGTCGGATGTTCCGTTGCTTACGAACTAATACCATTCCATCAAAATGGTTTCGAATTGTAAAGTTTAAAGAGCGATCGACATTACGAACGATTGTCAGTGCATGGTATGTATCTATTTCCATAGGCTAATCCCCTGTTTTCTAAATAAAAATTTAGATGAAATTCGTGGAGAAAATCTTAATTACGAGCGTCTGACCGGACCTCTAGAACCGGATCTACGCGCTTGTCCGCGACAGCACTGTGAGACTCCGCACAGTTTGACCGGTCCCTCACCGAACCGGCTATAAACCGACACCGGATATCGCAGCAGAATGGAATCGATAATGAACACAGCGACGGAAAACGGCGCGCGCTATATCGACAGCTACTATAGCCGCAGCGTCAAGGCGCCCGCGGCGCGCCCGGTTCTGGACACGGATACGGATTGCGATATCTGCGTTGTCGGCGGCGGAATGGCGGGCCTCGCCACGGCGCTCGGACTGGCGGAGCGTGGGCGCGATGTCGTGCTTCTAGAAGCGAACCGGGTCGGCTGGGGCGCCTCCGGGCGCAATGGCGGCTTTGTCAGCGGCGGATACAGTCTCGGTCTCGGCGATATCGAGGCCAGGGTTGGGCGGGCGGATGCGGATGCCCTCTTCCGTCTCACCCTCGACGCGATGGATCTCATCAAGAATCGGATCGAGCGCTACGCCATCGATGCCGGGCCCATGCGTTCCGGGATCATGAAGGCCTCCTGGTTCGCCAATCCCGACGGACTCAAGGCGAATGCGGACATGATGAACGAGCGGTTCGGCCTTGGCCTCGAGTTTCAAAGCCGCGAGCAGATGCGCGAGCTCTACAGAACGGCGCGTTATTATGAAGGCGTGCTGAACCCGACGGCCTTCCAGTTCCACTCGCTGAATTTCACCAACGGCATCGCCGACGCCGCGATGTCCAACGGCGCGCGGATTTATGAGAACTCGGTCGTCACCCATATGGACCTGACGCACGACCGCAAACGGATCGATACGGCGCGAGGCAGTGTTTCCGCAAATCAGGTCGTGATCTGCTGTTCGGGCTATATCGGCTATCTGCATCCGAAGCTGTCGCGCGCGACTCTGCCAGTCGGCACCTATGTGGTTCTGACCGAACCGCTCGGGGATCGCCTGCAGGATGCGATCCGGGCGCCCTACGGCACCTCCGACAGCAGGATCGCGAACGACTATTACCGGGCGCTGCCGGATACGCGCCTGCTCTGGGGTGGACGGGTCAGCTCCAATCTTTCGCCGCGCGATCTCGACAAGAAGATGATCGGCGACATCCTGCGCATCTATCCCCAGCTCGAGGGGATCAGGGCGGAAGTCGCCTGGCCCGGAACCATGGGCTATTCGGTACATAAGATGCCGCAGATCGGCAGGCTGTCTGACGGTGTCTGGTTCAACCAGGGTTATGGCGGACACGGCATGTGCGCGACCACCGCCGGCGGCGAGGTCGTGGCGAAGGCGATTGCGGACGGCGACGAAACCTACAAGCTCTTCGCGCCCTTCGGACTTGATTTCGCCGGCGGACAGCTCGGCCCGGTGATCGCGCAGATCGCCTACTGGGGCTTCCAGCTGCAGGATCTCTGGAGCGCCTGGCGCTCGAAATAGGTTGACGCGCAAGCGGCGGATATCGCCGCGTGCGTCTTGCCCGGATCATCCGTTCCATTCTCAACCTGGAACCGGAACAGATCCATGACCGACAAACGTTTCATCGCCCTCGATACCGAGGACGCGCGCCATTACCGGGCGGGCGGCAAAGACGCCAACGGGCAAGTGCCGGAGCCGAAGATCTCCGAAGGCGGCGCCATGCCTTGCCGCCATTGCCTCGAGAACATCGCGGCCGGAGAGGAATATCTGATCCTCGCCCACCGTCCCTTCCCCATGGCCCAGCCCTATGCGGAGATCGGCCCGATCTTCCTTCATGCGGGCGATTGCCCGCGCTATGCCGACGAAACGCAGATACCGGACATGTTCAGGGAGTGGGACCGCATCATGCTGCGCGGCTACGGCGCCGACGACCGTATCGTCTACGGCACCGGCACGGTGGTCGATGCGAACGAACTTGCAGCAACGGCAGATGCCATCATGGCGCACCCGGATGTGCGCTACGTCCATGCCCGCTCAGCGAAGAACAACTGCTACCAGATGCGGATCGAGCCGGCAAAACAGCACCAGGCCCGATGATACGCAGTGGAACCCGGCGTCTGTCGGGATGACGAAACTGGCGCGGCGTATCCTATGGAATGTAGCCGGTACCCCGACTGATTCGTCTGCATTCCAAACCCGTCACACCGGCGGACGTCGGGACCCACTTGTGACACGCGACAAATTGGTCCGGTCGGCTTCGCGGGCCTGCGGTGAAGATGCCCCGATCAGGCCATCTGCTCCTTCACCTTGAGGAACTTCACCTTCGGCCAGTTCTCGGCGGTGTGCTGAAGGTGCCAGCCGTTGCGGGCCATGAAGACCGGCATGTCGTCATGGTCGTCGGCGAGATCGCCCTGATTGGCGTCCATGAACTTCTTCAGCTCCGCCGGATCGTCAGCCTCGAGCCAGCGTGCCGTATGAAGGGCGGCCGGCTCGAACGTCACCGGAACGTCGTATTCCGTCCGGATACGGTCCGCCAGCACGTCGAATTGCAGGGCCCCGACGACGCCGACGATCCAGCTGCCGCCGATCCGGGTCTTGAAGGCCTTCGCCGCGCCCTCCTCCGCAAGCTGGACGATCGCCTTCTCAAGGTGCTTGGCGCGGAGCGGATCGGTCGGCCGGACCCGCTGCAGCAGTTCCGGCGCGAAGCTCGGGATGCCGTTGAACTGCAAATCCTCGCCCTCGGTGAGCGCGTCGCCGATCCGGAGGTTGCCGTGGTTCGGAATGCCGATAATGTCACCCGGCCAGGCTTCGTCGGCGATCTCTCGGTCCTGGGCCAGGAACATCACCGGATTGTGGATGTTCATAATCTTGCCGCTGCGGACATGCTTCAGCTTGGCGCCGCGCTTGAAATGACCGGAGCAGATCCGGGCGAAAGCGATGCGGTCCCGGTGTTTCGGGTCCATGTTCGCCTGGATCTTGAAGACGAAGGCGGCGACCTTCTTCTCGTCCGGCTTCACCTTGCGGGTCTTGGTCGGGTGCGGGCGCGGCGACGGCGCATAGCGCGCCACACCGTCGAGCAGCTCGCGGACGCCGAAATTATTGACCGCGCTGCCGAAATAGACCGGGGTCATGTGGCCGCCGAGGAAGGCTTCCGGATCGAATTCCGGGCAGAGTCCGCGCGCCATCTCGACTTCCTCGCGCAGTTGGCTTACGGCGGAGGCCGGCAGGAGCTGGTCGAGCTTCGGATCGTCGAGGCCCTTGCAGGTCTGGCCTTCGTCCGGCGCATCGTGGCTGCCGCGGTCCATCAGGATGAGCTTGTCGTTCAGCAGGTCGTAACAGCCGCGAAAGCTTTTCCCCATGCCGATCGGCCAGCTCGCCGGAGTGACGTCGAGCGCGAGGCTCTGCTCGATCTCGTCAAGCAGCTCGAAACTGTCCCTTGCCTCGCGGTCCATCTTGTTGACGAAGGTGATGATCGGCACGTCGCGCAGGCGGCAGACCTCGAACAGCTTCAGGGTCTGTTCCTCGATACCCTTCGCGCCGTCGATCACCATGATGGCGCTGTCGACGGCCGTCAGGGTCCGGTAGGTGTCTTCGGAGAAATCCTCGTGGCCCGGCGTATCCAGCAGGTTGAAGGTGTTGTTCCCGTAGTCGAAGGTCATGACCGACGAGGCGACCGAGATGCCGCGCTCGCGCTCGACCTTCATCCAGTCGGAATGCGCACGCCGTTGCTGTCCACGCGCCTTGACCGCGCCCGCCATCTGGATGGCGCCGCCGAACAGCAGCAGTTTTTCCGTAAGCGTGGTCTTACCGGCATCGGGGTGCGCGATGATCGCGAAGGTGCGCCGGCGCTCGACCGCTTGGTCCAGGGAACTCATCAAACCGTCCTTGTTGGAGAACGCCGTGTATATAAAGATTTTGCGCGATCAGTCCAATAGACGATCCTTGGGGGCGGGTATGCCTCGATTGGGGAGAGAAGATGCAGTCGCGGCCGGGGAAACGAAACCTGATCACCGACGTGCCGGGATTGCTGGTCGGAAACGCCCATGACAAGCGGATCCGCAGCGGCGTCACCGTCCTTGTTCCGGAAAGCGGCGAGATGGTGGCTTCGGTCGACGCGCGCGGCGGCGGGACCGGCAGCCGCGAGTTCGATCTGCTGCGTCCGGAAGCGACCGTTTCCGAGATCAACGCGCTGGTTCTCAGCGGCGGTTCCGCCTTCGGGCTCGACGCGGCCGGCGGGGTGATGGGCCATCTCCGTGCCAGAGGAATCGGCTACAAGGCCGGACCGTCCGTTGTCCCCATCGTGCCGCAAGCGATTCTCTTCGACCTGAATAATGGCGGCGACAAGGACTGGGGAGAGCACAGCCCCTACCCTGCGCTCGGACGTGCAGCCGCGGAGGACGCCAAGCCAGAGTTCGCGCTTGGGAATGCCGGTGCCGGATACGGCGCGCAGGCGAGCGGCTTCAAGGGCGGGCTCGGCAGCGCCTCGATCAGGCTCGAAGACGGCACGACGGTTGGCGCGCTGGTGGCGGTGAACGCGGTCGGGGCCGCGACATACCCTTTCTCTGGCGCCTTCTTTGCCTGGGATGTGGAAATCTATAATGAGTTCGGCGGCAAGAGCCCGCGGCCGGAAGACCGGGCAAGCGGCATTCGTCTGCCGAAACTCGCCCGTGCGGGGGAGAACACCACGATTGCCATCGTGGCGACCGATGCGCGGCTATCGAAGGCGGAATGTCGGCAATTCGCACTGATGGCCCAGCAAGGCCTGACGCACGCGATCCGTCCCGCCCACACGCCATTCGACGGAGACACGGTGTTCGGGGTTTCGACCGGTCTGAGGGAGCTGGCTCAACCGGCCATGGACCTTGCAAGACTGGGGGGCTTTGCGGCCAACTGTCTCGCACGGGCGATTGCCCGCGGGATCTACGAGGCGGAAAGCCTGGGTGACGCGACCGGTTACCGCGCGCATTTCGGATTGGCATGAAGATCGACACGGACAGTCTCAGCCCGGAGAACCGCATCACCATCCGCACGCTCCTGTTGCGGGATATCGGCGGTCTCTTTCTCGTCGCCCTTGTCGCACTCATGGCGGTCACGATGTATTTCGGCACCTTGGGCGCGTTCGCCGTGCTGCGCGAGAACGCGGGCAACGTGATCCACACGACGGCGCGGTTTCTCTCCACGCATATGGAACCGGCAATCAGAACGGCCGAGATCGTGGGACGAAAAATCCTTCTCGACGGCCCTCAGGTGAGTCCCGCAAATATAGAAATGGCCCGGACGGCCATGCAGCTCGATCCGCAGATCCGTGGAATGGCGTTCTTCTGGACCGACGGAAGATATGAGACGGTGCAGGCGGACGGCACAGCCCGATTGCACACCTATGCACCGGGCTCGGAGGCTGATCGGGCGGTCAAAGAAGCCCGCCTGGCGGCTGAGCCCTTTATCGCCGAACCGATCTTCTCCCGGCTGGTCGGGCGGACTCTCGTGACGGCGCGAAATCCGATCTTCGACGATACCGGCAACTATCTCGGGTTCGCCGCCAGCGCGATATCGCTCTACGACCTTTCCGAATTCGCCAGTCAGGTCGATCTGGTCGGCGGTCTGGTCTTTGTCGTGAACGAAGACGGCAAAGTGATCGCGCATCCCTCCCTCACCGATCCCGATATTGCGAAACGCATGACGGCCGAAAAGCCGCTGCTGCACGGATCGGAAATAGGCGACCCGGTGCTTGCCGCTTTTCTCGATCCGGCCAGGCACAAGGTGGACGACCTCGAGGACGGCGACGGCATCAAGGTTCGGAGGGCGAAGGTCGGCGAGACGCGGTATTTCTCTCTGACGCTCGATATACCGGTGAGCCGGGAGGGTGTCTTTACCGTCGGGATCTATGTCGACGAGGATTCCTCTAGTTACACGGATTTGATCCGCTATCTGGCTTACGGAGCGCTTGCCGGTCTGGCGGTGATGGCGCTCGCCATGCTGCGTCTCTGGCAATTGGCCGAACGGATCCGGCTGCCGGTCAGCGAACTGGCGACGGCGTCGAATGCGGTTGCCAAGTTCGAACTCGACGGTGTTGCGCCTATCGGCGGCAATTCGGTGCGGGAATTCAACGACGCGGCAACCGCTTTCAACCGCATGGTGAAAGGTCTTTCTCAGTTCGGCATCTATGTTCCCCGTTCCCTGGTCCGCGCCATTCTGGACAGGTCCGAGCCGACCGGCATTTCCTCCGTCGATCGGGAGGTCACCGTTCTGTTCTCCGATATCGTCGGCTTCACCACCCTGTCGCAGAGCGCACCGCCAGAAGAGATCGTCGCGCTGCCGAACGACCACTTCACCCTGATGAACGAAGCCATCGAAGCCGAAGGCGGCAATATCGACAAATATGTCGGAGACAGCGTGATGGCGTTCTGGGGCGCACCTGCGGAACGCGCGGACCATGCAGCGGCCTGTCTCCGGTCGGTCCGGCGTATCGCGGAACTGCTGCGCGCGGACAATGAGCGGCGGGAGCGGACGGGACAGAGAGTGCTTCACATCCGTCTCGGTATCGCGACCGGACGGGCGGTCGTCGGTAATATCGGCGCGCCGGGACGCATCAACTACACCATGATCGGCGATACGGTGAATGTGGCGAACCGGTTGGAACAACTCGGCAAGCAGGTCGCGCCCGGTACGGATCTCTGCGTCCTCGTGTCCGAGGAAACAGCCGTCGCGGCCGGAAACCCTCCCGATCTCGAGGATGTCGGGGAGTTTGAACTGCGCGGACGCAGCGGCGCGGTCAAGGTCTACCGTCTCAATCTCGACCGGACATAAGTAACAAACGAGGGCACGCCGGAACGTGCCCGGAGGAAGCATTCGCATGAAGATCAAATCCGTCGACGTCATCCCTTTGCAGATCCCCTTCGAGGACGGCAGCCCCGGCGTCGGGCTGATGCCGACGAAATGGACCAAGCTCGACATTGCGCTGGTACGGATCGAGACCGAGGACGGCCTTGTCGGCTGGGGGGACGGCTTCGCCTATTCCTGCCGGCGGGCGACGGGCGCCGCTATCGAGGACATGGTCGCCCCGCTGCTCATCGGGCGTGAGGTCGGCGACATTTCGGCACTCAACATCGAACTCCAGCGGCGCCTGCATCTGCATGGACGCTACGGGATCACCATTTTTGCCATTTCCGCAGTCGATATCGCCCTCTGGGATCTTAAAGCGAAGGCCGAAGGCGTATCCCTTGCGAAGCTTCTGAGCGATCGGCCAAAGGCCTCCCTGCCCGCCTACGCAAGCCTTGTGCGGTACGGCGAGCCGGATCTGGTACGCTCTTTCGGCGCGAAGGTCGTGCAGGAAGGGTATCGCACCGTCAAGCTGCACGAGATTACCCTGGAGGCCATCGAGGCCGGACGCGAAGGTGCCGGCGCGGCAACCAGAATCTCCACCGACGTGAACTGCAACTGGTCACTGGATATCGCGCGGAAGATCATGCCGGAGATGAAACGCCTCGATCTCTACTGGGTCGAGGAACCGGTCTTTCCGCCGGACGATGCCGAGGTGCTTGGCGCCCTGCAAACCGAATATGGCGTGCCGATCGCAAGCGGGGAGAATGCCTGCACCGCGGTCGAATTTGCCCGTACGGCACCTGCGATCCACTATCTGCAGCCGAGCGTGACGAAGGTCGGCGGAGTTACAGAATTCCTCAAGGTCTGCGACCTCGCGGAACGGCACGGCGCGAAAATCATGCCGCATGCGCCCTATTTCGGACCGGGCTACTGGGCCACGCTCCAGCTCATGGCCGCCCGCGACATCTGCGAGCAGTTCGAGCACCTCTATGTCGCGCCGGACGGATATCTGGATCCGTCGATCCCGCTCCCGGAGAAAGGCATGGTGCAGGTTCCGGACCGTCCGGGGATCGGTTTCGAGCCGGATCCGGCGGCGCTGGAGCGCTACCGGATCTGACCCGGCGCCTCAAAGCTCCTTCGCGCGTTCCCTCAGGACGAACTTCTGGATCTTGCCGGTCGAGGTCTTGGGCAACTCGCCGAAGACGACGGTGCGCGGCGTCTTGAAGGAGGCCATGTGCTGCCGGCACCAGGCGGTCACCTCCTCGATGCCGATCTCGCCGGCGCCAGGCGCCGGTGTGACGAAGGCGCAGGGCGTCTCGCCCCATTTATCGTCCGGTTTCGCGACCACGGCCGCCTCCATGATCTTCGGATGTTTGTAGAGCACCTCCTCGATCTCCAGCGAGGAGATGTTCTCGCCGCCGGAAATGATGATGTCCTTGGAACGGTCCTTCACCTCGGCATAGCCGTCCGGATGCAGCACCGCGAGGTCGCCGGTACGGAACCAGCCGTCGCCGAGCGCCTCCGCGGTCGCCTTCGGGTTCTTGAGGTACCCTTTCATGATGGTGTTGCCGCGCAGGCAAAGCTCGCCGATCGTCTTGCCGTCGCGCGGAACCTCCGCGCCGGTCTCCGGATCGGCGACTTTCATGCCTTCCAGCGTCGGATACCAGACGCCCTGCCGGGCCATCCGCTCGGCCTTTGCCTCGAGATCGAGTTCGTCCCATTCCGGCGGCCAGGCGCAGATCGTCGAAGGGCCGTAGGTCTCGGTCAGGCCGTAGAGATGGGTGACCGCGAAGCCCATCTTGCCCATGGCGGAAATCACGGCGCTCGGCGGCGCCGCCCCGCCGGTCGCGATGTTCACCGTCTGCGGGAACGCGGTTTTCTGATCCGCCGGGGCGTGAATCAGCATGGTGAGGACAATCGGCGCACCGCACATGTGGGTAACGCCATGGCGCGCGATCAGATCGAAGATCTGCGCCGGATCGACCTTGCGCAGACAGACATGGGTCCCGCCGACGGCCGTCACGCCCCACGTATAGGTCCAGCCGTTGCAATGAAACATCGGCAGGGTCCAGAGATAGCGGCAGGACGAGGTCAGTCCGAACGCGATGGCGTTGCCCATCGCGTTCACGTAGGCGCCGCGATGGTGATAGACGACGCCCTTGGGATTGCCCGTGGTGCCCGAGGTGTAGTTCAGGGACATCGACTGCCATTCGTCGGGCGGCCGCGGCCAGTCCGGCGACGGCTCGCCCTCGGCCAGGAAGTCCTCGTATTCCTTTTCGCCGAGCGGCTTACCTCCCTCGGCGAGCGGATCGTCGATCCAGATCACCGGCGGCCGGTTGGAGGCCTGCTCCAGGGCCTGCTCCATCAGGGGGGCCAGTTCCCGATCGACGAGTATCAGTTTGGACTCGGCATGATCGATGATGAATGCGATGGTCGCCGCGTCGAGTCGCGTATTGATCGCATTCAGAACTGCTCCCGCCATGGGAATTCCGTAATGCGCTTCCAGCATCGCCGGTGTATTTGGGGCGAGGATAGAGACGGCGTCTCCCGGACCGATGCCACGGTTCCGGAGGGCGTCAGCTAAACGACGGCTGCGGCTCAGAAAATCGCCGTATGTACGGCTCAACTCACCGTGAATAATGGCGACCTTGTCCGGAAAGGTTGAACCGGCCCGCTCCAAGAAATCGGATGGAGTGAGCGGCGCGTAGTTGGCCGCATTTCTCTCCAGGCCCGTTTCAAATATCGACATCTCCGTCCCCAGATGTTTCCCTGTGTTGATTGCGGGACATCGTTTCTTCGTTTTAAGAAAGCGTCAAGCGCGCCAGAAAGCTGCCGCGCCCGTACCGCGAGCCTACACAATAACGGCCCAGGGAGCCGGACCTGAATGACTCAGATCGACATTTTCTCGGACGTAATCTGCCCCTGGTGTTTCATCGGCAAGCGCCGCCTGGAGCGGGCATTGAAGCTGCGGCCTGTGCCGGACCTCACGATCCAGTGGCGCGCCTTCCAGCTCAATCCGGACATGCCGGTAGAAGGCATGTCGCGACAGGCCTACCTGGAGAACAAGTTCGGCGGCCCCGAGCGCGCCAGCCAGATCTACGACAATATCCGGCGCATGGGCGATGGTGAGGGAATCGACTTCCGTTTCGACCTGATCCAGCGGACGCCCAATACGGTGCTCGCACATCGCACGATCAATCTTGCGACCGCCATGGGCACATCGGACGCCCTGGTGGAAAATCTGTTCAACGCCTATTTCATCGAGGGCGTCGATATCGGCGATCTCGATAACCTGGTCACCCTCGCCGAGGCATCCGGCATGGACGCGGAAGAGACCCGCACCTGGCTCGAAGGCAAGGGCGGCGCGACCGAGGTGATGGCGGAGACCCGCTTCGCCTACGAAAACGGCATCAATGGCGTTCCCTGCTTCATCTTCAACCGGCAATACGCGGTCTCGGGCGCCCAGGAGCCGGAAGCCTTCTTTCCGCTCTTCGATCTCGACGCCTCGCAGAAATCGCCGGTCGCGAACCAGGCCTAGCTGCCGAAGACTTTCTTCAGCAACTCGGTGCTCCGCGCGGCAGGATTTTCCCGGATCGCCTTTTCCTCGACGGCGATGTAGTGAAACAGCCCGTCTAGCGCGCGCTGCACGACATGGCCGGTCAGCTCGGTCTTTACGTTTGGAACAAGCGGCAGGGTTTTATACTGCCCGATCAGCGCGTCGTAGCTCTTGACGACGCCGTGCTCCGCCATGGCGCTCTCCACGATCGGGGTGATCCGCTTGACCAGGCTGTCGCCCGTCCGCTCCTGAAACCAGCGCGTCGCCGCATCTGACGGACCGTGATAGATCGCCTTCACATCTTCGAGGGACATCGAGGAGATCGCGTCGGCGAAGACCGCGCCGGCTTCCGGGGCTGCCTCTTCGGCAGCGCGGTTCATGCGCAGTTCCAGATCGTCCGAAAGGTTGCCGAAACCGAATTTCTTCAGCGTCTTGGCGACGGGTGCCAGTTTCTCCGGAAGCGGTATGTGAACGGCACTATCGGTAAAATAGCCGTTTTCCGTCCCGAGGCGTGAGACCGTGCGCTCCGTGCCGACTTTCAGCGCGTCTTTCAGACCGGCGAAAATCGTCTGGTTATCGAGCG
The DNA here is from genome assembly GCF_017640745.1 of Nisaea sp. Taxonomy (GTDB): domain Bacteria; phylum Pseudomonadota; class Alphaproteobacteria; order Thalassobaculales; family Thalassobaculaceae; genus Nisaea. Next base: position 96,336 of record NZ_JAEPQA010000001.1, on the reverse strand, counting down.
ACGTCGTGCTGCCACCGCCGGTGCCAAGGGTGTTGAGGAGATTCTGTGCCTTCCCGAAGAAGTTGCTCTGAGCCAGGACCGGAGTTGAGGCGATCGCCCCACAAACCAGAATGAATGCTGCGAAGAACAGGCCCGGGCATAATTTGAAAGAGACGCGGCCATTGAGCTTCATCGATTATCCTCCAAGTATCGGACGACAGCGGCTCGCAACGATCCGTGTCTTACTTCCGCAGAGTGTCGCCCAAGCCATTACGGAACCACTAACGGGAAATCGCCATGCTCCAGTTGAGACCCAATTGCGAACTCTGTGACTGCGATCTGCCCGCGGACTCTAGGGACGCAAGAATCTGTTCCTACGAGTGCACCTACTGCGCGGACTGTGTCGAGACCGTGCTGTTCGATGTCTGCCCGACCTGCGGCGGCAATTTCGTGCCAAGGCCGATCCGCCCGCTCCGCTCGTGGCGGCCGGAGAAGAAACTCGGCCGCGATCACCGCCCGCCCTCCGACGTCCGGGTCCACTCGCCCTACAGCCGAGAGGATATCGCGGCGCACGTCGCGCGGATCAGGGACATTGCGCCCGAAGACCGCTAGGTCGCGATCGACACCAGCTCCTGCATCAGGTTCGTCAGGCCGCGCACGCGGACATCCTGCTTTTCCCAGGCGCGCCGGTACACCAGCTTGTGGTCCGGGCGGAGCTGCACGCTGCCGGCCTGCTTGGCGATGAAGCCGACGAGGCCGCGCGGATTGACGAAATCGTTGTTGCGGAAGCTGATGACGGCGCCCTTCGGTCCGGCATCGACCCGTTCCACACCCGCGAGCTTGCAGAGTTGCTTGATCGCGATGACCTTCAGCAGGTTCTCGACCTCTGCCGGCAGTGTGCCGAAACGGTCGGCAAGCTCCGCGGCGAAACTGTCGATCTCGGATTCGTCCACCAGATTGGCGATCCGGCGGTAGAGACTGAGGCGCACGGTCAGGTCCTGCACATAGCTCTCCGGGATCAGCACCGGCGTGCCGAGCGAGATCTGCGGCGTCCATTGCTCTTCCGGCTCGCCTGCTTCGAAGCCCCCTTCCCTGGCCGCCTGGACAGCCTCCTGCAGCAGGGTCTGATAGAGCTCGATGCCGACCTCCTTCACCTGCCCGGACTGTTCCTCGCCGAGCAGGTTGCCGGCGCCGCGGATATCCATGTCGTGGCTGGCAAGGCTGAAGCCGGCGCCGAGGCTGTCCAGCGTCTGCATCACCTCCAGCCGGCGCTTGGCGTCCGCCGTCAGGATCTTGGTCGGATGGGTGGTCAGATAGGCGTAGGCCCTCGTCTTCGAGCGCCCGACGCGGCCGCGCAGCTGATAGAGCTGGGCCAGACCGAACATGTCCGCCCGGTGGATGACGATGGTGTTGGCGTTCGGAATGTCGAGGCCGGATTCGACGATGTTGGTGCTCAGCAGGATGTCGTAATGCCCGTCGCAGAACTGGGTCATGACCTTCTCAAGCTCGGCAGGGCTCATCCGCCCGTGGGCCGTCGCGACGCGGACTTCCGGGACGAGCTGGGTCAGCCGGTCGTGCACCCGCGGCAGGTCCTCGAGACGCGGGCAGACATAGAAGGTCTGACCACCGCGATAATGCTCGCGCATGATCGCCTCGCGGATGACGAGGCCGTCATAGGGCATCACGAAGGTCCGCACGGCCAGCCGGTCGACCGGCGGCGTTGTGATCAGGCTCATCTGCCGGACGCCGCTGAGCGCCATCTGCAGCGTGCGCGGGATCGGCGTCGCGGTCAGCGTCAGGACATGAATCTCTGAGCGGAGGTCTTTGAGCCGCTCCTTCTGGGCGACGCCGAAATGCTGTTCCTCGTCGACGATCAGCATACCAAGATTGGAGAAGCGGATGCTCTTCGCCAGCACCGCGTGGGTGCCGATGACGATGCTGCAATCGCCGCTCGCCAGTTCCTCCTTCACCGCGGTCTGGTCCTTCGGCGCGACCATACGGGAAAGCTGGCGGATCTTGATCGGCAGGCCTTTGAAGCGCTCCTTGAACTGGTTGTAGTGCTGGCGCGCGAGCAGCGTGGTCGGCACCACGACGGCGACCTGATAGCCCTGCATGGCGACGACAAGTGCCGCGCGAAGCGCGACCTCCGTCTTGCCAAAGCCGACATCGCCGCAGACCAGCCGGTCCATCGGCCGGCCCCGGTTGAGATCGTCGAGTGTGTCCTCAATCGCCTTCAGCTGATCGTCCGTCTCGGTATAGGGGAAGCGGGCGCAGAATTCGTCGAAGATGCCGGGCGGCGGCGCAACCGGCTCGGTCTCGCGGATCTCGCGTTCGGCGGCGAGACGGATCAGCTGCTCGGCCATGTCGCGCAGGCGTTTCTTGACCCGCGCCTTGCGCGCCTGCCAGGCGGCCCCGCCGAGCTTGTCGAGCTGCGCGCCGCTCTCGGCCGAGCCGTAGCGGGACAGGACCTCGATATTCTCGACAGGCACGAAGAGTTTGTCGCCGCCGAGATAGATCAGGCGCAGGCAGTCGTGCGGCGCGCCACCGATCTCCAGCGTCTCGAGGCCATCGTACTGGCCGATCCCATGCTCCACATGGACGACATAGTCGCCTTCATGGAGGGCCGAGACTTCCTGCAGGAAATCCTCGCCGCGGCGTTTCCGGCGCACCGTCGGTCGGGCAAGCCGTTCGCCGAGAATATCCTGCTCGGCGATACAGAGAAGATCGTCGCTGGCAAAACCCTGCTCCAGCGGCAGAACCACGGCGGCGGCGGTGCCGGCCGGCAGGGCGTCCGCCTCTTTCCAGGACGTGACCGGTTCAAGCTGTTCGAGACCGTGCTCGTGCAGCAGCGTGACAAGGCGGTCGCGCGACCCTGAGGTATATCCGGCGATCAGCACGCGGCGGGACTTTGCTTCTTTCAGCACCGTGTCCCTGACCACGCCATAAAGATCGGTGTCGGGCATGGCCCGCGCCTCGGCGAACCCTGTGCCGCCATGGCCGCCGCAATCGACGACCGTCTGTCCGGCGCCGCCTTCCGGCAGGGCGAAGGGTGTAAATCGCCCGACGGGATGGCTGGCCAGCAGGCTCTCGAGGTCGCGCGGCGTCAGATAGAGGCTGTCCGGCGGCAGCGGGCGGTAGACCACGCCGCCGTCCGGCGTGCCCCGGTCGTGGAAGCTCTTGCGGGCCTCGTAATATTCCTCGATCAGCTCGAACCGCCCGGCGATCGCAGCGTCGTCCTGATGATCGAAGGTAATTGGCACCGCGCCCGTGTAATCCAGAAGGGTCTCAAGATCGTCGTGGAAGAGCGGCAGCCAATGCTCCATTCCGACATGGCGGCGCCCCTCGCTGACAGCCTCGTAGAGCGGATCCTTGGAGATCTCCGCGCCGAAATGGGTTCTGTAACCGGCACGGAAACGCCGGATGCTCTCCTCGTCGAGCCGGAATTCCCCGACCGGAAAGATCTCGAAGGCATCGAGCTTGCCGGTGGTGCGCTGGCTGACCGGGTCGAAGGAGCGGATGGTCTCAAGTTCGTCGCCGAAGAAGTCCAGCCGCAAGGGCTCTTCGGCACCCGGAGGATAGACATCGACGATACCGCCGCGGATCGCATATTCGCCAGCCTCGCGCACGGTCGCGGCACGGTGGTACCCGTTGGCCTCGAAGAAGGCGGACAGCTCCTCGACGGGCCTGCTGTCCCCGGGCGTGAGCGACAGCCCCACATCGGTGAAAAAGCGTCTCGGCGGAACGCGTTGCAGCAGGGCGTTCACCGTCGTCAGCAGGACGGTTCCGCCCTGCAATCCGGATGAAGCAATGCGGGCAAGTGCCTCGACCCGCTGGCTGATCAGATCCCCGTGTGGAGACACCCGGTCATAAGGCAGGCAATCCCATGCAGGAAGCGTGATAACCTGTTGTTCCGGCGCGAAAAAGCCGAGCGCCTGGCGCAGCACGGCCAGACGCGAATCGTCGCGTGCGACATGGACCGCGCCGCCATGGCTTGCGGCGATCTGCAGCAGGATGCGGGAATCGTGGCCTTCCGGCGCCGCGGAGAACGCGATCTTGGCCGGGCTCTCGAGCAGGGATTTGTTATATTTCAAAAGACTAGTCGACGAGTTTGAAGTTGCGGATCATGTCCAGGATCGGGGTTTCGTATTCCTCCGGCGCTTCTTCCTGGCCAGTGATCCACTTGTAGAGCCGCGGATCGGGAATTTCGAGCAGAGCTTCGTAGGTGTCGAGGCCTTCTTCATCGAGCTCCGCAATGTGCGCGCGTGCGAAGGCCCCGAGCAGCAGGTCGGTTTCCTTGGTGCCCGTATAGGCGCTCCGGTAAATCAGTTTCTTGCGGCGATCGTCGAGCCCGCTCATCGGTCTCACTCCCGGTTTGTCTGAAGCATCGGCTAGGATATAAATCGAAGCCTTGGCGTGTCAGCCCTCGGCCCGCGTCCTGGAGCCGCGCACTTAATAGCATCGGCGGGTAACTTGCGACCGGAAATTCTCTATTCCCTCTTTGCCGACACGACGCGCCTTCCCGGCGTCGGCCCGCGCATCGCGAAACTGCTGGAGACATTGGCCGGCCGTTCCGTGATCGACCTGCTCTGGCACCTGCCGAGCGGGATCATCGACCGGCGCTTCAATCCGAAGATCGCGGACGCGCCGGACGACACGATCGCGACGCTGGTCGTCACCGTCGGCGAACACCGGCCAGGCCGCAGCCGCAAGCAGCCATACCGGGTCAGCGCCTGGGACGAGACCGGCGAGATGGAGATCGTCTTCTTCAACGCCAAGGCGGATTATATCGGCCAGATGCTGCCGACCGGCACCCGCTGTGCGATCAGCGGCAAGGTCGAGCATTTCAACGGCCGCCTGCAGATGACTCATCCGGACCACATGGTCCCGGAAGCGAAGATCAAGGAGATCATGCAGGTCGAGCCGACCTATCCGCTGACCCATGGCCTGACCCAGAAGACCCTGCGCAAGGCGATCGGCGCGGCCCTGCCCGAGGTGCCGGAACTGCCCGAATGGGGCAACAAGCCGTTCCTCGCCATGCGGCATTTCCCGGACTGGCGTACTGCGCTGATGGCAGCGCACGCGCCGGCCTCGATGGAGGACATCGACCCGTCGGCCCTGCCGCGGCAGAGACTGGCTTATGACGAACTGCTGGCCAACCAGCTTGCGCTGGCGCTGGTGCGCGCGCATCAGAAGAAGCGAAAGGGTCGCGTCTTCAAGGGCGACGGCAGGTTGCGGCACAAGGCGGAGGCCGCCCTGCCCTTCAAGCTCACCAACGCCCAGGCCGTGGCGCTTGCCGATATCTACGGCGACATGGCGGCACCGGAGCGGATGCTCCGGATGATTCAGGGCGATGTCGGCAGCGGCAAGACGGTTGTCGCCTTGCTCGCCATGCTGAACGCGGTCGAATGCGGCGCACAGGCCGCCATGATGGCGCCGACGGAAATCCTCGCGCGCCAGCATCTCGCCTCCATGCAGCCGCTGGCAGACGCCGCCGGCGTACGCATGGCGGTTCTGACCGGACGCGACAAGGGCAAGAGCCGCGCGGAGACTCAGGAGCGCATCGCCGCCGGCGAGGTGGATATCGTCGTCGGCACCCATGCGCTGTTCCAGGAGAGCGTGGCCTTCAAGGATCTGGCGCTGGCGGTGATCGACGAACAGCACCGCTTCGGCGTGCACCAGCGTATGAGCCTCGGCGAGAAAGGCGCCGCCGTGGACACACTGGTGATGACCGCGACGCCGATCCCGCGCACCCTCACCATGACCGCCTACGGCGATCTCGACGTCTCGCGCCTGACCGAGAAGCCGCCGGGGCGGCAGCCGATCGACACCCGCACCATCCCGCTTGGCCGTCTCTCGGAAGTGGCGGAGGCCATCGGCCGTTCCGCTGCGTCGGGGAACAAGGCCTATTGGGTCTGCCCGCTGGTCGAGGAATCCGAAAAGATCGACGTCGCTGCCGCCGAGGAACGCTTCCAGCACCTGAGCCGGCTCTATCCCGACCGGGTCGGGCTGGTGCACGGACGGATGAAGGCGGCAGAGAAGGACGCGGTGATGGACCGCTTCAAGAACGGCCCGCTCGATATCCTCGTCGCAACCACTGTGATCGAGGTCGGGGTCGACGTGCCGGACGCAACGGTGATCGTGATCGAGCATGCCGAGCGCTTCGGCCTCGCCCAGTTGCACCAGCTCCGCGGCCGGGTCGGCCGGGGCAGCAAGGCCTCGACCTGCCTCCTGCTCTACAGCACGCCGCTATCTGAAACCGGCCATGCGCGCCTGGCGGTCATGCGGGAGACAGAGGACGGCTTCCGGATCGCCGAGGAGGACCTGAAACTCCGCGGCGCCGGAGAGATTCTCGGCACCAAGCAGAGCGGCCTGCCCACCTTCCGGCTGGCAGATCTGGCGGTGCATGACGATCTTCTGGCGGCCGCCCGTGACGACGCGCGTCTCGTCCTCCACAACGACCCGGACCTGAAGGGCGAGCGCGGAGCGGCCTTGCGCACCCTGCTCTATCTCTTCGAACGCGATGCCGCGATCCGCTATCTGAGGGGCGGCTAGACGCCTATTCCTGGGTAATGCCAGTGGTCTCGACGTGGATCACCGGCTTCTTGCGCTCAGATTCCGGACGCCGGTCGGGCGGGGTCACGATGCCCGCCGAAATCACCATCTTGATGCCTTCCTCTACCGTCATGTTCAGGCGGTAGAGGTCGCGGTCCGGAATGAACAGCAGGAACCCGGAGGTCGGGTTCGGCGTGGTGGGCAGGAAGACATTGATCATCGTGTCATCGGTGACGTTCTGGACCTCGCCCACGGTGCCACCGGTGATGAAGCCGATCGCCCAGATCCCGCGCCGCGGGTATTCCACCAGCACGACCTCGCGAAACGCGTTGGACTGCTGTGCCATCACGGTTTCCATGATCTGCTTGATGGCGCTGTAGACATTGCGCACCACGGGCATCCGGGCGAGCAGATGCTCGCTCAGACGGATCATCCAGCGCCCGAGAATGCCTGCTGTCAGCCACCCGATCAGGGTCAGCGTGGTCAGCATCACGAGCAGTCCGATGCCGGGGACGGAGAACGGCAGGAAGTTCTCGGGATGATATTTCGCCGGCAGCAGCGGCATGATCTTGCCGTCGATGAAGTCGATAAAGACCCAGGTCAGATAGAGCGTGATCCCAAGCGGAGCCGTGACAAGGATGCCGGCAAAAAGATAGGCCCGCAGCCGCCCGAAGAATGTCGGCCGAACGATGCCGGAATTGTCCTTGGTCATGTATGGAGCTCCCTGTCCCGAGCCTGACCATATAGGGATGCCGGGCGCGGAAGCAATCGGTTCCCCTCAGGCTTGAAGAAAGCCTTCAAGTTTCTCCAGAAGCCGCTCCGGCGCCTCTTCCGGTATGTAGTGTCCGGACGGCACGGGACCGCCGGTAACCGGCCCGTTCGTATAGGCCTGCCAGACATCGAGCGGCCGGTAGAGCCTTCCGATGATCCCTTCGGCGCCCCAGAGTGCGATAATGGGAATATCGAGACGTTCGCTGCGGTCGGCACGGTCGTGTTCGAGATCGATTGTGGCGCCGGCGCGGTAATCCTCGCAGCTGGCATGGATTGTGGCCGGATCTCGGAAGCAGCGGAGATATTCCGCCATCGCTTCCTTCGTTATGGCGGTTCCATCGGCGAGGAACTTCATCTTCTTCGCGAGATAGAAATCCGGATCCGCCCCGATCATCCGTTCCGGATAGTCCGCCGGCTGGATCAGGAAGAACCAGTGATAATAGGCCGAAGCGAAGGCCATGTCGGTGGTCTCGTACATGTCGAGCGTCGGGCAGATATCGAGCACGGCGAGCCGTTCGACCCGGTCCCGGCAATCCCGCGCCAGTCTGTGCGCGACCCGCCCGCCCCTGTCATGGCCGACGACGGAAAACCGCTCGATGCCGAGCGCCGACATCACCTCGGCCTGGTCCCGCGCCATCTCGCGCTTGGAATAGGGCATGTGCGCCGCATCGGTCGGCGGCTTTCCGCTGTCGCCATAGCCGCGGAGATCGGTCGCCACGACGGTGAAGCGTTCGGCGAGTTTCGGCGCGACCTTGTGCCAGATCGCGTGGGTCTGCGGATAGCCGTGCAGCAGCAGCAGGCCGGGTCCGCTCCCGCCGGTGACGAGATTGATCTCCGTGCCTGAGGTCCGGATTCTTTTCCGCTCGAAGCCCTCGAACATTCTGCTGCGCTCCCTCTCGCCGCCATGGCACTCTCACGGGGCCACTTCCGGAGAGCACCATGCCGCGTCCCGCCACCCTCAGCAACTCGTCCCCGTCCTTCGGCGCGCCCGTCCGCGCAGCCTTCTCTCTGCAGCGGGACTACACGCATCTCAATCATGGCTCCTACGGCGCGACTCCCGTCTCGGTGATGGCAGCGCAGCGGATCTGGCAGGACAAGCTCGAGCTGGAGCCGAGCCGCTTCATGCGGCGAGACTACAAGCCCGGCATGCGTGCGGCCATCGCAGCGCTGGCGCCGCGACTCGGCGTCGGATCGGAGGGGCTTGCCCTGGTCGAGAACGCCACGCAGGCCGTCAATGCCGTGCTTCGCGAACTGGACCTGCCGGCAGGGTCCGACGTCCTCATCACCGACCAGACCTACGGCGCGGTTAAGAACGCCGCCCGTCACATGAGCGCGCGCAACGGCTGGAACCTGCGCAGCGTCACCCTGCCCTTTCCTGCCGCATCGGCCGACGAAATTATCGCGGCCTACAGCGCCGCCCTGGATCCGGCTCCGGCGCTTGTCATCCTCGACCACATCACCTCGCCGACGGCGCTCGTGCTGCCGCTCCGGGAAATGGCGGAAGCCGCCCGTGCCAGAGGCGCGCTGGTGCTCGTCGACGGCGCCCATGCGCCGGGGATGCTGGATCTCGATCTCAGCGCCATTCCCTGCGACTGGTACACCGGCAACCTGCATAAATGGATGTTCACGCCGAAAGGCTGCGGCTTCCTCTGGACCGCCGAGGTGCAGCGCGCGACCACGCATCCTTTGGCGATCTCTCACTGGTACCAGCAAGGCTACGACGCCGAGTTCGAATATGTCGGCACCCGCGACGCCTCGAGCCAGCTTTGCCTGCAGAGTGCGCTGGACTTCATCGACGCGCACGGCCAGGACGCGATCCGCGCCTACAACACTGCGCTTGCCAACGAGGCGGCCGATGCATTGGCCGCGCGCTGGGGCACGGAGCGCGGTGCGGGACAGGAACTGACCGGACATATGGTCATGGTGCGTCTGCCGGACGGTTTCGGCAGTACGCGAGAGGAAGCCGAAGCCCTGCGCGACCGCTTGACGGACGAATTCAGAATCCAGATACCCATCAATCCGCTGACAGGCACGCTCTGGTGCCGGCTCTCGGCGCAGATCTACAACGAGATGGCGGATTACGAGCGGCTGGCGGGCGCCGTGGAAAGATTGGCCGGCTGAAGGCTTCAGTTCAGCTTGTTGCGGAACTTCTTCTCGAGGAAAGCGAGCACCTCGCTCTTGCGGGCGCCATTGTTGGCACGTGCGAGCTTGAACAACCGGGACGCTTCGTTCTCCTGCATCGGAGCCGGCTTCTCGCCCATCTGAATCAAGGCAGCCTGATGCGCTCGTTCGAGGACCTTCGGGTCGATCTTCTTGCGGATCTCCCGCATCATCAGCAGCAGTTTCTTGCGTTCATCCACGACGGATCTCCTTGCCGGTGGAAGCTTCCCGATCCAGGGCCACCTCTCTCATCCCAGCAAGAAAGATACCAGAAACCGGCCGACGGCGCCTCAGTGATCGAAGGGCTTGATCGTGAAGGCGGCGGCGAGTGCATTCTGGGTCACCTTGGTAACCACAGCCTCGGCGGAGCCTTTCATCTTGTGCTGCCCCTTCGAGACGTCGATCTCGAAGCGGAACCGCTGACTCTTGATCAGCAAGTCCTTGTCGTAAGGCTCGATGATGAAGCCCTTCAGATTGTAGTCCTTCACATTGAAGGTGAAGCTGTCGATCTTGACAATACCGCAGGAATCGAGCTTGCCCTTGGCTTTGACACTCTTGATGCCCTGAGCCTTGGTCGGCCGCGCCGTCTTCTTTCTCGAATCTGCGGTGATCTTGAGGAAGTCAAGAAGCCCCACGCCCGATTCCCTTTCGCCGTTCGCGCCGATTCAGCGTCATTGCTTCCAGAAGGTTGCCGAATGCACACCGGTTTCCAGAGGCAGAACGCACCCAAGCCAGCGTGTTTTTCGGACTGAGCCAAGGCTCAACCCAGACTATCGTCAAAATGGGCGTAATTTTCAAGTAACAAGGTATTGCACTTAAATATTCGCTCTAAAGGTAGGGATTAAACCTCTGCCGAGACGAGAAAAGTGAACGGGGTAGAGGCGCACGGGATCGCCCGGGGATGCATGAACTCTGTCGCCATTCAGGAAGTGCCAGAATGATAAACAAATATTGATACTAAAATTACAGAAATTTTTATGTTATTTTCTTTTGGGAAGCGCTCCGGGGAGACCGGCATGGATACCCGCCAAGTTCTCGGCGAAATCTTAACCGCGACAGAAGCCTACGATGTGGAAATCATCCCGTGGAAATTCGACGAGGCACGGATGACACCGCGACAGCGACAGCTCTATGGCTACTGGTCTTCAAAATCCGATGCGAATAAACGTCTCTCGGTCAGAGAGTTCGATCCACTGGAGATCCGCCTATCCGTCGGATACCTGCATCTGGTCCAGTACGATGCCGAGCGGAACGATTTCTTCTATCGAATCTACGGTGAAATGGCGGCTAGGTCGGCGAAGGCGGCGATGCACCGGAAATGGGTCGGAAACCATCCGGGCCGCGCGGGGGCCAAGTTCCTGGCCCATTACATGGAACTGATGAACAAGCGCGAACCCTGGCTCGGTGAGGTCCATACGAGGGATTCGGTCAACGTCGCGCCCTACTGGCGGCGCATGGTCCTGCCCCTTGAGGTTAAGGGTCTTCCGGACGGATTCGCGTGCGCAACCCTGGCTGAGCCCAAGAACACAGCGGATGAGAGAGGATGACGGAGTATTGGAGGAAATGGTGAGCGCGACAGGATTCGAACCTGTGACCGTCTGATTAAAAGTCAGATGCTCTACCAGCTGAGCTACGCGCCCCCGAAAGGAAGCCGGAACCTATGCAAACAGGGCCCGGCGGTCAACCTCTTCCGAGAAGTTTTTTTCCCGCCGTCAGCGGAACTTGTCCTCGACCCGCTCGACCACCCGGTTCGGGACGAACTGGTCGATGTTCCCGCCCATATGCGCGATCTCCTTCACGAGGCGAGAGGAGATGAACTGGTTGCGGTCCGACGCCATCAGGAAGACGGTCTCGACGCTCGCATTGAGCCGGGCGTTCATGCCGACCATCTGGAACTCGTATTCGAAATCCGAAACGGCCCGCAGGCCGCGAATGATGGTCGCCGCGCCGTTTTCCTCGACGAAATGCATCAGCAGATTGCCGAAGGACATCACCACGATCTCGCCGTGGATGCCGTTTTCCGCATGCGCCTTGTTGATCAGGTCGATCTCGTCCTGAACCATCTCGACCCGCTCGTCGAGGCTGAAAAGCGGACCCTTCCCGGCATTGCGCGCCACGGCGACAATCAGCTTGTCCACTAGCTTGCTGCCGCGCCGGATGATGTCCAGGTGCCCGTTCGTGATCGGGTCGAACGTGCCCGGATAAACACCTACTCTCATGTTCCCTAGTCCCCTGCTAGCTCTCGGAGGCGTCTCCGCCACCGCTACCGTCGGCTTCCGATTCTTCCCCCTCTTCCGCATCGTTTCCGTTCTCATCGCCTGCGAGGCTGACGGACACGACTTTCTCGCCTTCATCGACGCGGAAAATCCAGACACCCTGGGTTCTGCGCCCAGTAATGCTGATTTCGTTGACAGCGCAGCGGATCACCTGTCCGCCGTCGGTGACGAGCATGATCTGATCGGTGTCGGCCACCGGGAAGGCGGCCACGACCCCGCCGCTGCGCTTGGTCAGTTCCATATTGGCGATCCCCTGACCGCCACGATTTGTAATCCGGTATTCGTGCGCGGAGGTCCGCTTGCCGAGACCGCTCTCGGTGACGGTGAGGATGAATTCCTCCTCGGCACTGAGCTGGATGAAGCGCTCCTGCGAGATGTCGCCGGACGGTGCTTCGACCTCCTCCTCGCCCTCTCCAGTCGCACGGCGCATCTGACCGGCGAGCTTCAGGTAGAGATCGCGTTCCAGGACATCCGAACCCGGCACGTCCTGATAGTCGACATGGTGCAGGATCGACATCGAGACGACTTCGTCGCCCTTGGCGAGCCTGATACCGCGGACACCGAGCGAATCGCGGCCGCGGAACAGCCGTACGTCGGTCGCACGGAAGCGAATCGCCTTGCCGTCCCGCGTGGTGAGGAAGACATCGTCCGCCTCCATGCAGGGCTGCACGTTGATCAGGCGGTCGTTTTCATCGAGACGCATGGCGATCTTGCCGTTGCGCTTGATATTGGTGAAATCGGAGAGCGCGTTCCGGCGGACCGTACCGGCGGACGTGGCGAACATGACATGCATGTTCTCCCATTCCTCCTCCTCGGCCGGCAGCGGCATGATGGTCTGGATCCATTCCCCCTGCTCGAGCGGCAGCAGGTTCACCAGCGCCTTGCCGCGGGACTGCGGGGTGCCGATGGGCAGCCGGTAGGTCTTCATCTGGTAGACCATGCCACGCGAGGTGAAGAACAGGATCGGCGTGTGGGTGTTGGCCACGAAGAGCCGGCTGACGAAATCCTCGTCGCGCGTCGACATGCCCGAGCGGCCCTTGCCGCCGCGCTTCTGGGCCCGGTAGGTCGAGAGCGGCACGCGCTTGATGTAACCGTTGTGACTGACCGTGACGACCATGTCCTCGCGCTGGATCAGGTCTTCCATGTCGTGCTCGAACTCAGCTTCGACGAGCTCGGTCCGGCGCGGCGTTGCATAGGCTTCCTTGGCGGCGACCAGCTCCGCACGCAGCACTTCCATCATGCGCGGGCGCGACTGCAGGATTTCCAGGTACTCGGCGATCTTCGCGGCGAGTTCCTTGGTTTCCTCGATCAGCTTCTCGCGCTCCATGCCGGTCAGGCGCTGCAGGCGCAGCTCGAGGATGGCGCGGACCTGGGCGTCGGAGAGGCGGTACTTGCCGTCGATGACCTTGTGCCCCGGATCGTCGATGATGCCGATGAATTCCTCGACATCCTCGGCCGGCCAGTCCCGGCCCATCAGCTGCTCGCGTGCGTCTGCGGCATCGCGGGACGCCCGGATCACCCGGATCACCTCGTCGATATTGTTCACCGCGACGAGCAGGCCGGCCAAGACATGCGCCCGGTCCCGGGCCTTGCGCAGCAGGAACCGGGTCCGCCGCGTGATGACGACCTCGCGGAAGGCGATGAAGGCGACGATGATGTCGCGCAGGTTCATCTGCTCCGGCTTGCCGCCGTTCAGCGCCAGCATGTTGACGCCGAAACTGGTCTGCAGCGGGGTGAACTTGTAGAGCTGGTTCAGAACCACGTCCGGAACCGCGTCGCGCTTCAGCTCGACGACGACGCGCACGCCGTCGCGGTCGCTCTCGTCGCGCAGCTCGGCGATGCCCTCGATGGTTTTTTCCCGCACAAGTTCGCCGATCCGCTCCATCAGGCGGGACTTGTTTACCTGATAGGGGATTTCGCTGACCACGATCGCGTTGCGGTCCTTGCGGATTTCCTGGATGTCCGCCTTGGCGCGCATCATGACCGAGCCGCGGCCGGTGTGATAGGCGGAGTGAATGCCGTTCTTGCCAAGAATCATCGCGCCCGTGGGGAAATCCGGGCCCGGGACGATCTCGATCAGCTCGTCGATGGTGATGCCGGGATTGTCCACATAGGCGCAGCAGGCGTCGATCACCTCGCCGAGATTGTGCGGCGGAATGTTGGTCGCCATGCCGACGGCGATACCGCCGGCGCCGTTGACCAGGAGATTCGGATATTCGGCCGGCAGAACGCCCGGCTCTTCCGTCGTCTCGTCATAGTTGGGGACGAAATCGACCGTATCCTTGTCGATATCCCGCAGCAGACCTTCGGCCGCCTTGGCGAGGCGGGCTTCGGTGTATCGCATGGCCGCAGGCGGGTCGCCGTCCATCGAGCCGAAGTTGCCCTGCCCGTCGACCAGTGGCAGGCGCATGGAGAATTCCTGCGCCATGCGGACCATGGCGTCGTAGATCGCGCTGTCGCCGTGCGGGTGATACTGCCCCATGACGGCACCGACAATGTTCGCCGACTTGCGGTAGGGCTTGGACCAGTCGTAGCCGCCCTCCTTCATCGCGTAGAGGATACGGCGGTGCACCGGCTTCAGGCCGTCGCGGACATCGGGCAGCGCACGCGACACGATCACGCTCATCGCGTAATCGAGATAGGAGCGCTTCATTTCGTCTTCGATGGAGACAGGCGAAATGTCGAAGGAGGAGGATTCGGACGAGCTCAATTCACGCTTTTTCCGGTTGGTTACGTCCCTGTGCAGGCGGTAGCGGCCATTTGATCGTCGACCCTCCGCCGGGACCTCAGGAAGACCCTGTTTTTATAACAGAACCGTCATCTTCGGACAATCTTTAGAGCGATTTTTTCGGCCCGATTAATCAAGTGATTACAGGGGCTTGCGGGCCGATATTGAATAGCTCAGCGGAAGCCGGGGCATTCCTTCCGGCAAACGGTACAATCCGCCCTCACAAGGCTCCATGAAGGACAGCGCCTTCCAGGCGACCGTGTCGAACTCATGGAGGTATTCGATGGTGAGTCCGGCATCGATTAGGGCCGTCACCACCTCGCCGACGGGATGGGTCCATTCATAGCTTCGTTTGGTCTGCAAAACCGCGGATTCGTCGGCATAGGCCTCCGTTCCGTCGAAGGCGATCGGCTCCGGTTTATGGAAGTAATCGTAGACCGGCGCATGCGGTCTCGGCGCGAGATCGTCGAAGCTCATCAGTACCGGATGCTGATCCAGAAAGTAGAATCGGCCTCCCGGCTTGAGGAAATGCGCGACCACGCGCGCCCAGCCCTCGATATCCGGAAGCCAGCAGATCGTGCCCCAAGTGACGTAGACCAGATCGTAGGTCCCGTCGATGAGCTGCGGTGCGTCGTAGAGGTTTCCCTCCACGAATCGGGCCTCGATCCCTGCCTTCTCCGCCAGTTCCCGTGCCTGGCGGATCGCCACGGGAGAAAAATCCAGACCGGTCACGCTTTTCGCACCCTTGCGGGCAAGCAGCAGCGTGTCCATCCCGAAATGACACTGCAGGTGCAGGATATCGAGACCCTCGACGGAGCCGAGTTCCTCAAGCTCCGTCTTGTGCAGGTCTCGCGCGCCCTCGGGACCGTTCAGGAACGCGTCGACGCCATAATCGCTGCTGGCCGAGCTGTAATTCACCTCGGCCAGTTCGTTCCATTTCAATTCGTTGGATTTGAAGAACTCATCCATCGCCCTACTCCCGGTCCAGAGCCGGTCGCGACGCGGTTCCTAGAACGGGATCTCGTCGTCGAGGTCGCCCGGACCGCCGACAGGAGGCTGTCCGCCACCGCCACCGCCGCCATATCCACCACCTGAGCCGCCGCCGTAACCGCCGCCCTGATTGTACCCGTCGTCGCCGCCATAGCCGCCGCCCTGGCCTCCGCCGCCTCCGCCTTCACCGCGTCCGTCGAGCATCTGCAGCTCGCCGCGGAAGCGCTGGAGCACGACTTCGGTGCTGTATTTCTCCTGACCCGACTGGTCGGTCCATTTGCGGGTCTGGAGCTGGCCCTCGACATAGACCTTCGACCCCTTGCGCAGGAACTGCTCGGCCACCTTCGCCAGGTTCTCGTTGAAGATCACCACCCGGTGCCATTCGGTGCGCTCCTTGCGCTCGCCGCTGTTGCGGTCGCGCCAGGTCTCGGAGGTCGCGACGGACAGGTTCACGACCTTGTTTCCGTCCTGCATCGTGCGAATATCCGGGTCGCGTCCGAGATTGCCGACGAGAATGACCTTGTTGACGCTGCCTGCCATGGTTCTATTTCCACTCTGCGAATTTGCCAGTCTGCAATTTGTTGCCGGACTGTCCCATATCCGGAGGCGCTAATCCAGTCGCGATGCCTCCGTCAGGCGGCATCTCCCGGATTTGCTGCACCCGCAAAATCCGGGTGGCAAAGCCGCGCTATGCCGCTTATAAATGTTTCTGTTTCGTTCCTGCTCGGGATCTCCGCCAATGTCAGCCTCTTCCGAACCGAAGGATATCCGCGTTCAGGGTGCGCGAGAGCACAACCTGAAAAGCGTCGATGTCGCGATCCCGCGGAACTCCCTGACGGTTCTGACCGGCCTCAGCGGCTCCGGCAAATCCTCCCTCGCCTTCGACACGATCTATGCCGAAGGCCAGCGCCGCTACGTCGAGAGCCTCTCGGCCTATGCGCGGCAGTTCCTCGAACTGATGCAGAAGCCGGACGTCGATCTCATCGAAGGTCTGTCGCCGGCGATCTCTATCGAGCAGAAGACAACCTCCCGCAATCCGCGCTCCACGGTCGGAACCGTGACCGAGGTCTATGACTATCTCCGCCTGCTCTACGCCCGGATCGGTATCCCCTACTCGCCCGCGACCGGTCTTCCGATCGAGAGCCAGACGGTGAGCCAGATGGTCGACCGTATCCTGGAGATGGAGGACGGCACGCGGCTCTACCTGCTGGCGCCGATCGTGCGCGGCCGCAAGGGCGAGTACCGCAAGGAAATGGCGGAGCTGCGCAAGCAGGGCTTCCAGCGTCTCAAGGTCGACGGCGAGATGTACGAGATCGACGAGGTGCCGGCCCTCAACAAGAAGCTGAAGCACGATATCGAGGTCGTGGTCGACCGGCTGGTGGTGCGCGAGGGGATCGCGACGCGTCTTGCGGATTCGGTCGAGACCGCGCTCGATCTCTCAGACGGGCTGCTGATCGCCGAGGATGCGACGAGCGGCGAGCGTGTGACCTTCTCTGCCAAGTTCGCCTGCCCGGTCTCAGGCTTCACCATCGACGAGATCGAGCCGCGTCTTTTCTCCTTCAACAATCCGTTCGGCGCCTGCCCGAGTTGCGACGGCCTCGGCAGCAGCATGTATTTCGACCCGGACCTGATCGTGCCGGACGGCTCGAAGAGCCTGCGCAAGGGTGCGATCGCGCCTTGGGCCAATTCCTCCTCGAAATATTACATGCAGTCGCTGGAAAGCCTGGCGAAGCATCTCGGCATCTCGCTCGACACCGCTTTTGAGGACCTGCCGGAGGCCGCACAGAAGGCCCTGCTCTACGGTACCGGCAGCGAGCGCGTGGTGATGACGTTCGACGATGGGCTCCGGAGCTACCAGACCAACAAGCCCTTCGAGGGCATCGTGACCAACATGGAGCGGCGTTTCCGGGAGACCGAATCTGCCTGGAGCCGCGAGGAGCTCGCGAAATACCAGTCCGTCGCCCCGTGCGAGTCCTGTCTCGGGCAGCGCCTGAAACCGGAAGCGCTGGCGGTGAAGATCGCCGGGCTGAACATCTCCGAAGTCACCGAGATGTCGATCTCCGAGGCGGTGAAATGGTTCACCGCCCTGACTGGAAACCTGACCGGCAAGCAGGCGGAGATCGCCGAACGCATCCTGAAGGAGATCAACGAGCGGCTCGGCTTCCTCAACAATGTCGGGCTCGACTATCTGACCATGTCCCGCGCTTCGGGGACGCTGTCCGGCGGCGAGAGCCAGCGTATCCGCCTCGCATCGCAGATCGGCTCCGGCCTGACCGGCGTGCTCTACGTGCTCGACGAACCCTCCATCGGCCTGCACCAGCGCGACAACGACCGTCTGCTCGCGACCCTCGTGCGGTTGCGCGACCTGGGCAACACGGTCCTCGTGGTCGAGCATGACGAGGATGCTATCCGGTCAGCCGACTATGTCGTCGACATGGGGCCGGGTGCCGGTGTCCATGGCGGTACCGTGGTCGCCGCCGGCACGCCCGAGGAGATCATGCGCGCGCCGCAGAGCCTCACCGGCCAATACCTGACCGGTTTCCGTCAGGTGCCGATCCCGGCGGAGCGACGCAAGGCGAAGAAGGGCAGGCACATCACGCTCAGGGGCGCGACGGCGAACAATCTGGACGACGTGACCGTCTCCCTGCCGCTCGGCACCCTCACCTGCGTCACCGGGGTCTCCGGCGGCGGCAAGTCCTCGCTGATCATCGAGACGCTCTGGAAGGCGATCGCCCGAAAGCTGCACGGCGCGCGCGAGCATCCGGGACCGTTCGACAGCATCGAGGGGCTGGAGTTCCTCGACAAGGTGGTCGATATCGACCAGTCGCCGATCGGCCGCACGCCGCGTTCCAACCCCGCGACCTACACCGGCGCCTTCACCCCGATCCGGGACTGGTTCGCGGGCCTGCCGGAAGCCAAGACGCGCGGCTACAAGGCCGGGCGCTTCTCCTTCAACGTCAAGGGCGGGCGCTGCGAGGCCTGCCAGGGCGACGGCGTCATCAAGATCGAGATGCACTTCCTGCCGGACGTCTATGTCCAGTGCGACGTCTGCAAGGGCAAGCGCTACAACCGCGAGACGCTCGAGATCACCTACAAGGGCAAGTCCGTCGCCGAGGTGCTGGAGCTGACGGTCGAGGAAGGCGCCGAGTTCTTCAAGGCCGTGCCGTCCATCCGCGACAAGCTGGAGACCCTGGAACGGGTCGGCCTCGGCTATATCCAGATCGGCCAGGCGGCGACCACGCTGTCCGGCGGCGAGGCGCAGCGGGTGAAACTCTCCAAGGAGCTCTCCCGGCGGGCGACCGGCAAGACGCTCTATATTCTCGACGAACCGACCACGGGCCTGCATTTCGAGGATGTCCGCAAGCTTCTGGAAGTGCTGCAGGCGCTGGTCGACCAGGGCAACACCGTGATCGTCATCGAGCACAACCTCGAGGTCATCAAGACAGCGGACTGGATCGTCGATCTCGGTCCCGAGGGCGGTTCGGGCGGCGGCAAGATCGTGGCGGAAGGCACGCCGGAAGACGTCGCTGCGACCGCGGGCAGCTATACCGGAAAATATCTGGCGCCCTATCTCGCTGCGGCGCGGGCGAAAAAGACGGCCTAGGCGACGCTGAAGACCGGCCCGAAACTGCCGAGGGCCGGCGCAACGCCCGGCCCGTCGACATAGTCGTAATGAACCTTGCGGGCCGAGGTCGCGGTGTCGAGGTCCGGCGCGCCGAAAAAGAACGTCCTGTTGCGGCCGCCGTGGTTGTTCACCACGAAATTGCTCAATTCCTCGACAAGGCTCGGCGTGATCTCCTTCGCGTCTCCGGCCGTGCAGGCCGTGCCGATCATGCCCGCGCCCTGCAATTGATCGGCCCTCTTGAACTTGCGAGAAAAGCCGCCGACGAATCCAGCGCAAAACGGTGCCAGATAGGTGAAACTGTTGTGCACGACTGTCTGGGGGACATCGTCGTCTATTCCCGTCACGTAAAGCAGCAGCCGGCGCTCTGCCCAGTCCGGCAGAAATTTGAGCTCAACTAGAATGGCTTCCCGGAAGCGCTTGTTGGTGATCGTCTCCATATGAACGGGCATCAGCAGGAACGGCTTGGCCCGTGGTTTCTCCTCCATCGCGGCCCGCGCCAGTTGGACCGTCGCTATATCCATGGCGCATTCGAGCGCCCCGGTCTCGCTGCCGTCCTCCGGCATCATGCCTTCCGGGACCATGAGTTCGGAGCGGTACATCGA
Source organism: Nisaea sp. (assembly GCF_017640745.1). Lineage (GTDB taxonomy): Bacteria > Pseudomonadota > Alphaproteobacteria > Thalassobaculales > Thalassobaculaceae > Nisaea. The sequence continues at coordinate 76,653 of NZ_JAEPQA010000001.1, read as the reverse complement.
AACCAGGCGCTTGCGGATATTGGTGATCGGCCAGTAATGCAGACGAATGCTCTCCTTCGCCTTCTCGAAGGCTTCGGTTTCCTCCGCCTGCTTCTGCTCCCGGGCCTCCTCGACCGTCTGGGTGAGTTCCTTGACGCCGGTCAGTTTCTCCGGTTCGTCCCGCGGCACCTCGAAGACCATGGATTTCACCACGACGCCCTCGAAGCCGGCCTCCGTCCCGGTTCCGTGGAGCCGCCTGTTGACCTCCTTTGCGATCTGCTGTGCCTTCAGCGACGCCGTCTTGCGGTCGTCCTTGCCGAAAAGGACGATGAACTGCTCGGCATTCGCAAGCACATAGACGTCGTGCGGCGTGATGATCTTCTTGATGATGGTCTCGGTCAGCAGATGGACCTTGCCGCGTACCTTGGTCCAGTTCGGACCAAACTTTTCCTTCAGGTTTTCGAGACCGAGCATCTCGACGTTCCCGGCCATGAGGGCTTCGGCCGCGACTTTGTTGTTGCGGCAGAAGTCGACCATCGCGGACTTGAAGCCGTTCTTGTCGGTCGGATCGAGTTTCTGTCGGTCAAAACTCTCGAAGTAGCCGGTGTCACTCATCGGATGATTACAACGCGTTGATCATGAGGGTCCGCTTTGCCGTTCAGTTTCGCGAGAACAGTTGAAAAACTGGTTAACATCGAGGCAAGGATTGAGCGCACGTTGAGTTTCCCGATCATAGAGTCTATCTCTTCGCCAATTGGCGCAAAATGCGAAAACTGGAAGCCCTATGAGCGAGATTTCCCCGGTTCACGTCATTGGCGGCGGCCTTGCCGGATCCGAGGCGGCCTGGCAGCTGGCAACGGCCGGCGTGCCGGTCGTCCTGCACGAGATGCGCCCGGAGCGGAAGACTGAGGCCCACCAGACAAGCGGTCTGGCGGAACTGGTCTGTTCGAACTCTTTCAGGTCCGACGATGCCGAGGCCAATGCCGTCGGCGTGCTGCACGAGGAAATGCGCCGGCTCGGTTCCGTGATCCTCTGTGCCGCTGACGAGCACAAGGTTCCCGCCGGCTCCGCCCTTGCGGTCGACCGCGATCATTTCTCCAATGCCGTCGAAAAAGCGCTGACCGAACATCCGCTCGTCACCGTCGAGCGCGGCGAGATCGCGGGGCTGCCGCCCGAGGAATGGGACTCCGTCATCGTGGCGACCGGTCCCCTCACCTCGCCGGGGCTTTCGGAAGCGGTCGCTAAACTCACTGGCCAGGAATCGCTCGCCTTCTTCGACGCGATCGCGCCGATCGTGCATAAGGAAAGCATCGATTTCGATGTTGCCTGGTTCCAGTCGCGCTACGACAAGGTCGGGCCTGGCGGCGACGGCAAGGACTACATCAACTGTCCGATGGACGAGGCTCAGTACGAGGCCTTCATAGACGCGCTGCTCGCCGCGGAGAAGATGGAATTCCGCGAGTGGGAGAAGGACACGCCCTATTTCGACGGCTGCATGCCGATCGAGGTGATGGCGGAGCGCGGCCGCGAGACCCTGCGCTTCGGGCCCATGAAGCCGGTCGGCCTCACCGATCCGCGCACCGGCACGCGGGCTCATGCCGTGGTCCAGCTGCGGCAGGACAATGCGCTCGGGACGCTCTACAACATCGTCGGTTTCCAGACCAAGATGCGCTACGGCGCCCAGGTCGAGGTTTTCCGCACCATTCCGGGCCTTGAGAAAGCGGAATTCGCCCGCCTCGGCGGCATTCACCGCAACACCTTCATCAACTCCCCGACCCTGCTGGACGGCACGCTGCGCATGAAGGCCCTGCCGCGCCTGCGCTTCGCGGGCCAGATCACCGGCGTCGAGGGCTATGTCGAGAGCTCCGCCATCGGGCTTCTGGCAGGACGCTTCGCCGCGGCCGAACGGCTCGGCCGGGAGCTTTCCCTGCCGCCGAGGACCACGGCGCTCGGCGCCCTCCTCGCCCATATCACCGGTGACGCGGACGCGGAGACGTTCCAGCCGATGAACGTGAATTTCGGCCTCTTCCCGCCCGTCGAGCCGGAGATCACGCCGAACGGCAAGCGCCGCAAGCTGAAAGGCCGCGACCGCAAGGCAGCCATGGCCGGCCGCGCATTGCGCGACCTCGACAGCTGGATCGCGGGCGACCGGTTGGCGGCCGAATAGATCAGTACCGGCGTGTCAGACTGGCGATCCAGAAACGCCAGACATCGAAGGGATCGGGCGCGGCAAAAGACTGGGTGAACGGATCGTGGCCGACCCGTTTCAGCATGTCGGTCCGTGAGCGGGTCTGCCGCGCCGGCAAAAGCAGTGGCGTGATCCGCTTCGTCTTCCGGAGCTTCAAGAGCCCTCGCCTCGTCAAAGCACTTGCACGATCCGCCAACTCCCTGACGGCGGCGCGCGCGCCTTCGTCCGCCTTCAGTTCGGAAAAGGCGCGTGGACTGCCTCCATGTTTCTCCAGCAGCGTGCGCGGAAAGAACGGCCGGCGCTGCGCCTCCAAGTGTGCCGTTGCGCGCAGCTTGCCGATGAAAGCATGTCCCGCGGCGATATCCGCCAAAGGTTCGAGAACGGCGCTGTTCGACGGATCGAGAATGGCAGCACTCAACCGTACCAGTGGTTCCGTGGTTGCCCTGAGACAACGTTCCGCCTCCTCGAGATCTTTCATGGGGCGGTCTTCGAGATCCCGTTCCCGGGCGTCGATCAGGGCATCGAACGGCGCCCGCGGAAGATCGTAAGCGGCCACCGCGTCGGCGAGCGGCAGTACCACCTCATGCTGGCGCGGCTCGCCTGCATAGATGCCCTCGATACTCTCGCGCCACCATTGCAGGCGGATCGCGCCGATCATGCTCTCGCTGACGCTCTCCCGGGTCTTCGCGACCTCGTGGTTGAAGGCATAGAGCGTGAAAAGCGCTTCGCGGCACTCCCGCGGAGCGAACAGCGCGAAGCGGAACCGGTCCGGATCGTGCTGTCGGAGGATCGCCGCCGGAGCGGTCAATCTGCTACCGTCGCCTGTCACGGTTCGGCCCTCGCGTTCAGAAGGTCAGCGCGGAGCGAAAGTTCCAGTTCGGGCGCCGCGGCGAGTCCTTCGAAGAAATCGGCGCTGAACCGTTCGAACAGCGTCTCGTAGATCCGGATCAGTCCCGACAGCGCGAAATACTCGCGCCGGCCAAGAAATGGTTTCAGGCGAGCAAGCGACTGGCGTCCGAGCTCCAGGTGCCCGTTCGCCCTGGCGCGGACCAATACGGCCAGCTGCGAGATCCGGGGATCGCGAGCCCGCACGGCTTCGGAGAGACCGCTTTTCTCCAGCCCGGCCTCGGCGAGCAGGCTTTGAGGGATCGTGACCAGCCGGTCCGAACGCTCCGCATCCTTCGCCAGATCGCGCAGAATATGGACGAGGTAGCAGAAGATTCCGAGATCGACTGCGTAGGTGACCGGCGCCTCCGGTAAATCGCAGTGGAAACCTGTCCGACCGGGTTGTGCCGCCAGGAGATAGATGAAGACGGTCGCTGGCGCGACGGTCGCGCCTTCGGCATAGGACAGGAAATCCTCCCAATCCGCCATTTCCCGCTCTTCGACATCGCGCCGCATCGCATCGGCAAGCCCCCGCCATGGCGTTTCGCCGAGGTCGGAAACGAGCACGATGTCCTGCATTGCGCGCCGGACCGGGTCTGGGAGAGGTCCCTGTTCCGCGTGGCCGAGACACTGCCCTTCCCAGGCATCGATCTCCTGCAGCATCAACTCGCGGGTCTCGGTCCGTGCCGGCGCCGGGCGCATCAGGAAATCGTCATCGACCCTATCGTCGATAAGGCGCATGGCGGCGTAGCTCGCGAAGAAGAAATCCTGGCGCGGAGGCGGGAGAAGACGGGCCGCATGAAGCAGGTTTGCATTGGCCCGACCGGCGATCTCTCGGCAGAAAGCGATATCGCTTTCTCTGGCGCGGTCAGTCAACGGGCAGCAGCGCCGCCGCGACCCGGCGCCCTTCCGCCAGCAACACGTTGTAGGTCCGGCATGCGGCCCCTGTATCCATGATATCGACCACAGGCCCCTTTTCCCTCACGGCCGCCCTGAGCGACGGCAGCACGAACTCTGTCCGCGCGCCGGTTCCGAGCAACAGGATTTCCGGAACCGGCTCCCGTTCGGTCACAAGTGAGAAATCGTCGAGCGAGAGTCCCGAAATTCCGCTCAAGTTCCAGGCGAAGGTCGCTTCCGGAAACACGATCACCGCGCCGGCATGGCGCTCGCCCGTTATCCGGAACGCCCCGTCGCCGTAAGCCTCGATCAGCTGGCGGCCTTCCGGGATCAGGGGCGTCACATCCATTGGATCAGTCCTTCGGTCCGTCGGCTCCCTGCGGCACGGTCCCGGGCGCGCCCAGGTCCTCGTCCTCCTCGTCGCCCCGTCGCGGCTGCAGATAGAGCAGCAACGGAACCGCGACGAAAATGGAGGAATAGGTGCCGATCACGATGCCCCAGATCATCGCCAGCGCGAAGTCCGCCAGCACTGCTCCCCCGAAGAAGTAGATCGCCAGAAGCGCGAGCAAAGTCGTGAAGGAAGTCATGGTGGTGCGGGACAGGGTCTCGTTGATCGAGAGATTGAACAGCTCCGCGAGCGACATCTTCTTGTATTTGCGGAAGTTCTCGCGCACCCGGTCGAACACGACGACGGTATCGTTGATCGAGTAACCGGCGATGGTCAGGATCGCGGCGACCGTCGGCAGGTTGAACTCGTGCCCGTTCAGAGCGAACAGCCCGAAGGTCGATATGATGTCGTGGGCCAGCGCGATCAGGGCGCAGACGCCGAACTGCCATTCGAAGCGGAACCAGATGTAGACGAGGATCGCCCCGAGCGCGCCCAGCATGGCGAGCATACCGGCCTCGATCAGTTCCGCGCCGACCGTGGGTCCGACGAACTCCGTCCGGCGGTAATCGACCTTGTCGCCGAGGGAGGATTTCACCGCCTCGACCGCGAGAAGCTGCTCTTCCTCGGTGCCGTCCTGTCGCTGGATCCGGATCAGGACTTCGTTTTCCCCGCCGAATTCCTGGATCGCGACCTCGCCGAGATCGAGAGCGCCGAGCTGAGACCTGAGGGCCGGAATGTCCGCCGGTCCCTCGGTCTTGATCTCCATCAGGATACCGCCGCGGAAATCGATGCCGAAATTGAGCCCGTTCACGAGAATCAGGCCAAAGCTCGCCAGCACCAGCGCGATCGAGAAGACAAACGCCTTCGTGCGGTTTGCGACGAACGGGAAGTTGGTTCCGTGGGGAACGATGCGAAGTGGCTTGAACATCTCTCAGTTCCCTCAGATCGGCAGTTCGCTCGGGCGGCTGCGACGCAGCCAGAGCACGACAAGGAGACGGGTCACCATGATCGCGGTGAACATCGAGGATATGATCCCGATCCCGAGCGTAACGGCAAAGCCCTTCACCGGCCCGGAGCCGACGAAATAAAGGAATGCGACCGCGAACAACGTGGTCAGGTTCGAGTCGACGATGGTCCGGAACGCACGCTGATATCCGGCCTCGACCGCCGCCATAGGCGTTCGACCGTTCCGGACTTCCTCACGAATGCGCTCGAAAATCAGCACGTTCGCATCCACGGCCATGCCGATGGTCAGCACGATGCCGGCAATGCCCGGAAGCGTAAGGGTCGCCTGGAGTGTCGACAGTACGGCGACAATCAGGGCGATGTTGAAGAACAGTGCGGCGTTGGCCAGGAGACCGAAAAAGCCGTAGGCGACGACCATATAGCCGATCACGAGCAGAAGCCCGATCATGCTGGCGACCTTGCCGGCCGCCACCGAGTCCGCGCCAAGTCCCGGGCCGATCGTCCGCTCTTCGAGGACCTGAAGCGGTGCGGGAAGCGCACCTGCACGGAGCAGAAGGGAAAGGTCCTGGACTTCCTGCACCGTGAAGCTGCCGGAAATGATACCGGCCCCGCCAAGAATGGCGGTCTGGATCACCGGTGCGCTGATCACCTTGCCATCGAGCACGATGGCGAAAGGCCGGCCGACATTCTCCGACGTGGCCTGGCCGAAGCGGCGGCCGCCGACGCTGTCGAACCGGAAGCTGACAACAGGCTGCCCGTCCTGGAAGCTCGGCTGGGCATCGACGAGGTTCTCGCCGCTGACCATGACCCGGCGCTTCACGACATAGTGCCGCGGTGCCCCCGAGCGCTCGTCGGCCGCTTCGAGCAGCTGTGAGCCCGGCGGGACCCGGCCCTGGAGGGCGTCCTGAACGGAGGCCGTCGTATCGACCATACGGAAGGTCAGCTTGGCCGTCTGGCCGAGCAGCGCCTTGATGCGCTCCGGATCGTCGACGCCGGGAAGCTGAAGCAGGATCCGGTCGTCGCCCTGGCGCTGGATCGTCGGCTCGCGCACGCCGGTCTCGTCGATGCGGCGGCGGACGATTTCGATCGACTGGGAGATCGCGCGGGTCTTGAGGTCGCGGATGGCGACTTCGGTCAGCGATATCCGGACGACATTGCCGACATCGGTTTGCGTTTCGGTTTGCGGATCGATCCGGCGCACGATATCGCGCGCCTTATCGAGTTCCTCAGCTTCACGCACGGTGAAGCGGACCGTATCGCCCGAAACCCCGAGGCCGCGATAGCCGATCCGCTCCTCCCGGAGATTGCGCCGGGCCTGGTCGACGATGGACTCAAGCCGTTCGGCAATGACCACGTCGACGTCGACCTCAAGCAGCAAGTGCGATCCACCCTGTAGGTCCAGGCCGAGATTGATCTTCTTGCCGGGAAGCCAGGAGGAAGGAAGGTCCTGCGTCAGGTCGCGCTCGATCACGTTCGGCGCGGCATACAGCACGCCAAGCGCGCAGACCAGCGCCACAACAGTGATCTTCCAGGGCTGAAATTGGAGCATCTTCTAGTGCCTCTAGCCGGATCGGGCAGTCTGAACGACGTTCGGCGCCGTTGCCGGCGCCGATCCCGTCTTATTTTTTCTCTTCGGAGGCCGCTTTCTTGTCCGACGAATCCGTATTCGCGGGCTCGGTCTTGGCGCGGACATCTGTGATCATGCTGCGCACGACACGGACCTTCACGCCTTCCGCGATTTCGACCAGCAGCTCGTCCTTGTCTTCGATCACCTTGGTGACCGTACCGACGAGGCCGCCATTCGTGACGATGACGTCGTTCCGGCGAACCTTGGAGAGCATCTCCTTGTGTTCCTTGACCCGCTTCTGCTGCGGACGGATCAGAAGAAAGTAGAAGACGACAAAGATCAGGATCAGCGGCAGGAACGCCATCAGATCGAAGCCACCGCCGGCTCCGCCAGCCGCTTGTGCATAGGCCGGTGAAATGAGCATTAAGTTCTCCCAAACTGCCACGGGTCAATTGCGGCTCTGCGCATACCCCGCTCACATAGTCGTTTCACGGCCTTGCTGCCAGCCATTTCCGCCGGATGCAGCCGAAAACTCGGAACGGCGGACTATAAAGCCCCGCCCGGCAATTTCAATGGCCGGAACCCCATTGAATTGACGGAGCGGCGGCGTGTGATACTTTCCCGCCGCCCAGCCCCCTGGCGGTCGGGCCTGGTTCGATACTCTTCTTAAGGTTCAATGACATGTCCGACGCCCGGGAACTCGAGATTCTCACCCGTATTGCAGACGCCCTCGAACGTATCGCGCCGCCGCCGGCGAAGGCCGCCGACCTTGGCGATGCCGAGGGCTTCGTCTGGAATGCGCAGACCGGCCAGGTCGATCCGGTAAGGCAGATCAACCGTGTCGATATCTCGCTTCTGAAAGGCGTCGGCCCGCAGCTCGAACAGCTCTACGAGAATACGGACCGTTTCGCCCGCGGGCTGCCGGCCAACAACGCGCTGCTCTGGGGCTCGCGCGGCATGGGCAAGAGTTCGCTGGTCAAGGCCGTGCATGCCGAGGTGAACAGCAAGCGCGACGGGATCCTGGCGCTGGTCGAAATCCATCGCGAGGATCTGGAGACCCTGCCCCGCCTGCTCAATCTCGCGCGTGAGACCGAGCGGCGTCTGATCGTGTTCTGCGACGATCTCTCTTTCGACTTTGCGGACAATTCCTACAAGTCGCTCAAGGCGGTTCTTGAAGGCGGCGTCGAAGGCCGCCCGTCCAACGTGCTGTTCTATGCGACCTCCAACCGCCGCCACCTGATGGCGCGGGACATGATCGACAACGAACGTTCGACCGCGATCAATCCCGGCGAGGCCGTCGAGGAGAAGGTCTCGCTGTCTGACCGTTTCGGTCTCTGGCTCGGCTTCCATGCCTGTGACCAGGATACCTTCCTCTCCATGATCGAAGGCTATGTCAGTGCCTATGACCTACCGATTTCCGCCGAGGACCTGCGCGCGCGGGCGAAGGAATGGCAGGTGACTCGCGGAGCCCGCTCCGGCCGCGTCGCCTGGCAGTTCATCCAGGATCTGGCCGGCGATCTCGGCAAGAAGCTCGACTGAGCCCGACGGCTTAGATCTTTTCCAGATACTGCCGCGGATCGACCGCGCGCTTTTCCTTGCGGATCTCGAAATGCAGCTGCGGGCGGTCGACGCTGCCCGTGGACCCGACCGTCGCGATGGTCTGACCCCGGCGAACCACGTCACCGCGCTTCACCAGCAGCTTGTCTGTATGGCCGTAGGCGGTGATCCAGCCATCGGAATGTTTCAGCAGCAGAAGCCGACCAAAGCCGGGAAGTCCGTCTCCGGCATAGGCGACGACCCCGTTCTCGGCCGCGACGACAGGGGCGCCGTGCGGCGCGGCGATATTGATCCCGTCATTGTGCAAACCGCCCTGACGTGGCCCGAAATTGGCGATCACCCTTCCCCTCACCGGCCAGCGGAAGCTGGAACCGGTCCGTTCCGGAGGTCGGATTCTCGCGACTTCGAGTCCGGTCTTCGCATCAGGGGCCGGGGCCTGAGCGACAGGCCGACTGACAGGTGCCGGCGCGGGCCTGACATTGGAAACGGCCGGCGCTGCCCCAACAGGATTGCGCGGGTTGGGTTCGGGCAGCGCCACGGTTCCCGGGGTCAGCAAAGCTGTCCGGGTCCGGCTGCCGCGCGCGCCCGGTCCCTCCGGCAGAGCGACATTCGGCGTCGCTGCGGCGATTTCCTGCGAGGGAAGACGCAATTCCTGGCCGACATGGATCTGGTACGGCGCTGCGATCCCGTTCATCTGCACGACCGTCCGCATGTCGACATTGAAGCGTCGGGAGATCGAAAACACCGTGTCGCCCGGTCGCACGAGATAATTGCTCGGCGCGGGCAGACGGAGGTCCTGCCCCACACTCAGCCGGTATGGCGGCTGCAGGCCGTTGGCGATGATGATGTCCCGCACCGGCACGCCGTAGCGCCGGGATATCTCGTAGACAGTGTCGTTCGGGCCGGCGCTGATCCTGCCGCCGGGCGGAATGGCAAGGCGCACGCCGGCATCCGGACGCGAGTTCGCGAGGCGCGGCGCGTTTCCGCTGCAGGAGGCGAGCAGACCGGTCAGCAGCAGGAGCGCGACCGCCACCAAAAATCGTGAACGCTTTTCGGCCATGGGGCGAGTTTAGGTTTTGCGAACCCGGGGCTCAAGCAACGGAGGAAGGATACCGCTAACTTGCGGCGGCACCGGACATTTCAGGCGCTGTCCCGCGCCTCGCTCTCGATCAACGGAACGAATCGCACCGGGAGCATTCGCTCCGGCTCGATTCCCTCCTCGGTCCGGGTGAAGCGGAAGATATGCTGGGTCCCTTCCTGCGGGCCGATCGGGACGACCATGATGCCGCCGATGGCGAGCTGTTCCAGAAGCTGCTCCGGAACGTCCTCGGAGGCCGCAGTGACGATGATCCGGTCGAACGGTGCCTGCTCCGGCCAGCCCTTGCTGCCGTCGCCGATCCGCGTGGAGATCGTGTGCAGGTCGAGCTGCTTGAAGCGCGCGTTCGCTTCTTCCGAGAGGCTCTTGTGCCGTTCGATGGAATAGACCCGGCGCGCGAGCTTGGCGAGGATCGCCGTCTGGTATCCCGAGCCGGTCCCGATTTCCAGCACCTTGCACCGGTCGTCCAGCTTCAGTGCCTGTGTCATGTAGGCGACGACATAGGGCTGGCTGATGGTCTGCCCCGCACCGATCGGCAGCGCCCGGTTGTCATAGGCGAAGGTCTTGATCGGTGCCGGGATGAAGATTTCCCGGGGGATGCGTTCGATCGCGCCGAGCACGGCCGCGTCCGAAATACCCTCCCGGCGCAGTTCCATGATCAGGCGGATCTTGCTTTCCTCAAGCGTCATGGCCGTTCATCCGGTTGCGCGCTCGGGCGCAAAGGCCTGTTGAAGGTCGGAAAGGGTCTCGTTGTCGGTCATGTCCATCTTGATCGGCGTGACCGAGATATATCCATGATCGATCGCCTCGAGATCGCTCCCGGGCGCGTAGGGCCGCATGCTCTGCATATGGCCGATCCAGTAATGTGTCGCGCCCCTCGGATCGATGACCTCCATGATATCGTCGCCATTCTTCCGGCGCCCCTGGGCCGTCACCCGGATCCCCTTAACCTGCTCCGCCGGGACGGGAGGAAAGTTGACGTTGAGCAGCGTGTTAGCGGGAAAACCCTGCTTCAGGATCCGCCGCAGCAAATCCGGGCCGTACGTTTCTGCCGGCGTCCAGTCCGCCGCCTCGCCGTCGATCACTTCCTGGCTGAAGGCAATGGCCGGGACGCCGAGAATGGTCGCTTCCATGGCCGCGGACACGGTCCCGGAATAGGTCATGTCCTCGGCCAGATTACCGGCTCGGTTCACCCCGGAGAGCACGATATCCGGGCGCTTTTCCTTCATCAGCAGGTTTACCGCCAGCAACACGCAATCGGTCGGCGTGCCATTCACGGAATACCAGTTCGGCTGATGCTCCCGGGCCTGAAGCGGGCGGCGCAGGGTCAGCGAGTGGCCCGCTCCGCTCTGTTCCGTCTCCGGCGCCACGACCCAGACATCGTCCGAGATCGAGAGGGCGATCCGCACCAGGACCTGAAGTCCCGGTGCGTAAAAGCCGTCATCGTTCGAGATCAGGATGCGCGCCTTGGAGTGATCGAGCGGCCAGGCCATGGAGCGTTCTCCCGTCAGCCGCCGGCGGAGATCCGCGTGAGGCCGCCCATGTAAGGCTGCAGGACCTCAGGCACGGACACCGAGCCGTCTTCTTCGGCGTAGTTCTCCAGCATAGCGATGAGGGTGCGGCCGACCGCGAGGGCGGAGCCGTTCAGGGTATGAACGAAGGCGGTCTGCTTGCCGCCGGCGACCCGGTAGCGGGCCTTCATGCGGCGGGCTTGGAAATCCCAGCAGTTCGAACAGCTCGAGATCTCGCGATACATGCCTTTGCCGTTGTCCTGCCCCGGCAGCCAGACCTCGATATCGTAGGTCTTGCGCGCGCCAAACCCGGTATCGCCCGAACAGAGCGTGACGACGCGGTAGGAGAGCCCGAGGCGCTTCAGCACCTCTTCGGCACAGTTCGTCATCCGCTCGTGCTCTTCTGCGGACTTGTCCGGATGGGTGATGGAGACAAGCTCGACCTTGCTGAACTGGTGCAGCCGGATCATGCCCCGCGTGTCGCGCCCGGCCGATCCCGCTTCCGAGCGGAAGCAGGGCGTATAAGCGGTGAAGCGCAGCGGCAGTTCTTCTTCCGCGAGGATCTCGCCGTTGGCGATATTGGTCAGCGGCACTTCGGCGGTCGGGATCAGCCAGTGATCGCCCGTCGTCCGGAACAGGTCCTCGCCGAACTTCGGCAGTTGTCCGGTGCCGTAGAGCGCCGCGTCGCGAACCATGTAGGGCGGCGAGACCTCGGTATAGCCGAACTCACCGGTGTGGATATCCAGCATGAAGTTGGCGAGCGCACGCTCAAGGCGCGACAGCTGGCCTTTCAAAAGCGTGAAGCGCGCCCCGGAGAGCTTCGCCGCGGTCTCGAAATCCATCATGCCGAGGCCTTCGCCAATGGCGACATGATCCGCCGACTTGGCGTTGCCTTGCGCCGCCGGCCCCACCTTGCGGATCTCGACATTCGCGGTCTCGTCGGGCCCGTCCGGCACGTCGTCGGCAAGAATGTTCGGCAGTCCGGACAGTGCCGCGTCGAGCTTCTCGGAAAGCGACCGTTCGTCTTCCTCGAGCTGCTGCATGCGGGCCTTGATGTCGGCCACTTCCTTCATCAGCGCATCGGCGTCGCCCCCCTGGGACTTCACCTTGCCGATCTCCTTGGAGGCCTCGTTGCGGCGCTGCTGCAGGGTTTGCAGTTCGGTCGTGGCATCCCGCCACTTCTTGTCGATCTCGAGGATGGCGCCTGCCTGCGGCTCGAAGCCGCGGCGCGCCATGGCCTTGTCGAAGGCCGCTCCGTCCTCGCGAATCCATCTGATATCGTGCATCTCACACGTCCATTCTGTTCGGCATTCTGTTCGGAAACCCGGTGAACTCTTATAGGCAGTGCCACCCGACGGGTCCAGCGGCGGGCGCCGGTGGCTTACCGGCGCGCCCTGGCGTCAGGTGGCGGTGCTAGACGGACTCTCGGGCTCGTCGTCGTCATCCTCGAATTCGTCGGCATCGTAGCCGCGCTTCTTCTCGACGATGCGGGCACCGATGATCGAGATCTCGTAGAGAATCGCGACCGGGATAGCCAGCAGCACCTGGGAGATGACGTCCGGCGGCGTCAGTATGGCCGCGACGATGAAGGCGATGAGGATCGCGTATTTGCGCTTCTTGGCGAGCCCGGACGACGTCACAATCCCGACCTTTGCGAGCAGGATCATCAGGACCGGCAGCTCGAAGCAGACGCCGAAGGCGAAAATCAGCCGCATCACCAGCGAAAGATACTGGTCGACCTTCGGCTCCAGAACCAGCGGCAGCGAGCCATCCGTACCCGGGTGCTCGAAGCCGAGGAAGAATTTCCAGGCGAGCGGGATGACCAGGTAATAGACCATCGCGGCGCCGATCGTGAACAGAACCGGAGTCGCGATCAGGAATGGGAGAAAGGCCGTCTTCTCGTCCTTGTAGAGGCCCGGTGCGATGAACTGCCAGATCTGGATCGAGATCACCGGAAAGGCGACGCAGGCGGCGGCGAAAAAGGCGACCTTAAGGTAGGTGAAGAAGGCCTCGTGCAGCGCGGTGTAGATCATCCGGCGCCCGGCTTCCCCCTCCGTCAGATGCGCGAGCGGCGCGACGAGGAAGGAAAAGATCTGCTCGGAGACCGCGTAGCAGGCGAAAAAAGCGACCAGGAAAGCGGCAAACGAATAAATCAGCCGGGTCCGCAGCTCCACCAGATGGTCCAGCAGCGGCATCCGCTTTTCTTCGATTTCGTCACTCATGGATTATTGTCCGGCCGCAGCGCTTTTCTCGGCGCTCTTCGTTTCAGTGGAAGTCGGCGCCTCTTCGACCGTTGGCGTTTCCGAAGCAGCCTCCGGCTTTCCCGCAGCACCCGGGGCCGCTGGAGTATCGACCGGGCGCGATGAGGCTGCGTCCTTGGCCTGGCTCGCGATCCGCTCCATCTCCTTCTTGGTCTCGCCCGCGGGGTCGACCCAGTCGTTGACCTTCTTTTCGAGGTCCCCGCTCGAGATGCTCTTGGCTTCCTTGCGCAGCTCGTCCAGCTCGGCCTCGCGGGCCACCTCTTCGAGAGAGTTCTGGAATTCACGCGCCACACTCCGCGCCTTGCGGATGTAGGTGCTGATCGATCGCACGACGCGCGGCAGGTCGCGCGGTCCCACAACGACCACCGCGACGAACGCGATCAGCATGAATTCCTGCCAGCCGAGATCAAACATCAGCGCATACCATCAGTCACGCGAGCGGACGGCCCGCTCGCGGGCCCATCCGTTTCCGGCGCAAGACGCCGGAAGGCCGTAAAGAGTTTAGTCCGCTCAGCTTTTCTGAGCTTGATCGGCCTTGGACTCGGTCCCGGCGGACTCTTCGGATTTCAGGCTCTTGGCGGCTTCCGTCTCGGAACCCTGCTCGTCGCCCTCTTCCTTCATGCTCTTCTTGAAATTGCGCAGGCCCTTGCCGAAATCGCCCATGATCGAGGAGATCTTGCCTCCGCCGCCAAACAGCAGCAGGGCGACAGCGATCACGATCAGCCAGTGCCAGATACTCATCGCACCCATAAGGTTACGCTCCCATTCGAATCAATTCGTTCCGCCCCGCCACGGGACTTTTGCGGTATATAGGCATGTTCACCCGTGCACTGCAACGTCCAGCGCCCAGGTTATTTCAGGACACGCGCCCTTGCCTTGCCGGAAAAACGAATATCTGTCCCGGATCGAGCTCGATCCTGAGGCGCGTTCCGGTTTCCGGAAGAAATATGCCGGGCATGCGGGAATGAAAGTGCCACTCGATTCCGCTGCCGTTCTCGCCGGAATGGACATGCAGGTGAATGAGGCTGCTGCGCCCGAGCAGCCGGGCCTGCATGACCCTCGCCGTGTAGTCGCTCTGGCCCGCCTGCAAGGTCGTGACCCGTAGGCCCTCCGGACGCACGATCACGGTGACCTCGTCCCCGTCCCGAAGTCCTTCGGCGCGGACATGCCCGATCGGCGTCTGGACCTCACCGCTCTCCACCCGCCCGGAGAAGGCATTCACCTCGCCGAAGAACCCGGCAACAAAGGCGGAATTGGGATAGCAGTAGAGTGTGTGGGGCGAGCCCTCCTGCACGATCTTCCCGTCCCGCATGACCGCGATCCGGTCTGCCATGAACATGGCTTCCTCGGCATCGTGGGTCACCATCAGCGTTGCGGCGCCGCTTTCCTTGAGCAGATGCAGGACGTCGTCCCGAACCTGACTCCTCAGCGCCGTGTCGAGCCCGGAATAGGGTTCATCCAGTAGGATGATGCGCGGGTTCGGCGCCAGCGCCCGCGCGAGTGCGACGCGCTGCTGCTGGCCGCCCGAGAGTTCGTGCGGGAACTTGTCCGCCGCCCCTTCCATGCCGACCCGCCGCAGTTCCGTCAGCGCTTTCGCACGGCGCTCGGATTTCGGAAATTCGGAGAGGCCGAAGGCAACGTTGTCGACCACACTCAGATGGGGAAACAGCGCATAATCCTGAAAAACCAACCCGATTCCCCGTTGCTCCGGAGGAATCTGGCGCCCCGGCACCGCCACTTCGCGATCGCCCATCAGCACCCGGCCGGTCTGCAGTTGCTCGAGACCGGCCGCCAAGCGGAGTGCCGTCGTCTTGCCGCAACCGGACGGGCCGAGCAGACACACCACCTCTCCGGCGGCGATCTCCAAAGAAAGGTCGTCGACGACGGGGAGTCCGTCGAAGCGGTGCGTGATCCCCTCTAGGCGAAGTACGGGCGTCATTCCGGTATTGCGTCCATCTGGCTCGGGAGCAGTGGCACACCTGTGGGGAGACAGCGTTTGTGTTCGGTGATCATGGCAGGTCCGGAGGTATCAGATGCGACAGGCCGGCTCAAGACGAACCGGTTGCGACGCTTTCGCCGCTTCAAGCGCCGTCTTCCGCGTCGAGCAGCTCGAACTGGCCGTCATCTTCCTCGTCGTCGTCATCGTCATCGCTGTCGTCGCCCATGGCGATGGACGTAAGGCCAGGCCGCTTGTCCAGCATCCCGGCGGCTTTCAGCTCCTCGAGGCCCGGCAGATCGGCGAGCGAGCTCAGACCGAAATGGTCGAGAAACGCCTCGGTTGTTCCCCACATCAGCGGACGGCCGGGAACCTGCCGCCGCCCGCGCGGCTGAATCCAACCGGCCTCCAGGAGCGCGTCCAACGTGCCTTTACTGACGGCAACACCGCGGATTTCCTCGATATCCGCCCGGGTAACCGGCTCGTGATAAGCGATGATGGAGAGCGTCTCGAGCGCCGCACGGGAGAGCTTCCGGCGCACCGCGACCTCGATCCTGAGCGCCTCGCCGATATCCGGCGCGGTGCGGAAGGCCCAGCGGTCCTTGATGGTCACAAGATGCACGCCGCGCTCGGCATAGCGCTTCTGCAGAGCCTCCAGAATGGGCTCCGCTGCAACACCGTCCGGCAGGCGCTCGGAGATTTCGGCGGTCGAGAGCGGATCCTTGCTCGCAAACAACAGCGCTTCGACGATCCGCTCGGCCCGGCTCGGCCCGCTATTCTCGGTCTGATCGGAACTCACGCATCGCCCTCCCGGGAGCGGAAATAGATCGGCTGAAAGGTGCCCGCCTGATTGAGCTCCGCCTTGCCGTCCTTCACCAGCTGCAGCGATGCGACGAAGGTCGAGGCGATCGCGGAGCGCATCCGGATTCCCTTTCGGAGGCCTTCCGGCAGGAAGGAGAACAGCGTCTGCCACTCGGGCACTGCACCGAGCACCCGGCTGAGGCGTTTCACGGCATCCTCGACGGAATAGAGATGCGTCGCCTCGATCTTCAACGCCAGACGATCGTGCCTGACCCTGTGATCGGCATAGGCGCGGAGCAGTTCGTAGAGCGTCACGTCATAGACCGCGCGGCGCCGCACCGAGATACGATCTCCCTGCCCGCGGGCAAAGAAATCGCTGCCGAATTGCGGTCGTGCCATCAGCGCCTCGCCGGCCTGCTGCATCGCCTCGAGTCGCATGAGCTGGAACCTGAGGGCTTCCGCCATCTCTTCCGGCGTCTGCTGCTCCTCCTCCTTCTCGGCGGGCGGCAGCAGCAGACGCGACTTCAGGTAGGCCAGCCAGGCCGCCATGACGAGATAGTCGGCGGCGAGTTCAAGGTTGAGCTTCTGGGCCTGGTTGACGAAGGCGAGATATTGTTCCGCGAGCTGCAGGACCGAGACATGAATCAGGTCCACCTTCTGTTCCCGCGCGAGCTGCAGCAGGACGTCGATCGGCCCCTCGAAACCGTCGATATTGAGGAACAGCGAGAGCTGCACCGGCTCACGCCGCCTGCGGTGATCAGGTTCCGGGCTCTCGAATGCCCCCGTATCGCTCATGCGCTCTCTCAGATCTGTCCCGTCATCATCAGCACGAATTGTAGCAGATAATGCACACCGATCATGACCAGACGCATGAGGTAATTGAGCTCGATGCCGATCTCCCGCCCGATGAAGGGCAACAGGAACAGCAAGCCCACGACGATGAAGATCCCGTAGCGCTCGAGCCGGACATAGCGGCGGGCCAGCTCATAAGGCAGCAGTCCGGTCACGATTCGCCCGCCATCGAGCGGCGGGATGGGGAGCATGTTGAAGACCGCCAGCACCAGGTTGAGCAGCACTCCGTTGACCAGCGTCGCTTCCCACCAGGCCCCGAACCATTCCGGAAACCAGGTGACAGTATGCAGCAGTGCGGATGCGGCTATGGCGAGCAGGACATTGATCCCGGGACCGGCGGCCGCGACCAGCATCATATCCCGCCGCGGATTGTTGAGGCGCGACATGGCAACCGGCACGGGTTTGGCGTATCCGAACACGAACGGCGTTCCGGCAAGCGCCCAGCCCGAAATGATGCAGAGGATCGGCAGGACGATGGTGCCGAATTTGTCGATATGGGCGAAGGGATTGAGCGTCACCCGCCCGAGCAGCCGCGCCGTCGGATCGCCGCACAGATTGGCGACGAACCCGTGCGCCGCCTCGTGCATGGTGATGGCGATCAGCACCGGCAGCGCCCAGATCGAGGCGGTAAAGAGAATGTCGGAGACGAAGTTTTCCATCAGGAGGTCGTGCCGGACAGCTCGGCGAAGGAGGCGAGCAGATCATCCCTGTCGGCCGGCTGTGCCTCTCGTCGGATCCGTTCCATGAAGCAAAGCACCATCTCCGCGCGGCGGAGCGCCTCGTCGGACAGGGCCGGAACGGCGCCCGCAATCTCCCGCATCTCGTCCATATCACCGTTGCAGTGAAGGACGAGATCACATCCCGCCTCGAGGGCACGCGCAGAGGAGACGGCGAGCGGTTCGGCGAGCGCCTTCATGGAGATATCGTCGGTCATCAGGAGGCCGTCAAACCCGATTTCCCCGCGAATGCAGTCCCGGACGACCTTCGGCGAGACCGTCGCCGCATTCTCCGAGTCCAGCGCTTCGTAGACCACATGCGCCGTCATCGCCATGGGCAGGCTTGCGAGCGCCTTGAAAGGTGCGAAGTCCACTTCAATCAATGTTTCGCGCGCGGCATCCACTCGCGGCAGAGCATGATGGCTGTCGACACCCGCGCGCCCGTGTCCCGGGATATGTTTCATCACCGGCGCGACGCCGCCGGCGGCGAGGCCTTCCGCCTGCGCCCTGCCAAGCCTCGCCACGATCTGCGGATCATAGGCAAAAGCCCGATCGCCGATCACGTCATGCGCACCGTCCTGGCGCACGTCGAGCAACGGCAGGCAATCGACATCGACGCCGCAGGCCGTCAGTTCGGCCGCGATCAGACGGGCGTTCACCCGTGCCGCCTGCTCTGCGCGCACCGGGTCTTTCCGGTACAGCTCTCCGAACAGTGCGGCCGGCGGCGCCTTCCGCCATGTCGGCGGCTTCAGCCGCTGCACGCGCCCGCCTTCCTGGTCGATCAGCACCGGGGCATGGTGCTCGACGCAATCCCGCAGCTCCTCCGTCAACATACGGATCTGCTCAGGACTTTCGCAGTTTCGCTGAAAAAGAATGAAACCGAACGGTTCGGTTTCCACGAACAACTCGCGCTCGGCCCGGGTCAGTTCCGGCCCGGCACAGCCGAGAATCAGGGCGCGCATCGGCGGTTCCGATCTAGCGTTTGACGACGAGGCAGGCCTGGCCCTTGGCCTTGAGCGCATCGCAGGCAGCTTTCGCCGCCGCTTCGGTCAGAGGACCGCCCTGGACACGGAAGAAGATCCCATTCGACGTGTTGATGCGCTGGTAGGTCGGCTGAAGGGAACCGAGCAGCGCCGCGTTGGCGGACTGGACCCTCGCCCACTCTTTCTCGGCTGCCGCTTCGGTCCTGAGGGCCGCCACCTGGATATTGAAGTCACCTGCCGCAGGCGCCTTCGGAGCTGGTGTCGGTGTTGCGACGGCCGTTTCGGCCGGCGTCGGTGCCGGTGCGGCGGGCTTCGGTGCTTCGGCCGCCGTGGTGGGAGTTGGCACCGGTGTCGGGATCGGAGCCGGCGGCGGAGGCGGTACAAGCGCTTTCGGCGCCGTCGCGTCCGGCGCTTTCGCGGGCGGAATTGTCTCGGGCCCTCTTGGCGCGGGCGCGGTCTCCGCCGGCGCGACGGCGACCGTTGCGCTATCCGTCGGGGTTTCAGCGGCGGGAGCGGCAGGGAGCGGCTCCGGAGCCGGTACCGGCGTTTCCGGCGGCGGCAGCAGACGCTCGACCCGGCCCTCGCCGTTCTGTGCGCCACGCCCGGATCCGAGATCGTCGAGCACGAGCTTGTCCTGATGCGGTACCTGCATGCCGCCCGGGGAGTCCGGTCGCACTTTCGAAGGGCTTTCGTCTGCCTTGATCAGGGGCGCCGCCGTCTCGCTGCCGATCCGCCGGCCCTGGTCGTAGGCGTACCAGACGACCCCCGCAAATGCTGTCACCGCCAGCACGGCGGCGAGGATGGTGAGGCCCCGCCCCTTGCCGCGCTCTTCCGACATGAGCGGCGGCGGTCCCGGACGCTCGTCCTCATCGATGATCCGCGGCCGTTCCGGTGCCCCCGAATGCAAGCTCATGCGCGCAGTTCCTCCACGGGCTCGACTCCGATCACATCAAGGCCGGAGGCGATCACGGTCTGGGTCGCCCGCACCAATGCCAGCCGGGCCATGGTCAGCTCGCTGTCCTCGTCGACCAGGAAGCGCAGGGTCGTGTCTTCCTTGCCCTTGTTCCACAAGCCGTGGAAGGCGGCGGCGACGTCGCCGAGATAGAACGCGATACGGTGCGGTTCGTGCGCCTCGGCGGCGCTTTCGACCGTGCGGGGCCATGCGAGCAACAGTTTCATGAGACCAAGCTCGGCAGGATCGGTCAAGCGGTCGAGCACTACCGACGCGAGAGCGGTTCCCGAGAGATCGGCGCCGTTCAGCGCCTCTTCGGCGTGCCGGAGCACGGAATGGCAGCGCGCATGGGCATACTGGACATAGAATACCGGGTTCTCGCGGCTCTGTTCGGTGACCTTCTTGAAGTCGAACTCGAGGGTCTGGTCGTTGCGCCGGGTCAGCATGATGAAGCGGAGCACGTCCTTTCCGACCGAATCGATGACGTCCCTCATGGTCACGAAGGTGCCCGCGCGCTTGGACATCTTCACCGGCTTGCCGCCATCCATCAGGTGCACGAGCTGGCAGAGCTTCACGTCGAGATCGCCCTCGCCGCCCGTAACGGCCTTCACCGCGGCCTTCATCCGCTTCACGTAACCGCCGTGGTCGGCACCCCAGACATCGATCATGTCGGCATAGCCGCGACGGTACTTGTCCAGGTGATAGGCGATGTCGTTGGCGAAATAGGTCCAGGTCCCGTCCGACTTCTGGATCGGGCGGTCGACGTCGTCGCCGAACTCCGTCGCCTTGAAGAGGCGCTGCGGGCGCGGCTCCCAATCATCCGGCTTTTTGCCCTTCGGGGGCTCGAGCACACCGGTATAGAGCAGATCCCGGCCTTCGAGCGTTTCCATGACGGCATCGACCGCGCCGGCTTCGACCAGCGCCTTTTCCGAGCTGTAGACGGCCATGTCGACGCCGAGCAGACCGAGGTCTTCCTTGATCCAGCCCATGATCTCGGAGATCGCGAAGGCACGGATTTCCGGCAGCCATTCGTTCTCTTCCTTGCCGAGCCACTTGTCGCCGTCCCGCTTGGCGAGCGCCTCTCCGACTTCCTTCAGGTATTCACCCGGATAAAGCCCTTCCGGAATGGTGCCGATGTCCTCGCCGAGTGCCTCTCGATAGCGCAGATACGTCGATCGCCCGACGGTATCGACCTGGGCGCCCGCATCGTTGATGTAATATTCGCGCAGCACGTCGAACCCGGCCTTGGCAAGCAGCGAAGCCAGCGCGTCGCCGACGATGGCGCCGCGGGCATGGGCGGCATGAAGCGGGCCCGTCGGGTTGGCGGAAACATATTCCACCATCACCTTCCGGCCCTTGCCCATACCGGATGCGCCATAGGCAATGCCGGCTTTCAACAGGTCCGCGACCGCGCTGCGCCAGAAGGCGTCCGCGATCCGAAGATTGATGAAACCCGGTCCGGCGATTTCCACCTCGGTGACCTCGTCCCATCCACGCATCCGCTCAGCCAGCATTTCCGCGATATCGCGCGGTTTCATGCCCGCCGGCTTGGCCAGCACCATCGCCGCGTTGGTCGCGATGTCGCCGTGCGAGGGATCGCGCGGCGGCTCGACCACGGCCCGGCTCGCATCGATGCCGGCCGGTAGTGCTCCGCTCGACGAGAGCGATTCGAGTTCTGCGTTAAGTTTGGACTGGAAGTGATTGAAAACGTTCATCAGGTCTTCGCATTCAGGTCAAAGAGACGGGCATGCTCGATCATCGCGTAGCGATCTGTCATGCCTGCAATATAGTCGGCAACGAGCCGTGCTTGCTTGCTTTCCTCGATATCGCCGGGCTGGTCATTGCCGGTGCGCTGCCATTGTGCCGGCAAGCAATTAGGCTCGCTCATCAGGAGCTCGAACATGTCGGTGACCACCCGGCGCGCCTTGCTCGCCATCCGGTTCACCTTGTAATGCCGGTACATGTTCTGGAACAGGAAACGTTTCAGCGCCTTGTTCCGCTCTTCCATCTCGGGCGAGAAGGAGATGATCGGCACCGGCGCCTGACGGATATCGTCGGCTGAGCGCGGCTTGTGCTCGGCCAGCCTTTTCCGGCTCTCCGTCAACAGATCCTCGACCATAATGCCGATCAGGCGGCGGACGATCTCCTGCACCAGCTTCGAGTTGGAAAGATCGCCGTAGGTGTCCCGCACCTTGGCGACGATCTCGCCCGCGAGCGGTGCCTGCAGCAACGTTTCGATTCCGAACAGATTGGCGTGAAGCGCATCGTCGATATCGTGTGTATGATAGGCGATGTCGTCGGAAATGGCCGCTACCTGCGCCTCTGCGCTGGCATATCCATTCAACTGCAAATGCAGTTTATCGTCCAGCTCGGCGATAATCGGGGGTACATCTCCCGCACCGTGGGGACCGACCAGCGGACCGTTATGCTTGATGATCCCCTCGAGGGTCTCCCAGGTCGGATTGAGACCGTCGAAGGCCGCGTAGCGCTGCTCAAGCAGTGTCAGCACCCGAACGGTCTGCACATTGTGGTCGAATCCGCCGTAAGGCTGCATCACGGCGTCGAGCGCGTCTTCGCCGGCATGCCCGAACGGCGTGTGGCCGAGATCGTGGGCGAGAGCCAGCGCCTCCGCCAGGTCTTCGTTGAGCCCGAGCGAGCGGCTGATGGAACGGGCGATCTGCGCCACCTCGAGGCTGTGGGTCAGGCGCGTCCGGTAATAATCGCCTTCGTGATAGACGAAGACCTGGGTCTTGTATTCGAGCCTCCGGAACGCGCCGGAATGCAGGATCCGGTCGCGGTCGCGCTGGAACGGCGTGCGCTCACGCGCCTCCGGCTCCGGAAACTGCCGGCCGCGGCTGTTCCGGAAATCCACGGCGTAGGGAGCGAACTGCTGTTTCAGCGTCCAGTTCTGGGACTCGGGCATGAGAACGGGCCGGGTGCGATTCGAACTGGGCGGAACCTACTCTCGGGCGGGTCCGGGCGCAATGGCAGCGACCGGGAAACGTATTGAATTCCCGGGCGGAAACATTACTTTTTTCAAAGAACAGTGCATAATTGCGCCTTGCGCACCACGAACCTTGCTGGAGCGGCCATGAGCCTCGCCGAAGACACATCTGCCGAGAACGGTTCCACGGTTCCGCCGACCGGCGGGCGGAGCTTCGGCCTGACCGAAAGCGCCGCGAAACGGATCACGGCGCTTCTGGAGCAGGAAGAGAACGGAGAGACCAAGTTCATGCGGGTCTCCGTCGAAGGCGGCGGCTGCTCGGGCTTCCAATACGATTTCGGCTTCGACGACGAGATGAAGGAAGACGACCACACCTTTATCAGCCACGGCGTCAAAGTGGTGGTGGACGACATGTCGCTCGATCTCCTGAACGGCGGCGAACTGGACTATGTGAACGAGCTTCTCGGCGCCTATTTCCAGGTCACGAATCCGAACGCGTCCTCGTCCTGCGGCTGCGGCACCTCCTTCTCGATCTGATCCGGTTTCCGGGCGTTTCCTCGAACCGGCTTGGCCGGCAGCGGCGGGCGGGGCAGTATGCTTCCCCTCGCCCACCTCTAGCCCGGAACGGTTCTCTCCCATGAAAGTGGCCACCTGGAACGTCAACTCGATCAAGGCGCGGCTCCCGAACGTCCTCGAATGGCTCGACGGCTTTCAGCCGGATGTCGCCCTGTTGCAGGAAACCAAAACCGTCGACGAGAATTTTCCGCGCCTCGAGATCGAGGAGCGCGGCTACAAGATCCTGGCGCATGGTCAGAAGAGCTATAACGGCGTCGCCATCCTCTCGAAGCATGAGATCGAGGATCCGATGACCGGCCTACCGGGCGACGATAGCGACGAACAGGCGCGCTATGCGGAAGGGACGATCCGGGGCATTCGCTTCGCAACCATCTACTTGCCGAACGGCAATCCGATCAATACCGAGAAGTTTCCCTACAAGCTCGGCTGGATGAAGCGGTTGAAGGCGCGCGCGGCCGAGCTGCTTGCCTCGGAAAAGCCGGTCGTGCTGGCTGGCGACTACAACGTGATTCCGGCGGATGTCGACGTACACGATCCGGCCGCCTGGGCGGGCGACGCGCTCTGCCAGCCGGAATCCCGGGCCGCCTTCCGCGAGATCCTGCATCTCGGCTATGTGGACGCCTACCGGATCTACAATACGGCGCCGCACCGTTACAGTTTCTGGGACTATCAGGGCGGCGCCTGGCAGAACGATCACGGCGTCCGGATCGACCATCTCCTGCTCTCGCCCCAGGCCGCCGACCGGCTCGGCGCCTCGGGAATCGATACCGCGCCGCGCGGCAAACCGAAAGCCTCCGACCACACCCCGGTCTGGATCGAGCTGGCGGCCTGAGAGCCTACCCTCGTCATCCCGACGCAAGTCGGGACCCACTGCCGCAGGAAGAGGCTCTATCCCCCGAACGGCTCCCCCAGCGGCCGTGTGCGCAGGCCCGGTCGCAGGTTTTTCCACGGTAGTGCCCCCGGGTCAGCGAGCACCGGTCCTGGCGCCGCACATTCTATGATTTCCGCGGCGATCGGCGCGAAATCGGCGCGGTAGTGCACCGAGCTCTTGTTGCAGAGAATCTTCATTTGTTCCGGTTCGATGCCGACGAAGCGGTACATCATGCGGTCCGCCATCTGCACCTTGCGCGAGCCGACAACCACCTGCACCCCGCCGATAGACAGCCGAGCCGACGGTCCGAGCCGCATGTGGGAGCCGGAATAGAACGGGCCGGTCGCCGTAAACTGGCCGTCCGAGAGCGCTTCCACGCGGAAAGTGCCTTCGAGCGGCGCGTCGCCGGGCACACGGGACTTGCCGCCGAGCCCGAGCGTGATCTCCGCCCCAACACCCGCCGCATGCGCCGCTTCGGCCGCCGCCGCATCAACCAGAAGCCCGAGCGCCGCACCCTCCGCACCGTGCTCGATCAACGCCCGCAGGAGGCCGGTCGTGTCGCTGTCTCCGCCGCCGCCGGAATTGTCCTGCACGTCCGCGATCACCACGGGACGGTCGGCGGACGCCGCGATCCGCATCGCCTCGCGCACCGCAGCCCCCGGATCCGGAAGATCGGCCGAGAATTCCCCCTCGACTGCGCAGATTTCATCAACCAGTTGTTTCACGGCACGTTTCACGCCCTCTTCGTCTGCGCCATAAGCGAAAACGGAGGCCCCGCAATGATGGATATCGGCCGCAGGGAAGCCCGTCGCGAAGGACAGGGAGACCTTATGCTCGGCCTCGATCTCCGGAATCATGCCGTAAAGACGGCCGGCCGGATCGGCCATGGTGCATTGCCGGACCAAAGGCATCAGGAAGGGAATCTGTCCGAAGGCCCGGGCCGGTCTTCCGCCGCCGCTTTTCAGCAAGGCATCCAGCGTCCGGGCGACCCGGGCGCCGGTATCCGCCATGTCGATATGCGGATAAGTCCGGTAGGCGTCGAGCCCGTCCGCCCTCTCCACCATCTCCGGCGTCACGTTGGCGTGCAAATCGAGACTCGCCATGATGGGCAGATCCGGTCCCGTCACCTCGCGGATACGTCTCAGGAGTTCGCCTTCACCGTCCTCGTGGCTTTCGGTCACCATCGCGCCATGCAGACAGAGATAAACCGCGTCCGCCGGAAGCGCCGCCTTGATACCCTCGACGATCAGCCCGGCAATGCGCTCGAAGGCCTCGTCGGTCACATGGGCTGACGGCGAGGCTGCGGCCCAGCTCGTCGGCACCAGTTCGTGCCCCAGCCGCCGCGCCTCCTCAATAAATCCTGCAACGGAGATATTGATCCCCTTCACTGCCGGGAACAGCGGCGCGCCCGTAACCAGCGCGGGCCAGCTTCCGGGGCTGGTGAAGGCTTCCAGCTTCGCCTTGCTGGGCGCGAAGGTGTTCGTCTCGTGCTGGAAACCGCCGATGATAATCCGCGCCATTGGGCAACTCCGGAAGGGTCAGAAACGTTTGAGGGCAGTCAGTTCAGTCCGATGACGCCGCAGATCGCGACCCAGACGTCTTGCAGGATGTAGCTGTCGCGGACCATGGGCAGGACCGCGGCGGCAGCCAGGAGGAAGAAAACGAGCCCGAGAAACTCGGCCAGACGCCACGGACGGCGCCCATCGTTCCCTTGCTCGCTCCGGTCTTGTGTCATGTGCTTCGGCAGCCTCTGTTATCTGCCTGAGGAAAGTCGGATCACTCTAGCCCCGCCGGATGTTACATGGCAATTGATGCACCGTCATTCCCTCGGAACCGGACCGGTTCCGAAGCCCGATCTATTGGAGACAAGATCCAGATGCCCGACATGGAACGGCTCAGCTTCGAGGACGCCTGGCGCGGATATCTGAAATGGGCCCACAGGCTGCCTCCGGCCCCGCCCCCGGTGACCCCGCAGCGGATCTCCGGCATTGCGGAGGTAATCGGCGATTTCGACGTTGTGATTCTTGATAATTTCGGCGTCCTCAGCCTCGGCCCGCCGGTGATCCCGGCCGGCCCGCCCGCCTATGCGGTAATCCGGAACGCCGGTACCGCGATCCGGGTTATCTCAAACGACGGCTCGAAGGAACTTTCGGCGATGCTGGAGAGTCATCGCCGCCGTGGCTATCACTTCGCTGCGGACGAGATCTATGCCGGGCTCAGCCTTCTGGAAGATGCCGCGCGCGAGGCCGTGGACGGTCTTTGGGCGGCGATCGGGCTCGATCCCCTCCCCGTTCCGTCGGCGTCGTTCGAGGCTCGGAACTGGTCCAGAGAACGGTTCGACCTCGACATGGCCGTAGGTCTGTTGCTGATGGATTGTGGAAACTTCGGGCGCGAGGATTTCCGGCCGGTGCTGGAAAGTTTCAAGCGCTCGCCCCGTCCGGTCATCGTCTGCAATCCGGACCTGACGGCGCCTTACAGCGACGCCATGAGCCTCGAGCCCGGCTATCTGGCGCATTGGCTCGCGGACGAAGCTGGAATCGAGCCGCTTTTCCTCGGAAAGCCTTTCCCCGAGGTCTATCGCCGGGCGCTAGACGATTTCCCGAACGTTCCGCCGGAGCGGGTGCTCTGTGTCGGGGACACCCTGCATACTGACGTACTCGGAGGGCGCCATCTCGGGATGAAGACCCTCTTGGTCGAGACGGGATTCACACGGGGACAGGATCCCCTCGCCCTTGCGGACGAGAGCGGAATCTGGCCTGATTTCATTGCATCGTCCATCTGAGAGCCGCGGAGGGCCGCCATGCGCGCCAACGCACTCATCGCAATGGTTTTATTGTCGGCTGTAACGTCGGTCGCACCGGTCGGCGCGGCCGACAAGAAGCCCCTGATCATTGAGGGCACTGCGCGCGTGATCGATGCGGGCACCCTTCAGATCGACAAGAACGTGATCCGCCTGTTCGGCATCGTGGCCCCCGGTCCCCGGCAGAAATGTCTGCGCGGTTCCCTCCCTTGGCTCTGCGGCGCCGCCGCCCGGACCTATCTTGTCGAACTGGCCGACGGCAAGCAGGCACGATGCGAAGCGGTAGAAAGTTTCAATGCCCGCTGCATTGTCGGCGACAGGGACCTTTCAAACGAGATGGTTCGTGCCGGCTGGGCCGTCGCGGACGAGGCCGGCACCGCCTACCTGCCGGCCGAAGAAAAAGCCCGCGCTGCGAAGCGCGGGCTCTGGGAATATGCTCCCGAATAGATATGTGCGCAGCTAGAGCGCGGCGATCCGCTCCAGGGCGGCCGCCAGCTTGTCCCTGCGGGCCCGCTCTTCGGCAAGACGTTCGCGGTTCTCCTCGACCACTTCCTCAGGCGCACGCGCGACGAAGCTCTCGTTCGACAGCTTCTTGTCGAGCTTCATGATCTCGCTGTCGAGCTTGCCGAGATCCTTCTCCAGGCGCACACGTTCCTGGGACAGATCGACGACGTCGGCGATCGGCAGGACGATGACCGCCTCGTCGATCACGCCCTGAACGGCCCCGGACGGGATCTGGTCGGTCGCTTCGGCGCTTTCGAGGCGCGCGAGACGCAGGATCACCTCGCGATGCCGCTCGAGCCGCGCCTTGGTTTCCGCGGACATGTCCTTCAGCAGCAGATCGATCTTGGCACCGGCCGGAACGTTCATTTCCGCCCGGATCGAGCGGATTTCGGAGATCAACCGCACCACCCAGTCCATTTCCGCAACAGCCGACGGGTCGGCCGCCTCGGCGAGGCCTTGCGGCCAGGCGGTCGTGATCAGGAGATCCTCGCCGCCGAACGCGCCCCAGAGCTCCTCGGTGATGTAGGGCATCAGCGGGTTCAGCAGGTTCGCAGACTGCATCAGCGTCCAGGCCGTGACCGTCCGGGTCTCGGCCGCCGCGTCCGCATCCGCGCCGGAGAGGATCGGCTTGGTGAACTCCACGTACCAGTCGCAGAAGGTCCCCCAGATGAACTGGTAGAGCGCGCCTGCCGCCTCGTTGAAGCGGTACTCGTCGATCGCCTTCGAAACCTTCGCCTCGGTCGCCGAGAGTTCGGAGATGATCCAGCGGTTCACCGTCTGCTTGGCCGATTTCGGATCGAACGAGGCGTCCCACTTGCACTCGTTCATCTCTGCGTAGCGTGCCGCGTTCCAAAGCTTGGTCGCGAAATTTCGGTAACCCTCGATCCGGCTCTCGGCGAGCTTGATGTCGCGGCCCTGCGCGGCCATCGCCGCGAGCGTGAAGCGCAGCGCATCGGTGCCGAACTTTTCCACCAGATCCAGAGGGTCCATCACGTTGCCCTTGGACTTTGACATCTTGGCGCCGTGCTGGTCGCGCACCAGGGCGTGGATATAGACCGTCCTGAAAGGCACTTCGCCCATGAAATGGATGCCCATCATCATCATCCGGGCGACCCAGAAGAAAATGATATCGAAGCCGGTGACGAGCACGTCGCCCGGATAATAACGGTCAAGCTCCGGGGTCTTTTCCGGCCAGCCGAGGGTGGAGAACGGCCAGAGCGCGGAGGAGAACCAGGTGTCGAGCACGTCCTCGTCCCGGGTCAGCTCGGTGTCCTTGCCGTAGTGGACCTTGGCCGCCGCCAGCGCCGCCTCTTCCGTCTCCTCGACGAACACCTCGCCGTCCGGGCCGTACCAGGCCGGAATCTGGTGGCCCCACCAGAGCTGGCGCGAGATGCACCAGGGCTGGATATTGCGCATCCATTCGAAATAGGTGTTTTCCCAGTTCTTCGGCACGAACTCGGTCTTGCCGGTCTCGACCGCCTCGATCGCCGGCTTGGCCAGGGTCACCGCGTCGCAGTACCACTGATCGGTCAGCCAGGGCTCGATCTCGACGCCGGAACGGTCGCCATGCGGCACCGTGTGCTGGATCTCCTCGATCTTCTCGAGCAGTCCCGCCGCTTCCATATCGGCGACGACCTTCTTGCGGGCCTCGAACCGGTCGAGGCCGCGATAGGCCTCGGGGGCGTTCTCGTTGATCCGTGCGTGGCTGTCGAAGACGTTGATCATCTCGAGATCGCGCCGGCGGCCGACCTCGAAGTCGTTGAAATCATGGGCCGGGGTCATCTTGACCGCGCCGGAGCCTTTTTCCGGATCGGAATATTCATCGGCCACGATCGGGATGCGGCGGCCGACCAGCGGCAGGATCACATGCTTGCCAACCAGATCCTTGTAACGCTCGTCCTCAGGATGCACGGCGACGCCGCTGTCTCCGAGCATGGTTTCCGGCCGCGTGGTGGCGACGGTGATGAACTGCTCCGGATGGTCTTCCAGCGGATAGCGGAAGTACCAGAGATGGCCTTTGCTCTCGACCTGCTGCACTTCGAGATCGGAAATCGCCGTGTGCAGTTTCGGGTCCCAGTTCACAAGGCGCTTGTCCTTGTAGATCAGGCCCTTCTTGTAGAGTTCCACGAATACCTTCAGGACCGCGTCCGAGCAGCCCTCGTCCATCGTGAAGCGCTCGCGCGGCCAGTCGGGCGACGCGCCGAGGGCCCGCAGCTGTTTCGTGATGGTCCCGCCGGATTCGGCCTTCCATTCCCAGACCTTCTCGACGAAGGCCTCGCGGCCGAGATCGCGCCTGTCGATCTGCTTCTCTGCAAGCTGGCGCTCGACGACGGACTGCGTCGCGATCCCGGCGTGGTCGGTGCCCGGCTGCCAGAGCGCATCCCGCCCGGTTTTGCGCTTGAAGCGGATCAGGATGTCCTGGATCGTGAAAGTGAGCGCATGGCCCATATGCAGGCTGCCGGTGACGTTCGGCGGCGGCATCATGATGGTATAGGGGACCTTGTTCGAGGCCGGATCGGCAGCAAAAGCCCCGGCCTTTTCCCACTTCTCGTAATGCGCCTTTTCGACTGCGCCCGCTTCGAATGTCTTTCCAAGCATCGTCGGTGCCCTTGGCCATGCCTATCAAAGGTACAGGCGGGCGCACAAAACTGTGCCGGCCCGCCGAAAGGAGAGCAGGTTTAGGCCATCAGAACGGGGATTTCCAGCCCGGAAAGCCGGGGCCGGACCGATCTTACCAGGGATCGCGCCGCTGCGACTGCATGACCAGGCGCTCGATCTCCTCTCGCACCAGCCGTTCGACCATCATCGGCAAATGCTGATCCAGCCATTCCTTCAGCATCGGACGCATCAGCTCGCGCGTCAGCCGCTCGAGCGTAATGGCGCCGTTACCGATCGGAAGCTCGTGATAATCCTCGTTGAGCTTCTCGTTCAGGCGGCTGAAAGCATCGACCGTCTCGGCGGCCTGCGGCGGCGAGACCAGGCCTTCGCTCGGATGGGGTTGCGGCTGCGGCTGAGGCTGGGGCGGCGGAGGGGGCGGCGCCTGCGGAGGTTCCGGCCTATCCTCTGTATATTTCTGCTCCTCGAAGAGCGGCTCCGGCTCCTCGTCCTCCATGTCGGTCAAGTCGAGGACGTCTTCTTCCTCTTCCTCGGCCTCTTCCTCAGGCTCCGGCTCTTCCTCGGGCTCGGGTTCCGGCTCGGGTTCTTCTTCCGGCTCGGGTTCCGGTTCCGGTTCAGGCTCGGGTTCCGGTTCGGGTTCCGGCTCGGGCGCAGCAGCTTCTTCGGGTGGAGGGGCTTCTTCGCCCTCATCGCCGTCTTCGGAAATGATTCGCCTGATCGAGGCGAGGATTTCCTCCATCGACGGTTCTTGCGCCGTATCGCTCATCCGGACTCAAACCCACAAGGAATCAAGAGACTTGAAGGTTATCCTACAAGTCTATGAAAGGCCAGCCAATCCTCTGACAGGTAGTCCCCCGGACTCAGGGCAGCTTACCCGCGGGTTCGGTTCCCCACCAACGGTCGGACACCTCACGGTAGTGCTTGTCGTAATCGTAGAGCTCGACATTGAGATCGAGATCTGCCGCCGTCATTTTCCCCATCGACGCCAGAAGCGTATACGCAGCCACGACTTCGTTGCGATTTGCGGCCACCAGACTGACCTGGGCGTCGAGGAGTTCCTGTTCGGCATCAAGCACGTCGAGCACTGTTCGCGCCCCGACAGTAGCTTCCTGCTGCACCCCTTGGAGAGCGATATCCGCTGCCGAAACCCCCGCTTCAAGTGCCGTTATCGCCGCTACCGACGTCTGCCAGGCTTCGTAAGCACGCGCCGCCGCATCGACCACATCTCGGCGAATCGACTCGACAACGATCCGCGACCGGTTCGCATCTTCCTTCGCCGCCCGCACCCGGGCCGAGACCTGCCCCTTCTGATAAATGGGGATCGATACCTGCGCCGTTATGCTGAATTCGGTGGTCTTGTCGTCGTTGATCCCGCTGTCCGCGGTATAGTCCGCACTGCCGATCAGGTTCACCGTGGGAAGCAGCTCGCCATAGACAAGGTCGATGATTTCAATCAGCCGGCGCTCGTCGAATTTCGCGGCGATCAGCAAAAAATTGCTCAACACCGACTGCTCGACCGCGCTCTCACGATTCATCGGCAGGTCAATCTCGGTGTCGGGGGTCTGCAGATCCTTCGGCACAAATCCCACAACGCGCTCAAATGCCACCCTTGAGCTGATCAGATTGCCTTCGGCCTGGATCAGATCCGCTTCCGCGCGGGCGACGCGCGCTTCCGACTGCGCGACGTCCGTACGCGTCACTTCGCCAACTTCGAACCTGTCACGTGTAGCACGAAGCTGGGTCTGTAGCCTCTCGAGGTTTTTCTGCTGGAGTTCCAAAACCGACTGGTCGCGGATCACGTTCATATAGACAGTCAATGCGTCGAGCAGGGTCTGCTGCTCGGTCCTGAACATATTCGCCCGTTCCTGCTGGACCCGGTATTCGGACTGGTTGACGTCGGCCTCGGTCCGTCCACCCCGATAGACCGGCTGGGTAATTGTGATATTGGCGTCCTTCGGCGTCGTATTCCCGTCGGCCGAACTGGTATTGTTCTCCGTATCGAAGTTGTTGTATCCGGCCGACAGCGTCGAAGTGACAGTCGGACGCCAGCCGCCCTTCGCGCGCGGAACGCCTTCGTTGGTCACCCGCAGGTTCGCGCGTGCGGCGTTCAATGTCGGATTTGTCTGATAGGTATATGCGAGCACCTCGGACAGCGTCTCGGCGGAAAGGCGCGGCGCGGAAACGCCCAGGATACATGCCGACACGGTCAGCATCGCGGCGGTGCGATACAGCTTTTTCATAACTCTCTTTCGAGACATCCGAGAACTTCCCTTATTTCCGGCCAGGCAGAGCCCGGAGGCTAAAAGACGAATTTCGGCTCGTTGCGGAATTCCGGCAGAAGCGGAACAGACGCGTCAAAAATGACGCGTTTGGAGACGGTCGTACCGAATTTCTCTACAAGAACGGCAGTCCCCTGCCGAGCACCATCTTCATATAGGATCGTGACCAGCCGTCCGCCATCTCCAAGTTGCTCGATCAGCGGCTCCGGGATACGTTCGACGCCGCCACCAATGACGATCAGGCTATAGGGTGCCTTCTTAGTATAGCCCTGAAGCGGGTCTCCCGCGACGACAGCGGCATTATCCACATCGAGCGAACCGAGCCTCTCATTCGCGGCCGCAACCATGTCGGCGTCCTTCTCCACGCCATATACTGTGCCCGCGACTCGGGACAGCACGGCGGTCGAATATCCGCAGCCGCAGGCCACATCCAGCACCTTGTCGCTCGCGTCCGGAAGCGCCGCCTGGAGCAACCGCGCAAAGACCATCGCCTCCATCAGCATCCGTCCGGATCCGAGCGCGAGGTCCTCGTCGACATAGGCGACCCCCATCAGGGCCTTCGGCACGAAAAGTTCCCGCGGGACGAATTCGAACGCTTCGATGATCGACGTATCCGTCACCTTGTTCGTGCGGATCTGGCTCTCGACCATGTTGTGGCGTGCAGTTGCGAAGTCCGACATCGAGCTGCAATGCTCCAGCATGTGAAATGGTAGGCCGTTCGATGGCCTCAGGGCAGTTATACTTTGCCAGTTTTTCGAACACAATCGAGATGGCACGAACGGAGGAGCGGCCTGAGCGGCCGTAAAAACACCACAATGAAAAAGTACAAAATCGCCGCCGTCCCCGGTGACGGAATCGGCCCGGAAGTGATCGATGCCGGCGTGGAGGTGCTCCAGGCCGTGGCGGAAACCGAACCGGGCTTTGCACTCGCATTCGAACATTTTCCGTGGGGCGGCAACTACTACCGCGAACATGGCATCATGATGCCGGAGGACGGCGTCGACACCCTGCGCGCCTTCGATGCGATCCTGTTCGGTTCGGCCGGTGACCCGAAGATCCCGGATCACATAACGCTCTGGGGCTTGCGCCTGAAGATCTGCCAGACGCTCGACCAATACGCCAATGTCCGCCCTGCCCGCCTGCTTCCCGGCATCAAGGGACCGCTCGCGAATGTCACCTCGGACGATCTCGACTGGGTGATCGTGCGGGAGAACTCGGAAGGCGAATATGCGGGGGCCGGTGGCCGCGTGCATGTCGGGCTTCCGGAAGAGGTCGGGCTCGACGTTTCGATCTTCACGCGCCCCGGTGTCGAGCGCATTCAGCGATTCGCTTTCGAACTGGCGCGGTCTCGCCCCCGCA
This sequence comes from Nisaea sp., assembly GCF_017640745.1. Lineage (GTDB taxonomy): Bacteria > Pseudomonadota > Alphaproteobacteria > Thalassobaculales > Thalassobaculaceae > Nisaea. The sequence goes on along the minus strand of NZ_JAEPQA010000001.1, from coordinate 43,169 downwards.
AAAAGCTGACGCTGGTCACCAAATCGAACGCCCAGCGCCATGGCATGGTGTTCTGGGACAGCATTTTTGAACGGATTCGCGGCGATTATCCCGATGTCGAGACGGACAAGATGCTGGTGGACGCGATGACCACCCGCATGGTGCTGGATCCGAAGAGCCTAGACACCGTGGTCGCGACCAACCTTCATGCCGACGTGCTGTCGGATCTGGCGGCCGCTCTCACCGGCTCGCTCGGTATAGCCCCGACCGGGAACCTCAGGCCGGAGCGGGACATGCCCTCGATGTTCGAGCCGATCCACGGCTCGGCCTTCGACATCACGGGGAAAGGCGTCGCGAATCCGATAGGGACTTTCTGGAGCAGCGCCATGCTGCTGGAACATCTCGGAGAAGTCGCAGCGGCCACGCGCCTGATGGCGGCCATCGAGCGGGTAACGGCCGACGGATCCGTGATGCCGCGCGACCTCGGCGGTACCGCAACGACGCGGCAGGTTACCGACGCGGTTCTTTCGGCGCTGGCCAGCGGGAACGTCTGACTGAAAAAGGCGAAAAGGCATTGACGGGCGGGGGCGGTGCCGGTACCTATCGCGCCCTGCTGGCCCGGTGGCAGAGTGGTGATGCAGAGGACTGCAAATCCTTGTACGTCGGTTCGATTCCGGCCCGGGCCTCCAGCTTTGTCTTTTTCTTCTCAATTCGACCGCTTCGACACGGAAAACCCCATGTTTCCGTAGAGAAATCCGTGCATCCGGGAAAATTGCCAAACTGTCACGTTTGGGGTTTGCACTCTCGGAAATGCACTGCTATATACCGGCTCCTCGTCGGGGCACATACCCCGGCGGGCCGCTGATCCCCGGTAGCTCAGCGGTAGAGCAAGCGGCTGTTAACCGCTTGGCCGGCGGTTCGAATCCGTCCCGGGGAGCCAATCAAAGAACGGTCGGAGCTTTGCTCCGGCCGTTTTTTCTTGCCCAAAAACGCCGCATTGCAGCCGGACCGCTTTCCGGCAACGATCACCTGACCAGGGCAATACAGGATCGCTTCCATGTTATCGGATATCCGAATCGTCGAAATCGAGGCGCTCGGCCCCGCCCCCTTCGCCGCCATGCTGCTGGCCGATCTTGGTGCCGATGTCATCACTGTGCACCGGAAGACGGCCTCGGACGTGCCGGGAAAGGGAGAGCGCAATCTTCTGGACCGCGGAAAGCGCTCGATCGCCCTCGATCTGAAGGATCCCGGCGACCTCGCAATTCTTAAGAAGCTGCTCCGTACCGCCGACGGTCTGATCGAAGGCTTTCGCCCCGGTGTGATGGAGCGGCTCGGGCTTGGGCCCGAACCCTGCCTTGAGATCCAGCCGAAGCTCGTTTATGGCCGCATGACCGGTTGGGGCCAGAGCGGTCCGCGCGCGCAGGAGGCCGGGCACGACTTGAACTATATCGGTCTATCCGGTGCACTCTGGTACGGATCACCCGCGGGCCAACCGCCCTTCCCGCCCCCGACACTGGTCGGAGATATCGGCGGTGGCGCGCTCTACCTCGCCGTCGGCATGCTGAGCGGACTGCTGAAGGCGCGCGCAACCGGGCGCGGCACGGTGGTCGATGCCGCGATCGTGGACGGCTCGGCTCATATGATGAACCTCCTGATGTCGCTCCGCGCCTCGGGAGGATTCCGTATCGAGCGCGGACAGAGCCTGCTCGACGGCCCGCACTGGAGCCGCTGCTATCGCTGCGCCGACGACAGCTTTCTTTCCGTGCAATGCCTGGAGCCCAAATTCTACCGGCTTTTCGTCGAGAAACTCGGACTCGGGGACGATCCGGACTTCGCGCGCCAGTTCGAGCAGGACCTTTGGCCGGATCTCGGCAAGCGCTTGGAGACCCTGTTCCAGACGAAACCTCGTGCGCACTGGCTCGCGCTGTTCGAGGGCAGCGATGCCTGCGTCGCGCCTGTCCTCGATCCCGAGGCCGCCGCCGGGGATCCGCATATGGCGGCGCGCGGTATCTGGTCCGAAGAGGATGGCCGCCTGCAGGCAGCCTCGGCCCCGCGTTTCGACGGGAAGCAGCCCCCGAAGCCGCGTGCCGCCCCTGAACGCGACGCGCACAGAGACGAAATCCTCGCCGAACTCTCCGGGAGCTAGCCCTCCGGCCGTGGCCAGAAACGCCCGGCGTCAAGAAAACGGGTCCAGGCATGCTCGATCTCGCGATTGGCCTGCACCATCTCCGCGCCATGCCAGCCGATGACCACGCCCGCCGCCTTGGCGAGGTCCTGACTTGAGCTTTCCCCGCCGGAGTCCAGCAAGGCCGCGAGCTGTTCCGCCGAAACAGCGAAATCGTTCGCGTAGCCAAGCAGGTTCTGCAGGCGGGCCGCCGCCTTCGCGAAAGCCTTGGCTTTCTTTGCCTCGAACAGGGAATTGAAGAACTCGGCTGCATAGCGCAATTTCTTCATTTCGAGACGCAACTCATGCATCGCCTCGCTCGGTCCCTGCAGCGCATGACGGCCCATCTTCCGGACCTTGCGAAAGCGCTTCTCGAGCCGCGACGCTGCGAACTCCTCGCTCCGTGCCAGATGGTCGAAACGTCCGTCTGACGCGGAAAACGTCTCGATCAGCAGCCCGAGATTAAGCTGCAAGTCGGTGAACCGCGGCGATGCAACAGCCGCCCGCGCATCGCGGTATCCCATCTCCTGCCGTGCCGCAGCGAGCCCGCGCAGCTCTTTCAATGCGGGAATGCCCGTGCCAAGCGCCCTTTCGACCGGCATGTGCAGTTCCTCGATATAAACGTCCCACTCCCGCGCCTCGCCGAGCGCGCTTCCCAGCCATTTCGCCTCCGCGCGGACATGTTCGGTCAGCTCTGGATCTCCGAAGGCTCGGAACATGCCGAGAGAGGCGCGCATGCGGCGCAGGGCGACGCGCATCTGGTGCGGACCTTCGGGATCGTTTGTCTCCAGGATCGCCGCCTCGTTCGCGGCAACCTGCGCCTGGGTGGCTTTCAAAATCTCGACGGCGGATTCATTGATGCGGCTGCCACGGGACAGCACCGGCCTTTCCCCCTTGACCGGTAGGGGCTGCGCGGGCGTGGAAAGCTGTTCCGCGCGCTGGGCTTTGCCGCGATATTCCAGCCTCAGCGGCACTTCCCGATGGATCGCGAGCGCAAGTTCGAAAAGCGCGGCGGAGTCGCCGTCCTTGAGCTCCAGTTCAAGTTCGGAAATCGGCATAGACCGGCTTCCCGACCGAATCTCGCCGTGATCGAGGTCGACGGACACAAGCGCGCTCCCAAACCCGCCCTCGAAGCGGACCTCCCGGCTCGTGCGCCTGAATTCGGTTACGAAGCGCGGCTGCAGCCGTTCCCATATCCCGTCGCGTGTCAGGAACTCGCGGATCTCGGGCAGATGGACGAGTTCCAGCACGGGCACGTCGCCCCGCACCCAACCCTCGATCTCGATCCGCTCCGTCAGACCGGCCTGCCAGCCGCTCCCAACCTTCAGCGTCTGCACGCGGCGCCGTCCGATCTCGCGGATCCGGAGGTTCATTTTCGCCGCGGCAAGCGCTCCGTCAGGCGTGTCGAAATACGTCGCCTTGAGCGGTGTGGTCCGCGCCCGTCCCGTCCCGGCGCCGACGAGAAGCGGCAGCCGCTTCAGTTTGGACTGCCATTTCTCCGGCACGGCCAGTCGAAGTTCCGATTCCGTCGGCGGCACGTCGGGTTTCCGGCTCATACGAGATCCTTGGGCGTGACAAAGCGCGTCAGATTTCCGGTGCGGGGAGTGCACGCGGACCATTCCTCGGTATCGAGATCGATAAAAGCCAGCGCTCCGGTCGGAAATTTATCCTGCAGGCGAAGAAGGTCCTCGTTGCTGCGTCCCTGGCAGAGAGCAAGGGCGAGACGTTCGAAACCTGGATTGTGACCGATCATCAGCAGGGTTTTCGCCCCTCCGCCGAAATCGGCGAGCGCCCTGAACAACTGATCCAGTCCGGCCTCATAAATCGAGGCCGAGGTCTCCAGTACCGTCCGGCGCGGCAAAAAGGGACGGATGGCCTCCCAGGTCTGCATTGTCCGGCGTGCCTCAGAACAGAGGACAAGGTCGGGGCGGATTCCCTCCTGTTGCAGGAACTTGCCGACGACCAGCGCGGCGCGTTCACCGCGCCTGTTCAGCGGACGATCAAAATCATTGAGGTCAGGCTGGCCCCAGCTCGACTTCGCATGTCGAAGCAATACAAGGGATGTGGTCACACTGCGGGCCCCTGGACCAAGAGCGAAACAATCGAAGAATCACCATAGCATCGGCGCGGGAAGCACCCTGTCAAATCTCGAAGAAAATTTCCACGCCGGACAATTCGCGCTGATTTCCCTGCTTTTTGACTGCGTTAAATTGACAGCGCAGGGCACTGCAGCCAAGGTCAAGAACGTCACCGCATTCCATTGTCGCCTCTCGCATTTCAGGATCAGGTATGAGCGCCGATTCTTTCCGCCGAGCCACCGCGCTCCCCGATCCGGAACAGGACGGGACTCGCGCGGCGATGCCGGCCACGGGCACCGTGCGTGCGGCCCGGCCGGAAGACGTGGACGCCCTCGCCCTCCTCGCGCAGGAATTGCTCGCGTTCTATGGACTGCCCGCCCGCAACCAGCGTTCCTACATGGCGCATGTGATGAGCGCCGAGTTGTTCGAACGAGAGAGCAATCTGAAGATCCTCGTTGCGGAATCCTCCTCGGGCCTGAGCGGTTTTCTCGCCTATGTCGAGGTTTTCGCGCTCGCCAATTGCCAGCGCAGCTTTTTCATCCAGGACCTTTTTGTGACCCGCCGCGCACGGGCGGGCGGGGTCGGCGGCGCATTGATGGGTGAACTGTTGCGCCTGGCCGATGAAGGAGACGTCGCCCAGATCGACTGGACGGCGGATCCCTGGAACGAAAAGGCCGTCGCCTTCTACGAGAAGATCGGCCCGCTGCTGAAGAGCGACAAGATTCTCTACCGGCTTGCAGGGCCGTCGCTCCGCCGATCTATGCAGGATCAGAAACGGTGAAATCCGCGTGATCCGCGCCGTCGGGCGTGATCGGGCTGGTAACCAAAAGACCGGATCACTAAGTTCGACCGGCAAACACCCCGTACGCGAGAGCGGAGAAAAAGAATGCAGATTCGCGATGGCTTCGTCGGCACGATCGGCAACACCCCGCTGATCAAACTGAAGCGCGCGTCGGAGGAAACCGGCTGCACAATCCTCGGCAAGGCCGAGTTTCTGAACCCGGGCGGATCGGTGAAGGACCGCGCCGCGCTTGCGATCATCCGCGATGCGGAGGAACGCGGGGCGCTGCGTCCGGGCGGCGTGATCGTCGAAGGCACCGCCGGCAATACCGGCATCGGGCTTGCGTTGGTCGGCAACGCGCTCGGCTATCGCTCGGTCATCGTCATGCCGGAGACCCAGAGCCAGGAAAAGAAGGACATGCTGCGCCTCGTCGGTGCGGATCTCCGCCTGGTTCCAGCCGTGCCTTACAAGGATCCGAACAACTACGTGCGCTACTCGGGCCGCCTCGCCAAGGAAATCGCCGCGAGCGAACCGAACGGCGCGATCTGGGCCAACCAGTTCGACAATGTGGCCAACCGCAAGGGACATTACGAAACCACGGGTCCGGAGATCTGGGAACAGACCGACGGCAAGGTCGACGGCTTCATCTGTTCGGTCGGCAGCGGTGGCACGATCGGCGGCGTCAGCATGGCTCTGAAAGAGCGCAATCCGAACATCCAGATCGGCCTCGCGGACCCGATGGGGTCGGCCATCTACAATTACTACGCCAACGGCGAGCTCAAATCCGAAGGCGGTTCGATCACCGAGGGTATCGGTCAGGGCCGGATCACCGCCAATCTCGAGGGCATCACCGTCGACGCGCCGTTCCAGGTGACGGACGAGGAAGCGCTCGATGTGATCTTCAAACTGCTGATGGAGGAAGGCCTCTGCATGGGCGGCTCAACCGGCGTGAACGTCGCCGGCGCGGTCAAGCTCGCCAAGCAGATGGGCCCGGGCCACACCATCGTCACCGTGCTTTGTGACTGGGGCCATCGCTACCAGACGAAGATCTTCAATCCGGCCTTCCTGAAGGAAAAAGGCCTGCCGACGCCGAGCTGGCTCGAATAAGAACGCCTCCGAGGGAGAAAATCATGGGATACGCAAACCCGCACGCGCTGGTGGAGACCGACTGGCTGGCCGAGAATCTCGGCAATCCGTCGGTAAAAGTGCTGGATGCCAGCTACCATCTGCCGAACGTCGATCGCAATGCCGACCAGGAATATCGTGAACAACATATTCCCGGCGCGATCCGTTTCGATATCGACGACGTGAAGGATCCGAACGATCCCCTGCCCCACATGGTGCCGGACGCCGACACATTCGCGGCGAAGGTCGGTGCGCTCGGGATCTCCAGCGCGGATCATGTCGTCGTCTATGACGTCTACGGCATGATGAGCGCCGCCCGGGTCTGGTGGATGTTCCGCCTGTTCGGTCACGATCGTGTCTCGGTACTGAATGGCGGTCTGCCGAAATGGCTCGCCGAAGGACGTGGTGTCGCCTCCGGCGTGGAGACGCTTCCGGCCGCCGTGTTCTCCGCCGATTTCCGGCCGGAACTTGTCACCGACGTCCCTGCCCTGCTCGGCAATATCGATAGCCGTGAACGCATGGTGCTCGACGCTCGCGCGGCCGACCGTTTCGCCGGAACCGCGCCGGAACCGCGCGCTGGCCTGCGCAGCGGCCACATCCCCGGCAGCAAGAGCCTGCCGTTCGGAAATCTCCTGAACAAGGACAAGACCTTCCTGCAGGCCGACCAGTTGCGCGCGCGGTTCGAAAAGGATCTCGGCCTCGATTTCGGTCAGCCCGTCTCGACGACCTGCGGCTCCGGCGTCACCGCCTGCATCCTCTCGCTCGGGCTCTATCTGCTCGGCAAGGAGGATGTCGCGGTCTATGACGGCTCCTGGAGCGAATGGGGCGGGCACCCGGACACCCCGGTCGAAGCCGGATAATCCGAAGGACCGCCAATGCCCCTCGAAATAAGACCGATCGCGGACGGAGACGTCGCGCAGGTCGTCGCGCTTTGGCAGGCGGCTGCGCTCACGGTCCCGCACAACGATCCATATGAGGATATCCGGTTCTGCCGGCGAACCCCTTCTGCGGATATCCTCCTCGGGTTCGACGACACGGGCCTCGCCGCGACGGTCATGGTCGGCCACGAAGGTCACCGCGGCTGGTATTATTACGTCGGCGTCAATCCGGATCGTCATGGAGCCGGCTATGGCCGGGAAATCATGGCGGCGGCGGAAGCTTGGCTGATCGAACGCGGGGTCGGCAAATCGCAGCTGATGATCCGACCGACGAATGACAAGGTGAGAGCCTTCTACGCGCGGCTTGGCTATGTCGAGGAACCGCGCCTGGTGATGTCAAAACGGTTCCGGGCCGCACCCGACTGGCAATCCGGACGGGTCGAGACCACGGTCATCCATATGGAAATGCTTCAGCGTCCGGAACGCCCGGCGGCACAGCCGCCGGAGTCGGGGCGCGACATCGCGCTGGGGCGCATTGGGACGCCGAGCACCCGGTTCTACCGCTATCTCTACAATGGAATCGGTGGCGACTGGTTCTGGGTGTCGCGGCGCCTGATGGACGACGACACCCTCGCGAGAACACTGAACAGGACCGGCGCCGAATATCATCTGCTCACCGTTGATGGCGAGCCCGCCGGGCTGATTGAACTGGAACGGACCTCGGACAAGACCGAAACCGAGCTCTCCTATTTCGGACTTTTGCCCGGTTTCATCGGCCTCGGGCTCGGGCGGTATCTGATCGATGCCGCCGTCGACCTGGCCTGGGGTCATGAGACGCGGCGCATCTGGGTCCATACCTGCGACCTCGATCATCCGCGCGCCCTCGGCAATTACCTTGCTGCCGGATTCGTCCCCTTCGCGCGCGAGACCGAGATCCTGCCCGATCCCCGCGATGCCGGGCTGACATCTCCGCCGCCCGCCAAGGCGCGGGGTCATGCGCCGGACAGCCTGTTCCGCGATACAATCGCGCTGGCCAAGCTTCCCGACGTTTCAAAACCCTCCGGATAGACGAAGGGCGCGCACGATTTCTCGCGGCGCGCCCTTCGAAGGGGTCCCCCCTCCGGTCCCCCCCTCTTGTAGAAGCTCCTAGTGCGCCAGGATCTGGCTGAGGAACAGCTTGGTCCGGTCGGAGCGCGGGTTGTTGAAGAACTCCTCCGGCGTGTTCTGTTCGACGATCTCACCGTAATCCATGAAGATCACCCGATCCGCGACGCGCTTGGCGAAGCCCATCTCGTGGGTCACGACAAGCATGGTCATGCCGCTGTCCGCGAGTTCGACCATCACGTCGAGCACTTCGGAGATCATTTCCGGATCGAGAGCCGAGGTCGGCTCGTCGAACAGCATGATCTGCGGGTTCATGCAGAGCGAGCGGGCAATCGCCACGCGCTGCTGCTGACCGCCGGAAAGCTGACCCGGATACTTGGACGCCTGTTCCGGAATCTTCACGCGGCGGAGATATTCCATCGCGCGCTCTTCCGCCTCCGCCTTCGGGGTCTGCTTCACCCAGATCGGCGCCAATGTGCAGTTCTCCAGCACGGTCAGGTGCGGGAACAAGTTGAAGCTCTGGAACACCATCCCGACATCGCTGCGGATCGCATCGATGTTCTTCAGGTTGTTGTCCAGGGTCACCCCGTTGACGATGATGTCGCCGCCCTGATGCTCCTCAAGACGGTTGATGCAGCGGATCAGCGTCGACTTGCCGGAGCCGGACGGCCCGCAAATGACGATCTTCTCGCCCTGATAGACGGAGAGATCGATGTCCTTGAGGACGTGGAACTCGCCGTACCACTTGTTGACACCGAGCAGTTCGATGACGACTTCGTCGCTCTTCGTCGACTTGTGGCTTTCGATATTTTCAACCTGAGCGTCCATGCTCATGTTCTGAACTCCTTGTTTCGAGGCACGAATTCGGATCGGGGATGGTCCGGAATTACTTCCGGACCTGTCCCGCGCCGAGCGTGCGTTCGAGGTGCTGGCTGTATTTCGACATGATGAAGCAGAGGACGAAATAGAGGACCGCACCGAAGAAAAGCGGCTCCGTGTGGATACCGTTCCATTGCGGGTTCTGACTGACGGCCTTCAGCATCAGCAGCAGATCGTAGAGGCCGACGATGGAAACCAGCGTGGTGTCCTTCAGAAGGCCGATGAAGCTGCCGACGATGTTCGGGATCATCAGTTTCAGTGCCTGCGGCATGACGATCAGGGTCATCATCTTCCAGTAACTGAGGCCCAGAGCCTGGGCCGCCTCGTACTGCCCTTTCGGGATCGCCTGCAGGCCGCCGCGAACGGTTTCCGCCATATAGGCCGAGGAGAATATGCAGACCGCGATGATGGCCTGGACGATCTTCACCGGATTGATGGCCTCCGGCAGGAACAGCGGCACCATGGTCACCGCCATGAAGAGGACGGTGATCAGCGGCACGGAGCGGAACAGCTCGATGAAGGCAACGCAGAAGACACGGATGATCGGCATCTTGGAACGGCGCCCGAGAGCCAGCACGATCCCCGCCGGGAGCGAGACCGCGATCCCGATCCCGGAAATCACCAGAGTGACGAAGAGACCGCCCCAGAGATTGGTGTTCTGTTCCTCAAGCTGCCATCCCCCCTGCAGAGCGAAGACGACAACCGCCAGCACGACGAAGAGCGCGATGACAGGATACTTCTGAACATTGTCAGGCTTCGCCGCGAAGCCCGTTGCCGAGACGATCACGTTCCGCAGCGTAGACCCGCTGGAAAGGCAGACCAGCACATGCAGCCAGCTGAAGATGAACGCCGTGATCGCGATCGAGATCATGAGCTGCAGGAACAGCCCCTTCTCTCCGCCCGCGAACAGATAGCCGAGCAGGAACGGCGAGATCAGGATCGCCGAGGCGCCGATGGCGATCTTGCCGGTCACCCGGGGGAACCAGAACGGCGCCATCCAGAGGATCAGTATTCCGAACCCGAGATTGATCCGCCATACCTCTGCATCCGGATAGCGACCGTAAATGAAATTCTTCATCCAGTGGGTCACCCCGGCCCAGCAGGCACCCGCGAGCCCGACCTTGTCGAGACATTCGCGTCGGGTCTCCGCCTCCCAGACAGCGTTCAGGATGGCCCATTCGAAGACATTCGAGACCAGGACCCAGATCACATAGAGCGACAGGATCGTCAGGAATGCATTGAGCGGACTGCTGAACAGGTTCTTCCGGATCCAGCCGATCGCTCCGACGGTATTCGGCGGCGGCGGAAGGCTTGGCTTCGGCTTGAAGGTCACGTCCGAGGACGATGCGTCGAGATTTGCCATATCTTACCGCTCCTTCAGCTGAACGAGCTTGTTGTAGTAGTTCAGCGCCCCGGAGATCGACAGGCTGACGGTCATGTAGAACAGCATCACCATGGCCACGATTTCGATCGCATGGCCGGACTGGTTCAGCGAGGTCTGCATGAAGACCGCGACGAGGTCGGGGAAGCCCACGGCAATCGCCAGGGACGAGTTCTTGACCACGTTCATCCAGTTGCTGATCAGCGGCGGCACGATCGCCCGCATGGCCTGCGGAATGATCACCAGACGCAGCGTCAGACCGGGCTTGAGACCGAGGGAATAGGACGCCTCAGTCTGGCCATGGCTGACCGACAGGATACCGGCGCGTACCATCTCCGCAATGTAGCAGGCGTGATAGATGACGAGCGCGATAAAGACCGCACAGAACGCCGGAGGCACGGAGCCGCCACCCTGGAAATTGAAGCCCTTGAGCTCGGGGATATCCCACTCCAGCGGCGATCCCGTCGCCAAGAACACCAGAAGGGGCGCACCAATGATGATGCCGATGCCGGTCCAGAACGCGGGGAAACGCTCACCGGTCGCATTCTGCCGCTTCTTGGCCCAGACAGCGACCGCGTAAGCAGCGATTACAGCGGCCAGCAGGGTCAACATCGTGGCCCCGAAAAACTCTCCCGGAACCGGCGCGGGGAAGTAAAAGCCGCGATTGTTCAGTTCGAACAGGCCCAGACCGAGAACATCGAAGCTCTGTTTCGGGCGCGGGAGAATTGCGAAGACAGCGAGATACCAGAAAAGGATCTGCAGCAGCAGCGGCGTATTGCGTAGGATTTCGACGTACCAGGACGCCAGCTGGGCCACCAGCCAGTTCTTCGAGAGCCTGAGAACGCCGATAAAGAACCCGAGGATCGTCGCCGCGATGATCGAGATGAACGAAAGCAGCAGCGTGTTCGTGATGCCGACGAGATAGACCCAGAGATAACTATCTCCGGCCTCGTAGGGAATAATCGAAAACGAGATTGAAAATCCGGCCGTACTGTTAAGAAAGCCGAACCCGGCACTCATGCCGCGCGCTTCGAGATTGTGCGCCGTGTTCGTGAACAGGTACCAGCCGGCCCACATCACAACGGCAAACACCAGAATTTGGTAGAATACGGAGCGGTAGCGCTCGTCGTTCACGATTTCGGATAACGACGACCCCTGTCCTGACGCCCCTCTGTCAACGACAGCCATATCAGCCTATCTCCGAGTAAGAGATGGAAACCCAGAAACAGTCAGGCCCGGCCCTCAGGGGCCGGGCCTGCTGCTTAGGAGGTCTTACCGGAACGGCGGGGAGTACATCAGGCCGCCTTTGGTCCACAGCGCGTTCGGGCTGCCCTCACGCGGGATACCAATGGCGAACTTGCCCTTTTCGCCCATGTACTCGTCGTAGATTTCGCCATAGTTGCCGACATGCTTGATGATGCGGACAACCCAGTCCTTTTCGAGGCCGAGACCCTTGTTCAGGTCACCCTCGACGCCGAGCATGCGGGCCATTTCCGGATTGGCCGGATTGGCCGCCATGGCTTCGACATTGCTGCTGTCGATGCCCATTTCCTCAGCCTGGACCAGCGCGAACACGGTCCACTTGACGATGTCCATCCACTGGGAGTCGTTCTGACGCACGACCGGGCCGAGCGGCTCCTTGGAGATGGTTTCCGGCAGCACGACATAGTCGCCCGGATTCGGGAACTTCGCACGGGTGGAGGCCAGGCTGGACTTGTCGTTGGTGATCGCGTCGCAGCCGCCCTTGGCGAAGGTATCGTCACGGACGTTGGAATCCTCGAACACAACCGGCTGGATATCCAGATTGTTGGTCCGGCTGTAGTCGGTCAGGTTCAGTTCGGTCGTGGTACCGGTCAGAACGCAGACGGTCGCGCCCTTGAGTTCGAGAGAGCTCTTGATGCCCGTATCCTTCGGCACCATGAAGCCCTGGCCGTCATAGAAGTTGACGGTGGTGAAGTCGAGGCCAAGCTGCGTGTCGCGGAACAGCGTCCAGGTCGTGGTCCGGGAAAGGACGTCGGACTCGCCGTTCGCCATCGCGGTGAAACGCACAGCGCTGGTCACGGACTGGAATTCGACCTTCGACGGATCGTCGAAAATCGCAGCGGCGATCGCGCGGCAGATGGCGACATCGCTGCCGTACCAGTTGCCCTGCTCGTCAAGCTGATAGAAGCCCGGCGCCGGCGTACCGACCTGGCACCGAAGCACACCACGCTGCTTTACGATATCGAGCGTGCTCTGCGCGGCCGCCTCGCCGGCAGTAACGCCGAGGCTGGCAAGCATGCCGAGGCCAAGGCCCAAAAGACTCAGTTTCTTCATCCTGAAACCCACCCTGTTTTCGTTTCGGTTAACGACGGCCGGTTGTCCCGGTCTGCAAATCCCTGACATTTATTCTGGGATCGCCCCCGTTGATCCCGGTCGTTGTTCACCGCCATGTGTCCCGACTTCTCGGCTTTTGACTTGGCCTCGCTCCGTTCTGCTCGAACGAATACTGGGCGACCATGGAGCCGGTCTGCATGGCAGTTGATTTAATTCCAACACGCAGTTGACGTGTTTTGCAAGTGCGAGAAGACCTGCCCGTACATATATGTTCATGCAGCGAACGCGCTTCTGTCCGATTTTCGGCGGACAACCGTGGTTTTTTACTCCTAAGATTTCGGGCACCCGCCAGGAGTGGATCACTCGTTATTTCCGGAGAAGTCATGAAACGCGGCGCCAAAACCCGAAAGAAAACGCTGATCACGCATGCCGGGCGCGATCCCCACGCCAACCACGGCGTCGTCAATCCGCCCGTTTTCCACGCCTCGACGATTCTGAAACCGTCGCTCGATGCGCTCGAAGCCTCCAGGAAACCGGAGTTCGAGGGATATCGCTACGGACGCCGAGGCACCCCCACCACACGATCCTTCGAAGAGGCGGTGGCAGCGATTTACGGTGCCGATGACTCGGTCGCGGTATCCTCTGGTCTCGCTGCAATCTGCTCAGCGATTCTGAGCCAAGTTTCAGCCGGAGATCACGTCCTGATCACCGATAATGTCTATCTTCCGACCCGGAAATTCGCCTCGGGTTTCCTTCAGCGCTTCGGGGTGCAAAGCACGTTCTTTGATCCGATGAAGCCGGAAGAGCTCGGCAACCTGATCCGGCCGGAAACCCGGGTGGTCTATCTCGAAGCCCCCGGCACGATGACTTTCGAAGTCTGTGACATTCCTGCTCTCGCCAGGATCGCCCGCGATCACGGGGCCACGGTCATCATGGATAATACCTGGGCGACAGCACTTTATTTCGACGCGTTCGGGCACGGAGTCGATATCGTGGTCGAGGCTGTGACGAAATACATCTGCGGCCATTCCGACGTGATGATGGGCACGATCGTCAGCAAGAAAGCCCACGCGGACGCCATCCGGGATTGCGTCATGATGCAGGGGAATTGCTCCGGTCCGGACGATCTCTACCTCGCGCAGCGAGGACTCCGGACCATGGCCGTCCGGCTGGCGGAGAATCAGGCGAACGCACTGGAACTGGCGAAATGGCTGGAAACCCGCCCAGAAATCGCCAGAGTTCTTCATCCGGCGCTTCCCTCCTGCCCCGGGCATGAGATCTGGAAGCGCGATTTTACCGGCGCCAGCGGGCTTTTTTCCTTTGTCCTCAAACCGGTATCACGCGCCGCCCTGGCAGCCTTCCTCGACGGCCTTGAGTATTATGGTATGGGCGCCAGCTGGGGAGGATACGAGAGCCTGATCCTGCCCGGCGATCCCTCCGGTGCGCGGAGCGCCACGTCATGGGACGAACCGGGACAACTCCTCCGGATTCACGCAGGACTGGAGGATGTGGCGGATCTCAAAGCCGACCTCGAGGCCGGCTTCAAGCGTCTCGAAGCTCTCGCCTGAGTTCAACACCCGTCAGCGGTAGGACCGGAAGGAGATCCCTCCGTCACGGCCAATCTGATCGACAAGGGCAACCTCCCAGGTCAGATAGGCGTTCATCCGCCGCTCCATCTCCTCGCGGCCCGCATCCTTGTCGTAGGGCCGCATATAGACATCGTCGGGCTCCGCGAGCGGGTCGCCCATCCCGGCCGCCATCGGCAGTCCGGCGGCCTCCCATGCGGCCGTGCCACCCGCAACGGCAGAGGCAGTGATGCCATTTTCCCCGAGATCCTTCGCCGCAAGCCGGGCCAGCCGCTCGTCGGCGGAGATGAGAACGACCCTGTCCGCCCCGCTCCGCGCGATTGCCGCCGACAGTCCTTCGCGCGGGCACCAGCGGGCGCCCTCTGCGTGATTGTCCCGGTAATTCAGACTGCGGGTCAGATCGACAAAAAGCGCACCGGCATCGATCTGCTTCTTCGCTTCTCCGGGCGAAAGCGTCTCGACGGCGGGCAGGTCCCCGGCCAGCGACGGTTGCCGCGATCCGGTCTCCAGTCGCCCCCCGTCCAGCCCGCCTTCCAGCACGTACACCTCTTCCCAACCAAGCTGCCGGAGCCAGCTCCCGGTCATTTCCGCCCGCACCATTTCGGGATCGACCAGAACGACCCGCGCGCGCTGGGTGGCCATATAGGCATCCGTCGACTGAACCAGCTGACCGCCCGGCGCGTGCCGCGAATCAGCCAGATGTCCGGCAGCGAATTCCTCCGCAGTCCGGACGTCGAGAACATAGAGCGTCCGCTGCTCCCGCTCGGCGCGCCAGGACTCGAGTGTCTTGCCGTCGACCGGGCGGACGCCGAACCGCTCGGCCGCCGCCCTTGACCGGCTACGGGCGGTTTCCGCCCCTTGCGGGCTCACCTCCGGCGGCGGGCGCATATTCCCGTGCTCGAGCTTGTAGCCGGCAAGATGCCAGCCCATGGTCCCGTTGCGAAGCGCCACGACCTTGTTCGGAATGCCCGCATTGATCAGCGACTGGGCGCCGATGATGCTCCGCGTGCGGCCGGCGCAATTGACGACGACGGTCGTCTCCGGGCGCGGCGCCGCTTCCTGGACGCGGTACACCAGTTCCGCGCCGGGCATGTCGATACCGGTCGGAATGTTCATCATGGTGAACTCGCTCATCGGCCGGGAATCCAGCACCACCATGTCCTCGCCGGACTCCATCATCGCCTTCAGCTCCTCGGCGGAGACCGACGGTGTTCCGTATTCATGTTCGACGAATTCGCCGAACGCCTTGCTGGGAACATAGAGACCGCTGAACAGCTCGAGCCCTGCAGCGCCCCATGCATTCACCCCGCCTTCGAGAATGGAGATATCGGTGTAGCCGAACCCGGCGAGCTTCGCGGCGGCGACCTCTGCCAGACCTTCGCCGCCGTCGCAGAGCGTGACCGGCGTGGCGAGCCGAGGCACCAGATCCGCGACCCGGAGTTCGAGTTGCCCGAGGGGAATGTTACTCGCTAGCAGGATATGGTTGGAGCCATAGATGGCCTCGGGACGGACATCGATCAGGGCAATCTCGTCCGTGCCGTAGAGCGCGTCGTGCAGCTCCCTTGCGGTTATCGTGCGGGCCATGCCCTCCTCCCCCTCCGTTTGTTCTTCAACTTGCTTCTTCGAGCGCGGATTCCGCTTCCAGCCATTCAGCTTCGGCGCTTTCGATTTCCCGGTCCACGGCTTCCTTCTTCAGGATCACCTGCTTCAGGTCCGCCGTCGGGCCCTCGTAGATCTTGGGATCGGCGAGCTGCTGTTCGAGCTTCGCCTTGCGCTCCGCGAGCTTTTCCAGCTTCTTCTCCGCCTCGCGGATCTTCTTGCGGATATCCGCCGTCTGCCGGCGGCGCTCCGCCGAGTCCTGCCTTGCCTGCTTCCGGTCGTTTTTCTTCTCCGGCTCCTGGCCGGCATTGCCCGAGCGCGCCGCCCGTTCCTCCTGGCGCAGCCAGTCGCGGTACCCGTCGAGATCACCGTCATAGGGTTTCACGGTCCCGTTCGCGACCAGCCAGAGCCGGTCCACTGTCAGTTCCAGCAAGCGGCGATCGTGGCTGATCAGGATCACCGCGCCGGTATAGTCGTTCAGCGCCTGCACCAGCGCGTCGCGCGCGTCGATATCGAGGTGGTTTGTCGGCTCGTCGAGGATCAGGATATGCGGGCTGTCGTAGGTGATGAGCGCGAGCGTCAGCCGCGCCTTTTCGCCGCCAGAGAGATGCTTCGCCTTCGTGGTCTGCTTGTCCTGTACCAGGCCGACACCGCCCAGCCGCGCCCGCACCCTGTCCGGCGGCGCGTCCGGCATGAGCCGCGCCATCTGCTCGGCCGCGGTCGCTTCGGGATCGAGATCCTCGATCTGATGCTGGGCGAAAAAGCCGACCCGAAGTTTGGCTGTCCGGTGTTCCTCGCCGTCGAATTTCGCAAGCCGCCCGGCGATCAGCTTCGCCAGGGTCGACTTGCCGTTCCCGTTACGGCCGAGCAGTCCGATCCTGTCGTCGCCGTCGATGCGGAAGCCGAGCCCTTTCAGGATCGGTTTCCCCGGCTCGTATCCAACGCTCGCACCGTCGAAGGTCACCAGCGGCGGCGGGAGTTCCTCGGGGTTCGGGAAGGAAAAGCGCGTGGTCGGCTCGTTGACCGCATCCGGCAACTTTTCCATCTTCTCGAGCGCCTTGATCCGGCTCTGCGCCTGGCGGGCCTTCGAGGCCTTGTAGCGGAAGCGCTCGATGAAAGCTTCCATGTGCTTGCGCTGGGCGCTCTGCTTGGCCCGCTGTGCCTCGATCTGCGCCAGCCGCTCCTCCCGGGTCTTCTCGAACCGGTCGTAGCCACCCTGATAGAGCGTCAGCTTCAGATTTTCGAGATGCAGAATCGCATCGACCGCCTTGTTTAGCAGCCCCCGGTCATGGCTGACGATGACCAGCGTCTTCGGGTACTTCGCGAGATAGGATTCCAGCCAGACCGTAGCTTCAAGGTCCAGGTGGTTGGTCGGCTCGTCGAGCAGGAGGATTTCCGGCTCGGCGAACAGGACCGCCGCGAGCGCGACACGCATCCGCCAGCCGCCGGAGAAGCTCGACATTGCCGCTGACTGCATCGCGTCGTCGAAGCCGAGCCCGGCGAGGATCGCGGCAGCGCGCGCCGGGGCCGCATGTGCGCCTATATCGGCAAGCCGGGTCTGCACCTCGGCGATCCGCATCGGATCCTCGGTCGTTTCGGCCTCGTGCAGGAGCCGCTCGCGCTCCTTGTCCGCGCGGAGCACCACCTCAAGCGGTGTATCGGGTCCGCTGGGCGCCTCCTGACTGACCATACCGATCGGGTCCTCGACCCCGCGGCCGCCGCTGACGAGGATCTCGCCCCCGTCCGGGTGATACTCATCGGTCAGCAGCTTCAGCAGCGTCGATTTTCCGGTGCCATTGCGCCCCACCAGCCCGACCTTGTGCCCGTCGGGAATCGTGGCCGAGGCCGCTTCGAACAACGTGCGGCCGGCAATTCGGAACGTCATGTCGGTTATCTGGATCATGGCACGCCTGATAGCACTTGCCTCGAAGCACGCCAATCCCGCGCGAGCAGGCTTGCAAAAACAGCAAGGGCGGTAGAGGGTCGAAGGCAGCAAAAGGTCACTCCTCCCGTGTCTTCAGAAAAAGAAACCATCGTCGTCGGCGCCCAGCCGCTCAGCCCGTCCGCGACGCCGCTCCCCGTCAAACCCGCCGAAGCCGAGACCGCGCCAAGGCTCGGATGGATGTACGGCGCCGCCTGCATGACCGGCGGCATCGGCCTCGTGACCCTGAACGACGGCATCGCGAAATGGCTGACGGCCGAATATCCGGTCGGGCAGGTCATCGCCTTGCGCGGCGTGCTGCTGCTGATCCTGCTGTTCGGCTTCGCCTTCACGACGGGGCGGCGTGCCCAGTTGCGGGTGACCCGCTGGGATCTCCAGCTCACCCGCGCCTTCATCATCGTCGGCAGCACCTACAGCTTCATCTGGGCCTTGAAGCTGATGGCAATCGCAGACGCGACGGCGATCGCCTTCGCCGGCCCCATCGTCACCGCCGCCCTGGTTGTGCCGCTCCTCGGAGAGCAGGTCGGCTGGCGCCGCTGGACGGCGATCCTGGTCGGTTTCTGCGGCGTGCTGATCATGGTGAAGCCAACGCCGGCAACCTTCTCGACCGTGGCACTCCTGCCCTTGCTGGCAACCGTGCTTGGCTCCTTCCGCGACATCGTCACGCGGAAAATGCACAAGACCGAGACCACCTTTTCCATGCTGGCGGTGGGCATGACCCTTGTCACGCTCTCCGGCTTCGCCAGTCTGGCCTTCGACGACTGGAAGCCTGTCGGATTGGAGGAAGCCGGATTGCTGGCGGTCAGCAGCCTCTTTGTCGGCGCCGCTCAGTTCCTGATGATCGAGTCGTTCCGCTACAGCGAGGCCGGTTTCGTCACCCCGTTCAAATATACCAGCATCGTCTGGGCGGTTCTGATCGGCTTTTTCGTCTGGGGGAACATACCGGATCTCTGGATCGTCACCGGTACGGTTATGGTCATCGGCAGCGGGCTCTATATCCTGCACCGCGAGCGGGTGCGCCGAGCCGAAGAAGCGGCTGGGTCAGAGAGCTAACTCGCTGCCCTTCTTCGACATTCGCTTCGGTGCCACGAACGTGAACTCCCGTACGCCCGAGGACAGTGCGTAGCAGGCGAGCTCGACCGCCTTCGGGATATCCAGCGGCTCGCCGTCGCGTTCGCCCTTCTCGTAATACTGAATCATGCGCCGCTTCAGCCCGAGGGCCTCGGCCATTTCCTTCTGCGACAGCTTCAGGAATTTGCGCAGTTTCTTGAATTCACCGGACGTCATGCCGCCTCCTTGGAAGGCGCATTATATGCGCTTTAATCGGAGAAGTAAGCGCACAAAGTACTCATGCACGGCGCGGCAAGAGATCGCCTCGATTGCCGACAGCGGCCTGGCCGGCGGCTCCTTGCGGACGTTCCGTTCCGGCTCCGCGAAGGATCCTTGCCGTTGACGGAAATTGTCGTTGCCCGAAGTGCATGTTACCTCCGGTCCTCGATGCAGCTACGCCCTCAAGGCCGAGGATCAGGTGAGATCCGACTGCATTGCCGGTGCCGCGGAAACACTGAGCCGAAGTCCTGATTGAATGAGAGACGAGATGAGCCAAGCCGAGTCCCTTCCCGGTCTCCTTTCCCGCCTCGCGGCGGAACAGCCTCACAACGTCGCGCTCGTCGATGGCGCCCGCAGCGTGAGCTTCAAGGAGCTGGAGGAAGAGGTTGACCGCGTCGCCTCAGGCCTCGCATCCCTCGGGATCGCCAAAGGAGACCGGATCGCCGTCTGGCTGCCGAACGGGATTCCAATGGCGGCGCTGGTCTTCGGCGCAGCAAGGCTCGGCGCGATCTCGGTGATCGTGAACACCCGCTACCAGAAAACAGAACTCGAAGAGCTGCTGAAACGGACGCGTGCGAAGCTGCTCGCCATCGCTGCAGGGTTCCGGGGGATCCCGTTCCTCGACATCCTCTCCTCGGTGCCGGACGAGTCCCTCTCAAGCCTGACACATGTCGTGAACTGCTCACCCGAGCCCGCCACAGCGCCCGTCGGAGCGACCGTTTCCTATGCCACACTTGCGGCGACGGCGCCCGAAGCCTTCCCGCCGGTCGATCCCGCCCTGCCCTGCGCCATGTTCGCCACCTCCGGCACGACGCGGGCTCCGAAGCTGGTGATGCATTGCCAGCAGGCGATCGTGCAGCACGGCAAGGATTCGGGCTCAGCGCTCGGTTATACCGATGCGGATGCGGTGATGCTTGGCGCTCTACCGCTCTGCGGCGTCTTCGGCTTCTCCCAGCTCATGGGCGCGCTGGCGAACGGGCGTCCGACGATCCTGATGGACGCCTTCAGTTCGAGCGGCGCGCTTGAGCTGATCGAGCGCCACAAGGTGACGCATTTCAACGCGACCGACGACATGATCGTCCGCCTCCTCGACGAAGCGAAGCCCGGACAGCTCGCCTCGTTGCGAGAACTCGGCTTCGCCTCGTTCTCCGGCACCAACGCGGAAGGTCTGGTTGAGCGCGCCGAGCGGGAAGCCGGAATTATCCTGCGCGGTCTCTTCGGCATGAGCGAACTGCAGGCCCTTTTTGCAGCCCAGCCCGCCAACCTGCCGCTTCTGGAACGCGCCAAGCCCGGCGGCTATCCGGTGTCCTCCGAAGGTCAGGCACGGGTATGCGATCCGGAAACCGGCGCCGAACTTCCCGCCGGAGAGATGGGGGCACTGCAGTTCAAGGGGCCGAGCCAGTTCATCGGCTATTTCGAGGATCCGGAAGCGACGGCCGCCGCGGTCTCGGAAGACGGCTGGTTCTCGGCCGGTGATGCGGGTGTGATGGAACCGGACGGACGGTTCCACTTCAAGGGGCGTATGGGCGACACCATGCGGCTCGGAGGCTTCCTCGTCAGCCCGCGGGAGATCGAGGGTGTGCTCGAGGACCATCAGGACGTCGCGAGCGCCCAGGTCGTTGGTGTGCAGGCGGATGACGGTCCCGTCGCGGTTGCCTTCGTCATCGCGGCACCCGGACGGACCGCCGATCCCGAGGCGCTGCGCGCGCATTGCGTCGCGCAGCTCGCGAAGTACAAGGTGCCGCGGCTCGTCCTTCCGGTCACCGAATTCGCAACGGTGACCGGTCCGAACGGAACCAAGGTGCAAAAGCAGAAATTGCGGGAAATGGCGGAAGCGGCGCTCAAAAGCGCCTGACAGTCCGGAAACTGGCGACCCCGGCAGGACTCGAACCTGCAACCGTCGGATTAGAAGTCCGGTGCTCTATCCAGTTGAGCTACGGGGCCGCGAAACTCTCAGAAATCAGTGGGTCCAGGTGCCCCAGGTGGCGAAGCGGTCGGCCGCGAAATTGTCGGCATAGCCCTTCGGCTTCAGCTTGCGCCTGTGCTCGCCCTGGACGATGTAGTCGAGGCCGTGCTTCTTGGCGTAGGCGACCGCCTCTTCCTTGGTTTCGAAGGTCAGCCGGATCTGGTTCTTGGTATCGCCGCTGCTGACCCAGCCCATGAGAGGTTCCGGACGCCGCGCGGTTTCGAGTTCGGGTTCAAGCACCCAACGCTTCGTCTTGGCCCGTCCCGATTGCATGGCGGTCTTGCTCGGACGGTAAATCCGCACGGTCATGGCATTCTCTCTCCTCGTCCCCGAGATGCCTCCGGACCTTCTCGGTACCCGGAAGTCACAGCTTCGGTTTCGTATCGCTCAAAGGCAGGCGAAGGTCAATGCGGCTGACGCTCAGCCGGGGGTCCGGACGATTTTCGGGCCGAGGTTGGAAATCACATCCTGCGCGTCGTAAGCATCCGCCCCTTCGGCTTTCAGCCCGGGGCCGCCGATCACGATCTCCGCGATGGCTTCGTAGCGGGTTATCGGGATGCTGTCCGATGGTCCGGCGAACATGCTCTGGCGGAAAAAATATCCGCCGTGATGGCCGTGATGGCCGTAATAGCCGAATGACCCGAACCCGAACGGAAAGTAATCATGGTGAATGTACCGCTCGTTCTTGTCGAGGTCCCGCGCCACGACCACGAAATGGCTACGTCCCTTTTCAAGCGTCAGTTCGGCCGCACGGTACAAAAGATAAGTCTCGACGGTTTCCCTGTCCGTCGCCGAGTTGCCGCTGAAGCTGACACGGTAACGGTTCTGCTCAATGCCGCTGTCCCTGTAGCCAAAGCGATCGGCTGCCGGCGCATAGGGTGTCGGCGTCGAACAGGCGCCAAGCACCGCAGCGAGCCCAAGCATCGCCAACAACACTGTCATTGGGCGTGACGGTTGACCGGTCCACATGGCAAGTCCCTCCCGAATCCGGGTTCGTCGGCCGACCTTCTCGGACAGAACGAGACGATAATAGGTCTCATTCTCAATTTATACCACGAACACGGAACGCCGGAGCGCGAAAAGCTTCACATTGTCATGATGGTCGGGGTGGACGGATTCGAACCGCCGACCCTCTGCTCCCAAAGCAGATGCGCTACCAGACTGCGCTACACCCCGACATGGCTCAAAAGCGCGGAATTCCTAACTTCTCC
>NZ_JAEPQA010000001.1:0-20841 GCF_017640745.1 Nisaea sp. | reverse complement strand
TCCCGCGCAATAGTTCATTTCCGGGCATCTGAAATTGTCCTCCGAGAATGACTTGAAACGACCAGCGATGCGGCGCAGCGGCAAGCGGCGACTGTCAATTCTCGCCCGCTCATTCTAAAACCGACCCGAGTCGGCTGCGTAGCGCAGCGTGTCAGACGGTGCCTTCACCGCCGCGCCCGCCCCCGTCCAAGGTCACCACGGAGAAAACGCGTGTTCATCAACATCGTGAACATCGGGAACCGGTTCAATCTCTACCGCAACCTCTACCAGCTTCTCTATGTCTCCCTCACCGATCTCGGACATCAGGTCCGGGTCTCGGACAATGCCATCGAGGCCGGCGCTCTCAATCTGATTGCGCCGCCGATGGCGTTCCGTCTGAAACAGATGACGGATGCAATGATCGATGGCGGTGTGCGCTATGCGGTCCTCGGGGTCGAGTTGTTCGACGGCTTTTCCCATCTGACGCAACCGGGGCCGGATCAGACCGACGAGGAATTCAAGCGCTTTATCGGCAATGCCGCCGCCGTCCTCTGCCTGTTCCGCCAGGACGTCCCGCTTTACGCACCACTGACGGAACGCGCCCTTTATCTCCGGTACGGCTTTCACCCCGCGGTCTCGGAGATCCCGTCCCTGAAAGAGCGGCCGATCGACGTGTTCTTCTTCGGAGACACCTCGGCCTATCCGGACCGCAAGCGGGTTCTCGATACGCTTTCGGCGCGGGGGCTCAGGGTCGTGACCACGGAGAATGCCGGCGCGTCCAATGCCCCCGACGATCTGGTCCGCAATTCCCGCGCCGCCCTGGCAAAGGTCAACCTGAACATCGCGCACGGGCGCCATGCCAGCCCGCAACGCGTCGTCTATCTCGCCAACAATGGCATCATGCCGCTGTCGGACCAGACGGAAGATCCGGACGGCTATCTTGAGGCTGCACGTGTCTTCCCGGACCGCCTTGCCCTGATCGACGGCTGCCTCGAGGCTTGCAGCGCCGGCAGATGGATCGAAGACGGCCGGCAAGCCTACGAAATCGCCGCACGTCATCCGATGACCGCGCTGCTGGAAGAAGCGCTCGAAAGCATCAGTTAGGCGGCAGGAGATTACCGCGCAGGCTCCAGCGCGGCATGCGCGACCCGATCCCCGGCCCGAAGGCCAAGTCGTGCAACGGTTCCGGCAACGACTTCGAGCACTGCTTTCACCCGCAGCCGTGACGAAATGACATCGGTCGAACGCGGAACGGTCCGCTCCGCGATATGGAGAATTGTGCCGTCGCGGTCGAGGAACAGCATGTCGAGGCTGACATAGGTGTTCTTCATCCACATCGAAACCTTGGCCTTTGCGGGATAGATGAAGAGCATGCCGGCATCTTCCGCAAGGTCCTCGCGAAACATCAGGCCGCGCGCCCGCGCTTCCGGCGTGTCCGCGACCTCGACCGAAAAGACATGCTCCTGACCGGCACTCAATATCACCAGCCGAGAAGTCCCATCCGCCGCATTCGCCGGTCCAGCGGCGCCAAGCGCGATCAATCCAAGCAGGATGATGCGAAGGAACTTTCGAAAGCTGCTCGTGGGATGCTGTTTCATCGTTTCGTCCAGATGTCCGGCAGGAAGCTTCTAGGCGGTCAAGGAATCGAGCGCAGCCCGCAAACGATCTCCCGCCGCCCCTCGTCGCAGCGATAGCGCGACGATGTGAGGTTGCCATGGCAGCGGCATCGGCGGAGAGACCATGGACCAGTTCTCATCGAAGGGATATTCCCCGAGCCGCACCACATCTCCCGATGTGGTCTTCTCCAAAGCGTTCGCGCAAAAGAATTGCCCGTTCGATTTCACCACCCGCTGCACAGTACGGATGTAATCGGCGACGACGGAGATCGGCATCTCCATGAAACTGCGGATGTTCGCCGCCAGATCCACGTGTCCTGCCGGCACCTGACCCGCCATTGCGGCCGGGAGCAGCAGATAATCCGCATGATCGAGAGCGGCCGCCACATCGTCCCGGGCGGCAGCGGCGCCAAGAACCGTCGCCCCCGGCTCCGCCTCGCTAAGATAGTACCTTTGCACTGCGTTCACTTCCGGAAGATCCAGAAGAATGCACTGGAGATTCGGAATCAGCTTGCGCAGCTTCGCGGCGAGCGAACCGTATCCCGCTCCGATCTCAAGAAAGACCGGGCGAGCATCTCTGCCCCCGGCCCCAAGCTCGAAGAGTTTCTTCAATTGCATCGCAAAGAAGACCTGACTGATGTCGTTCCAGTCCGCCTTCAAGTCCCGGTCCTCGATCGGGACGGCCGGCGGACTTCCAATCCTGCATTCCGACAGGAAAGCGACCTCTTCCCAACTCAGAAGCCCCGCCACTTTCTCCATGAAGTCGGCGATCCTGATCTGCACCGCGCGCCCGTCGAACCGCCATGGCTTCGCCTCTTCGAGCGCCGCATAGGAGGGCAGCATGTCCCGTTTCCCGCGCCCGTTTCCCGTATGGAAACTGTCGTCGAAACGGTAGCTCACCCCCATCTGCCGGAAGCGCGGCCATAGCGCCTCGGTCCGGATCAGCCGGTCGAAATCGGGCCGAAAGATATCCCAGTGCGCGCCGCGCGCACTTCGTTCGCCGACCTGCTTCGCCGCCTCGAAATCCTTCAGCATCTCTCGAAGCACCGGCCGCTCCGGGAGATGTGTAGCCGGAGCAATCGGGATTGTCTGGTCCGAGTTCATACGTTCTCGCTCAATTCACATCGGGGAACACAGGCGGGTGCATGACCTTGCAAGCGACCTTCCAGCATGCGCAAGCACCATCAGTCGGGATGCCTGACAAGACGCGCCAGGTCGATCACTTCGGAACGGACAGCACCTTCGTTCGGCCGGTCGGCCAGGGTCGTGAACCAGTGCTCCGGCGGGTTGCGGCCGCGACTGTGGTTCCAGAACAACTCGCGAAGAATGCTCTCGCCTGCCGGATCGATAGCTATGTCACGCGGATCATGGCCGTTTATCAGGGCCCATATGCCCGTCCAGCAGCGCGCCACGGCCCAGGGATTGTATCCACCTCCTCCAACCACCAGAACCCGCGACGCGAGCGTGGTGAGGCGCGAGACCGCCTCCCAGAGCGCGTTGTTCGAGAGCTCGAGCTTGCTCTGCGGATCGTCGGCCAGCGCGTCGCACCCGCTCTGGATCACGATGGCCTCCGGAGCGAACGCCTCGACGACGGGAACCACACCTTCCTCGACCAGATGGCGGAGCTCGGTATCGTTCAGACCTTTCGGCGCCGGAAAGTTCCGCGCCATTCCGCCGGCGCGGTCCCCTGCGGGACCGGTTCGGGGCCAGCGGTCGTATTCATGGATCGAAACGGTCAGCACCCGGTCCTCGTGATGGAAGGCGTCCTGCACCCCGTCGCCGTGATGGGCATCGAGATCCACATAGGCGATGCGCTTGAGCCCGCCGTCGAGCATCGCCAGAATGCCGAGCACCGGATCGTTGAAGAAACAGAAACCGAACGCCATGTCCCGGCGTCCGTGATGGGTGCCGCCGGCCAGCGAATGGATGACACCGCGCTCTACCGAGGCCAGTGTCCTGCCTGCCAGCAGCGAAGCCCCCGCGGCTGTCGCAGGGCGACTGAATATCTCCGGAAACACCGGGTTTCCCGAACGGCCTATATTGTACTTCTCCTTGACCTCGTCGCTCACCCGCCCGTCCCGTTCCGCGGCCACGACGGCGGCGATATAGTCCGGCGCATGGAAGCGCGAGAGTTCCTCCGGGGACGCCATCGGACTGTCGATGAAGAGATCATCCGGGAGCAGACCCAGTACGCGCGCAAGGTCCATCACGGGCGTGACACGCTGAATCGACAGCGGATGTTTCACGCCATAGCGCGATCGCCGGTAGATCTCGCTCCCGATCATGACCGGCCGCTTCGGAAACGCCGCCGGAAACTGCACTCCGGGATGCTGCCGGGTATCAGGGGCCAGAAGGCTCATGCAGTCCTGCCGATCACCGCCTGCTGGGGGGCGGCGTTTCCGTCCTCCCCGGGGAGCAGAAACTCGGGCAGGTCATAAGATTTCAGACTGCTCCAGTGCTGCTCGACATCCTCGGTAAAGAGATCTCGCACGATGCCGGAGACAAGCCGCGGCACCGCGAATTTCATTGCGTTGATCGAGGACCCGGAGGGTCCGAAGCTGAGCGTCGCGCCGAACGTGAAGAGCCGCACATGCCTTAGCCACGCCGCGGTGCCGGGTTTGCGCTCCTGGAAGGTGTAGGTCGGATCGAGATAGGGATAGCGTCCCAGTCTCGGGTTTTCCTCTTCCGCGGGCGGCTGGAACCGGTCACGCCAGAGGGCTGCCGTCGCCGCTATGTCCGCAAGCTCCGGAACGGCCCCCAGATCGATATCGAAGCCGGTACCGACAATCAGGAAGTCGGCCTCGAGCTTCCGTTTCGGAGTGACGATTTCAACCTGCCCGCCCCGAACATCGCAGGAAAGCCAGGGCGCCCCCGTCAGAAGCTCGAAACCCTCGTGTCTTGCCGTCCGCTCCCAGGTCTCCTTCGGAAAGGCTTCGCGAAGCGTTAGAAGATGGTTCATGAAGCGCCAGCGCCAGGAATCGTCGAGTTCGGCGAAATGGCCGAGAAATCCGGGGAACGAGAGCCATTTGAACGGCTGCACCCTCTGCAGCTCCTCGCGCCGGCAGCAGACCGTCACGCTTGCTGCACCCGCCTCTAGCGCCGTCGCCGCATTGTCGAACGCGGAGGCACCCGCTCCAAGCACCGCGACGCGCCGCCCCTTGAGCCGTCCGAAATCGATATCCTCGGACGCATGCGCCCAGTATTTCCGGTCCAGTGCGGCAACCTCCGGCGGCGTCCACCATTTTCCCGGGGTCTCGATCCCGGTCGCGATGACGACCTTGCGCGCGAAAACATTCTCGCGGGTCCCGGTTTTGACATCCATGAGGTCGACGGAGATCAGGTTTCCGGACGGCGACGGCGTAATCCGCTCCGCCGAGATCCCGTTCTCGATGCGGATGTCGAGCACGCGCCGGAGCCAGAGGAGATAGGCGGCCCAGTCCTCTTTCGCGATCTTGTTGAGTGCCTCCCATCGCGCCTCGCCGTGCTGGGCGACGAGCCAGGCGCGGAAAGACAGCGAAGGGATATCGAGATCCGGACCGTTCACCTGCTTCGGCGACCGCAGCGTCGGCATCCGGGCGTAGGTCATCCACGGGCCTTCCTGGCCTTCCGGCGCACGATCGACGATGCGCACGCGTTCGATCCGCGCCCGTTTCAGCGCATGGGCGATGGCGAGACCGCCCTGACCGCCGCCGATCACGAGCACGTCCAGCACCGGACGCCCGTCAGGTCCGGTCCGTTCCGGGACCCAGTTCGCGTCGGGATAGGAGATGATCCCGAGATCGTCGCGGACCCGCGCTTCAAGCGCTTCGAGTCCGATGGGCGGTCCGATGTCGCTCACGTGATCCCCGCAAGAATGTCTCTCTCGGCCTTCTAGGTAGCGCGCTTCGGCCCGGTCATCCAGAGGGGTGAATAACGTGCACTTGCCATCACGAAGAAGCTCGCCCATTATCTGCCGCGTTCAGGGGAGCCGCGTCGGCGGCTGAGAGGTTCCAAAGGGAACGACCCTTAACCTGATCCGGGTAATGCCGGCGGAGGGAGAGCCAAATGACCAATCGCGCACGGCCGCGTACTTCACCGATAAGATGTCCTGCCCGGTCCGCAGAGTGGCAATGATGCGCGCGCTCGTGATCTTCGCCGGGCTGCTCGCGCTCTGGCAGGGCGTCGTCAGCCTCAGCGGCGCGCCGCCCTACATTCTGCCGGGGCCGGTGCCGGTCGCGGAAGCGCTCTGGCAACGTTCGGATCTCATTCTCGGACACGCCGCGACCACCCTCGCCGAAATCCTTCTCGGCCTCGCTATCGGCACCGTTTTCGGAGCGGCGGCGGCACTCGCGTTGAGCTGGTCGGCGCGCGTCAGGCCGTGGCTGCTGCCGGTATTGGTGATCAGCCAGGCCGTACCGGTTTTCGCGCTGGCCCCGGTGCTGGTGCTCTGGCTCGGCTACGGCATGGCCTCGAAGGTCGCCATGGCCGCGCTGATCATCTTCTTTCCGGTCACTGCTGCCATGTTCGACGGGCTGCGGCGGACCGATCCGCTCTTCATCGATTGTGCCCGCACGCTCGGCGCGGGACGGCTCGATCTGCTGCTCCATGTCCGCCTGCCCGCCGCCCTGCCCGCCTTCGCGTCCGGATTGCGCGTGGCGACAGCCGTCGCGCCGATCGGGGCCATCGTCGGCGAATGGGTCGGCTCCAGTTCCGGGCTCGGCTTCCTGATGCTGCACGCCAATGCGCGCCTGCAGATCGACCTGATGTTCGCCGCCCTCTTCACTCTCTCGATCCTGGCGGTCTCGCTCTATTACGGGATCGATTTCCTGCTGAGGGCCGCGATGCCCTGGCAAGCCGGCGAAGCCCGGCCCACCACCAATACCGGAGGATTCTGAATGTTTATCCGCACCGCCGCGCTGCTGCTGGCGCTCCTCACGCTCGGCACAGCCCCGGCCCGTGCCGCCGACAAGCTGACCGTGCTGCTCGACTGGTTCGTCAATCCGGATCACGGGCCGCTGATCGTCGCCGAGGAGAAAGGCTATTTCGCCGCCGAAGGGCTCGAGGTCGAGCTGATCGCGCCGGCCGATCCGAACGATCCGCCGAAGCTGGTCGCCGCGAAGAAGGCCGAGATCGCCGTTTCCTATCAGCCGCAGCTGCACATCCAGGCCGCCGAAGGCCTGCCGCTGGTGCGCTTCGGAACGCTCGTCGCGACGCCTCTCAACACACTGGTCGCGCTCGAGAGCGGTCCGATCAAATCGATCGCCGACCTCAAGGGGCGCAAGGTCGGGTACTCCGTCGGCGGTTTCGAGGATGCGCTGCTCGGCGCCATGCTGAAGAAGCACGGCCTCTCGCTCACCGATGTCGAACTGATCAACGTGAACTTCTCGCTCTCGCCCTCGATCATTTCGGGACAGGTCGACGCGGTGATCGGCGCCTTCCGGAATTTCGAGCTGAACCAGATGGACATCGTCGGCCAGCCCGGCCGGGCGTTTTTCGTCGAGGAGGAAGGCGTGCCGCCCTATGACGAACTGATCTATATCGCCCACAAGGACAATCTCGGCGATCCTCGGCTGAAGAAGTTCCTCTCCGCCGTCGAACGCGCGACCCAGTATCTGGTCAACCATCCGAATGACGCCTGGGCCGCGTTTATCGACGGGCGCAAGGAGCTCGACGACGAGCTCAACAAGCGGGCCTGGCGGGATACCCTGCCCCGTTTCGCGCTCCGCCCTGCAGCGCTCGATACCGGCCGCTACGAGCGCTTCGCCGCCTTCATGCGCGAGTCCGGACTGGTGAGCAAGACGCCCGACGTCGCGAGCTACGCGACGGAGCTGAAGTAACCAAGCGTGCTCCCGCGCCTCGCCTCAGTCAGCAGGGCGCGGGAGCGGGCCGTCACTCGGCGGCGACCTCGGCCTGCCGTGCGCTGTCGACGAAGTCCATGTAGAGCTTGCGGGCGCGCTCGAAAACCGGTCCTGGGGCCATTTCCCGGTCCTCGTATTTGGTGATCGCCTGGATCTTGCCGAAATTGCCGCAGACGATCATCTCGTCGGCACTCGCGAGATCCTCGGGGGAGAGCACGGTCTCTTCGACCGGGATACCGTCATCATTCAGGAGGCCGATCAGCCGCTTGCGCGTGATGCCCGCGAGAAAGGTGCCGTTTGCCGCCGGGGTCTTCGCCACCCCGTCCTTCACGATCCAGATATTCGCAGTGGAGAATTCCGCGACATTGCCTTCAGGATCTAGCATCACCGGCAGATCGAAACCACGCTCGCGCGCCTCCTTCAGCGCCCGCTGCCCGTTCGGATAGAGACAGCCGGCCTTGGCATTCGTCGGCGCCTGATCGGTCGCGCAGCGCCGGAAGCTAGAGAGGCAGGCACTGCCCGCGACCGGATCCGGAAGCGGTGCCTCGAAAACCGCGAGCACGAACTCCGTATCGTTGCCTTCCGGCGCGACACCCTGGCCCGTCGAGTAGAACATCGGCCGGATATAGTAATCAGTGTCCGCCGGAAGCCGGCTTGCGGCCTTGCGGCAGAGCCCCTCGATGGCTTTCGCATCCAGCCCCGGATTGAGTAGCATCGCCTTCGCCGAGTTGACCACGCGCGCTGCATGAAGCGCGATGTCCGGAAGCGCTCCCCTGATGGCCCGGGCGCCATCAAAAACAGAACTCCCGGACCAAAAGGATATCTGCAGCGGTCCGCTGACCATCGGTTCGTTTGATAGCCATTCGCCGTTGCGCCAGAACATTTGTTTCATTTTGCGATCTCCACGAGCAACAAAACAGGACAGTACTTCTGACCTATTTAGAACACGCCCGCTATCGCAACTTTGTCATGGAGACAATTTTCCGGCGGAACTCCGACGTCGATTACTCGGCGTCCGGCACCACGCTGGCGGCAATGCTCCCGTCCAACGCCTCGTATTCGCTGTAGCCGATGTGCTTGTAGATGTCCTTGCGGCGCATCAGACGCTCAAGGAAACCTTCCTGGCTGCCGTGCTCGGCAAGATGCGTATAGAGATCGCGCACGATCCCGGCGGCCGCCCGAAGCGATGTCACCGGCCAGATCACCATCTTGAAGCCCCAGGCCTCGAACTGTTCAGCCGTGAAATAGGGCGTCTTACCGAACTCCGTCATGTTCGCGAGCAGCGGAACGTCCAACGCCTCGGCGAAGGCCCGGAAATGGGCCTCCTCGGTCAGCGCCTCCGGGAAGATCGCGTCCGCACCGGCCGCGACATAGGCCTGCGCCCGTGCGATCGCCGCATCGAGGCCCTCTGAGGCCATCGCGTCGGTCCGCGCGATGATCCGGAGGTGACGCCGCGCCTTGCTGGCGGCGGCGATCTTCGCGCACATCGACTCCCTGTCGTTGAGCAGCTTGTCCGAGAGATGCCCGCATTTCTTCGGCAGCACCTGATCCTCGAGCTGCACCGCGGCCGCCCCCGCCTCTTCCAGCTCCCGGCAGAGCCGCATCACGTTCAATGCCTCGCCATATCCGGTATCGCCATCGACCACCAGCGGCAGCGCCGACGCCCGGACGATGCTGCGGACCTGTCCGACCAGCTCTTCCATCGTCATCATGCCGAGGTCCGGAAGCGCCAGACTTGCCGAGAGCGCACCGCCGGAGAGATAGAGCGATTCGAACCCGGTATCGCGGGCGATGACGGCGGAAAGAGCGTCATGCGCTCCCGGAATCCGGACAATCCCCGGACGCTGCCAAAGGGCCGCCAGACGTTCGCCGGCCGCCGTTCGATCAGCCCCGTCCTGCAAGAGCCAAGACATCTTTATAAAGCCTCCACGCGTTTTGCCGCTTCGTCGAAATATGGAACAGGATATTTCCGCGACGGAGATTGCACTCCGATCCACCCCTGTGTCATTGCATTGTCGTCATTCAGTTGACAATGCCGCCTTGCTGTCGGATTGGTTCTTGGTACACCAGACCGCCGCCCGCCGGGGCAAACGAGTCTGGCCTTGGATCGAGGGGGGACGGATCGATGGGGCACATCTTGAGTCTGGGGGCGAGTCTTGCCGCCTTCTGGATGCTGCTGTCCGGGTCGATCAGTCTCGACCACAAACTGGTCCTCGGCTTCGGCGTTGCATCTCTGGTTCTGAGCATCTGGCTCGCCGTCCGGATGGACCGGATCGATGGCACTCCCGTCTCCGTCAATCTGCGGCCCAGCCTCATCCGTTACTGGATCTGGCTGGCGAAAGAAATCGGCAAGGCGAATATCGACGTGGCCAAAATCGTCCTCTCTCCGAAGATGGAGATTTCGCCACGCATGATCCGGGTGAAAGCCACACAGAAGACCGATGTCGGCATCACGACCTTCGCCAACTCGATCACCCTTACCCCCGGGACCGTCTCCGTCGATATCGACAATGACGAGATCCTGGTGCACGCGATCACCGACGAGATGGCCCAGGGCCTGCTGGAAAGCGACATGGATGCACGCGTGACCGCCGTGGAGGCGAAAATCCGATGATGTTCGCCGTGGCCGCGGCCGGCCTGATCATTCCGATGCTGATGGCGCTTGCGCGCGGACTCATGGGGCCAACCCTTTATGACCGGGTGCTCGCGGGGAACAGCTTCGGCACCAAGACGGTTCTGCTGATCGCCGTGCTCGGCTTCATTGGCGGACGCCCGGACTTTCTCGATATTGCCCTGCTCTACGCGCTGATGAACTTCGTCGGCACCATCGCGATCCTCAAATTCTTCCGCTACCGCAACCTCGGCATCGCGGGCGACGCGGAAAACGGAAACGGTAACGGGGGAGCGACCTGATGCAGCTCCTCATCGATATCCTCTCCTGGGGTTTCATACTTGCCGGCGTGTTCTTCGTCTTTACCGGCACCCTCGGCATGCTCCGGCTGCCCGATTTCTATACCCGCCTGCACGGCGCCGGGATCACCGACACGCTTGGCACCGAGCTCCTGCTGATCGCCATGATGCTGCAGGCCGGCTGGTCCCTCGTGACCGTGAAGCTGGCGATGATCTCGCTCTTCATCTTCTTCACCAGCCCGACCGCGACGCATGCGCTCGCCAATGCCGCCAATGCGGTCGGCCTCCGTCCCTTCGGCGTTCCGGCCAAGGATCTTGAGCCGGGCAAAAGGGAGAAGCGCTGATGGGCTCCGGACTCGTGAATGTCGCCGTCGACATCTCCCTGATGACGCTCCTGGCGGTGACCGCCATCGGAATAATCCGCTCCCGCCACCTCTTCGCGACGGCGATGCTGTCAGGCATCTACAGCCTGATTTCGGCCGCGCTCTTCGTCACGCTCGACGCGGTCGACGTGGCCTTCACCGAAGCCGCTGTCGGCGCAGGCATCTCGACCGTTCTCATGCTGGGCGCGATGACCCTGACACGGCGGAGCGAGAAGCACGCCGTCAAACTGCATATCGGCCCGATACTGGTCTGCCTCGCGGTCGGCGCGGCGCTGATCTACGGCACCGTCGAAATGCCGCCTTTCGGCTCGACCGAGGCCGCCGGGTTCAAGCATATCGTACCGGAATACATCGCCGGCTCGCGCGACGACATCCAGGTCCCGAACATCGTCACTTCCATCCTGGCCAGCTACCGCGGCTTCGACACGCTCGGAGAAACGGCGGTGATCTTCACCGCCGGTATCGGCGTCTGGTTCCTGATCGGACGGCGCCGCCGCGAGGATGAAGAGGACGAAAAGAAAACTGAGACTCCGGGAGATAGGGCATGAGGCATCATCTTATCCTCCGCGTGGTCTCGAAGCTGCTGATACCGTTCATCCTGCTTTACGCGCTCTATGTGCAGTTCCACGGCGATTACGGGCCCGGCGGGGGCTTCCAGGCGGGTGTGATCTTCGGAGCCGCCTTCGTGCTCTACGCCCTGATCTACGGCGTGGAAACCGCTCAAAAGGCATTTCCGGCGAGCTGGCTGGCAATCCTCGTTCCGCTCGGTCTGCTGATCTTCGGCGGGACAGGCGTCGCGTCACTGCTCCTTGGGGGCACCTACCTCGATTACGACGTGCTCGCCGCGACGCCGACCGGCGGGCAGCATCTCGGCATCATCGTGGTGGAATTCGGCGTGGGTGTGACCGTAACCGGGGTGATCATCGCGATCTTCTTCGCCTATGCCGGCCGCACCGACGACATTCAGGACGACGACTGGTAAGCCATGCTTGAGCTCTTCCTCGACAAATACAATTACTGGATCGTCATCGTCCTGATGCTGTTCGGGCTGTATATCGTCATCTCGCGCGGCAATCTGGTAAAGAAACTGGTCGGTCTGAACGTGTTCCAGACCTCGGTCTTTCTTTTCTATATCAGCCTCGCCAAGGCTGAAGGCGGCACCGCGCCGATCCTGACAGGAAAGACGGAACTCTTTTCCAACCCGCTGCCGCATGTGCTGATTCTGACAGCGATCGTGGTCGGCATCGCCACGACGGCGCTCGGCCTCGCGCTCGTCGTACGGATCCAGGAAACCTACAACACGATCGAGGAAGACGAGTTGGAAGACCTCAATGTCGCCGTGATGAAAGGCGAGCAGGACCGCATCCCGGGCGCGGAAGGAGAGGCGCGATGATCGCCGCCGAACATCTCCCGGTCCTGCAGGTCGTCGGACCGCTGCTGGCCGCGCCGATCTGCTCGGTGCTGCGGATCCGCAACCTTGCATGGTTCTTCACGCTGATCGTCAGCGTCGGTGCGTTCCTCTGCTCTCTCCTGCTGCTGCAAACCGTTATGGAAAGCGGCCCGATCAGCTACGAGCTCGGCGGCTGGATGGCGCCGCTCGGGATCGAGTACAGGGTCGATGCGAGCAACGGGATCGTCCTGCTCATCATTTCCGGAATATCATCGGTGGTTCTGCCCTTCGCAAAGCGGAGCTTCGAGGCCGAGGTTCCGGAGAAGCTGCACAGTCTGCTCTACACCGCCTACATCCTCTGCCTGACCGGCCTGCTCGGCATCACGGCGACAGCCGATGCGTTCAACGTCTTCGTTTTCCTCGAGATTTCCTCGCTGTCGACCTATGTGCTGGTCGCTGCCGGCTCCTCGATCGATCGCAGGGCGCTCACGGCCGCGTACAATTACCTGATTCTCGGCACCATCGGCGCGACCTTCTTCGTGATCGGCATTGGCCTGCTGTACATGGCGACCGGCAGCCTCAACATGGCCGATATCGCCGTTCGTCTTGGGACCATCGCCGAAATCCGTACGGTCGATGTGGCCTTTGCCTTCATCGTAGTCGGCCTGGCATTGAAACTTGCCCTCTTCCCGCTCCACACCTGGCTGCCGAACGCCTATACGCATGCGCCAAGCGCCGTAACCGCCTTTCTTGCGGCAACCGCCACCAAGGCAGCGGTCTACCTGATGCTGCGCTTTTCCTTCACGGTCTTCGGAACCGGCTCCGGGCTGTTGGCGCCCATGGCCGGGACGGTCGGCATCCCGCTTGCCCTTGCCGGGATGTTCGCAGGCTCCATCGCCGCCATCTACCAATACAATCTGAAGCGCATGCTGGCTTATTCCAGCGTCGCGCAGATCGGATACATGGTGCTCGGCTTCGGCCTGCTGAGCGTCACCGGGGTGATGGCGACGACGCTCCATCTTTTTAATCACGCCTTGATGAAGGGCGCGCTTTTCATGGCGCTTGGTTGCGTCTTCGTGCGCATCCGCTCGGTCCATATCGCAGACCTTTCCGGGATCGGCCGGCAGATGCCCTGGACCATGGCCGCGTTCGTGATCGGCGGCCTCAGCTTGATCGGCGTGCCCATGACGGTCGGCTTCATCAGCAAGTGGTATCTGATTTCCGCCGCGCTCGAGCAGGAAGCCTGGTGGCTCGTGGCCCTGATCGTCGCCAGCTCGCTGCTCGCGGTCATCTATATCTGGAGGGTAATCGAAGCCGCTTACCTGAAAGCCCCACCTCCAGGTCGGGCGGTCGCCGAGGCCCCTCTCTCGATGCTGATCCCGACCTGGGTCCTGGTCGGTGCGAATATCTATTTCGGCGTTGACGCGGACTTCACGGTCTCCGTCGCACGCGCCGCAGCCGAAGGGCTGGTGGGAGTGATGCAATGAGCGCCGAAACCGCCCTCCTCTCGACTCTGTTCCTGCCGCTTGTCGGTATGGTGCTGATCTGGCTGACCGGCAAGTCGCCGAACCTGCGCGAGGCGGTGACACTGACCACGTCGGTCATCTTGTTCGCCATCGTCCTCTCGCTGCTGAGCGATGTGCTCGACGGCGCGCGTCCGAGCGTCGATCTGATGGAAGTGATGCCGGGGCTGTCGCTGTCCTTCGAGATCGAGCCTCTGGGGATGCTCTTCGCCTGCATCGCCTCCGGCCTCTGGATCGTGAACTCGCTTTATTCCATCGGCTACATGCGGGGGAACGACGAGAAGAAGCAGACTCGGTTCTACATGTGCTTCACGGTTGCGATCTCCAGTGCGATGGGCATCGCCTTCGCCGGCAACATGTTCACCCTCTTCGTCTTCTACGAGGTCCTTACACTCTCGACCTATCCGCTGGTCGCGCACAAGGAGACCGAGGAGGCCAAACAGGGCGCCCGGACCTATCTCGGCATTCTGATCGGCACATCGATCGGGCTGCAGCTGGCCGCCATCATCTGGACCTGGATCGCCGCCGGTACGCTCGATTTCACTGCCGGGGGCATTCTTTCCGGCAAGGTCGATCCGGTCCTGCTGCCGTTTCTCCTGGCACTCTACATGTTCGGGATCGGCAAGGCGGCGCTGATGCCGTTTCACCGCTGGCTGCCTTCGGCCATGGTCGCTCCGACACCGGTCAGTGCGCTGCTGCATGCCGTGGCCGTCGTCAAGGCCGGCGTCTTCACCGTCCTCAAGGTGGTGGTCTATATCTTCGGGATCGATTTCCTTGCAGCCAGCGGCGCCGCGAACTGGCTGATCTGGGTTGCCGGGTTTACCCTCATCACC
This sequence comes from Nisaea sp., assembly GCF_017640745.1. GTDB lineage: Bacteria > Pseudomonadota > Alphaproteobacteria > Thalassobaculales > Thalassobaculaceae > Nisaea. The sequence continues at coordinate 6,370 of NZ_JAEPQA010000001.1, read as the reverse complement.
GCCTCGCTGGTTGCCTTGAGCAAGGACAATCTGAAGGCACGGCTCGCCTATTCGACCGTCAGCCAGCTCGCCTACATCGTTCTCGGCGCGGCACTGGCAAACCACTATGCGATCCTCGGCGGAGCCCTGCACATCGCGACCCACGCTCTCGGCAAGATCACCCTCTTCATGTGCGCAGGCGCGATCTATGTCGCGACCCACAAGACCGAGATCAGCGACATGCAAGGCCTCGGGCGCAAGATGCCCTTCACTTTCGCGGCCTTCTGTGTTGGCGCCTTCTCGATTATCGGGCTGCCGCCGCTCGCGGGCACCTGGAGCAAGTGGTACCTCGTGCTGGGCGCGGCGGAAACCGGCATGCTGATCGTGGTCGCGATCTACATGATCAGCTCGCTCCTCAACATTGCCTATCTGATGCCGATCGTCGCGAAAGGCTTCTTCCGCCCCGCGCCGGAACTCGCAACGGCTTCAGCGGGTGCCGCCGTCGCGCCGTCGAAAAGCGGTATTCAGGAAGCGCCGTTGCTATGTGTGCTGCCCCCCTGCCTGACGGCACTTGGCTGTTTCGTTCTCTTCTTCTATGCCGACGCGGTCATCGCGTTGCTGCGTCCAATCGTAGAGTGAGGCTGGCTGTATGAGCGATCACGGCGAAAATCGTAACCGCGGCGCTTCGGGGGGCGAAACGCCACGCTGGCTTGATGAGCCGAAGAACGTGAAGAAGATCATATATGCGCTCGTCGCCGTCTGTGCCGCGCTGTTTGCCGCCGATGCCTTCTATCACAAGCATCCCTATTTCGAGGCCGAGTCCTGGTTCGGGTTCTATGCCATCTACGGTTTCGTGATGTGCGTCGGGCTGGTCTTCGCCGCCAGGGGTATGCGGGTCTTCCTGATGCGGGACGAGGATTATTATGACCGCGATCGCTGAGTTCCTCCTCCCGATGAATCCCGGCATTCTGCTGGCACTGGGCGGGCTGCTGGTTCCGCTGCTCGGCGCCAGGCTTTCGCGCATCTATGTCATCGCCCTGCCGACAGTGCTGCTCGCCTATATCTTCGCACTCCCCGACGGCTCCCACGCGGCTGTCAGCTTCCTCGGCTACGAGCTCGAATTGCTGAGGATCGACAACCTGTCCCGCATTTTCGTGACGATCTTCATGATCGCAGCCATCCTCGGAAATCTCTATGCGTGGCACGAAGCCGACCCGCTGCAGCTTACGGCTGCGCAAGTCTATGCCGGCAGCGCCATCGCAGCCGCGCTTGCAGGCGACCTCATCTCGCTCTTTGTGTTCTGGGAACTGACCGCTATCTCGTCGGTGTTTCTGATCTGGGCGAGTGGGACCGAGAGCGCCTTTCGGTCCGGCATGCGCTACCTCATCATCCAAGTCAGCTCCGGCGTCTTGCTTCTTGCGGGCCTAATCGTGCATTTGAACGCAACGGGCTCGCTCGCTTTCGAACATTTCGGTCTCGATGCACCCGGCGCACCCCTGATATTGCTGGCGTTCGGCATCAAGTGCGCCTTTCCGCTGCTGCACAACTGGCTGCAGGACGCCTACTCGCAGGCCACGGTCGTCGGCACCGTCGTCCTTTCCGCCTTCACCACCAAGCTTGCGGTCTACGCCCTCGCGCGCGGCTTTGCCGGAACCGAGATGCTCATTTGGATCGGCGCGGTGATGGCGGTATTTCCGATATTCTATGCGGCAATCGAAAACGACTTGAGACGTGTACTTGCCTATACCCTCAACAGCCAGCTCGGAATGATGGTTGTCGGTATCGGTATCGGCACCGAACTGGCGCTGAACGGAACGGCGGCACATGCATTTGCCAGCGTGATCTACAAGGCCTTGCTCTTCATGGCCATGGGGGCGGTCCTGTTCCGCACCGGCACCTGCAAAGGTTCGGACCTTGGGAATCTTTTCAGAAGCATGCCCCTTACGATGGCCTTCTGCGTCGTCGGCGCCGCGTCGGTTTCCGCACTTCCGCTGTTTTCGGGCTTTGTCTCGAAGTCGCTGATCGTGTCCGCTAGCGGCAAGGAAGGTTACTGGCTCGTCTGGTGTGCGTTGCTGCTGGCGTCACTTGGTGCGTTCCATCAATCCGTTTTCAGGATCTGCTATTCAGTATTCTTTGCCCGTGACCGCGGAATGCGCCCGAAGGAAGCGCCGACGAACATGCTGCTCGCGATGGGCGCCGCCGCTGTACTTTGCGTCGGCATCGGTGTCTGGCCGGAGCCGCTCTATGCGCTGCTTCCCTACGATGTCGACTACGCGCCCTATACGGCGTCTCACGTTATCACGCAGTTGCAACTTCTGGCGTTCGCGGCTCTGGCCTTCACCGTGCTCATGCTCTACCGGATCTATCCGCCGGAGCTGAAATCGACCAATCTCGATTTCGACTGGGTCTACCGGCGGCTGCTGCCGCGCGGGCTGATTGCGGTCGGTCGGGCGATCGATACCGGCTACAAGCACGTGACGGACGACGCCAAGACCGTCATTCGCGCGGCAATGTCCCTGTCGGCCTCGGTCTTTGCGCCTGGCGGTCTCTACGGGCGGACTTTCGGCGTCGGAAATGCGGTGGCGATCATCGCCTTCCTCCTCCTAGTCGCACTGATGGTGAGCTACTCGGCGGTATAATCTCCGCGGTCACATATGGTAACGGGCAGCAAGCCGACCTATCTGGAACGGGTCTGGAAAAAATGATAAGTCGACCCTTCCGGGTTTTCCTTCGTTAGAGAAAGGTTCATCGCTATGGACATGAGCGGCGAGTATCTCGTCCCCGCGCCCCGGCAGAAGGTCTGGGAGGCGCTGAACGATCCCGAGATCCTCAAGCAGTGCATTCCCGGATGCGAGGAAGTCAACCGCACTGCGGACAATGCGTTCGACGCAAAGGTGTCGGCAAAGGTCGGTCCGGTGAAGGCCAAATTCACCGGCGCGGTGACTCTGTCCGACATCGATCCGCCGAACGGGTACACGATCAGTGGCGAAGGCAAGGGTGGCGCGGCCGGTTTTGCAAAAGGCGGCGCCAAGGTCGCGCTGTCGGATGCCGAAGGCGGAACCCTGCTCAAATACGACGTCAATGCCCAGGTCGGCGGCAAGCTCGCACAGATCGGTGCGCGGTTGATCGACTCGACGGCAAAGAAAATGGCGAACGATTTCTTCAAGACCTTCAGCGAGGTCGTTGGAGAAGGCGGCGAAGCGCCGGCGGCTGCAGCAGCGCCGGCTCCGGCAACAGCAGACGAAGGAAAGGACAAAGCAATGAGCAAAGACGGCGTTCCGGCGGAAAATGTATATCACGGTCTGCACTGGACCGCGGTCCTGACGACCGGCGTGGCGGTCGCCAGCCTGGTCTGGTTCGCGATGACGGCGCTCAGCTTCTGATCCGTTGAAAAACCCCGGCCCGTCGCGGCCGGTACGAAACGGCGCGGGACACTCGTTCCGCGCCGTTTTTCTTTGCCGTCCGCTCCCTTCGATCACGAATTCGCAGCGTCTTCTATCCGTCGCTTGACCTTGACCGCGATTGGCTGTGAGACTGAGCGCCAAGGTCGGAAGGAGCGAACTTTTCGGCATATTCAGGATCTTGGGATCCGAGGGCGGCCGCCACGGCGGCGCCCTGGGGAGATTGCAGGGAGAGAAGATATGACCACCGTGTCCATGACGGTGAACGGGAAAGCTGTCAGCGGCGAAGTTGAGCCGCGCACGCTGCTAGTTCAATTCATCCGCGAACAGCTCCGCCTGACCGGCACCCATGTCGGCTGCGACACCAGCCAGTGCGGCGCCTGCGTGGTGCATGTGAACGGCAATTCGGTGAAAAGCTGCACCATGCTCGCCGTCCAGGCCGACGGCGCCGCGGTGACGACGATCGAGGGGCTCGCCGACGGCGACAAGCTGCACCCGATGCAGGAAGCGTTCCGCGACAATCACGGCCTGCAGTGCGGTTTCTGCACGCCCGGCATGGTGATGAGCGCGGTCGACCTGCTGCAGAAGAATCCCAAGCCGAACGAGCACGAGATCCGCGAATGGCTCGAGGGCAACATCTGCCGCTGCACGGGCTACCACAATATCGTCAAGGCGGTGCAACAGGCCGCGGGCGTCTAAACACCTGAACAAAAACAGCGGACCAACCGCTTCAGGATCTGGGAGGATAAAATGCCGGACGGAACCACGGGTACGGGCATAGGCGCCGCCGTCAAGCGCGTCGAGGATTTCCGCTTTCTGACAGGCCGGGGCAACTATACGGACGACATCAATCGTCCCGGTCAGACATACGCCTATATTCTGCGCAGCCCGCACGCGCATGCCAAGATCAAATCGATCGACACCAGCGGCGCGAAAGCGGCCAAGGGCGTACTCGCGGTCTTCACAGGCGAGGACATGCAGGTCGGCTCCCTGCCCTGCGGCTGGCAGGTGCATTCGAAGGACGGCTCGCCGATGCACGAGCCGGAGCATCCGCCGCTTGCCAAGGGCAAGGTCCGCTATGTCGGCGATCAGGTCGCCGTCGTGATCGCGGAAAGCTATGCCGAGGCGAAGGACGCGGCCGAGAAGATCTCCGTCGATTACGAGGTACTGCCGTCGGCGACCACGATGGACGCGGCACTCGCCGGCAAGGTCCTGGTGCATGACGATATCGGCACCAACCTCTGCTACGACTGGGAAATCGGCGACGAGGCCGTGGTCGACGAGGCGATCGCCAAAGCGGCGCATGTCACCAAGATCGATCTCGTGAACAACCGCCTGGTTCCGAACGCGATGGAACCGCGCGCCGCAGTCGGCGAATTCGATCGGGCGACCGGCGAATACACGCTCTACACCACCAGCCAGAACCCGCACGTGATCCGTCTCCTGATGGGCGCCTTCGTGCTCTCCATTCCGGAACACAAGCTGCGCGTCGTGGCGCCGGATGTCGGCGGCGGCTTCGGTTCCAAGATCTACCATTATGCCGAGGAGGCGATCGTCACCTGGGCGGCGCCGAAGGTCGGCCGGCCGATCAAGTGGACGGCGGAGCGGAGCGAGAGCTTCATCTCCGACGCGCATGGACGCGATCATATCAGCCATGCCGAGCTGGCGATGGACAAGGACGGCAAGTTCCTCGCCCTCAAGGTCCAGACCAAGGCGAACATGGGCGCCTATCTCTCCACCTTCGCGCCCTGCGTGCCGACCTATCTCTACGCCACGCTCCTCGCCGGCACCTACACCACGCCGGTGATCCACGCCAACGTGAAGGCGATCTTCACCAACACCGTGCCGGTCGACGCCTATCGCGGCGCGGGACGGCCGGAAGCGACCTATCTCATCGAGCGCATCGTCGACCAGGCCGCGCGCGAGACCGGCATCGACAAGGTCGAGATCCGCCGGAAGAACTTCATTCCGGCCGACGCCTTTCCCTACCAGACGCCGGTGGCCCTGCAATATGACAGCGGCGACTACGAGGCGACGCTTGCCTCCGCGTCCAAACTCGCCGATGTCACCGGCTTCGCGGCCCGCAAGGCCGAAGCGGCCAACCGCGGCAAGCTTCGCGGCATGGGCTTCTCGACCTATCTCGAGGCCTGCGGCATCGCGCCGTCGGCCGTCGTCGGCTCGCTCGGCGCCCGTGCGGGTCTCTATGAGTCCGCCGAGGTCCGGGTCCATCCGACCGGGTCCGTCACCGTCTTCACAGGCACGCACAGCCATGGCCAGGGTCACGAGACGACCTTCGCCCAGCTCGTCTCCGACCGTTTGGGTCTGCCGCTGGAGAATATCGAGATCAGCCACGGCGACACCAACAAGGTGCAGTTCGGCATGGGCACCTACGGCTCGCGTTCTCTCGCGGTCGGCGGCGAGGCCCTGATCCGCGCGGTGGACAAGATCATCGACAAGGCGAAGAAGATCGCGGCCCATGTGCTCGAGGCCTCCGCCGAGGATATCGAGTTCAAGGACGGCAACTTCACCGTTGCCGGCACCGACCGCTCGATGGCCTTCGGCGAGGTCGCCCTCACCGCCTATGTCCCCCATAACTTCCCGCACGAAGAGCTGGAGCCGGGGCTGGACGAGAAGGCGTTCTACGACCCGGCGAACTTCACCTATCCGGGCGGCTGCCATATCTGCGAGGTCGAGATCGATCCGGATACCGGCGTCGTCGAGGTGGTGAACTTCACCGCGGTCGACGATATCGGACGGGTGATCAATCCGATGATCGTCGAAGGCCAGGTCCATGGCGGCATCGCCCAGGGCATCGGCCAGGCATTGCTGGAACAGGCGGTCTATGACGAAAGCGGTCAGCTGATGACCGGCTCCTACATGGATTACACCATGCCGCGGGCCAGCGACCTGCCGTCCTACAAGGTGGCCACGCAGAGTACGCTCTGCACCCACAACACCCTCGGCGTGAAAGGCGTCGGCGAGGTCGGGGC
>NZ_JAEPQA010000019.1 GCF_017640745.1 Nisaea sp. | reverse complement strand
GTTGGTGGACTTAACCTCGAACACGCCGTCGCCGATCTCGAGGATCGAGACGTCGAAGGTACCGCCGCCGAGGTCATAGACCGCGATGGTGCCGGTGTTTTTCTTGTCGAGCCCGTAGGCGAGCGCTGCCGCGGTCGGCTCGTTGATGATTCGCAGAACCTCGAGGCCCGCGATCTTGCCGGCGTCCTTGGTCGCCTGGCGCTGGGCGTCGTTGAAATAGGCCGGGACGGTGATGACCGCCTGGTCGACCGTGTCGCCGAGATAGGCTTCGGCGTCTTCCTTCAGTTTGCGCAGGGTAAAGCTGGAGATCTGGCTCGGGCTGTATTTCTCGCCGCGGGCCTCGACCCAGGCGTCGCCGTTCTCGCCGGAGACAACCTTGTAGGGGACCAGATCGTTGAAGCGCTTGGAGGCCTTGTCGTCGAAGCGGCGGCCGATCAGGCGCTTGATCGCGAAAAGGGTATTTTCCGGGTTGGTCACCGCCTGGCGCTTCGCGGCCTGGCCGACGAGACGTTCGCCGCTTTCGGCGAAGGCCACCATCGACGGCGTCGTGCGCGCGCCTTCGGCGTTCTCAATCACTTTCGCGTCCTTGCCGTCCATGAACGCGATACAGGAATTGGTGGTTCCCAGGTCGATACCGATTACTTTGCTCATGTTTTCCTCGTCTTTCAGCAAACGTTGACGGCCTTCTCGAAGCGCCGTTCCCGTTCCCGATTGGTACGTTCAAGCCAACCGCTATATAGGCGTGGTGTGGCCGCGCTGCAACCAAGTGGAATAGGATTTCGCGACCTGCAAGTCCCATTAGAGCCAATTTTCCGGGATTCGGCCCCGATATGATCATCTCCGCGAGCTACCGCACCGACATCCCGGCTTTCTACAGCGCATGGCTGAAAGCGCGGATCGAGGCCGGATACGCTCTTGTGCCCAATCCCTACAGCGGCAAACCGTCACGGGTAGGCCTCAGGCCGGAGGAGGTGGACGGCTACGTCTTCTGGACCCGCAACGCCCGGCCGGCCCGCGCCATATTTGAAGCCCTCGCCGCGGATCGCATGCCGTTCGTTGTGCAGTACACGGTGACGGGATATCCGTCCTCCCTCGAGCAGAGCGTCCCACCGGTCGAGGCTACGATCGCGGATATCGTTTCATTGTCGGAACAGTTTGGGCCGAGGGCCGTGGTCTGGCGCTACGATCCGGTCTTCTGGTCCAGCCTGACACCGCCGGATTTCCATCGAGAGAATGTCGCCCGCCTCGCCCGCCAGCTTTCCGGGAGTGTCGACGAGGTCACCTTTTCCGCCGCGCATATCTATCGCAAGACCCGCCGCAACACGGAGGAAAGCGCCCGGAAAAGCGGCTTCGAATGGCGCGATCCGGAGCCGGAGGAGAAAGCGGCGCTGCTGCAGGAACTCGCCGCCATCTCCGCTGAGGCAGGCCTCCGCCCGACGCTCTGCTCCCAGCCGGATCTTCTCGGCGGAGACCTCTCGCCGGCACGCTGCATCGACGCGGACCGGCTCGCGGACATTGCCGGACATCCGCTCGAGAGCCGTCAGAAAGGCAACCGGCCGGGCTGCCTCTGCGCGGAGTCCCGTGATATCGGCAGCTATGACAGCTGCCCGCACGGATGCGTCTATTGTTATGCGGTGGAGCGGCGGGAGCGGGCCAAGACCGCCCTGAAGCGGCACGATCCGGCCGGGGAGATGCTGCTGCCCCCGGAGCCGGCCGGATGAAGAATGTGCGCGGGAAGCGTCAGGCCGTGGTGTCGACGCTTTCCTTCTTCTCGTCCGGGCTCTTCGAGACCCCGACCATCGCGGCCCGCAGCAGGCGGTCCTGCAGCACGTAGCCCGGCTGCATCACCTGCACGACGGTGCCCGGCTCGGTCTTGGCGTCCGGAACCTCGAACATCGCCTGATGCAGGTTGTAGTCGAACTTGTCGCCGAGCGGATCGATCTTGCGGATGCCGTGCTTCTCGAACACGCCGAGCAGTTCCTTCTCGGTCATCTCGACGCCGATCACGAGGTTCTTCAGGGTGATGTCGAGCTCGTCGCGATCTTCCGGCGCGGATTCGAGGGCCCGGCGCAGGTTGTCGGACGCGCTCAGCAGGTCGCGGGCGAAATCGGTGATCGCGAACTTGCGCGCCTGCGCGATGTCGCGCTCCGCCCGTTTCCGCGTGTTCTCCAGTTCGGCGAGCGTGCGGATCAGCTGATCCTTGAGCTGCTGAACCTCGTCGTCGGCGCGATCGTCGTCGGCCTCCGCTTCGTTATCCTCGTTCTTCAGGCCGCCCATCAGCGCGTCCATGTCGAGAATCCCGTCGTCCGGATTGACAAGCGGCTCGTCGCCCGGCGCGTCCTGGTTGGCGTGTTGCTCGGTTTTCTTGCCTTGTTCGGCCATCGGTCTGGCTCTTTCCCGTTTAGAGATCCTGAAAGTCAGGCCCAAATGTGGGCGGCCGGAACGGGAAATCAATCATTCCGGGCCCGGAGCGCCTGCTTTAGCGCGGCTCGGCCCCCGGATCAACGCTCCTCTGATCAGCCGATGACGCGGCCGATCAGCCGTGCGGTGTAATCGACCATGGGAATGATGCGGGCGTAATTCATCCGCGTCGGGCCGATCACGCCGATAGCGCCGACCACGCGCTTCTTGGTATCGCGGTAGGGCGAAAGGATCATCGAGCAGCCGGTATGCTCGAAGAGCTGGTTCTCCGCACCGATGAAGATCTGCACCCCGTCGGCATCTCCAGTCGCCTGCAACAGCTTCAGCATGCCCTGTTTCTGTTCGAGCTGGTCGAACAGCAGGCGGATCCGCTCCAGATCCTCGACCGCGGTGACATCCTCCAGCAGACGCGACTGGCCGCGCACGATGAGCGAGCCGTCGTCCGGACCGCCAGACAGCAGAGCGAGGCCGTCTTCCACCACGCGTGCGGTGAGCTCGTCGAGTTCGATCCGGCGTTGCTCTATTTCCGCTTTGATGGCCTTCAGCGCCTGATCGAGCGAGGCTCCATGGAAACGGGTATTGAGGAAGTTGGTCGCCTGCACCAGTGCCGAGGCTGGCAGGTCCACCGGCAGCTCGATGACCCGGTTCTCCACCAGCCCGAGCTCGTTCACCAGCACGACGAGCGCCCGCCCGGCGGCGAGCGGGACGAATTCGATATGGCGGAGCGATGGCTCCGATTTCGGAGAGATCACCAGGCCGGCGCAGGAGGAAAGCCCGGCCAGCGCACGTGTCGCCTCGTCCAGTACCTCGTCGTAGCCGCGGCCATTCGCGGCAAGCAGGGAGTCGATCTTGCCGCGCTCTTCCTCGCTGAGATCGCCACCGATCTCCAGCAGGCCGTCGACCACGATACGCAGGCCGCGTTCGGTCGGCAGACGGCCGGCGGAAGTGTGCGGGGCATAGAGCAGACCCGCCTCCTCGAGGTCGGCCATCACATTGCGGATCGTTGCGGGGGACAGCACTTCGCCAAGGCGGCGCGAGATCGTGCGCGAGCCGATCGGCTCGCCCGTCTCTACATAAGTGTCGACAATCTGTTGCAGGATTTCCCGCGAGCGGGCGTTGAGAGCCCCGATGCCTGACATGTGTTCCATGACGGAAAATCTAGGGAGCGCCCGTCGCACCGTCAATGTGCCATGAGCGATGGACGTGCCGTGCCGCCGATAGTAGGTTGCGCGCGATTTTGACCAGACGATCCAGAGACCGGCATGGACCCGCAGGATGCGGGCCTATCAGGCCGGATACCGAAGAGGAGACTTCCATGGCCGGAACCGCCGAACGCCCGTCCGGGCGCCGCCCCGACCAGATGCGCAGCGTCATTCTGGAGCCGGGTTTCGCCAAATATGCCGAGGGGTCCTGCCTCGCCAGATTCGGCGATACCCATGTGCTCTGCACCGCCTCCGTCGAGGACCGCGTGCCGCCCTTCCTGCGCAATTCCGGGAGCGGCTGGGTGACCGCGGAATACGGCATGCTGCCGCGTTCCACCCACACTCGCACCGACCGGGAAGCCGCCCGCGGCAAGCAGAGCGGACGGACCCAGGAGATACAGCGCCTGATCGGGCGCTCGCTGCGCGCCGTCACGAACCTGAAGGCGATGGGCGAGCGGCAGATCAAGGTCGATTGCGACGTGCTGCAAGCCGACGGCGGCACCCGCACCGCCTCCATCACCGGCTCCTTCGTCGCCCTGCATCTCGCCTTCCAGAAGCTGGTGAAGCTCGGCGCGCTGCCGGAGGTCCCGCTGATCGACCATGTCGCCGCGGTCTCCTGCGGCATCTACAAAGGCACCCCGGTCCTCGATCTCGACTATATCGAGGATTCCGGCGCCGAGGCCGATGCCAATTTCGTGCTGACCGGCAAGGCCGGGATCGTCGAGATCCAGGCGACTGCGGAGGAAGACCCGTTCGGCGACGAGGCCTTTACCGAGATGCTGAAGCTGGCCCGCGCCGGCGTCGCTGAGCTGGTCGCGCTGCAGAAAACCGCCATCGGGAGCTGAGCGATGGGCCGCGCCTTTACCGAGAAGAAGCTGGTCATCGCGAGCCACAACCAGGGCAAACTCCGGGAGATCCGCGATCTGATCGGCCCGCTCGGCATCGAGGTGGTCTCCGCGGGCGAGCTCGGGCTGCCGGAGCCGGAAGAGACCGGCTCCACCTATATCGCCAATGCGGAGCTGAAGGCCTGTGCGGCGGCGGAAGGGTCCGGCCTGCCGGCGCTGGCGGACGATTCCGGGCTGAGCGTGGCCGCGCTGGACGGCGATCCGGGGATCTATTCCGCGCGCTGGGCCGGGCCTGAAAAGGACTTCGCGCTGGCCATGCGCAAGGTCGAGGACGCGCTCCAGCAAAAAGCCGCCGACGGAAACACGGACCGCTCAGCCGCCTTCGTCTGCGCGCTTACCATCTGCTGGCCGGACGGCCACACGGAATCGGTCGAGGGACGGGTGCATGGCGATCTCGTCTGGCCGCCGCGCGGCGCCAACGGCTTCGGCTACGATCCGATGTTCGTCCCGGAAGGGCACGACCGAACCTTCGGCGAAGTCGATGCGGATTGGAAACATTCCATCAGCCATCGGGCCGTCGCCTTCGAGAAGCTGCTGAAGCAGGTCGGGCTCGACGGCAAAGCCGGCAATGCCGGATAGGACAGAGATGGAGCGCGCGGCGGCGGAGCCGTTCGGGGTCTATGTTCACTGGCCCTTCTGCCTCTCCAAATGCCCCTATTGCGACTTCAACAGCCATGTCTCGGCGCGGATCGACCATGCGCGCTGGCGCGCGGCACTGAAGCGGGAACTCGCGTATTTCCATGAACTCGCGCCGGAACGCACCGTCTCCAGCATCTTCTTCGGAGGCGGCACCCCCTCTCTGATGGAGCCGGAGACCGTCGCGGCCGTCATCGACGAGATCCGCCGGCTCTGGCCATGGCGCAATCAGGTCGAGATCTCCCTCGAAGCCAACCCGACCTCGGTCGAGGCGGAGAAGTTCGCTGCCTTCCGGGAGGCGGGAGTCAACCGCGTCTCGCTCGGCATCCAGGCGCTGAACGACCGGGACCTCGGGTTTCTCGGCCGCACGCATGACGCGGCGCAGGCGCGCGAGGCGATCGCTGTCGCACGGGACAATTTCGAACGCATGTCCTTCGACCTGATCTATGCCCGGCCGGAGCAGACCGTGACGGCCTGGAAGGCCGAACTGAAGCAGGCGCTGGCGCTTGCCGCCGACCATATCTCGCTCTACCAGCTCACGATCGAGCCGGAGACCCCGTTCTTCGCCCGCCATGCGACGGGCGAGATCGTGCTGCCGGAGGACGAGAACCAGGCCGCGCTCTACGAAGCGACCCAGGAGGTTCTCGAAGACGCGGGTATGCCGGCCTACGAAGTCTCGAACCATGCCCGCGCCGGCGCCGAGTGCAGGCACAATCTGGTCTACTGGCGCTATCACGATTATGCCGGCGTCGGTCCTGGCGCCCATTCCCGCCTGCGTGGCAGTGAGCCCGACGGCGCTCTCGTTACGCGTGCGATACATACTCACCGCGCCCCGGCGATCTGGCTCGACCGGGTCGAGAAGGCCGGACACGGTGTCGCCGCGAGTGAAGCGGTCGACCGCACCGGGCGCCTCACCGAAATGCTGATGATGGGGCTCCGCCTCGCCGAGGGCGTCGAGCGGACGCGGCTCGAGGCGGAAGCGGGGCGCGATCTCGAGTCGCTGTTCGGGCACCCGCTGCTCGCGGATCTCGAGGAGGCCGGCTATATCGAACCGGTCGGCGACCGATTGACGGCTACGCTGGAAGGCCGGCAGCGACTCAATGCGGTGATTGCCGCCCTGACGGCGCGTTTGCCGGATCTTGCCTAGTTCGTCAGCCCGTCAAACCGTTCCGGTGCGGCATCGATAACCTCGAGCGCGCGATCCTTGATTTCGAAGATCGCGAGGCCGCGCTGGTTGGTACCGTCGGCGACGAAGCGGAAAAGGCCGTTCAGCGCCACGAACCCGCTTTCCGCCATCAGCGCGCCGCCGCCGAAATCCGGTCCGGTCTCGCCGCGCTGAAGCGAAACCGTCAGCGCGATGCTGTCATAGGCGAGCGCGGCCAGGCCCGAGGGACGCCGGCCGAAGGCCGCCTCATAGCGCAGCGCGAAATTCTCCCGATAGAGCGCGGGCGGCGCGGCGAACCAGCCGCCGACCAGGCTCGGCTCGGTCCCGAGGCTCGGATCCTCCCATTGCGCCGTTCCGAGCAGTTTCACACGCCGCGTGTCGACATCGTAATAGGCGAGCAGCGGCGCGATGGTCCGCAGCACGTTGCCGCCTTCGGGAATCAGGATCGCGTCATAAGGCGGATCGCCGAGCGTATCCATCGACTGGAGCCGTGCCAGGGTCTGGCGCGAGATCTCGTCCGTCCGTCCCGCGAGTTCGTCCTTCTGGATCTTGAGGGCTTCCCGGCGGCGGTCATATTCCGCGAAGGCACGCGCCGTCTCGGTGAAATCGGTGGCAAGCGGATCATAGTAGGCGATCCTGGTGATCTCGGCGCCGGCGCCGATCGAGGCCGCGCGGGCGCTCTCCAGCACGAGATCGCCATAGCTTCCATGCGGCAGAAGCAGACCGAGCCGGCGATATCCCTTCTGCACCGCGTAGCGGATGACGCGCTCGATCTGCTGCTGCGGCATCAGACCCATCAGATAGACCGGGGGGCCGGCGACGCTGCGGTCGTTGGAAAAGGCGACGGAGTTGATCCCGGCGGCCGCGACAATCGGCCGGACAGCTGCCGCGGAGCGGCCATAGAGCGGACCGAGGACGATCCGCGCGCCGTCCGCGACGGCGAGCCTGGCCGCATCTTCCGCGCCTTCGGGAGTCCCCTGGGTGTCGTAGACCATCAGATTGAAATCTTCGCCCGCGATGTCGAAAACAGCCATCTGCGCAGCATCGAGCATGGCCCGTCCGACGGAGGCGCGCTGACCGCTCAGCGGCAGCAGGAGGGCAATCCCGTCGGGGGCGCCCGGAACCGCGGTCAGAGGGGTTTCGGTCTGGGGGCGCTCGAAAGACAGTTCTGCATCCGGAATGACCGTCCCCGTTTTCTGCGGCGCGGCGCCGGTACCGGAAGGTCCGCCGGTCGCCGGCTGCTGTTGTGGCGGCAAGGTGGCGGACTGGACGGGTTGAGTGGAGGACTCGGGCTGCAGGCCAGGCAGTTGGGGTGTCTGACATCCGGCAAGCGTCAGGCCCAGCAGCATCACGCACAGGCCCGCCGCACGCGGCGGGCGTGAGAAAAGCGCTTGGAGAAAGCCGCCGCTTCCTCCCATAACACGGTCATCGCCCTGACAAAGGCCCCGTGGGTTTCCGGTACGGTATGAAAAAGCGCGCACCTCAGACATCCTCCCGCTCTTCGGCGCCAAAGGCTAATCAAGGCGCGGGCCAGAGTAAACTGCCGCAAGATGGCACCAATGTGACTGCGCCGGTTTTCTCGGAGGAGAACGAGACCCCCGAGGCACCCGCTGCGGTCCCCGTCGAGGGATTGATACTGGTCGCCACGCCGATCGGCAATCTCGGGGATATCTCGCGCCGAGCGCTCGAGACGCTCGCGGCAGCCGACATCGTCGCCTGCGAGGACACGCGGCTGACCGGCCGCCTGCTGCAGCGTTTCGCCATCAAGGCACGGCTGCTCGCCTACCAGGACCACAATGCGGAAAAAAGCCGGCCGGAGCTTCTGCGCCTGCTTGCCGCGGGCAAGAGCATCGCGCTGGTGACCGATGCCGGGACGCCGACGATCTCCGATCCGGGCTACAAGCTCGTGCGCGAGGCGGCGGCCCAGGGCACTCCGGTCACCGCCGTGCCGGGACCGGCCGCGCCGGTGGTCGCGCTGTCGATTTCCGGGCTGCCGACGGACCGTTTCTTTTTCGGCGGCTTTCTGCCGACCAAGCCGGGCGAGCGCCGCCGCATTCTCGAGGAAGTGGCACGTCTCCGGGCCACGCTGATCTTCTTCGAGGCGCCGCGCCGACTGGCAGAGACCCTCGGGGACGCCTTGGAGATCCTCGGCCCGCGCGATATGGCGGTGGCGCGGGAGTTGACCAAGCGGTTCGAGGAGGTCACGCGCGGTCGGATCGAGGACCTCGCCCGGCACTACGCGGAAATCGAGACCCCGAAAGGCGAGGCCGTGCTGATGTTCGGCCCGCCCGAGAGCGACGAACGGCCAAGCGAGGAGACGCTCGACGCATTGCTCGATGAAGCTCTTGGCCGGCTCAGCCTGAAGGACGCGGCGAAGGAGGTCGCGGCGGAGACCGGGCTGCCGCGCAAACAGGTCTATGAGCGGGCCTTGCAGCTTCGCGACGGCGGCGCGGGATGAACGCCGGGACGCGGCGCTCTGCGGACATGGTGCTCGCAAAGAGGCGGGCACAGCGGTTCGGGCTCTATGCCGAAGCCTTCTGCCGGCTGATCCTGCGTCTGAAGGGCTACCGGATCATCGCCACCCGGCTTCGCACCAAGGTCGGTGAAATCGATATTCTGGCCGAACGGGGACAAACCCTGGCGATCGTCGAGGTCAAGGCGCGTCCCGACCTGGATACCGCGCAGGAGTCCGTTACGCATGCGCAATGGCGGCGCCTGCAGAGGGCGGCGCTCTGGGTGCAAAAGGGAAATTCGCGGCTCGCCGGCCACCGCCTTAGATTTGACCTATTCGCGGTGGCACACTGGCGTTTTCCCCGCCATATTCAGAATGTCTGGATCGCCGACCACAAGATGTAGAGTGACAGCATGCCAAGAGCCGCACTTCTCCTCCTCACATTGCTTGCCCTCCCGCTTGCCGCCGGGGGCTGCACCCCGGTCGGCGTTGCGATCGGAGCCGGTGCCACCGCCGCGACCGCGAGCCAGTCCGAACGTGGTCTGGAAGGCACCGCGAAGGACCTCGCGATAAAGACCGAGATCAACCATTACCTCTTTCAGAAGAACGTGGACCTGTTTTCCGCCGTCGGTCTTTCGGTCGAGGACGGACGCGTGCTTCTGACAGGCTCGGTTCCAAAACCCGAGGACCGGATCGAGGCGGCCCGGCTGGCCTGGCAGGCAAACGGCATCCGGGAGGTCATCAACGAGATCCAGGTGGTCGACAAATCCGACATCGTGGACAAGGCCCGCGATACCTGGATCGAAACCCAGCTCGAGACCAAGCTGCTGTTCGACGGCGGGATCAGTTCGATCAATTACGATATCGATACGGTCAACGGTACGGTCTATCTCTTCGGCATCGCCCAGAACAATGCGGAGCTGCAGCGCGTGATCAATCATGCCCGCAACCTCGAATATGTGCGCCACGTGGTGAGCTACGTCCGGATCAAGGGCTCCTGAAACCATGGTCCCCGACCCGGACAACGTCCGCGCCAGGCTGGCGGGGATCGGCGAGAGAGGGGTTGGCGAGACCGGGCTTGCGGAAGCCGCGCTGCTGCTGGCCTCGCTCGACCGGCCGGGCGTCCCGCTGGAGCGATACCGCGACCATCTGTCGGCGCTGGCGAAGAGCGCCAAGGCCTCGGAAGCCGACACGCCGGCAGCCGCACTCGCGGAGACCCTCGGCGGCGAGTACGGCTATGAGGGCGACAGCAGGACTTATGACGATCCACAGAATGCCAACCTGATACGGGTGATCGACCGGCGCAAGGGTCTGCCTGTCGCGCTCGGCATCCTCTATATCGAGACCGCCCGCGGGCTCGGCCTCGATGCCGGCGGGCTGAATTTCCCGAACCATTTCCTGATCCGCGTGCAGGGCGACGGCGTGCGGCAGATCCTCGACCCCTTCCATGGTGGCAAAGCGCTCGATGCACCGGCGCTCCGCCGCCTGCTCGCCAGTTTCCAGGGGGAGAAAGCCGAGCTGAGTCAGGCGCATTACCAGGATGTCAGCGACCTCGATATTCTGTTGCGACTTCAAAACAATATCAAACTGCGGCTCCTTCGGGACGGCCAGTTGGAGCCCGCACTCCAGATCATTCGCGACATGCGGCTGCTCGCCCCGAGGCTCTCCGGGCTGATGCGGGAGGAAGGCATGCTGCTCGCCCGCAAGGGCGAGCGCCGGGCCGCGATCGGCTGCCTCAGGGACTTCCTTGCCAGCGGCAATATCCGCGAGCCCGAACGGCTCGAAGTGGCACGCGTCCTTCAAGTTCTGGAAAGTCAATTGAACTGAGCCGGAAAGGCGGTTGATCCGGCACCGGCAATCGCCACATAGTCGCCGCTCGGAACAATAGTGGCCCGCATCGGGCTCACCGCATGGAGGAAGCAATGGGGCTCGGCGTCGCCATCCAGATGGACCCGATCGAGGCTATCGACATCAACGGGGACAGCAGCTTCGTCATGGCCCTCGAGGCCAAGCGCCGGGGCCACAAGCTCTACCATTACCAGCCGAAGGATCTGAGCTTCCGCGACCGCAAGGTGCTCGCCCGGGTCCGCGCGCTGGATGTGCGCCGCGAGAAGGGCAATCACTTCACGCTCGGCGAACCCGAGATGATCGACCTCTCGGAAATGGACGTGGTGCTGATGCGCCAGGACCCGCCCTTCGACATGTCCTACATCACCGCGACCCACATCCTGGAGCATATCCATCCGAAGACGCTGGTGGTGAACGATCCGGTGCATGTCCGGAACGCGCCGGAGAAGCTGTTCGTCACGCATTTCGAAGACGTGATGCCGCCGACCCTGATCACCAACGACCGCCAGCAGATCATGGAGTTCCGCGCCGAGCATCAGGACATCATCGTCAAGCCGCTGTTCGGCAATGGCGGCGCCGGCGTCTTCCACCTGAAGCCAGGCGACGAGAACCTGAATTCCCTGCTCGAGCTCTTCACCGAGATGTATCGCGAGCCGGTGATCGTGCAGCGCTATCTGCCGGAGGTCCGGCAGGGCGACAAGCGGGTGATCCTGATCGACGGCAAAGCGGTCGGTGCGATCAACCGGGTTCCGGCCGAAGGAGAGGCGCGCTCCAACATGCATGTCGGCGGCCGCGCGGAGAAATCCGAGCTGACCAAGCGCGACCTCGAGATATGCGAGATCATCGGCCCGACCTTGGCCGAAAAGGGGCTGATTTTCGTCGGCATCGACGTCATCGGACGCTATCTCACCGAGATCAACGTCACCTCGCCGACCGGCCTCCAGGAACTCGGCCGCTTCGAGGGCCGCTCGATCGAGGCCGAGCTCTGGGACGCCATCGAAGCCAAGCTCGGCTGACGCTCAGTCGGCAGCCTCGCTGACTTTCACGGCATCGCGGCAGCCGAGCCGGGATCTCAGATCTCCGCCGGTGGCCGTACCGATGCCGGGTGCGAAACCCAAACCGCTCCGCCGCGCGATCTCCACGATCGCGACATTGAAGCTACCGTCGCAATAGTTCGCCCGGCGCGGCGTTTCCTGGTCGAGCACGAAACCCGCGACAAGCAGAGTTCCCGCACGCGTCAGCATGACGATCTTCCAGTATCCGCTCGGCACCCGATGCGGCTCGTCCGCCTCCGGAAGCGGCGGCATCTCGCGTTCGTAGAGCGGGCCGGTCAGCACATGGACCGTGCCCGCCTCCGATTTCGCAAGCGACCGGACGGCCTCCTCGAGATTCTTCCAGGGACCCTGATTGAGCGCGCTCTTCTGCGGCGTGATGTTGGAGAGATAGTTCGTCGTCTCCCAGTCCGGCGCGCCCGTGAAGCTGGCGAGCGGTGCCTGGTGGCCGCGGTCGGTCTTCAGCGCCTTGTGCGCGCCTTTGTAGTCGCCCGGCTCCAGCGTCTGGTCGGCCGGGATCTCGGGATCGGCGCGCCAGACGCGCTTCTGCGACTTGCCGATTGCGGCCGAGGCGACTTCGTAGGCCACCCAGTCGGCGAACTTGGTCTCTGCATTGTTCGAAAGCGTATGGCTCGGCCGCCGGACGATCAGGCTGACGCCCGTCGTTACGGGACAGGCTTCGAGGCAGTTCGGGTCCGGCTCCTCCGCGACCGGCCTGTCGAGCGGCAGCAGAAGAAGCAGGAGGAGCGCCGGTAGAACCGGCCATAGAAGCCGTCGCGCCAGAGCGGACATGAGCAATCGCACCGATGGTTATCGATGCGATTGAATAACATATTATTCTCTCTTTTGAGTAGAAAATTATTCAGCTTATGCGGCCTGCTTCAGAACGATCCCCCTATAGGCCAGTGCTTCGGCCACGTGATGACGGCGAACACTCTCCGATGCCTCCAGGTCGGCGATGGTCCGGGCGACGCGGAGAATGCGGTGATAGCCGCGGGCCGAAAGCGAGAGGCGGCGGGCCGCTTCCTCCATCAGTGCCTGCCCCGCCCGCTCGGGCCGCGCCGTCTGCTCGAGCAGCTTGCCCTCCAGCGCGGCATTGGTGCGATGGAGCGTCTCCACGCCTGCCGCATCGAAGCGCTGCCGCTGCATCTGCCGCGCCCTGGCGACGCGGCCGGCGACGATCTCGGAAGCCTCCGTTTCGAGCGGCGCGGCCAGCGCGCGGGCCGAGACCGGCTCGATCTCGATCCGGAGATCGAACCGGTCGAGCAGAGGGCCGGACAGCCTTGCCTGATAATCGAGCCCGCATTTCGGGGCCCGGCCGCAGGCCTGTGCCGGATCGGCAAGATACCCGCAGCGGCAGGGATTCATCGCGGCGATGAGCTGGAACCGGGCCGGATAGGTCACCCGGTTGTTCGCCCGGCTGACCACCGCCTGCCCGGTCTCGATGGACTGGCGCAGCGAGTCCAGCACGGTGCGGGGAAACTCGGCCAGCTCGTCTAGGAAGAGCACGCCGCAATGGGCGAGCGAGACCTCCCCCGGCCGCGCCTGCAGTCCGCCGCCGACCAGGGCCGGAATGGAGCTTGAATGGTGCGGGTCGCGATAAGGACGCGCCCGGGAGATCCGCCCGCCTTTCAGATCCCCCGCGACGCTGCGGATCATTGCCACCTCCAGCGCCTCGCGCGGCTCCAGCGGCGGCAGCAGGCCGGGCAGCCGGGCGGCGAGCATGGATTTCCCCGCGCCCGGGGGTCCGGTCATCAGGAGATTGTGTCCGCCGGCCGCGGCGATCTCGAGCGCGCGCTTGGCGCTCTCCTGCCCCTTCACGTCGGCAAGGTCCGGCAGCGCGCCAGCCTCCTCCGGCCCCGCCGGATCGGGCGGGGTCAGGACCTGGCTGCCCTTGAAGTGATTGATCAGCGCCAGCAGCGTGCGCGGCGCCAGGACCTCGATATTGCCGGCCCATGCCGCCTCGGGACCGCATTTCTCGGGGCAGATGATCCCGGCCCCCCGTGCCGACGCGCCGAGCGCCGCCGGCAGGATTCCGGAGACCTCCGTCAGCTGCCCGTCCAGCGCCAGCTCGCCGAGCACGAGATAGTTCGCGATTTCGTCCGCCGGCAGCACGCCCATCTGGACCAGGATGCCGACGGCGATCGGCAGGTCGTAATGGCTGCCTTCCTTGGTGACGTCGGCCGGGGCAAGATTGACCGTGATCCGCTGCGGCGGCAGGGCAAGGCCGAGTGCGCTGAGCGCCGCCCGCACCCGGTCCTTGCTCTCGTCCACCGCCTTGGCCGGCAGGCCGACGATGGAAAAGGACGGGATCCCGTTCCCCATATGCACCTGAACGTCGATATCGAGGGTGTCGACCCCCCGGAACGCCACCGTCCGAACCCGCGCAACCATGATCTCTCCCCCCGGGATTGCCTCCCGGGGGTTATGGAGCGGGGTGGGGGGTTTTATTGCTCCAGCAGGGCCGGATCGCCGCCGCGGACGTCGTGGAAGGAACAGGAGCGGATCGCCACTTCCGTAAAGCAGGCGTGGGTCACGTTGGCATGGTCGAAGCAGGTTTCCTCGACCAGGGCGCCGGCGAAATCGGTGCGCTGCAGATCGGCCCCGACCAGCTTGGCACCGCGCAGGTCGGTCGGCCATTCGCGCAGGACCTCGAGCGTTCCAGGCTTCAGGATCGCGATCCGGGAGAGCCGGGCCGAGACCAGCGTGGCACCGCTCAAATCGGTGTCCTTCAGATTGGCGCCGCGCAGATCGGCCCGCGTCAGGTCGGTCTGGGTCAGCACGGAGCCCTCGAGGTTCGAGAGCCTGAGCGAGGCGCCTTTCAGCTTGGTGCCGTTCAGGTTCGCCCGGGACATTTCGCAGGCGCTGAGTTCGGTGCCGCTGAGATCGAGGCCGGAGAGATCGAGGCCACGGAAGTCGCCGCGCGTCCCCTTCACGCCGCCGGAGGAGACCCAGTGGAAATGCTGCACCAGCCGGTCGCGGATATCGTCGGGCAGGTTCTCCATCCCGCTGGCGATCCGGCAGTCGGTCAGGTCCGCGTCAGTCAGATCGACCCCGTCGAAATTGCAGGAGCGCAGATCCGCACCCGAGAGATCGCTGTCGCGCAGCTGTGCCTGGCTGAGATTGGCGCCCTGAAGATTCGCCCCTTGCAGCACCGCCTCGCGGAACACCGTGCGGCTGAGATCGGCATGATGCAGGTTCGCGCCGACCAGTTTCGCCGAGGTGAAATTGGCGCTGACCGCGATCGCACCGGAGAGATTCGCGTTGCTGAGGTCGGTCCGGATCAGCTTCGCCTCGGAAATGTCGCTGTTCTGCAGATCCGCCACCTGCTCGATCGCATGGTGCACGTCGCGCAGCTTCATCGGCCGGAGATCGGCATTGGTCATGTCGGCGGCCATCAGCTTCGCGCCGGCGAGCGAGGCGCCGCGCAGATTGGCACCGACCAGCCGGCTGCCGGAAAGATCCGAATTGCTGAGCCGCGCCGTGATCATCTGCGCGTCGGAGAGATTGGCGCCGGCAAAAACACTGTTCTGCAGGTTGGCACCGGCAAGGAGGGCCTGACGCAGGTCGGCGCCGGGCAGACGGATCGCGCGCAGGTCGCGCTGCCTCAGATCAGCGATTTCGCCGCCCGGATAACGGCGCAAAAATGCCTCGTGTTTCGAGACAATCTTGCTGAGTTCTTGCTGCAGTTCCTCGACCAGCATAGTCCCACCCCGGACCACTTGTGGCACTCAAAAGTTTTCCGACACAAGATATAGATAAAACTACAAAGGTTTTCTCTATATATTGGCCGAAGATTTACTCCTTTACTCTATCGAAATTAGAAATCCCTATCAATCAATAAAATCAACGCATTATGGCGACGCATAAATGCGGCCTTTGAATACTTCAGTCCTGCGAGACCCCGGATCTTCAGTCCGGACAAATAAACAGCAGAAACGCCTGCATGTGATTTTGTTTGCAACACAGCGGACCGGGCCAACATGGAATCGTTACAAGCACCGGCAGGGAGAGCACGCAATGTCAGCAACGGAAACCCGCCCGGCACCCGCGCCGGTCGACGGCGCGATCCGCAATCCGTCCAATCCGGATCACTTCATGGTCCTCCAGCCGGTGAAGCGGCGGGCACGGGTCTATTTTGGGAACACGCTGGTTGCCGACAGCCGCGACGCGCTGCGGGTCATCGAGATCGGGACGAGGGCGTACGAGCCGCGTCTCTACTTCCCGCCCTCGGCAATCAAGGTGCCGCTTGAGCAATTGGAAAAAGCCACGCATTGCCCGCTGAAGGGCGAGGCCGACTATTTCGCGCTCGACGGACGGGAGATCGGCTGGGCCTACCGCGCCTACGATTTCGCCGCGCCGCTCGACGGACTCACTTCCTTCTGGGGCGACGGCATGCGGATTGTGGAAGGGGACTGATCCCCTCTCCGATCAGTCCGCCTTCGGCAGCATCCGCCCGAGACGGCGCCCGCCGAGAACGTGGATATGCAGGTGCGGCACTTCCTGGATCGCGTTGTCGCCGTTATTGACGATCAGCCGGTAGCCCGGGCCCTTCGCGTCGACGATCTCCGCCACCTTGCCGATGGCCCGAACCCAGGCGACGATTTCCGCGTCGCTCGCCTCGGTGCTGAACTCGTTCATCGACTTGTAGGGACCCTTCGGGATCACGAGGACATGAACCGGCGCCTGCGGCTGGATATCCTCGAAGGCGAGGACGTGATCGTCCTCGTAGACGGTCTTGTTCGGAATCTCGCCGCGCAGGATCTTCGCGAAAATATTCTGGTCGTCGTAAGACATCGGACTTCCCTCTCCCAATCGTCCGGCGCCACGCTTCAGGTCGTGCGGCGCGCCTTTTCCTCGATCCCGGACATCCCCTCGCGCCGGGCCAGTTCCTGCCAGACGTCTTCGGGCGTCACGCCCTTGGCGCTCCAGAGCACCAGAAGATGATAAAGCAGGTCGGCGCTCTCGGCGGTCAAGGCTGCCGGTTCGCCCGCCACGCCTTCGATCACCGTCTCGACCGCTTCCTCGCCGACCTTCTCGGCAATCTTCTTCGCGCCCCTGGAAAACAGTTTGGCCGTGTAGGAGCTGTCCGGGTCGGCGCCCTTGCGGCTGTCGATGACGGCATAAAGCCGGTCGAGAACATGGTCGCTCATTGCATCCTCACCGGGATACCGGCATCCGCCATCGCCTGCTTGGCTTCGGAAATCCGGAAGGTGCCGAAATGGAACACCGAGGCCGCCAGGACCGCAGAGGCATGGCCTTCGAGCACGCCCTCGGCGAAATGCTCCAGCGTGCCGACACCGCCGCTCGCCACCACCGGAATGCTCACGGCATCCGAGATCGCGCGTGTCAGCGGCAGGTTGAAGCCCTGCTTGGTGCCGTCGCGGTCCATCGAGGTCAGCAGGATCTCGCCGGCGCCGTACTCGGTCATCCGGCGCGACCATTCGACGGCATCTATGCCGGTCGGCTCGCGGCCGCCATGGGTGAAGATCTCGTACTTGTCCGGACCGACGCTCTTGGCGTCGACCGCCACAACGATGCACTGGCTGCCGAACTTCTCCGCCGCACGGCGGACGAAATCCGGATCCTTCACCGCCGCCGTGTTGATCGAGACCTTGTCGGCACCGGCCAGCAGCAGCTTGCGGATATCCTCAAGCGTCCGCACCCCGCCGCCGACGGTGAGCGGCATGAAGCACTGCTCCGCCGTCCGGGCGACAACGTCAAACAGCGTGTCGCGCTCCTCGTGGCTCGCGGTGATGTCGAGGAAACAGAGCTCGTCCGCGCCCTCGCGGTCGTAGATCTTGGCCTGCTCGACTGGATCGCCGGCATCGACCAGATCGACGAAATTGACGCCCTTGACGACCCGGCCGTCCTTCACGTCGAGGCAGGGAATGACGCGTGCGGTCAGCATCGGGCGCTCTCCCTCGCCGGTTCCGCCAGAAGCCGGACGGCCTCGGCGAGATCGATCCGTCCATCATAGAGCGCGCGGCCGGAAATCGCACCGGCGATACCGGGGGCGCCGGCCGCCTTCAGGGCCGACAGATCCTCCAGCGAGGCGACGCCGCCGCTGGCAATGACCGGGGTCGAGATCGCGTTCGCAAGATCGGCGGTCGCCTGCACGTTCACCCCGCCGAGCGCGCCGTCGCGGTCGATATCGGTGAAGATGATGGCGGCGACGCCGCAGCCCTCGAACTTTCGCGCGAGATCCACCGCTGAGAGGGAGGAGGTTTCGGCCCAGCCTTCGACCGCGACCATCCCGTCCCGCGCATCGATGCCGACGGCGATACGCCCCGGATGTCTGGCGCAGGCCTGTTTGACCAGCTCCGGATCGCGCAGCGCCACGGTGCCGAGGATCACGCGGGCAATGCCTTTTTCAAGCCAGGCATCGATCGCCTTCATGTCGCGGATGCCGCCGCCGAGCTGTACAGGCACGTCCACCGCCTCCAGGATCCGGCTAACGGCGTCTCCGTTGCGGGTCTCGCCGGCGAAGGCGCCGTCGAGATCGACCACGTGGATCCAGGCGCAGCCCGCATCCTGGAAAAGTTTCGCCTGGGCGCCCGGGTCGTCATTGAAGACCGTCGCCGAGTCCATCTCGCCCTTCAGAAGGCGGACGCACTGGCCCTCCTTCAGATCGATCGCGGGAAACAGGATCATGCCGCGTCCAGTTCCTTGTAATAGAAGTGACCGGCGACGTAGCCGTCGCGCACATAGGCATAGTGCGGCAGGGTGCCGAACCGGACATAACCAAGCCGCTCATAGAGCCGGATCGCCGCGTGCTGGGTCTCCCGAACGTCGAGGGTCAGCACCTTGAAGCCCTCCTCCCGGGCGTGACTCTCGGCGATCTCGATCAGTTTCTGCGACAGCCCGTGCCCGCGGCCCCACGGAGCGACGAAGTTGGTCGTCAGCTTGCAGGTATGGCACTGCGCCTCGTTGTTCTTCGGCGGGCGCTGGATCTGGCAGGATCCGGCGATCACCCCGTCGAGCCGGCCGACGAAGAGATGGCGTTCCGGAATGATCAGAACCCCGCGCCAGAAAGCCTCCAGCGTCTCGCGCGGCGGCGGCGCGATCCAGCCGAACCCGCCGCCGTCGATGATCGCCGCCTCGGCCGCGTCTGACAGATCCTGCAGGTCGCCCGCACCGAATTCGCTCAGCATCTCCACCGTCGCCACCGGCGGCAGGCGGGTCTCGCTATTGGTTTCATTCATGGCCGGGCTCCCTCAGGGACGCCAGTCGAGGAAATTGCGGATGAAGGCAAGTCCGTTCGCCTGGCTCTTTTCGGGGTGGAACTGGGTTCCAAAATAGTTCTTACGTCCGACCACGGCGGCGATCTCGCCGCCATAGTCACTCACCGCCGCCAGATCCGTGCGATCGGCGACGTCGAAGAGATAGGAGTGCACATAGTAAACGAAGGCGCCCTCTTCGATGCCTTTCAGCAGCGGATGCTCCGGCTGCAGCAGATTGAGACGGTTCCAGCCCATATGCGGCACCTTCAGCGGCAGGCCGTCCGGCGCCGGTGCCGGCGTCATCAGCTTCACCTCGCCGCCGATCCAGCCGAGCCCGTCAGAGACGACATGCTCAAGGCCGCGCTCGGCCATCAGCTGCATGCCGACGCAGATCCCGAGGAACGGGGTGCCCTGCCCGATCACCGCGTCCGTCAGTGCCTCGACCATGCCCGGCAGGCCGTAGAGACCTCCGCGGCAATCGGCGAAGGCGCCGACGCCCGGCAGCACGATCCGGCCCGCACGGCGCACCACCGCGGGGTCCGAGGTCACCACCACGTCCGTTCCCGGTCCGCGTTCCGACGCCACCCGCTCGAAGGCCTTCGCCACCGAACGGAGATTGCCGGACCCGTAATCGACGACCGCGACGGAACTGGGCCCGCCCGCGGCGGTCACAGCGACCCCCCGAGCGTTCCCTTGGTCGAGGGCACGGCATCCGCACGCTTCGGGTCGATTTCGACCGCCTGGCGCAGCGCCCTGCCGACGCCCTTGAAGATCGACTCCACGATATGGTGCGTGTTGTCGCCGTAGAGATTCTCGATATGCAGGGTCAGTCCGGCCGCCTGCGAGAAGGCCTGGAAGAACTCGCGGAAGAGCTCGGTATCCATCTCTCCCAGCTTCTGCGCCGGAAGCGTCGCCCGCCAGACCAGGAAGGGCCGGTTCGAACAGTCGAGCGCGACACGGCTGAGGGCCTCGTCCATCGGCAGGTAGGAGGAGCCGTAGCGATTGATCCCCTTGCGGTCGCCCAGCGCCTTGGTCAGCGCCTCGCCGATCGCCCAGCCGCAATCCTCCGTCGTGTGGTGCGCGTCGATATGCAGGTCGCCCTTGGCCCGGACCGTCATGTCGATCAGCGAATGTCGCGACAGCTGCTCCAGCATGTGGTCGAGGAAACCCACTCCGGTCTCGATGTCATATCGGCCGGTTCCGTCGAGCTTGAGTTCGGCGGAAATGGTGGTCTCGTTGGTCACGCGCTTCACGCTTGCGCTGCGGCTGTCGGACATGGATTTCTGCTCCGAGGAAATGCACGGCGGCTATGTAGCAGGAACCGCGGGAGAATGCCAATCTCCGGGCACGGTCACCGCGGCTTGCGCGGAGCGCCGCCTTGACGTTATCCCCCGCATGCCCCAATTGGACGGGCACGCAATCAATGGAGCTCTCATGGACAGACAGGGCACGGATCCGATCCAGTGGCACGGCACGACCATCCTCTCGGTGCGCAAGAACGGCCGCGTGGTCGTCGCCGGCGACGGTCAGGTCAGCTTCGGCAACACGGTGATGAAGGCGCAGGCGCGCAAGGTGCGCCGGATCGGCGGCGGTGAGGTGATCGCCGGGTTCGCCGGCGCCACCGCCGACGCCTTCACGCTGTTCGAGCGCCTGGAAGAGAAGCTGGAGAAGCATCCGGGCCAGCTCACCCGCGCTGCGGTCGAACTCGCCAAGGACTGGCGCACCGACCGCTACCTGCGCCGCCTCGAGGCGATGATGGCGGTGGCCGACAGCTCCGCCTCGCTGGTGCTGACCGGCAACGGCGACGTGCTCGAGCCCGAGGACGGTCTGATCGGCATCGGCTCCGGCGGCTCCTTCGCGCTGGCCGCCGCCCGCGCGCTGATCGACCGCGACGACATGGATGCGGAAGCGATCGCACGCAAGGCGATGAAGATCGCCGCCGACATCTGCATCTACACCAACGAGAACCTTACCGTCGAAGCGCTCGACTCCGACAACTGATTGAAATCGCCCGAAGTAGTGGCACTCCCAAACCTGGCCCGAGAGTTGGTAAAACACATGACCGCCTTCAGCCCGCGTGAGATCGTCTCCGAACTCGACCGCTTCATCATCGGCCAGAAGGACGCCAAGCGCGCGGTCGCCATTGCGCTGCGCAACCGCTGGCGCCGGCAGCAGCTCGCAGGCGATATCCGCGAGGAAGTGCAGCCGAAGAACATCCTGATGATCGGCCCGACCGGCGTCGGCAAGACCGAGATCGCCCGCCGCCTCGCCAAGCTCGCCGAGGCGCCCTTCATCAAGGTCGAGGCGACGAAATTCACCGAGGTCGGCTATGTCGGCCGCGACGTGGAGCAGATCATCCGCGACCTGGTCGAGGTCGCCATCGGTCAGGTGCGCGAGAAGATGCGCAAGTCGGTCCATGCCAAGGCCGAGCTCGCGGCGGAGGAACGCGTGGTCAGTGCCCTCGTCGGCGAGACCGCGGGCGCCGATACCAAGCAGAAGTTCCGCAAGATGCTGCGCGAGGGCCAGCTCGACGACAAGGAGATCGAGATCGAGACCGCCGACCAGGGCGGCGGCATGCCCACCTTCGAGATCCCCGGAATGCCGGGCGCGCAGATGGGCATGCTCAATCTGAACGACATGTTCGGCAAGGCCTTCGGCGGCCGCACCAAGAAGCGCCGCATGACGGTCGCGGAGTCGTACAAGGTGCTGGTCGACGAAGAGGCGGACAACCTGCTCGACGAGGAAAAAGTGGTGCGCGAGGCGATTGAGTCCGTCGAGCAGAACGGCATCGTCTTCCTCGACGAGATCGACAAGATCTGCGCCCGCGCCGAGCGCAGCGGCGCCGATGTCAGCCGCGAGGGCGTGCAGCGCGACCTGCTGCCGCTGATCGAGGGCACGACAGTCGCGACCAAGCACGGTTCGGTGAAGACCGACTTCGTGCTCTTCATCGCCAGCGGCGCTTTTCATCTCTCGAAACCGTCGGACCTCCTGCCGGAATTGCAGGGCCGCCTGCCGAACCGGGTCGAGCTGAAGGCGCTCACCCGCGACGATTTCCGCCGCATCTTGACCGAACCGGAAAACAGCCTGATCCGGCAGTACACGGCGCTGATGGCGACGGAGGAGGTCACGCTCGACATCACGGACGAGGCGATCGACGCGCTCGCGGATCTCACGGTCGATATCAACCGGAACGTCGAGAATATCGGCGCCCGCCGGCTGCACACGGTGATGGAGAAGCTGCTCGACGAGATCAGCTTCACCGCCTCCGACCGCGGTGGCGAAACGGTGAAGATCGACGCCGCCTACGTGAAGAAGCATGTCGGCGACCTGGCGCAGGACACCGACCTCAGCAAGTTCATCCTCTGATCAGTGCCGCGGCCCCTTGCCGGGCGGTGCGAGTTCGGCAAGCAGGGTGTCGATCCTGGGGTCGTCGAGTTCGCGGATGCGGTCGGCGAGGGTGTTGGCAAGCTCCGTCGCCTTCGGGCTGAGGCCTGCCGTGTCGATGACGACGCGCGGGTTGGAGCGTTTGGCGAGCTTCTTGAGATCCTCGGCATCGTCCCAGATCAGGCCGAAATACTGGCAGATCTGGTGGATCAGACCCACCGTCGGGCGGCCTTTCTTGCCGTGTTCCAGCGCGGAGAGATAGGCCGACGACACCTGCAGGGCCGCCGCCATCTGCTTCAGGGTGACGCCGCGCTCCGAACGGAGCGCGCGGATCTTCGCGCCGAACGGGGTCATTTGCGGTCCTTCCGGCGCCGCAGCATGACATAGAGCGCACCGCTGCCGCCGTGCTGCGGCTGTGCGGGCGAATAGGCGAGGACCTTTTCCCGGTTCGTTCCGTCGGTCAGCCAGCGCGGCGTCATGCGCCGGAGCACGCCGGCCTCGCGGTCGCCGTCGGCGGAGCGGGTGCCCTTGCCGGTGATCACCAGAACGCAGCGGTCGCCGCGCTTGTAGGCCCCGTTGACAAAGGCGTTGAGCGCCCGGTGGGCCTCGTCCTGGCGCATGCCGTGCAGGTCGATGCGGCCGTCGATCTGTTGCTTGCCCCGCTTGATCTTGAGGGCGGTGCGCCGGTCGATGCCGGGCGCCCGGCCCGGATCGTGCTCGGCCAGCGCGCTCGGCACCTTGATCCGGTCGAGCCCGAGATCGCCAGCCGGCCGGGAATGGTGTCGCGGAGCCGGAGCCGGGCCCGATGCCTGGCTCTCCGCCTGCTTCCGCACGATTTCCGGGACTTTCGGAGCCGCATCCTCGAGCGCCTTGCGACGCTCGGGAGTCAGCGGTTCGGTATCAGCGACGACCTTGCGCCAGAGGTTGAGTTCGTCCGCTGTCGGTCGCCGCGCCATGCCCCTGCCCCGCCGGTGGGTTCAGTCCTTGACCAGCAGGATATGCAGCCGGCGCGGCCCGTGCGCGCCGAGCTGGATGATCTGCTCCACGTCGCCGGTCCGCGACGGGCCGGTGATCAGATTGACTGTGCGCGGCATGCCGGCGCCGTCCTTGAGGCCGAATTTCTGCCGCAGCATGTCCCAGGCGTCCTCGTAGGCGCCGACGATCTGGCTCTCCTTCAGCAGGACGACATGGGTGTCGGGCACGAAATGCAGCGTGGTCGGGGTCTCCGGCGCCGAATGCAGCATCATCGTGCCGGTTTCCGCGATCCCGGCCAGCGCCGGGGTCAGGCTGACCGCGTCCTCGGTGACGGCCCGGCCGCCCTCGAACGTCAGCGACGGCGCCTTTTCCCAGGGAATGTCGAGGGTATCGAGCGCGCCCGCCCGGCGGATATGGGCCGGCAGGTTCTCCCGCCGGAGATAGTCCGCGAGCTTTTCCGGCACGTCAGCAAGGGAGTCCAGCCGGTCGACGGAACATTGGACGGCTTCCGCCATCTCGACGAAGAGGCCGACCTTGTGCGCCTGATCTCCCTCGGAGCGTTTCGGCACCAGGATGCGCTCGTGGCTGGCGAGACGCCGGTCCAGCGCCGCCGCGGCCTCGCCTTCCAGCTTGCCCCGGCCAAGCGACTTGCGGATGCCGGCCAAAATCTGTGCGCGTGCCTCGCTCATGCCCGGTCTCCTTTCTTGCCGTGTCCGCTCATCCGGTAGAGCTGCTGGAAGGTGCGTCCCTCGGGTGCCGGCATGTCGCGGACCGAGGTCCAGCCGGAGGCCAGCGGCAGCGTAGCGATTCTGCCCTTCCGTCCGCCGAGAAATCCGAGTAGCGCAGCGCCGAATTTGGCCGACTGACGATAGAGCCAGGGTCGTTTCGCGAAGTACGACCAGAGCCCCAGACCCGTGCGAACCTGAGGGGTAGTCTTGCCTTCGCGATACTCTTTCGCCCGGTAGTGTCGCATCATCTTCGGCAACGGGATCCGCATCGGGCATACCTGCTCGCAGCGGCCGCAGAAGGTAGAGGCGTTGGGCAGATGGCCGGCCTCGTCGATGCCGATCAGGCTCGGCGTGAGGACCGCGCCCATCGGGCCCGGATAGACCCAGCCATAGGCATGCCCGCCGACCGCGGCATAGACGGGGCAATGGTTCATGCAGGCAGAGCAGCGGATACAGCGCAGCATCTCCTGGTACTCGGTGCCGAGCATGGCGGAGCGCCCGTTGTCGAGCAGAACCACATGGAACTCCTCGGGTCCGTCCAGGTCCGCGCCCCGGCGCGGGCCGGAAGAGAAGGTGGTGTAGACGGAAAACTCCTGTCCGGTGGCCGAGCGTGCCAGGAGCCGCAGGATGCTGCTCGCATCCTCCAGCGTCGGCACGATCTTCTCCAAGCTGGCGACCACGACATGCGCCTTGGCGAGGGTCTGGGTCAGATCCCCGTTGCCCTCGTTGGTGACGATGACGGTGGAGCCGGTCTCGGCGATCAGGAAGTTGGCGCCGGTGATGCCGACATCGGCGGCGAAGTATTTCGGCCGCAGCTGAGTGCGCGCCTCATCCGTGATATCGCCGACCTCCTCAAGGGGACGGTTCGGTGGCAGATCCGTGTGTTTTGCGCGGAAGGCCTCGACGACCTGTTCCTTGTTGACGTGGATCGC
This sequence comes from Nisaea sp., assembly GCF_017640745.1. Taxonomy (GTDB): domain Bacteria; phylum Pseudomonadota; class Alphaproteobacteria; order Thalassobaculales; family Thalassobaculaceae; genus Nisaea. The sequence goes on along the minus strand of NZ_JAEPQA010000019.1, from coordinate 78,148 downwards.
CGGCGCGATGATGTGGCTGGGCGGCTCGTTCCGGAGCTGGATGATGTACTCGCCGAGATCGGTCTCGATCGGCTCGACACCGTGTTCCTCGAGATATTCGTTGAGGCCGATTTCCTCGGCCACCATGCTCTTGCCCTTGGTGACGGTCTTCGCGTCCACCGAGCGGCAGATCTCCATGATGGTCCGCCGCGCCTCCTCGGCGTTCCGGCACCAGTGCACCTTGCCGCCGTGCCGCGTGACGTTCTCCTCGAAGCGCTCGAGGTAATAGTCGAGATGTTCCAGCACGTGGTTCTTGATGTCGCGTCCGCGGTCGCGCAGGTCCTCGAACTCCGGCAGCTTGGCGACCACGTCGGCGCGCTTCTGCTGGAAACCCGGCCGCATCTTGGAAAGCGCCTTCTGCAGCTGGGCGTCGGCCAGCGCGTCATGGGCGTTCTGTTTGAAGGAATGGGAGGTCGCCTGCATCAGTTCTCTCCCTCGCCAATCGCCGGCCCGTCCGTCATCCCGGCCAGCACCTCGGCGACATGCCGGACCTTGGTCGGCGCGCCGAGCCGCTTCAGCTTTCCGCCCATGTTCAGGAGACAACCGAGATCGCCCGCCAGGAGATGGTCTGCACCCGTGGCGACAATCTCCTCCGCCTTCTGGGTGACCATCTTGTCGGAGATCTCCGGATACTTGACGCAGAACGTGCCGCCGAAACCGCAGCAGATCTCCGCCCCCGGCAGTTCGGTGATCTTCAGGCCGTCCACCTTGTTCAGAAGCTTGCGCGGCTGCGTCTTCACCTCGAGCTCGCGCAGGCCGGAGCAGCTGTCATGGTAGGTCACCGTGCCGTCGAAGGCGGCGCCAGTCTTTTCCAGCCCCATGACATCGACCAGGAAGGAGGTCAGCTCGTAGGTCCGCTTGGCGAGATGCTGCGCCCGGTGCGCCATCGCCGGATCGTCCTCGAAAAGTTCGGGATAATGCTCGCGGATCATCCCTGCGCAGGAGCCGGAGGGCGCGACCACATAGTCGAATTCCTCGAAGGCGGCGATCACGTTGGCGGCGATGTCACGGCTGTCCCTGAAATCGCCCGAATTGAACGTCGGCTGGCCGCAGCAGGTCTGGGACTCAGGGACCGAGACCTCACAGCCGGCTTTTTCCAGCAGGGAGATGGCCGCGAACCCCACGGTCGGGCGGAACAGATCGACAAGACAGGTCACGAAAAGACCGACGCGCGGACGCGCTTTCACGGACACCGACACAGCAGACTCCCACTCTCGTTTTCTTATCGACACCGCTTCGCCGGACCCGGCGCGCGGCATGCTATTGCCTTAAGGCAATATCGAGATTTTTTGGGAGAAGCACGAAATATCGTCCGCTTGCGGCCATCGGCCCGGCTTTTTCCGCCGCCGTCTCGCCATGGCCCCAGAAGACGTCGCCGCGGACCGCGCCCTTGATCGCGCCACCGGTATCCTGCGCCACCACCAGACGCTTCAGCGGTTTGCCGCTCTCGTCCGGATAGTCAATGTCGAGCCAGACCGGCGCGCCGAGCGGAATGTAGCGCCGGTCGACGGCGAGCGAACGTCCGGGCGTCAACGCGACCCCCTGCGCACCGATCGGGCCGTCTCCGTCGACGGTCCGGAAGAAGATGTAGGACGGGTTCAGATCCATCACCCCGCGCATTTCCGAAGGGTTGGCGCGAAGCCAGTCGCGGATCGTCTGCAGCGAGATCGCGTCCTTGTCTATATGGCCGTTCTCCACCAGATAGCGGCCGATCGGGTAGTAGACATGGCCGTTATGGCCGTCATAGCCGACACGCAGGACACGCCCGTCATCGAGCAGGATCCGGCCCGAGCCCTGGATATGCAAAAAGAAGGCGTCGATCGGGTCCGCGAGCCAGAGCAGAGGTTCGGCATTCTTTCCGAGCGCGCCGGCTTCGATCTCCGCCCGGCTCTCGTAGGGCACGAGACGTCCGCTGCGCAGCCGTCCGGCGATCCGCTCGCCGCGGAGGCCGGACCGCCAATCGCCGAGATTGACCAGGACCAGATCATCCGGGCGCCCCAGCAAAGGCGTTTCGTACCCCGCACGGCGCTGCAGCGCGCCTTTCAGTTCGGGTTCGTAATAACCTGTGAAGAGCCCAGAACCCTCCCCCGTCTTGATCTCGTAAACCTCGAACCAGTCGGAGAGAAAGTCTCGGACAGCTGCATCGTCGCTGCCGTCCGAGAGCCGGGACAGGGCGTCGCAGGGTGCACGCCAGTCCGCGATGGTGCCGCCGATCTCGGCCGGTGCCACCTCTTGTTCGTCATAGCCGCGGCGGATCTTTCCGCAGGACCGCTTCAACGCAGGAAGCGCATCGCTCACCCGGTCCTCAGACCAGCCCGGCAGGGAGGATAAGGAGGTTTTCTCGTAACGCGCCGTTTCCTGGGTCACGCGCTCGGGTTCCGGTTCCGGGGCGCACGCCGCCAGACCGAGAAACACCAGCAGACACAGATAACGCCGGGGCAAGATGCCCTCCCGTCCGTTTCAGGAAGTCAAAGAGACCTTACTCTTCGGGCACGCGGGTGGCGACGAGATGCCAGTTCGGATCGCGCGAGCTGATATCGCGTTCGAAGGTCCAGAGATCCGTCACGGTCTCGATCCTGTCCGGGTCGCCGTCGACGACGGAACCGTCCGCCCCACGGGTCACCTTGACCTGATCGGTGATGAACTCGACAGTTACGCGCGCAACCGATCCAGTCAGCTTCACCTCGCTGATAAGCGCGGAGCGGAAGGAGGAAATGGTGGTTTCCTGACTTTCGCCTGCCTGCTCGCGCGCCTCGACCGCGCCAGAGAAGGCTCCCATCAGATCTTCTCCGAGGAGCGGTCGCAGTCCGTCGAGATCGCCTTTGGCAAAGGCTTCGACGATCCACTCGAATGCCGTGCGCGCGCCCTTGAGGAATTCGATCTCGTCAAAGGACGGATCGGCCATCTTGACCCGCATCAGGTCGGAAAGCTCGGCGTCATCCTGAGTGACGCCCTGCTGGTCGCGCTCGCGATCCGGAAGCTGGATGACATTATCCGACTTGGAAGACCGCTCCGGCGCCGGAGAGAAGGGATCGGTGTGGCGCTCCTCATGTCCGGTCCGTTTGCCGAGCACGTTGCGGAGCCTGAAAAACAGAAACCCTGCAAGCAGCGCGAAAAGAATTATATCGAAGAACGCGATGCCGTCGCCCATATCGCCCTTAACTGCGGGTCCTCGGACCCTTATCCGCCCTTGGAGAAAAATGCCGTCGGCCCTAACAGCTTATCATTGCCGCTTTCGCAGCAGACTTGCCGCTTCCGACCGTCCGGCGACCGTACTACAGCATAGATAGGCTGTCACTTTTGAAAGAACAACTATGGTCCTCATCTTCCTCATCGTTCTGCTCGGTATCCCGGCCCTCGAGATTTTCGTCTTCGCGGAGGTCGGCGGGATCATCGGCGGCTGGGCGACTGTAGGCCTGACACTTCTTACGGCCGCGCTGGGCGCGCTTCTGTTCCGCACCCAGGGAACCGCGGTACTGCAGCGCGCGCAGGAAACCCTGCGCCAGGAGCAATCCCCGCTCGCCGAAATCATCGACGGGGTCGGCCTGCTGCTGGCGGCCGTGCTGCTGTTCCTCCCCGGCTTCGTGACCGACGTGGCAGGCTTTCTGCTTTTCATTCCGCCGCTCAGGATCGTGCTGATCGGCTTCCTGTTCCGCAGGCTGGCCCGCTCTGCGGAGTCCAATGTCTGGATCGTGCGGACCGGCTCGGGTAAAGCTTCCGGTTCTTCCCCGGACCGGACGGTCATCGACGGCGAGTACGAGGACCTGACGGAAGACCGGGAGGACGACTCCTCCGACCGGAAGGACGACGGCAACCGCACCCTGCCGCCGCGCTGACCGCCCATCGACGCCTCGCTCTCGAAAGACCGCCACCATGCTCTTCGTCCGCCACGGGCAATCCGAATTCAACGTTCACTACGGCGCCACCGGCATAGATCCCGGGATCGAGGATCCGGCGCTGACCGATCTCGGCAAGGCGCAGATCCGCCACTCCGCCGAGGCGCTCGCGGGGCGCGAGATCGATCACATCGTCTCCAGCCCCTACAGACGGGCGCTCGAGACCGCGCATATCCTCGCCGACACCCTCCGCCTGGAGATCCGCATCGACCCGCTGATCCGCGAGCACAATCATTTCGTCTGCGATATCGGCCGCACCCGTTCGGTCCTGCAGCGCGACTGGCCGCATCTCTCCTTCGATCATATCGACGAGCAGTGGTGGACCGAGCACCTCGAGCAGGAGCACGAGGTCTTCGCCCGGGTCGACGCCTTTCTCGACGGCAACCGTGCCCGGGAGGACTGGGACCGGGTGCTCTGCGTCAGTCACTGGGGTTTCATCAAGCGGATGACCGGTCTGCCGGTCGCGAACGGGACCGTGGTCAAGGTCCAGAGGGACGGCGCCGGGGAGGTTGTTCACTCCCCGGATCCGTGATACCCACGCGCCTTCGATTTCCTCCGGCAGAGATGACGAACGATGACCGATTCAGCGACCGACGGGGCGAGCAACGCCATCAACACCTTCTCGATGACGGTGAAGGCGCAGTACATCAAGGATCTTTCCTTCGAGAACCCGAAGGCGCCCATGAGCCTGCGCGCCGACATCCGCCCCGATATCGAGATCGGCGTCGATGTCCGTGCCGAACGCATGGCGGAACAGGTCTACGAGGTCCAGCTCCTGCTCAACGTCAACGGCGTCCACGAGGGCGAAAAGGTCTTCATCCTAGAGCTCAATTATGCCGGCCTGTTCCAGTTCGAGAACGTGCGTCCCGATCAGCTGGAATACGTTCTGATGGTCGAGTGCGCGCGGCTGCTGTTCCCGTTCGGCCGGCAGATCGTCGGCCAGGTCACAACCGACGGCGGCTATCCGCCGCTGCACATCCAGCCGATCGATTTCCTCGGCGTGTTCCAGAAGAACCAATTGCAGCGCGCCCAGAACGGGGGCGTCGATGTCGGCGCAGTCGAGACCGAAGGCAACGCCTGATCACTCGGCCGCGTCGGACCGGTTCCAGATCGGATCCTTGAGTTTCTCCAGCAGCGCCGCATGTGCCGCCAGTTCCTCGGCGCTCGGCGCGTGGGGCCGCGGCGGCCGTGCGACCGACGTCCGGATCTCGGGCATCGCCGCCTCGCCGCCCTTGTCCTCGCGGGCGAGCTCCAGGCCCGGCTGCCGCCCCCCGATCAGCTCCAGATAGACAGACGCCAGCAGATCGGCGTCGACCAGCGCGCCGTGCAGGTCGCGATGCGAGTTGTTGATCTCGAAGCGGCGGCAAAGCGCGTCGAGACTGGCCTGCGCGCCTGGAAATTTCCGCCGCGCCATCGCGAGCGTGTCGATCGCCCGCTCCATCGGCATCGGAGGATGGCCGAGGCGCGTCAGCTCGGCATTCAGGAACGCCATGTCGAACTTGGCGTTGTGGATCACGAAGGTCGCATCGCCGACGAACTCGAGAAACTCGTCGGCGATGCCGGCGAAGTTCGGGAAATCGGCGAGAAACTCGGTGGAGAGGCCATGCACCTCGAAAGCTCCCTGCTCCACCTCGCGCTCGGGATTTATGTAGACGTGGTACTTCTCGCCGGTCGGCACATGGTTCACCAGCTCGATCGCCCCGATTTCGATCACCCGATGGCCCTGCTTCGGATCGATGCCGGTGGTTTCCGTGTCGAGCACAAGTTCACGCATGGCGCACTCCCAGTCGATTCAGTGTCTTCTTGATCATCCGCATCGTCGCCGCCCGGCCGAGCCCGGTGGGCAGGACATAGTCCGCCCGGCGCCGTTTCTCCCGGTCGGGCATCTGTTTCTTCAGGATAGAAGAGAGCCGGGATTCTGTCATGCCGGAGCGGGCAAGAACACGCTGCCGCTGCAGGAAGGCAGGCGCCGAGACGACGTAGACGAAATCGCAGACCTTCTCGCCGCCGGTCTCAAAGAGAAGCGGGATATCCAGCACCGCGGCCCGGCGCCGCGCCCGGCGGTGAAGCGCAAGGAACCTGTCGCGCTCGCGCCGCACCAAAGGATGGACGATCTCTTCCAGATCCGTCAGCGCGGCCGCATCTCCAAAGACCAGCCTTCCGAGGATCTCCCGGTTCACCGCACCCTTCTCGACCGCTTGCGGAAAACGCCGCGCGATCGGCACCACTGCCGCGCCGCCGGCGCGGAAGAGTTTATGGACGGACGCATCGGCATCGTGCACCGGCAGACCGAGACGGCGGAACATCGCCGCCGCGGTGCTCTTCCCCATGCCGATCGATCCGGTCAGGCCGAGAACCAGCATCGCGTCAGACCCGAAGCGCGCCGTGCGTCCGCATGAAATCGAGGAGCGGCAGAAGCGGCAGGCCAAGCACCGTGAAGAAATCGCCTTCGACCGAAGTGAAGAGTTGGGCGCCGACGGATTCCAGCTGATAGGCGCCGACGGAGTCGAGGGCGCGGTCGCCGATCGTGTCCAGATAGGCCCTGATGAACTCCTCCGAAAGCGGACGGACCAGCAGGCTGGCCGTCGAGACATGGTGCCAGATCCGGGTCCCGCCCGCCGACACGACGACAGAGCTGATCAGGGTATGCCGCTTGCCGGAGAGTTTGCGCAGATGTTCCGCCGCACCGGCACGATCCTCCGGCTTGTCAAACCAGCTGCCTTCGAGATCGAGCATCTGGTCAGCGCCGATCACGAGCGCTTCCGGTCGCGCCCGGGAAACCGTGTTCGCCTTCATTTCAGCGAGGAATGTCGCAACCTCCGCCGCGCTCGCGCCCTCGGCCCGGAGGCTGCGCTTGAACTCGGATTCGTCAACGGAAGGCTTGCGGATTTCGACCGGCAGGCCCGCCGCCCGAAGCATGTCCGCGCGGGTCCGGCTGCCGGAGGCCAGCACGACCGGCTTTTCCCCGCTGCCGCTGAGGAGCGTCACATCGAGATCAGTGGACATCAGGACTCCAGTCCGTGGAATTTCGCGTATTTCTGCAGCACAGCCGCCGCCGTCTCCTCGATCGAGCGGCGTGTGACGTCGATCACCGGCCAGCCGGCCTTGGTGAATGTCTTGCGCGCCTCGACCACTTCCTCCCGGACTTTCTCGGGATCTACATAATCGGTCTCGTTGCTGTGCTGGAGCATCAGCATCCGGTTGCGGCGGACCTGGGTCAGACGGTTCGGATCGTTGGTCAGCGCGACGACGAAGGGGCGCTTCAAGGTGTACAGCTCCTTCGGCAACGGCACGCCCGGAACCACCGGTATGTTGGCCGTCGCGTAGCCTCGGTTGGCGAGATAGAGCGAGGTCGGTGTCTTTGAGGTACGCGACACGCCGACGATCACGATGTCGGCCTCCTCGAGATCGTGGATCATCTGTCCGTCGTCATGGGCGAGCGTGTAATCCATCGCCCGGATACGGTTGAAATAGGCGGCATCGAGCTCGTGCTGCCGGCCGGGACGGCCATGGCTTTCCTGTCCGAGGAAATTGCCGAGCGCGTTCACCACCGTGTCGAGGACAGAGATACAGGGCACGCGGCGCTGCTGGCACCCGAGTTCGAGCTGCTCGCGCAGGTCCGGATTGACCAGTGTGAACAGCACCGGACCCGGATAGACGCTGACGGCGGCAAGGACCTTCTCGATATGTCCGGCGGTGCGAACCAGGGACCAGACATGCTCGCGGGCGCGCACGCCCTCGAACTGCACCAGACAGGCGCGGGCCACCTGGTGGTTCGTTTCGCCCGTGGCGTCCGAAACCAGGTGAAGATGGATATCCGAGTCGGTCACCGTTCACACCTTGCTGGGGATAAATCTGTAGGACCTGTTTACAGAATGCGGATTCTCTTCCGAAAGAAAAACTGTACCTCTCGATGCCAGCTCTCGGCCCCGGCTTGTTCGCCAGGGGATAAAACTATACCGCCATCCGGCGAATGGGAGCAGCTTGTCCGGCAAAAGAGATATCCCCGCAATCCCCGTGATTCAGATCGGCGGATGCGTTGCAGGTTGCGACGTTTTTACCGCTCCTTATCCCGATACCGGACCTGTAGGGTCTTGTCCGTACGGTCCTGTGGATCACTTGTGTCCAAACGATAATCCACAGGACTCACAGCATCACTACAATCACTTCCTACTTATTTCTAATAAGATTCTTTGTTAGTGAGTGCGCGCGTTGGCAAACCGAACAGGCGATCCATGACCGAGAAACCGATACTGAAAGCGCTGGCAGGCCAGGTGTCAGATGTTCCCCCGATCTGGCTCATGCGTCAGGCCGGCCGCTATCTGCCGGAATATCGGGAGGTCCGAAAGCAGGCGGGATCCTTCGTCGACCTCTGCCTGAACCCGGAAATGGCCGCGGAGGTCACCCTGCAGCCGATCCGGCGTTTCGAGATGGACGGCGCCATTCTCTTCTCCGATATCCTGATCGTGCCCTATGGCCTCGGTCAGCCGTTGAAATTCGTCGAGGGCAGGGGGCCGGTGCTGGAACCGGTGCGCGACCGGGCTGCACTTTCGAGCCTGGATCCGTCTGCTGTCTCGAACCGTGTCGGCAATGTCTACGAAACCGTGTCGCGGGTCCGCGAGGCTCTGCCGGCGGAGACCACGCTGATCGGCTTCTCGGGCAGTCCCTGGACGGTCATCACCTATATGGTCGAGGGTGGCAGCAGCAAGGACTATGCAGCGACCAAGCAATGGGCCTACAGCGATCCCGAGGGCTTCCAGGAACTGATCGATATCGTCGTCGAAGGGACGATCATCTATCTGCTCGGTCAGGCGAAGGCCGGAGCGGAGGTTCTGAAACTGTTCGACTCTTGGGCCGGCGTGCTCTCGCCGCGCCTGTTCCGCATGGCAGTCATCGAGCCGACGAAAAAGATCGTCTCCGCAGTGAAAACGGCCTATCCGGATCTGCCGGTCATCGGCTTTCCGCGCGCGGCGGGCGCCAATTACCTCGATTACATTGCGGAGACCGGTGTCGATGCGGTCGCCGTCGACACGGCGATGCCGATCCGCTGGGCGGTTGAGAACATCCAGACCAGGATGCCGATCCAGGGCAATCTCGATCCGATTGCCTTGCTGTCCGGCGGAAAGGGGCTCGATGAGGAGGTGAAGAGCATCCTCGATGCGGCCGCTTCCGGCCCGTTCATCTTCAATCTCGGTCACGGGATCCTGCCGACGACACCGATCGCGCATGTCGAGCAGTTGCTGCGCCAGGTACGGCGCAAGTAGCGGTCCGCCGGGGAGGAGAGCGCGATGAGTTACGAATGGGTGAAGGCGTTCCACGTCATGAGCATGGTGGCCTGGATGGCGGGAATGTTCTATCTGCCGCGGCTCTTCGTCTACCACGCCGATGCGGCGCCCGGCTCCGAACTCTCCGAAACCCTGAAGATCATGGAGCGCCGGCTTCTGCGCGCCATCATCAATCCGGCGATGGTTTCGACCTTCGTTTTCGGGATCTGGATGCTGGTGCTAATCCCCGAATTTCTCTCGGACGGCTGGTTTCACGTCAAACTGGCCTGTCTTTTCCTGCTCACCGGATTTCACGGAATGATGGCCCGCTGGCGCCGCGATTTCGCGGCCGATGCAAATCGTCGCAGTGCGCGCTTCTACCGGATTGCGAACGAAGTCCCGACCGTCCTTCTGATCGTCATCGTCATCATGGTGATCGTGAAACCGTTTTCCTGAATGTTTTCCATTTTTGTCAATTATTGTTGTTTGACACTCGCGGCCGAACTACTGTAATTGACATCAATCGCCGACCGCCGTGGGGCATGGCGTCAGGTCTTCCCGCACAGAACAAATCATAACAGTCAGCTGATAAAGCGACACTCGTGCGGCCTGCTCAACCGGCCGACCTTCCCAAACATTCGTTTTACCTTGTCATCGACAGGACGATGCATCTTCAAGAGCTAAAAGCAAAAACCCCCCAAGATCTTCTTGCCTATGCGGAAGAATTGGAGATTGAGAACGCAAGTGTTCTGCGCAAGCAGGACATGATGTTTGCCATTCTCAAACAGTTAGCTGACAACGATCTTCCGATCTATGGCACCGGCGTTCTTGAAACGCTGCCGGACGGGTTCGGTTTTCTCCGATCTCCCGAGTCCAATTACTTGCCGGGTCCGGACGATATCTATGTCTCTCCCAGCCAGGTGCGGCGCTTCGGGCTGCGCACCGGCGATACGGTCGAGGGACAGATCCGGGCACCGAAAGACGGCGAGCGGTACTTCGCGCTGCTCAAGGTCAACAAGATCAATTTCGAAGACCCGGATGCGGTTCGCCACCGGATCAATTTCGACAATCTGACGCCGCTCTATCCCGAGCAGCGTCTGAATCTCGAGCTTGAGAAGGCTGAGAACAAGCAGCAGGACGTGACCACCCGGGTGATCGACCTGATCTCCCCGCTCGGCATGGGACAGCGCGGTCTTATCGTCGCGCCGCCGCGGACCGGTAAGACGGTCATGCTGCAGAATATCGCCCATGCGATCGCCGAGAACCATCCGGACGCCTACCTGCTCGTGCTTCTGATCGACGAGCGTCCCGAGGAAGTGACCGACATGGACCGGTCGGTGAAGGGGGAGGTCATCAGCTCGACCTTCGACGAACCGGCCGCACGTCACGTCCAGGTCGCCGAGATGGTGATCGAGAAGGCCAAGCGTCTTGTCGAACACAAGCGCGACGTGGTGATCCTTCTGGACTCCATCACCCGCCTCGCACGCGCCTACAACACCGTCGTGCCGTCTTCCGGCAAGGTGCTGACCGGCGGTGTCGACGCGAACGCGCTGCAGCGCCCGAAACGCTTCTTCGGCGCGGCCCGGAACATCGAGGAGGGCGGCTCGCTCACCATCATCGCGACGGCGCTGATCGATACCGGCTCGCGGATGGACGAAGTCATCTTCGAAGAGTTCAAGGGCACCGGCAACTCCGAGATCATTCTCGACCGCAAGCTCGCCGACAAGCGGACCTTCCCGGCCATCGACATCACCCGGTCGGGCACCCGCAAGGAAGAGCTCCTGGTGGACCGGGCGACCCTCAACAAGATGTGGGTCCTGCGCCGCATCCTGACCCAGATGGGCACCGTGGATGCGATGGAGTTCCTGCTCGACAAGCTGAAGGTCTCGAAGAGCAACCAGGATTTCTTCGACGCGATGAATTCCTGATCTGTTCGATAGAGATCAAAGAAAAGGGCGGAGCCATTGGCTCCGCCCTTTCTGTTTGTGCCGGCTCGTCCCGTTACGGAAGAAGGATGGTCGAGCCCGTGGTCTTGCGGGCTTCCAGCGCCTCGTGCGCCGCGCGGGCCTCGGCAAGCGGGAAGGTCTGGTCGATATGGATCTTCACCGCGCCGGACTTGACCGCGTCGAACAGATCGCCGGCGGTGGCCCTGAGGTCCTCGGCCGTCGAGATGTAGTTGAACAGTGTCGGCCGGGTGAAGAAGAGCGAGCCCTTCTGCGCGAAGATGCCGAGATTGACTGGCGGGATCGGGCCGGCCGCCTGGCCGAAGCTGACCATCAGGCCGCGCGGACGGAGGCAATCGAGGGATTTCTCGAAGGTCGTGGCCCCAATCGAGTCATAGACCACCGGAAGCTTCTTCCCGCCGGTGATCTCGATCACCCGCGCGACGAAATCCTCCTCGTTGTAGAGGATCGGGTGGTGACAGCCGTTCGCCTTGGCGATTTCCGCTTTCTCCTTGCTGCCGACGGTGCCGATCACGGTGGCGCCGAGAGAGCTTGCCCACTGGCAGACGATCTGGCCGACGCCGCCGGCGGCCGCGTGGATCAGGATCGTGTCGCCCTTGGCGACCTTGTAGATCTGCCGGATCAGGTACTGCGCCGTCATGCCCTTCAGCATCATCGCGGCCGCGGTCCTGTCGTCGATACCGTCGGGGATCTTCACCACCCGGTCGGCGGCGATGTTGCGGGCCTCGGCATAGGAACCCGGCGGCGGGGAGGCATAGGCGACCCGGTCGCCTTCCTTGAGGTCCGACACGCCGCTGCCGACGGCGGCGACCACGCCGGCGCCTTCCATGCCGATATTGGAGGGCAGGGGCAGGGGATAGAGGCCGCTGCGGTGGTAGGTGTCGATGAAGTTCAGCCCGATGGCGGTGTGCTTGACCTGGATCTCGCCCGCACCCGGCGCTGCGAGATCGACGTCGGTCATCTCGAGCACTTCGGGTCCGCCCGCTTTCTTGAACTGGATAGCCTTGACCATTTTGGTTGTTCCCTTGTTAGCCGTTTTTATCCGAGGTTGGCCTTGAAGAAGTCCGACGTCCGGCCGTTGGCGAGCTTTGCCGCCGCCGCGTCGTAATGGGCACCGCCCTGGCGCGCGAAGGCATGATCCTGGCCTTCATAGACATGCAACGTCACCAGAGGATTACCCGCGAGACCCGCCTTGATCTTCGCCTGCGCCTCTTTCGGCACGAAACCGTCCTCGGAGGCGATATGGGAGAGATAAGGCTTTGAAATATTTGCCGATTCTCCAAGAAGCTCGTCGAGTCCGACGCCATAATAGGAGACATTGCAATCGGCGTCGGAGCGGGTTGCCATCAGATAGGCGAGCTTGCCGCCGAGGCAATAGCCGACGGATCCGGCCTTGCCGGTACAACCATCCATGCCTTTCAGGTGGGACAGCGTCGCCTTCAGATCCTCGACGCCCTTGTCGACGTCGAAGGCGTTGAACAATTCGAAGGCCTTGTCCCATTCCGCCTGGCTCTGGTCGGTGATGTCGATGCCGGGCTCGATACGCCAGAAAATGTCCGGGCAGAGCACATGATAGCCTTCCGCCGCGTAGGCGTCGGCTTGGTCGCGCATGACCTTGTTCACCCCGAAGATCTCCTGGATCAGGACGATCCCTGGCGCCTTGCCGCCGCCCGGAGGCGCGGCGTGATAGGCCTGGAAGCTGCCGCCGTCGGCGGCCTTGACGGTTACATAGGACATGGGTCTCCCTCCCTTGTGATGCAGCCGATTGGCCCCGAGACTAGGCGCGGGCGTCGCGGCCTGTCCACGCTTGTGGTGGAACGAGTGTTCTTCAAAACAGGGAGAGTTGATCGGACTCGTGATCGAGCAGGCGCTGCTTGGTTGCGATCCCTCCGTCACCGGAAAAGCCGGTGAGCTTCCCGTCGCTGCCGACCACCCGGTGACAGGGGATGACGAGCGGGATCGGATTGGCGCCGCAGGCCCCGCCGACCGCGCGGGCGACGCCGCCAACCCGGTCCGCGATCTCGCCATAGGTCAGCAGCTGGCCAAAAGGGATATCCTTCATCGCATCCCAGACGGATTGCTCGAAAGCGGAGCCCCGGTCGTAGGCCAGCGGCAGGTCGAAGACTTTCAGCTTCTTGTCGAAATAGGCACCGATCTGACGCTCGGCCTCAAGCAGGACAGGACTTGTCTCGGAATCGGAACGGTCCGGAGATGTTTCACGTGAAACCCATGTGAGACGGGTGATCGCTCCGTTCTCCTCTGTCAGATGGATCCGGCCGATCGGGCTGTCGAAGCTGTGCTGCCGACGGTCGCTCATCGCCGGGCCTCGAGAATTTCGCGGAAGCGCTCCGGGTCGGTTTCCGGAGGCGTGCAGGTCTGCTCGACGCAGAGATAGGCCGCCGGGCGTCCGTCGACCGGTCCCTTGCCGCGCGCCGGATGACTCTCGGGGAGGGACTCTTCGCCGGAGACGATATCGAGCACCGAGAGCGCCCGGCCTGCCGTGCGCGCTGTCTGGACAAGCGTCCGGCAATCCGTTTCCGCCGGGTCTCCGGCGATAACGATCTGCCGGCCGTGGCGCAGCCATTCGACGCCGTTGAGCAGGCCCGGAAAGCCGACCGGCTGCTGCTGGAAGGAACCCGCGAACGCGCGCGTGATAGCTTCCGCCCTGAGCGCGTAGGTCGCATCCCCGGTCTTCAGCCAGAGCCGGGACAGAACCTCCACCATCGTGCTGTTGCCGGCCGGGGTGACATTGTCGATGGCCGTCTTGGTGCGGATCATCAGGTCGCTCTGGTCGTCCGCTGTGAAGAAATAGGCGCCGTCCTTCGGATCGAGGAAATGATCCTCCAGAAGCGCCGCCCAGGCGATCGCGTGGTCGAGGTAACGCCGATTGCCCGTCGCGGTCTCCAGGGCGAGGGCGGCGAGGCTCATATTGGCGTAGTCGTCGAGAGTCGCCGCATGTTTTGCCCTGCCGTCCCGCCAGGAATGCAGCAGCCGTCCGTCCGCTTCCATGTGCGAGGTGATAATGGTGAAAGCCGTCTCGGCGCGTTCCAGCCATTCTTCCTCGCCGAAGAGGCTGGCGGCGTCCGCCAATGCGGCGATCGTCAGGCCGTTCCAGTCCGCCAGCACCTTGTCGTCCCAGCCGGGTCGGATGCGGCCGTCGCGGATCTTCAGGAGATGCGTCCGTGCGGCCCGGAGTTTTTCCTCGGTTTCGGCCTCGAACGGGCCTTTGCGATGACTGCGGTTGAGGATCGTCGCGCCTTCCCAGTTCCCGCCCGGGATCACGTCGTAATGCGCGGCGAAGAGCGCGGCATCGAGCCCGGCTTCCGTCAGTGCGCGTTCAATCTCCGCCGCATCCCAGACATAGAATTTTCCTTCCACACCCTCACTGTCGGCATCGAGGGAGGAGGCGAAGCCGCCGCTCTCGGAGATCATCTCCCGGAACAGCCAGCCGACGGTCTCGCGGATGCGCTGCTCGTAGAGCGGGCTGGGTTCCTGGCGCTGCATCTCGGTCATCAGCGCGAGCAGCTGGGCATTGTCGTAGAGCATCTTTTCGAAATGCGGCACCAGCCATTCCGCGTCGGTCGAATAGCGCGCGAAGCCGCCGCCGAGATGGTCGTAGATCCCGCCCTCGCACATGGCTGTCACGGTGGTGCGGACCGCCTGGAGCATCTGCCCGTCCCCGGTTCGCTGGCCGGTGCGCCAGAGGAACTTCAGGATCGTCGGCTGGGGGAATTTCGGCGCATCGCCGATCCCGCCGTGCACGGGATCGTGCTCCGCCAGAAAGCGCCGGGCGACCTCGGGCGCGGCCTCAAGCGGGACGCCGTCGCCGGGGTTGCTGGCAAAGACCGCGTCGAGGCGTTGGGAAATGGCGGTGACGTTGCCCGCGACGCGTCCCGGTTCTTCGCGATAGACGCCCGCGACCTGGCGCAGCACGTCGCGGAAGGAGGGACGGCCATAGCGTGGCTCTGGCGGAAAGTAGGTGCCGCCCCAGAAGGGCGCGCCTTCCGGTGTCAGGAACATCGTGAGCGGCCAGCCGCCCTGCTGTCCGGTGATGGCGAGCGCAGTCTGGTAGATCATGTCGAGATCCGGTCGTTCCTCGCGATCGACCTTGACGTTGACGAAGAGCTCGTTCATCACCGCCGCCGTGTCCGGATCCTCGAAGCTCTCGTGGGCCATGACATGGCACCAATGGCAGGCGGCGTAGCCGACCGAGAGCAGGATCGGCTTGTCGGCGGCGCGGGCGGCGGCGATGGTGTCCTCGGACCAGGTCTGCCAGTGCACGGGATTGTCCTTGTGCTGCAGCAGGTAGGGGCTGGTTTCCTTGTCGAGCTCGTTGCGCATGGGGCAGGGTCCGGTCCGGGAGTGAAAACGATCGCCTCCAACCCAAGGTGAGGGCTGAGGGGCCGAAGGTCCAGCGCTGCGAACGGCACGGGAGTCTGCCAGCTGATGAACGGGTCGCCTGACGATACGATCTATGCGCTCGCCTCCGCGGCGGGGCGTGCGGGCGTCGCTGTCTTCCGGGTCTCCGGTCCGGGTGCCTTCGACGGCCTGCAGCGCCTGACGGGCCTTGTCGGGATCGAGCCGCGCTATGCGGTCCGCGCGACCGTGCGGGACGGGGATGAGATCGTCGATGACGGTCTCGTGCTGGCTTTTGCCGCGCCGGCGAGCTTCACCGGCGAGGACATCGTCGAATATCAGCTCCATGGCGGCCGGGCGGTGGAAACCGCGATGCTCCGGGTCCTCGGACAGCAGCCGGGATATCGCATCGCTGAGCCCGGGGAGTTTTCCCGCCGCGCGGTGCTCAACGGAAAGATGGATCTGACCGCGGCAGAAGGCATTGCGGATCTCGTGGACGCGGAAACAGACGCGCAGCGTGTCCAGGCGCGGCGCCAGAGCCGCGGCGCCCTCGGGGCGCTCTACGCGGACTGGCGGGCGCAGATCGTCAAGATCCTCGCTTATATCGAGGCACTGGTGGATTTTCCGGACGAGGACCTGCCGGAAGAAGTCTGGCAGCAGATCCGCGGTCAGATGGACGCGCTGGAAACCGGTATTGCGGCCCATCTCGACGATGGCGGGCGCGGGGAGCGCCTCCGGGACGGACTTCGTATGGCCATCGTCGGCCCCCCGAATGCGGGCAAGTCATCCCTCCTGAACTGGCTCTCCAGAAGGGATGCCGCGATAGTGTCCGATGTAGCGGGTACGACTCGGGACGTGATCGAGGTTCATCTCGACATAAAGGGATTCCCCGTGCTGGTAGCGGATACGGCCGGGCTCCGTGAAAGTATGGATTCGGTAGAGACCGAGGGGATTCGCAGGGCGAGGGCCTGGGCCGCGAGCGCCGATTTGGTGCTCGATCTCCGCGATGCGGCAGAAGAAGCCCTGCCGGCGGAGACCGGAGAAGGTCGGGAGCGCATCCTGGTGGCGACGAAAGCCGATCAGCTCTCCGTCGAGGCCCGGACCCAGCTTCCTGCCGACAGGATCGCGATCTCGGTCAAGACAGGCGAGGGGCTGGACGCGCTTCTGTCCCGGATTGGGGAGGTGGCGGCCGAGTTGATGGATATCGGGGAAGCTCCGGCCCTGACGCGGGCCCGGCACCGCGAGGGCCTTTCGGAGTGTCTCGAGCATCTGCGCCGGGCCGCGGCGCTCGCGGCCTTCGAAGCGGGCGAGGAAGAGGTGGAATACGGTCTCGTCGCCGAGGACCTGCGTCTCGCCGCCCGCGCGCTCGGAAGGGTCACCGGCGCGGTGGATATCGAAGAGATACTGGATCTTGTGTTTTCAGAGTTCTGTATCGGCAAATAAGCGGTCCTGTTTCACGTGAAACACGCAGGGCCGGTATCGCGAATGAAGCATTGCGTTTTCCCGGGCGGAACCTCATTTTGTGCCGCACCGAGAACCATGCGATCCGGAGACTGGTTCCATGTATGACGTGATTGTCGTGGGCGGCGGCCATGCCGGATGCGAAGCGGCGGCCGCGGCGGCCCGGATGGGCGCCCGCACGCTTCTCGCCACCCACAAGATCGAGACCATCGGAGAAATGTCCTGTAACCCGGCCATCGGTGGGCTGGGCAAGGGTCATCTCGTGCGTGAAGTCGATGCGCTGGACGGTATCATGGGCCGCGCCATTGACCGCGCCGGTATCCAGTTCCGCATGCTGAACCGGAGCAAGGGCCCGGCCGTGCGCGGCCCCCGGGCCCAGGCGGACCGGGCGCTTTACCGCAAGGCGATCCAGGATCTTCTGGCTGAAGAGGACAATCTCACCATCGAGGCGAGTTCGGTCGAGGATCTGCTGCTTGACGAGAGCGGCGCGATTGCCGGGATTGTGGTCGAGGGCGGGCGCGAGATCCGCGCGGGCGCGGTGGTGCTTACCACTGGGACGTTCCTGCGCGGCGAGATCCATCTCGGCGAGGAGCGCCGCCCGGCGGGCCGCGTGGGAGATGCACCGGCGGTGGCCCTTGCGGAAACGCTGGCCCGTTTCCAGTTCCGCCTCGGACGGCTCAAGACCGGGACGCCGGCCCGTCTCGACGGCACGACCATCGACTGGTCGGGGCTGCCGGAACAGAAGGCGGACGATCCGCCGGAGCCCTTCTCCTATCTGACGGACCGGATCGAGGTGCCGCAGATCAGCTGCTTCATCACCTACACCAACGAGCGCACGCATCAGCTCATCCGGGACAATCTGCATCGCTCGGCGATGTATGGCGGCCGGATCGAAGGCGTGGGGCCGCGCTACTGTCCCTCCATCGAGGACAAGGTGGTCCGTTTCGAGGACCGCTCGCAGCACCAGATCTTCCTGGAGCCTGAGGGACTGGACGATCCGACGGTCTATCCGAACGGGATCTCGACCTCGCTTCCGGCCGATGTGCAGCACGAGATGTTCAAGACCATCCCGGGGCTGGAGAATGCGCGGATCATCCGTCCGGGCTACGCGATCGAATATGATTACGTTGATCCGCGGGAGCTCTCGCACACGCTGGAAACCAAGCGGGTGCCGGGTCTCTATTTTGCCGGACAGATCAACGGAACCACGGGCTACGAGGAAGCGGCGGCGCAGGGTCTGATGGCCGGCGTCAACGCAGCGCTCCGGACCGGCGGCCGGGGCGAGCGTTTCGTGCTCGACCGGGCCGACGCCTATATCGGCGTGCTGATCGACGATCTCGTGACAAAGGGCGTCAGCGAGCCTTACCGCATGCTGACCTCGCGGGCCGAGTACCGGCTGCGGCTGCGTGCTGACAATGCGGACCAGCGTCTGACCGCGAAGGGCATGGAGATCGGCTGTGTCGGCGATACGCGCGCGGCGCGTTTCATGGAGAAGCTCGCGGCGGTCGAGGAGGGGCGGGCGCTGGCCCGCAGGCTTGGCGGCACGCCGAACGCGCTTCAGAAGGCCGGGATCAAGGTCAATCAGGACGGCGTCTGGCGCAGTGCGTTCGACATTCTCGGCTACCGCACCGTGAGCTGGGATGGCTTGGTGGCTCTCTGGCCAGAACTCGGCACCCTGGAGCCCGCGGTCGCGGAGCAGGTGCAGATCGACGCGCAATATGCCGGCTATATCGAGCGTCAGGAAAGCGACGTCGCGGCTTATCGCCGCGACGAGGCGCTGGAGATCCCGGGGACGCTCGACTATGCCGCGATCTCGGGACTTTCGAACGAGGTACGCGAGAAGCTGATCAAGGTTGCGCCGCGGACGATCGGCCAGGCGGCGCGGATCGACGGCGTGACCCCGGCGGCCGTCATTCTGCTGCTGCGCCACGTGCGCCGGATCGGCAGGGACGCAGCGTGAGCCCCGAAGAGTTTGCTTCCCGGACGGGCGTTTCACGTGAAACGTTCGAGCGCCTGAAAATCTATGCGGGGATGGTCGAGCGCTATCAGCGCGCCATCAATCTTGTCTCCAAGAGCACGCTGCCGGACATCTGGCTGCGTCATTTCCTCGATTCCGCGCAGATCTTTCCCGAACTGCCGCCGAATCATCGCCGTCTGCTCGATATCGGAAGCGGCGCCGGCTTTCCCGGGCTGGTACTGGCGATCATGGGTGCGCGGGATGTGCATCTTTGCGAGTCGGATCAGCGCAAGGCGGTCTTCCTGCGTGAAACAGCCCGCGCCTGCGGCGCCGAAGTGACCATTCACGCTAGTAGGGTAGAATCGGTCAGCCCACTAGATGTTGATATTGTGACCGCGAGGGCTCTCGCGTCCGTCGATGTATTACTTAACTACTCCAAGCCGCATCTGAAGGATGACGGCATTTGCCTCTTCCTGAAGGGTAGGGCGGTCGAGAAGGAATTGACTACCGCTCGTGAAAGATGGAATATGGCAGAAACCCTCACCCCGAGCTGGTCGGACCCCGAGGGATGTCTCTTGCGCTTGGAGGGCATATCGTATGTCGGAAGCCATGATGCTGAGGGGTGATGCCGCCGTAGCGCCCCGGATTCTCGCCGTCGTGAACCAGAAGGGTGGGGTCGGCAAGACCACGACCACCATCAACCTCGCCACCGCGCTCGCGGCCTGCCAGAAAAGAGTGCTGGTCATCGACCTGGATCCGCAGGGCAATGCGAGCACCGGACTCGGCGTGCCGCGGAAGAACCGGGACGAGGATTCCTATTCGGTGCTGATCGGCGCCTCGGCCATCGCCGACGCGACGCTCGAGACCGAAGTTCCCCGGCTCTCCATCGTGCCGTCCTCGCAGGACCTGTCCGGCGCGGAGATCGAACTGGTGACGATCGAGGACCGAGAGTTTCGCCTGCGCGAGGCGCTGGTCCGGCACATGGCTCCGGGTACGAACACCTATGACTATATCCTGATCGACTGCCCGCCCTCGCTCGGCCTGCTGACGCTGAACGCGCTGGTCGCGGCTGACGCCGTTCTGGTGCCGCTGCAGTGCGAGTTCTATGCGCTGGAAGGTCTGAGCCAGCTGATGCGGACGGTGGAGCGCGTGCGCACCGCCTTCAATCCGGACCTCGAGATCCAGGGCGTCGTGCTGACCATGTTTGACCGCCGCAACAATCTCTCGATCGCGGTGGCCGAGGATGTGCGGGAGCATTTCGGCGACAAGGTCTACCGCACCGTGATCCCGCGGAACGTCCGGGTCTCCGAGGCGCCCTCGCACGGGCTGCCGGTCATCGTCTATGATATGCGCTGTTCAGGCTCGCAGGCCTATATCCACTTGGCCAGCGAAGTCATGAAGCGCGAAAGGAGCATCGCCGCGTGAGCATGGAAAACGGCAGCGCCAGCGCCAAGAACCGGCGGCTCGGCCGCGGGCTCGCCTCGCTCCTCGGTGAGGGCGAGACCGAAGGCGGCTCCGTCGACCGGCTGCAGCAAAGCAAGTCCGTTCCGATCGAGAAGGTTCATCCGGGCCGTTTCCAGCCGCGCCGGATCTTCGACGAGGAGGAACTGGACGCGCTGGCGGACAGTATCCGCGAGAAGGGCGTCATCCAGCCGATCCTGCTGCGCCGCGACCCGGACCAGCCCGGCACCTTCGAGATCATTGCCGGCGAGCGCCGCTGGCGCGCCGCCCAGCGGGCCCAGCTGCACGAGATCCCGGCGCATATCCGCGAGTTCGACGATCGCGAGGCGCTCGAGATCGCGATCATCGAGAACGTCCAGCGCGAGGATCTCAATCCGCTCGAAGAAGCCGAAGGCTATCACCGCCTGGTCGAGGAGCACGGCCACTCCCAGCAGGACGTCGCACGAGCGGTCGGCAAGAGCCGCAGCCACGTTGCGAACACCATGCGCCTGCTGGCGCTACCGACGGAAGTACGCGGCTATCTCGACGCCGGCGAGATCAGCGCCGGCCATGCCCGCGCGTTGCTTACGGCCGGGAACCCGGCGGCGCTGGCGGCCGAGGTAGTGCGCCGGAAGCTCAATGTCCGTGAGACCGAGCGTCTGGTGCAGAAGGAAAAGCAGCCGTCCGGTCAGACTGCGCCGAAGCAGGCGCGCCGGAAGGCATCGGTCGAGAAGGATGCCGACACCAGGGCGCTGGAGCAGGACCTGTCCCAGAAGCTCGGCATGCATGTTGAGATCGCCACCGGCGTCGACGGTCAGTCGGGGGCGCTGATGATCCAGTACGAAAGTCTGGAACAGCTCGACGCCCTTCTTGCCATCATGTCCGCACCGCGCACGGTCAGCGCCGACCTGAGTTCGCCGGCGATGAGCGGATTTCTCGGGGACGTGCCGGACTACGATCAGGAGACGGCGGAAGAAATCGCGAAGGCCGACGGCAACTCGATCGATTTCAGCGAACTGATCGAAGACGGCGAGACGACCCCCTCATCCTGATTTTCCAGGCGTGAACCGTGACGGCTGCCGGCCGGGTGCCCGTGCCCGGCTGCGCGCCGCGCTGTAGGCGAGGCCGAGCAGTGTCTGTCCGGCCACGGCGAGATCCGGCGTGCCGGTGGACTTGCACTGCGTTTCGGCTTCCGCGAGGCGGGTGAGGGCGAGGCGCAGGCGCTGGATCGGCCAGGCGCGGAGCTGCGCCATGAAGGCCGGTTTCACGGCGAAGAAGAGTGGCGGCCGCAATTTCTGCACAGCCTGATCGGCGCTGTCGCCGTCCGCCATGTGCGCCGCCGCGCGGTGCAGCCGCTGGAAGTGTCTGAGCACCGCCCGCAGCACGGCGATCGCGTTCAACCCGTCGGCATAGCCCCGCTGCAGCATGCGGTCCGCTGCCGCCACGTCGCCGTTCGCCACCGCAAGCGCGATCTGGTCGAGGGCGAGGGCGCTGCTGTCGCCGACCAGCTGCTGGGCGTCCTCCAGGCTCGCTTCTCCGCCCTTGCCGACATAGAGCGCGAGCTTCTCCACTTCGGAGCGTGTCACGCGGCGGTCTCCGCCGAGATGCGCGGTCATGTAGGCGAGGGCGTCCGGGGTGGCCCGCACTTCAAAGCTTGCGAGGGTCTCCCGTATGACACTGTCGAGACCGGCACCGCTGTCGAGATAGCAGGGGATGGCGACCGCCTGCTTCTCGGTCTCGAAGAGTTTGCGCAGTTTCGAGCGTGCCTCGAGCGCTCCGGCCTCGATGATGATGAGGCTGTCGCCCGTCTCGGCGCCGAGCGCCAGTACGGCCGAAGCTGTCACCGTATCCGTCGCGCCCCGGAGCCGTACCAGCCGTCGCCCGCCGGTGAGCGAGATCGCAGCGGCCTCGTCCGCGATGCGGCCCGGTTCGTCTTTCAGGCTTTCCGGCACAAGATCGGCAACCTGGAACGGGTCGGCGAGATCCTCGACGACGGTCTTGGCGATCTTGTCGGAGATTTCCCGAACCTGCCCGCCGTCCGGCCCGTATATCAGGACGGCCCGGACATTTTCCGGCGGGCGGCGAATGAAACCTGCAATCTCGTTGGATTTCAGCTTCATCGCAGATCTCCGTCAGGAGCTGCGCAGGCGATTGAAATAAAGACCGAGACGCAGCCGGATATCCTCGCTGATTTCATCGGCGGCGCGCCTGCGCGCATCTTTCTCGGCGGAAAGCGTTGCGAAATCCGAATCTACCCGGTTGAAGGTGGTCGTGGACTCGGATTGTCCGCGATGCACCGGCTGTCCCGTCTCCAGGTCGACCAGAACGAAGGTGGCCGCGAACCGGACCTTGGCGAAGGTCGAAGTCGAATCTTTCAGGATCACAAGATTGGACCGCGTCTCGCTCAGACCGACATCGAGCCGGTATCGTGCGCGGCCCGGCGTGCCCCGAGGGGTCAACTTGTCGAGCAGGCTGTTGCGGAGCAGCTGACCGGCCCGGTCCGCGATCGTCGAGATCGCGATCGAGGCGAGATCCTCCGTCACGGCGCTCTGCCGCCCGCTCTCGCCGGCCCGTTTCCCGTAGACCGGCTGGAACCCGCAGGCGCCGAGGGCGAGGAGAAGAACCAGGACGGAGGCGGTAAGCGCTCTAGGCAACGATATTCACAATCTTGTTGGGAACCACGATAACCCGGCGCGGAGCCTTGCCTTCGAGGATCTTCTGCACGTTCTCGAGGGCCAGTGCGGCTTCCTCGACACCGGATTTGTCCGCATCGCGTGCAGCTTCTATTGTGCCGCGCAACTTTCCGTTGACCTGTACGGCGATGGTAAGCGTGTCGTCGCGTACCAAATCCTCGCTAAAGACGGGCCAGGGCACGTTCGTGAGCAGGCCTTCGCCGCCCAGTTCGACCCAGAGTTCCTCGGCGATATGCGGAACCATCGGTTCGACCAGCCGGACCAGGGTCTCGTAGCCGAAACGGCGGGCCCAGGCGGAGCCCTCGTCGTCACCGTCAAGTTCCGCGAGGGTGTTGCTGAGTTCGCGCACCTGGGCGACCGCCGTATTGAAGCGGAACCGCTCGATCGCCTCCCCGATCCCCTTGATTGCCTTGTGCACGGCCTTCTCGGCCGCTTCCGCCTTGCCGGAAAGCTCGGCCGGCCGGGCGGTGCCGCGCGGCGCGAAGGGTTTCGCCGGCTCGGTGATCAGGCGCCAGAGACGGCTGAGATAGCGCCAGGATCCCTCGACCCCGGACTCGGTCCATTCGAGATCGCGCTCCGGCGGCGAGTCCGACAGCATGAAGAGCCGGGCCGTGTCGGCGCCATAGCTGCCGATGATGTTTTCCGGATCGACCACGTTACGCTTCGACTTGCTCATCTTCTCGATGCGGCCGGCCTTGACGGGCGTTCCGTCGGCAGCCTTGACGAAGCCGGAACCTTCCTTCCTCACCTCGGTCGGAAACAGCCAGGCGCCTTTCTCATCCTTGTAGGTCTCGTGACAGACCATGCCCTGGGTCATCAGGCCGGCGAAGGGCTCGTCGAGATTGAGGTAGCCGCATTTCTTCAGCGCGCGGGTGAAGAAGCGGGAATAGAGCAGGTGCAGGACGGCGTGCTCGATGCCGCCGATATACTGGTCGACCGGCAGCCAGTACTCCGCCGCCTCCTTCGAGAAGGCGTTCTCGGCCTCGGCGTCGGCGAAGCGCGCGAAGTACCAGGAGGATTCGAAGAACGTGTCGAACGTATCGGTCTCGCGCTCGGCCTTGCCGCCGCAGCTCGGGCAGGCAACGTGCTTCCAGGTCGGATGCCGGTCGAGCGGGTTGCCGGCACCCTCGAACTCGACGTCTTCCGGCAGTTCGACCGGGAGGTCCGCTTCCGGAACCGGAACCTCGCCGCAATCCGGGCAGTGAATGAAGGGAACCGGGCAGCCCCAGTACCGCTGGCGGGAAACGCCCCAGTCGCGCAGGCGATAGGTCGTCGTCTTTTCGCCGCACCCCATTGACTGCAGGCGTTCTGCCACTTTCGATTTGGCCTCGTCGACCGACAGCCCGTCGAGGAAGTCCGAATTGTAGATCTTGCCCGGACCGACATAGGCTTCGGTTCCGACCTCGAAGCTCGCGGCGTCGGCATCGGGCGGCAGCACGACCGGCGTCACCGGCAGGTCGTATTTACGGGCGAAGTCGAGGTCGCGCTGATCGTGCGCCGGACAGCCGAAGATCGCGCCGGTGCCGTATTCCATCAGCACGAAAT
This sequence comes from Nisaea sp., assembly GCF_017640745.1. GTDB lineage: Bacteria > Pseudomonadota > Alphaproteobacteria > Thalassobaculales > Thalassobaculaceae > Nisaea. The sequence goes on along the minus strand of NZ_JAEPQA010000019.1, from coordinate 53,533 downwards.
TCGCGACATAGACCGGTAGTTCCCAGCTTTCGTCGAGCGGATGGACGACCTTGAGTCCGGTATCGAAGCCTTTCTTCTCGGCCGTCTCGATTTCGGTTTCGCTGGTGCCCATGCGGTTGCACTCGGCGATGAACTCCTTGAGCGCCGGGTTGTTCTCCGCCACCTGCGCCGCGATCGGGTGGTTTGCCGCGATTGCGCAGAAGGACGCGCCGTAGAGCGTATCGGGACGCGTGGTAAAGACCTCGAGCTTCTCCTCGTTGTCTTTCAGCTTGAAGAAGACGCGGGCGCCCTCCGACTTGCCGATCCAGTTGTGCTGCATGAGCGTGACACGGTCGGGCCAGCGGTCCAGACCCTCAAGCGCTTCCAGCAGCTCGTCGGCATATTCGGTGATCTTCAGGAACCATTGCGACAGCAGGCGCTTCTCGACCGGGGCGCCGGAGCGCCAGCCCATGCCGTCGATCACCTGCTCGTTGGCGAGCACCGTGTTCTCGACCGGATCCCAGTTGACCCAACTCTCCTTCTTGTAGGCGAGCCCCGCCTTGTAGAAGTCGAGGAACATTTTCTGCTCGTGGCGGTAATAGGACGGATCGCAGGTCGCGATCTCCCGCCGCCAGTCGTAGGACAGCCCCATGCTTTTCAGCTGCTCGCGCATGGAGGCGATGTTCTCGTGCGTCCATTTCGCCGGATGCACGCCGCGCTCGAAGGCCGCGTTCTCCGCCGGCAAGCCGAAGGCGTCCCAGCCCATCGGGTGCAGGACATTGAAGCCCTTCGCCTTCTTGTAGCGGGCGACGAGGTCGCCAAGCGTATAGTTCCGCACATGCCCCATATGGATGCGCCCGGACGGATAGGGGAACATCTCGAGGACATAGTATTTCGGCTTTTCCGGATCTTCGCTCACTTCGAAGCAGTGCTGCTCTTCCCAGACACGCTGCCACTTCGACTCGGTTTCGCGAAAATTGTAACGGGACATCTCTTGGCCTTGGTCTTTGGCGCCCGGGCGCCTGATCGTCTTCAAAACCGGCTCCCCATCAGGAGCCGGGCGGTCTGGATACACCTCTCCGGCGTCAGTTCCCGGTGGTGCCGATCCGTAGTTGGCGCGCACGGGTGAGGATCGCATCCTCCAGATCCCGATGGAGCTTCTCCTCGGTTCCGATGTCCTGCCACTGGCCGTCGGCCGCGATGCGCTGTTTGAACACCTTCGCGCGCACGCCGTCCGACCGGAGTGCCCGATCGAGGATGAAGATATTGATCTTGAAGCGCTCGTTCGGGGTTTCCGGCGGCGAGTACCAGTCGGTGATGATCACGCCACCGAACGGATCCGCGGATGCGAGCGGCATAAAGGAAATGGTGTCGAGCGAGGCGCGCCAGAGAAAGCTGTTCACCGCAATGCCCGAACCGAGTGCCCCCTGCTGTTGCTGCTTGTCGGCATCCTCTCCGAAGAGTGTGAAGCCGTCCTCGCCGAAGACTTTTGACTCTTTCTCATAGGTCGGCCGGCCGCCCGGCCCGGAGCGCGGATATTCGTACTCGATATCCGCGCCTTCGCATGCCGCAAGGGCGAACACGCCCAACAGAGCCGCGTATTTCAGTCGGCCGCACATTCCCAAAAGCCCCGGAATCCTTAAATCAGCCAAGATTCGCACTCGCGTTTTTCATGTGGTCGAGACGCCTTTTACCGTTTCTATGGGTTCGGAACAACTTGCCATGTGGAGGCAGCCGTCGAGTCGGCACTAAATCCGATAAATCCCCGATGTGCCATGGGTTTGTGGCATTTTCGCCACATTGAGACAGATTTGCATAAATGTCCGGCCTGTCTTTCTTGACGGTCACAGGGGGACCGAATAGTGATGCTTTGACGTCAGGTTAGGGGGTTAAGCAGTTCATCTGCATTCAACTGACCGCGTTAATTCAACCGACGACTCTCGGGAGTAGGGGAAAATGAAAAAGATTCTTCTCGGAACGACCGCGATTGTTGCCGCTGGCATGATCGCCTCGCCGTCCGCGGACGCTGCTGAAAAGCTCAAAGTGTCTGTCGGCGGTTACATGGAACAGTGGTTCGGCTACGTCTCTCAGGACGAAGGCACCGGTTCCACCAACGACTACAGCGGTTTCGACGTCAAGTCCGACTCCGAAATCCACTTCACCGGCATGACCACCCTGGACAACGGCATTTCTGTCGGCATCAACGTCCAGCTGGAAGCCAACAGCAACGCTGGTGACCAGATCGACGAATCCTACCTGATCGTCAAAGGCAACTTTGGTGAGATCAACCTGGGTTCTGAGAACTCCGCTCTCTACAAGATGAACTATGCTCCGGACGAGTATGGCATCGGCATCAACTCCGGTGACCAGGGCGACTGGGTGACCCAGCCGGCTTCCGTCTCCGGCGGCTTCTTCCGCAGCCCGTTCGGTTCCACCAACGTTGAGCCGAACCGGACCAACGACTCCGAAAAGCTGACCTACTACACGCCGCGTATCGAAGGCTTCCAGCTTGGTGTGTCCTATATTCCGGACAACGGCCAGGACGCCAACGGTCAGCCGGACCGCAACGCCAGCTTCTCTGACGGCTATGCGATCGGTGCCAACTTCAAGCGTGACCTCGGCGGCTTCGACCTCGGCGTTTCCGGTGGTTACGGCACGTTCACCGAAGGTGCGACCGCTGGTCAGGACGACCCGGCTGCTTGGGCCCTCGGCCTGACCGTCGGCTTCGGCGGCTTCTCCGCCGGCGCGTCCTATGCCAAGTCCGAAGGCACCACCGATGCCCTGGACGAAGAAGGCTACAACCTCGGCGTCGCTTATGCCTCTGGCCCGTGGGGCGTCAGCCTCGGCTGGTTCCACGGCGAGCGTGAAGGTTCCACCACTGCCGGTGTGACCTCCGGTACCGGCGAACAGAACACCTATGCTCTGTCCGGCAAGTACGCGCTCGGCCCGGGCGTGACCGCTGCGGCCACCCTCGGCCACACCGAGTACGACACCGACAACACTGGCGCGGAAGGTACCGATGGCACCTTCTTCGTCGTCGGCATGAAGCTGTCCTTCTAATCCTCCGGGATTACGGACTTCGGGAAGGGGCCGCCTTGTGCGGCCCCTTTTCTTTTTGCGGCATGCATCTGATTTGCCGTCTGCCGCTTTGGAACTGTCCCAGCCCCTGATATACACATCCGAAGCAGACCGGAATGAGGGGGCGAGAGCGTGCAGTTCGAGAATTTCTTCAAGAAAATCACCCGCGACCAGTTCTTGAGCGATTACTGGGACAAGGCCTATTACTTCGAAAAAGGCTCCTTCGATCCGGTCGACGCGCTCTTCAGCTGGGAACAAATGAATGACCTGATCAACCGGTCGAAACTGTGGAACGCAAGTTTTATGGAGATGGCTGTGGACGGCAACGTCCTGCCGTCCGAGCAGTATTGCCAGCCGGGACGCGACCGCAGGGGCGCCAACGTTCTCGTTCCCGATCCCGAACGCGTCCGTTTCCTGATGTCCAAGGGCGCAAGCCTGGTCCTCGACTTCATCGAGGGAATTCATCCCTCGATCCAGGATGCCACCCGGTTCATCGAACGTCTGACCGGCACGCACGCGTCCTGCAACGCCTATTGTTCCTGGAAAAGCGTTCAGGCTTATCACTCTCACTTCGATACGATGTGCGTCTTCGCGATCCAGATCGAGGGCGAGAAGACCTGGAACATCTATCGGGGACGGGTCAACGAGGCGATCGATGTGCCGCGGGTCCGTCCGGGCGACTTCTCCCGTGAGCAGCACAATCAGCAGAAGGGCGAGGTCATGCAGCAGATCGTGATGCGCCCGGGCGATGTGCTCTACCTGCCGCGCGGGCTCTATCACGACGCGATGACCACGGATACCGCGTCGCTGCACCTGTCCTTCGGCGCCACCTATGTCGACGGTCACTCCTCGCTCAACATGCTGACCCCGTATCTCCATCAGGACGAGTTCTTCCGGAAGCGAATCCCACATTTCGATGACGGGGATGACCTTGCCAACTACATCACGGAGCTTGGCAAGAAGGTTGCAGAACATATGGCACGGCCGGAGTTCCACAATCATGTCCGCGGCTATCTGATGGCTCAGGTGGCCGACAAGGTGGTGCGCCATAATCTTCCCGACCGCACGCCCGATATCTACTTCATGGTCACACGGCGCCCGGTGAAGCTGGCGCGCAGGGGGCAGGCGGCGACTCTCAGCGGAGAAGGCTTCAGCCTCGACATTGCGAAAGAGGACTACGCGGTCGTCGAGAAAATCGTCGGGTCGGAAGAAATCTGGCTTTCCGACCTTCGTGCGGCCTTCCCGGACCGGGTTCCGCAGTTCGAGGCGCTCCTGGGTGCGCTCGCCAAACACGGGGTGATCTGGCGGCTGCGCGGATGACGATTCTGGAAACAGCGCGATGAGCGGTATTCTGTGGCTCGCCTCCTTTCCCAAATCGGGCAACACCTGGCTCCGGATCTTCATCGAGAACCTGTTCCGGAACAGCCCGGAGCCGGTTTCGATCAACGATCTCGGGGTCGTGCGGTTCGGCGACATGATGGGGCCGCTCTATGAACAGATCGCCGGCAAGCCGCTTGCGCAGCTGAGCGATGCGGATATCCATGCGCTTCGCGAGCCGCTGCAGAAATCCTGGGCGTCGCAGCCGGAAACCGCGATCGTGAAGACGCATAACGCGCTGATGATGCATGAAGGCCGACCGCTGATTCATCTCGAGCATACGGCCGGCGCCGTCTATGTCGTGCGCAACGTCTACGACGTAACGGTTTCCTATGCGGACCATTACCGGCTCTCGCTGGACGATGCGGTGGAGGCCATGACCTCCTATCTGCAGACGACCCGGACGACAAAGGCTGCCGTATTCCAGGTGCTGGGCACCTGGACCGATCACTACCGGAGCTGGCACGCCGTCGAGAATTTCAATCCGCTGACCCTGAAATACGAGGCGATGGCAAAGAATCCGACCAAGGCGTTCGGAGCCTTCATGCGGTATCTCGGTGTGCCGAAGGACTCCGAAAGACTGAAGCGCGCGATCCGAAACAGCAGCTTTTCTGTGGTCGCCGGCCAGGAGAAGCAGACAGGTTTCCGCGAGCGGGTGCACCAGTCGCAGAAATTCTTCCGTGCCGGCGGCGTCGGCGGCTACCGGCAGGTGCTCAGCGAGGATCACGTGAAACGCCTGACCGAGCGCCATTACGATCTGCTCCTGGAGCTTGGATATATTTCCAAGTCAGGAACGCCGCGCGTCTGATCCGTCGATATCGGGGTTTGAATGGCAGCAGCGTCCAACGATCTCGGGCCGATCCAGCGCCTCGCTTCGGCCGGGCGCTGGAGGGATGCGCGCGAAAAATATGCGCGCGTCTTGCGCAAGGCCGGGGGTGACTGGCGGCCGTTCTACACGTTCGGCATGCTGGAGGCGTCCGGCGGGCATTTCGAGCGCGCCGAGGCGCTTCTGGAAAAGGCCCGCAGTCTGGCACCGGCGACGGAACTTCAGGTCGCGGTGAACCTGGCGCAGGTGCGGTTCCACAGAGGTGCTGCCGCTTCCGCCGCCGAGCTGCTCGGGCCGATTGCCGGGCGGCTTCGCGATAACCCGCAGGTCCAGAAACTCCACGGCAGCATCTTGCTGGAACTCGGGCGCTACGACGTGGCGGCGCCCGCGCTCGAAACGGCACTGGCGCTGGGCGACGATCCGGCTGTGCTGAACAATCTGGCGGTGATCTACCGCAGTCAGTGGAACCTGCCGCGCGCCGCCGAAATGCTCGAACGGGCCGCGCGGCGGGATGACGCTATCGAGATCCGCAGCAATCTTGCCAGCATCTATCTCTCGATGGGCCGCACCGAGGCCGCGAAGCAGCGCTTCGACGAACTTCTACGCGGGGATACAGCAGATCCGCGGGTGCTTCGCGCGCTGGCGCAATTCTGCCGTGAAACCGGCGATCTCGCGCGGGCGGTCCGGATGGCACGGCGTGCTGTTACAGCGGACCCGCGGCAAACCGCATCCCTGAGGCTCCTCGCCGAGCTGCTCGACCGGCAGTCGGCTCTCGAAGAGGCGCTGCTGGTTGCGCGGAACGGAGGCTTCCTCGCGCCGCAGGATCAGTTTCTGACGGCTCTTCGAGGGCGCGTGCTTCGGCGGCTGAAACGTCACGAAGAGGCAAAATCGTTGCTCGTGCCGGCTCTGAAGGGAATTGCTCAAGGACCCGACACGTTCAGGCTCGGTTTCGAACTGGCGCAGACATTGGACGCGCTCGGGGAGTGCGAGGAGGCCCTCGAATGGTTCGAGACGGCCAACCGTGTGCAGTTCGAGGAATTCCGCGACGGTCAGCTCGAGCCGGGTCGTGCATTCTCCGAAGTGGCGGAGCTGGCGGTTGCATATTCCAAGGTCCCTGCCTGGGCGAAGGATGTGGCGGCCCCCGCTCCGGGCGAACCGGACCCCGTATTTCTCGTCGGGTTTCCGCGCTCCGGCACCACCTTGCTGGATCAGGTGCTCAATGCCCATCCGAGTGTGGAGGTCTTGGAAGAGCGTCCGCTGATTACCAATCTGGCGCTCAGGCTACGGGCGGAGGGGGTCTATCCGGGCGCGCTGGAGACCCTGTCGGAGGCGAAGCTTGCGGATCTCAGATCCGCCTATTTCGCTGAACGCTCACGCTTCATGGTGCCGTCGGATGGCGCGCTCTATATCGACAAGATGCCGCTGAACATTGTCCATGCGGGACTTATCAAGCGGCTGTTTCCGCGCGCGCGCTTTATTCTGGCGCTACGTCATCCCTGCGACGTCTGCCTCAGCTGCCTGATGCAGAATTTCAGCCTCAACCATTCCATGGCGGTATTCTGCTCGCTGGATGACACCATCCGTTTTTATCGCGAGGTCTTCTCGCTCTGGGAGCGCTACATGGAGACCCTCAACCTGTCGGTGGTCACGGTCAGGTACGAGGACATGACGCGCGATCTGAGGGGCTCGACCGAGCCGGTGCTGAACTTCCTCGGGCTGGAGTGGGACGAACGCTTGTTGGCCTTTCACGAGCACGCCCGCGGCCGGGGCTATATCGCGACGCCGAGCTATGCGCAGGTAACGCAGCCCCTCTACGGACATGCCGTGGCGCGCTGGCAGCGATACGGGCCTAAACTGATGGCGGCAGCCGAGGAGCTGCACGCGGAAATTGAACGCTTTGGCTATGGGGATTGAGACGATGGACATTGCGGAAAATGATGCCGACGTGAACGTTGCGGACAATCTCCGGACTGTCCGCGCGCAGATCGCGGCGGCCGCGAAAGCCGCGCGCCGCGCGCCGGACGAGGTGACGCTCGTTGCCGTCGGCAAGGTGCAGCCGGTCGAGCGCGTCGAGGCGGCGCTGGAGGAAGGACAACGGGTCTTCGGCGAGAACCGGATCCAGGAAGCGCAAGGCAAATGGCCGGCGCTCAAGCAGAAATATCCCGATGTCGCCCTGCATCTGATCGGGCCGCTCCAGACCAACAAGGCGGCCGATGCGGTTGCTCTGTTCGACGTGATCGAGACGGTTGATCGTCCGAAGCTGGCCCGGGTTCTCGCAGGCGAAATGAAGAAGCAGGGACGCAGCCTCGAATGCTTCGTCCAGGTCAATACCGGCGAGGAGGAGCAGAAGGCCGGCGTGTTGCCCTCGGAGGCCGATGCCTTCATCGAAAGCTGCCGCGACGAGCACGGTCTCAATGTCACCGGACTGATGTGCATCCCGCCGGTGGACGAGGAACCGGCACTGCATTTCGCGCTCCTGCGGGAGATCGCCCGCCGCCACGGCCTCGAGAAGCTGAGCATGGGCATGAGCGGCGACTACGAGACCGCGATCGAGTTCGGTGCCACCCATGTGCGGGTCGGTACGGCAATCTTCGGGGAACGGCAGAAGCCCGCCGGCTAGGCGAGATCCGGCGGAACCACGACCGCGCCTTCTCCTCCGCACTGTTCCAGCACTCTCAGCAGGTCCGGCAGGGCGAGGGCGACGCAGCCCTCGGTACCGGAGTAGTCCGGCCGGGCGACATGCATGAATATCGCACTGCCCAGGCCCGGGATCGGCGGGTCGTCGTTGTAGCCGAGTTCGACCACAACGTCGTAGACCGCATCCTCGCGCATCAGCCGCTCATGCGAGCCGTCGTAGGGCAGGACGACGAGGCGGTTATAGTTATCCGGATCGGCCGGGTCGTCGCTCCAGCCCTGATCCGGTGCGATTTCGATCGGGGACTTGCAGCCGGGTGGTGGTGCCAGACGGTCGCGGCGGTAAAAGATACGGCGCAAAGGAAAACGCCCGACTGGCGTCGCGCCGTCGCCTTCGCGCTTGTCTGTCCGCACACCGCCCTTGCCGATCGCGCAACGCAACAGCTCGCCGTTCATGTCGAGATGGTAGATGCCGGCGTCGCCGGCCCTGAGAACAAGATCCAAGAAACCCCTCCGTCAGGACAGCAGGAGCGCGGCTAGCCCGTGTGCTGGTCCGGAGCCTTCATGGTTTCATACTTGTCGAGGGCTTTCATCATCCAATCGGCCAGCCCGGCCCGGTTAGCCGGTGGGTTCGCAGGATTGGCGGACGCGGTCTCGACCGGGGCGGCGCCCCGGTTCTTCAGGCCCGGTTCCGTGAGGGACGGCAGCGAGGGTCCGCGCTTGCGCGTCGCGGTCTTGGCCTGGCTTTCGCGGATCAGGTCATCGAGTCCGCGGCCGGTGACGCTCTGCAGCGAGGGTCCGGACTCCTGTTTCGGCGTGATCACACCGCTGCTCCAGTCCACCGGCCCGTTGGATCGTCCCGGAACGCCGAGGGCGCTGGCCTGAGCATAGGCGGCAAGCGCTTGTGGTGAGGGAAGGTTGGCGAGATCGGTGGAGATCGGTTGTTGCGGAACCGAATCGTTTGGTGCTTGCGCGAGCATTTGTTTGGAGCCGCTGTCGTCGGCCGCCGGAATGGACGAGGGGGCGGCGTCGCGCTCTGTAAGCTGCGCGACCATGGTGCCGCCGATATCTGCGCCCGCCTCTGCCTCGACAAAGACATTGGCGACGCTCGCGATCATGCCTGCTGGACCGCCATACAGGGTTCCGCCTGCCATGCGCGCCGCCGGGGCGATGCTGTCGCCGGTCAGTTCGCGGTAGAGTGTCGAGATGAAAGGCAGATGCTGCAGCGGATTCACGATATCGATGAAATCGTCGAACCCGAAGCCGTCTTCTCCCCAACCTTGATCGCCGGTTTCGGTCTCCGCGCTCACGGAAGACCGGTCGCGGATATCCTGTTTCACGTCGCGTTCGCCGGACTGAAAGGACTGGGACCACCAGGCAGGTTGTGCCGCCGATTGAGTGACTTGCATCGCAAAGGCTCCTTTTGCCCTTCAGGAATGCAAGCCCCGTACCAGCTGAATGTGGCTGAAACCGCCTCGCAGGCAGCCTGTTGAGTCCCCTAGAAAAGATGGCCTGTGCGCGCCGCCTTGGTCTTCAGGTAGCCCTCGTTGTGGGCATTGGAGGGGAAGATATGGGCGACCCGTTCCACGACATCGACGCCGCAGCTCTTGAGCTGGGCAATCTTTTCCGGATTGTTGGTCATCAGCCGCACCGACTTCACCCCGAGCTGGTGGAGCATCTCGGCGGCGCTCAGATAGACCCGCTCGTCGGCCTCGAAGCCAAGCTGTTCGTTTGCGTCGACGGTATCGCTGCCGAGATCCTGCAGCTGATAGGCGCGCAGCTTGTTGATGAGCCCGATATCGCGGCCTTCCTGGGCGAGATAGAGCAGGATACCGGAGCCCTGGTTGCCGATCTCCTTGAGCGCCCCCCGGAGCTGGTCGCCGCAATCGCAGCGCAGGCTGCCGAGAAGATCGCCGGTCAGGCATTCGGAATGGAGACGGACCAGAACCGGGGCGTCGAAATCCGGCTCCCCGATGATGATCGCGAGATGCTCCTCGCCGCCGTCGGCCGGGCGAAAGGCGACGATCCGCGCGTTTTCCGCGGCAGCGAGCGGCACGCGCGCGGTTGCGACCCGGCTGAGGCGGCGCGCGCTCGCCTCGACATAATCCTCGATATCGGAGACGGCGAGGGAGAGCAGCCCCTGGGCATGGGCCCAGCGCGCGGCCTCCGCGGCTTTCACGTCGGTGACACGAGCCACGACGACCGAGGGAAGCAGCCGCGACCACTTGGCGAGCTGGACCACCGCGGGCCCGAGACGTCCGGCGCGCACCGGGACGATGGTCAGCGCCCGGCGCAGGGCGCCGAGTTTCTCCGGTTCGAACAGCGGGTCGGCGATCTGGCGAACCAGGGCCGCATCGACGCCGCGCGGCAGCGCCATGCTGGAATAGGGCGGGATGGCCTCGTTGCCCGTGATGTCGCGCGCCCGGTTCCGCGGCACGATCACCGACGGGAGGCTGCCGGCGAGGCGGACCATTGCGGCGAGCGCCACCTGGTTGGCCATTTCGGCGGCGAGCACCAGCAGGACGCTGTCATCGGCCGATCCGTGCACCAGCACAAGGCCGCCGCGGCGAAGTTCCGAGATCGCGCGGTCGACGGAGGTCTGGGTCGAGGGAGAGGCGGGCGCGCCGCCGCCGGATTTGAACTGAGTGTTTTCCATGAGCCGCATCATCTTCCGCCCGGGGCCAAGGTCAAGCGCCTTGAACCGCCGCCGCGCCTAACGCAGTGTTTCTTTTCAACCACGGAAAGATGGATACGGCGATGACGCTTTTCAAAACCTATGACCGCGCGGCACTAGACCGGGAGTACGACAACCGCAAGAAGGTCGCGAACAGCGCGGAAATCTCGGCGTCATGGGAAGCCAAGGGGGCGGAGGTCCGCCGTCAGTTCTCGGCCGATCTCGACATCGCCTATGGGGAGCATCCCCGCCAGCGCGTCGATATCTTTCCCGCCGGCAAGCGCGATGCGCCTGTCCTGATCTTCGTTCACGGCGGCTACTGGCACATGCGGGACAAGTCGATCGCGCATTTCCTCGTGCCGACCTTCATCGCGGCGGACATCACCTTCGTGTCGGTCGGCTACCGTCTCTGCCCGGAGGTCTCGGTCTCCGATATCACCGAGGATATTCGGGCCGCGATCGGCTGGGTTTCAGAGAACGCGTCCGGCTACGGCGGAAACCCGTCCCGGCTCTATCTCGCGGGTCATTCCGCAGGCGGTCACCTCTCGGCCTTCATGGGCGGGCCGGCCGGCATGCCGCAGGGTGTACTGAAGGGCATCTGCTCGGTAAGCGGGCTGCATGATCTGGAGCCGATCCGGCTCTGTTATCTGAACGATGTGCTGTCTCTCTCGCAAGAGGAGGCGGAGGCCCTGTCGCCGATCGCACGCGTGCGCGACGCGGATGCCGCGGGCCTGAGGCTGCCGCCGCACCTGCTGACGGTCGGCGGCCTGGAAGGGCCGGAATATCTGCGCCAGCGCGACGAGCTTGCCGAAGCGCTCAGGGCGAAGCGGCAGCCTGTCGAGCTCGTCGATCTGCCTGATCGCGATCATTTTACCGCGCTTGAGGCCTTCGGCGATCCGCACCATCCGCTGTGCCAGGCCATGCTCCGGCTGATCCTGGCGCCGGCCTTCTGAGGCGGGGGCAGGGTCATGTTCGATCAGGTTCTGGTGGCCCGACTTGGCGATACCGAAATCGCGCGGGCATCGGAAAGGGACACAATTACGATCGAGGGAAGCGTCTATTTTCCGCCGGATTCCGTCAATTTCGAGCTGCTGAAGGATAGCGGGACGAGGACGCAATGTCCGTGGCGCGGGGAGGCGGTCTACTATGATGTGACGGCCGGAGACCGGGTCGTCGAGAGTGCCGCATGGTCCTATCCACGGCCGACAAGAAAAGCGGCGCGTCTTCGAGACTTCGTCAGTTTCTGGAAAGAGGTCGTCGTGGAACCGGTCTAAAGACTCTGGTATTCGCGGCGCAATCTACTTAAGTGTGGATTTCCATTTATGTAGCGGATCGTGACGGGTGATGGTGAACGGTAAGAAAGTCCTGCTGGTCGAAGACGACGAAGCGCTTCGGGTCACGCTGGCCGAGCAGCTGGAACTGCATGAAGAATTTGCAGTCCAGGCGGTGGAGACCGGAGCGGAGGCGCTGGAGACCGTCAAGTCGGCCCATTTCGATCTGATTCTGCTCGATGTCGGCCTGCCCGATATGGACGGGCGCGACGTCTGCCGGCTGATCCGGCGCCATGGGGTGAAGTCTCCGGTCGTGATGCTGACGGCGCAGGACGGCGATGCTGATACGATTCTCGGTCTCGATGCCGGCGCCAACGACTACGTCACCAAACCGTTCAAGATCGCCGTCCTCCTCGCGCGCATGCGGGCGCATCTGCGCCAGCACGAACAGAGCGACGACGCGGTCTTCACCATCGGTCCCTACAGTTTCCGTCCCAGCGCCAAGCTGCTGATCGACGAGGCCAAGAACAAGAAGGTGCGGCTGACGGAAAAGGAAACCGCGATCCTGAAATATCTCTACCGGACCGGCGGACGCATGGTGAAGCGCGAGACCCTGCTGAACGAGGTCTGGGGATACAATGCCGGGGTGACCACGCACACGCTGGAAACCCATGTCTACAGGTTGCGTCAGAAGATCGAGATCGATCCATCGAATGCGCAGATCCTCGTGACCGATCCCGGCGGCTACCGGCTGGTGCCGTGAGCACCGTGGAGTCCAATTAGGCGCTTGTCCCGATTTGATCTTTTCACGTCGGCGCGGGTCATGCAGACTTGCGGCACCGATTAAGCCGGCAATTTAGCCCGAAATTGGGTGGGGGGATCGATCTTGTCGCCGGGAGCCGAGTTTTTTGTCCGGATCTGGGGGGCACGCGGAAGCCTCGCCTGCCCGGGGCCGGACTTCGTGCGCTATGGCGGCAATACGGCCTGTCTGGAAATACGCTGCGGCGAAAGACTGTTTATCCTCGACGCCGGCACCGGACTGCGCAATCTCGGCCTCGCGCTCGACAAGACGGGCGCGGTGGATGCGGATATGCTCTTCACGCATTCGCACCTCGATCATATCGGCGGATTGCCGTTCTTCACCTCCGCCTTCAAGAAAGGCAACGTGTTCAGGATCTGGTCCGGCCACCTCTCCGGCGGTAAGGACATGCGGGATGTCCTCGCCCGCCTGATGTCGTCGCCGCTGTTTCCGGTGCCGCTTGAGGTTTTCCAGTCGGAGCTGGCTTTCAGAAACTTCGCTCCGGGCGATGTCCTCGAATTCGGCCCCGAGATTTCCGTGCGCACCACGATGCTGAACCATCCCCAGGGCGCGATCGGCTACCGCTTCGACTATGCCGGAAAGTCGATCTGCTATGTGACCGACACCGAGCATGTGCCGGGCGACCCCGACCGGAATATCCTTGAGCTGATCGAGGGCGCGGACGTGATGATCTACGACGCCTGCTATACCGACGAGGAATTCCCGAAATTCGTCGGCTGGGGCCATTCCACCTGGCAGGAGGGAATCCGGCTCGCGGACGCGGCGGGAGTCGGCAAGCTGGTTCTGTTCCATCATGATCCGAGCCACACCGACGAAGTCATGGACGAGATCGTGCGGCAGGCCGAAGAACGTCGTCCGGGCACGGTCGCGGCCCATGAAGGCCTGACGATTACACTCTGATATGACCCGATCCAATCACCCGTCAAAGGGACATACCTGGCGCCGCATACGCTTGGGCCTAAGCACGATTCTAGGCATTAAACCAATGGGTTACTTTATGCCCTACCGTTATGCAGCGGAGGTGCCTAGCGAAGGTAGTCGGTATGCGTGGATCGAGGAGCGCTTTGCCGGCGAGGCGCTACCGGCATTCAGCGGCGTGTTGCGCGAGATCGAGAGCTACCGTGAGGCGCTCCTGGCGATCGGCGACGCACCGCCGCCGGAACCGCGCTGGCGGCAGGACTGGTTTCCGGCCCTCGATGCCGCGGCCGCCTATGTGCTGGTCCGCGAACGCCGTCCGGCGCGGATCCTGGAGATCGGATCGGGGCACAGCACGCGCTTCCTCGCCCGCGCTGTCCGCGACGGCGGCCTCGCCACCGAGATCACCTGTGTCGATCCTGCGCCCCGCGCGGATCTCAGCGGCACCGGGGTCCGCTTCCTGAACCGGACGATCCAGCAGGTGGAGCCGGGAGATCTGCCGCGGCTCGGGGCGGGCGATATCCTGTTTCTCGATTCCAGCCATCTGGCGCTGCCGGGATCGGACGTGGATCTGGTCCTCAATCACCTGCTGCCGACGCTGCCGGCGGGTCTCTTGGTGCATATTCACGACATAGTGTTGCCTGACCCCTATCCCGAAGCCTGGGCGTGGCGCACATATAACGAGCAGCTGCTGGTCGCCGCGCTGCTCGCGGGCAAGGGCTTCGCGCCTCTGTTCTCGAGCCATTTCGCCCGGACCCGTCTGCTCGGAACGTCAGAGGCGCCGGATCTCGGCTGGCTGCCGCTTCCCGACGGAGCTCTGGAGACCAGCCTTTGGCTCGAGAAGCTCTAGGCAAGGCGGGGATGGCGGAGAGCACCGGAAAGAGGAAACAGGACACCGGACGCCTGCCGAGCCGTGTCGAGGCGGCGATCCGTGAGCAGGAGGCGCAGAACGAGATCCTGATCGGCTGGGTCCAGTTGACGGTCGTCTCGATCTGGGCGGTGCTCTACACGCTGTCTCCGAAGACCTTTGCCGAAACGGCCCGGTTCGAGCCGATCCCCTGGGTCTTGAGCGCCTATTTCGGCTTCACGGTCCTGCGCCTTGTCCTCTCCTACCGTAGGCTTCTGCCGCCCTGGTTTCTCGCTCTTTCGGTGATCGGCGACATCGTGTTGCTGATGGTGACGATCTGGAGCTTTCACCTGCAGTACGAGCAGCCGGCCTCGTTCTATCTGAAGGCGCCGACAATCCTCTATGTGTTCATTTTCATTGCGCTGCGCTCGTTCCGCCTGGAGGTCGGCTATGTCCTGCTCGCCGGCATCGGCGCGGCGCTCGGCTGGCTGGCGCTGGTCGCCTATGCGATGGTGGTCGATCCTACCGACCCGATGATCACGCGCGATTATGTCGATTACCTGACCTCAAACGCGGTCCTGATCGGCGCGGAATTCGACAAGGTGATCTCGATCCTGATGGTCACCGCGATCCTTGCGGTGGCGATCCATCGCGGCCGCCGCCTGCTGGTGCGCGCGGTTGCGGAAGGTACGGCGGCCCGCGATCTCTCGCGCTTCTTTGCGCCCGAGGTGGCGCGCAAGATCACGCATGCGGAGGCCGAGCTGTCGGCCGGCAGCGGGGAGCACCGCGAGGCGACCATCCTCTATGTCGATATCCGCGGCTTCACGGCGCTGAGCGCTCGTTTGGAGCCGCAGCAGGTGTTGCGGATCCTGGCCGAGTATCAGGCCCTGGTCGGCCCGGTGCTGCGGCGTCATCGCGGCAGCATTGACAAGTTTCTCGGCGACGGGGTGCTGGCGACTTTCGGCGCGGCGGAGCCGGACCCGGAGCATGCGGCAAACGCGCTCCGGGCGATGCGGGACCTGCTCGCTGCGACCCGGGACTGGACACCGGATGGGGAGATTCTGGCGCCGGGCATGCTCAGGATCTGCATGGCCGCTGCCAGCGGCCGCGTCGTTTTCGGCGCTGTCGGCGATGCCGAGCGGCTGGAATACACGGTAATCGGCGATGCGGTGAACCGGGCGGCCAAGCTGGAGAAACACACGAAGGCGCTTGGCGTCCGGGCCCTCTGCGACGGCGCGACCCGGGCACTGGCCGCGGAAGCCGCGGATCTGCCGGGTCTTTCGGCAATCGGCGAGCAGGCCGTGGAGGGAACCGGCGGTTCTGTCGA
This sequence comes from Nisaea sp., assembly GCF_017640745.1. Classification (GTDB taxonomy): domain Bacteria; phylum Pseudomonadota; class Alphaproteobacteria; order Thalassobaculales; family Thalassobaculaceae; genus Nisaea. The sequence continues at coordinate 37,785 of NZ_JAEPQA010000019.1, read as the reverse complement.
GATCTATGAAATCAGGGAGGGCTGAGTGGCTGGGGCGGCAGGATTCGAACCTGCGCATGGCGGTACCAAAAACCGCTGCCTTACCGCTTGGCTACGCCCCAATCGCGCGGGAACATAGTCAGAAAGCGGATTGCTTGCAACCGCTTCGACACCGCACCCTTAACATCCGCGGGACGAGCGGTTAGACTCTTCAGATCCTTTGGCTTTTCGAGGTTGAAGACGGACATGGCCAAATCGGTGCTGCCCTGGAGCCTGAAAGGCGTGTCGCCCGAGGCGCGCGAGATCGCGAAGAAGGCGGCCGCGCAGCAGGGCATAACGATCGGCGAATGGGTGAGCCGCGCGATCCGCGATGTCGGCCCGGAGCCGGGTGCTGCGTCGGAACCGCGCCCGGCCGGGCGCGTAAGCGGCGGACCGGTCGTCGCCAGTCCGGAGGATGAAGAGGCCCTGCGCGCCGCCGTGCGCGAGCGGATCTATGCGGCCGAGGAGCAGGTCGCCCATGTGGTCGGACCGCTGCAGGACATCATCGAGCGGATGGCCCGCCGTCTGACCCGGCTCGAAGAGGCTACAGCCGAAAATCCGGAACCCGCGGCACAGATCCCGGAGCAGCGCCGTCTCGACGGTTGGTAGACTGGCACTTCCCACTACCTGAGACCGTTTTCTACCCGGTCATATCGGGTGCGCCATATCCCCTTAAAGTCGCAGAAATCATTGCGCTACCGGGTAACCTTTGGTATTTTTCAGCGCATCGGCCGCCGTTATAGCGGCGCGACCCTTGAAACAAGCCAAAGGCGGGTTGTCGGGTGTCAGGCAAATCTCCGTGGAGTGTGAAAGGCATCTCTGCCGAAGACCGCGAAGCGGCCAAGATCGCGGCGCGCAAGGCGGGTATGCCGATCGGTGTCTGGCTGAGCGAACAGATCCGACACGCGGCAAGCGACAAACCGGCAGAGGATAAGCAGGCGGCGGCCGAGCCGGAGCCGGCCCGGGAGCATAATGCCTCCCCGGCCGAACGAGATCATGACGGACCGCGCGAGCGTCATCGCAGCGGCCGGGTCGATCCGCGCTTCGCTTTCGGACGGGGGCAATGGAGCGTTGCCGAAGAGGCGATCGACCGCGGCATGGTCGCCACGGCCTCTGCCGGCTATCCCTGGCAATTCCGTGGTGCCCAGCATGCGCCTCCGCCAGCACCGGTTCAGCCGCCGATGCCGGCCAATTCCGGATATCCGCCGCCGGTCCCGCAGATGCAGCACCCGGTTCCGGCGCCTGCGGCAGTGCCTGCAGCGCCCGGAATGTCCGAGGCCGAAGGTGCTGCGCTGGCCAAGAGGGTGGAAACCCTGGAGTCTCAGTTGCGGGAACTCAGAGCCAAGGTTGACGCGGCGGAGGACAGAACCCTCGCGCGCTTCGAGCCCTTGTTGAGCAAGATCGAGGCTCTGACGGCGGAAGTCGATCAACTGAATGCACGCCCGGCCGCCGCGTTGCCGGCATCGCAGGAGGCGTCTTTCTCCACCGCGCCAATCGAACGCGCCGTCATGCGGCTCTCCGAGCGTCTGGGCCGTGTCGAGCGCCTGGTTCTGCCGGGCCAGGGCTCCGGACGCGGTTTCTTTTCGCGTCTTTTCCGTCGCGGGTAGCGCTACCGTTCGATTCTGTATAAATTGAACGAAAGCTGAGGGTTAGGCGGTATCGACCCGACCACTACTCTCTAGCCTAGCCGATCAACCCAGGAGTGCCGGTGGTCCGGAAGCCGACAACATGGAGCGTGAAGGGTATCGAGGAAGATGTCCGCGATATCGCGCGCGCGGCGGCGGATCGGGAAGAGCAGACGATCGGAGCCTGGATCGATCACGCCATCCGGGTGCATGGAGGCCAGCGTCCCCGGGACGACCGTCCGGACTCCGAGCCGGCGGCGAGCGTTCCGGAGGCACTCCCGGAACCCGGACCGGCGGAGATCAGCAGGGCAAGCGCCGACATCCTGCTCGATATCGTCGACGACGAACTGGATGCGTCCTCCAGCAGGCTGGACAATGCTCTGCGCCCGATGGGTCTGGCGCTGCTGGATCTTGCCGAGCGCATGGTGGCATTGGAACGCAATGCCCAGGCGCAGCCCCGTATCGGCCCCGTTCCGGACGCGGAGCCGGCGACGGAGCCGGAGCCTGACTATGACGACGATTTCGGCCCCGAGGCCCCGCCGTTGCCAGAGGAGGAAGCGTCCTGGCCCGCCGAGGCCGCCGCGCCGGAACTCGGTTTCCCGCTGCCTCCGATCCACGATCTGGACCCGGCCATAGACAGTTTCGACATGCCCCTGGTGACCGGCGAGGCGAGCGCGGGTTCCGACAGGGCCCGGGAAATCGACCGGCGGCTCCGGGCCCTTGCGGGCGCCGTCGACGCGGTGGACACCGATCCGCCGCCGCCGACCGGAGACCTGGGGCCGACGGAGTTCGATCTCGAGCCGCCGTCCCGCGCTCCGGCTCCGGCCGAACCGCTCGAATTGCCGATGGCGTTCCGCGGCGTGCAGAAGAGCGGCTATGAATCCCACCCGGGTGCTGCCGCCGAAGAGACCGTCCGCTCCCCGGAACGTCCACGCCGGTCGATCCGCCGGACTCTTGCACTATCGGCTGCCGCCATCCTGATCCTCGCCGCAGCTGGTCTTTACGCCGCGGCGGATCATGTCGGCCTTGGCCATGTGCGGGCCGGGATCGAGCGTAATGTCCGTCCCACGATCACCACAGTGGCGATCGGAGCCTCTCATATCGTGGAGACGCTCTCGGCGAAGCTGGATCCGATCCTGAACCAGGCCAAGACCGCGTTGTTCGGTGGCGACAAAGCCGAACAGCCGGAACAAGCCCCTGATCGTGCCCGGGCAACGGAAGAGACGCCGGCTGACGCGGCCAGTACGCCCGTGCCTTCGGAGCCCCGGCCCGAACCTGCCACCCCGCCATCTGATGCCGTGTCCGGTCGTGAGGAAACCCGACCGGCTCCGGCCGAGACGGTCCCGCCGGTTGCTGCGGAAGCGCCGTCGACGACCACTGAGCCTTCAACGGCGAACGCGGAGCCGGCACCGCAGCCGCCAGCCCCCGCCCCAGTCGAGATCGCACCCAAACCGCAAGAATCGCAGCCGGTTCCGGTTCCCGAAGCCGCCCCCGCGAAGTCGGTGACCGAAGTGGCGCCGCCGCCGGCACCGGCTCTGCCCGCCTCTCCGGGCGCGGCTGCAGGTGGCGATCAGGTTGCCGCATTGCCGCCGAAAGACGCCGGCGCCTCCGGGTCGGCGCGTGACGAACTGGCGGCACGGGCCGAAGCGGGCGATGCGACCGCGCAGCACGACCTTGCGATCGGCTATCTCGCGGGCAAGAACGGTCCGAAGGATCCGGCGCGCGCGGCGGAGCTGTTGCGGGAAGCGGCGATCCAGGGGCTCGCGAGCGCGCAATACAATCTCGCCGTGCTCTACGAGACCGGTCAGGGCGTCCGCAAGGACGATGTGCGGGCGCTGCTCTGGTATCACAGCGCCGCCGAACAGGGTCATCCGAACGCGCAGTACAATCTCGGCGTCATGTACGCCGAAGGCCGCGGCATTCCGCTCAATTTCGAGGAAGCGGCCCGCTGGTTCCGCGCCGCGGCGAACCAGGGACTGGCCCGGGCCCTCTACAATCTCGCGGTGATGACGGACGAGGGTCTCGGGGTCGCGCAGGACAAGGCCGCCGCCCTGGATCTATATCGCGCCGCCGCCGGAGCCGGAGACGAGCGCGCGATCGAACTTCTGGCAGGAAGCGGGGACGTCGCATCGGAAATGGAGACGCCGCTCGGCGGCGCTGACGGCATCCAGATCGTCACCACCACCCCGGCCAGTCTGGTCGCGGAAGTCCAGGGTGAACTCACCCGTCTCGGAATCTATGACGGTCGCCTCGACGGGCTGATGGGACCGAAAACACGCAACGCCATCCGGACCTTCCAGAAAACCGCCGGCATTCCGCAAACGGGCGAAGCCAGCCCGGAACTCCTGAAGCGCCTGAAGGCCGCGACGCCCTGAGGACCGCGTCAGGCCGGAAGATCCAGCTCGTCCGCCGCCCAGTTCCGAAGCATGCCGGCATGCAGCCACCAGTCGGGATGTGCCGCTTCGGCGCGGCGGGTTGCCTGATCGCGCCCGGCCTCGGTCTCGAACAGGGCGAAACAGGTCGCGCCGCTACCGGACAGTCGGGCGGCCGCAACGCCCGGGAGCTCTCTGAGGAATGTCAGGACGTCTGTGATCTCCGGCGCGATACGGCAAGCGGGGGCTTCCAGGTCGTTCCGATCGAGCGGACCGGTTTCGGCCTTTGCCGTGTCTGCCGGAACCGGCCCGGCATCCAGGGCGCCGAAGACGGCGCCGGTCGGCACGGGGACACCGGGATTGACGAGCAGAACCGGCTGCGGTGCGAAGTCGTCCGCCGGTGCATCGAGGTCTATGCCGGTGCCCCGCATGATCCGGCTGCGGGGGTCGAGGCAGACCGGCACATCGGCGCCGAGTGAGGCCGCGAGGCGCCGGATGTCATTCTCCATCGGGTCCCGTCCGGAAAGTCCCGCGAGAAAGCGCAGCATTGCCGCAGCATCCGCCGAGCCGCCGCCAAGCCCGGCGGCCACGGGGATCGACTTTTCCAGATGGATCCGCAGCGCGGGGAGGCCCGGTTCGATCCCGCGAAAGCCGGAAATCGCCCGCAAAATCAGATTGTCGCTGTCGAGCGCGCGGACGAACGTCCCGGCCACAGTCAGCCCGTCTTCTTCACCCGTGGCAGCGGACACCGTGATGCGGTCATGCAGATCGGCGAAGGCAACGAGGCTGACGAGCTCGTGATAGCCGTCGGGCCGACGGCCCAGGATACGAAGTCCGAGATTGATCTTTGCCGGTGCGAGCAGAACCCGCGTGCCGATGTCAGCCATTTCCGGGCGCGGCCGGCGCATCGTCCGTGACCAGGCCCTCGCGGAGTTTGCGCTCGATCTCCGAAGCCAGATCGGGTTCGGGGTTCATCTCCAGCGACCGGCGCCACTGATAGGTCGCCTCCAGGCGGCGGCCGACCCGCCAATAGGCGTCGCCGAGGTGATCGTTGATCACCGCGTCGCCCGGCCGGAGCTGCACCGCCCGTTCGAGATGGGTAACGGCCTCCCGGTGCTGTCCTGTGCGGTAGAGCACCCAGCCGAGACTGTCGACGATGTAACCGTCGTTCGGCCGCTGCCGGACGGCACGTTCGATCAGGGATTGCGCCTCCTTGAGGTTGACGCCCTGCTCGACCCAGGAATAACCGAGATAGTTCATGACGTAGGGCTGTTCCGGCGAGAGCTCGAGCGCTTTCAGGAAATCCGCCTCGGCCCGCTCCCATCGCTTGGCCCGTTCGAGCGCGATGCCGCGGGTATAGAACAATGTCCAGTCATCGTTGGCGGCCGCGCCGAGCTTTTCGAAGGCTGCATCGTAGGCCGCGATCGCTTCTTCCCAGGCTTCGTCCGACCGTAGCGTGTCCGCGAGGCGGACCAGCACCGTTCCATTGTCCGGATAGGTCCGGGCGAGGTCGCGGAGCACGGAGAGAGCGCCGGCCCTATCGTCCTCGGCATCGAGTGCCGCCGCGGTCCTGAGCCCCGCCATCATGTGATAGATCGAATCCCGCCCGATCCCCCGGTAGATCGCCAGCGCGTCCGCGTGGCGGTCGCGGTCGTCGAGAATCTCCCCGACCAGCAGGCGGGCGAGTGGAAAGTCGGGCCGCATGTAGAGCGCGAGCTGGGCATAGATCAGCGCGATTTCGCTGCCGCGGTCACGTTGCAGGGCGCTCGCGATGTCGAACATGGCCTCGGCGACGCCGTCCGTTGCCGAAGAGACGAGACCCTTGGCCGGCCGGCCGGCCTCTGCGGCCGCCAGTGCGGCGTCGAGCGCGTCCCTGTTCTGATCGGTCAGATCGCCGCCGGCTAGGATCTCGCGCGCCGCCGACCCGTGACCGGCCTTGGCGTAATGCAGCGCGGCGCCGATACGTAGCCGTGCCGGCGGCCGGTCGAGCGCGGAAAGCGCGGAGCGGAACGATTTGTCGAGAGCCTCGAAATCCCCCTTGAGGCTCGCGATGTACCCGGCATGGAGATCCGCCAGGAGGGCGAACCCTCCCTGTTTGCGGATCGCGTCCAGATGTTTCTCGGTCGCCCCCCAGTTCCCGCTTCCGGCTTCGACCCAGGCAAGCAGCAGCGGACGCAGGATCTGCGTCAGGCGCGACTCTTCGAGGGCCTCGAGTTGTCCGCGGGCCGCGGCGTAATCCCCTTCTTTCAGGGCGGCGAGGGCGAGCACGAGCCGGCCGAAAGCATAGCCATTCTGCTGCGCGACCAGATCGGACGCCATATCCAGCGCATCTGCGGTTCGCCCGTCGGAAATGCGGGCGAGAAAAGTGCGCTGGGTGAGGCCTGGATTGCCAGGATCGGCCGCCAGCACGGCACCGAAATTCCGCGCTGCGGCGCCGAGATCGCTGCTTCGATAGGCGTGCAGGGCCTTGAGATAGTCTCCGGAGACCGTATCGCGCTGCGGGATCTCGGGAAGATCGACCGCCGGACCGGTCGCGGCGCAGGAAGACAGCGTCACGGCCGCAAGGAATGCCACTGCGAGGCCTCCGTTACGCGGTCCTCGTGCAGTCATGATTCTACCCTCTCGTTTCCGGCGATCTGGCGATAAGGCCTCAGGCGTCAATCGGTTTACATGTTCGGATAGTTAGGTCCGCCTCCGCCTTCGGGAACCACCCAGTTGATATTCTGGGTCGGATCCTTGATGTCGCAGGTCTTGCAGTGGACACAGTTCTGCGCGTTGATCTGCAGGCGCGGATTGCTGCCGTCGTCGTCGCGGACAATCTCGTAGACGCCGGCAGGGCAATAGCGCTGCTCCGGTGCGTCATAGAGCGCGAGATTATGCTCCACCGGAACCGACGGATCCTTCAGGGTCAGGTGCGCCGGCTGGTTTTCCTCATGGTTGGTGTTGGAGAGGAAGACCGAGGACAGGCGGTCGAAGCTGACCTTTCCGTCCGGCTTCGGATAGGCGATCTTCTCGCAGTGATCCGCCGGCTTCAGGCATTCGTGGTCGTGGTGGTGATGCAGGGTCCAGGGGCTCTTGCCCTTGAACAGGGTCTCGAAGCCCGCATTGGCCATGCCCATCAGGAAGCCGGCCTTGAAGCCCGGGCGGATGTTGCGCACCGCCTTGAGCTCGTCCCAGACCCAGCTCTTCTCCATCCGGGCGCGGTAATCGGTGATCTCGAGCCCGGCGCCTGCGCCGTCCTTCATGGCGTCGAACAGGGCTTCGGCGGCGGTCATGCCGGACTTCATCGCCGTGTGCGAGCCCTTGATCTTCGGCACGTTCAGGAACCCGGCCGAACAGCCGAGGATGGCACCGCCGGGGAAGGTGATCTTCGGGATCGACTGGAACCCGCCCTCGTTGATCGCCCGCGCGCCGTAGGAGATACGCCGGCCGCCCTCGAAGAACGGGCGGATCTTCGGGTGCGTCTTGTAGCGCTGGAATTCCTCGAACGGACTGAGATGCGGGTTCTCGTAATCGAGCCCGATCACGTAGCCGACCGCCACCTGGTTGTTTTCCAGGTGATAGAGGAAGGAGCCGCCATAGGTGCCGCCGTCGATCGGCCAGCCGACCGTATGGACGACGAGGCCCTCCTGATGCACGGCCGGATCGACTTCCCAGAGCTCCTTGATGCCGATCCCGTAGGTCTGCGGGTCGACGCCGTCGCGCAGATTGAAGCGCTCGAAGAGGGTCTTGGTCAGGGAGCCGCGCACGCCCTCGGCGAACAGGGTCTGCTTGGCGTGCAGCTCGATGCCTTGCGTATAGTTGGCGGTCTGCTCGCCATCCTTGCCGATACCCATATCTCCGGTCGCGACGCCGCGGACGGCGCCGTTCTCGTCATAGAGCACCTCGGCGGCAGCGAAGCCCGGATAGATCTCGACGCCCATACCCTCGGCCTGCTCGGCGAGCCAACGGCAGACATTGCCGAGGCTGATGATGTAATTGCCGTGATTGTTCATCTGCGGCGGGCAGGGCAGCTGATACCCGCCATTGCGGGTCAGGTACATGAAACGGTCCTGGGTCACCGGCGTGTTCAGCGGCGCGCCGCGTTCCTTCCAGTCCGGGAAGAGCTCGGCCATCGCCCGCGGCTCCATCACCGCGCCGGACAGGATATGGGCGCCGACCTCGGAGCCCTTCTCGATGACACAGACGCTCAGATCCTGGCCATGCTGCTCCGAAAGCTGGCGCAACCGGATCGCGGCCGATAGGCCGGCAGGACCGGCCCCGACGATGACGACGTCGTATTCCATCGACTCGCGTTCCATGAACCTCTCCAAATCGTTTCTTACACAGGTTAGTGTCTTACTTGGCACAGCTCCCCGGCGTCGACAAGCGACGCGAATGGGCCTGTGCGACGAATGAGAGACGAGGAACGCGTGAGCCTTTCGCTGGACGAGACCCAACCGGACCCCGAAGCGCTGCTTCAATGGTACGTCGAACTCGGCGCCGACGAGGCTATCGGGGAAGAGCCGGTGGACTGGTTTGCCGCCGCCGCTGCGGCCTCTGTGCCGGGTCCGGCACAGTTACCCGCAGACGCTGCACCAGCGCCCGTTACGACTCCGAAACAAATGGCGCGACCCGCTGTCGAAGCGGCTCCCCGGCGTCCGCCGGCCGCTGCGGAGCCGCCGTCGGACAGTGCTGCCCGCGCTCTTGCCTCGGCGGCGCAAACCCTCGAAGAGCTGCGCGCCGCGCTTGACGCCCTCGAGGGTTTTCCGCTCAAGGTCACGGCGACAAATCTCGTCTTTGGCGAAGGCGTGGAACGGCCGGATGTAATGTTCATCGGGGAGGCGCCCGGCGCGGACGAGGACCGTCAGGGGCGCCCCTTCGTCGGCGCGAGTGGACGCTTGCTGGACCGGATGATGCAGTCGATCGGCCTCGATCGCGAGAAAAACGCCTACATCACCAATATCCTGCCCTGGCGCCCGCCCGGAAACCGCGAGCCGACACCGGCCGAAATCGCAACTTGTCTGCCGTTCATCCGGCGCCACATCGAACTGGTCCGTCCGCGCGTTCTGGTTCCGGTCGGGGGGACTTCGGCAAAAACGCTTCTCGACCAGCGTCAGGGCATCATGCGGCTACGCGGCCGGCAGTTCGAATATGCCGGTGCGGGGCTCGACGGACCCATTCCGGCAATCCCGCTTTTTCATCCCGCCTTTCTGCTCCGATCCTCCGGTCAGAAGGCCCTCGCATGGCGCGATCTGCTGGCAATAAAGCAAATTATTCAGTAATTTACGGAAATGTTTTCGCTTAAATTGGCGAGAATTCCCCCGATCCGTTAACCATGATAGTTGTACCATCTAACACATTGAAAAGACGAAAAGTATTACCTTGTATTAAGTCTTTACATCAAAATCCAAACTTAAGTAGTTGTGGCTATTGGCGGGATGCAGGTACCCGAAATCGCTGCTTGAGATTGCCTTCTTCTTGCCCTACTTAGCGTGGTCATGATGAGAGGTGAAAAACCGACTCCGCCCCGCCGGGGGTGGCTCGCGATCCGGGTTTTCGCAGCCGCGATCCTGGGTCTGGCCACGGGGATATCAATCGTCTACGGGCCGGCTCACGCCGCCGCCCGCAACGATGCGATTCCGCCGCGAGCATCATCCTACGACGTTCTTGAGTCCGAATCGGTCGCGCCGCAGATCCGATTCGAGGTGATCGGCGACGAAGACGTCGCCCGTTATCGGAAAATATTCGAACTGCAGGACGCCGGAAAATGGCGTGCCGCGGATAAGCTGATCGCCGAGTTGGACGACGAGATCCTGATGGGCCACGTGCTCTATCAGCGTTACATGCACCCGACTGCCTATCGTTCCAAATACAAGGAACTTAAGGACTGGATGGCGGCCTACGCCGACCATCCGGGCGCCCGCAAGGTCTATCGCTTGGCACTTCGCCGGAAACCCGGAAACTGGAAGCCGCCGGCACGTCCCGAGAAGGGGTACCTGACCGGCAGCGGCGCCTCCCAGGTTAACGGTGCGGTCGAGCCGCAACAGCACCTGAGCCGCAAGGGGCCGACGGTGTCCCGTCACGGGCGCAGCGTGATCCGCGAGATTCGCAGGTTTGTTCGCCAGGGTTATCCGACCGGCGGCGTCAAGTATCTGAATTCCAAGGCCGGAAAAGGCCTCGACAAGACGGATCGGGCTCACGCGCTGGCCGAGATCGCGCATGGCTATTTCGTCTTCAATGTGGACGAGAAGGCGATCCGGTATGCGAAGGAGAGCCTGGAGCTTTCCGGCGACCTGATCCCGACAGCGCACTGGACGGCCGGCCTCGCCTATTGGCGTCAGGGCGATTACGACGCCGCGTCCGGGCATTTCGAGTCGCTGGCGCGGGCACCGGACGTCTCCCGCTGGGTAAAGGCCGCGGGTGCCTACTGGGCGTCGCGCGCGCATCTCGCCGAGCGGCGGCCGCGTCAGGCGACTCTCTGGCTGGCTCAGGCCGCGACCCATTCGGCGACGTTCTACGGGCTTCTGGCGCGGCGTGCGCTCGGCATCGATATGCCGCTGGACTGGACCCTGCCCGAACTCAATGAGGATACCAAGGAAGCGCTCCTCGGTGCGCCCGGCGGTCGCCGCACCTTCGCCCTGATGCAGGTCGGCCGCATGGACCTCGCGGAAAAGGAGCTCCGCCGTCTCTATCCGAACATGCCGGATTACATGCACGGGGCAATCATGACCGTCGCCGCCGGCAACGGCATGCCGGGCCTCGCCATGCGGATCGCCGGAATCCTCCGGGCACGCGGCGACCGGCCCTATTACGCGGCCTTCTACCCGCTTCCGGACTGGCAGCTCGACTCGATCGCCGGGATCGACAAGGCGCTGATCTACGCCATCGCCCGGCAGGAATCGAAGTTCAATGCCAATGCGCGCAGCGGGCGCGGGGCCATCGGCGTAATGCAGATCATGCCGCGGACCGCGGCCTGGGTTGCGGGCGACCACAGCTTCCGCAGCCGCGACGGCCGCAAGGCGCTGATGGATCCGAACCTCAATCTCAAGCTTGGCCAGGAATATGTCGGCCACCTGCTTAAGCAGGACAGCGTGAACGAAGGCCTGTTCCAGCTCCTCGCCGCCTACAATGCCGGCCCGGGGACGCTGCGGAAATGGACCAAGGATGTCGACTTCAAGCAGGATCCGCTGCTCTTCATCGAGTCGATTCCGCGTCATGAAACCCGCGAATTCATCGAGCGGGTGCTGACCAATCTCTGGATGTACCGGCTGCGTCTCGGCCAGCCCGCTCCGTCGCTGGATCACATTGCCGCCGGGTCCTGGCCGCGCTATGAGTCAATCGATCTCTCAGAGCAGCCGGGCGACCCGAAACATGCCAGGAATTGACGAGTCCCGTCCTTTCGTACCCGTTCACATTGCCGTTCTGACCGTTTCCGACACGCGGACACTGGAAACGGACCGCTCCGGCGACACGCTGGTCGAGCGTCTGACAGGCGCGGGTCACATTCTCGCGGACCGCAAGATCGTGACAGACGATGTCCCCGCGATCACCGCTCAGCTGAAAACCTGGATCGAGGATGACGGCATCGACGTCGTGCTCTCCACAGGCGGCACCGGGCTCACCGGGCGCGACGTGACGCCAGAGGCGTTCCGCTCGGTCTTCGAGAAGGAGATCGAGGGCTTCGGCGAGCTTTTCCGCTGGATAAGCTATCCGAAGATCGGTACCTCGACGATCCAGTCGCGGGCGATCGCCGGCGTGGCGCGCGGCACCTATCTCTTCGCCCTGCCGGGTTCGACCGGGGCCTGCAAGGATGCCTGGGACGAGATCCTCGCCAACCAGCTCGATATCCGCTTCCGCCCCTGCAATTTCGTCGAGATCATGCCGCGCCTGCGCGAGCACGAGCTTTACGGCCGCTCCGCCTGACAGGTCAGGTCCCGGGTGCCGCAAGGTCGGCACCCGTATCCACGTCCCTCAGTTCAGCGACGAACCCGATCCGGTGTCCCGGACCGAATCCCCTGAGTGTGTCCGCGAGGGCATGCTCCGTCGACCAGCGCACCTGCCGGAACGGATCGCTGCGATAGCGCGGAGAGAATCCGACCAGCCAGTAGCCCCCGTCAGCCGAAGGTCCGAAGACCGCGTCGTTGCTCCCGAGCTTCCGGAAGGCCTCCGCGATATGGGCCGGCCCGATCCCCGGGATATCGCTGCCGATCAGCACCACGGGCCCCCCGCTGGAGGAGCGTAGAGCGCGGAGCATCCGGTGTCCGAGATCGCCGGGCGCCTGATGCCGGAAGCGCCAGGGGTGCGGCCAGGGCCAATGGGCGGCGTGATGAGGTGTACCGAAGATACGGCAGTCCCATCGCCGGCCGCGGCCGAGCCGTCCCAGGGTGGCGGAGAGGTTTCCGCGATACCATCGGGTCGCTGCGTGGCGCCCGATATCGCGGGCGAGCCGGCTTTTGACCAGGCCGGCGCGCGGTGTCTTGGCGAAGACGATCAGGGTTTTCCGCGGCATCGGCTCAGCCGTAGATCCGGGCGATCAGCCGTGGAGGAACGCGGCAGAAGAACAGGGTCAAACAGACGAAGTTCCTGAGCATGCGCCGCAGATAGCCGCCGCGGACATAGCGCTCGGCGGACGTCACGGCGCGGATGTCGAACAGGGCAATGCGGGCGAGGCCAATCCGGCGGATCAGATCGACATCCTCCATCAGGGGAATCTCCTTGTAGCCGCCGAGACGGCGGTAGAAGCGCCGGTGGATCAGCAGCCCCTGATCGCCGTAGGGCAGGCCGAGCCACCTGTTGCGCCAGCGCACGACTTTCTCGAGCCATCTTGCGGCCGCGCTCTCGTCGTCGAGGGCGAAGCTGAAGACCGCCGCCCGCTCGCGGTTGCGATCGTTGCTGGCGAAAACCATCACGCTGGCCGCCCAACCGCGCTCGAGGGCGGTGTCCCCGTGCAGAAACAAAAGCCAGTCGCCTTTCGCGGCCCGTGCTCCGGTGGCGAGCTGCGTGCCGCGTCCGGGCGCGCACTCGATGACGCGGGCGCCGGCCGCTTCCGCGATCTCCCTGGTGCGATCGGTCGAGCCTCCATCGACCACGACGATCTCCGGCGTAAAGCCCGAGCGAGCGGCACTGCCAAGGGCGTCCAGGGTGCGCTGCAGACCGTCCTCCGCGTTCAGGCAGGGGATGACGACGCTGAGCGAGAGCTCCGGCGCCGCAACGCCGAGGCGCCGGCCATGCTCGTCGAGCGGCCCGAAGGCGCCCGGCGGCGGTATGCGCCACAGATCCTCGTTCTTCGATGTCCCGCGCTTAACCAAGAGCGACCTTATTTTTCCGCTACTTCACCGGCTGTGCTAACAGATGCCGGGAGAGGCGCCCCTGCTGTCAGCGGTGCGCCAGATTAGACCATTTCAGAGTTCTTGCGGCCATGACCACCGATCTCGACATTCGCAATCTCCATGCCGAGCTGATGAAGCTCAAGACTTACCATGGGCTTGCTCTCGAAGATCTGATCAAACTGCCGGAACGTGGTCTCACGCACGATCACGTTCTGCTCGGCGATAGAACCTGGCAGGGACACCGGTTGCTGGTACGAGTGCCGCGCCATGCCGGGCGCGACATGACGCCGGAAGAAGCGCTTTCCCTGCAGGCCGAATGTTTCCGTCGTGCCGCGCCAAGCCGCCACACCCCGGCAATCCACGGCCAGCTCGACCCGAGCCCGCGGCTGCCGAACGGTGCTCTCATCGTGGACGCGGTTGAGGGCAAGCCGGCCCAGCTTCCGCGCGATCTGCCCCAGATCGCTGAGACGCTCGCCAGCGTACACCGCCTGCCGGTTCCGGAAAAAATGGCGCCGCTGACCCGGACCGTACGTCCGATCGAGGCGCTGGTCGCATTGATCGAGGCGCAGGCGGAGTTCATCCCGGCCCTGGTCGAGGACCGGGGCGCACGGACGATCCTTGAGGAAGAGCGCAAGTGGGCCCGCGATTTCGCCGCGGAGTACGGCATGACGCCATTGCCGCCGACACTCGTCCTGACGGACACCCACCCGGGCAATTATGTCGTCCAGAAGGATGGGCGCGCGATCTTCGTCGACATGGAGAAGACCCAGTACGGCAATCCGGCGATCGACCTCGCGCATGCCTCGCTCCACACTTCGGTGACCTGGGATCCGGATGTCACGGGAGAGGTGAGCCGCGCGGATATCATCGATTTCTACGACACCTACAGGACGGCCGTTCCGCCGTCCCTCGCGCGCGCTTTGGAGTCGTGGCTGCTGCCGTTCCGCCGCCTGACCTGGCTCCGGACCACGACCTGGGGCTGCCGCTGGTATGCCGAAAACGTCGCGCAGGTCTCGAAGGGCGGGGACGGCAGGCGCGACCGGATGCTCAAGGGGGTTCTGGAGCGCTTGCGCCGGATGGCCCGGCGCGAGACCATGGAGCGGGTTCGAAGCGAGTGGCAGGGGCCCGATCCGCTGGTGCTGGACTAACGTCCGGCGGCAGGTTCCGGAGGAACGGATGAGCGGCAAGATCGTCAATCTGCGTCAGGCCCGCAAGCGCAAGGCGCGCGAGGCGGATGCCAGGAAGGCCGAGGAAAACCGGTCGAAATTCGGCCGCACCCGCGCGGAACGTGCCGGGGACGCGGCGGATGCGGCGCGCCGGGAACAGCAGTTGGAACGACTTGAACTACACCGGATGGACAAGGAGGTTCCGCCGGAGGATTCCTGATTGTTCTTGTTTTGTTCTCTATTCGGCTCTACCATCCGTCCATGGTCGAAACCGATTTCACTATGCCGGAGCCGGCGGACCCCGAGGTCCTGACCCGTTCCCCTCTGAAGGGTCGGGGCGCGGTAACCAACGCGACCGGGAGGTTCGAGCGCGAGCGCCGGGAGCGCGTGATCGGCGGCTGGCCCGGCGACAATCCCTTCCACGGTGCTTCGCCGGACGGATGGGACGTCGAAAAGCGGCCGAAGACGGAGGTCGCGGTGGATGCGTCACGCACCATCATCGCCCGCAACCAGTCTCCCGACGTGCCGTTCGACCGCTCGATCAATCCCTATCGGGGCTGCGAGCATGGCTGTATCTACTGCTTCGCCCGGCCGACCCATGCCTATCTCGGTTATTCTCCCGGTCTCGACTTCGAGACGAAGCTGCTGGCGAAGCCGGATGCGGCGGCGCTGCTGGACGCGGCGCTGCGCAAGCCCGGCTACCGGCCCGCGGTGATGGCGCTCGGCACCAATACCGACCCTTACCAGCCGGTCGAGAAGGAGCGGCGGATCACCCGGGAGATCTTGCAGGTGCTCTCGGATTTCGGCCATCCGCTCTCGATCGTCACAAAGTCGGCTCTGGTCACCCGGGACATCGATATCCTGGCGCCGATGGCGGCACGCGGCCTCGTTTCCGTGGCGCTCAGCATCACCACGCTCGATCGCGATCTCGCCCGCATCATGGAACCGCGGGCCGCGACCCCGGCGCGCCGCCTCGACGCGGTCCATGCGCTGAGGTCCGAAGGCATCCCGGTGCATGTACTGGCGGCACCGATCATTCCGGCGATCAATGACGGCGAGATCGAGGCTCTGGTCGAAGCCTCTGCGGAAGCCGGTGCGCGCGGAATGGGCCACATCCTTCTCAGGCTGCCGCTGGAGATCAAGGATCTGTTCCGCGAGTGGCTGGAGGAGCATTTCCCGGACCGGGCGGAGCGGGTCTATTCGCTCATCCGGCAGACCCGCGGCGGTGCGCTCTACCGGGCGGAGTGGGGGGAGCGCATGCGCGGCTCGGGCCCCTATGCCGCGCTGATCCATCGCCGCTTCGAGGTGGCGAAGAAACGGGCGGGGCTCGCGTCGAAATTTCCGCCGCTCCGCACCGACCGGTTCGAGGTCCCGTCGCGCGCGGGCGATCAGCTCAGCCTGCTCTAGCCGGCGTCAGGTCAGGAAGAGCGAGGAGAGCAGCAGCAGGGCGAGCGCGATATTCGCGACGCGGAGCCGCGTGCCCTGCAGCCAGCGGGACAGCCCGGCGCCGATCCCGGCCCAGGTGAAGCCGGAGATGATCACCGCGGCGAAGAACAGGACGCACATGATTGGCAGGCGCGAAGCGATCGCGGAGGAGCCGTCCGCGAGCACGCCGCCGAAGGTCGTGATGGCGCCGGCGGAGATCAGCCAGGCCTTCGGATTGACCCACTGGAAGGCGGCGGCCTCATGAAACCGCATCGGTCTCGCGGGCTTGCCGAGATTGTTGGTCGAGCCGCCGGCGATCTTCCAGGCGAGATAGACGAGGAAAGCCATCGAGGCATAGCGCAGGGCATCGAGCAGCCCGGGCACGGTACTGAGCAGCGACCAGAGACCGAGCGCGACGGCGGCGATCATCACCGGGAAACCGATGGCGACTCCGAGGATGTGCGGAACGGACCGGGCAATGCCGAAATTGACGCCGGAGGTCGCGAAGAGGGTGTTGTTCGGGCCGGGTGTGATGCTCAGGGTCAGAGCGAAAATGGCGAACCCGGCGATCCAGTCTTCAAGCATGACGCTGCCCCGGTTGGAATCTTGCGGATTATCTCGCCATGGACCGCGGGACTCGCAAGCCGGAACATGTCACCGATACAATATTTCGGGGATAGCGCCCCGCGTATAACTACTTGTAGCGCCAAGGCAGACCCTGATGTAAGTCTGGGTCGGAACCGGCGGCGAACTCGGGCCGTCCCGGCCATGGCCTACCCGGTCAACCCAATGAAATTTCTGGGTTATTCGGGTAGCTTCCGAACCGGTACTTTGTATCTGAGGAATGAGTTTTTTGCCCGATCTGAGCCTCGAAATCGATGCCGGAGGTGATCGCGGAACGCTCGTCGCGGGGATCGACGAAGTCGGTCGTGGACCTCTTGCGGGCCCTGTCGTCGCAGCAGCCGCTTGCATTCCGTCGTCGCTCTACGCTGACCCCCTGATCGCCGAGGTCAACGACTCCAAGAAGCTCTCCATCGCCAGACGGGATGCCATCGCGGCTCGGCTGCGCGAGACCATTCCGTTCGGGATCGGGATGGCCGAGGTCGAGGAAATCGACCGGATCAACATCCTGCAGGCCACCTTCCTGGCAATGAGCCGCGCGGTCGAGGCGCTCGGGACCGTGCTTGGCGCGCAGCCGGATCTCTGCCTCATCGACGGTAACCGGCTGCCGAAGCTCGCGATGCCGGCGCGGACCGTGATCAAGGGAGACCAGCTCTCGGCAAGCATCGCCGCCGCCTCGATCATCGCCAAGGTGCACCGCGACGCCATCATGACCGTGCTCTCCGAGAATCATCCGGGCTATGGCTGGGAGCGCAATGCAGGCTATGGAACGGCCGAGCATCTGGCCGCGCTCGCGACCCTCGGTCCGACCCCGCATCACCGCCGCTCCTTCCGGCCCGTGCGCGAGGCTGTTTCGGCCGTTCGGACCCGCTAGAGCTCCGGACCGCTCCCGCCGATCACACAACATCTGGTGTTCGTCTTGTAAGTATTTGACTCTATTTAGTAAAAAGACATCGCTGTCTTGACGGGATTCCGCGGATACCGGAGACTCCGCCGACCTTTCCTTGGCACGGACGGACCAAATGACGGCACAAATCAGGCTGCCGCTGGACCAGATTCTGGTCGGCGACTGCATCGAACAAATCAATAAACTTCCCGAGAATTCGGTGGATCTGGTATTCGCCGATCCGCCCTACAATCTCCAGCTCCAGGGCGAACTCGTCCGGCCGAACAATTCCGTGGTGGACGCGGTCGACGACCACTGGGACCAGTTCGAGACCTTCCAGGCCTACGACCAGTTCACCCGTGGCTGGCTGGGCGCCGTGCGCCGGGTGCTGAAGGACGATGGCGGGCTCTGGGTCATCGGCAGCTATCACAATATCTTCCGGGTCGGCGCGATCCTGCAGGATCTCGGCTTCTGGATCCTGAACGACGTGATCTGGCGCAAGACGAACCCGATGCCGAACTTCCGCGGCAAGCGCTTCACCAATGCGCACGAGACCCTGATCTGGTGCGCCAAGAGCGAGTCGAGCAAGCGCTACACCTTCAATTACGAGGCGATGAAGGCCTTCAACGACGACCAGCAGATGCGCAGCGACTGGCTGCTGCCGCTTTGCACCGGCTCCGAGCGCTTGAAGGTGGACGGCCGCAAGGCGCATCCGACGCAGAAGCCGGAAAGCCTGCTCGCCCGCGTGCTGCTTTCCACCTCGCAGCCGGGCGACGTCGTGCTCGACCCGTTCTTCGGTTCCGGCACCACCGGCGCCGTGGCGAAGAAGCTCGGCCGCCGCTTCATCGGCATCGAGCGCGAGCAGGAATATGCCGAGATCGCCATGAACCGTATCGCACATGTGAAGCGGATCGAGGACGAGAGCCTGCTCAAGATCGAGAGCAAGCGGACCGAGCCGCGCGTGCCGTTCGGCAATATCGTCGAGCGCGGCATGCTGCGCCCGGGCGAGGTGCTCTTCGATCAGCGCCGCCGCTGGTTTGCCAAGGTGCGCCCGGACGGCTCCCTCGTCTCCGACAGCGCCAAGGGCTCGATCCATTCCGTCGGCGCGGCGGTCCAGGGGGCGCCGGCCTGCAACGGCTGGACCTTCTGGCATGTCGACCGCGGCGGAAACCCGGTTCCGATCGACGTCTTCAGGCAGCAGGTCCGCGCGGAGATGCGGGCCTGACGAACGCGAGCAGGGCAAGGCCGGCGATCCAGAACAGCAGGATCGTCGCCATGCCCCAGCGCTGGCTGCCCAACGCGACCGTGGCCCAGCCGAGCAGGGCCGGGCCGAGAAAACTCGTTGCCTTGCCGGAGAGGGCGTAGAGCCCGAACATCTGCGCCCTTACCGCCGCGGGCGCCATCTGCGTCAGCAGCGTACGGCTCGCCGCCTGCGACGGGCCGACGAAGATTCCGAGCGCCAGAGCGAAGATCCAGAACCAGGCGACATCCTCGACCACCAGAACCGCGAAGCCGAAACCGATCAGGCCGACCAGAGAGATCGCAATGGTCGGCTTCGCGCCGATCCAGTCATCGACCCAGGCGAAGAGGAAGGCGCCGATTCCGGCGGTCACATTGAGGGCGATGCCGAACTGGATGATCTCGGCGAAGCTCATGCCGAAGGTGCCGGCGGCATAGAGGCCGCCGAACTGGAACAGGGTGGCGAGCCCGTCGGCATAGAGCATACGCGCGACCAGGAAGATGCAGATATCCCGATGCCGGCGCAGTCCTCGCAGCGTTGCCCAGAGCGTCGCCAGACCCTCGCGCGCCGCCCTGAGCACAGGCAGCGGCGTGTGCGCATCGTCCGGGACGTAGCGCAGGAGCGGTATCGAGAAGAGTACGAACCAGCCGGCGGCGAGCAGCGCCGTCGCCCGGACGTGCTCCGCCTCGCTCTTGTCGAGCCCGAAGGGCGGTGTTTCCGCCTGCACGAAGCCGAACAGGGCGATCAGCAGGCAGACAATGGCACCGAGATAGCCGAGCGCCCAGCCCCATCCGCCGATGCGGCCCAGCTTTCCGGGTGGTGCGATGCCGCCGAGCATGGCGTTGTAGAAGATGTTCGCGAATTCTGTCCCGATCAGCACCAGCCCGACGGCGATGAGCGCCAGCATCGTGTCGCCCGGATCCGGGTGGACGAACCAGAGTGCGCCCGCGGCAAGGATCGCCAGCAGGGAAAAGCCGGTAATCCAGGGCTTCTTGGGACCTGAGCGGTCGGCGATGGCGCCGAGCACCGGCGCCAGGATTGCGACCGCGAGCCCGGCAATGGTCAGAGCCTGGCTCCAGAGTACGGTGCCCTCGACCTCGTCCCCAACCACACCACGGGCGAAATAGGCCGAGAAGACGAAGGTGATGATCACCGTCGGCAGCGGCGAGTTCGCCCAGTCGAACAGGCACCAGGAAATCGCCGCGCGGCGTCCGCCCGGGGGTCCGCTTCCAGCCGGGCTCACTCCCGCGCCTGCCCGTCTAGTGGGCCAGCAGGGAACGGAACTGGCCGTTGGCGACGGCCAGCATGGAGAGATCGACGCCGTCCGCCGCGCGGAGGTCGGCAAGCAACCGGCTCATCCGCTCCGAGGCTTCCTTGCGCGAGGCGGCCCATCTGTCGATTTTCTTCTCGGCCTCCGCTTTCTTCATCTTGGCCTCGGTGCATTCGCCGAGCACGGTCTGGGCGAGCTGGAACTGGTGATTGTAGAGATCGTCCACCACGGCCGAGACCGCCATCTTCTGCCAGTGGGATTCGGCCACCACCAGGTCGGCCCGCTCGCGGAGCCAGTCGATGGAGAACTTGTTGCCGAGGGCGAAATAGACCTCGGCCACCCGCGGCACGCTCTCTCCGGTCTGCCGTGAGAGGCGGACGATATCGCAGCCGGAGACCAGCACATCGGCGCTCGCGACCCCGCGCGCAAGGTCCTTCGGAACCCCGGCGGCCTCGTGTTTTGCCGCTTTCTTCGCGACCACGTCGCGGTGCGTGTCCGTCAGCACCTTGTCGAGGCTCTGGGTCAGTTCGGCGATGCCCTCGATATAGGTTCCGGTCAGGTTCTGCAGGTCGAGCGGACGCCGCTCGTTGCGCAGGAACCAGACGGCGGCTCGCTCCACCAGATGCTTGATATCGAGCAGCATCCGGGTCTGCACGTCCGCCGAGACCTTGTTGTCCAGATCCTCGACCGCAGACCAGAGCTGCCGGATGGCGAAGACGTCGCGGGCGACGATATAGGCGCGCGCGATGTCGGGTGCGCCGTCGCCGGTCTGCTCGCGCACCGCGTTGACGAAGGTCGCGCCGACCCGGTTGATCATGCTGTTGGCGACATAGGTCGCGATGATCTCGCGCTTCAGCCTGTGCTCCCGGATGACCGGTGCCAGGGTCTTGTGCACCCGGGCGGGGAAGTAGCGGATCAGATCCTCGGCCAGCATCGGGTCGTCCGGCAATTCGGACGGCAGGATCTCGTCATAGAGCTCCATCTTGGCATAGGCGAGCAGCACCGCCAGTTCCGGGCGGGTGAGTCCGCGGCCGGCGGCCATCCGCTCGGCCAGGGTCTCGTCATCCGGCAGGAACTCGACCGCCCGGTTGAGCTTGAGGTGGCTGCGCTCAAGCTCGCGGATCAGCCGCGTCTCGGCGTCGAGCAGGGCGGTGCCTTCATCCATCGCCATCGTCAGGGCCTGGCTCTGGTCGTAATTGTCCTTCAGCACCAGGTCGGCAACCTCGTCCGTCATCTCCTCCAGCAGCTTGTCGCGCTGCTTGCGGGTCATGTCGCCTTCCGCGACGACGGCGCCGAGCAGGATCTTGATATTGACCTCGTGGTCCGAGCAGTCCACGCCGGCGGAATTGTCGATCGCGTCGGTGTTGATCCGTCCGCCGCCGAGGGCGAACTCGATCCGCGCGCGTTGCGTCACGCCGAGATTGGCACCCTCGCCGACCACCTTGGCGCCGATGTCCCGGGCATTGATCCGGAGCGCGTCGTTGGCCCGGTCTCCCGCGTCCAGATTGCTTTCGCCGCTTTCCTTGACATAGGTGCCGATGCCGCCGAACCAGAGCAGGTCGACCTTCGCCGTCAGCATGGCGCGGATCAGGTCGCTCGGCGTGATCTTGTCGCTTTTCACGCCGAGGACTGTCTTCATCTCCGGTGTGACATCGATCGATTTCGCCGAGCGGGCATAGATCCCGCCTCCCTTGGAGATCAGCTTTGTGTCGTAATCGGTCCAGGAACTGCGCGGCAGGTCGAACAGCCGTTTGCGTTCGGCCCAGCTCTTCGCCGCGTCAGGGGACGGGTCGAAGAAGATGTGCATATGGTTGAAGGCGCCGACGAGCCGGATGTGCTTGGAAAGCAGCATGCCGTTGCCGAAGACGTCGCCACTCATGTCGCCGACACCGACGACGGTGAAGTCCGTGGTCTGGATATCGACGCCGATTTCCCGGAAATGGCGCTTCACCGATTCCCAGGCGCCCTTGGCCGTGATGCCCATCTTCTTGTGATCGTAGCCGGCAGACCCGCCGGAGGCGAAGGCGTCGTCGAGCCAGAAGCCGTACTCCTGGGAGACTCCGTTTGCGATATCCGAGAAAGTCGCCGTTCCCTTGTCGGCGGCAACCACGAGGTAGGGATCGTTCTCGTCGTGCCGGATCACCATTTCCGGCGGCACGATGTCGGTGCCGGAAATGTTGTCGGTGATGTCCAGCATCCCGCGCATCATGGTCTTGTAGCATTCGATCGCCTCGGCCTGCATGGCCTCGCGGCTGCCGTCCGCGGGCGGACGCTTCACCACGAAGCCGCCCTTGGAGCCGACCGGGACGATGACCGCGTTCTTGACCTGCTGCGCCTTCATCAGGCCGAGGATTTCGGTGCGGAAATCCTCCCGCCGGTCGGACCAGCGGATGCCGCCGCGGGCGACCCGACCGCCGCGCAGATGCACGGCCTCGGCACGTGGCGAATAGACCCAGATCTCGACCAGCGGGCGTGGCAGAGGCAGGTCTTCGATCGCCTGGCTGTCGAGCTTGAAGGAAATATAGGGCTTCGGTTGGCCCGCGGCGTCCGGCTGGTAATAGTTCGTCCGCAGCGTCGCCCGGATCAGGTTCAGGTAGCGACGGATGATCCGGTCCTGGTCGAGATTGGCCACATTGTCGAGTGCGGCCTCGATCTCCGCGGAGACGGCATCGGCTTCCGAAGCCCGTTTCGACCCGTCTCTCGCCGGGTCGAAACGCGCCTCGAAGAGCTGGGCCAGAAGCCGGGCGATCGGTGCGTTCTCCGCCAGGGTCTCCTCCATGTAGGTCTGGGAGAAGGTGAAGGCGGCCTGCCGCAGGTATTTCGCATAGGCGCGCAGCATCGATACCTGCCGCCAGGTCAGGCCCGCCTGCAGCACCAGAATATTGAAGCCGTCATCCTCCATCTTGCCGGTCCAGACGGCTTCGAAGGCATCGTGGAACGGCTGGCGGATCCGGGCGACATCGACGGCCTGTCCGCCTTTCAGCTGCATCTCGAAATCGTGGATCCAGACCGCGTTGCCGAGATCCCTCGAGGAAACCTCGTAAGGTCGTTCGCTGAGTACCCGGACGCCCATATTCTCGATCATCGGCATGACGTCCGAGAGCGGGACGGGCGTATCGCGATGGAAGAATTTCAGGTGCAGCTCCCGGTCGCCGGAACCGACAGGGCGGAACAGGTTTATCGCCAGGCGGCCGTCGGACAGGGTTTCCTCGATCCGGTCGATGTCGAAGATCGCGCCCTGCGCCGAATAGGTCTCCCTGTAAGAGGACGGAAAGGCGTTGCGATAGCGCCGGAGCAGGGCGTTTCCGCGTTCCTCTCCACGGGCCTCGACCAGCGCCTGATGCAGCTTGTCGGCCCAGGAGCGGGCGGTATCGGCAAGCCGGTGTTCGAGCTCCGCGAGATCGACCTCGGGAACCTGACCACGCTCCGTTTTGATAATGAAATGAAGGCGGGCGAGAACGGAGTCCGACATCTGCGTGTAGAACGCGGCGATGGTGCCGTCGAAAGCCTTCGAAAGAATTTCGGCGAACCGCTCGCGGATCTGGGTGGTGTAGTGATCGCGCGGGACGAAAAGAATTACTGAAACGAAACGTTCGAAGGGATCGGCACGGACGAAGAGCGCCGTCTTCTGCCGCTCCTGGAGATGCAGGATGCCGATCGACGTGGTGAGAAGATCGTCCTCGCTCGCCTGGAACAGCTCGTCCCGCGGATAGGTTTCCAGGATATTGACCAGCGCCTTTGCATCGTGGCTGTCCGGCGCGAAGCCGCCGCGCTGGACGATCCGGTGGACCTTCTGACGCAGCATCGGGATATCGCTCGGCCGCTGATTGTAGGCGACGGAGGTGAAGAGGCCGATGAAACGGTGTTCGCCGGTGACCTTGCCGGTCTCGTCGATCTTCTTGACGATGATCGTGTCCATGTGAACGGCACGATGGACCCGCGCCTTGCGGTTGGCCTTCATGATCAGCAGCAGGTCCGGGCTGGTCAGAAAGCTGCGGACGTCTTCCGGAAGCCGGCCGAGCTCGCGCAGGCCGTCGAACACGCCGACCTCCGGATTGCGCAGAATGCCGAGGCCCGAACCGTCCACCACCTGCATCCTGGCGTTCTTGCCGCTGCCGACATAATCGAGTTCGCGATAGCCGAGGAAGGTGAAATGGTTGTCCTCGATCCAGCGCAGGAAATCGATGACCTCGCTGACTTCCTCGCGGTTGTGCGGCGTTTGCCGCGCGCCGATCTCCGTCACGACGTCGAGCACTTTCTCGCGCATGATGCGCCAGTCCTCGACGGAGCAGCGGACGTCCTCGAGGACCGAGTGCAGCTCCCGCTCGATATCGGCGAGCACCTCGGCCGAAGTCTGCTCGGAAACCCGGAGCTGCATGAAGGATTCGCGCAGATTTCCATCGCCGGCCGCGCCGCTCTCCAGGATGCGCTCCAGCTTGCCATCGCTCGAGCGCTCGACCGCGAGGATCGGGTGGATCACGAGATGGACTGTGAGATCCTGGGAAATCAGAGCCGTGGTCACGGAATCCACGAGGAACGGCATATCGTCGTTGATGATTTCGATGACGGTATGCGGGGATTGCCAGCCGGTCGAATCGAAGCGCGGGTTATAGGCCCTGATGGTGGCTTTGCCCGGCGCGCGGATCTTGCCGAATTCCCAGATCGAGAGCACCGCGCCGAGCAGATCTTCCGGCTCTTCGTCGAGAATGTCCTGCGGCGCGACATTCGCATAGAACTGCCGCACGAAGCTTTCCGCTTCCGCCTGCTTGTCTTTGGCGACCCGGTCCTGCAGCAGCGCGATCAAGCCGTCGATCAGTTCCTGTTTCAGGGTGTGCAGCTTATCGTGCATGCGATTTCCTCCCGCCACCGTAAGTCTGGCCCCAGTCCCTTCTTCGAAGGCTACTCCATTTGCCCATGCCTGAGAAACGCCAAATTATTGAATTTCAGGGACATACCGGTCCCAACGGCGAAATCTCCCCGGCAACGGCGGAGTCGTTGCGATATCGTTTTGATGTGTTTGTCCCGTCGGGCCGAAACCGGGCTAGACTGCCGGTCTTAAGGGATTGGTAACGCGCCGGAGCATATGATCGAACCAAACCGGTTATCATCCAGACGAACAGATTCAGGGCGCGTGCGCCCGTGCGCCACTTTGCGAGACAGGGACCAATGCGAATTCGGATTCTAGCGATGGTGCCGGCGCTGCTGGTCTTCGCCGCCGCTATTGGCATCGGATGCTATCTCTCGGTCGAGGCCCGGCGGGCGCACGAAGCACAGGCGCGTCAGGAGATCTCAAGCGAGCTGGATCTTCTGAGGACCCGCCTCGAAGGCATCATTGCGTCGAACATCAGGCTTGTCGGCGGGCTTGCGGCGACGATCTCGGCCAATCCGGAGATGACGGGAGACCAGTTCTACAAGATTGCCGAACGGCTCTTCACCCGGCGTCTGCAATTGCGAAACATCGGTGCCGCTCCGGATCTGGTGCTGCGCTATATCTACCCGCGTGAAGGCAATGAAGGCGCGCTTGGCCTCGATTACCGCAAGAACGAGGCGCAAAGGGCTGCAGCCTTCGCGGCCCGGGACGCGCGCGACCTGGTGATGGCCGGCCCGCTGAACCTGCTTCAGGGCGGTGTCGCGGTGATCGGGCGTTATCCGGTTTTCGCCAAGAACGCCGACGGGAGCGAGAGCTTCTGGGGTCTGGTCTCCGCCGTTATCGATGTAGAGGAGCTCTACGCTGCCGCGGGGATTCCTCGCGAGGCCGCGGAGATGACGTTCGAATTCGCGATCCGCGGACGCGACGGAAAGGGCCTCGACGGGGGCGTCTTCTACGGCGATGAAAGGCTGTTCCGGTCCGACCCTGTCCTGCAGCCGGTCAGTCTTCCGGTTGGCGAATGGGTGTTTGCCGGGCGGCCGAAAGGCGGCTGGATCGTCCCCAACGGAATCTATCTGCGGATCTGGCTCCCGGTCCTTCTGATCGGACTTGCCATTGCGGCGCCGGTCGCGGGTCTGGGCATCTATCACGAGCGCCGGCGAGGGGACGTTCAGACGCTGGCGGCGCAGGAAGCGGGACTGATTGCCGCCAAGGAACTGGCAACCGAAGCCGAGCGCCGGCTGCGTATCGCGCTCGACGCCATGAACGGCGCCTTTGTCCTATACGATAGCGAGAAGCGTCTGGTGCTCAGCAACGAGCGCTTCAAGGATTTGTACCCGAGCACGCGCCGGACGATGATTCCGGGGCGGAGTTTCGAGGAGATCATCCGCGTATCGGCATACGAAGGGGAAATTCCGGAAGCCGTCGGCCGCGAGGAGGAATGGATCGCGATGCGGCTCCGGCAGTTCGACGAACCCGGGCCAGTTGCCGAACAGCTTCTTCCCGATGGTCGATGGATCCGGATCCAGGACTCGAAGACCCCGGACGGCGGGTTTCTCTCCTTCCGGGTCGACATTACCGAACTGAAGCAGCGTCAGGAAGAGGCAGAGGCAGCGAGCCGCGCCAAGTCCGCTTTCGTTGCCAATATGAGCCACGAGATCCGCACACCCCTCAACGGCATCGTCGGTCTCGGGCGGTTGCTTCAACGGACCGAGTTGAACGAAACGCAGACCGACTTTGTCGCGAAGATCGTTTCGTCTTCGCAGATCCTTCTCGGCATCATCAACGACATCCTCGATTTCTCGAAGATTGAGGCCGGTCAGCTCGAAATCGACGCCACCGATTTCAACCTCCGCCAGGTCATCGAGCAGTCCGGAGGGATTGCACGGGACATGGCGGTCGAGAAAGGGCTGGAGTTCGGCGTCTTTGTCGATCCGGATACGCCGCTGGATCTCTATGGCGATCCGCTCCGGGTCGCTCAGATCCTGACCAATCTCTGCAACAACGCAGTCAAGTTCACCAGGCAGGGGTCGGTCAGGCTTCACGTCAAGCCGAGAGAGATGGCCGACGATCGGGTCGAGTTGCATTTCAGGCTGGAAGACACCGGCATTGGCATGACCGAGGAGCAGCGCGAAAGGATCTTCAAACCGTTCGCGCAGGCCGATGTCTCGACGACGCGGCAATTTGGCGGCACCGGCCTCGGACTTTCGATCTGCCTCGACCTCGTTCAGCGGATGGGCGGGCGGATCTGGGTCGAAAGCACGCCCGGCGAAGGCAGCGTCTTCCATGTCACCCTCCCGTTCCGGACATCCGTCAGTCCCTTGCTGACGGCCGACCGGGCGAACGCCCCTTTCAGGAACTGGAGAATTCTGGTCGTCGATGACAGCGAGACGGCGCGGATCGTCCTGACAGGCATGTTCCGATCGATAGAACTCGATGTGGAGGAAGCCGAGTCCGGACCGGCCGCGCTTGCGCGCATCGACAAGGCCCGGCGCGAAGGAAAAGGTTTCGACCTCGTGGTCCTCGATTGGATCATGCCGGAGGCCGATGGTCTGGAAACCGCGCGGATGATCCGGGAAACCCATAGGGGGGGCGGCGCTCCGCCCAAAGTTGTTCTGGTTACCGGCGCAAACGCGGAAGGTCTGACGGAACAGGCACGCGCCGCCGGCCTGAGCGGTGTGTTGACGAAGCCGATCGCGCTGGAGCGGCTGTTGCGCCTGCTGCGCGCTCTTGCAGAAGACCGTGAGGTCGAGGACGATCCGTCAGATTCGCTCCCGGCACGGGTTTCGGGCATGAAGGTGCTGGTTGCGGAAGATAATGCGATCAATCAACAGGTCATCGAGGCGCTTCTGCGCCGCGTCGGGGTCGAGGTGGAACTCGTCGCCAACGGCCAGCTCGCGGTGGAAGCGGTAACCGCCGGCGGTCCGCGGAACTACGATGCCGTTCTCATGGACATCCAGATGCCGGTTATGGACGGCATCGAGGCGACGCGCCTGATTCGGGCGGACGGCCGCTTTGGCAGCCTCCCCATCATCGCGGCGACCGCTCATGCGATCTCGTCCGAGATCGATCGCTGTTTCGCAGCCGGAATGAATGCCCATATCGCAAAACCGATCGAGGAAGAGAAGCTCTATCAGGTGCTTGCCGGCGTGCGCTCGGGTCAGTTCGAGATAATCACGTTCGAGGCCGAAACGGAGGCCGGAACCGAAGCCGAAGCCCGCTCCGCCGGCTCGGATGCAGGCGATGAGGGTGCTGGCTTCGAAGCTTTTGAGCGCACCGCGAAGATGCTTGGATCGGACGAACTCGCCGGGCGGCTCTTCAACGAGTTCTGCCGGCAGAATGCGGGAAATGCCGACAAGCTCGGAGGTCTGATGGACAGCGGCGACTACATCGCCGCATCCCGGCTTGTCCACCAGATCAAGGGAGTCGCAGGGAATCTCGGCCTGACGGCCCTGAATGCCGCGGCGGCGGAGCTGGAATCGCGGCTCCGGTCCGGTATGCCCACGAATACGGAGGAAGAACCGCTCCGGACGCGTTTTGAGAGTGAACTCAAGCAGGCCCTCGATACGACGCGTGCGCATCTCTCGAAGAAGGGCCTGCTTGAGGAAGACCTGGCGTCCGTCTGACCCGGTCAGACGTTCAGGAAGCCCGCGACCTCGTCTTTCAGCGCCAGCCGCTTCTTTTTGAGCTCTTCGGCATAGGCGTCCGACGTCGGTTCGATTTCCGCTTCGATCCGGTGAATTTCCCTGTTCACCTCATGATAGGCGTCGGCCAGTTTGGCGAAATGAGCATTGCTCATCTTCAGTTCGTGGATCTTGTCGGCCGCTTCCGGAAATTCTTCTGCGAGCTCGTGCGGGACGTGGGACATTTTCGTTTCCTGGGTTGGTCATTGCCGTCATTAGCTCTGACAATAGGAGCATGTCGCCGCCGCCGCTTCTTTGATCCAGGTCAAGTTGTCGGCCGGATCTTGTTCGGGACCTGAGCGCTGGTCATGCGGTAAGGGCCGCGATAGTCTCGGCGGGTCAATCTGTTCTCAGGCTTCACCGACATGCGTTTCATCGCCGCTTTTTCCGGGTTGCCCGCGACGTTACGGGCAACTCTCCTCATGAGTACGGCGATGGTGTTCTTCACCTCGATGGGGCTCTTCATCCGCCTCTCCTCCGAGACCCTGCATGTGCTGGAGGTCGTGTTCTTCCGCAATTTTCTCGCGGTCGTGCTGATGGCGCCCTGGATCATGCGGCAGGGATTGGGCGCGCTGCGGACGGAGAAATACGGACTCTATGGGCTGCGCGCGGCGATCAACCTGGTTGCGATGGCGGCGGGCTTCGCGGCAATCACCATGATCCCGCTCGCAGAGGCGACCGCGCTCGGCTTCACCGCGCCGCTCTTCGCCACGATCGGCGCCGTTCTGGTGCTCGGAGAAGTGATCAGGGCGCGCCGCGTCGCGGCGCTCGCCGCGGGTTTCGTCGGCATGCTCATCGTGCTCCGCCCCGGGATGGAGGCGATAACGCCGGGTGCGCTGCTGGCGCTCGGAAACGCGGTCGGGATCTCCATCACCGCGCTGGTGGTGAAGAAACTGACGGCGACCGAGAGGCCGGAAGCGATCGTGCTCTGGATGGTACTGCTGCAGAGCCCGCTTTCCCTCGTACCGGCGCTGTTCTACTGGACCTGGCCGGATCCGATGACCTGGCTCTGGCTTTTCTGTCTCGCCGGCGCGGGCACGCTCGGCCACATGTGCTGGACCCGGGCCTGCGGTCTCGCCGAAATCACCCAGCTTCAGCCGCTCGAATTCATCAAGCTGCCGCTGATCGCAGTCATGGGCTTCCTGCTGTTCGGAGAGGAACCCACCATATGGGTCTGGCTCGGCGGCGCGGTGATCTTCTGTTCGACCGCCTATATCAGCCATCGTGAGGCGGTACTTGCGCGGCGGAAAGCCCGCGGATCGCTCGGCGGGTAGAATTCCCGGCGTGAGCCTGCGGCAATCCGGCAATTGATCGCCCGCGGCCGGATTGATATTGGACTCCCATGTCCGTGAAGTGCCGTCATAGCCACCATAATCCCGCGGCAAGCCGGGGGACGCTCCGCCGCCAGTTCGTCGCGCTGTTTGCGGCGGCACTGGTGCTGATGCGGTTTGGCCTCGGTGTTGGCCAGGCTCTTGCGGTCGACGCGCTGCCGTTCGAGGGTCGCGACGCCGTTATTCGCGCGGCCCTGGAAATCTGTACCGCCGGAGGGATCCGTCCCGCTTCCCCCGCCGAGAGCGATGGTGGTGCACCGGATCTCGCCACACCGTTCTGTCCGGCGTGTTTGCATCTTTCCGGCAGCGCCTTTGCGCTTCTGCCGGAGCTGCCAGCGGTGGGACCCTCGGGCAGCTCATCCCGTATCGAAAGAGCCATCGCGCTTCTGGCGCGTGTCGGCCGGGCCGGATGGGCTCCGTTCCACTCCCGGGCGCCTCCGATCCTCTCCTGAACCTCCAGTTATCCCCGTTAGCCTGCGTTTCGCGCGGAACGGCCGATCGGCCGTTGCGTGCCGTCGTTCCTGCGAACTCCCGGTGTCGACCGCACTTATGTGCGGTCCGGTCCGGCCGGGTGCATGGGCGGCGGACCGAGGTTTCGGGGCATTCCGACATTCAGGTTGCAGATCGAAAGTGAACTCAATGAGCATTCGAAAGAAGATACCGCTCGGCCTTGCCGTCGCCGCCATGGCGCTGCCGGCCGTAGATGCGCGGGCACAATCCTCCACGGAAGGCAGCGCGGCTGCGTCCCTCCCGAAACTGGTGATCGAGGCCCCCTGGCTTTCCGAACCTTCCCAATCCGTGCTGCCTCCGCACAGCCCGTCCAGCCCGCCAGTTGCCGACGGCGGCGACTTCCTGCGCAGCGTGCCAGGGATATCCGGGGTGCGGATGGGCGGGCACGGCATCGATCCGGTGATCCGCGGCATGCAGGGCAACCAGCTCAACATCACCACGGACGGCGCCTATATCTACGGCGGCTGTCCGAACCGGATGGATCCGCCGGCCTCCTTCGCGCCGGTGGAGACCTATGACCAGGTCACTGTCTCGCAAGGCTATCAGAGTGTCACCCGGGGAGCCGGCGGGCCGGGCGGCCATATCGACTTCCAACGCCTCGCGCCCGTCTTCGAGACAGGGAAATCATATCGCGGACAGGCCGGCGGCGGCTGGGAGTCGAACGGCAATATCCGCGATGCCTTCGGCGATGTGGCGGCCGGACGCGACGGCGCCTATGCCCGAGTGGTCGGCGCTGCCAAGGAGGCCGACAATTACGATGACGGGGATGGCAACGAGGTCCGCTCCAGCTTCTCGCAGCGTTCGATCGACACCGTCCTAGGGTACGAAAAGGACGACGGCGCCGCGGTCTCTCTCGGCGCCGGTTTTGCAAGCACCGAGGACGCGCTCTTCGAAGGTGCCGCGATGGATGCGCCGGTCGATGATTCCCGAACCCTGCGGGGCAAGGTGAGACTTCCGGTCGCCGCCGGGTCGTTCACCGAAGTCCGTGCCGAAGGTTTCGCAACGGGCGTCGAGCATGTGATGGACAATTACTCGCTGCGGACCCGTACGGCGCCGATGGCGATGCGGGTCGATTCCGAGTCCGACACCTTCGGCGGCAGCCTTGCCGCCGATCTTGCCGTCGGATCGGCTGCCCTGACCGTCGGGCTCGACTACCAGCACAATCGGCGCGAGGCGGAACGCTATTCCGGCATGTCGGACAGCAATGTGAATACGCTGAATTCCCTCATGTGGCCGGATACGGAGATCGGCCAGCTCGGCCTCTTCGCCGAGAGCACGATGGATGTCGCCCAGAAGACCCGGCTGGTGCTCGGCGGCCGCTACGACCGTGTCGAGGCCAGCCTCGGGCGGGCGGACGAGGTCGTCGCCTCGAAGGGGCGCAGCCCGAACGACCTCTACCGGATGTATTACGGAGAGACCGGGGACGATCGTTCCGAGAACAATTTCGGCGGTCTCGCGCGGCTGGAATACGATCTGACGGACAGTACCGTGCTCCATGCCGGGTTCAGCCGGTCCGTCCGCACGGCCGACGCGACCGAGCGTTCCATGGCCTCCGACATGATGGCGAGCAGCTGGGTCGGCAATCCGGATATCAAGCCGGAGGCGCACCATCAGCTCGAGGCGGGCCTCTCGACCCGCGACGACGGCTGGTCGTTCGGCGCGACGGCCTATGTCGACCGGGTGAGCGACTTCATTCTCCGCGACAGCGCGCGCGGCCAGAGCGGGGTCCTGCTCTCGAACGGGGCGACGGTCTATCGCAACGTCGATGCGCTGCTGTCCGGCCTCACCGTGAGCGGCGACTATCGCTTCGCCGGAAACTGGGTGCTCGCGGGCGACGCGACCTATACCTACGGCGAGAATCTCGACGAGGACGGGCCGCTGGCCCAGATCCCGCCGCTCGAAGGCAGTCTGTCGCTGGCCTATCGGGGCGATGGCTGGGAGGTCGGCACGGTCTTCCGCGGTGCGCTGAAGCAGACCCGGGTGGATGACGACCCAAGCACGGGCTCCGGGCGTGACGCCGACAAGACTCCCGCCTGGTTCACCCAGGATCTCTACGCCTCGGTCGAGACATTCACGCCGTTCGAGGTTCGGGTCGGGGTCACCAACCTGTTCGACCGGGACTATGCCTATCACCTCAATCGCTCGAACTCGTTCGATGCGACCGAGGTGCAGGTCGATGAGCCGGGTCGGTCCTTCTATCTGCGGGCGACGGCGCGCTTCTGAGCCGGATATGCGGGGGAGCGGGCGTGCCGGCTCTCCCGCCTCTCGGTCAAGCTGGGGCACATAAACGAAAAGCGGCCCCGGAGGGCCGCT
Source organism: Nisaea sp. (assembly GCF_017640745.1). GTDB lineage: Bacteria > Pseudomonadota > Alphaproteobacteria > Thalassobaculales > Thalassobaculaceae > Nisaea. Next base: position 5,147 of record NZ_JAEPQA010000019.1, on the reverse strand, counting down.
TTCATCGTCTCTGTCTTCACTTCTCCTGAGAGAATTTGGAGCGGGCGATGAGATTCGAACTCACGACCCCAACCTTGGCAAGGTTGTGCTCTACCCCTGAGCTACGCCCGCATCCAGCAGCGTCGGTGACGCCGTGAAGAGGCCGCGATAATACAAACTGTTCTTGGCAATGCAAGCCTCGAAATTACATTTTTTTTCGGGGCCTCCCGAGAATGCCGGAGTGAGCACGAAACCCTTGGTTTTTCCGGCTTTTCCGGCTATTTCCTGTGCTCCCGGAGGGCGCTGCCGGTGCTGCCGGACAATGAAATCGAGAGTGGATCGTGCCATGGCAGAGAGTGAATCAGCCTCCGAGGAGACCCGGGCGGCCCCCAGGACGCCGGAGCAGTTACTGGCCCATCTCGACGCAACCGGCGTCGCCTACGATCTGCACCGGCATCCGCCGCTCTTCACCGTCGAGGACAGCAAGGCGCTGCGTGGAGAGCTTCCAGGCGGGCACTGCAAGAACCTCTTCCTGCGGGATCGCAAGGGCAAGATGTGGCTGCTTGTCACGCTCGAGGACCGGCCCATCGACCTGAAGCAGCTCGGCGCGGCCTTCGGCGGCGCGCGGCTGTCTTTCGGCAGCGCCGACCGGCTGATGACCTATCTCGGCGTGATCCCGGGGGCGGTCTCTCCCTTCGCCCTGATCAACGATACCGGCCGGGAGGTGAATGTGGTGCTCGACAAGGAGATGCTGGAGTTCGATCCGCTGAACTATCATCCGCTCTCGAACGAAATGACGATCGCGGTCTCTCCCGCGGGCCTGCAGGCGTTTCTGGCCGATCTCGGCTATGCGCCGGAGATTCTCGATCTCGGTGCGCTCGCCGAATGACGCGGGGGCCTTGTCAAGTGAAGCCGTCGGTCAAACTTTACCCCTAAGCAAAGAACGGACGATCCAATGGAAACCCTCATCAACGCCGCGCCGGACGCCGCAGATCTGATCAAGGACTCGAACCAGAACAGCTTCATGGCCGACGTGATCGAAGCGTCGCGCGAGACGCCGGTGATCGTCGACTTCTGGGCACCGTGGTGCGGTCCCTGCAAACAGCTCGGGCCCATGCTGGAGAAGGTGGTGCGCGACGCCAAGGGCGCGGTCCGCATGGTGAAGATCAATATCGACGAAAACCCGGCCATCGCGCAGCAGATGCGGGTGCAATCGATCCCGGCGGTCTTCGCATTCTTCCAGGGCCGCCCGGTCGACGGGTTCCAGGGTGCCCTCCCCGAAAGCCAGATCCGTGAGTTCGTCAAGCGCCTGACCGGCGGAGCCGCGGGCGAGTCGCCGCTCGACGAGGCGCTGGACGCGGCGGACCAGATGCTCGAGGCGGGCGATGCCCAGGGCGCCGGCGGGATCTACAGCCAGGTCGTGCAGCACGATCCGGAGAATGTCCGCGGCAATGCCGGGCTGATCCGGGCCCTCGTGGCGCTCGGCCAGGTCGAGCAGGCGCAGCAGGTGATCGATCAGCTTCCCGAGCAGCTCAAGAAGGCGCCGGAGGTTCATGCGGCGATCTCCTCGCTTGAACTGGCGAGCGAGAGCGTCGATGCCGGCGAAGTGGCGGAGCTGCTCGCGGCGATCGAGGCCGATCCGAAAAACCACCAGGCCCGCTACGACCTTGCCATGGCGCTGTTCGCCGGCGGCGACCGGGAAGGCGCGGTCGATGCCCTGATCGAGAGCATTCGCCTGAACCGCGAGTGGGAAGAGCAGAAGGCGCGCAAGCAGCTGGTCAAGTTCTTCGAGGCCTTCGGCCATACCGACCCGGTCACGGTCGACGGCCGCCGGAAACTCTCCGCCGTCCTGTTTTCCTGAATATGGAGGTCTGAAGGAAATGCCGGATACCCTGTCGCGCAGCCCTTTTTCTCCGAACCTGGAGGACATGCCTGCCTGCATTCCGGTCTTTCCCCTGCCCGGCGTCCTGCTGCTGCCGGGCGGCAAACTTCCGCTCAATATCTTCGAGCCGCGCTATCTCGTGATGACGCAGGACGCGCTCGCCACCGACCGGCTGATCGGGATGATCCAGCCGGCCGAGGCAGGCGAGGCCGACACTCCCTGTCTGCAGCGGACCGGCTGTGCGGGCCGGATCACCTCCTTTTCCGAGACCGAGGACGGGCGCTTCCTGATCACCCTGACGGGGGTCGCGCGCTTCCATGTCGAACAGGAGCTGGAAAGCCGCTCCGGATACCGTCGCGTGGTCGCCGACTGGTGCAGCTTCGCCGACGATTTCAAGAAATCGGATGAGACGCTGGTGCTTGACCGCTCCCGCCTGATGCGCGGCCTCAAGGACTATTTCGCCGTCCAGGGCATCCGCGCCGACTGGGAGTCGATCGAAAATGCCGCGGATATCCAGCTGCTGACGACGCTCGCAATGGTCTGTCCCTTTGGACCGCTGGAGAAACAGGCGCTGCTGGAGGCGCCGACGCTGCAGGAACGTGGCGACACCATGCTGGCCCTGCTAGAGATGGCGGTCCACGATCTGAGGGACGAGGAATATGCACGGCACTGACAAGTCCGCGGCCGGTTCTGCGGAACGCGAAGTCGACCCGAAGCTGCTCGAAATTCTGGTCTGCCCGATCACCAAGGCGCCGCTCACCTATGACCGGGAGCGGTCGGAACTGGTGAGCAAGCAGGCCCGTTTGGCCTATCCGATCCGCGACGGCGTGCCGATCATGCTGCCCGACGAGGCGCGGTCTCTCGATGAGAACGGGGATCCGGTGGCCGAAGGTGCCGCCGCCATGACGGCCGGCTCGGGCAAGAGGGCGGACTGAGACCATGAGCGAGAGTTTCGCGACCGAGATCTGGCCGACCGAGATCCGCGTTCAATCTGCGGAAAAATGCCTTGAGATCGATTTCGACACCGGCGAGAGCTTCAGCATTCCGGCGGAACTGCTCCGGGTCGAGAGTCCCTCGGCCGAGGTGCAGGGCCACGTGCCGTCGCAAAAGAAGCTCGTGCACGGCCGTGCGCACGTGAACATCATGGGCATGGAACCGGTCGGAAATTACGCCGTCCGGATCAAGTTCGACGACCTGCATGACAGCGGCATTTATACCTGGCGCTATCTCCACAAGCTCGGCGCTGAGAAGGACCAGATCTGGGCACGCTACCTGAAGGAACTCGAAGAGGCCGGCCTTAGCCGCGAGCCGTGAAGCGCGGCCCTAGCGCTGTGCAGGGTCTCGCATAAGGCGCGGCAGGTCTCCCGCCGTTCCCATGGCGGCGCGCATGAAAGCGCGCTTCAGCGGCCCGATCCGCTGCACGAGGCCGAGGCCGGCATCGCGAAGCAGCTTCACCGCCGCCGAATTGTTCGAGAACAGCCGGTTCAGCCCGTCCGTCGCCGCAATCAGGGACATCACGTCGAAGCGGCGCCAGCGCTGGTATTTGTCAAGAATCGGGGCCGAGCCGATATCAAGTCCGAGCCGCAGCGCATCCTCGATCGTGTCGGCCAGAGCCGCGATGTCGCGCAGGCCGAGATTGAAGCCCTGTCCGGCGATCGGGTGAATGCCGTGCGCAGCGTCCCCGATCAGGACAAGACGGTTGCCGATATAGCGCTCCGCATGGATAAGGCCGAGCGGATAGCCCCAGCGCTTGCCGCTGACGTGAAGCTCGCCGAGGGAATCGTCGAAGGCGTCCGCGAGTTCCCGGTCGAATTCCGCGTCCGACAGTTTGAGAAGCGCCTCTGCCGTCGCCGTGCGCTCGCTCCAGACGAGGCAGGATCTGTGGCTTCCGTCCTCCGCGTCCATCAGCGGCAGCATGGCAAAGGGGCCGGCGGGCCGGAAATGCTCGTAGGCGACGTAATTATGCGGGCGGGAATGGGTCACGGTGCAGGTGATCGCGGTCTGCCCGTAGGAAAACTCGGTTGCCCGGATCCCGGCCCGGCGTCGCGTCGGCGAGCGGCGCCCGTCGGCGGCCAAAGCGAGACGGGCCGTAACGTGTCTGCCGTCCTCGAGTGTTGCCGTCACCGAGCCGCTCCCGCCCTCAAGCGCGGCGACCGAGGCGGGAGCCAGAACCGTCAGGCCGTCCTTGCCGGCGGCCTGACGGTAGAGTCCGGCCTTGAGGGAACCGTTGTCGGCGATGAAGCCCATAGCCTCCGGACCGGCATCCTCGCGGTCGAATTGCAGGAACAGGGGCGAGCCGCCTTCCTGCACCCGGATATCTCCGATCGGGCAGGCCGGTTCGGGCATTGCCTGCCATACCCCCAGCCGGTCCAGCATCCGCTTGCTGCTCTGGGAGATCGCCGTGGTCCGGCCGTCGTATCCCGCGGCGGCCTGAACCTCCGCCGGGACCGGATCGATCACCGTTACGCTCAGGCCGGTCGCCTGTAGCGCCAGGGCGGCCGACATGCCCGACAAGCCGCCGCCGACGATCAGGACATCGCAATCCGGGTGATTCATGACGCCTTTTCTCCGGCTGACCGCATCTAATGGGTGCCAGCGAAGATACAGGGCCGGAGCCGTCAAACAAGGTCCCGCGCGCTTTGTCGCATCTCCTGTTGCGATGCACAAAATTACATCACGGCTACATTCGTGCCTAAAATTTATGCACAAAATATAAGCTTAGCGAATTTCCGGATTTCCCAATAATCAGTTAATACATTGATATATATGGTAATTTCCAGAATTACGAATTTCGGCACGCTATTTGTAATAACTCGACCGATCTGCGGTGCGCAGACATCCGCCTATCCCGGTGACGGGTGGGCGGCAAAGCACAACAGGAGAAGGTTGGGCGGCATGAAACTGATCATGGCAATCGTAAAGCCCTTCAAGCTTGACGAGGTCCGCGAATCACTGACCGCTCTGGGGATCCAGGGGCTGACGGTCAGTGAAGTCAAAGGCTTCGGACGGCAGAAGGGGCAAACTGAAATCTATCGCGGCGCGGAATACGCCGTGAATTTCCTTCCGAAGGTCAAAGTCGAAGTGGCGGTGCCGGACGACTTGGCGGAACAGGTGGTGGAGGCCATCCAGAAGGCAGCGAATACCGGTCGCATCGGCGACGGCAAAATCTTCGTCTCACCTGTCGAAGATGTCGTGCGTATTCGCACCGGCGAAACCGGGGCAGACGCCGTCTAACCAGCTATGCCCGCCGATCGTCCGATCCGGCGGCACCCCTCCCATCCAACAC